>NZ_JABMCI010000005.1 GCF_013359775.1 Cellulomonas humilata | reverse complement strand
TGTCTCGGTCCCACCAGCGGATGTGGTGCACCTCGCAGCGGGACGCGTGCTGGTCGCACCCGTTCCAGGTGCACTGCCCGTCGCGCACGATCGCGGCGCGTCGTTGCGCGGTGGTGAACAACCGCTTGGTGCGGCCGACGTCCAGCGGGAGGCTCTCGGCGGACATGACGATCCGGGTGATGTCCGCCTCGCACAGCGCCCGGGCGAGTTCCGTCATGGGCACCGGGGTGCCGTCCTCCAGGGTCGCCGGTGCCACGGT
>NZ_JABMCI010000004.1 GCF_013359775.1 Cellulomonas humilata | reverse complement strand
CTGGCTGTCGTGGCTCGGGATTCGCGGGCGTGGACGGGTGCGGACCGGGCGTCGGTGCTGGCGGTGGTGCGGGCCTCGGAGGCGGCGTTGGCCGAGGCACGGGCGCACCTGCTGGTCGCGGACCGCGATGCGGGGGACAGTTTGCGGCCGGGGGACCGGTCGTTCGAGGCGGCCCACGCCCGGGTGACCCGGTCCGGTCTGGGTGAGGCGTCCCGGGTGGTGCGGCAGGCCGACGCCCTGGTCTCGATGGGCACGGTCGCGGCCGGGGTG
>NZ_JABMCI010000071.1 GCF_013359775.1 Cellulomonas humilata | reverse complement strand
CCCGTCCTACGGCCAGCGCCCTTCGGGTGACCGGCCTTCGTACGGTGACCGCTCAACTGGAGGGCGTCCTTCGGGTGACCGCCCCTCGTACGGTGACCGCTCCGGCGGTGGCCGTCCCTCGGGCGACCGCCCGTCCTACGGTGACCGCGATCGTTCTGGTGGTGGCCGTCCTTCGGGTGACCGGCCGTCCTACGGCCAGCGGCCCGATGGTGACCGGCCCTCGTACGGCGATCGTTCTGGTGGTGGCCGTCCTTCGGGTGACCGGCCGTCCTACGGTGATCGTTCCGGCGCTGGGCGTCCGGATGCTCGCGATGGTCGGTCGTCCGGTGAGCGCAGCGGCTCCGACCGGCGACCGTCCGGGGACCGTCCGGCGTCGTCCGGTCAGCGTCCCTCGTACGAGGACCGCAACGGGCGCCCCACGGGCGACCGTCCGCAGCGCACGTCCTCGTCCCGTCCGCCCGCGGCCGGCAACCGTGCCGACCGACCGGCGACGGGTGACCGCCGCGGCCCGGGCGGCCGGCCGGCTCGGGACGACCGTTCCGCGCCGCACGCAGGCGCCAACGGGGAGCGTCGCGAGGGCGGCGACGACCGCCGTCTCACGCGTCCCCCGCAGGAAGAGCGCGCCGTCGCGCCCGAGATCCCGGACGAGGTCGTGTTCAGCGACCTGGACCGGGCAGTCCGCGGCCGGCTGCGCACGCTGAGCAAGGACAACGCCGACGGCGTCGGTCGTCACCTGGTGATGGTCGGCCGGCTGCTCGACACCGAGCCGGAGCTGGCGTACGAGCACGCGCAGGCTGCGGTCCGTCGTGCGGGTCGCGTCGACGTCGTGCGGGAGGCAGCCGGACTGGCCGCCTACCGGACGGGCCGATACGCCGAGGCGCTGCGCGAGCTGCGGACGGTGCGGCGGCTCAACGGGTCCTCGGAGCACCTGGCGATCATGGCCGACTGCGAGCGTGGCCTGGGCAGGCCCGAGCGCGCACTCGCCCTGGCGCAGGAGCCGGAGGCCGACACGCTCGACGCCGAGTCGAGCATCGAGCTGGCGATCGTCGTCAGCGGCGCGCGGCTGGACCTCGAGCAGCCCGATGCGGCCGTGGCGGCGCTCTCGACCGCTGCGGTGCGGGCGGCGACCGGTCTGGTCGCCGTGCGGGTGGCTCAGGCGCGGTCGACTGCGCTCGAGGCAGCCGGGCGTGCCGACGAGGCCGCCGCCGAGCTGGCCCCGTACACGCAGGAGCAGCTCGACGAGGCCGCAGGCGATGTCGAGGTGGAGGACGAGGTGGTCTCGTTCGACCTCAGCGAGTTCGACGAGGACGGCGAGTACGACGAGGACGCCTTCGAGGCGCCGGCCGCCGCAGACGACAGCGCACTGGCCGTCGCGGACGCCACCGCACCGACCGTCCCGGACGACAGCGCACGCAACACGGATGACGACGCCGACGACGAGGAGAACGACGTCGTCGACGGAGCCGAGGACGCCAGCGATGGCAGTGACGAGGCGGACGACGCCACGGCCGACGAGCCGGACGAGTACGTCGACGCCGGTGCAGCCGACGGCCGGACGCTCGACGAGCCGGAGAACCTGCTGGGCGGTCAGGAGTCGGACGAGGCGGAGGGCGGTCGGTGACGGGCGGGCTCATCGGCTCGGACACGCCGCTGGCGGACCGGTTCGACCTCGCGCTCGTCGACCTGGACGGGGTGGCCTACCGCGGTCACGAGCCGATCGACGGTGCGGCCGAGGGGCTGACTGCGGCGCGGGAGCGCGGGATGCGGCTGGTGTTCGTCACCAACAACGCGTCGCGCGAGCCCGAGTCGGTCGCGGACCAGCTCACAGACCTCGGGATCGTCACGCACGCCTCCGAGGTGATGACCGCCGCGCAGGCGGCCGCGCAGCTGCTGCGGACGCGGCTGCCGCGCGGGTCGAAGGTGCTGGTCGTCGGCGGTGCCGGGCTGGTCACGGCCGTGCGGCTGGCCGGGTACGAGGTCGTGCACTCCGCCGACGACGAGCCCGCGGCGGTCGCGCAGGGCTTCTCGCCCGAGGTGGGCTGGCCGCAGCTCGCGGAGGCGGCCTATGCCGTCGGCCGCGGGGCATGGCACGTGGCGTCGAACCTCGACCTGAGCCTGCCGACGGCACGGGGCTTCGCACCGGGGAACGGTTCGCTCGTCGGTGCCGTGCAGGCGGCGACGGGCGTCGTGCCGGACAGCGCGGGCAAGCCCTCACCGACCATGTACCAGATGGCCGTGGAGCGGGTCGGCGCGCGCGAGACTCTCGTGATCGGCGACCGGCTCGACACGGACCTGGGCGGTGCGCGCGCGGGCGGCTACATCGGGCTGCACGTGCTGACCGGCGTGAGCTCGGCGCGTGACGACGTGCTCGCCGTGCCGGGGGAGCGGCCGCACCTCATCGGCGCGGACCTGCGCTCGTTGCTCGTCGCGCACCCGGAGCCGCACCAGGCCGCGGAGGGCTGGTGGACCGTGCGGGACGCGTCGGCGCGGGTGGTCGACGGCCGGCTCGAGCTCGGCCGCACTGCCGACACGTCCGTCGAGGGCCAGGTCGACGTGGTCCGCGCCGCGTGCGCCGCGGCCTGGGCTTCCGTCGACGGCGGAGCGGAGCTCGACCCGAGCTCGGTCCCCGAGCTGGCGACGGACCTCGCGAGCCCGTGACGAGGACCGGTCGCGCCTGTGTGTGGCGACCGGTCGACGTCGGCTCCGCCAGGTAGCGTGGGCGCGGTCCCGGACTCCGTGCAGCGGGGGCGCCTGCCGAGGTCGGCGCGCACAGGGACCACGGCGGGACACGACCACGTCAGGAGCGGCGCAGTGAGCGAGACCGGCATGGAAGCGGCACCGGCACGGGCGTCGGAGCTCGAGTCGACCTCCGACGCGGCGGTCGACGAGGCGCTGTCGACGCTGGTGGGTCTCGAGGACCAGCCGCTGCGAGCCCACGTGGCGGTGTTCGACGCGGTCCACGGGGCGCTCCAGGACCGGCTCGCGGACGCGGAGGGCTGACCCGCGGTGACCACACGCCTCGACACCGAGCTCGTGCGCCGCGGCCTGGCCCGGTCGCGTCGGCACGCCGGTGAGCTCATCGCGGCCGGCCGAGTGACCGTCGACGGTTCCGAGGTCTCGCGGAGCGCCGCACAGGTGACCGACGAGCGCGAGGTGACGGTCCGGTCCGACGACGCCGACCCGGGGTACGCCTCGCGCGCCGGTCACAAGCTGGCGGGTGCGCTCGACGCGCTCGGCGCCGACGGCCCGGTGGTCGACGGTCGACACTGCCTCGACGCCGGCGCGAGCACCGGAGGGTTCACCGACGTGCTGCTGCGCCGGGGTGCCGCCGTGGTCGTCGCGGTCGACGTGGGCCACGACCAGATGGTCGACGAGCTGCGCGCGGACCCGAGGGTCGACGTCCGCGAGGGCGTCAACGTCCGCAGCCTGACGCGCGGTGACGTCACCCCCGCTCCGGAGCTGGTCGTCGCCGACCTCTCGTTCATCTCGCTCACGCTCGTTCTTCCTGCCCTCGTCGAGGTCGCCCGTGACGACGCCGACCTCCTGCTGATGGTGAAGCCGCAGTTCGAGGTCGGGCGCGAGCGACTCGGGTCGGGCGGCGTGGTGCGTCTGCCGGGTCTGTGGGTCGACGCCGTGCTGGGCGTCGCGCGCGCGGGCGCCGAGCTCGGGCTGGCCGTGCGGGACGTCGTGCGCAGCCCTCTGCCTGGCCCCAGCGGCAACGTCGAGTTCTTCGTGTGGTTCCGCCGTCCGGACGTCGCGGGTGCCGTCGAGGTCCCCGTCGACCGGATCACCTCCGCGGTGCTCGCGGGCGGGGAGGCGGACCGATGACCCGGCGCGCCCTGGTGGTCACCCACGGCGGCCGCGAGGAGGCCGTGGCGGCCACCCGCGAGGTGGTGCGCGAGCTCGAGCGCGCCGGCGTCGAGCCCGTGCTCGCCGCCGAGGACGCAGACGCCACCAGCCTGCCGCCGTTCGAGCTGGCGATCGTGCTCGGTGGCGACGGCACGATCCTGCGGGCCGCGGAGCTCACCCGCGGCTCGTCCGTCGCCCTGCTCGGTGTGAACCTGGGGCACGTCGGGTTCCTCGCCGAGAGCGAGCGCGAGGACGTCGGCGAGGCGGTGCGGCGGCTGACCGCCGGCGAGTTCGACGTCGAGGAGCGCGGCACCCTGGACGTGCGGGTGCTCCGTCCCGACGGCAGCACCGGCACCGGGTGGGCGCTCAACGAGGCGGCGCTCGAGAAGGTCGACCGCTCTCGCATGCTCGAGGTGCTCCTCGAGGTCGACGGCCACCCGCTGTCGTCGTTCGGTTGCGACGGGATCGTCGCGGCGACCGCCACCGGCTCCACCGCGCACGCGTTCTCCGCCGGCGGGCCCGTGGTGTGGCCGGACGTGGACGGCATGATCCTGGTGCCCATCTCCGCGCACGCGCTGTTCGCCCGGCCGCTGGTCGTCGGGCCCCGCAGCACGCTCGCGATCGAGGTCCTGGAGCGTTCGCCGGCGGCGGGGTTGGTCACGCTCGACGGGCGTCGTCGGCTCGAGGTACCCCAGGGCTCGCGCGTCGAGGTGACCCGCAGCGACGTCCCGGTGCGCCTGGCGCGACTGACCCCGGCGCCGTTCACCACCCGGCTCGTGAACAAGTTCGGGCTGCCGGTCGACGGCTGGCGGGGGCGGCCCAGCGCACCCCGGCCCACGCGCTCCATCCACCCGGAGGTGCGGCCGTGATCGAGGAGATCCGGATCGAGAACCTCGGGGTGATCGGCCGCGCGCACGTCGAGCTCGGTCCCGGGCTCACCGTGCTCACGGGCGAGACGGGTGCGGGCAAGACGATGGTGCTGACGGCGCTCAACCTGCTGCTCGGCGGCAAGGCGGACCCGGCCACGGTGCGGGTCGGGTCGGCGACCGCGTCCGTCGAGGGACGCGTGGTGCTGGACCCTGGCGCTCCCGCGCTCGCCCGCGCCGCCGAGGCGGGCGCCGACCTGGACGACGACGGGAGCCTGGTCCTGCTGCGGACCGTCGGCGCGGGCTCCGACGGCACCACGGGGCGGTCACGCGCGTACGTGGGCGGACGGTCGGTGCCCCAGGGGCTCCTGGCGGAGCTGGCGGACGAGCTGGTCACGGTGCACGGGCAGGCGGACCAGGCTCGGCTCCGCTCGCCCGCCGTGCAGCGCGAGGCGCTGGACGAGTTCGTCGGTGCGGCACACCGTGAGCTTCTCGCGAGCTACCGCGGTGCCTGGGCGCAGCGTGCGCGGGTGGATGCGGAGCTCACCGACCTCGTCGACCGCGCGCGGGACCGCACGCGCGAGGCGGAGCTCCTGCGTCTGGGGCTGGCCGAGGTCGAACGGGTGGACCCGCAGCCGGACGAGGACGTGACGCTGGCCGACGAGGTCGAGCGGCTCTCGCACGCGGAGGACCTGCGGACCGCCGCCGCGGGCGCGCACACGGCGCTCGTCGGCGAGGACGACGGGGCCGACGGGTCCGCCGCCGTCGGCACCATCGAGCTCGCGCGTCGGCTCCTCGAGCACGAGGGCAGCCACGACCCCGCACTCGCCGCGCTCGCCACGCGCATCGCCGAGGCGGGGTACCTGCTCGCGGACGTCTCGACCGACCTCGCCGCCTACCTGGAGGACCTGCAGGCCGACCCGCTGCGGCTCGAGGCCGCCCAGCGTCGTCGCGCGGAGCTCGGCAGCCTGACCCGGAGCTACGGGTCGACGATCGCCGAGGTGCTGGCCTGGGCGGACACCGCCGGCCGGCGGCTGCTGGACCTCGACGGCGGCGAGGGGCGGATCGACGAGCTGCGGGAGGACCGCGCTCGCCTCGACGCCGAGCTCGGCACGCTCGCGGAGCAGCTGACGAGCGGCCGACGCGCCGGCGCCGAGCGGCTGTCGACGGTGGTGTCCGACGAGCTCGCGGGCCTCGCGATGGGCGGGGCCGAGCTGCGCGTCGTCGTCGAGCCTGCCGACGAGCCCGGACCGCACGGCGCCGACAGGGTCGAGATGCTGCTGGTGCCGCACGCGGGTGCGCCGGCCCGGGCGCTCGGCAAGGGGGCGTCCGGTGGCGAGCTCTCCCGCGTCATGCTGGCCATCGAGGTCGCGCTGGCCACCGCGCCGGGCGCCACGCGGCCCGGGACGTTCGTGTTCGACGAGGTCGATGCGGGCGTCGGCGGCCGTGCCGCGGTGGAGGTCGGACGGCGGCTGTCGTCCCTCGCGCAGGGCAGCCAGGTGCTCGTCGTCACCCACCTCGCGCAGGTCGCGGCGTTCGCGGACCGGCACCTGGTGGTCACCAAGTCGACCGCCGACGGTGTCGACGTCGTCACCGAGTCGGACGTGCGCTTGGTCACGCAGGAGGACCGCGTACGTGAGCTCGCCCGCATGCTGTCCGGTCAGGAGGACTCGCACGCCGCGCGGACGCACGCCGCAGAACTGCTCGAGCTCTCGTCCGTGGGACGATGAGCGGCGATGAGAGCCTCCCTGCGCAAACGCACCGCCCTGCCCGAAGCCGGCGTCGTCGCCGGTCCGGCACGTGTCGACCCCCGGACCAAGGGGCTGACCAAGCGTCTGCGCCCCGGTGACATCGCGGTCATCGACCACCTGGACCTCGACCGCGTGTCCGCCGAGGCGCTGGTGGCGTGCCAGCCGGCCGCGGTGCTCAACGCCGCGCGCTCGACGTCGGGCCGCTATCCCAACCTCGGCCCGGAGATCCTCATCGAGGCCGGGATCCCGCTGATCGACGACCTCGGCGCGGACGTCATGTCTCTCACCGAGGGCCACCGGCTCCGCATGGTGGACGGTGCCGTCTACGACGGCGAGACGCTCGTCGCCGAAGGGGTCCTGCAGACCGAGGCCACGGTTGCCGCCGCGATGGAGGAGGCCCGCGCCGGCCTCTCCGTGCAGCTGGAGTCGTTCGCCGCGAACACCATGGACTACCTGCGCCGCGAGCGGGACCTGCTCCTCGACGGTGTCGGCGTGCCCGACATCTCGACCGTGATCGACGGCCGGCAGGTTCTCATCGTGGTCCGCGGCTACCACTACAAGGAAGACCTGGTCACGCTGCGGCCGTACATCCGCGAGTACCGGCCTGTGCTCATCGGGGTCGACGGGGGAGCGGACGCGATCCTCGACGCCGGCTGGAAGCCCGACCTGATCGTCGGCGACATGGACTCCGTGTCCGACCGCGCCCTGATGTGCGGCGCGGAGGTCGTGGTGCACGCCTACCGCGACGGCCGCGCGCCGGGTCTCGCCCGCGTCGAGCAGCTGGACGTCAAGCACGTCGTGTTCCCGGCCACCGGCACCAGCGAGGACGTCGCGATGCTGCTCGCCGACGACAAGGGCGCCGAGCTGATCGTCGCGGTGGGGACGCACGCCACGCTGGTGGAGTTCCTCGACAAGGGCCGTTCCGGCATGGCGAGCACCTTCCTCACGCGCCTGCGCGTCGGCAGCAAGCTCGTCGACGCCAAGGGCGTCTCGCGGCTCTACCGGAACCGCATCTCCAACCTCCAGCTGACGCTCCTGGTCCTCGCCGGACTCCTCGCCCTCGGCGTGGCGCTGGCGTCGACCGCGGCAGGCCAGACCCTGATCGGCCTCTCGGGCGCCCGGATCGACGACATCACGTCGTGGGTGAGCGGTCTGTTCGGATGACGCCTCGGATGAGCCCTCGGACGAGCACAGCCGCCGCCCTCGCCCTGCACCTGGTCCCGGCGAACGCCGGTGACGTACCCGACGGAGACCTCGCACCGTGATCGACTTCCGCTACCACATCGTCTCGCTCATCTCGGTCTTCCTGGCGCTGGCCGTCGGCATCGCGCTGGGTGCCGGTCCGCTGAAGGAGACGATCGGCGACACCCTCACGGGCCAGGTCGAGCAGCTCCGCGGGGAGAAGGACGCGCTCCGGGCCGAGCTCGACACCACGTCGAGCGACCTTCAGGACGCCGAGACCTACATCGACGCGGCCGGCCCGCAGCTTCTGGACGGCACGCTGACGGACCGTCGGGTCGCCGTCGTGGCGCTCGGTGAGGTCGACGAGTCGATCCGCACCGCGATCGACGCGCGGCTGACGCAGGCCGGTGCCAGCGTGACGGCGCACGTCACCCTGACGGAGACCTGGATGGACCCGGACGCGCGCACGTTCCGCCAGGCGCTGGTCGGACAGCTGCTCACGTACCTCGACCCGGTCCCGGCCGACGACGCCGGTGTCGAGGGGGAGCTCGCCTCCGCCCTGGTGCAGGCGCTCGTCACGTCGGACCCCACCAACCCGGACGTGCTCTCCGACGACGCCTCGGTGCTGCTCCAGCTGCTCTCGTCGAGCGAGAGCGACAGCCCGCTGGTGACCGTGGCCGACGAGGTCACGGTCCCCGCGGACGCGATCGTGGTCATCGGCGTACCCCGCGAGGAGCCGACCACGGAAGCGACGCCGAGCCCCGAGCTGTCGGAGTCGACCGTCGAGGCCCAGCTCGCGGTCCTCAGCGCCGCGCAGGAGCTCTCGTCCGGCGCGGTGCTCGCCGACGGCCCTCGCGGCGAGGGCAGCCTGACCGACGCCGTGCTCGCCGACCAGGACCTGGCCGCGACGATCACCACCGTCTCCGGCACGGCGATCGTCACCGGGCAGGTCAACGTGCCGCTCGCCCTGGCCGGCCGGATCGCCGGCACCAACGGTCACTACGGCTTCGGTGACGACGAGACCCCGCTGCCGGCCGCCGTGGTCCTGCCACCGGTCGACCGCACGCCGCGGCTGCCCGAGGGTACGGAGCCCACCGCCGGGACCGAAGGATGACGGTAGGCGTCCCTCGGCGCGTCCTCGCGGGTGTCGTCGCGAGTGCAGTGACCGCCGTCGTGCGGGGAGCGTTCGATCACCAGGCGCCGGGCGGGCAGGCGCGCTGGACCCGCATCAACCACCGCGGTGAGCCGATCAGCCTGCTCGAGGGGCCTGCAGCGGCCGCGGGACTGCTCGCCGGGGGACTGGTCGGCGCGCCCTCGCCACGCGGGGCCGTCGCGCTCACGCTGGCGACCGCGTCCGGAGCGGCCTTCGGCCTGGTCGACGATCTCGCCGAGGACACGTCGTCGCGACGCAAGGGGCTGCGCGGCCACCTCGGTGCTCTCGCGCGCGGCGAGCTCACGACCGGCGGTCTGAAGGTGCTCGGCATCGGCGGCGGGGCGCTCGTCGCGGCCGCCGTGGCCACGCCGGGGCACCGCGCGGACGGCACGCGGCGCTCGGCGGTCGGCTGGCTGGCGGACGTCGCGGCGTCGGGTGCGCTGATCGCCTCCAGCGCCAACCTCGTGAACCTGCTCGACCTGCGCCCGGGACGCGCGCTCAAGGCGGCCACGCTCGTCGCGGCCCCGCTCGCGCTCGGACCGGGCGACGGCGCCGGCGCAGGTGCCTCGGTGCTGGGCGTGGTGGGGGCTGCCATGGACCAGGACCTGGCCGAGGCGGACATGCTCGGGGACGGTGGCGCGAACGCCCTGGGGGCCACGCTGGGGACCGCCGTGGTGCTGAGCACGCCGCGGCCCGTGCGGCTCGCGTGCCTCGCGGTCGTCGTGGCGCTCACCGTCGCCAGCGAGAAGATCAGCTTCACGCGCGTCATCGAGCGCACCCCGGTGCTGCGCGAGGTGGACGGCTGGGGTCGGCGGCCGGTCGACCCGCCTGCGGACCGGTCCGCGTGAGCCCGGCCGCGCGGCGCACGCTCGCCGGTCTCGGTGGCGCCGCTGCGATGATCGCCGCCGTCACCGTCCTGAGCCGCGTGCTCGGGTTCGGCCGGTACCTCGTCCAGGCGCACGCGTTCCACGACGGCAGCATCGGCGGCGTCTACAACGCGGCCAACACGCTGCCCAACGTCCTCTTCGAGGTCGCGGCGGGCGGCGCGCTGGCCGGCGCACTCGTGCCGCTGCTCGCGCTGCCCGTCGCCCGCGGCCTGCGCAAGGACATCGACGCGATCACGTCCGCCACCTTCGGCTGGACGCTCCTGGTGCTGGTGCCTCTCGGCGCCGCACTCGCGGCCTCCAGCGGGCTCATCGCGTCGGTGTGGCCGGGGCGCCTCGACGACGCGCAGCGGGACCTGCTCCAGTACTTCATCGCCGTCTTCGCGGTCCAGGTGCCCATGTACGGCATCGCGGTGCTCCTCTACGCGGTGCTTCAGGCGCACAAGAAGTTCTTCTGGCCGGCGTTCGCTCCGGTGCTGTCGTCCGTCGTCGTCATCGCGACCTACCTGGTCTACGCGGCGCTCGCCGGCGGGGAGCTCGACGACCCCGCGGCAGTCACGTCCGAGGCGCTGGCGGTGCTCGGGTGGGGGACCACGCTGGGCGTCGCGGCGATGTGCTTCCCGATGTTCGTGCCGGTCCGGCGGCTGGGCGTACGCATCCGGCCGACCCTGCGATTCCCCGCGGGCACGGGTCGGCGCCTGGCCGCCCTCGCGTTCGCCGGGGTGGGCTCGCTCGTCGCTCAGCAGCTCTCGGTGCTGGTGGCGCTGCTGGTGGCCGCCGAGCGCGGGAACGCCGGCACCTGGTCGGTCTACCTGTGGTCCCAGCAGGTGTACCTGCTGCCCTACGCGGTCCTCGTGGTGCCCCTGGCCACGTCGACGTTCCCCCGGCTCGCGCAGCGCGCGGCGTCGGGTGAGCACGACGCGTTCGCCCGGATGGCGTCCGGGACCGCCCGTGCGGTGCTGGCCGCCGCGGCCCTCGGTGCGGCCGCCGTCGCCGCCGCCGCTCCCGCGGTCACGGACGTGTTCGTGGCCATCGCCGACGGCGGTACGGGCCTGCGTGCCATGACGCTCACGATCTCCTGGCTCATGCCGGGCCTGCTCGGCTTCGCGCTCATGTTCCACGCGTCGCGGGCGCTCTACGCACTCGAGCGCGGGCGCGCCGCCATCACGGCCAACGTCGCGGGATGGGGGACCGTCGCTGTGGCGACGCCCGTGCTCGCAGCGGTGCGGGCGCCCGCCGGGAACGACCCGGAGGCGACCCTGCTCGCCCTGGCCCAAGCCAGCTCGCTCGGCATGCTCGTCGGGGGTGTCGTCGCGGTCGTGCTGCTGCGGCGCGCGGCGGGCAGAGCAGCGACGGCGGGGCTGCCGCGCACGGCGGTGGTGCTCGTCCTCGGAGCCGGGGTCGGTGCCCTGGCGGGACGGTGGGTCGTGGACGCGGTCGCCGAGGTCGGCGGCCACGGTCCGCTCACCGCGCTCGGCGCGGCCGCGGGCGGCGGGATCATCGCCGCCCTCGTCGTCGCCGGTGCGCTCGCTCTGGGTGACCGGGCGACGCTGCGGGACTTCCGGAGCATCGAGGCGGAGCCGCGGCCGGTCGTCGTCGACCGGGTCCCGGACCCCGCGAACCCGAGCGCGCCGACGTTGTGACCGCCGGGCCCCGGAGCGACGACGTGTCCGGACTCACCCGCGCCGTGCTCCGGTAACGGGCAATCGTCGGGTAGGTTGGAATCCCGTGACAGAGCGCGCGCATCGACTCTCCGGGCGGTCGGATTCCACGACCCGGCACATCTTCGTCACCGGGGGTGTCGCCTCCTCCCTCGGTAAGGGTCTGACGGCGAGCAGCCTCGGCAGACTCCTTCGCTCCCGTGGCCTCCGCGTCACGATGCAGAAGCTCGACCCGTACCTCAACGTGGACCCGGGCACCATGAACCCGTTCCAGCACGGCGAGGTCTTCGTGACCGAGGACGGCGCCGAGACGGACCTCGACGTCGGCCACTACGAGCGGTTCCTGGACGTGGACCTCGTGGGCTCGGCCAACGTGACCACGGGCCAGGTCTACTCGCAGGTGATCGCCAAGGAGCGTCGTGGCGAGTACCTCGGCGACACGGTGCAGGTCATCCCGCACATCACCGACGAGATCAAGACGCGGATGCGCCAGCAGGCGAACTCCGACATCGACGTGATCATCACAGAGATCGGCGGCACGGTCGGCGACATCGAGTCGCTGCCGTTCCTCGAGGCGGCCCGCCAGGTGCGTCACGACCTGGGCCGCGACAACTGCTTCTTCCTGCACGTCTCGCTGGTGCCGTACATCGGGCCGTCGGGCGAGCTCAAGACCAAGCCGACCCAGCACTCCGTCGCCGCCCTGCGCAGCATCGGCATCCAGCCGGACGCGATCGTGCTGCGGGCCGACCGCGACGTCCCGGACGCCACCAAGCGCAAGATCGCGCTCATGTGCGACGTCGACATCGAGGGTGTCGTCACCGCCAAGGACGCGCCGAGCATCTACGACATCCCGCGGGTGCTGCACTCGGAGGGCCTCGACGCCTACGTCGTGCAGCGGCTGAGCCTGCCGTTCCGCGACGTCGAGTGGAAGGGCTGGGACGAGCTGCTCCACCGCGTGCACCAGCCGTCCCACCGCGTCGAGGTCGCGCTCGTCGGCAAGTACATCGACCTGCCGGACGCGTACCTGTCCGTGACCGAGGCCCTGCGCGCCGGCGGCTTCCACCACGACACCAAGGTCGTCATCCGCTGGGTCACCTCGGACGACTGCCAGACACCCGAGGGCGCCCGCCTGGCGCTCGAGGGCGTCGACGCCGTGCTGGTGCCCGGCGGCTTCGGCGTCCGGGGGATCGAGGGCAAGCTCGGCGCGCTGCGCTGGGCGCGCGAGAACCTCATCCCGACGCTCGGCATCTGCCTGGGGCTCCAGTGCATGGTCATCGAGTACTCGCGCACGGTCCTCGGGCTCGACGGCGCGTCGTCCTCCGAGTTCGACGCCGACCCCGCGCACCCGGTGATCGCCACGATGGCCGAGCAGCTGGCGATCGTCGGCGGCGACGGTGACCTGGGCGGGACCATGCGCCTGGGCGCCTACGAGGCCGTCCTGACGCCCGGGTCCGTCGTCGCGGAGGCGTACGGGGCCACGCGCGTCTCCGAGCGGCACCGGCACCGGTACGAGGTGAACAACGCGTACCGCGACAAGCTCGAGGACGCAGGCCTGGTCATCTCCGGCGTGTCGCCCGACACCTCGCTGGTCGAGTTCGTCGAGCTGCCCAAGGACGTGCACCCGTACTACGTGTCCACGCAGGCGCACCCCGAGTTCAAGTCGCGGCCCACGCGGGCGCACCCGCTGTTCTCCGGGCTCGTCGAGGCGGCCCTCGCGCAGCGCGGCGACGAGTCCTGATGCTCGCTGACGTCGAGGCGCCCCGCCCGGTCGTGTCGCACGACGTGATCCACGCGGGGCGGATCTTCGACCTGGTCGGCGACGTGGTGGACCTCGGCGAGACGCAGGTGCTTCGGGAGTACGTGGCGCACCCGGGTGCGGTCGCGGTCATCGCGCTCGACGACGACGACCGCGTGCTGCTGCTCTCGCAGTACCGGCACCCGGTGCGCTCCGAGCTGTGGGAACCGCCCGCGGGGCTGCGCGACGTCCCGGACGAGGACCTCGCCGTGGCCGCTGCACGGGAGCTCGCCGAGGAGGCCGACCTGGTGGCCGGCTCCTGGTGGCGGCTGGTGGACTTCTTCACCACGCCCGGCGGGTCGGACGAGCGGATCCGGGTGTTCCTGGCGCGCGACCTGCAGCCCGTGGCGGAGGCCGACCTGCACACGCGCACCGACGAGGAAGCGGGCATGGTGCCGGTGTGGGTCCCGCTCGACGACGCCGTCGATGCGGCGCTGTCCGGGCGCCTGCGCAGCCCCACGGCGGTCACCGGGGTGCTCGCCGCCGCGGCGGCCCGGGCACGCGGCTGGTCGACGCTGGAGGCTGTGACCGTCTGACGGTCGCTGAGCACGACGATGCCGCCCCTCGGGGCGGCATCGTCGTCTCCGGGCTCAGCGGCTGGTCGAGCGCTGGTACTGGAGGTTGGACAGCGGGACGAACACGATGATGAAGATCGCCGCCCAGATCAGCGTGTAGAGCACCGAGTTCTGGAGCGGCCACGCGTCCGGGGTCGGCACCCCCTCGGGGATGTTGCCGAACAGCTCGCGGGAGGCCTGCGTGACCGCCGACACCGGGTTCCACTCGGCGAACGTCTGGAGCGGCGCCGGCAGCGTCTCGAGCGGGACGAACGTGTTGGCGACGAACGTGAGCGGGAAGATCACGATGAACGTCGCGTTGTTGAACACCTCGACGCTGGGTACCAGCATCCCCAGCCACGCCATGATCCACGAGATCGAGTACGAGAAGATCAGCAGCAGCAGGAAGCCGAGCGCCGCCTCGCCGAACGAGCTGTGGATGCCCCAGCCCACCAGCAGGCCCGTCAGAGACATGACGATGAGCACCAGGATGTTGTTGGCGACGTCCGAGATGGTGCGGCCGGTCAGCACGGCGGAGGGCGCCATCGGCAGGGACCGGAACCGGTCGATGATCCCCTTCTTGATGTCCTCCGCCAGGCCGGCGCCCGTGATGGTGGCACCGAAGATGACGGTCTGGGCGAAGATCCCCGCCATGAGGAACTCGCGGTAGGCGTCGGCGTCGGCACCGCCGGGGACG
Organism: Cellulomonas humilata; assembly: GCF_013359775.1. Taxonomy (GTDB): domain Bacteria; phylum Actinomycetota; class Actinomycetes; order Actinomycetales; family Cellulomonadaceae; genus Cellulomonas; species Cellulomonas humilata. The sequence goes on along the minus strand of NZ_JABMCI010000071.1, from coordinate 323,011 downwards.
TCGATCGCGCCGCCGAACACGTAGGCGAACAGCAGCACGAACATGATCGGGGAGAGCGTGGTGAAGACCAGCAGGTCGGGGACGCGCTTGATCTTGATGATGTTGCGCTTGGCGACGACGTAGCTGTCCGAGAACACGGTGGGCGCAGCCATCAGGCACCTCCGCTGACGGACTGTGGGGCGGCGGCGTGACGACCCGGAGCCGGGGGCGGGTCGGGCTCGCTCGCTCGGGCCTCCGGTTCCTCCTCGCTGGCGTGCCCGGTCAAGGACAGGAACACGTCGTCCAGCGTGGGCCGTCGCAGGCCCACGTCGTCGATGCCGATGTGTGCGTCGTCGAGGACGCGCAGCGCCTCGGTGAGGACCTGCGCGCCCCCGCTGATCGGCATGAGCAGCGTGCGGCGGCCCTCGTCGAGTGCGGCCTTGCCCACGCCGAGGGGTTCGAGCAGGTCCCGGGCGGCCAGCAGTGTGTCGGGGTCGCGGACCGTGAGCTCGAGGCGCTCGCCGCCCACCTGGGTCTTCAGCTGGTCGGCGGTGCCCTGCGCGATGATCTTGCCGTGGTCGATGACCACGATGTCGTCGGCCAGCAGGTCGGCCTCCTCCAGGTACTGCGTGGTGAGCAGCAGGGTGGTGCCACCGGCCACGAGGTTCTGGATCACCTCCCACATCTCGGTGCGGCCACGCGGGTCCAGCCCGGTGGTCGGCTCGTCGAGGAAGATGATCGGCGGGTCCGCGACGAGCGCGCCGGCGAGGTCGAGCCGGCGGCGCATGCCGCCCGAGTAGGTCTTGGACGGTCGGTCTGCCGCGTCCTCGAGCCGGAACGCCGCGAGCAGCTCCCGCGCCCGCTCCCGGGAGCGTTTGGCGCCCAGGTGGTACAGCCGGCCGATCATGTCGAGGTTCTCGAAGCCGGTGAGGTACTCGTCGACGGCGGCGTACTGGCCGGACAGGCCGATGCGTCGCCGCACGTCCCGCGGCTTGGTCAGGACGTCCACGCCGGCCACGGTGGCCGAGCCCGCGTCGGGCCGCAGGAGCGTGGTGAGGATGCGGACGATGGTCGTCTTGCCGGCCCCGTTGGGACCGAGCAGGCCCAGCACGGAGCCGGTGGGCACGGCCAGATCGACCCCGTCGAGGGCCGTGACGGTCTTGTATCGCTTGACGAGTCCCTGAGCGGTGATCGCGTCTGCCATGGTTCGAGGCTAGGAGAGACCACCGACACGAGAACAGCAGATACCGGGACGAAGCACGTCAGGCACCCCGCGTGCGCAGGCTCCCGACGAAGAACGTGACCGCAGCCGCGAGCAGTGCCGCGCCGAGCATGTGCAGGTTGACCAGCGCGATCGGCAGGCCGGTGAACAGCTGGACGTAGCCGATGGCGCCCTGGCCGAGCGTGACGGCGAGGACCACCAGACCCGTGGTCCACGGCCGCCCCCGGACCCCGCGGCGGCGCAGCAGGACCAGGACGACCACGAGCACCGCGACGAACGCCCAGACGGAGGCCGCGTGCAGCTTGGCCATGAGCCACGGGTCGACGCCGAAGCGGTATCCGACCTCGTCGTCGCCGGAGTGCGGGCCGGCGCCGGTGACGACCACGCCGAGCACGAGGACCACGGTGGTGAGCGCGACGAGGGCGCGCACGGCGAGCGTCGTGGTGCGGTCCACGAGCCGGACGGCCGGACCGTCGCCCTCGCTGGTCCGCACGACCAGCCACGCCGAGAACGCGACGAGCGCCATCGAGATGAGCAGGTGGCTGCCGACGATCGCGGGGTGCAGGTCCACCAGCACGGTGATCCCGCCGATGACGGCCTGGATCAGCACGCCGACGACGGGGACCAGCCCGAGGCGGCGGTAGGACCACGGCCGGCGCCGGTCGAGGACCACGAGGACCGCGACCACGGCGGCGACGGCCACGAGCAGCACGCTGACGGTCCGGTTGCCGAACTCGACGTACGGGTGGAACGACGTCGCACTGTGGAGCTGGGGGGTGAACTGGCCGGGCTCGCACTGGGGCCACGTGGAGCACCCGAGGCCGGAGGACGTCAGCCGCACCGCACCGCCGGTGACGATGATGACGATCTGCCCGACGAGGTTGGCGACCACGGCGGTCCAGGTCCACCGGTCGCGGAACCGGTCCAGGGTCGACTGGCGGGTGTCGAGGGCAGGGGACGAGCTCACGACGACCAGCCTACGGTCCGGCCACCACGCACCGGACCGGCCCGTGGGCGAGGCGCGTCACAGCGCTCGGCGCACGGAACCGCGCTCTGTGCCGACGGTCAGTGCCAGCGGAACGGTGCTCAGTGCCAGCGGAACAGCCGGCTCGCACCCCAGCCCAGGGCGGCGGTCCAGCCGACGAGGACCACGACCGACCAAGCGGGTAGGGCGCCGTGCATCAGCGTCTCGCGCATGGCCTCGCCGAGGGCGCCCGACGGCAGCAGCAGGGCGATGTGGGCCATCGGGCCGGGCAGCTGCTCGGCGGGGATGACGACCCCGCCGGCGACCGCGAGGACGAGCAGCAGCAGGTTGGCGAGCGCGAGGACGGCCTCGGCACGCAGCGTCCCCGCGACGAGCAGGGCGAGCGCGGTGAAGGCGGCGGTGCCCAGGACGATCGCCACGAGGGCCAGGACGAGGCCCGCGGGGTCGGGGCGCCAGCCGAGCAGGAGCGCGACCGCGCCGATCACGACCACCTGCACGAGCTCGACCACGAGGACGCCCAGCACCTTGCCCGCGAGCAGCCCGCCGCGCCCGAGCGGGGTGGTGGACAGCAGCCGCAGGACGCCGTTCCGGCGGTCGAAGGAGGAGGCGATGGCCTGCGAGGTGAACGACGACGTCATCACCGCGAGCGCCAGGATGCCGGGCGTGAGGAAGTCGATCCGGCTGGCGCCGCCGGTGTCCAGGTCGATCGCGGTGACCCTCGACAGACCGGCGAGCACCAGGACGGGCACGATGAGCGTGACGAGCAGCTGCTCGCCGTTGCGCAGGATGGCGCGCGCCTCGAACGCGGTCTGCGCGAGGACGCGCTGGGTCGTCGGGGCTGCCGTGCTCATCGCAGGTTCCGTCCGGTCAGGTCGAGGAAGACGTCCTCGAGGGTGCGACGCCCGACGGTCAACCGGGTGGCCAGCGCCCCGTGCGCGGCGAGCCAGGCCGTCACCGCCGCGACCGCCTCGGGGTCGACGGCCCCGGTGACCGTGTACGAGCCGTCGCGCGGCTCGGTGACGTCGAAGTCCGTCCCCAGCGCGTCGCGCAGGGCGAGGCCGGGGGTGGTCTCGAGCCGCAGGGTGCGGTCGTCGGCGGACGAGACGAGCGACGGCACCGAGCCCTCGGCGATCACGCGGCCGTGGTCGACCACGACGACATGGTCGGCGAGGTCCTCGGCCTCGTCCATGAGGTGCGTCGTGAGGACGACGGCGACGCCCTCGTCGCGCAGCTCGCGCACCAGGTCCCAGACGGCGTGCCGGGTCTGCGGGTCCATGCCCGCGCTCGGCTCGTCGAGGAACACGACCTCGGGCCGGCCGACGATCGCCGCGGCGAGCGCGAGCCGCTGGCGCTGGCCCCCGGAGAGCCGCCGGACCGTGGTCCGCGCGAACGAGCCGAGCCCGAGGCGCTCGGTCAGCTCGCCCACGTCCCGCGGGTCGGCGTACATCCGGGAGACGTGCGCGAGCATCTCGTGCGCCTTCACGCCGGTCGGCAGCCCGCCGTCCTGGAGCATGACCCCCACCCGCGGGCGCAGGTCCCGGGCGTCGGCGAGCGGGTCGAGCCCGAGGACGCGCACCGAGCCGCCGTCGGGCTCCCGCAGACCTTCGCAGCACTCGACCGTCGTGGTCTTGCCGGCGCCGTTGGGCCCGAGGACCGCGGTCACCTGTCCGCGGTGGGCGACGAGGTCGAGCCCGTCGACGACGGCGCGGCCGCCGTAGCGCTTGACGAGCCCGGAGATCTCGAGCGCGGGGGAGTCGGGCACGAGAGGGAAGTCTAGGGCGCTCGCCGGACGGTGCCGGTGTGAGGGACGCGACCCTGAGCGAAGGCTCACCTTGCTTGCGGGGATGGATATTCGCAACAAGGATGTTGCCAATATCGCGGCCCCTTCTCTCAGACATCCGTGCGCGGCCGCTCGTACCGAAGACCCGACGGAGGTGTGCATGAACGCGACGCTGCGTGCAGTCGACCACCCCACCGCGGACACCGCCACGGACTTCGACGCCGGCACCCGCCAGCGCGTGCTCCAGATCATCGCCGCGGCCGGTCCGGTGTCCGCCGCCGAGCTCGCCGCGCAGCTCGACCTCGCGCCCGCCGGCATCCGTCGCCACCTCGGTGTCCTCGAGGCCACGGACCAGATCACGGTGCACGACGGAGCCAACGGGCCGAAGGGTCGCGGTCGCCCGGCGCGCCGGTACGTCGTGACCAGCCACGGGCAGTCCGCGCTCTCGCACCGGTACTCCGAGCTCGCCGCGCAGGCGCTCCGCTTCCTCGCCGAGACCGCCGGCCCGCAGGCCGTCCAGGGCTTCGCCGAGCAGCGCGTCCGCGAGCTCGAGGAGCGGCACGCCGTCGCCGTCGACGCCGCCGGACCGGACGTCGCCGCCCGCGTCCGCGCGCTGGCGGACGGCCTCGCCGCGGACGGGTATGCCGCCTCCGCGCGACCCGCCCCCGGGGGAGCCGCCATGCAGCTGTGCCAGGGGCACTGCCCCGTCCAGGACGTCGCGCACCAGTTCCCGCAGCTGTGCGAGGCCGAGGCGCGGGCGTTCTCCCGGCTCCTCGGCGTGCACGTGCAGCGCCTCTCGACGCTGGCCGGCGGCGGCCACGTCTGCACCACGAACATCCCGATCTCCACCGCCCCTGCCCACCCCGTGCTCTCCGTGGAAGGACATTCAGCATGAGTGCACAGACCGACAGCACTGCGGCAACCCCGCAGATGACCCAGGACGAGGCCATCGCCTCCATCGGGAACTACAACTACGGCTGGCACGATGCCGACGCAGCCGGGGCGGTCGCCACCCGTGGCCTGTCCGAGGCCAAGGTCCGCGAGATCTCCGCGCTCAAGAACGAGCCCGAGTGGATGCTCAAGACGCGCCTGAAGTCGCTGCGCCTGTTCGACAAGAAGCCCATGCCCTGGTGGGGCTCGGACCTGTCGGGCATCGACTTCGACAACATCAAGTACTTCGTGCGGTCGACGGAGAAGCAGGCCACCAGCTGGGAGGACCTGCCCGACGACATCAAGAACACGTACGACCGGCTGGGCATCCCGGAGGCCGAGAAGCAGCGCCTCGTCGCCGGCGTCGCCGCGCAGTACGAGTCCGAGGTGGTCTACCACCAGATCCAGGAGTCGCTCGAGGAGCAGGGCGTCATCTTCCTCGACACCGACACTGCTCTGAAGGAGCACCCGGAGATCTTCGAGCAGTACTTCGGCTCGGTCATCCCGCCCGGGGACAACAAGTTCGCGTCGCTCAACACCGCCGTGTGGTCGGGTGGCTCGTTCGTCTACGTGCCGCCGGGCGTGCACGTCGAGATCCCGCTCCAGGCCTACTTCCGGATCAACACCGAGAACATGGGCCAGTTCGAGCGGACGCTGATCATCGCCGACGAGGGCTCGTACGTGCACTACGTCGAGGGCTGCACGGCACCGGTGTACTCGAGCGACTCGCTGCACTCCGCGGTCGTCGAGATCATCGTCAAGAAGAACGCGCGCGTCCGGTACACGACCATCCAGAACTGGTCGAACAACGTGTACAACCTGGTCACCAAGCGGGCGACCGCGGCCGAGGGCGCCACCATGGAGTGGGTCGACGGCAACATCGGCTCCAAGGTGACCATGAAGTACCCGGCCATCTACCTGCTGGGCGAGCACGCGCGCGGCGAGACGCTGTCGATCGCGTTCGCCGGTGCGGGCCAGCACCAGGACGCCGGCGCCAAGATGGTGCACGCCGCGCCGTACACTTCCAGCTCGATCGTCTCCAAGTCGGTCGCGCGCGGCGGCGGTCGCACGTCCTACCGCGGGCTGGTCCAGGTGCTCGAGGGTGCCCACCACTCCGCGTCGAACGTGCTCTGCGACGCGCTGCTGGTCGACCAGATCTCCCGCTCGGACACGTACCCGTACGTGGACGTCCGCGAGGACGACGTGTCGATGGGCCACGAGGCGACCGTGTCGCGCGTGAGCGAGGACCAGCTGTTCTACCTGATGTCCCGAGGCATGCCCGAGACCGAGGCCATGGCCATGATCGTGCGCGGGTTCGTCGAGCCCATCGCCCGTGAGCTGCCCATGGAGTACGCCCTCGAGCTGAACCGCCTCATCGAGCTCCAGATGGAAGGGGCCGTCGGCTGATGACGACCACCACAGACCTCTCGACGGACCACTCCCGGGCCACGGCTGACGGCAGCCACAGCCACGGGGTCGGGCCGCTTCCCGAGGCCTCCCGGGCGTCCCGCCCCACCTCGTTCGACGTCGCCGACTTCCCGGTGCCGAACGGACGCGAGGAGGAGTGGCGCTTCGCGCCGGTCGCCCGGCTGGCACCGCTGTTCGCGGCGGCGACCGACGGCGTGCTCGACGGCCACGGCGTGCTCACGACCGTGGTCGAGGCGCCCGAGGTGCGGGTCGAGATCGTCGAGCGCGACGACGCCCGCCTCGGCAAGGCCGGCAAGCCCGGCGACCGCACCGCGGCCGTCGCGTGGGCCTCGTTCCCGCGCGCCACGATCGTCACGATCCCCAAGGAGGCCGTCGCCTCCGAGGTGACGTCGATCCGGATCGAGGGCGTCGAGGGTGCCGGCACGCACGAGGCCGCGCTCGAGCCGAGCGCCACGCACCTGCTCGTGCACGCCGAGCCGCTGTCGCAGGCGGTCGTCGTCATCGACCACGTCGGGCACGCCGCGCTCACGGAGACGGTCGAGATCGTCGCCGACGAGGGCGCGCACCTGACCGTCGTCACGGTGCACGACTGGGCCGAGGGCTCGGTGCACGCCTCCTCGCACCGGCTGCGCATCGGCCGCGACGCGACGGTCAAGCACATCGCGGTGACGCTCGGCGGCGACGTCGTGCGGATCACGCCCGACGCCGAGTTCGTCGGCGAGGGCGCGAACGTGAAGATGGTCGGCCTGTACTTCGCCGACGCCGGCCAGCACCAGGAGCAGCGCCTGTTCGTCGACCACGCGGTGCCTAACTGCATCTCGCGCGTCACGTACAAGGGCGCGCTCCAGGGCGAGGGTGCGCACACGGTGTGGGTCGGTGACGTGCTCATCCGGGCCGCCGCCGAGGGCACCGACACGTACGAGCTCAACCGCAACCTCGTCCTGTCCGACGGCGCCCGCGCCGACTCGGTGCCCAACCTCGAGATCGAGACCGGTCTCATCGAGGGTGCCGGGCACGCCAGTGCGACCGGCCGGTTCGACGACGAGCAGCTCTTCTACCTGCGCGCCCGCGGCATCCCGGAGTCCGACGCGCGCCGGCTCGTGGTGCGCGGCTTCTTCGCGGAGCTCATCCACGAGATCGGCGTCCCGTCGATCGAGGAGCGCCTCATCGGGGCGATCGAGCGCGAGCTCGAGAAGTCGATGAGTGTGCTCGACGCGCTGTCAGAAGACACGACGGCCATCACTCACGTCGAGGGTTCCGAGGTGTCCCTCACGACGGAGCGTGCATGAGCGCCCAGCTGGCCTGCTACGACGAGGACGTGCCCGTCGAGGGCACGCTCCGCGTCGAGCTGGAGGCTGAGCACGGCACGGTCGAGGTCGCGCTCGTGCGCGACTCCGCCGGAGAGCTCCACGCCATCAGCGACATCTGCTCGCACGGCGCCGTCTCCCTGTCGGACGGGGAGGTGGAGGACTGCACGATCGAGTGCTGGCTCCACGGCTCCCGCTTCGACCTGCGCACCGGCAAGCCCACCGGGCCGCCCGCCGTGCGCTCCGTCCCCGTCTACCCCGTGACCGTCGACGGCCAGCGCGTGCTGGTCGACGTCGACGCCCCGCTCTAAGAAGTCTGGAAGGAACAGCATGTCCACCCTGGAGATCCGCGACCTGCACGTCAGCGTCGAGACGAAGGAGGGCGCCAAGCAGATCCTGCGCGGCGTCGACCTGACCGTCGCCAGCGGCGAGACCCACGCCATCATGGGTCCGAACGGCTCCGGCAAGTCGACGCTGGCGTACTCGCTGGCCGGCCACCCGAAGTATCACGTCACCAGCGGCACCGTGACGCTGGACGGCGAGGACGTCCTCGCGCTGTCCGTCGACGCCCGCGCCCGCGCCGGGCTGTTCCTGGCCATGCAGTACCCGGTCGAGGTCCCCGGGGTCAGCGTGTCCAACTTCCTGCGCACCGCCAAGACCGCGATCGACGGCCAGGCTCCGCCGCTGCGCACCTGGGTCAAGGACGTCCGCAAGGCCATGGACGACCTGCGCATGGACCCGACGTTCGCGGAGCGGTCCGTCAACGAGGGCTTCTCGGGCGGCGAGAAGAAGCGCCACGAGATCCTGCAGATGGAGCTGCTCAAGCCGAAGTTCGCGATCCTCGACGAGACCGACTCGGGCCTCGACGTCGACGCGCTGCGCGTCGTGTCCGAGGGCGTGAACCGCGTCAAGGAGAACCCGGACGTCGGCGTCCTGCTGATCACGCACTACACGCGGATCCTGCGCTACATCACGCCGGACTTCGTGCACGTGTTCGTGGACGGCAAGGTCGCCGAGGAGGGCGGGCCTGAACTGGCCGACCGCCTCGAGAACGAGGGCTACGACCGCTTCCTGTCGAGCACTGCGGCCGTCTGAGGACCTCGGAGACCCACCGTGACCAGCATCCTCGACGGCGCCGCCCGGACGCTCGACGCGTCCGAGCTGGCCGCCGTGCGCGCGGACTTCCCGCTGCTCGCACGGACCCTGCGCGGCGGGCGGCCGCTGGTCTACCTCGACTCCGGGGCCACCTCGCAGAAGCCCGAGGTCGTCCTCGACGCCGAGCAGGACTTCTACGGGCAGCGGAACGCCGCGGTGCACCGTGGCGCGCACCAGCTCGCCGAGGAGGCCACCGAGGCGTTCGAGGACGCGCGTGACCGTGTGGCGTCGTTCGTCGGTGTCTCGCCCGGGTCCCTGGTGTGGACGTCGAACGCGACCGCAGGGATCAACCTCGTCGCGTACGCGATGTCGAACGCGTCGCTCGGCCGCGGGGGAGCGGCCGCCCGGCAGTTCGCCCTCGGCCCGGGCGACGAGATCGTGGTCACCGCTGCGGAGCACCACGCGAACCTGGTGCCGTGGCAGGAGCTCGCGCTGCGCACCGGGGCGACCCTGCGGTGGCTCGGGGTCGACGACGACGGGCGGATCCGCGTCGACGAGCTGGACACCGTGGTGACCGAGCGCACCAAGGTGCTGGCGTTCACGCACGCCTCGAACGTGACGGGTGCGATCACGCCGGTCGAGCCGTTCGTGGCCCGCGCCCGCGCGGTGGGTGCTCTGACCGTGCTGGACGCCTGCCAGTCGGTCCCGCACCTGCCGGTGGACCTGACAGCCCTGGGCGTCGACTTCGCGGCGTTCTCGGGGCACAAGATGCTCGGACCGACGGGTGTCGGCGCGCTCTACGGGCGGCGCGAGCTGCTCGAGGCCATGCCCCCGGTGACCACCGGCGGGTCGATGGTCGAGGTCGTCACCATGGAGTCGACGACGTACGCCCCCCCGCCGCAGCGGTTCGAGGCCGGCACGCAGATGGTCGCCCAGACTGTCGGGATGGGCGCCGCAGCCTCCTACCTGGCCGAGCTGGGCATGGACGCCGTGGCCGCGCACGAGGCGCACCTGGCGCGGCTGCTGCTCGACGCCGTCGCCTCGGTGCCTGGCGTGCGGGTCATCGGCCCCACGGACACCCGCGACCGCCTGGCCACCGTCTCGTTCGTCGTCGACGGCGTGCACGCGCACGACGTCGGCCAGGTGCTCGACGACGCCGGCGTGGCCGTGCGCGTGGGCCACCACTGTGCGCAGCCCCTGCACCGGCGGTTCGGCGTAGCGTCGACGTCACGCGCCAGCGCCGCGGTCTACACGACGAACGAGGAGATCGAGGTCTTCCGGGAAGCACTGACGGGGGTCCGGGCGTTCTTCGGTCTGGAGGTGTCATGAGCACGGGATCGATGGAGCAGCTGTACCAGCAGGTCATCCTCGACCACGCCAAGTTCCCGCACGGCAAGGGACTGGGCGCGGCTGCCGACCTGCACTTGCACACGGGCGAGTCGCACCAGGTGAACCCGACGTGCGGCGACGAGGTCACCCTGCAGGTGGACCTCGACGACACGGGTGTCGTCCGCGACGTCCGCTGGGACGGTCAGGGGTGCAGCATCTCTCAGGCCTCGGTCTCGGTGCTGCACGACCTGGTCGTCGGCAACGACCTCGCCACGGTGGACCAGCTCGGCGGCACGTTCCGCGCGCTCATGCAGACGCGCGGCAACGGGCTGGACGACGAGGCCGAGGACGCCCTCGGCGACGCGACCGCCTTCACGGGCGTCGCCAAGTACCCCGCGCGGATCAAGTGCGCCCTGCTCGGCTGGGCGGCGCTGACCGACGCACTCATCAAGACCGGCGCACGGGAGAACTCATGAGCACGGACACGCCCACGCCCGCCCCCATCACCGTGGCCGACATCGAGGAGGCCATGCGCGACGTCATCGACCCCGAGCTGGGCATCAACGTGGTCGACCTCGGGCTGGTCTACGGGCTGACCATCGACCAGACCAACACCGCCGTCATCGACATGACGCTCACGTCGGCGGCCTGCCCGCTGACCGACGTCATCGAGGACCAGTCGGCGCAGGCGCTCGAGGGCCTGGTCGACGGCTTCCGCATCAACTGGGTGTGGATGCCGCCGTGGGGTCCCGAGAAGATCACGCCCGACGGCCGCGAGCAGATGCGTGCCCTCGGGTTCAACATCTGAGGTCGCCGTCTCCGGAGCCCCGGTCAGCCCTGTGCCGACCGGGGCTTCTGCGTGCAGGAACAGCGGTCGGCGGGGAGCTCGATGGAGCATCCTGAGGGTATGAGAGCACTCGAGGGCAACGTCGCCACCGCCCCGATCACGTTCCGACTGCGCGCCGATGCCGTGGTCGTCAGCGCGGTGGCGGCTGCGACGGGGGTCGCGGTGCTCGCCATCGCGCGGTCGATCGGGAGCGTCGGCTGGATGCTCGCCGACGTGCCGGGCGCCGCCAACAACGTGCTGCGAGAGGCCGCGTTGGCGTCGTTCGGCGCGGGGTTCGTGATCGTTGCCGTCGTCGGGGCGGCGGCTCGGCGGCACGGGGTGAAGCGCAGGGCGGGCGTCGTCGCGGTGCTCCTGAGCGTGGCCGCGCTGTTCCTGGCCGTGGTGGGGGCAGGCAGGTTCGCCGCCCACTCCGCCGCGGCGGTGCTCCGGCCGGTGCTCGTCGACGCCGCAGCGCTGAACACATCGGGGGGCTCGAACGGTGTCGCGATGCTGGCCGTCGCCCTGAGCATGGCTGGGGCAGCGCTCGTCGCGCTGCGCGTGGGGCGCACACGCCCCTGAGACCTCAGAGCTGGTCGGTGGCGAACGTGTCGCAGGCGGCGAGCGTGCCCTGCTCGTAGCCGGTGGTGAACCAGCGCTCCCGCTGCTCGCTCGACCCGTGGGTCCACGAGTCCGGGTTCACGCCACCGCCGGACTGCTCCTGGATGTTGTCGTCACCGACCGCCTCCGCCGCGCCCAGGGCGTTCTGGAGCTGCGCCGTCGTGATCGGCTCGAGGTAGGTGACGCCGGTGTCCGGGTCCACGGTCGTCGCCGCGTTCCCGGCCCACATGCCGGCGTAGCAGTCCGCCTGCAGCTCGACGCGGACGGAGTCGGACTCGGCGCCCGCGCCCTGACGGTCGGCCTGGTCCATCACGCCGGTGATCTGCTGGATGTGGTGGCCGTACTCGTGCGCGATGACGTACTGCTCGGCCAGGGGACCGTCCTCGGCACCGAGCTGGGCCAGCTGGTCGAAGAACGAGACGTCCACGTAGATCGTGGCGTCCGGCGGGCAGTAGAACGGCCCGGTGGAGCTCGACGCGTTGCCGCAGCCGGTGCTGACGGCGGCGTTGAACGACACCGCCTCGGGGATGCTGAACTGGCCGCCGGCGGCCGGGATGGTCGCGCCCCAGAACGTGTCGAGCGAGTCGAGCGTGGCGCTGTACAGGCACTCCCGGTCGGTGTTCGCCTGCTCGGCCGTGCAGGCCCCGACGGTCTCTCCGGTCTCGGGCGTGGGCTGCTGGGCGCCGCCGGTGACCCCCGACAGGTCCACCCCCGTGAAGAGGTAGACGACGAGCGCGAGGATGCCGATCGCACCGCCGCCCGCCGCGACCTTGCCGCCGCCGCCCTTGCGGACACGGCCGCCACCGAAGCTGCCACCCTCCTGGAACGTCACGCAGGCAACCTAGCGGGGCGCGGGTCCGTCCGCCCGTCGAGAGCGGGTGATCAGCGCTCGTCGAGACCCCGGGCGGCGAGCGCGTCGCCGGTTGCGCGGGCGTGGGCGACCATCCGGACCGCGGCGGGCACGAGGAGCGCGCGCGGCTCGCGCTCCAGCCCTCGGGCGCGTGCGGCGTCGCGCGTCTCCAGCGACATCCGCGCCAGCACGGGGATGGTCCGCAGGAAGAGGCCGACGGCGAGCGCGAACGTCTCGGGGCGCAGACCGACGTGCCGGAGCGGGCGCGCGAGGCGGGCGAGCACGTCCAGGAGCGTGTCCGCGCGCGTGGTGGCCGTGACGACCGCCGCCAGCAGCACGAGGGCCACCAGGTCGAGGGCGACCTCCACGGCGGTGGCCCAGCCGCGCGTCCACCACTGGTAGGCGCCGACGAGCACGGCCGTGAGGAGCGCCGGCACGAGTCCCCGGGTGGTGCGGTGCCACGGGACGCGTCCCACCAGCTGAGCGAGCAGGGCGACGGCCAGGAAGACCAGCGCCGAGACCGGCCCGCGGACGGCGACGACGGCGACCGCGACGAGTGCCAGGAACGCGAGCTTGACCCCCGCCGGCGCGCGGTGGATGACGCTGGTGCCGGGGTGGTAGAGCCCGAGCGGTCCGGCCCACGGAGGGCGGATCGGCCCGCTCACGTCGGCACCTGCATCAGGGCCCGGTACGACGCGACGCCGTCGGCCGGGTCCCCGTCGAACACCACGGCACCGTCGTCGATCACCAGGACGCGCTGCGCCCGGAGCGCGGCGTCGAGGTCGTGGGTCACCGTGATCACCTGCTGGTCCAGATCGTCCAGCAGGCGGTCGACCACGCCGCGCCACCGCAGGTCGAGCAGCGTCGTCGGCTCGTCGCACACCAGCACCGCGGGCTCCGTCGCTAGGACGGAGGCCAGGGCGAGCAGCTGGCGCTGACCCCCGGACAGGGCGTGCACGGGGACCTCGGCGCGGTCGGCCAGACCGAGGCGCGCGAGCGCGGCACGGGCGGCGACGTCGCGTTCCGTCGAGGTCAGCGGCAGCCGGCGCAGCGACAGGGCGACGTCCTCGACCGGCGTCGGCATGACGAGCTGCGCGTCGGGGTCGGTGAACATGAACCCGACCCTGCGGCGCACCGCCGCCCCGTCCCTTGCCGTGTCCAGGTCGTCCACGCGCACGGTGCCGGACGACGGCAGGACCAGCCCGTTGAGCAGCCGGGCCAGGGTGGACTTGCCCGAGCCGTTCGCCCCGACGATCGCGATGCGGCGCTCGGCGAGCTCCAGGGTCACCGGCCCGAGCAGCCGCACGACCCGGTCGGCACCGCCGTCCGGATCCGGGCTGTAGGCCGTGACGAGGACGTCGTCGAGCGCGATCATCGGCAGGTCAGCGGCGCGAGCGCAGCATGTCGGGGAACGCCTTGAAGATCGCGACGGCCACCGCGGCGGCGGCGAGGTTCTTGATCACGTCACCGGGCCAGTACACGACGTCGATCGCCAGGGCCTCGCGGAACGTGACCCCGAGCCGCGCCATGAGACCGACGATCCCGGCGGGGTGGATGACGACGAAGCTGGTGGCCAGCCCCGCGACGAACAGCAGCGGGTAGCGCCACGCGGAGGCGGCATGCCGGACGCCGTCGCCGAACCGACGAGCCAGACGGTCGGCGAACGAGGACGCCATCAGCCGGTCCGCCAGCCGCAGAGCCAGCCCGCCGAACACGCCGGCCACGACGGCAGCGAGCGGGAACGAGAGAAGGTAGCCGACCGACGGCTTGCTCAGCACGACGAGCCCGCCGGTGCCCTCGGCGAAGATCGGCAGGCCGGCCAGCCCGAGGGCCAGGTACAGCAGGGCCGCCAGGCCGCCGCGGCGCCCCCCGAGGACCAGGCCGGCGAGGATCACCCCGAACGTCTGGAGGGTGAGGGGAACACCGGACGGGGTCGGGATGCCGGGCAGGATCGCGCACACCGCGATGAACGCCGCGAAGGTGGCCACGAGGGCGACGTCGGTGCTCACCGAGGCGCGCGCGACGGGGGCGGGCAGTGCGGCGGCGGTCTCATTTTCAGGTGCGCTGGTCATGGCTACCCCTCGATAGTCGTGGCGAGTGCGGTGCGATCCCGCTGGTTCGGGGGTGCTTCCTCGGACCCTTGCGACCGGACGCCACGCTAGCCGGTCGTAGACTTGCTGGCGTTTGTGCCCGCGGCCAACGCCAGCGCGGCGAACTCGGAGGAAACCGTCAAGTGATCACTGCCCAGGCTGTCGAGCTGCGCATCGGCGCACGCGTGCTGCTCGAGGAGTCGTCGTTCCGCATCGCGGCCGGCGACCGGATCGGTCTGGTCGGACGCAACGGCGCCGGCAAGACCACTCTCACCAAGACGCTGGCGGGGGAGACCCAGCCCACCGGCGGCCAGATCGTGCGCTCCGGGGAGGTCGGCTACCTCCCGCAGGATCCCCGCACGGGGGACCTGGACGCGCTCGCGATGGACCGCGTGCTCTCCGCGCGCGGTCTGGACGAGATCGTCCGCGCGATGCGCGTGACCGAGGGCGCGATGGCCAGCACCGACGACGACGTGCGGGACAAGGCGATGGAGCGCTACACGCGGCTCGACGCCCGGTTCAACGCCGCTGGCGGGTACGCCGCCGAGAGCGAGGCACACCGCATCGCGTCGAACCTCGGGCTCGACGAGCGCGTGCTCGGCCAGACGATCGGCACGCTCTCCGGTGGTCAGCGCCGTCGCGTCGAGCTCGCCCGGATCCTGTTCTCCGGCGTCGACACGCTGCTGCTCGACGAGCCGACCAACCACCTCGACGCCGACTCGATCCTGTGGCTGCGCGACTACCTGCGCACGTACTCGGGCGGGTTCGTCGTCATCTCCCACGACGCCGACCTGCTGCGCGCCACGGTCAACAAGGTGTTCCACCTGGACGCCAACCGCTCCCAGCTCGACCAGTACGCGCTCGGCTGGGACGCGTACCTGCAGCAGCGCGAGACCGACGAGAAGCGCCGCCGCCGTGAGCGCGCCAACGCCGAGAAGAAGGCCTCCGCCCTGATGGCGCAGGCCGACAAGATGCGCGCGAAGGCCACCAAGACGGTCGCCGCGCAGAACATGGCCCGCCGCGCCGAGCGCCTGCTGTCGGGGCTCGAAGAGGTGCGCGCATCGGACAAGGTCGCGCGGCTGCGGTTCCCCGAGCCGGCGTCCTGCGGCAAGACCCCGCTCACCGCGTCGGGCCTGTCCAAGACCTACGGGTCGCAGGAGGTCTTCACGGACGTCGACCTGGCCATCGACCGCGGGAGCAAGGTCGTCGTGCTGGGCCTCAACGGCGCCGGCAAGACCACCCTGTTGCGCATCCTGGGCGGGATCGAGAAGTCCGACACCGGCGAGGTCCGGCCCGGGCACGGTCTCAAGCTCGGCTACTACGCCCAGGAGCACGAGACGCTCGACCTGGAGCGCACGGTCGTCGAGAACCTCAAGTCCGCCGCGCCCGACCTCACCGAGACACAGGTGCGGTCCGTGCTCGGGTCGTTCCTGTTCTCGGGCGACGACGCCGACAAGCCCGCCCGTGTGCTGTCCGGCGGCGAGAAGACCCGCCTCGCGCTCGCGGCCCTGGTGGTCTCCAGCGCCAACGTGCTGCTCCTCGACGAGCCGACGAACAACCTCGACCCTGCGTCCCGCGAGGAGATCCTGGCGGCCCTGCGCGGCTACGCGGGCGCGGTCGTCCTGGTGTCGCACGACGAGGGCGCCGTCGCGGCGCTCGACCCGGAGCGGGTGCTGCTGCTGCCCGACGGCGACGAGGACCTGTGGAACCCGGCGTACCTGGACCTGATCGCGCTGGCTTAGCGGTCGTCCCGGCCGGGCTGCGCCAGCTGGGCGTCGATCAGCGCGTCCTCGGCATCCTCGTCGCGACCTCCGCGGCGGTGCGGCACGTCGGGGGCTGTCGGGGAGCGACGCTGCCGCGGCGCGTCCCGGGTGGGCCACAGCTCGACGCCCGACACGGTGACCGGCAGGGGTGCCTGCGCCGGCGGATCGCCGGCCGCCGCTGCCCGCTCGTCCTGGAGCTCGCGCCGGGCGCCCAGGCAGAACGCGACGAGGCCACCCAGCGCGAACGTCCACCACTGGAACGCGTACGACAGGTGCGAGCCCGGGTCCGTGCTCGGCGCCGGCAGCCGCCCGGGGACCGGTGAGATCGACGGGTCCTCGGCGGTCATGGCGACGTACGCGTCGTACGACTCGCCCTCGACGCCCCCGGCCGCGAGCACCTGGTCGACGGCGATCGCCTGCACCTGGCCCGCGGGAGCGGTCCGGTCGGACGCGGGCTCGTCGTGCCGCAGCCGCGCGGTGAGCGTGATCGTCCCCTCGGGCGGCGCGGGCGGGGTCACATCGACGCTCCCGTCCGCCCCCGGCTCCACCCAGCCGCGGTCGACGACCAGCACGGTGCCGGCGTCCTCCACGACGAACGGCACGAGCACGTGGTAGGCCGCCGCACCGTCGACGGGGCGGTTGCGCAGCAGGACGGTCCCGCTCGGCTCGTAGTGCCCGACCACCGTCACGCGCCGCCACACGTCCGCGTCAGTTAGTGGCGTGCCGGGGGAGTCGAGCACCGCGGACATCGGGACCGGCTCGGCCGACCAGTTGGTCTCCACCACGGCGATCGCCCCGTCGCGCCACACGTGCCGGTTCCACTGCCACCGGCCGAGGAACGAGCACGCGACCGCGAGCACGATGCCGACCAGGACCAGCCCCGTCGCGCGGCGGGCCGCGGGGCTCATGACCGAGGAGCGGACTCGAGCTCCGCCACGGGGACGACGCCCTGGAGGAAGCCGCGCACGTCGAGGAACGAGCCGAGGTGCTCCCGGTGGTCGTCGCACGCGAGCCAGACCTTGCGGCGCTCGGGGGTGTGCAGCTTCGGGTTGTTCCAGAGCAGGCCCCACGTCGCGTCGGCCCGGCAGCCGCGGCTGCTGCAGATCAGGTCGTCGACGGCGTCGGGGACGGGGCCGAAGAGGCTCATGCGCGACCGTCCGGGTCCTGCGACGGGCCGAGCCCGCGCGGGGCGCCAGAGCCGGGGCCGATCTCACGCGCAGCCATGAACGACCCGTCCGAGTCACGGCGCTCGCGGCCGGCGTTGGCGAACAGCACCGCGGAGTAGGGCAGCACGACGGCAGCGATGATCAGGAGCAGCGAGGCCCACATCGGGATCCGGCCCCAGGTGAGCACGGCGCCGGCGAAGCACAGGATGCGGACGCCCATCTGGAGCAGGTACCGCTTCTGCCGGCGAGCCAGGTCGTCCGTGAGCGGCTCGGGGGCGGTGGTGATGCTGTGGACCTCCTCCGAGGGGAGGTCCGGTCGCCGACGGCTGCTGCTCACTACCTGATCGTAGTCCGGTGAGCCTGTGGCGGCGCTGAGGAGGAGTGTTGTGTAGGTCCCACAACGCGGCGCGACGAACGTGGGCGCGGACCCTGCCGCGAGGCGCGCGAGACGTCGGATAGCGTCGTGTCCCGTGCCTGAGACTTCCGACCACACAGCCACCTCCCGCAGCGTCCTCGTCACAGGGGCGAACCGTGGCATCGGCCGCTCGATCGCCGAGCGGTTCGTCGCCAACGGCGACAAGGTCGCCACGATCTACCGGTCGGGTGACCTGCCGCACGGCGTCCTCGGCGTGGTCGGCGACGTGCGGGACACCGCGAGCGTCGACGCGGCGTTCGCCGAGATCGAGGCGGCCCACGGACCCGTCGAGGTGCTCGTGGCCAACGCCGGCGTCACGCGCGACCAGCTGCTGATGCGGATGACCGACGAGGAGTTCTCCGAGGTCATCGACGTCAACCTCACCGGCGCCTTCCGCTGCGCCCGCCGTGCCAGCAAGGGCATGATCCGGCTGCGCCGGGGCCGCATCATCTTCATCTCCTCTGTGGTCGGCCTCTACGGGTCGGCCGGCCAGGTGAACTACGCGGCCTCCAAGTCGGCGCTCGTCGGAATGGCCCGCTCGATCACGCGCGAGCTCGGCGGGCGGGCGATCACCGCGAACGTCGTCGCCCCTGGCTTCATCGACACCGACATGACGCGCGCGCTGCCCGAGGACAAGCAGAAGGCGTACCGCGACTCCATCCCGCTCGGCCGGTTCGCCCTGCCCGACGAGGTGGCGGGCGTCGTCGAGTTCGTCGCCTCCGACGCGGCCGGCTACATCTCCGGGGCGGTCATCCCCGTCGACGGCGGCCTGGGCATGGGCCACTGACCTCACTCCCGAAGCACGGCGACACACAGAACGGAACGCACATGGGTCTGCTCGACGGCAAGAAGCTCCTGGTCACCGGGGTCCTCACGGACGGGTCGATCGCCTTCCACGTGGCGCGCCTGGCGCAGCAGGAGGGCGCGGAGGTGCTGCTCACCTCGTTCGGCCGCCAGTTCCGGCTCACGCAGGCGATCTCGCGGCGGCTCCCGAGGGAGGCGCAGGTCCTCCAGCTCGACGTCACCGACACCGACGACCTCGCTGCGCTCGCGGACCGCGTCCGGGAGGCGGGCTTCGACTCGCTGGACGGCGTGGTGCACTCGATCGGGTTCGCGCCGCAGTCCGTGATGGGCGGCAACTTCCTCGCCGGCGAGTGGGACGACGTCGCGACGGCCCTCCAGGTCAGCGCCTACTCGCTCAAGTCCCTCGCGGTCGCCACGCAGCCGCTGCTCAGCTCGGGCGGTGCGATCGTCGGCCTCACGTTCGACGCCCGCTACGCGTGGCCGGTGTACGACTGGATGGGTGTCGCCAAGGCGGCGTTCGAGTCGACCTCGCGCTACCTGGCCCGCGACCTCGGCCCGCACGGCATCCGGGTGAACCTGGTCTCCGCCGGGCCGATCCGCACCACGGCCGCCAAGTCGATCCCCGGCTTCGAGGCGATGGAGGGCGGCTGGCCCGAGCGCGCGCCGCTGGGCTGGGACGCGTTCGACCCGGAGCCGACGGCACGTGCAGTCGCCGCGCTGCTCTCCGACTGGTTCCCGGCGACCACCGGCGAGATCGTGCACGTCGACGGCGGCTACCACGCGATGGGCCTGTGACGATCCCGTCGCGGATGGCACTCTGAGCGAGTGACGTCCGACTCCGGCACCCGGCGACTGCTGCTCCTGCGGCATGCCAAGGCCGAGCACCCGGACCTCATCGCGGACATCCAGCGCCCGTTGTCGCTGCACGGTCGGCGCCAGTCGACGCACGTCGGTGAGGGCCTGGCGGCGGACGACCTGGTGCCGGACCTCGTGCTCTGCTCCGCGAGCGTGCGGACGCGGCAGACGTGGGACCTGGCGCGCGCGTCGCTCGGGGCCGACCCCGACGTGCGGTTCCTCGACGAGCTCTACTACGCCGGCTCGCGCGCGCTGATCGACCTGGTCCGCGCGGTCCCCGCTGACGTCCGCACGCTCCTCGTCGTCGGCCACGAGCCCACGATGTCGCAGTCGGCGGTCGCGCTCGCCGGTCCCGACTCGGACCCGGCCACCCTGGCCCGCGTGCGCGTGGGGGTGCCGACCGCGAGCTGGTCCCTGCTCGAGGTCGACGGCTGGGACGCGCTCGGCAGCGGGTCGGCGACGCTGCGCAGGCTCGTGCTGCCCGGCTGAGGTCGGTACAGCCGGCACGCAGGCGAGCTCGTCCGACGGATCACCTGGCCGTCGCTGCGCAGGGCCGAGTCCTCAAGGCCGGCGTGCCGCCTGCCGTTGCTGTAGGCAAGGAGGCGAGCCACATGACCGATACGCAGCAGGTCCGCACCGCCACGCACGCCAGCGCGACCGCCGAGCAGCTCCGCGCGCGTCGGCACGAGCACGTGGCTCGAGCCCGGGCCGCCCATCTGATGCTCGCGGCCCGCCGGGCCCGCCACGGTGCCGACGCCGCAGCCGTCGCGTCAGCGGCCGCTCCCGACGACGAGCGGCTGATGCGGCAGGCACAGGCACTGGAGGTGACCGCCGACCACGTCGAGGTGGCCGCGACAGCCGCCCGCCGCGAGTGGGCGCTGGCGTCGTTGGCAGCGGACGACAGGCTGCGACTCTTCGCCGAAGCCGACCTGGAGCGCGACGTTCCGACGCAACGAACCGATCCCCACGGCGCCTCCCTCGGCGCCGGGCAGCAGGCTCGCCAGCCCTGACCAGGTACCGGGCGGGTCGTCGTCGAGCAGCCGCGCCAGGTCGAGACCCGGCACGAACGCGGTCACGGCGCGAAGACGGGCAGGTCGAGGACGGCGTCCAGCCGGTCGCGCACGACGGCGTCGGCGGCCGCGCACAGCAGAGGCTTCGCGTTGTAGGCGATCCCGAACCCCGCGGCGACCACCATGTCGAGGTCGTTGGCGCCGTCTCCGATGGCGATCGTGCGCTCCATCGGGATGCCGACCGAGGCCGCGTACTCACGCAGGGTGCGTGCCTTCGCTGCCCGGTCCACGACCGCTCCGCTCACCCGGCCGGTGAGCCGGCCGCCGACCACCTCGAGGGCGTTCGCCCGAGTCAGCGTGATGCCGAACGACGCGGCGAGGGGGCGGACGATCTCGATGAACCCGCCGGAGACCAGGCCCACGGGCCACCCGCGGGCAGCCAGCTCGGCCACCAGCTCCGCGGCGCCGGGCGACGGCTCCACCTCGGCGAGCACGTCGGCCAGCACGGACTCCGGCAGGCCGGCGAGCGTCGCGACGCGCTCGTGCAGGGACTCGGCGAAGTCGATCTCGCCGCGCATGGCGCGCTCGGTGATCTCGGTGACGAGCTCCTCCGAGCCCGCCCGGGCAGCGAGCATCTCGACGACCTCGCCGGTGATGAACGTCGAGTCGACGTCCATCACGACGAGGCGGGGCGGCTGCGGGCTCACGGGACCGCAGGGTAGCGGCGCGCGCCCACGGGTGCGCCCCCTGCTCAGTCCGTGATGACCGAGCCCTTGGGGACGACCGTGATGCCGGACTCCGTGACGGTGAAGCCGCGTGCGCGGTCGTGGTCGTGGTCGAGCCCGATGCGGACGCGCTCCGGCACGGTGACGTTCTTGTCGATGATGGCCCGGTGCACCTGGGCGTAGCGGCTCACGTGCACGTCGTCCATCAGCACCGAGTCGGTGACCTGCGCCCACGAGTGCAGCCGGACGCCCGGCGAGAGCACCGACCCCGACACCGTCGCGCCGGAGATCAGCACGCCCGGCGAGACGACCGAGTCGACGGCGTGGCCCAGCCTGCCCGCTCCGGCGTGGACGAACTTGGCGGGAGCCATGCTCATGTACCCGCTGTACAGCGGCCACTCGTCGTTGTAGAGGTTGAACACCGGCTCGATCGAGATGAGGTCGATGTTCGCCTCGTAGAACGCGTCGATCGTCCCGACGTCGCGCCAGTAGTCGCGGTCGCGCGGGGTCGAGCCGGGGACGTCGTTGCGCAGGAAGTCGTAGACGCCGGCGGTGCCGCGCTCGACGAAGTACGGCGCGATGTCCCCGCCCATGTCGTGGCGTGAGTTCACGTTCTCGGCGTCGGCGGTCACGGCCGCGACCAGCGCGTCCGCGTTGGCCACGTAGTTGCCCATCGACGCGAGGATCTCGCCGGGGGAGTCCGACAAGCCCACGGGGTCGGTCGGCTTCTCGAGGAACGCCTTGATGCGCGTCGGGTCCGTCGGGTCCACCTCGATGACGCCGAACTGGTCGGCCTCCTCGATCGGCTGCCGGATCGCGGCGACGGTGAACTCGGCGCCCGAGGCGATGTGGGCGTCCACCATCTGGGAGAAGTCCATGCGGTACACGTGGTCGGCTCCGACGACGACCACGATGTCGGGGCGCTCGTCCTCGATGATGTTGAGGCACTGGTAGATGGCGTCGGCGCTGCCGAGGTACCAGTGCTTGCCGACGCGCTGCTGCGCCGGGACCGCCGCCACGTAGTTGCCCAGCAGCGCGGACATCCGCCACGTCTTGGACACGTGTCGGTCCAGGCTGTGGGACTTGTACTGGGTCAGCACGATGACGTGCAGGTACCGGGAGTTGATGACGTTCGACAGGGCGAAGTCGATGAGCCGGTACAGGCCCCCGAAGGGCACCGCCGGCTTGGCGCGATGGGCGGTGAGGGGCATCAAGCGTTTGCCCTCCCCACCAGCGAGGACGATAGCGAGGACGCGCGGCGCTGCCATGGGCACGACCCTAGGCCCACCGCGCCGTCCCAGCGAGGCGTGACCTCGGTCACGCGCTAGCGTGTCGGCGGGAGAACCGGTCGTCGGTGCCGGTGGCGAGGGGATGGTTGTTGTGCGTGTCGACCTGCTGACCCGGGAGTACCCGC
This sequence comes from Cellulomonas humilata, assembly GCF_013359775.1. GTDB lineage: Bacteria > Actinomycetota > Actinomycetes > Actinomycetales > Cellulomonadaceae > Cellulomonas > Cellulomonas humilata. The sequence goes on along the minus strand of NZ_JABMCI010000071.1, from coordinate 300,420 downwards.
CGCACGTCTACGGCGGAGCGGGCGTCCACGTCGCGGGTCTGACCCGTGTCCTCGAGCGCACCATCGACGTGCGCGTGCACTGCTTCGACGGCCCACGCGACTCACCGGGCGTGACGGGCTACTCCGTCCCCACCGAGCTCGCGGGTGCGAACGCAGCGCTCCAGACGTTCGGGATCGACCTCGAGATGGCCGACGCCGTGGGCGCGGTCGGCGCCGACGGCGTCGCGTCCGACCTGGTGCACTCGCACACCTGGTACGCGAACCTCGGCGGCCACCTCGCCGGGCTGCTGCACGGCCTGCCGCACGTCGTCTCCGCGCACAGCCTCGAGCCGCTGCGCCCCTGGAAGGCCGAGCAGCTGGGCGGCGGCTACGCGCTGTCCAGCTGGGCGGAGAAGACCGCCTACGAGGGCGCCGCGGCCGTCATCGCGGTGAGCGGCGGCATGCGCGAGGACATCCTGCGGGCCTACCCGAGCGTGGACCCGGCGCGGGTCAAGGTGGTGCACAACGGGATCGACCTCGACCAGTGGCAGCGGCCGACCAGCGACGAGGCGGTGGCGAAGGCCGCGGCGACCGTCCGGGCGCTGGGCATCGACACGTCCCGCCCGAGCGTCGTCTTCGTGGGCCGGATCACCCGGCAGAAGGGTCTGCCGTACTTCCTGCGTGCGGTCGAGCTGCTGCCGCCGCAGGTCCAGGTGGTCCTCTGTGCGGGTGCGCCGGACACGCCGCAGATCATGGCGGAGGTGACCGGGCTGGTCGAGCAGCTGCGCACCAAGCGCTCCGGGGTCGTCTGGATCGAGCAGATGCTGCCGCGCGACGAGCTGATCGCCGTCCTCATGCACGGCACGGTGTTCGCGTGCCCGTCGGTCTACGAGCCGCTGGGCATCGTCAACCTCGAGGCCATGGCAGTCGGGCTGCCCGTGGTCGGGACCGCGACCGGAGGCATCCCGGAGGTCATCGACGACGGGGTCACGGGTCGGCTCGTGCCGATCGACCAGCTCCAGGACGGCACGGGCACCCCGGTCGACCCGGACCGGTTCGTGCACGACCTGGCCGAGGCGCTCACCGACGTCGTCGGCGACGAGACGCGGACGGCGCAGTGGGGTCTGGCGTCGCGCCGACGGGTCGAGGACCACTTCACGTGGGAGGCGATCGCCGAGCGGACGCTGGACGTCTACAGGGGAGCGCTAGCGTGATGGGGAGCGCGGCGCTGGGCTGACCCTCAGGGGGTCAGCTGCGACGCAGCGGCCGCCATCGCGCGGCGGGCCATCCGGTCGACCTGGCGCAGCGCCGTCGACCGCTGGTCGGCCTGCCACAGGTTCACTGCCGCTCCGTCGTCCTGCGTGGCCAGCGCGACGATCGCCCGCAGCCGCGCCGCGCTGGCGAGCACCCGCACGCGGCGGCCGTCGAGCTTGTCGGGCAGCCGCCACGCGGGCAGCTCGAGCTCGCGCAGGGCGGCCACCGTCTCGGCGGCGTCGGGGCGCCACTGCGCGACGTCGAGGCGGACCAGCGCGTCGGTCGCCTGGAGCAGCCCGTTGCGCAGCTCGCGCTCCGCGTCCTGGAGCGAGCCGGTCTGGGCGTGGACCGCGTGCCGCCAGTCGGGGACGTCGGAGAGCTCCCACGTGACCAGGTGCCCGGGTTCGAGCGCGGACCCGAAGCGCTGCACGACGGGCACGGCGACGAGGCACTCCTGCGGGGTGCGGATCAGCACCGCCTCGCCGGCCTCGGTCGCCGCCGCGCTCACCGCCGCCGGGGTCGCCCCGGGGTCGCCCGGCACGGGCAGCACGGCCGCGACGTCGCGGGGAGCGCCGGCGCACGCGTCGAGGAGCGCACCCAGCGGCTGGTCGGTGAGGTCGTCGCGGAGCGGCTCGTCGTGCGAGGGCCGGCGCTGGACCGTGTGCGGCTCGTCGTCGGACTGCACGGCGTCGACGAGCACCGCGCGGTCGGTGCTGTCGTCCGCCAGCCAGAGCGCGAGGAGGACGGAGCGGGGGAGCTCCAGGGTCAGGTCCACGGGACAACGGTAGACGTGACCCAGCGCACCCACGAGCGGCCCGTCGCAGGCCGCCGACGTGCGGCTCGACGGTTAGGGTCATGCCCATGACCGACGTGCTCGACCTCCAGGCCGTGACGATCCGCCGGGGAACGACGACGATCCTCGACGAGGTGACGTGGACGGTCCACGAGGGCGAGCGGTGGGTGGTGCTCGGCCGCAACGGCGCGGGCAAGACCACCCTGCTGCAGGTCGCCTCCGGACGGATGCACCCGACGGGCGGGACCGCCGACCTGCTCGGCGAGCGGATGGGCCGGGTCGACGTCTTCGAGCTGCGACCGCGCATCGGCCTCTCCAGCGCGTCCCTGGCGGACCGGATCCCCGCGGGGGAGAGCGTGCGCGACGTCGTGCTCACCGCCGCGTACGGCGTGACGGGTCGGTGGCGTGAGGAGTACGAGGCGCTCGACGACTCCCGCGCCACGGACCTCCTGGCGGCCTTCGGTGTGGCGCACCTGTCCAACCGCACGTTCGGCACCCTCTCCGAGGGGGAGCGCAAGCGCGTGCAGATCGCCCGCTCGCTGATGACGGACCCCGAGCTGCTGCTGCTCGACGAGCCCGCCGCCGGGCTCGACCTGGGGGGCCGCGAGGAGCTGGTCGCCGCGCTCGCCGAGCTGGCCGGTGACCACCGGTCGCCCGTCCTGGTGCTGGTCACGCACCACGTCGAGGAGATCCCGCCGGGCTTCACGCACCTCCTGCTGCTGCGCCAGGGCAAGGCGTTCGCGGCCGGCCCGATCGACGAGGTGCTGACCCCGGAGACGCTGTCGGCTGCATTCGGTCTGCCCCTCGTCGTGGACAAGACGGACGGTCGCTGGTCGGCGCGCGCCGCTTCCTCTCAGGGCTGAGCGTTTCCCCACAGGTTCGCAAAGAACCCGTCTAGTATCGGTTGGACAGCAGGCTCCGGAGTCGGGACCTGCCTGACCGAGGGAGTGGGCCGCGATGGGTTGGCTGTGGTGGATCGGAGCAGCGCTCGTGCTGGGCATCCTGGAGATGCTCTCGCTCGACCTGGTGCTCGCGATGTTCGCCGGCGGGGCCATCGCCGGTGCGATCGCCTACTGGTTCGGTGCCACGGTGCCGGTGCAGTTCATCGTCGCCGCGCTGACCTCGGTCATCCTGCTCTTCACGCTCCGTCCGTGGCTCTTGCGGCACCTGAGGGACCGGATGCCGTTGGTGGAGACCAACGCCGCGGCACTGGTCGGCCGCGACGCGGTGGTCGTCTCGACCGTCACCGTCGAGGGTGGCCGCGTGAAGCTCAACGGTGAGGTGTGGAGCGCCCGGGCGGATGCCGCCGAGGCGATCCTGCCGGGCACCGAGGTGCGGGTGTCCCGTATCGACGGAGCGACGGCTGTCGTCGTCCCCGTCGTCGGCGCCTGAGCCCTGCACGACCGCGGGCAGCTCGCCCGCGAGTGACCCTTCTGGAGGATTCATGGACGGCTTGGGCAGTGGGCAGATCGCTCTCTACATCGTGCTGGGGCTGGTCCTGCTGTTCGTCGTCATCGCGCTGGTGCGGGCGGTCAAGATCGTGCCGCAGGCCGTCGCGATCATCGTCGAGCGGCTCGGGCGCTACTCCCGCACGCTGGATGCCGGCCTGCACCTGCTCATCCCGTTCGTCGACCGCGTGCGGGCCGGCGTCGACCTGCGCGAGCAGGTGGTGTCGTTCCCTCCGCAGCCCGTGATCACCTCGGACAACCTCGTGGTGAGCATCGACACGGTCATCTACTTCCAGGTGACCGAGCCCAAGTCGGCGGTCTACGAGATCGCCAACTACATCCAGGGCATCGAGCAGCTCACCGTCACCACGCTGCGCAACGTCGTCGGGTCGATGGACCTCGAGCAGACGCTGACCAGCCGTGACCAGATCAACGGCCAGCTGCGTGGCGTGCTCGACGAGGCGACCGGTCGCTGGGGTGTGCGCGTGAACCGCGTCGAGCTCAAGTCGATCGACCCGCCGGAGTCCATCAAGGGCTCGATGGAGCAGCAGATGCGCGCCGAGCGTGACCGTCGTGCGGCGATCCTCACGGCCGAGGGCTTCAAGCAGTCGCAGATCCTCACCGCCGAGGGCGAGAAGCAGGCCGCGATCCTGCGGGCCGAGGGTGGTGCCCAGGCGGCGATCCTCACCGCCGAGGGCGAGGCCCGTGCCATCCTCCAGGTGTTCGACGCCGTGCACCGTGGCGACGCCGACCCGAAGCTGCTGGCGTACCAGTACCTCCAGATGCTGCCGAAGATCGCGGCGACCCCGTCGAACAAGATGTGGTTCCTGCCGTCCGAGCTCACCAGCGCGCTCGGCACGTTCGCCAAGGGGTTCGGCGGCGCGTTCACCGGGAGCGACGGGGGAGTGTCCGACTCGGGCAGGCCCGCCGGGACCTCGCCCCTGGGCGACGACCTGCCGCCGACCACGCTGACGGATCCGGCCGAGGCGCTCGCCGAGGCGCGACGGGAGTCGGCGGCGGCGACTGCCGACGCCACGAGCTCGGGCACCCTGAGCGGTCTGCCGTTCGACCCCTCCGTGGAGCTCGGTCAGCGGCCCGGCGGGGGAGCGGTGCCCCCGCGGGCGCCCGAGCCCCCGCCCGAGGACGCGCCGACCGTCTGACGCTCGCAGGGCCGGACCGCCATGGTCCGGCCCTGCGGCATGTTCGCTCACAGCGAACAAGGCTGGTGTACCGGAGTGAGCACTCACTCAGTTACCCTCGCCGCGTGGAGACCTTCACCGACCCGGTCCCGGCCCGCTCGGGGCGCGCGACGCCGCTGCCTCCCGACGAGCGGCGCGCGGCGATCCTGCTGGCCGTCCGTCCCGTGCTCCTCGAGCGCGGGGCCGCCGTCACGTCCCGCGAGCTCGCCGAGGCGGCCGGCGTCGCGGAGGGCACGCTCTTCCGGGTGTTCACCGACAAGGTGACCCTGATCCGCGAGGCGGTGCTCGCGGCGATCGACCCCGCGGACTCCGTGCCAGAGGTCCTGACGATCGACCGCACGCTGCCCCTGCGCGAGAAGCTGAGCACGCTGATGCGGCAGGCGCACTCGCACGTCGGCGAGTCGATGCGGTGGATGGGCCTCCTGCACGAGGTCGGCCGGCTCGAGCCCGCCGGCCCCTCAGCGGAGCACCGCGAGGCGGCGATCCGGCAGTGGGGGCGTCGGCAGCAGGCCGGGACCGCCGCCGTCACCGCGGCCGTCGCCGAGCTGCTGGAGCCCGACGCGGCCCTGCTGCGCCTGCCGGTCACCGACGTCATCGAGCTCTTCAACACCGTGCTCATCGGCGCCACCATGCGTACCGTCGACGCCGCCCGGCGCGGGCTCGACGCCGGCCCCCCGGATCACGAGCAGCTCATCGACCTGATCCTGCACGGCGTGCTCGCCCCCACCCCGACCGACAGGAGCGCGTGATGCTCGTCAAGCTGCTCAAGGAGCACCTCGCGCCCTACCAGGGCGCGGTGGTCGCCGTGGTCGTGCTCCAGCTGGTGCAGACGATCGCGACGCTCTACCTGCCCAGCCTGAACGCGCGGATCATCGACGACGGCGTGGCCCAGGGCGACACGGCGGAGATCATGCGGCTCGGCGGCGTGATGCTCGCGGTGAGCCTGGTGCAGGTGGTCGCCGCGGTGATCGCCGTCTACTTCGGCTCCCGGACCGCCATGGCGTTCGGCCGCGACGTGCGCAAGCGGCTGTTCGGGCACGTGCAGACGTTCTCCGAGCAGGAGGTCGCCAAGTTCGGTGCGCCGACGCTCATCACCCGCACGACGAACGACGTGCAGCAGGTGCAGATGGTGGTGCTGCTGACGTTCACCCTGATGATCATGGCGCCGATCATGCTGGTCGGCGGCGTGGTGATGGCCATGCGCGAGGACGTCGGGCTGTCGGCCGTGCTCCTGGTCTCGGTGCCCGTGCTCGGCGTCGTCATCGCCCTGATCGTCACGCGGATGATCCCGTACTTCCGGACCATGCAGAAGCGGATCGACGCCATCAACCGGGTGCTCCGCGAGCAGATCGCGGGCGTCCGGGTGGTGCGGGCGTTCGTGCGCGAGCGCCGGGAGTCCGCCCGGTTCGACGGGGCGAACACCGACCTCTACGACACCTCGCTCCGCGTGGGCAAGCTCATGGCGCTGATGTTCCCGGCGGTCATGCTGGTGCTCAATGCCACGACCGTCGCCGTCCTGTGGTTCGGTGCGGAGCGCATCGACGCGGGCCACCTGATGATCGGGCAGCTCACCGCGTTCCTGTCCTACATCGCGTACATCCTCATGGCCGTGATGATGTCGACGATGATGTTCGTGATGGTCCCGCGGGCCGTCGTGTCGGCCGAGCGCATCGGTGAGGTGCTGCTGACCAGCACCTCGGTGGTGCCGCCCGCGCAGCCGGCCACGCTGCGGACCGGTGCGGAGTCTCGGCCGGGCCTCCTGGAGCTGCGCGGCGTCGAGTTCCGTTACCCGGGTGCCGAGCGCGCGGTGCTGCACGGAGTGGACCTGGTGGCCGAGCCGGGCAGGACCACGGCCATCATCGGCTCCACGGGTGCCGGCAAGACGACCCTGCTCAACCTGATCCCGCGGCTGTTCGACGTGACCGGCGGCGAGGTGCTCATCGACGGCGTCGACGTGCGCGCGCTCGACGCCGACCAGCTGTGGACCCAGATCGGCCTGGTCCCGCAGAAGCCCTTCCTCTTCGTCGGCACGGTCCGCTCCAACCTCGAGTACGGCCGGTCGGGGGCGTCCGACGACGAGCTCTGGCACGCGCTCGAGGTCGCGCAGGCCCGCGACTTCGTCGAGGCGCTCGAGGGCGGGCTCGACGCGGAGATCGCGCAGGGCGGTACCAACGTCTCCGGCGGGCAGCGACAACGGCTCGCCATCGCCAGAGCCCTGGTGCGACGGCCGAACATCTACCTGTTCGACGACTCGTTCTCCGCGCTCGACTACGCCACGGACGCGCGGCTGCGGGCGGCACTGGTGCCGGAGACCCGGGAGGCCACCGTGCTGGTCATCGCGCAGCGCGTGGCCACGATCCGGCACGCGGACAGCATCGTCGTCATGGAGGACGGTCTGGTGGTCGGGGTCGGCACGCACGCCGAGCTGCTGGAGTCCTCGGAGACCTACCGGGAGATCGTGTACTCGCAGGTCAGCGTGGAGGAGGCGGCATGAGCACCCAGACGCAGCGCATCCCGCCCGTCCGCCGCGGTCCCGGCGGCCCGATGATGTCGATGGGCATGCCCGTCGAGAAGTCGATGAACTTCCGCGGGTCCGCCGGCCGCTTCCTGCGCGAGATGCGCGGCGAGCGGCTGCCGATGGTGCTCATCGTCGCCCTGGCTGTCGCGTCGGTGGTGCTCGCGGTCATCGGGCCCAAGCTGCTGGGCAACGCCACGAACATCATCTTCGACGGGGTCATCGGCACCCAGCTGGGCGCCGCGTTCCCGGCCGGCACCACGACCGACCAGGCGGTCTCGGCGCTGCGTGCGAGCGGGCAGGACACGTTCGCGGACGTCGTCGCCGGCAGCGGGGCCGTGCCCGGCGTGGGGATCGACTTCGACCGCCTGTGGCAGCTGCTCATGGTCGTGCTGCTCATCTACGTGGGCTCGTTCCTGTTCGGCTGGCTCCAGGGGCGGCTGACCGCGGTCGTCGTGCAGCGCGTCGTGTACGGGCTGCGCCAGCGGGTGGAGGCGAAGCTGTCGCGGCTGCCGCTGCGGTACCTCGACTCCCAGCCGCGCGGCGAGCTGCTCAGCCGGGTGACCAACGACATCGACAACGTGGCGCAGACGCTCCAGCAGACGCTCTCGCAGCTGATCACCTCGGTGCTCACCGTGGTCGGCGTGCTGGTGATGATGTTCCTCATCTCGCCGCTGCTCGCGGTGATCGCACTGGTCACCGTGCCGCTCTCGGTGCTGATCGCCGGCGCCATCGCCAAGCGGTCCCGGCCGCAGTTCATGGAGCAGTGGGCGTGGACCGGCAAGTTGAACGCACACATCGAGGAGATGTTCACGGGCCACGCGCTGGTGACCGTGTTCGGGCGGCAGGCCGAGGCGGCCGAGGTGTTCGCCGAGCGGAACGAGAAGCTCTACGACGCGAGCTTCCGGGCCCAGTTCATCTCCGGGATCATCCAGCCGGCGCTCGGGTTCGTCTCCAACCTCAACTACGTGATCGTCGCGGTCGTCGGCGGGCTGCGCGTCGCGTCGGGCACCATGACGCTCGGTGACGTGCAGGCGTTCATCCAGTACAGCCGCCAGTTCACGCAGCCGATCACGCAGATCGCCTCGATGGCCAACCTGCTGCAGTCCGGGGTCGCGTCGGTGGAGCGGGTGTTCGAGCTGCTCGACGCCGCCGAGCAGTCACCCGACCCGGCGGACCCGACGCCGCCCGTCCAGCCCACCCGGGGGCGGGTCGCCTTCGAGCACGTGGCGTTCAGCTACTCGCCGGACAAGCCGCTCATCGAGGACCTGTCGCTGGTGGCCGAGCCGGGCCAGACCATCGCGATCGTCGGCCCCACGGGTGCCGGCAAGACGACGCTGGTGAACCTGCTCATGCGGTTCTACGAGGTGGACGGCGGCCGGATCACGCTCGACGGCGTGGACACCCGGGAGCTGACCCGGGACGCGCTGCGCTCGCAGATGGGCATGGTGCTCCAGGACACCTGGCTGTTCGGCGGCACCCTGGCGGAGAACATCGCCTACGGCGCCGACGGGGCGACCCAGGAGGAGATCGTCGCAGCGGCGGAGGCGACCCACGTGGACAAGTTCGTGCGGACGCTGCCCGACGGCTACGACACGAAGGTCGACGACGAGGGCTCGAACGTCTCGGCGGGCGAGAAGCAGCTGCTCACCATCGCGCGCGCGTTCCTGGCCGACCCGGCGATCCTCATCCTCGACGAGGCGACGTCATCGGTCGACACCCGCACCGAGGTGCTGGTCCAGCAGGCGATGAACGCCCTGCGGCACGGGCGCACCTCGTTCGTCATCGCGCACCGGCTGTCCACCATCCGCGACGCCGACACCATCCTCGTCATGGAGGACGGCGCGATCGTCGAGCAGGGGTCGCACGACGAGCTGCTCGCCGCCGACGGCGCCTACGCCCGGCTGTACGCGAGCCAGTTCGCCGCCGCGGTGGCGCCGGTGGACTGACGGCCCACGAGGGCCCCTCTGACGGCACGTACGCTCGGGCCGTGACCATGCCCGCGCCCCGGACGGGCTTCCCACGCGACCGGCTGACTCTCGCGCTCTACGGGCCGTTCGTGGTGTGGGGCTGGCTCCTGTACAGCTTCAACCCGAGCGTGCCGCTGCTCGCGGACGAGCTAGGTATCAGCGACGCTCAGGCGGGACTGCACGGGACGGCGATGGCGATCGGTGGCATCCTCGCCGCGTTCCTCACGCCGAGGCTCGTTCGCAGGTGGGGCCGCCGTGCCGCGGTCGTCATCGCGTGCGTGTGCATCGCGGCCGGGACGACCGGACTGGTCGCGGCACCCGCGCTCGGCTGGAGCCTGGCGGGCATGTTCGTCATGGCGATCGGGGGGAACATCGCCATCAGCGCCGCACAGGCGGGGCTCGCCCTGCGGCACGGCAGCAAGGCGTCCGCGGCGCTGACCGAGGGCAACGGCGTCGGCTCGTCGGTCGGCCTGCTCGGCCCGCTGGCGGTCGGTGCCTGCGTCGCCGTCGGATGGGGATGGCGTCCTGCGGTCGCGATCACGGCCGTCCTGGCAGTGGCCACGGCGTTCGTCATCACCAGGATCCCCGTGGGAGGTGCGATGACCCCGCCGGACGTGGTCGACCCGGCCGGCCCGCCCGCGCCGTCACCGGTCCGCGCGGTCCTGTCGCTGCCTGCGCGCTTCTTCCTGGGCACCCTCGTCGCGGCGATCGCGCTGGAGTTCGCCACCACCTACTGGGCGACCGGCCTGGTGATCGAGCAGACCGGCGCCGGACCGGGCATCGCCGCAGCCACCACCGCGGGCCTGGTGGCCGGCATGTCGCTCATCCGGTTCGTGGTCGGTCCGCTGTCGCTGCGGGTGGCACCGACGATGCTGCTGGCGGTCGCGTTCCTCGTCGCGATCGGGGGCTGGGCGATCCTGTGGACCGCGACCACGCCGACCGTCGCGATCGTGGGCCTGTTCGTCGCCGGGCTCGGGTACGGCGCGCAGTACCCGCTGTCCATCGCGCTCCTGCTGGCCACCGCGCCCGGTCGCGCCGACGCCACGCAGGCGCTCGCGACGCTCGCAGGCGGTGTGGCGATCGGGGTGGCCCCCTTCGCGCTCGGCGCCCTGTCCGACGCCGTCGGGACCCACCAGGCGTTCGTCGTGGTGCCGGTCATCGCGCTCGTCGGCGCGGTCGTGGCGTTCCTGGGCGGCCGGGCTGCCCGCCGGACCCCCCGCGCCTCCGTCGAGATGGAGCCCAGCGTGGCGGATCGATAACGTTATCGAGCATGGCACGCTGGGCCCATGCCCACGCTCAGCCACCGGCGCGCCGACGTCGTCGTCACCGTCCTCGACAGCGCCGGCCACCCGCTCGCCGACACCGACGTCGTGGTCGCCCAGGAACGGCACGCGTTCCTGTTCGGCAACATCGGGTTCGACTTCGTCGGGCCGGCCAACGGTGAGGGCGACGCCTCGGAGACGTCGTCGGCCGGTTCCGCGGGCGCCCTCGCCGACCTCTGGCTCGACGTGTTCAACGCCGCGACGCTCCCGTTCTACTGGGGCGGCTTCGAGCCGGTGCGCGGCCGGCCGGACACCGCACGGCTGCTCACCGCGGCACGCTGGTTCGCCGACCGCGGCGTCGTCGTCAAGGGGCACCCGCTGGCCTGGCACACGGTCGGCGCACCGTGGCTGCTGGACCTGACGACGGACGAGATCGCCGACGCCCAGGACGCCCGGATCCGCCGGGAGGTCGCGGACTTCGCCGGGGTGATCGACACCTGGGACGTGATCAACGAGGTCGTGATCATGCCGGTGTTCGACAAGGAGCCCAACGGGCTGACCCGGCTGGCCTGGGACCGCGGACGCATCCCCACCATCCGGCTGGCGTTCGACGCCGCCCGCCAGACCAACCCGTCGGCCACCCTGCTGCTGAACGACTTCGACATGTCCACCGCGTACGAGTGCCTCATCGAGGGGGTGCTCGAGGCGGGCATCCAGGTCGACGCGATCGGGCTCCAGAGCCACATGCACCAGGGCTACTGGGGTGAGGGGAAGACGCTGGCGATCCTGGACCGGTTCGCGCGCTTCGGGCTCCCGCTGCACCTGACCGAGACCACGTTGCTGTCGGGCGAGCTCATGCCCGCGCACATCGAGGACCTCAACGACCACCAGGTCGCGTCGTGGCCGTCGACGCCCGACGCCGAGGCGCGGCAGGCGGACGAGATCGAGCGGCACTACCGCACCCTGGTCGGGCACCCGGCGGTGCAGGCCGCGACGTACTGGGGGATCACCGACGAGGGCGCGTGGCTGGGCGCACCCGGCGGGCTGGTACGGGCCGACGGCACGCCCAAGCCCGCGTACGACGCGCTGCGTCGGCTGGTGAAGGACGAGTGGTGGCTGGCGCCGACGACACTGCGGACCTCCTCGACGGGACGCGTGCCGGTGAGTGGGTTCCTCGGCACCTACACCGTCGACGGGACGGCGTTCTCGCTGGAGCGCGACGGGGAGGTCGTCGTCCGGCTGGAAGGATGAGCCCGTGCCCGTCGCCTCCGTCCAGCCCGTCACCGACCCCGCCGACGAGCGCCTCGCCGACTACGTCTCCCTGACCGACGTCGCGCTGCGCTCGCGGCAGGAGCCCGCCAAGGGCCTCTACATCGCCGAGAGCTCCACGGTCCTCGGTCGCGCGCTCGCCGCCGGGCACCGGCCGCGGTCGGTCCTGCTGTCCCCGCGGTGGCTGCCGGACCTGGAGCGGCTGCTGGCGAGCCTGCCGGCCGACGACGTGGTCGTCCCCGTGTACGTGGCCGAGGAGCCCGTGCTCGAGGCGATCACCGGGTTCCACGTCCACCGCGGGGCGCTCGCCGCGATGCACCGGCCGCCGCTCGCGCCCGTCTCGGAGCTGCTGGTCGGCGCGCGTCGGGTTGCGGTGCTCGAGGACATCGTCGACCACACCAACGTCGGCGCCGCCTTCCGGTCCGCCGCGGCGCTCGGCGTGGACGCCGTGCTGGTCACCCCGCGCTGCGCCGACCCGCTGTACCGTCGGTCCGTCCGCGTGTCGATGGGGACCGTGTTCCAGGTGCCGTGGACGCGGATCGACCCCTGGCCCGAGGGCATCGCCGTGCTGCGCGAGGCCGGGTTCGTCACCGCGGCGATGGCGCTGTCGGACGACGCGATCACCCTCGACGCCCTGGTGGCCGACCCGCCCGAGCGGCTCGCTCTCGTGCTCGGGGCCGAGGGGCACGGGCTCAAGCCGGTGACCGTCGCCGAGTCCGACCTGGTGGTGCGGATCCCGATGGCTGGCGGCGTGGACTCGCTCAACGTCGCCGCGGCCGCCGCGGTCGCGTTCTGGGCGACCCGGGTGCAGTGAAGCCGCCTCCCCAGGCGCATCACTGAGGATTGCCGGGTGGCAGCGCACGGCGCCGCCACCCGCCGAGCTCGTTCGACCCGGTCTCGTAGCTGTAGGGAGCGTCACGGTCCCAGGGGAAGGGGCGCTTGGTCGTCGCTTCGTACGCCTCCGGCGCGACCGTCAGCAGCTCTTCCGCCAGCTCCCAGCGACGTCGGAACGCCGAATGCTCCGCGAGGATCGCCTCGACCGTCGTCCGGCCCTCCGCGACCGCCGCGCAGCGTGCGTAGAGGAAGCCGTCGGCGCTGATGCCGGGAACCCTCGGGAGCCACCACGGTTGGTCGCTGGCCCGCCACCTCTGCGTCGCGATCGAGCGAAGGTCCAATCGGTGGAGGACCTCGGAGAAGCGGTCGTGGAACGCCAGGACCTCGTTCCCGTCCTCGAGTCGGCGGAGCGCGAGCCACAGGCGGTGCCGGCCGCGGTCGTCGGCGACCCCGCCGAGCTCGTCGATCAGTGCCCAGAACCGCTCCTCTGCCATCACGCGAAGACGGTCCCAGAGTTGGCCGGCTGATGTGGGCAGAACGGCTGACCGCGTTCACGCAGGATCGTCACGCGGGAGCGTGTAGCGCAGGAAGCCCATGGTCCGCGCCCACGTCTCTCGGCGGGCGTGGGCTGTGAGGACCGGGTCGCCGCCGAACCGGAACGTGACGCCCGGACCGGGGCCTTGGCTGGTCGCGATGTGGCCGGGTGGCCCGGCGATCAGGTGCCCGACGCTGTCAAGGACGACGTTCGCCCAGGGGAACGGGTGATCGGCCAGGCGGTCGGCGGCGACCTGGTGGTACGCCGGGGAGTCCCACATCTGGTCGTCGCCGGCGGCCACCAGCAGGACGCCGCCGCGGATGCGCTCGACCGGGATGCTCACGCGCTCCAGCTCGCCGGAGTCGGTCGGCAGCGGGGCGAACCCGTCGCGCAGCGCGATCGGGTCGTGGCGCTCGATCGCCTCCTGGAACTCCTGCGTGACCGCGTACGGCAGGAACGGCAGCGGCTCGCCGTCCACGGTCCACGCCGGTCCGGACGACCGCAGGATCCGGTCCAGCCGGCCCACGTCGTAGTCGATGCCGGCGGTGACGACCCCGCTGCCGACCACGCTGACCACCGACCCCACGCGCTCGTCGCGGCTGCCCACCAGCAGCGCCGCCTCGCCGCCGCGGGAGCCGCCGAGCAGGCCGATCGAGCCGGGTGCGAACCCCTGCGCCTCGAGCAGGTCGATCGCCCGACTGAAGTACTCGAGGGGCACGTCGAGGAGCATCCGCGGGACGCCGGCCGCCCCGAAGTAGGCGAGGGCGAGCGCGGCGAACCCTTCCTCCGCGAGCGCGACGGCGTCCCGCTCGTGCATCCCGCCCTCGGACCCGCCGATGACCACGACGGCGGTGTCGGCACCGGCGGCGGGCCGGACCAGCACGCCCGCGATCCCGTGCGCGCGGCACACCGCCCTGTCCCTGATGACGCGGTGGGTCGTCCGGCTCATGCCGCGCACCCTAGCGAGAGGCACTGACGTCAGCGGTGCTGGCCCCGATGGCCGCGGGGCAGGCGGCAGGCGCGACCGGCGCGGGGGAGCCAGGCGCCGCACGCGGTCTCCGGCCCCGGTGCGACCGGTGCGACGGCGACCTCGACGCCCTCGGCCTCGGGCGTGCCCGGCTCCGCGACGAGCTCCAGCAGCTCGGTGGCCACGTAGACCGTGCGGGTGCGGTCCGCCTTCCGGTCCGTGCGGAGCACCCCCGCGCCGGCCAGCGAGTCGAGGGCGTTCCGAGCCGCGACCGTCGTGATCTCGTACCGCGCGGCCACGGACGCCGCATCGAGGACGGGATGCGTGGGGAGGTCGGCGACCACCCGGTGCGCGACGCCGCGGCGGACGCGCCCGGTCGGCGAGCGGTCCCGCAGGTAGGCGTCGAGGGTGTCGGTCTGCCGGCTCTGCCAGTCCGTCACCTGGCCGGAGAGCGCGAGCGCGTCGGCGGCCGCCGCGACGACCGCCTCCGCGACGACCGTCACGATCGCGACGCCCTGGTCCCCGCGGCGGTAGGTGTCCAGGGCGGCGTAGTAGCGCTCGCGGTCCCGGAAGAGGGCGGTGCTGACGGGCAGAGTGATCTGTGGCGCGACGCCGTAGCGGGCCAGGACGGTCCCGATGAGGACCCGGCCGGCGCGGCCGTTGCCGTCGGCGAACGGGTGGATGGTCTCCAGCTGGGCGTGCGCGAGGGCGGCGGCAAGCACCGGGCGGTGCCGGCGGGAGGCTACGTACGCGTCGAGGTCGTCGAGCAGCCCCGGCACGAGCTCGTGCGGCGGGGCGTTGTAGTGCGCCTCGAGCGGGGTCCGGCCGCCGATCCAGACGGGCTCGGTGCGCACCCCCGCATGCCGCGGTGCGATGAGCCGCTGGAGCTCCACGACGTCCCACACGAGGGAGACGTCCGGGTCCAGCGCACGCTCCACCGACTCCCGCACCGCGTGCAGGGTGCGGGCGACGGTGACGGCGGACTCGCGGCCGCGTGCCACGAAGTCCGCGACGGCGACCGCTCGGGGCGTCGGCTCGTACCCCTCGATCAGCGAGGACGCGGCCGCTTCCGAGCGCACGAGCAGGTCGCCGATCTGCCCGAGGCCCGCGTGCGCGGCCAGGTCGGCGGCCTCCCGGGCGCGGCTCTCCGCCTCGTCCAGGAGCATGGTGACGCCCGGGTCGAGCGGCAGGTCGTGGTCGAGCAGCGAGTCGGGGACGAACGCCTGGTAGCTGCCCGAGCGGGTGAACCGGCGCGGGACGCCGTCGGTGGCGCGCGGCGTCCACTGCTGTGTGACGTAGCTGCCCATGCCCACCTCCCCGCTCGTAAACTTGCCTCCGATGCTACTCGAAGAAAGTTTATGCGAGCGCGAGACCCTCGATGACGCCCACGCCGGGCGCCCGGGCCAGGAGCGCCCCGGGCAGCGCGAGCTTCGACCGGCGCATCCCGCTGCCGATGATCACCGTCGGCCCGGCGTCGGGGTCGTCCACGGCCACGCGACCGTCCACCAGCACCCGGTAGCGGGCGGGGAGCCCGAGCGGGGTGATGCCGCCGTACTCCATGCCCGACTCCTCGACCGCGCGGTCCATGGGCAGGAAGGACGCCTTGCGGACGTCGAGCAGCCGCTTGACGGTGGAGTTCACGTCCGCGCGGGTGGTCGCCCGGACGACGGCTGCGGCCACCCGCTCCTCGCCCTCGCGCCGACCGGCGACGAGCACGCAGTTGGCCGATGCGGCAGGCGGCAGCCGGTAGGCCTCGGTCAGCGCGGCGGTGTCCGCGAGGTCGGGGTCGATCTCCGTGACGAGCACCGCCTCGGCCACGGTCGGGTCGATCGCGGCCCACGCCTCGATCGCGGCGAGCGTGGGGACAGCGAGCAGGTCAGGGCGGTCGAGAGCGCGCACCCAGGTCAGCGTGCCGAGCGTCACCGCTGGTAGGTCCCGACGAGGACCGCCCGCGCGAGCGTGTGGAAGGTGACGGCGGTGTTCGCGGCGCCCGGCATCGCGTCCGGGCCGAGCCCGAGGGACGGCACGTCGAGGGCGTGCACGACGAAGAAGTAGCGGTGCGCCTGGTCCCCGGGCGGGGGAGCGGCGCCGACGTAGCGGGCCTGCCCGTCGTCGCCGCGCAGCGCGAACGCCCCGGCGGGCAGGTCCGCACCCGCGGCCAGCGACGTGGTGGTGACCGGGACGTCGACGACGGTCCAGTGCCACCAGCCGGCGGGGCCGGGCGCGTCCGGGTCGAAGCAGCTGATCAGGAACGACCGCGTGGCCTCGGGGAAGCCTTCCCAGGACAGCTGCGGCGAGACGTTGCTGCCGGCGTCGGTGTTCGTGTGGACGTCCGGCAGGCGCTCGCCGGGGCCGACGTCGTCGCTGGTCAGCGTGAAGTCGGGGACGGCCGGGAGCAGCGAGTACGGGTCGGGGGCGACGGGACGGGTGAGGTTCACGGACATGGCGACATCATTCCGCGGGGACCAGCGACGCGCGCGGGGTCGGCTCGGGTTCGCGTCGGCCGACGATCGCCCGCGCGGGCAGGAGCCGGTCGAGGCCGACGAGCACCAGGCCGAGCACGAAGAAGCCGACGCCGTAGATCAGCACGTTGAGCACCAGCCCGCCGTATCCGAGCTCCGAGACGTCGACGAAGCCGTACGGGTAGTCGCTGGTCGGGCTCAGCAGCCCCCGGACCGTGCTGAACGAGCAGTACGCCACCGGGTAGAGCAGCCAGTACGCGGCGGTGCGGATGCGCAGGCGGCGGTGCGGGACCAGGAGCAGGAAGTGCACGAACGTCGCGATCGGCGTCAGGCGGTGCACCAGCTGGTCGTGGGTGAGACCGAGGGCGATGACCTCCTCGCCCGGAGGGGCCGGGTCGAGGATCAGGTAGGAGACGAGCCCGGTGATGAGCAGGAAGAGCGTCACCGCGCCGAACAGCCACGGCGGCGGCTCGGCCCGCCGGGCGAGCACGGCGACGCCGCCCCAGAGCATCACCACGGCGAGCAGCAGGTTCGACTGGTTGGTGAAGTAGACGTAGTCCTCGAGGTCGAACGTCACGCCGGTGCTCGGCGCCCAGAACAGTGCGAGGAACGTGACCGCCGCCAGCGCGAGGCGGTAGATCCCGACGACGACTCCCATGACGTGCCCTCCGTGCTGGTGGTGTCCCACGCCGGCGACGCTGCCGGGCGACGAGAACCTAGCCGAGACCTGCGACGTCACCCGGTCGGCTCGCCGCGGATTGACAGTGCCGGGAGTGTCAGCGTGTACTGAGATACTTCGAACAGATGTTCGATGAAGGTCTCGAGAGCACCCTCTCATCGGCCGATCGAGGGGAGGTCCGCATGTCCGTCGGCACCATGTCGCGCGAGGACCGGGTCCTGCTCGCGCGGGCCGCCCTCGCGCGCGCCGAGCAGCGGACCGGGGCGCGCAGCGTCCTGCCGCTCGGGGGTCTCACGGCTCCCGGCGAGGTGGCCTCCGCGGTCGCTCCTGTCTCCCGCGAGATCTCCCGCGAGATCTCCCGTGAGATCTCCCGCGAGGAAGGGCCGGTGACGCCGGTGGTCGCCCTGGTGCCCGACCTGCCGGTCACCCCCGTCGAGCAGCCCACCGCCGGCATCATCACCAGCGAGCGCCCCCCGATGGCGGTCCCGCCGCCGCTGGCCCCGATCCTGCCCGAGGGGCTGCGCCGCGGCGGCACCACGGTGGTCACGGGGTCGACGTCGCTGGTGCTGGCCATGCTCGCCCACGCGTGCGCCGGCGGGGCGTGGGCGGCCGTCGTCGGACAGCCGACCATCGGGCTGCTGGCCGCGTCCCAGGCGGGGGTGTCGCTCGACCGGCTGGCCGTGATCCCGCACCCGGGCCTCGAGGCGCCGACCGTCGTGTCCGCGCTGCTCGACGGCGTCGACGTGGTGGTGGTCGGGCCGGGGGCAGCCCTGACGGACGCGGAGCGCAGGAAGCTGTCCGCCCGTGCCCGGGACCGTGGCTCGGTGCTGCTGTCGACCGCCGACTGGCCGGGCGCCGGCGTGGTGCTCACGGTCGAGTCGGGCCGGTGGACCGGGGTCGACGCGGGTGAGGGGCGGCTGCGCACGCACGAGATCCGGCTGGTCCGCACCGGTCGGGGGAGCGCCGCCGTGCCCCGTGCGCTCGACCTGACCCTGCCGATCGGTTCCACCGTCGCGCCGCAGGTCGAGGCCACCTCACCGGGACTGAGGCTCGTCGGATGAGCACGCGCACGACCGTCCTGTGGGTCCCGGACTGGCCGGTGGTGGCCGCGGCGACGTCCGAGCAGGTGCCCCCGCACGTGCCCACCGCCGTGCACGACGGGCGGCAGCTCACCGCCGTGTCGGCGCTCGCGCGGGCCGAGGGGGTGCGTCGCGGGATGCGGCGACGGCAGGCGCAGGGCGTGTGCCCCGAGCTGGTGCTGCTGCCCGCGGACGACGCGCGCGACGTGCGGCTGTTCGAGCCGGTCGCGGCGGCCGCGGAGACCGTGGTGGCGGGCATCGAGGTGGTCCGCGCCGGGATGCTGCTGCTGCCCGCGGGCGGCGCCAGCCGGTACCACGGGTCGGAGGAGGCGCTCGCGGAGCTGCTCATCGACGCGGTCGCGGACGGGTCGGGCCACGAGTGCGCGGTGGGCACGGCCGACGGGCTGCTCGCGGCGGTGCTGGCCACCCGGACCGGCGCGGTGGTGCCTGCCGGGGCGTCGGCGGCGTACCTGGCCCCGCGCGCGATGAGCGAGCTGGTGCACGCGGCCGTCACCGACGAGGCGGCCTCCGCGGTCGCCCAGTTGGTGGACCTGCTGCACCGCCTGGGGCTCCGGCAGCTCGGTCAGCTCGCCGCCCTGCCGCCCACCGACGTGCACGCCCGCTTCGGGCGGCTGGGCACGTGGGCGCAGACGCTCGCGCGCGGCGACGACGAGCGCCCGCCGGCACGGCGTCGCCCGGAGGCCGACCTCGAGGTGGCCACCGACCTCGACCCGCCGCTCGACCGGGTCGACTCGGCGACGTTCGCCGGCCGCCGACTGGCCGAGGAGCTGCACGCCCTGCTGATGCAGCACTCGGTGACGTGCGGGCGCCTGCAGATCGCGGCACGCACCGACGAGGGCGTCGACCTGGTGCGCACCTGGCGGACCGACCTGGGCGGCTGGGGCGGGCTGACCCCCGCCCGGATCACCGACCGCATCCGGTGGCAGCTGGAGGGCTGGCTGGCGTCGAGCGCGGTCGAGACCGCGCGGAGCCGGGCAGCCGACGACCCCGCCGCCCGCGCCCGGTCGAGGACGGCGCGGGACGCCGTCGCGTCCGGGAGGGACCCCTGGGCGCACGACGACCTGCCGACGAACCCGTGGCCCGACGACGAGTCCCGCGCGGTCACCCTGGTGCACCTCGCGATCACCGCTCTGGACGTCGCGCCCGCGGGCGCCGAGCAGGGTCGGCTGTGGGGCGGACCGTCGGGCGGGGACCTGCGCGCGCACCGGGCGCTCGACCGGGTGCAGGGGATCGTCGGGGGGTCGGGCATCCTCGTCGCGACGTTGCAGGGTGGGCGGGACGTGCGCGACCAGGTGCACCTGCAGCCGTGGGGCGAGCAGGCCGAGCCGGCGCGGCCGGTGGACCGGCCCTGGCCCGGGCGGCTGCCTGACCCTGCCCCGGCGAGCGTGCTGGACCCGCCGGAGCGGGTCGACGTGCGCGACGCCACCGGGATGCCGGTGGTGCTGGACGTGCGCAGCGGGATGAGCAGCGAGCCGGCGTGGGTGCGGTGGCTACCTCGGGGGTTCGACGACGACCGTGGGGCAGGCCCGGACCGCCGCGCGGGTGCCCCGCGTGGGCACGAGCCGCGTGAGGCACCCGTGAACGCGTCGCGTGGGCGTCGTCGGGCCGAGCCGTGGGACGTCGCCGTCGCACAGGTGCGGTCCGCCGCCGACGAGCCGCGCGCCGTGGCCGGGTGGGCCGGACCGTGGCTGCTCAGCGAGCGCTGGTGGGTGGCGGCCGACGACCGCCCCGGCCTGCGGGCGCACCTGCAGGTGACGTTCGACGACGGCCGCGCGGTGCTCCTCGCGTGCGCGGCGGGCGGCTGGACGTGCGAGGCGACGTATGACTGAGCGGTCTGCACACTTCCCTCCGCGGTACGCCGAGCTCCACGCGCACTCCGCCTTCAGCTTCCTCGACGGCGCCAGCCAGCCCGAGGAGCTCGCCGCGGAGGCGTCGCGGCTCGGGCTGGGCGCGCTCGGGCTCACCGACCACGACGGGCTGTACGGCGTCGTGCGGTTCGCGCAGGCGGCCAAGGCGGTCGGGCTGCCCACGGTGTTCGGGGCGGAGCTGCACCTGCCCGCGCCGGACGGTCGGCGACACCCCCGGGAGGCCGCACGGGTCACGCCAGGCCCGCCCGTGCTCGACCTGCCGACCGGCATCCCCGACCCGCGCGCGTCCCACCTGCTGGTGCTCGCGCGCGGCCCCGACGGGTACCGCGCCCTGTCCCGGTCGATCGCGGAGGCCCACCTGCGCACGGGCAAGAAGGGCGCCGCGGACTACCGGCTCGACGAGCTCGCGGCGACCGCGGCCGGGCAGTGGCTGGTGCTCACCGGCTGCCGCAAGGGGTCGGTCCGGCGTGCGCTCGCGGGCGGCGACCCGTCCGGGGTCACCGGCGTGACCGCGGCCGGGGTCGAAGCGGCCCGGACCGAGCTGGACCGGCTCGTCGCGCTGTTCGGCCGGGACAACGTGGCGGTCGAGGTCACCGCGGTCGGCGACCCCTACGACGCCGACCGCGCCGACGCCCTCGCGCACCTCGCGGCCGACGCCGGCCTCCCGCTCGTCGCCACGGGGAACGTGCACTACGCCACCCCGCGCGACGCCGATCTGGCCGCCGCGCTCGCCGCCGTCCGGGCGCGCTCCTCGCTGGAGGACCTGGACGGCTGGCTGCCCGGCGGCCCGATGGCGCACCTGCGGTCGGCCACCGAGATGCTCGCGCTGCACCGCCGGCACCCGTCGGCCGTGGTGACAGCGGCCGACCTGGCCGACGAGTGCGCGTTCGACCTGTCCCTCGTCGCGCCCCAGCTCCCGCCCTACCCGGTCCCACCCGGCCACACGGAGGCCACGTGGCTGCGCGAGCTGGTACGCCGGGGTGCTCTCGAGCTGTACGGGCCGCCGGAGTCGGAGCGGGTGCCCGGCGCGTACGCGCAGCTGGCGCACGAGCTGACCGTCATCGAGGACCTCGGCTTCCCCGGGTACTTCCTCGTGGTCTACGACCTGGTCGACTTCTGCCGCCGCAACGGGATCCTGGCGCAGGGCCGCGGCTCGGCCGCCAACTCGGCGGTCTGCTACGCGCTGCGGGTCACGGCCGTGGACGCGGTGCGGCACGGCCTGCTGTTCGAGCGGTTCCTCGCGCCCGAGCGGGACGGGCCGCCGGACATCGACGTGGACATCGAGTCCGCGCGCCGCGAGGAGGTCATCCAGTACGTCTACGAGAAGCACGGCCGGTCGCACGCCGCCCAGGTGGCCAACGTCATCTCCTACCGGCCGCGGTCGGCCGTCCGGGACGCCGCGCGGGCGCTCGGGTACGACGCGGGGCAGCAGGACGCGTGGGCGTCGTCGATCGAGCGATGGGGGAGCCTGCGGGCGGACGCGCCCGCGCCTCCGCCCGAGAAGCCGTCGTCGTCAGGACGGCCGGCGCGCCCGCACGTGGACCACGTCGGTCCCGTGCCCACCACGGCCCGCGAGGTGCGTCGGCGCACGCAGGCCTCGATGTGGGGGAACACGTGGGAGCCGCCGTCGGTGGTGCGCGCCCCGAAGGGTGTCGACACGCCGGGCATGGCCACCGCCGACGGGCACGACGTCGTCCCGGCGATCCGGCCCCCATCGGCCAGCGACCTCGACGAGATCCCCGAGCACGTCATCGACCTGGCCGACCGGTTCCTGCGCCTGCCGCGGCACCTCGGCATCCACTCGGGCGGCATGGTCATGTGCGACCGGCCGGTGATCGAGGTGTGCCCGGTGGAGTGGGCGCGGATGCCGGGGCGCACGGTGCTCCAGTGGGACAAGGAGGACTGCGCGGACGCGGGGCTGGTGAAGTTCGACCTGCTGGGTCTCGGCATGCTCACCGCGCTGCGCATCGGGTTCACGTCGGTGCGCGACCACGAGGGCGAGGAGCTGGACCTGCACGGGCTGCCCGCGGAGGACCCGCGCGTGTACGACCTGCTCAGCGCCGCGGACACCGTCGGGGTGTTCCAGGTGGAGTCGCGCGCGCAGATGGGCACGCTGCCGCGCCTCCAGCCGCGCACGTTCTACGACATCGTCATCGAGGTCGCCCTCATCCGCCCCGGTCCCATCCAGGGCGGCTCCGTGCACCCGTACATCGAGCGCGCGCACGGCCGCCAACCGGTCACCTACCTGCACCCGCTGCTGGAGAAGTCGCTGGCCAAGACCAAGGGCGTGCCGCTGTTCCAGGAGCAGCTCATGCAGATGGCCATCGACGTCGCCGACTTCACCCCGGCGGAGGCCGACCAGCTGCGCCGGGCGATGGGCTCCAAGCGGTCGACCGAGCGCATGGAGGCGATGCGCGGGCGGTTGATGTCCGGCATGGCGAAGCACGGGATCGACGCCGAGACCGGCACCCAGATCTTCGACAAGCTCAAGGCGTTCGCCGACTTCGGGTTCCCCGAGTCGCACGCCTACTCGTTCGCGTTCCTGGTCTACGCCAGCGCGTGGCTGAAGGTGTACCACCCGGCGGCGTTCTACGCGGGGCTGCTGGCGGCGCAGCCGATGGGCTTCTACTCGCCGCAGAGCCTGGCCGCCGACGCCCGCCGGCACGGCCTGGAGGTGCTGCGCCCGGACGTGCAGGCCTCCGACGTGCAGGCGTGCGTCGAGCGCCTGGGTCCGACGCGGGCGGACGGTGAGCCGCGGCTGGTGCCGACCCCCAGCGGGACCGGACCGGTCACCGCGCCAGGGGTGCGCACGGGGAACGGCGACCGGTCGCTCGCGGTCCGGCTGGGGCTGGCGTCGGTGCGGTCGGTGGGGGAGGACGTCGCGCAGCGGGTGGTCGACGAGCGCCGCGCGCACGGCCCGTTCGCGGACCTGCGACAGCTGGTGCGGCGGGTGCAGCTGTCGACCGCGCAGCTCGAGGCGCTCGCCACGGCCGGGGCGCTCGACAGCCTGGGAGTCACGCGCCGAGAGGCACTCTGGGCGGCTGGTGCGCTCGCGCAGGAGGGACCGGACACGCTGCCGGGGGTCTCGGTGGGGGTCAGCGCCCCCATGCTGCCCGGGCTCAGCGACGTCGAGATCGCCACGGCGGACGTGTGGGCCACGGGGGTGTCCGTCGACTCCTACCCGACGCAGTTCGTGCGCGACGGGCTCGATGCGGCAGGCGTCCTGCGGGTCGAGCAGGCGTACACGCACGTGATCGGCCGGCGGGTGGCCGTCGCCGGGGTCGTCACCCACCGGCAGCGACCGGGGACGGCCGGTGGGATCACGTTCCTGTCCCTCGAGGACGAGACCGGGCTGCTCAACGTCATCTGCTCGGCGGGGTTGTGGCAGAAGTTCCGCAAGGTCGCCCGCACGTCGCGCGCGATGGTGGTCCGCGGGCGGCTGGAACGGTCGGACGGGGCCACCAACCTGGTGGCCGAGCACCTGGCCGCGATGTCGTTGAAGGTCAGGTCGACGTCGCGCGACTTCCGCTGAGGCTCAGGGCTGCTTGACGGCCTCGTCGTCGTCGATCTCCTCGACCGAGTCGACCGGTTCGACGTCGTCGTCGGACTCGTCCTCCTCCATCGGAGGGTCCAGCGTCCGCAGCCGGGAGAAGATCGCCCAGCACACCGCCACGAGCGGCACCGAGATGACCGCACCGAGGATGCCGGCGGTCAGGGTTCCCGCGGTGACGGCGAGCGCGATGACGACCGGATGGATGGACACCTGCTTGCCCATCACGATCGGCTGCAGGATGTGCCCCTCGAACTGGCCGATCAGGGCGATGCCGATACCGACGATCGCGGCCGAGAGCAGACCGTTCGCAGCGAGCGCCACGATCATCGCGATGACCATCGCCAGCGGCGCACCGATCAGCGGGATGAACGCACCGATGAACACCAGCACGGCGAGCGGCGCCGACAGGGGCACGCGCAGGATGCTCAGCAGGATGAACGCGAGCATGCCGTCCGTGACCGCGATGATCACCGTGCCGCGGGTGTACCCGGAGAACGTGTACCAGCCGGCGCCACCGGCCGTCTTCCAGCTCTCGCGCACGCGGGTCGGCAGCTGGTTGAGGAACCAGGTCCACATCTCGCGGCCCCGCGCCAGGAAGAACACCGTGCAGAAGATTGCGAGCGCCAGGGCCGTGAACACCTCGACCACCGAACCGGCTCCCGCAGCCGCCTGACCGGCCAGGTCCCCGGCGTGCTCCTGCACCCACTGCTGACCGTTGCTGATCCACTCGGCGATCTGGTCGTTGGTGATGGTGAACGGCAGCGGGCCGTTCTCCAGGAACTCGGTGATCTGGTCGATGCCGTCGCTGAACTGCTTGGTCAGGTCGGTCCACTGGTTCGCGATCGAGTAGCCGACGTACGTCAGCAGCCCGAGGAAGAACACGATCCCGCCGAGGATGCCCAGCGCCGTGGCGAGCCCGCGGGGGATCCACCGCGCGAGGAAGTCGACGACCGGCCGCAGCACCGCGGTGAACACGAACGCGAGGAACACGGCGATGAACAGCAGCTGCACCTTGGAGGTGGCGTAGAAGATGAGCCCCACCATCGCGATGACCACGAGCAGCCGCCACGACACACCGGCCGCACCGCGCAACCAGCGAGGGGCCGTGTGCTCCGTGCCGTAGGCGCTCGGGTTGCGGCGCGCACCGGCAACCTTCCGCGCCGTAGGGCTGGCAGGAGCCCGTCCCGTCGAGGTGCTGGTGTCGGTCATCGGGCTCCCCGCTTCGCGGCCGAGGGGTTGCTGTCTCGGCGTCTGCCGTCAGTCTGCCCCGGGGGGCCGATGCGTGCTCGCCCGCCGCGCCGTGCTATCTTTTTTGCCGCACCTGAGGGCGCCTCCGGGTGCCCTGCGGTCCACCTGTCCGGGTGGCGGAATGGCAGACGCGCTAGCTTGAGGTGCTAGTGCCCTAACGGGCGTGAGGGTTCAAGTCCCTTTCCGGACACTCGTTGAGACAGCGACGAAAGTGCCCCTGATCTGCGGAGACGCGGACCGGGGGCATTCTTCGTCCGGGGCCGGGTCAGCGGGTGGGCGCCCGGCGGTCCAGGCGGGCGGCGAGCGCGTACAGCCCGACCGCGACGATGACGACCCCCCCGAACCGCACGGCGGTGCCGGGCCAGGAGGTCCAGAGCTGCTCGTGGGACGCGACCAGCGACACGAGGAGCGCGAACGCGACAGCCGGGACGGTGAACAGGGCGATCAGGCGCGGGTTCGTCATCGTTGACCGTCCGGCTCTGGTCCGGCGCGGTGCCGGCCCCACGCCGGCCTCGATGTCGACGTCCCGACAGGATGAGGCAGCCCGTGACGTACGTCACCTCCGGTCTCGCGATCCGGACGCGGGACGCCCGCGGACCGGCTACCTGTCGACCGGGTCGACTGCGGGGACGGACGCCGGGGACGCGGGCTCCTGGCTGGTGCCGCGCCAGTCGGCCAGCACACGCATCAGGTGGTAGATGATCAGCGCGGCGGCGGTGCCCAGTGCGATCCCGCCGAAGACGAGGTCGCCCGGCGCCCAGGTGAAGTTGGCGATGCCGATGACCAGCGCGACGGCAGCCGTCGTGAGGTTCTTCGGGTCGGAGAAGTCGACCCGGTTCTGCACCCAGATCCTGGCGCCCAGGATGCCGATCATCCCGTAGAGGACCGTCGTCGCGCCGCCGAGCACCCCGGCGGGGATCGAGGCGACCACCGCACCGAACTTCGGCGACAGGGAGAGCACCAGGGCCGTGGCCGCGGCGACCCAGTACGCGGCCGTGGAGTAGACCTTGGTGGCGGCCATGACGCCGATGTTCTCGGCGTAGGTGGTGGTGCCCGAGCCGCCGCCGAGCCCGGCCAGGGTGGTCGCGATGCCGTCGGAGAACAGGGCGCGGCCGGCCAGCGGGTCCATGTCGTGTCCGGTCATGGCGGCGACGGACTTCACGTGACCGATGTTCTCGGCCACCAGGACGAGCACCACCGGGACGAACAGCCCGAGCACGGCGATGTCGAACGTCGGCGCGAGGAACTGGGGGAAGCCGACCCAGTCGGCGGCGCGCACGCCGGAGAAGTCGACCTCGCCGCGCAGGTTGGCGACCGCGTAGCCGACCAGGACGCCGACCAGGATCGAGAGCCGCCCGAGGATGCCGCGGAACAGCACTGTGCACAGGATGATCGCGAGCAGCGTGCCCAGCGCGGTGATCGGCGCCGCACGGAAGCCGTTGCTGCACGTCTCGACGATCTCCCCGTCGACGACGCTCTGCGAGCACGTCCCCCACGCGACCGGGGCGAGGTTCAGGCCGATGAGCGCGACGATCGTGCCCGTGACGACGGGCGGCATGAGCGTGTCGATCCACCCCGACCCGGCGACGTGCACCACGGCGCCGATGGCGGCGAGCAGCACGCCGACCACGACGATGCCGCCGAGCGCCACCGACTGCCCGCCGGTGGCGGTCGCTGCCGCGATGGGTGCGATGAACGCGAACGAGGAACCCAGGTAGCTCGGCAGCTTGTTGCGCGTGATCAGCAGGAACACCACGGTGCCGACCGCGGAGAAGAACAGGGTCGTCGCCGGCGAGAAGCCGGTGAGCAGCGGGACCAGGAACGTGGCGCCGAACATCGCCACGACGTGCTGCATGCCGATGCCGATGGTCCGCGGCCAGCTCAGGCGCTCGTCGGGTGCGACGACCTCGCCGACGGGAACCGTCCGTCCGTCACCGTGCAGACGCCATCCGATGCTCATGGGGCAGTCCCTACTCGTCGAAGTCGATGGGCAGCGGTCGCCCCCGCGCACCTGTGCGGCACGCGGACGCTAGCAACGCGGCCCTCGGTTGCGCCAGCAGCGTGCTCCGCCGGCTCAGCGCGGGTCCGCGACCAGGCGCAGCGGCCTGCCGATAACCGTCGACAGCCGCTCGACCTCGCGCTCGACCGCCGCACGCGCGGGGGCGTCCTCGAACCACGCCACGGCGACCTCGTCGTCGGACTGCGACCACGTCCCGCGCACGACACCCCCGACCACCGCAAGGTTGGCCCCGCGGCTGATCGCAGCGCGCTGGGCGACGGGCACGACG
Source organism: Cellulomonas humilata (assembly GCF_013359775.1). Classification (GTDB taxonomy): domain Bacteria; phylum Actinomycetota; class Actinomycetes; order Actinomycetales; family Cellulomonadaceae; genus Cellulomonas; species Cellulomonas humilata. Next base: position 273,197 of record NZ_JABMCI010000071.1, on the reverse strand, counting down.
TGCGGGTCGGCGGTGCCCGGCCCGAGCACCCACTGGTCGTACCGCGGCAGCAGGCGGACCGTCGTCGACGGGCCAGCCGCGGTCAGCTCCTCGACGTCCTCGCGCAGGACGAGTGCCGGTTCGCCCTCCACCTCGACGGAGGCCAGCTGCTCCCCGAGGCCGGCGATCCAGGTCCGGAGGTGCCCGCGCCGGACGCCCAGACCCTCGCCGAGCCAGTACTGGAGGTGCGCGGGGGTCGTCGGCCCGTACGCCCGGACGTAGGACTCGACGGCACGCGGTCCTGCGACGTCGACCTCCACGAGCCCGCTCCAGCCGGGGTTGCCGTCCAGCCGCTGCAGCGTCGCCTGGCCGTCTCGCGCCGGACCGAAGCACAGGTCGCCCTGCCACGCGAGCGCCTTGAGCAGGGTCCACGGGTTGTCGGCGAAGACCTTCTGGAGGTGGCGAAACGCGGGCTCGGCGGTGAGCGTCTCCCCGAGGTCGTCGGGCGTCAGCGGCCCGTCGGCGAGGGCGTCGCGGACCGCCTGCCGGAACGCGGGCCAGTCCGACGGGGTGAGCCCGTAGTAGGTCTGCCAGCTGGGCAGCTCCCACATCCGGCTGGAGGCGCGCAGCGCGAGGAAGACGCCGGCGTCCTCGGGCGTCGCCACATGGACCGCGCCGCGGAACGCGAACGTGCGGACGAGCATGCCGTCGGAGATCGCGTGGACCAGCTCGCCCGGCCGCGGACGCAGCTGCCGGGCGCCGAGCGCCAGCTCCGTCGTGGCGTCGCTCTGCGCGGCGACAGCGCCCAGCGCCCGCACCACGTCGGTGGCCGACACGTCGGCGACCGGGTCCAGCAGCTGTCGCCGCATCCGCCAGGCGAGCGCCTGCGGCCACGTCACCGGCTCAGGCGGCACCGGGCACCTTGTCGGTGACGTCCTCGTAGCCCTGGGTTCCCGGCAGCTGGCTCGGCGCGTAGACCAGCCGGACGACGCCCGTCGGGAAGACGTCGGAGCGCAGGAGCCGCAACGGGTAGATGGGTTCGCCGTCGTCGAACAGCCGCTCGCCGTGCCGCGCGGCGACGGGGTGCACGAGCAGGCGCAGCTCGTCGAGGAGCCCGGCGGCGAGCAGCTGGCGGACCACCGAGACCGACCCGGCGACCAGGACCTTCCCGATACCGACGTCCGCCTTCAGCGCCGTCACGGCCTCGACGAGGTCAGGTGCCGCCTCGGCGTGGCGCCAGCCCAGCTCCTGGGCACCGCGCGTCGCCACCACCTTGCGCACGTCACCGAGCTGAGCGGCGAACGTGGCGTCCTGGCCGCCGGCGGCCTCCCGCTCCGGCCAGGCGCCCGCGAAGCTGTCGTACGTGACGCGCCCGAGCAGCAGCACGTCGACGTCCTCGTAGTCCTCGCCGACGGCGGCGCCCATGTTCTCGTCGAAGTACGGGAAGTGCCACGCCGGATCGATCTCGGCGACTCCGTCGAGCGAGATGAACAATGTCGAGACGATCGTCGCCATGTGCGTCCTCCTGGGTCGTCAGCGGCCGCCCACGCGACCGCCCGACACGATCAGACCGCACACCACCCACATCGGGACAGACCCTCAGCCCACCGGGACCGACGCGAGGAACGCCCGGATGTCCCCGGCGAGCTCCCGCGGGCGCTCCATCGCGGGGAAGTGACCGCCCCGGGGATGCTCCGCCCAGAAGGCGAGACGCCCGTCGGGGTCGAGGATGCGGCGCATCAGAGGCTCCTCACCGAACGCCACCATGCCCTGCGGGCGGTCGTGCGTGCGTCCCCACGCCATGGGGGAGTGCGCCGCTTCGTAGAGCAGGTTCGCGCCGCCGTCGCCGCCCCGGCCGAACCACGCCACGCTCACCAGCGTGAGCAGGTCGTCGACGTCCACGGCGTCCTCGGGCAGCTCGCGCGACGGGTCGGTCCACTCCTGGAACTTCTCCGCGATCCACGTCAGCTGCATGACCGGGGAGTCCGTCAGTCCGTACGCGACGCTGAGCGGCCGCGTCGTCTGGACCTGGAGGTACCCGAAGTCCTCGGCACGGGCCGCCTTGAGGGCCTCGTGCCGCTCCTTCTCCTCGGGGGTCAGGTGGTCGGTCGGCGGGGTGTAGGCGGTCGCGATCGCGCCGGGATCGGTGGCGACGAGCGAGGCGATCACGCGGTCTCCCGCATCGAGGCAGAGCTGCTCGCTGATGCCGGCGCCGACGTCGCCACCGAACACGGTGTAGCGCTCGTAGCCGAGCGCGACCATCACGGCATCGAACGCGGCGCCCGTCCGGACGAGGTCCCACCCGTGACCGGTCAAGGGGGTGGAGAACCCGAAGCCGGGGATCGAGGGCGCCACGACGTGGAAGGCCGGGCCTCCGTCCTCGGGCTCCGCCAGCGCGGGTGCCAGCGTCGCGAACTCCACGAACGACGCGGGGTAGCCGTGGCAGAGGAGGAGCGGGGTGGCCCCCTCCTGGCTCGACCGCAGGTGCAGCCCGTGGATCGGCTGCCCGTCGACGTCGGCGACGAACTGCGGCATCCGGTTCAGGCGACGTTCCTGCGCGCGCCAGTCGAAGCCAGTGCCCCAGCGCTGCGCCAGGTGCTGGGCGTACGGCACGGGGGTGCCGCGTTCCCACCCGGAGGTGAGGTCGGCGGGCCATCGCGTGCGGGCGAGCCGCTCGGTCAGGTCGGTGACCTCCGCGGCGGGGATGGCGATCTCGTACGGTCGGATGTCCACGGCGTGCGTCCTGTCTCCCGAGGTGGTCCCTGCCCTCGTGAGTCAGCCACGCGGTGCTCGCCCTGTCTTGAACCAGAGCGACACTCAGACGGGTTCGTCGCGGTCCCGGGACTGTCCGGGGGTGTACCCGGTGAGCCGCTTGAGGTCGCGGGTCAGGTGTGCCTGGTCCGCGTAGCCGAGGGCGTGGGCGACGTCCGCGATGCCGCCGCCGCGCTGGAGCCGGTCCACGGCCTCGCGCGCACGGGCGATCTGCCGGACGCGCCGCGGGCTCATGCCGGTCGTGTGCGTGAAGTGCCTCTCGACGGTGCGGGTGGACAGCGGCACCGGGTCGCCCGCGAGCGCCGTCTCGACGACGTCGTCGCGGGCGAGCAGACCGCGGTCGGCCAGGGCCTCGACGAGCGCGTCGACGCGCGCGTCGACGAGAACGCCGTCGGTCCCCGGGAACGGCCACGACGAGCCGGCCAGGACGAACGTGTCCGGCGAGGGCATGGGGAGCGCGACGGTGCGGTCCCGCATCGCGTCGACGGGGACGTGGGTGAAGTAGGCGCCGGGAGCGAACCGGATGCCCAGGTTGCGGTTGCCGGCGACGTAGGGGACGACCGTGGGCTGCGACGACGGACCGCTCAGGAGCACCCGGCTGCCGTGGGCGCCGACCGTGAAGATCATGTCCCAGCGGGCGTCGGCGGACGCCAGGTAGGTCCCGTCGCTGGTGTCGACCGTGTGCCAGACGACGTCGACGTAGCGGGAGGCAGAGGTTCGCTCGTCGTAGACGAAGCTCATGCCCAGTCAGCGTAGACCGGCCCCGCCGACGGGCGGCTTACGCGGCGGTGCCGAAGTCCGAGCGCGGTGAGCGGCGTGCGGGACCGAGCACGACCGCGCCGTGGGGGACCACGGTGTCGGTGCTCACGCGCGCCCGGGTCGCGACGATCGCAGCCTCCCCGATGCGGGCGCCGGCGTTGATCTGCGCCCCGTCGGCGATCCGGGACCCGGAGCCGAGGTGCACGTTCCGGCCGATGCGCACGCGCGCGCCGATCATCACGTCGGAGTCGATCCAGCTGCTCGCGCCGATGTGGGTGCCGTCGCCGACGATGGCCCCGGCCTCGACGTACGCGGACTCGTGCACGGTCGCGCCCACGTGGACGCGGGCGGTGACCTCGACCAGCCCGCCGCCGTTCGGGTGCCTCACGTACGCGGCCACCCGGCCGTGAGCGCTCTCGACCTCGACGTGCCCCGGCTTGCGTTCCGTCCTGCTGCCTGACACGTCTGCTCTCCTGCTCGTCGCGACGACTCGGGCGCCGTCGCCCGAGGCCCCCCGAGGGCGCGGGCGTGTGGCGCCGGGCCGGCAGGGACAGAGCAATCGTCCGAGGTGACGCGGCCACGGACCAGTGACCAACGGCCCACCACGGAGGAGCTGTCGCTCAGGGGACCCAGACCGGCGTGAGCGGCGGCACGAGCAGCAGGGGGTCGGTGTCGAGGTCGACCACCTGCGATCGCGCCGGGGGCGTGTCCACGCTCTCGAACCTGACCGTGGCCTGACGGCCGCGGACGTGCACCACCCAGCCGCGACCGAGGACGGGGTGCTCGACGTCCAGGCCCGGCCGGGAGTTCTCCTCCGTCAGCGGCCCGAGGCTCGTGGGGGCCTCGAGCGGCTCGTCGTCGACGACCGGCGGGGGTTCCTCGTCACCCCACGGCAAGGTCAGCTGCGCGTGCGCGGACAGGTTGTGGAACGACACCCCGAGCAGCCGCACGGAGTCGCTGATGCCGGCGGCGCGCGCGGCCTGGTGCGCCGCCGCCCGCAGCTCGGCCGGCTCCGCGGACGGCTGCGGGAGCGTGACCGAGCGGGTCAGCGTGGTGAAGTCGGCGAACCGCACCTTGGCGACCACGGTCCGCGCGCCGCCGCCGTGGGCGGTGAGCCGACGCAGCGCCTCGTCGGCCACGCGGTCGATCGCCGCAGCGATCAGGTCCGCCCCGAAGATGTCCTCCGCGAACGTGCGCTCCGCACCGACCGACTTGCGCTCGCCCCCCGGTGCCACCGGTCGCAGGTCGATGCCGCGGGCCAGCCGGAAGAGGTTGACGCCCGACGACTCCCCGACGGTCATGGTCAGGACGTCGAGCTCCTGCCGGCGCAGGTCGGCGACGGTGCGGACGTCGAGCCGCTCGAGCGCCGCCGCCGTCGCCGGGCCGATGCCGGGCACCGCGCGCACCGGAAGGGGCAGGAGGAAGTCGTCCTCGTCGGCCGGTTCGACCACCAGCAGCCCGTCCGGCTTGCCGGCCTCGGACGCCAGCTTGGCGATCAGCTTGGTCCGGCCGATGCCGATCGAGACCGCGAGTCCCGTGCGCTCGCGGATCCGGGCCCGGACGTCGGCCGCCGCGCCGGCGGGGTCGTCGGCGAACAGGCCCGCCTCCAGGTCCACGAACGCCTCGTCGATGCTCAGGGGCTCGACCAGCTCGGACAGCGTGCCCAGCGTGGCCATGATGATCCGCGAGTACGCCGAGTACGCCTCGAACCGGGGGAAGAGCACCGCCGCGGCCGGGCTGAGCCGGCGTGCCCGGCTCATGGACATCGCGGAGCGTGCCCCCGACCGACGCGCCTCGTAGGACGCCGTGGAGACCACCCCGCGCGGTCCCGTGCCGCCGACGAGCACCGGACGGCCCCGCAGCGACGGCTTGTCGCGCTGCTCGACCGCCGCGAAGAACGAGTCCGCGTCGGCGTGCAGCACGGTCGCGCGGGTGCGCAGCCGCGAGGCGTCGGCGAGCTGCAAGGGGTCCACGCCCCTACTCTGCCTGCCGCGACACTCTGCCTGCCGCGACACTCTGCCTGCCGCGACGCGGTGGGCCGCGCGCTCAGGCGATCGCGAGTCCGCCGCGGTTGCGCAGCTCGTGCAGCGCGTCGAGCAGGATGCGGTTGAACGCGACGGGTGCGTGCGAGTTCACGTCGTGGCCGGCACCCGGGACGATCGTGAGCCGGGTGCCCGGTCGCGCGTCGAGGTAGCGCCGTTCGTCGAGGCGCAGCGGGTCACGGCGACCGTTGACCAGCCACACGGGCACGGCGGTGCGACGTAGGTCCGCCAGCGGTGAGTACCCCGCGAGCTCCGTGAGCATGTCGGTGACCACGTTCCAGTCCGGGCCGCCCAGCCGCAGCGCCCGGGTGACCATCCCTGACGCCCGCCGGTACGCGCCCAGCGGCTTGCCCTTGATCTCGGTCGAGCAGCCCGCGAGGACCACGCCGGCGATCCGGTCCCCGTGCTGGCGCGCGTACGCCAGGCTGGTGTACCCGCCCAGCGAGAGCCCCACCAGCAACGGAGGTTCGGGGCACGAGTCGACCGCTGCGCCGATGGCCTCGAGAGCGCCCTCGAGGCTGAACCGTTCGCTCGCCCGCAGGCCGTGGCCGGGCAGGTCGAGGGCGATGGTGGGGTGACCGGAGCGCTCGAGCGCGTCCACCTGGCGGCGCCAGATCGCCGACGACGTGCGGGTGCCGTGCACGAGGACGATGGGTCGACGGTGGATGAGGCGCTCCTCGGGGGGCGGCGGTGAGGTGGTCCGCGGTGAGCGTACTCGCGGTGCCTGGGAGTTCGGCGGGAGAGCCTGCGCGTCCGGTGTGAAGGGTTGGGTCAGACGTCGGGCGCGCACTCGCCTGCGCCCAGCGCGGCCAGGCCGGCCCGGTCGCCGCCCGCGAACCCGGCGACCAGGAGCTGGGTGCTCGGGTACATCAGCTGGGTGGGGTCGTCGACGTGGTCGAGGCCCACCAGGTGACCGAGCTCGTGGGTCACGATGCCGAGGGCGGTGGGCTGGGTGCTCGGCGCGGCGACGAGCGGCGCGATGTCCTCGGCATCGAGCGTGACCGACCCGCTGACGTAGACCGTCTGGCCCGCACGCGTCACGGTGGCCGACCCGGCGATCCCCGCGACGTCGCCGACGAGCTCGGGGGACTCGGCGGACGTCGACCAGGCGATCAGGACGGGGGCCCAGCGGCGGCCGTAGACGCTCGGCTGGTAGGCCTCGCGGTCGACGCTCGGCGCCTCCTGGGTCTCCCCGTCGTCGATGAACTGGAGGCCGGTCGCCGCCGACACGCTCGCGATCGCCTGCCGGACCAGCTCGCCGCCACCCAGGGGAGCGCCGTCCGGACGCACGACGTAGTGGATCGGGCGGCACGGGCTGTAGGCCACGGGTCCGCTGCCGTCGGGCTGCATGCCGGTGAACGCGAACGCGCCCTGCCCCGGCTGGACCACCGGGGGCGCACCCAGGGGGAGCGCCGACTCCTCGAGGCCCCCGGGCGGCCCGAACGCGGACGAGGTCGCCATCCACCACCGGCCCCCGAGCACCAGCGCTCCGACCGCCAGCGCGACCATCAGGAGGAAGCTCACGCGCGGTCCGCGCCGGATGGGCACCGGCGGTCCCAGGAACCGGACTGCCGGGACGTCGCCGCCGGGACGGGGATGCGGCAGCACGACCGGGAAGGGGGCGTCTCCGCGCGCGCCGACCCAGGGGTTGAGCCCCTGCGGCTCGCCAGCACTCACGCCGTGCCCTCCCCGTGCTCCGACCGTCGGTGCGCGCAGGATCGCACACGGTTCTGGCGCGAGTGCGGCGTTCACCCGAGCGGAGCAACGCAGGACCGCCGCACGCCCGTCACCCGTGGCGATACTGAGCTCGGACGTCGGAGCACTGAGGGGGAGGAGCATCGCGTGGCCGGTCTCGTGGTCCCCGCGATCCTCCGGGACGGGCCGGGTCGCACCTCGGCCGGCCGTGAGTGGATCGGTCGGCTGCCGGAGCTCGTCGAGCGGGCCGCCCGGCGCTGGGACGTCGCGCTGGACGACCCGTTCACCAGCGGCGCCGCGTCATGGTGCGCGCCGGGGTCGCTCCCGGACGGGCGCGCCGTCGTCCTCAAGATCTCGTTCCCGCACGACGAGGCGCGGCACGAGGCTGCTGCGCTGCGCGCGTGGCACGGGCACGGCGTCCCCGAGCTGTTCGACTCCGACGACGACGACTGGGCCCTGCTGCTGGACCGGGTCGCCCCGGGTACCCCGCTGACGGCGGCGCCGGGGACCGCGCAGGAGCGCCTCACCGCCGCGGCGGAGGTGGCCCGGACGTTGTGGTCAGCGCCTGTCAGGGTCGTCGTCCCCGCCCTGCGCGAGGTCTGCGAGGGCTGGGCCGACCTGCTCCGCGAGCGCGGCTCGCGGCACGGGGTCGACGTCCGGGTCGCGGCGGACCTCCTGCGCAGCCTCCCGGGCCACGCCGACGCGCTGGTGCACGGCGACCTCAACCCCGGCAATCTCCTCGCCGCGGGCGACGACCGTTGGGTGGCCATCGACCCGAAGCCGATGCGCGGGGACCCCGCGTACGACCTGTGGCCGCTGCTCGAGCAGGTCGACGACCCCTTCGAGCACCCCGACCCCGCCGCGGTGCTGGGCGAGCGGATCGGGCTGCTCGCCGGGTTGCTCGACCTCGACGCCGACCGGGTGGCCGCGTGGGGGTTCGCGCGGTGCACCGAGTCGGCGCTGTGGGTCTGGGACCAGCTGCACGACGAGGCGGGCGCGCGACGGATCCTCGGGCAGGCGGACGTCTGGCGACGGCTGCTCGACTGATCAGAGCGACGCGGTGCCCGGCGCGTGCACGTGCTCGAACACCAGGCTCGTCTGCGTGTGGGCCACCTCCGGGCGGGTGCTCAGGTGCTCGAGCACGAAGGCCCGCAGCTCGGGGGAGTCCCGCACCGCCACGTGGACCAGCACGTCGTCCACGCCCGCCAGCAGGTACACGTCCCGCACCTCGGGCCGCTGCGCCAGGCGGTGCGCGACCTCGGCCAGACGTGCGCGCGCCGAGGGCTGGAGGCGCACCGCGATCATCGCCTGGAGCCCGCGGCCCACCGCCTCCGGGTCCACCTGGGCGTGGAAGCCACGCAGCACGCCCGACTCACGCAGCGCCCGCACCCGCGCGTGGCAGGTGGACGGGGCGATGCCGGCCAGGGCAGCCAGCTCCTTGTTCGAGATCCGTCCGTCGCGCTCCAGCTCGCTCAGGAGCCGGCGGTCGACGTCGTCGAGCACGATCGCGCCGAACGCGCTTCGGTGAGGACCGGCGAGAGGGCGCTGCTGCGAATCCATGGCGGACATGTGATGAATCTAGCGAATCTTCGATCGTCGTCACCCGTTCGAAACACAGGAAGTTCAGAATCAGGGCAACTGCTGACGCCCAGCCCGGACGGAGACCACCATGCAGGTCGGCATCCCCAGCGAGGTCAAGAACCACGAGTACCGCGTGGCGGTGACGCCCGCGGGCGTGCACCAGCTGGTCGGCTCGGGGCACCATGTGCTGGTCCAGGCGGGTGCGGGCGCCGGCTCGGCCATCACGGACGAGCAGTTCGCCGCCGCGGGGGCGCGGGTGGTCGGCGACGCCGCCGAGGTGTGGGGGAGCGCCGACCTCGTCTGCAAGGTCAAGGAGCCGGTCGCGTCCGAGTACGGGTACCTGCGCGAGGACCTGCTCCTGTTCACCTACCTGCACCTCGCGGCCGATCGTCCGGCCACCGACGCGTTGCTGGCCGCGGGCACGACGTCGATCGCCTACGAGACCGTGCAGCTGCCCGACGGGACGTTGCCGCTGCTGGCCCCCATGAGCGAGGTGGCCGGACGGCTGTCGACGCAGGTGGGGGCGTACCACCTGATGAAGAACGAGGGCGGCTCCGGGGTGCTGCTCGGCGGGGTCCCCGGCGTCGACGCGGCCAAGGTCGTGGTGCTCGGCGGGGGCGTCGTGGGCCGGCACGCCGCCGAGATCGCCGTGGGCATGCGCGCCGACGTCGCCGTGCTCGACGTGTCCATGCCGCGGCTGCGGGACACGGACTCCGCATTCGGTGGACGGGTCCGCACCGTGGCCTCCAGCGCGTACGCGATCGAGCGCGAGCTGCTGGACGCCGACCTGGTGATCGGGGCCGTGCTGGTGCCGGGCGCACGCGCACCCCACCTGGTCACCAACGAGCTGGTGTCACGCATGCGCCCCGGTTCCGTGCTCGTGGACGTCGCCGTCGACCAGGGCGGCTGCTTCGAGGACACCCGACCCACCACGCACGACGAGCCCACCTACCCCGTGCACGGCTCGGTGTTCTACTGCGTGGCGAACATGCCGGGCGCCGTCCCCGTGACCTCGACCAGGGCGCTGACCAACGTGACGCTGCCGTACCTGAGCGCGCTCGCGGACCTCGGCTGGACGGCAGCGGTCGCCGCCGACCCCGCCCTGGGCGCCGGCCTGACCACGCACGGCGGGGAGCTCTACAACGCCGCGGTGGGCCGGGCGCACGGGTACGCCACCCACGAGGCTCGGACAGGTGCCGTCGCCTGACGCGATGGGCGGCGCACGCGACCGTCGGGAATGATGTCCGCCATGCAGCCGACCGATCTCGCCGCCGACAACCCCTTCGGCGCGCCGTCCACCCTCCCGTACGGCCTTCCCGACCACGCGCAGATCCGCGAGGAGCACTACCGCCCGGCCCTGCTCGCCGGCATGGCCCTGCAGCGCGCGGAGATCGAGGCGATCGCGACGGATCCGGCGCGGCCGACCGTCGAGAACACGCTCGAGGCGCTCGAGAGGTCCGGCCGGCTGCTCCACCGGGCGGTCGTGAGCTTCTACAACCAGTCGAGCGCGGACTCGACGCCCGGCCTCGAGGCCGTCGAGGAGGAGATCGCGCCCCTGTTCGCGGCCCACCACGACGCGATCTTCCTCGACCCCCGCCTGTTCGCGCGGATCTCGGCCCTCCAGGCCGACGCGGACTCCGGCGAGCTGGAGCTGGCGCCCGACACCGCGTGGTTGCTGCACCGCACGCACATCCAGTTCGTCCGGGCGGGCGTGCGGCTCGACGACGCCTCCCAGGACCGCCTGCGCGCGCTGAACGCCGAGATCATGAGCCTGGAGACCGCGTTCGGTCGCGACCTGCTGGCGGCGACGAACGCGGCCGGCGTGCTGGTCACGGACGAGGACGAGCTCGACGGGCTGTCCGACGACGCCCGCGCGGCCGCGGCGAAGGCGGCACGGGACCGCGGCCACGAGGACGGCTGGTTCCTCGAGCTGGCCCTGCCGACGCAACAGGCGCCCCTGGCGGTGCTCCGCGACCGTGCCCTGCGCGAGCGGGTGTTCCGCGCCTCCGCCGGCCGCGGCGCCTCCGGCCCGCACGACACGCGACCGACGCTGCTGGGCCTGGCACGCAAGCGCGCCGAGCGCGCCCGGCTGCTGGGGTACGCCCACCACGCGGAGTACGTCGCCGCCGACGCGACCGCGAAGAGCGCGGAGGCCGTCGCCGACATCCTCGAGCGGCTGGCCCCGGTGGCCGTCGCCAACGCGCGCGCCGAGGGTGCGGACCTGGCCGAGGCCCTGGTGCACGACGATCCCGACGCCCGCCTGGAGCCGTGGGACTGGCAGTTCTACGCCGAACAGGTCAAGAAGGAGCGGCGCTCGCTCGACGACTCGATCCTGCGCCCGTACCTGGAGCTCGAGCGCGTGCTGGCCGACGGGGTGTTCCGCGCGGCGACGGAGCTGTACGGCCTCACGTTCGCGGAGCGCCACGACCTCGTCGGCTACCACCCGGACGTCCGCGTCTTCGAGGTGTTCGACGCCGACGGCAGCGGGCTCGGCCTCTTCCTCGGCGACTACTGGACACGGGAGTCGAAGCGCGGGGGCGCCTGGATGAACACCCTCGTGGACCAGTCGACGCTGCTGGACGAGCGGCCTGTCGTGGTCAACAACCTGAACATCCCGAAGCCACCTCCGGGCGAGCCCACGCTGCTCACGTGGGACGAGGTGATCACGATGTTCCACGAGTTCGGGCACGCGCTGCACGGGCTGTTCTCCGCGGTCCGATGGCCGTCGCAGTCGGGCACCGAGGTGCCCCGGGACTTCGTCGAGTACCCGTCGCAGGTCAACGAGATGTGGGCGTGGGAGCCGTCGATCGTGCGGTCGTTCGCGCTGCACCACGAGACCGGCGAGCCCATGCCGACGGAGTGGGTGGACACGTTGCTGGCCGCCAGGCAGGACGGCGAGGGGTTCGCGACGACCGAGTACCTGGCCGCCGCGCTGCTGGACCAGGCCTGGTACCGGCTGGCGCCCGACGAGGTGCCGACGGACGTCGACGAGGTCGAGGCGTTCGAGGCGGCCGCCCTGCAGCGCGCGGGCGTGGACTACGCCCCGGTGCCGCCGCGCTACCGCACGACGTACTTCAACCACGTGTTCGGCGGCGGGTACTCGGCCGGGTACTACTCGTACATCTGGTCGGAGGTGCTCGACGCCGACACGGTCGAGTGGTTCCGGGAGAACGGCGGCCTCGACCGCGCCAACGGCGACGTGTTCCGCGCCCGGCTGCTCTCGCGCGGCGGCTCCCTCGACCCGATGCAGGCATTCCGCGACCTGCGCGGACGGGACCCGCTCATCGACCCCCTGCTGGCCCGCCGCGGCCTGCTCGGGGCGTCCGCGCACTGACCAGTCCGGACCAGAGCCCGCACCCGGAGGCCGGTACGGTGGACGGCATGCCCGTCACCCACCCGGCCTCCGGCACGCCCGCCACCGTGACCGCGCAGGACGAGGTCGTGCAGATCTGCCGCGACCTCATCCGCATCGACACGTCGAACTACGGCGACGACTCGGGGCCGGGAGAGCGCGCCGCCGCCGAGCACGTCATGGGGCTGCTCACGGAGGTGGGCCTCGACGCGGAGCTGTTCGAGAGCACGCCCGGCCGCGCGAACGTGGTCGTCCGGCTGGAGGGCGCCGACCGGAGCCGTCCGGCGCTCGTCCTGCACGGGCACCTCGACGTGGTGCCCGCGCGAGCCGAGGACTGGTCCGTGGACCCGTTCGGCGCGGAGGAGACCGACGGCCTGGTCTGGGGCCGTGGCGCCGTCGACATGAAGGACATGGACGCGATGATCCTGTCCGTCGTGCGGCAGATGGCCCGGGAGGGTCGCAGGCCCGCGCGGGACGTCGTCGTCGCCATGTTCGCGGACGAGGAGGCGGGCGGCAGCCTCGGCGCGCGCTGGGCGGTCGACCACCGGCCGGAGCTGTTCGAGGGCGCGACGGAGGCGATCAGCGAGGTCGGCGGCTTCTCGGTCGACGTCGACGGCCATCGCGCCTACCTGCTCCAGACGGCCGAGAAGGGCCTGTCGTGGCTGCGCCTCGTGGCCGACGGTCGTGCGGGCCACGGCAGCCAGGTCAACGCCGACAACGCGGTGACGCACCTGGCCGAGGCTGTCGCCCGGCTCGGTCGGCACCCCTGGCCGCTCCAGCTGACGCCGACCGTGCGTGCGCTGCTCGAGGGGGTCGCGCGCCTGACGGGCCTGCCGTTCGACCCGGAGGACCCCGCTGCCGTCGACCGGCTCGTCGCCGCGCTGGGTCCCGCGTCGAAGTTCGTCGGCGCCACGCTGCGGCACACCACCAACCCCACCCAGCTGACCGCCGGCTACAAGGCCAACGTCATCCCGGGCTCGGCGGAGGCGACCGTCGACGGCCGCTACCTGCCGGGGCTCGAGGACGAGTTCGTGCGGACCGTCGCGGAGCTGGCGGGCGAGCACGTGCGGATCGAGCGGCTGCACCACGACACCGCGCTCGAGGTGCCGTTCAGCGGCGACCTGGTGGACCGCATGGTGGAGTCGCTGCTGGCCGAGGACCCCGACGCGACCGTGCTCCCGTACACGCTGTCGGGCGGCACGGACAACAAGTCGCTGTCGCGGCTGGGCATCAAGGGCTACGGGTTCGCGCCCCTGCGGCTTCCCGCGGACCTGGACTTCGCCGGCATGTTCCACGGTGTCGACGAGCGCGTGCCCACCGACGCCCTGCGCTTCGGCACCCGCGTGCTCGACCGGCTCCTGCGGACCTGCTAGTCGGAGAAGGACGTCTCCGCCAGGGTGCTGCGCACGCGGATGACCTTGCGCCGCAACCAGACCTTGCGCTCGCCGCCGGCGAACAGGAGCGTCCGCGACAGCTCCCACCGACCCAGCTCCGCGTGCTCGGTCAGCATCTTGCGCGCGTCGTTCCGGGACGTCGTCGCCGGGATCCTGAGCACGCGGTACTCGTACTGGCCGCCTTGCGCGACCCAGTCGGGCCGCTTCGTCCCTGTCTGACTGGAAGCCATTGACCACCCCGTCCCGCGCGGTCCGCGCCTACGTCACGATGCTGCGCCCGATGCTCTGACGACGCAATGCCGAAGAACCTTACGCGCTGCCATTGTGCCTCGCGTAAGGCTACGGTCATCGCATGACCGTCGACCCGCGTGCCGCGCTGGACCGCCTGATCGCAGCCCTCGAGGCCCACTACACCGCCGTCGCCGCCCCGCACGGCGAGGACGACCCCGCAGTCGACGACGCCTACGACATCCTGGCCGACGCGTTCGAGGTGTACGACGACGCCCTCGGCACCGTCCACGGCGAGGCCACGCCGTTCTACCTCGCCGAGGAGGACGACGACGACGACCATGACGAGGACGACGAGGACGACGACGAGGACGACGAGGACTACGACGACGCCGACGTCGACGACCTCGCCGACGAGGCCACCCGCTAGAACCGCTCGGGGTAGCCGAGCGTCGGGGCGCTGATCTCGTCGAGTGCCCGGCGGAGCTCGTCGGGCAGCTCCAGGTCCTGCGCCGCCAGCGACCCCCGCAGCTGTGTCGCCGTGCGCGCGCCCACGATCGCCGAGGCCACCCCGCGCGCCTGCACCCAGGCGAGCGCGACCTCCAGGGGCGTGCGCTCGAGCCCCTCGGCCGCGGTGGCCACGGCCTCGACGATCGTCGCCGACGCCCGGGCGAGGTACGGCTCGACGAAGCCCGCGAGGTGCGGCGACGCCGCCCGCGAGTCCGCCGGGATGGTGCGGCGGTACTTGCCGGTGAGGACGCCTCGCCCCAGCGGGGACCACGCGAGCACGCCGACCCCGAGCGCGACGGCCGCGGGGACCACCTCGCGCTCGATCCCGCGCTGGAGCAGCGAGTACTCGGCCTCGACCGCGGTGAGCCCGACCTCGCCCTCGAGCAGGCTCGCCGCACGGGCCACCTGCCACCCGGCGTGGTTGGACAGCCCGACGTAGCGGGCGCGCCCGCTGGTCACGGCGAGGCGCAGGGCCGACACGGTCTCGTCGAGCGGGGTGCGCGGGTCGGGGGTCTGCACGAGCCACAGGTCCACGTGGTCGGTCCGCAGGCGCCGCAGCGAGCCGTCGAGCGAGGCCAGCAGGCCGCCGCGCGACGCGTCGACCACCCCGCCGTTGCTGGTCCGCCGGATGCCCGCCTTCGTGCAGAGCACCACCTCGTCGCGGGGGACCACGTCGTCGAGCAGCTCGCCGAGCAGCTCCTCCGCGCCGCCGTCGGCGTAGGACGCCGACGTGTCGATCAGCGTGCCGCCGGCGTCGGTGAAGTCCCGCAGCTGCTCGGTGGCGTCGTGCGTGTCGGTGTCGCGGCTCCACGTCATCGTGCCGAGCCCGAGCCGGGAGACCCGCAGACCGGTGCGGCCCAGGTGGCGCTGTTCCATGAGGCGCAACACTAATCGGCGCGCGTGTGTCATCTGCGGCAACGCACCCCGGCTATCGTTCCGCTCGTGACGGAGGCCATGGGACTGGGTGAAGCGATCCTTCTGGGGCTCGTGCAGGGGTTGACCGAGTTCCTCCCGATCTCGTCGAGCGCTCACCTGCGCATCGTCGGCGACCTCCTGGGGTCCGACCCCGGCGCGGCGTTCACGGCGATCACCCAGCTCGGCACCGAGACCGCGGTGATCCTGTACTTCCGGCACGACATCGCCCGCATCGCGTCGGCCTGGTGGCGGGCGATCCGCGGCGACCACGGCACCGACTGGCGGTCGCGCGCCGGGATGCCGGCCGGCCAGGTGGCCGACCACGACGCGCTCATGGCGTGGTTCATCGCGATCGGCTCGCTGCCGATCGTCGTCCTGGGGCTGCTGTTCCAGGACTCGATCGAGCAGACGTTCCGCAACCTGTGGCTCATCGCGCTCACCCTGGCGGGCTTCGCGCTCGTCCTCGGCTGGGCCGACGGCCGGGGGGCCAAGCAGCGCCCGCTCACGCAGCTGACCGGGCGGCACGCGGTCCAGTTCGGGTTCTGGCAGGCGCTCGCGCTCATCCCGGGTGTGTCGCGCTCGGGCGGCACCATCACGGGCGGCCTGCTCATGGGCTACACCCGAGAGGCGGCCGCGCGGTACTCGTTCCTGCTGGCCATCCCCGCGGTGTTCGGGTCCGGGCTGTTCCAGCTGGCCAAGAGCGTGGACGACTTCGGCAAGGGCGGCACGCCCGGCTTCGGAGCGACGCTGGTCGCGACGCTCGTCGCGTTCGTCGTCGGCTACCTGGTCATCATCGTGTTCCTGAAGATCGTCTCCACGTTCAGCTACAAGCCGTTCGTGTACTACCGGCTCGGGCTCGCGGCGCTCGTCGTGATCCTGCTGCTCACCGGCGTGCTCGACGCCAACAGCGCACCCGTCACCACGTAGCGCCTCAGAGCCAGCCGGACCGGCGGAACAGCCGGTAGAGCGTGAAGCAGACGCCGCCCATCACGGCGATCGCCAGCGGGTACCCGAGCGTCCAGGACAGCTCCGGCATGTGGTGGAAGTTCATGCCGTAGATGCTGGCCACGAGGGTCGGCGCCGCGGCGATGGCTGCCCAGGACGAGATCTTCCGGACGTCCTCGTTCTGCCGCACCGACACCTGCGACAGGTGCACGGAGAGCATGTCGCCCAGCAGGTCGTCGTAGCCGTCGAGGTGCTTGTCGAGACGGTCGACCCACGCCACGGCCCGGCCCAGCCACGGCTGGGAGTGCCGCCGCTCGCGGGACTCCTCGGCCTCGGCGATCAGCTCGGGGAGCACGGACGTCACCGGTCCGAGCGCCCGGCGGGCCTCGGCGATCTCGCGCTTGAGGTCGTAGATCTTCTCGAGCGGGTTGTGGTGCCGGGCCGACGAGAAGACCAGCCGCTCGACGTCCGCCACCGCGTCGCCGAGCGCGATCTCCACGTCGGACGCCTCCGCCACCAGCGAGAGCACGACGGCGGCGAGCACCTGGTGGACGCCCTCGTCCGGCACCGGGTAGCCGCCGGTGAGCTTCTCCACCGCGTGCCCGATGACGTCGGCGTCGCCCAGCTCGCACATGAGGACGACCTCTTTGCCGACGACGCAGGTCAGCGCCCCGGTGTTCACGTCGTTCGTGGCCTCGACGAAGGAGAGCGTGGGCGCAGTCAGCACGAACTCGCCGTCCGGGGAGCGGTCGAGCCGGGCACGCAACGGGTGGTCCGCCGACGACGGGTGCGCGCCGGGCCCCTTGTGCAGGAGCAGCGCGATGGCGTGCTCGCCGATGCCGTGCCGGCGTGCAGCCTCGGGCAGGTCGGCCATCGACTCGACGATCACCCAGCGCGGTCCTCTCGACGACTCGCCCGGCGGACGCAGGGTCCAGCCGTCCGACGTCTTCACGCAGAGACGTTCTCGGAGGTCGTCGGTGGAGGTCTCGTGCGTCACCTGGGCATTGTGGACCTTGGGACGCGGTTAGGCTTCCGCCGTGCTCACCTGGCCCACCCCCTACATCCCGCAGCTCCCCGGACGAGGCCTGGCCGTGCAGGTGCGCGACTCCTCGACCGACCGGCTGGTGGTCGCCGCGGCGGGCCAGGACGCGACGCTCTACGTCTGCGGCATCACGCCGTACGACGCCACGCACCTCGGCCACGCCGCCACCTACGTCGCGTTCGACGTGCTCGGCCGCGCGTGGCGGGACGCCGGCCACCGCGTGCGGTACGCCTCCAACGTCACGGACGTCGACGACCCGCTGCTCGAGCGCGCGGCGGCCACCGGCGTCGACTGGCGGGACCTCGCCGCTGAGCAGACCGCGCTGTACGCCGAGGACATGACCGCTCTGGCCGTCATCCCGCCGGACGTCTACTCCGGCGTGGTCGAGGCGATCCCGGCCGTCGTGGCTGCGGTCGAGGTGCTGCTCGCCGCAGGGGCCGCCTACCGCGTGCCGACTGCGGACGCGCTGGTCGACGACGGCCTCGGCGACGTCTACGCCGACCTCACGGCCGACATCGACTTCGGCGCGGTCGCGGGCCTCGACGACGACACCATGCGCGCCCTCTCGCACGAACGCGGCGGCGACCCCGACCGGCCCGGCAAGCGCGCCCCGCTCGACCCGCTCCTCTGGCGACGTGAGCGAGCCGGTGAGCCCGCCTGGGACGGGGGCTCGCTCGGTCGCGGCCGCCCCGGCTGGCACATCGAGTGCGCGGTCATCGCCCGCGACGCCCTCGGGCTGCCGTTCGACGTCGAGGGTGGCGGCTCCGACCTCCAGTTCCCGCACCACGAGATGAGCACCTCGCACGCGCGCCTGCTCGACGCCGGCCACGGCGCCCGCATCCACCTGCACACCGGGATGGTCGGGCTCCACGGTCAAAAGATGAGCAAGTCGCGCGGCAACCTGGTGCTCGTCTCCCGCCTGCGCGAGGACGGCGTCGACCCCATGGCTGTCCGCGCGGCCATCCTGGCGCACCGCTACCGCGACGACTGGGACTGGACGGACGAGTCCCTGCGCGCGGCGCAGGAGCGGATCGAGTTCTGGCGCCGGGCGGTGTCGGGAAACGGCGGGCCCGACGCGGACAGCACCCTCGCGGGCGTCCGCGCGGCACTCGCCGACGACCTGGACACGCCGGCCGCGCTGGCCCTGATCGACGCCTGGTCGCACCGGTCGCTCGCCGGCACCGAGGTCCCGGTGGAAGGCGCACCGGGCGTGATCAGCCGGACCCTGGACGCCCTGCTGGGCGTCCGCCTGTAGCTGTCAGCCGCCGGTGCCCTTGTCGCGGCGACGCAGGTAGCGCTCGAACTCCTGCGCGATCGCCTCGCCGCTCGCCTCCGGCAGGTCGGCCGTGTCCTTGGCCTCCTCGAGCTGGTGCACGTACTCGCCGATCTCGGCGTCTTCCGCGGCCAGCTCGTCCACGCCGTGCTGCCAGGCGGCCGAGTCGTCCGGCAGCTCGCCCAGGGGGACCGGCTCGCCGAGCAGCTGCTCGAGGCGGTGCAGGATCGCGAGCGTGGCCTTCGGGGACGGCGGGTGCGCGACGTAGTGCGGGACGGCGGCCCACAGGGACATGGACCGCAGGCCGCGCGCGGCAGCCTCGTGCTGGAGCACGCCGACGATGCCCGTCGGCCCCTCGTACGTGTTGGGCTCGAGCCCGAAGACGTCCCGGACCCCCGCGTCCTCGCTGGTCGCGTTCACGGGGATGGGTCGCGTGTGCGGGACGTCGGCCAGCAGGGCGCCGACCGTGACCACGGTGTCGACGCCGAGGCCGGCCGCGATGTCGAGCAGCTCGGTGCAGTACCGGCGCCAGCGCATGGACGGCTCGATGCCGTGCACCAGCACGACCCGGCGCCCGCTCACCGGTGCTGTCGCGACGGCCACCGCGGTGGTCGGCCAGGTGATCTCACGCCGGCCGTCGGGACCAGGCCCCACCACCGGGCGGTTGACCTGGAAGTCGTGGTACTCCTCGGGGTCCAGCTCGTCGACCTGCTCCGCGCCCCAGACCTCGTGCAGATGCTCCAGCGCCTGGGTCGCGGCGGACCCGGCGTCGTTCCAGCCTTCGAACGCCGCGAGCAGCACGGTCTCGCCGACGGGGAGGTCGGCCGGGGGGGTCTCGCTCATCGGCCCAGCCTAGAGCGATCCCGACGGACCGCCCGGACGGCCGAGCCCGCGCGCGTCGAGGGGTCACCGTCAGCGCTCGTACGATGGACCGATGCCCCGCACTTCCACCGACCTCGTCCTGCCGTCCGCCGTCCTGTGGGACATGGACGGGACGCTGATCGACACCGAACCCCTCTGGATCGCGGCCGAGACCGAGCTCGTCGAGGCGCACGGCGGCCGCTGGACGCACGAGGACGGCCTGACGCTCGTGGGCAACCCGATGCTCGTGTCCGCCGAGCGCCTGCAGGAGCGGGGGGTGGACCTGTCGCTCGACGCGATCGTCGACTTCCTCAACCAGCGCGTGGCCGTCGGGGTCGCGGCAGGGATCCCCTGGCAGCCGGGCGCCCAGCAGGTGCTCACCGACCTGCACGACGCGGGGGTGCCGATGGCCCTGGTCACGTCGTCGTTCCGGATGCTCGCCGAGCCGTTCGCCGCGGCGGTGGGCTTGTTCGACGTGGTGGTGAGCGGGGACGAGGTGTCCCGGCCGAAGCCTGACCCCGAGCCGTACCTGACGGCCGCACGGCTGCTCGGCGCGGACATCGCCGACTGCGTCGCCGTCGAGGACTCGAGCGCGGGGATCGCCTCCGCGATCGCGTCCGGGGCGCGCGCGGTGGGGATCGAGGTCCTTCAGCCCGTCGCGGCGCGCGCGGGGCTGAGCCGCATCGTGTCGCTGGCGGACCTGACGCTCGGGGCGTTCGCGCGCCTCGCGGCCGGTGAGGTGCTGGACCTGCGCCGCGCGAGCTGACGAGCGCTCACGCCGCGGGGACGACCCCGATCGACCGCTCGACCGCACCGGCCGGGATCTCGGGCGGCGTGCCACCGAACGCGGGGCAGAGCGCCTTGAACGAGCACCAGTCGCACAGCTTCGAGGTGCGCGGCCGCCAGTCGCCCGTCCGCGCCGCGTCCTCGATGCCCGCCCAGATGGAGCGGACCCGTGCCTCGACCGTCGCCATCTCGATCTCGGTCGGCTCGTGCGTGAGGATGACGCCGTCGCCCAGGTACTCCAGCTGGAGGCGCTTGGGGAGCACGCCGCGGGTGCGCCAGATGACGTAGGCGTAGAAGCGCATCTGGAACAGGGCCGAGCTCTCGAACCCGGCGCGCGGCGACCGGCCGGTCTTGTAGTCGACCACCCGGACCCACCCGTTGGGCGCGACGTCGACCCGGTCGATGATGCCGCGCAGCAGGGGGCCGCCCTCGTCGAGGTCGGTGGACACCAGCAGCTCGCGCTCGCGCGGCTCGATGCGGGTGGGGTCCTCGAGCGTGAAGTAGGTCGCCAGCAGGGCCTCGGCGCTGGTCAGCCACTCGGCCAGGTCAGCCGGCTCCGCGAACAGCTCGCCGATCTGCGGGGAGCGCTCCAGCAGGGTGGCCCACTGGTCGGGCAGCAGGCCGTGCGCGGCCGCGAGCGTGCGCTCGGGGGCGGGCAGGTCGAAGAGGTGCTCGAGCACCGCGTGCACGAGGGTCCCGCGGGCGGCCGCGGAGCTGGGCGGCTCGGGGAGCCGGTCGATCACGCGGAACCGGAACAGCTGCGGGCACTGCAGGAAGTCGTTGGCGCGCGACGGGGAGAGCCCGGGACGCGACGGCGGGCGCGCCTCGACCGTCTCCGCGGCGGCGTCCTCGACGGCGACCTCGATCACCGTCTCCACCGCGTCGTCGACCGTCACGCCGAGGTCGGGCGAGACGTCGGGGGAGTCCTGGTCGAGATGCTGCACCGTCACCCCCCGAGCGTAGGCGGGGCCGCCGACACGACCGTCCACCGACCCACCTACTCTTGACCGGTGAGCGCTCCTCGACCCCCCGCACGACGATCCTCCGGCTGGGTGATCGGTCATGCCGTCGGCGCCCCGATCATCCTGGCCCCGAGCTGGCTCATCGCCGCGGTGGTGCTGACCCTCATCTTCGCCCCGACCGTCCGCGCCCGTTCCGAGAACCTCGGGGGGCTCGTCTACGTCGTCGCGCTCGGGTTCGTCGTCCTGCTGTTCGCCTCCGTCCTGGTGCACGAGCTGGCGCACGGGCTCATGGCACGCGCCCGCGGGCAGCAGCCGCGCGAGTTCGTGCTCACCCTCTGGGGCGGGCACACCGCGTTCGGCGGCGCGACCCCGACGCCGGGCAGCAGCGCGCTGATCGCGGTCGTCGGGCCGATCGCCAACCTGGTGCTGGCCGGCGGGTTCCTGGCGGTGGCGCAGGGCGTGGACGAGCGGAGCCTCGTGGGGCTGCTCGTCTGGTCCGGGTGCCTGACCAACGCGTTCGTCGGGCTGTTCAACCTGGTCCCGGGGCTGCCCCTCGACGGCGGGTTCCTGCTCGAGGCGGCCGTGTGGGGGGCGACCAAGAACCGGCACACCGGGACGGTCGCCGCGGGCTGGGTCGGGCGGATCGTCGCGGTCCTCGTGTTCGCCTGGGCCCTCCTCCTTCCCCTGGCGCTGGGCCGGCAGCCCGACCTCTACGACGTGATCTGGGGCGCGCTCATCGGCGCCTTCCTCTGGTCGGGGGCCTCGGCCGCGGTCCGGGGCGGTCGCACGCAGAAGGCGGTCGGGCTGGTCACGGTCGCCTCGGTGGGCCGCCGGGCGATCGGGGTCGCGCACACCGAGTCGATCGCCCAGGCCGGCGTCCTTGCCGCGTCCTCGGGTGCCGAGGAGGTCGTCATCCTGTCGCCCGAGGGACGGCCCGCCGCGTACGTCGACCGCGCCGCAGCCGCCTCGGTGCCGGCCGACGCGGCGGGCACCACGCCGGTCACCGCCGTCGCCGTCCCGCTGCCCGGCGGGGCGGTCGTCGACGGGCTCCTCACCGGGCAGCAGCTGGTGGCTGCCGTCGGGCGCGCCACGGAGCACTCGCCCGTGGTCGTCGCCCTGGTGGACGGCCGGGTGGTCGGGCTGATCCGCGCGATGGACGTCGTCGCCGCCATCCGCTCCTAGACTCGGGCACCGTGAACCCCGAGAAGACGTCCACCGGGGCCGCGCAGCGTCGCGGCCTCCTCCGTGCGGGCGACCGCGTGCAGCTCACCGACCCGCGCGGCCGGCTGCACACGATCACGCTCGCCGAGGGCGCGTCGTTCCACACGCACCGCGGCTACCTCAGCCACGACCTGCTGCTCGGTGCGCCCGAGGGCTCGGTGGTGCGCAACACCGCCGGCATCGAGTACCTCGCCGTGCGCCCGCTGCTCGCCGACTACGTCCTGTCCATGCCGCGCGGTGCCGCGGTGGTCTACCCCAAGGACTCCGGGCAGATCGTCGCCATGGCAGACATCTACCCGGGCGCCCGGGTGATCGAGGCGGGCGTCGGGTCCGGTGCGCTGACCATGTCGCTCCTGCGGGCCGTCGGCGACGCCGGCTCGCTGCACTCGATCGAGCGGCGGGAGGACTTCGCGGCGATCGCGCGCGGCAACGTCGAGGGCTTCTTCGGCGGCCCGCACCCCGCGTGGGAGCTCTCGGTCGGGGACCTGTCCGACGTCCTGCCGACCGTGGCGTCGCCCGGGAGCGTGGACCGCGTGGTGCTCGACATGCTCGCCCCCTGGGAGAACCTCGACGCGGTGGCCCAGGCCCTCGCGCCCGGCGGCGTCTTCATCTCCTACGTCGCGACGACCACGCAGCTCTCGCGGCTGGCGGAGGACATCCGCACCGACGGGCGCTACACCGAGCCCGAGGCGTGGGAGTCGATGGTGCGCGGCTGGCACCTGGAGGGGCTCGCCGTGCGTCCGCAGCACCGGATGATCGGGCACACCGGCTTCCTGCTCACCACGCGCCGGCTCGCGGACGGTGTCGACGCACCCCAGCGCCGACGCCGTCCTGCCAAGGGCGCCTACCCGGTGGCACCCGACGGAGCGCCCGCGGTCGACGACTCCGAGCTGTGGTCGCCCGAGGCGATGGGGGAGCGGTTGGTCTCCGACAAGAAGTTGCGCCGCGCGCGCCGCGACGTGGGCCAGGCGCCCGAGACCGGATCGCCGACGAGCTGAGCCGCTCGCGCGCGTCGTGCCCCGGCGGTTGACACTGGTGGTTAGGGTCGTCGGACCAGCAGGCACAGCGCAGTGCACGGTGGACGGAGTCACGACCACGCACCACGCGGAACGGAGGCCGACGAGATGACTGATCCGGCAGCCCCTGGACGGGACCTGCACCGAGAGCTCACCCTGCTCTCGGCGAAGAACGAGCGGCTCAGCGATGCGCTGGTGGCCGCCCGCGAGCAGATCATCGACCTCAAGCGCCAGGTCGACGACCTGGCCAAGCCCCCCGGCACCTACGCCACGTTCCTCGGCTCACGCGCCGACGGCACGGTGGACATCGTGTCGTCCGGCCGCAAGATGCACGTCGGCGCCAGCCCGTCGCTGGACATCTCGCGCCTGCGGCCCGGCCAGGAGGTCATGCTCAACGAGGCCCTGACCGTCGTCGAGGCCGGTGGCTACGAAGAGGTCGGCGAGCTCGTCACGGTCAAGGAGCTGCTGGGCACCGACCGAGCGCTGGTGGTCGGCCGCGGCGACGAGGAGCGTGTCGTGCGCTTCGCCGGTCAGGTCAAGGACGCGCACGTGCGGATCGGCGACGCCCTCACGATCGACTCACGCAGCGGCTTCGTGTTCGAGATCATCCCGCGCGCCGAGGTCGAGGAGCTGGTGCTCGAAGAGGTGCCGGACATCGACTACGAGGACATCGGCGGGCTCGGACCGCAGATCGAGGCCATCCGCGACGCCGTCGAGCTGCCGTTCCTGCACCCCGAGCTGTTCCTGGAGCACGGCCTGAAGCCCCCGAAGGGCGTCCTGCTGTACGGGCCGCCCGGATGCGGCAAGACGCTCATCGCCAAGGCGGTCGCGCACTCGCTGGCGGCCACGGCGGCGGCGGCGCGCGGGGAGTCGACCGCGGACACGAAGAGCTTCTTCCTCAACGTCAAGGGCCCCGAGCTGCTCAACAAGTACGTCGGCGAGACCGAGCGGCACATCCGGCTGATCTTCGCACGCGCCCGGGAGAAGGCGTCCCAGGGGCACCCGGTCGTGGTGTTCTTCGACGAGATGGAGTCGCTGTTCCGCACCCGCGGCACGGGCGTGTCCAGCGACGTCGAGACGACGATCGTGCCGCAGCTGCTCAGCGAGATCGACGGGGTCGAGCGGCTCGAGAACGTCATCGTCATCGGTGCCTCCAACCGCGAGGACATGATCGACCCGGCGATCCTGCGGCCCGGCCGCCTCGACGTGAAGATCAAGATCGAGCGCCCCGACGCCGAGGGCGCGCGGGAGATCTTCGGCAAGTACCTGGTGCCGACGCTGCCCATCCACCCGGACGACATCGCCGAGCACGGCGGGTCCGCCTCCGCGGCCGTGGAGGCGATGATCACGCGCGTCGTCGAGCGGATGTACACGGAGAGCGACGAGAACCGGTTCCTCGAGGTCACCTACGCCAGCGGCGACAAGGAGGTCCTGTACTTCAAGGACTTCAACTCCGGGGCCATGATCCAGAACGTCGTCGACCGCGCCAAGAAGTCGGCGATCAAGGACTTCCTCCAGAACGGTCAGCGGGGGATCCGCGTCGAGCACCTGCTCACCGCGTGCGTCGACGAGTTCCGCGAGAACGAGGACCTGCCGAACACCACCAACCCCGACGACTGGGCGCGCATCTCCGGCAAGAAGGGCGAGCGCATCGTCTTCATCCGGACGATCGTGCAGGGCAAGAAGGGCGCCGAGGGCTCGCGCACCATCGAGAACGTCACGAGCACCGGGCAGTACCTCTGACGGACGGACACCGGCACGGCCGCACTGTCACAGCACCCTAGGGTGGACGGGTGACCGTGCGCCGCGTGATGGGGATCGAGACCGAGTACGGGATCCTCCAGCCCGGACGTCCGCTGGCCAACCCGATGCTCCTGTCGAGCCACGTGGTCGCGGTGCACGCCGCCGCCCGCGAGGGTGCGCGCACGAAGGCGCGCTGGGACTACGACGACGAGGACCCGCTGCACGACGCCCGCGGGTTCCACCTGGCGTCGGCACACCCGTCGATGCTCACGGACGACCCGGAGACGCCGGCACCGTCGGGCGACGGCCCTCAGGCCCTGCCCCGGGCCACGACAGAGGAGTACGAGGACCCCGGCGCCGCCAACGTCATCCTCACCAACGGCGCGCGCCTCTACGTCGACCACGCGCACCCGGAGTACTCCTCGCCGGAGGTCACCAACCCGCTCGACGCCGTCCTGTGGGACCGGGCCGGCGAGCGCGTCATGCTCGCGTCGGTCCGCGCGCTCGCGTCGACCACGGCACTGCCCGACGTCGCCCTCTACAAGAACAACGTGGACGGCAAGGGCGCCACCTACGGCATGCACGAGAACTACCTCGTGGACCGGGCGGTGCCGTTCAACGACCTCGCGGCCCGGCTGATCCCGTTCTTCGTCACCCGCCAGGTGTTCACGGGGGCCGGCCGGGTCGGGCTCGGCCAGCGCGGCGAGGAGGCCGGGTTCCAGCTGTCGCAGCGCGCCGACTACATGGAGGCTGAGATCGGCCTGGAGACCACCCTGCGCCGCCCGATCATCAACACGCGCGACGAGCCCCACGCGGACCCGGACCGGTGGCGTCGGCTGCACGTGATCATCGGCGACGCGACCATGCTGGAGGCGGCCACCTACCTGCGGCTGGGCACCACGTCGCTGGTCCTGTGGCTCATCGAGCGGGCGGTCGCCGAGGGGGGTTCCGGGGGTGCGCTCGCGGCGGTCGACCGGCTGGCCCTGCGCGACCCGGTGCACGCCGTCCACGTGGTCAGCCACGACGTGACGCTCACCTCACGGCTCGAGCTGGCGGACGGTCGCCGGTTGACCGCTCTGGAGGTCCAGCGCGAGTACCTCGCGGCGGTCCTCGCGGCGCTGGCGCACGTCGGCGAGGAGCCCGACGCGCAGACCGCGGACGTGCTGGCGCGGTGGGAGTCGCTGCTCGACCGGCTCGAGACCGACCCGGCGTCGTGCGCCCGCGAGGTCGAGTGGCTGGCCAAGCTCCGGCTGCTGGAGGGGATGCGACGACGCGACCAGCTGGCGTGGGACCACCCGCGCCTGGCCGCGATGGACCTCCAGTGGTCCGACGTCCGGCCCGAGCGCGGCCTCTACCACCGGCTGGTCCAGGCCGGCGCCGTCGAGCTGCTGGTGACCGGCGAGCGGGTGGCCGATGCCGTCCTGCACCCACCGACGGACACCCGGGCGTACTTCCGTGGCGAGGCGGTGGCCCGGTACGGCACCGAGATCTCGGCTGCGAGCTGGGACTCCGTCGTGTTCGACGTGCCCGGCGCGGCCACGCTCCAGCGGGTGCCGATGCGCGACCCGTTGCGGGGGACGCAGGCACACGTGGGTGCGCTGCTGGACCGCAGCCCCGACGCCACGGCCCTGCTCGACGCGCTGGGCGCCTAGCGGACGTCGGCGTGCACGGCGAGCCGGCGCCGGTCGCAGCATCGCGCGGTCGTCGCTCCAAGTTCGCCCGCCCGCCCGTCCGCACCGTGGGCGTCGGGACCGGGAGCGTCGGAAGATGGGCCTAGGGTGGGCTCAGCACGTCGTCTGGCACCCGGGAGGTCACCATGGCTGGTCAGGAACACGTACGCCCGCGCCGCGAGGACGCGGAGCCGGACGACGGCCCGGACACGCCCACCCCGGCAGCGCCTGCCGCGCAGTCGCGGGACGCGGAGGTGGACGCGCTGCTCGACGAGATCGACGACGTCCTGGAGTCCAACGCCGAGCAGTTCGTGCGCGGGTTCGTGCAGAAGGGTGGTCAGTGACCGCCGATGAGCTCACACGACACGTCCGCTTCCGGGCGGCTGCCGCACGCGTTCACTACCCCCGGCTCGTCGTCGTTCGTGGAGTTCCTGTCCGGCCACGCCCCCCAGCTGCTGCCGGGTAACCGGCCGTCCGGCGACGTGCAGGCGCCGCACGGCACCACGATCCTGGCGCTCGCCTTCGACGGCGGGATCGTGATGGCGGGCGACCGCCGGGCGACCATGGGCTCGATGATCGCCAGCCGGGAGATCGAGAAGGTCTTCCCGGCCGACGAGTACTCGGCCGTCGGCATCGCCGGCACCGCAGGGCTCGCCGTGGAGCTGGTCCGGCTGTTCCAGCTGGAGCTCGAGCACTACGAGAAGATCGAGGGCAGCCTGCTGTCGCTCGACGGCAAGGCCAACCGGCTCGCCACGATGATCCGCGGCAACCTCGGCATGGCGATGCAGGGTCTGGCCGTCGTGCCGCTGTTCGGCGGCTTCGACCTGGACCGCCGGCTCGGCCGGATCTTCTCCTACGACGTCACGGGCGGGCGCTACGAGGAGCACGACCACCACGCGGTCGGCTCGGGCTCGGTGTTCGCGCGGGGCTCGCTCAAGAAGCTGTGGCGGCCGGGGCTGGACGCCCCCGGCGCGGTCCGCGTGGCCGTCGAGGCGCTCGTGGACGCGGCCGACGACGACTCCGCCACCGGCGGACCGGACCACACGCGGGGCATCTGGCCGGTCGTCGCGACCGTCACGGAGTCCGGGTACCTGCGGGTCAGCGACGCCGACCTCGCCGCGGTCGCGGAGCAGATCGAGCAGGAACGCCGCCGCTCGCACGAGGGTCGGGGGGGTGCGCGATGAGCATGCCGTTCTACGTCTCGCCCGAGCAGCTGATGAAGGACCGGGCGGACTACGCCCGCAAGGGCATCGCCCGCGGCCGGTCCGTCGTCGTCCTCCAGTACGACGACGGGATCGCGTTCGCCACCGAGAACGCGTCGCGCGCGCTGCACAAGATCTCGGAGATCTACGACCGGATCGGCTTCGCGGCCGTCGGCAAGTACAACGAGTTCGAGAACCTGCGGGTGGCCGGCGTGCGCTACGCCGACCTGCGGGGGTACTCCTACGACCGCGAGGACGTCACCGCGCGCGGGCTGGCCAACGCCTACGCGCAGACGCTCGGCACGTCGTTCACCACCGAGTCCAAGCCGCTGGAGGTCGAGATCGTCGTGGCCGAGGTGGGGCGGGCGGCGGCGGGTGACCAGATCTACCGGCTCGCGTACGACGGCTCGGTGACCGACGAGCACGGCTACGTCGTGATGGGCGGCCAGGCCGAGCGGCTCGGCGGGCTGCTGGCGCAGGAGTGGCGCGCCGGGCTCACCCTTCCGGAGGTCCTGGCGCTCGCCGTGCGGACGCTCGGCTCCCCGGCGGACGAGGGCGGCGAGGCTCGGACGATCCCCGCGGTGCAGCTCGAGGTCGCGGTGCTCGACCGCACACGGCCGCGGCGCACCTTCCGACGGCTCGCGGGGGCGTTGCTGGAGGACCTGCTCGACGCAGACTGATCGAAGCGGTCCGGGGCGCGGGGTCGAACGGAGGGGAGCACGGCGATGGACAGACGGATCTTCGGCCTGGAGACGGAGTACGGCGTGACGTGCGCCGCCCAGGACGGTCGCGGGCTGTCGGCCGACGAGGTCGCGCGCTACCTGTTCCGCAAGGTCGTCGCGTGGGGCCGCTCCTCGAACGTGTTCCTGCGCAACGGGTCGCGGCTGTACCTCGACGTGGGCTCCCACCCGGAGTACGCCACCGCCGAGTGCGACGACGTCCGCCAGCTGGTGACGCACGACCGCGCGGGCGAGCGCATCCTGGAGGGGCTCGTCGCGGACGCGCAGCAGCGGCTCGAGCACGAGGGCCTGCCGGGCACCATCCACCTGTTCAAGAACAACACCGACTCGGCGGGCAACTCCTACGGCTGCCACGAGAACTACCTGGTGCGCCGGCAGGGCGACTTCTCGCGGCTGTCGGACGTGCTGGTCCCGTTCCTCATCACGCGCCAGATCCTCACGGGCGCCGGCAAGGTGCTCACCACCCCGCGCGGGGCCGTGTACTGCCTGTCGCAGCGGGCCGACCACATCTGGGAGGCGGTCTCCAGCGCCACCACCCGGTCCCGTCCCATCATCAACACGCGCGACGAGCCGCACGCGGACGCCGAGCACTACCGACGCCTGCACGTGATCGTGGGCGACTCGTCGATGTCCGAGACCACGACGATGCTCAAGGTCGGCACCACGGACCTGCTGCTGCGGATGATCGAGGCGGGTGTCCCCATGCGGGAGATGGCACTCGAGAACCCCATCCGCGCCATCCGGGAGATCAGCCACGACCTCACGGGGATGCACCCGGTGACCATGGCGAACGGCCGGACGGTCACGGCGATCGACCTCCAGGAGGAGTACCTCACCCGCGTGACGGACTTCCTGGCCTCCGAGGGCGGTCCGAGCCCGGAGAACAAGCAGGTTCTCGACCTGTGGGAGCGTGGGCTGCGCGCCATGCGCACGGGCGACCTGACGCTCGTGGACCGTGAGCTGGACTGGGTGATCAAGTACCGGCTCATCGAGCGGTACCGCGCCAAGCACGACCTGGAGCTGTCGGACGTGCGGGTGCAGCGCCTCGACCTGGCCTACCACGACATCTCCCGCACCGAGGGCCTCTACAACCTGCTCGCCGCCAAGGGCCTGGTCGAGCGGGTGACCACCGACCTGGAGATCTTCGAGGCGACCGCGGTGCCGCCGCAGACCACCCGCGCCAAGCTCCGGGGCGACTTCGTGCGCGCCGCCCAGGACGCGCGCCGCGACTACACCGTCGACTGGGTGCACCTCAAGCTCAACGACCAGGCCCAGCGCACCGTCCTGTGCAAGGACCCGTTCCGCAGCGTCGACGAGCGGGTGGACCGGCTCATCGAGTCGATGTAGGACGCGCGCCCAGGACGGCGCCGTACAGTGTGGCGGTCTTGCGCGACAGCGGGACGGACCCAGCAGCTGGAAGGAACGACGTGCGACGACTTCAGGGCCGCGCCCTGGTCGCCGGTGTGGCGATCGCTCTGCTGACCCTCGCCGGGTGCACCCCTCCGGCGACGGAACCGGCAGCGGTGACGGTGTCCGGGGAGCCGGGCGAGGCGCCGACGATCACGTACGTCACGCCGTTGCAGGTGGACGAGACGCGCACGGAGCAGATCTGGCCGGGCACGGGAGCCGAGCTGGTGGAGGGTGCGCCGGTGCTCATCGACTTCTGGCTGGAGGACGCCACGGACGCCTCCCTGGTCAAGGAGAGCTACTCCACCAACCCGACGGCGATGCTGCTGACCGAGGAGGACCTCGGCACGGACCTGTACAAGACGCTGCGCGGTCAGCAGGTGGGTGCGCGGCTGCTCCAGGTGAGCCCGGGCAGCGGGTCGGGCGCGACGGACTACCCCACCGTGACGGTCGTCGACGTGCTGCCCACCCGCGCGGACGGCACACCGGCGCCGGTGCGCGCGGACCTGCCCGTGGTCACGCTGGATGCGTCGGGTTCCCCGTCGATCACCCCCACCGGCACCGAGCCGCCGACCACGCTCGTCGCCCAGCCGCTGGTGCGCGGCGCCGGTGAGCAGGTGGGCGCCACCGACGTGGTGACCGTGCAGTACACCGGCTTCGCGTGGACGACGGGGGAGGCGTTCGACTCGACGTGGTCGCACGGGCTCCCGGTCTCGTTCTCCCTCCAGGACGTCCAGGCGTGGGCCGAGGGCCTGGTCGACCAGCCCGTGGGCAGCCAGGTGATGCTCGTCGTCCCGCCCACCTACGCGCTCGGCGTCACCGACAGCGAGGAGCTGGCCGGTCAGACGGTCGCGTTCGTGGTCGACATCCTGGCCACCGGGCACCCGGAGCAGGCCGCCGGCTAGCGGGAGGGCAGGACCTTCTCGATCGCGGTGACGTCGCTGCGATCCCCGTCGATCTCGACGTCGGCAGCCGCCCCGCGGCCGAACAGGTAGAGCGCCAGCTCGCCGACGTCGCCGCGGACCACGACGGTGCCGTGCTCTCCGGAGCGACCACCCTTCGGCGACCGCAGGTGGTGGCGGACGCCGTCCGTGCGGACCAGGACGACGCCCACCGGCACCTTGCGCAGGCGCAGCGTCCCGGACCGCTTCAGCTGGCCCCAGAGCGCCTCGACCAGCTCGGGGTCCAGCTCGCGTGCCGCCACCGGACCCGCGCCCCGGCGCACGTCCTCGGTGTGCACGAAGAACTCGATCATGTCGGTGGCCTCGGCGACCCAGGCGGCCGGGTGCCACGCTGCCGGACGGTCGGCGACGCGGGCCACCAGGTCCCGGTACGTGCCCTCGGTCGTCGCCTGGTCGGCGAGCGCGGCGATCCGGCTCTCGGCGAGGGCCGCGAGGGCGGGCACGGCGATCCCGGCGCCCACCAGCGCGTTGCGCTCCCGCAGCACGACGTGCGCCGCGAGATGGCGTGCCTGCCAGCCCTCGCAGAGCGTCGGTGCGTCGGGGGTGACGTCGCGGAGGGCCTGCGCGAGCTGCTCGCGTTCGATCTCGTGCCAGGTCATCCCCGCAGGATCGCACGCGAGCGGCAGCGCCGCGTGACGGGTAAGCGCTCGCACCACCGTGAGAGGATGACGGCACCCCCACCAGCTCCACGGAAGGTCCTGTCGTGCCCTCGCGAGACGCGTCACCACCGTCGGTGGCTCTCACCGGCTCCGTCCCTCGTCGAGCGTTCCAGCTGATCGGCCGCGGGATGCGCGCCCACCCCGGCACCTACGCCCTGGCCGTCGGCACGTCGGCCGTCTTCGGCGTGCTCACGGTGGTGGTGAGCCGGGTGCTCGGTGCGGTCACGGACCAGGTCGTCGTCCCTGCGCTGGCGGGATCGGCGCAGGCGCGCGACCGGATCTGGCTGGCGGGCCTGGCCATCGCCCTCGTCGCGGTGACGCTCGCGGTGACGGTCGCCGGGCGGCGCATGTTCGCCGGCAAGGGGTACGCCCTGATCCAGGAGGACCATCGCGCCGCGGTGACGCGGCAGTACCTGCGCCTGCCGATGGCGTGGCACCGGCAGCACCCGACGGGTCAGCTCCTGTCGAACGCCAGCGCGGACGTGGAGGCCGCGACGTCGATCTTCAACCCGCTGCCGTTCGCGATCGGCGTCGTGGTGATGCTCGTCGTGGCCACAGTCGAGCTGCTGCGCACCGACGTCTGGCTGGCGCTGGCGGCGCTGGTGGTGCTGCCGCTGGCGGTCATCGCGAACGTGGTGTTCCAGAACCGGATGTCTCCGGCGGCGATCCGCGCCCAGCAGCTGCGCGCCGAGGTCGCGGACATCGCGCACGAGAGCTTCGAGGCGGCGGTCCTGGTCACGTCGCTGGGCACGGAGGCGCGCGAGGAGGCCCGGTTCGCGCAGCGGGCCGCTGCGCTGCGGGACGCCAACGTCCGCGTGGGCGTCGTTCGGGCGCTGTTCGACCCGGTGATCGACCTGCTCCCGAGCCTGGGCACGCTCCTGGTGCTGGTGGTCGGCACGGTGCAGATCCGTGCCGGGCGGGTGGGGACGGGGGACGTGGTCGCGGCCGCGTACCTGCTCACCCTGCTGGCGGTGCCGGTGCGGGCGTTCGGCTGGGTGCTCGGCGAGCTGCCGCGCGCCCTCGTCGGCTACGACCGGATCGCCCGCGTCATCGACTCGCGGGGCGCCCTGAGCGTGGGGAGCACGCCGTGGTCGCCGACCGGGGGAGCGCGCGTCGAGCTGCGCGACGTCGGCCGGTCGGTGCCGCTGCCCGGCGGCGGGGAGCTGGAGCTGCTGCACGACATCGACCTCGACGTCCCCGCGGGCCGCACGATCGCGGTGGTGGGCCCGACGGGTGCGGGCAAGACGACGCTCGTGTCGTTGGTGAACCGGCTGTACGACCCGTCGCACGGCTCGGTGCACGTCGACGGCCTCGACCTGCGCGACGTCCGTCCCGCCGACCTCGCGCGGCACGTCGCGCTCGTCTCGCAGTCCACGTTCGTGTTCGAGGACACCGTGCGCTCCAACGTCACGCTGGCCGACGACGGTGAGCTGGGGTCCCCGGACGACGACGCGGTCTGGGCCGCCCTGCGGCTGGCGCGTGTCGACGACGTCGTCCGCGCCCTGCCCGGGGGCCTGGACGCACCGCTCGGGGAGCGCGGCGCCAACCTCTCGGGCGGCCAGCGGCAGCGGCTCGCGCTCGCCCGCGCGCTGGTCAGGCGACCGGCGGTGCTCGTACTCGACGACGCGACCTCGGCCGTCGACCCGCGCATCGAGCAGGCGATCCTGCGCGGCCTGCGTGGTGACGGCGCGGCGCAGAGCCCTACCGTGCTGCTGGTCGCGTACCGCATGTCCTCGGTGCTCCTGGCCGACGAGGTGGTGCACGTCGACGCCGGCCGGGTGGTCGACCGCGGGAGCCACGACGAGCTGTTGGAGCGGGACCCCGGGTACCGCGAGCTGGCGACGGCGTACGAGCAGGAGACGGCGCGGCGCGCTGCCGAGGCCGCCGACGAGGAGGCCCTCGAGGTCGTGGAGGACCGGGCATGAGCGAGCAGCCGACCGACCACCGCATGGCGCCGGCCAGCTCGCTGGGTGTGCTGGCGACGCTGCGGCGAGGGATCCAGGTCTCGCCGCAGCTGCTGGTCGGCTGGCGGGTCACCGTCCTGCTGGCCGTCATCGCGTCCATCGGCCGCGTGCTGGTGCCGATCGCCGTGCAACAGACGGTCGACACCGGGATCCTTGCCGACGGCGGCCCGGACGTGCCGCGCGTCGTGGCGCTCGCCGGCCTGGCGGCCCTGGGCCTCCTGCTCGGCGCCGTCTGCTCGGCCTACGTCAACGTGCGGCTCTTCCGGTCGAGCGAGAGCGGTCTCCTGGCCCTGCGCACCCGGGCGTTCCGGCACGTGCACGACCTGTCGGTGCTCACGCAGAACACCGAGCGGCGGGGGTCGCTGGTCTCCCGCGTGACGTCGGACGTCGACACGATCTCGCTGTTCGTGCAGTGGGGCGGGATCATGCTGCTGGTCTCCGTCCTCCAGATCGCCGTCGCGACCGTGCTCATGTCGGTCTACTCCTGGCAGCTGACCCT
The DNA here is from genome assembly GCF_013359775.1 of Cellulomonas humilata. Lineage (GTDB taxonomy): Bacteria > Actinomycetota > Actinomycetes > Actinomycetales > Cellulomonadaceae > Cellulomonas > Cellulomonas humilata. The sequence continues at coordinate 239,018 of NZ_JABMCI010000071.1, read as the reverse complement.
GCTCGTGTGGGCGGGGTTCGTCCCGCTGTTCCTGGTCCTCCAGCCGCTCCAGAAGCGGGTGAACGCGCGGTACACCGCGGTCCGTGAGCGCGTGGGCGGGATGCTGGGCGCCATCTCGGAGGCCGTCGTCGGTGCCGAGACGATCCGCTCCTACGGGGTCGCCGGGCGCACCCAGCGCCGGATCGACGCCGCGATCGCCGCGACGCGCGAGTCGATGGTGCGGGCGCAGAACCTGGTGGCCGCGGTGTTCTCCAGCGGTGTGCTCGTCGCCAACCTGGTGCTCGCCGTCGTCGTCGTCGCGGGCACCTACCTCGGCATCGACGGCCAGATGTCGGTGGGCCGGCTGCTCGCCTTCCTGTTCCTGGTCCAGCTGTTCACCGGCCCGGTGCAGATGGCCACGGAGATCCTCAACGAGCTGCAGAACGCGGTGGCCGGGTGGCGCCGGGTGCTCGGCGTGCTCGAGACGCCTGTGGAGGTGGTCGACGCGGGGGCGGACGGCGTGCCGAGCCCGCGCGGTCCCGCACACGTGGAGCTGCGCGCGGTCGAGTTCTCCTACCCGGACGGCCCGCCGGTGCTCCGGGACGTCGACGTGACGATCCCCGCCGGTGCGTCGGTCGCGGTGGTCGGCGCCACCGGCTCGGGCAAGACGACCATCGCCAAGCTGGTCGCGCGGTTCATGGACCCGACGCGCGGGTCCGTGCTCCTGGACGGGGTCGACCTGCGGGACATCCCGGTGGCCGACCTGCGGCGACGCGTGGTGCTGGTGCCGCAGGAGGGCTTCCTGTTCGACGGCACCCTCGCGCAGAACGTGGCCTACGGGTTGCGGCACGCTGACGGCACCACGACGGCGGCGGACGACGACGTGCGGATCCGTGCGGCGATCGAGGCGCTCGGGCTGGACGGCTGGGTGGACGAGCTCGCCGACGGCCTGGACACCCCGGTGGGCCAGCGCGGCGAGTCGCTGTCGGCGGGTGAGCGGCAGCTCGTCGCCCTGGCGCGGGCCTACCTGGCCGAGGCGGACCTGCTGCTGCTCGACGAGGCGACGTCCGCGGTCGACCCGGCGACCGAGGTGCGGATCGCCCGCGCCCTCGACTCCCTCACGCGCGGGCGCAGCACGCTGACCATCGCGCACCGGCTGTCGACGGCCGAGGCGGCGGACACCGTCGTCGTGGTCGACGCCGGCCGGGTGGTCGAGGTGGGGCACCACGACGAGCTCGTGGCGCGCGACGGCCACTACGCCGCGATGCACGCCGCCTGGGTGTCCCAGACCCGCTGACCGGTGGACGGATCCGTGCCCGTGGCCGCTGCGTGGCAGGATCGGGACGTGCCTTCCAGCCCCCCGGACACCCTCCTCGATCCCGCCGTCGCCGACCGCCTCACGCGCGACGACCACGGCCTGGTGGCGGCGATCGTGCAGCAGCACGACTCGCGCGAGGTCCTCATGCTCGGCTGGATGGACGACGAGGCGCTGCGCCGCACCCTGACCACCGGCCGGGTCGTGTTCTGGAGCCGCTCGCGCCAGGAGTACTGGCGCAAGGGGGACACGTCCGGGCACGCCCAGTACGTCAAGGCGGTGAGCGTCGACTGCGACGGGGACGCGCTGCTGGTCGAGGTCGACCAGGTGGGGGCTGCCTGCCACACGGGCGCCCACACCTGCTTCGAGGCGGGTGGCCCGCTGCCCGCCGTCGTCGGAACCCGCCCCACCGAGACCGGAGGACCCCTGTGACCGCGCCCGCCGTGCCCACCGACGTGACCGTCGCCGTGGTCCCCTGGGGGAGCACGTGGCCGTCGCTCGACGTGTTCCGGGGGCTCGCGCGCGACCGGCGGGTCATCCCCGTGGTGCGCCGGCTGCTCGCGGACGACGTCACGCCCGTCGGCCTCTACCGGACGCTCGCCGCCGGCCGCCCGGGGACGTTCATCCTCGAGTCCGCCGAGGCCGACGGGAGCTGGGACCGCTACTCGTTCGTCGGCGTGCGCTCGCGCGCCACGCTGACCGTCCGGGACGGCTCGGCGGTGTGGGTTGGCGACGTGCCCGTCGGGGTGCCCGCCGACGGCGACGCCCTCGACGTCCTCGAGCGCACCCTCGACGCGCTGCGCACGCCCGCGATCGCCGGCCTGCCACCGCTGACCAGCGGGCTCGTCGGTGCGCTGGGCTGGGACATCGTGCGGCACTGGGAGCCGACCCTGCCCGCGAACGCCCCGGACGAGCTGGGCGTCCCTGAGCTCACGCTGCTGCTCGCCACGGACCTCGCCGTCGTCGACCACCACGACGGCTCGGTCTGGCTGATCGCCAATGCCATCAACTTCGACGACACGGACGACCGCGTGGACGACGCGCACGCCGACGCGGTCGCGCGGATCGACGCGATGGAGGCGGCCCTTCTGGAGCCGACCGAGTCGGCGGTCGCCGTCCTGGCCGACGTCGCCGAGCCCGAGCTGGCGTTCCGGTCCACGCGCCAGGAGTTCGAGGACGCCGTGCGCACCGGCCAGGAGGCCATCCGCGAGGGCGACGTGTTCCAGGTGGTGCTCTCGCAGCGGCTGGACCTCGACTGCCCGGCGGAGCCGCTGGACGTCTACCGCGTGCTGCGCACCATCAACCCGAGCCCGTACATGTACTACCTCCAGCTCCAGGACGCGGACGGCCGGGACTTCGCCGTCGTCGGCTCCAGCCCGGAGACGCTGGTGAAGGTCACGTCGGGGCGGGTGGTGACGTTCCCGATCGCCGGCTCCCGGCCGCGGGGTGCCACGCCGGACGAGGACCGTCGCCTCCAGGAGGAGGTGCTCGCCGACCCCAAGGAGCGGGCCGAGCACATCATGCTGGTCGACCTGTCCCGCAACGACCTGGTCAAGGTCTGCGAGCCCACCAGCGTCGAGGTCGTCGAGTTCATGGCGGTCAAGCGCTACTCGCACATCATGCACATCTGCTCGACCGTGGTCGGCCGGCTGCGCGAGGGAGCGACCGCTCTCCAGACCCTCGTCGCGACGTTCCCGGCAGGCACGCTCTCGGGCGCACCCAAGCCGAGGGCGATCGCCCTCATCGACGAGATCGAGCCCGCCCGGCGCGGAATCTACGGCGGCACCGTGGGGTACTTCGACTTCGCCGGGGACATGGACATGGCGATCGCCATCCGGACCGCGCTGATCCGCGAGGGTCGCGCGAGCGTGCAGGCCGGTGGCGGGATCGTCGCGGACTCCGTGCCGGCGCTGGAGTACGAGGAGTCGCGCAACAAGGCGGCCGCGGCCGTGCGCGCCGTGCAGATCGCCTCCCGGCTGCGTCGGGCCGGCGCGTGACGGCTCCGGCGACGGTGGCCGGACCTCGTCGTTCCGGACGGGGGCGTGCGGCCGCTCTGCTGCTCGCCCTGGCCGGCCTGACCGCCCTCGTCGCGGTGCCCACGTGGTTCACCACGACCGGCACGACCGCGCTCCAGGGCACGGTGACGGTGCGGGTCGCCGGGTCCCAGGTGGCCCCGGCCCTGTTCGCGGCCGCCGTCGCGATCCTCGCCGCGGGCGCCGCCGTGGGGCTCGTCGGTCGCGTCGGCCGGTGGGTGGTGGCCGCGGTCGTCGTGGCGTGCGGGGTGCTCGTGGTCGGCACGACGCTCGGGGTGCTCGGGGACCCGTCGGCCGCCGTGACCCCGGTGGTCGCCGCGGAGACCGGGGTGGGCAAGCTCGCGGGGCCGGTCTCGACGAGCGTCTGGCCCTGGATCGCGGTCGCGGTCGGGGTGCTCGACGTCGTGGCCGGTGCCTGGCTCGTGGTCGCGTCCCGGGCGTGGTCGGGACCGTCCCGACGGCACGAGAGCACCACCGACGCGGCGAACCCGCCGGCACCCGACGAGCGGTCCGACTGGGACGCCCTCAGCCGGGGCGACGACCCCTCCTGACGTGCGGACCGACTCGTCCGTCGCGTGCCGGACGGCGCCCGGAGGGTCGGATAGGGTGAGCGGAGAACCGAGCACGGAGGGCACCCACTGATGGCCGACAACACCCTGGCGCACCGCGCACAGAACGCCACGACGACCGAGGCGATGCACCTGCCGCCGATGGCCGCCCCGACCAACCACGGCAAGACGCTCGCGGCCTGGTTCACCACCTACGGCGTGATCATCGCGTTCACCCTGGCCGGTCTCGGCGTGCTGTTCGCGCTGGTCTGGCTGTTCTGGGTCGGCATGGCCCTGGTCGCCGCCGTGCTGATCGGCGGCAAGGTGCTCCAGGCGTCCGGCCACGGCCAGGGCGGCGACAAGACGCGTGCCCGGCAGGCACGTACCGGCGGGCACTGACCCGCCCGTTCCACCGCCGCTCGAGAACCGGGTGGCGCACGCGACCCAGGAGGACCGATGTCGACCCCCAACGAGCCGCAGAACCCGTACGGCAGCGGAGATCCGCAGGATCCGAGCAGAGCGCCGCAGGACCCGACCGGGGTCCCGCAGTACCCGGCAGCGCCCCCGCCGCCGCCTCAGCCGCAGTACCCGGCGACGCCCTACCCGGCGGCCGGCGGTGCCCCGCAGTACCCCGCGGCCACCCCGTACGGCTCGGCTCCTGGTTACCAGCAGCCCGCGCAGGCGTACGGCGGCGGGTACGTGTACCCGAAGAACAGCCTCGCGGTCTGGTCCCTGGTCCTCGGCATCGTGTCCTTCGTGCTGTCGTGCGGGCTGTTCACCGGCATCCCCGCGGTGATCGTCGGCAACAACGCCAAGAAGGCCGTCGCCCGCGGCGAGGCGAACAACGGCGGCATGGCCACGGCCGGCGTCATCCTGGGCTGGATCGCGATCGTGCTCTCGATCCTCGGGATCATCCTGTTCGCCGTGCTGTTCTCGAACGCCGACTTCCGGGAGTCGTTCGACACCAACTACACCTACTCCAACTGACGTGGCGACCGTCGACGACGGTCGCCTCCCACAGCCGACCGGCCCGCTCTTGTCCGACGCACCCGCGCCGGCCGTGGCGGGCCGTCGTGCGTCCGTCCGCGGGCCCCTGGTCGGCGGGGCCGTCGTGGTCGCGGCGACCGTGCTGCTCGCGGTGCGGGACCCGCACGCCACGGGCAGCTACGGCGTCTGCCCGCTGTACACGCTCACAGGTGTGTGGTGCCCGGCGTGCGGCGGCCTCCGCGCGACCCACGACCTGGCGCACGGCGACCTGGCCGGCGCCTGGTCGATGAACCCGCTCTGGGTGCTCGCGGTCCCCGTCGTGCTCGCGCTCTGGGGCCGCCTGGTGGTGCTCCGCGCCCAGGGACGCCCGTCGCGGTCGGCGCCGGCCTGGGCCGCGTGGGCGTTCCTCGTGGTGATCGTCGCGTTCGGCGTGCTGCGCAACGTGCCGGCCCTCGCGCCGTGGCTGGCGCCCTGACGGACGGAGATGTCCAGTACGCGGCCTGTGGTCAGGGTCACTCCCGGACCGCCCTACGATGTGGCGCAGGGCCAGATCCATGTTCGGGAGCGAGCAGTGTGGTCCGTAGTCGACCGGGGGAGAAGGTGAGTTGTCGATGACCGTGCTGGACGACATCGTCGCGGGAGTCAGGCAGGACCTCGCCGTCCGGGAGCAGGCCACGCCGCTCGCGACGGTCAAGGAGCGGGCGCACCGTCGTGAGTCCGCGATCGAGTGCGTCGGGCGTCTGCGTGCCGAGGACGCCGTGCGCGTCATCGCCGAGGTCAAGAGGTCGAGCCCGAGCAAGGGTGCGCTGGCGACCATCAAGGACCCCGCCGCGCTGGCCGCCGAGTACGAGAAGGGCGGCGCCGCGGTCATCTCGGTGCTCACCGAGGAGCGTCGCTTCCATGGGTCGCTGGCGGACCTGGACGCCGTGCGCGCTCGCGTGGAGATCCCTGTCCTGCGCAAGGACTTCATCGTCACGCCGTACCAGGTGTGGGAGGCCCGCGCGCACGGCGCCGACCTGGTGCTCCTCATCGTCGCCGCGCTCGAGCAGACCGTGCTGGAGTCGCTGGTGGAGCGCGTGCACTCCCTGGGCATGACCGCCCTGGTCGAGGTGCACGACGCGGAGGAGGTCTCCCGGGCCGCCGACGCCGGTGCCCGCGTGATCGGCGTGAACGCCCGCGACCTGCGCTCGCTCGAGGTGGACCGCACCACGTTCGCCCGCGTCGCGCCCGCCATCCCGTCGCACATCGTGAAGATCGCGGAGTCCGGGGTCCGCGGGCCGCACGACGTCATGGACTACGCCCGCGCCGGCGCCGACGCGGTGCTGGTCGGCGAGGCGCTGGTCACCGACGACGCCCCGCGCGAGTCCGTCGCCGACCTCGTGGCAGCGGGTGCCCACCCGTCCTTGCGGGCGGTGCGGCAGTGACCGGTCGGCCGACCGTCGGCCCGCTCTCGGACAAGCTCCTCGAGGCCACGGCGACCGGTCCGCTGTCCACCCACGCGGGCCCGTACTTCGGCCAGTTCGGCGGCCGGTTCGTGCCCGAGGCGCTCATCGCGGCGTTGGACGAGCTGGACACGGAGTATCACAAGGCGCTGACCGATCCCGCGTTCGGGCGCGAGCTGGCCCGCCTGCACCGCACCTACACCGGCCGGCCGAGCCCGCTCACCGAGGTGCCGCGGTTCGCCCAGCACGTGGCGCCGGGCGTGCGGGTGTTCCTCAAGCGCGAGGACCTCAACCACACCGGCTCGCACAAGATCAACAACGTGCTCGGGCAGGCCCTGCTGGTCAAGCGCATGGGCAAGACGCGCGTGATCGCGGAGACCGGGGCCGGCCAGCACGGCGTCGCCACGGCGACGGCGGCGGCGCTGCTCGACCTCGAGTGCGTCGTGTACATGGGCGAGGAGGACACCCGCCGGCAGGCGCTGAACGTGGCGCGCATGAAGCTGCTCGGCGCCGAGGTCATCCCCGTGACCATCGGTACCCGGACGCTCAAGGACGCCATCAACGAGGCGCTGCGCGACTGGGTGGCCAACGTCGAGACGACGCACTACCTGCTGGGCACCGTCACGGGACCGCACCCGTTCCCGGAGATGGTGCGCGACTTCCACAAGATCATCGGCGAGGAGGCGAGGGCCCAGCTCCTCGAGGAGATCGGCCGGCTGCCCGACGCCGTCGCCGCGTGCGTCGGCGGTGGGTCGAACGCGATGGGCATCTTCAACGCGTTCCTCGACGACCCCGACGTGCGGCTCTTCGGCTTCGAGGCGGGCGGCGCGGGGATCTCGTCGGGCCGGCACGCGGCGCGGTTCTCGGGCGGTCAGCCCGGGGTGCTGCACGGCGCCAAGTCGTACCTGCTCCAGGACGAGGACGGGCAGACGCTGCCCAGCCACTCCGTCTCGGCCGGCCTGGACTACCCGAGCGTCGGGCCCGAGCACGCCTGGCTGCACGACATCGGGCGCGCGGACTACCGGCCGGTCACGGACGACGAGGCCATGGAGGCGTTCCGCATCCTGTGCCGGACCGAGGGCATCATCCCGGCCATCGAGTCGGCGCACGCCCTGGCCGGCGCCATCCAGCTGGGCCAGGAGCTCAGCGGCTGGTCCGGCGACGACGGCCACGACCCCGTGCTGCTGATCAACCTGTCCGGACGCGGGGACAAGGACGTGGCCACCGCCGCGGCGTGGTTCGACCTCATCGAGGACGAGCCCGTGGTGCTGGCCGACCAGGGAGAACAGCTGTGAGTGGTGTGGTCGCGGTCCGGTCCCAGGTGGCGGAGCACCTCGACGCCCTCGGGCGCGCGGCGCTGATCGGGTACCTGCCGGTCGGCTACCCGTCGGTCGACGGCTCCGTCGCGGCGGTCCGGACGATGATCGACGCGGGCGTGGACGTCGTCGAGCTCGGCGTGCCCTACAGCGACCCGGTGATGGACGGCCCGGTCATCCAGCGCGCGGTCGACGCCGCGCTGGCCGGGGGCACGCGCGTCGGCGACACCATCCGCGCCGTCGAGCGGGTGGCCGGTCGCGGCGCCCCCGTGCTGGTCATGACGTACTGGAACCTCGTCCTGCGGTACGGGGTGGACGCGTTCGCGCGGGACCTCGCCGCGGCCGGCGGCGCCGGGCTGATCACGCCGGACCTCATTCCCGACGAGGCGGCCGACTGGATCGCCGCCTCGGACGCGCACGGGCTCGACCGGGTGTTCCTCGTGGCCCCCAGCTCGACACCCGAGCGCCTGGCCTCGACCGCGGCCGCGTCGCGGGGGTTCGTCTACGCCGCCTCGACCATGGGCGTCACCGGGGAGCGCACCACGCTCGGCAACCGTGCCGAGCAGCTGGTCGCCGACACCCGCGCCGCCGGCGCCGCGCACGTCTGCGTCGGCCTCGGGGTGTCCCGGCCCGACCAGGCGGCCGACGTGGCCCGGTACGCCGACGGCGTCATCGTCGGCACCGCCCTCGTGCGCGCGCTGCTCGACGCCCCGGACGAGGCCGCGGGTCTCGACGAGCTTGCCCGGGCCACGTCGGCCCTCGCCGACGGCGTGAGGTCCGCGCGATGACCGCGCTGCTGCCGCTGGCGATCCCGAGCCCGTCGCAGGGGACGTGGCACCTCGGACCCTTCCCGCTGCGCGCCTACGCGTTCGCCATCCTGCTTGGGATCGTCGTCGCGCTCTGGATGACCCGCCGCCGCTGGATCGAGCGCGGGGGAGACCCCGACACCACCCTGGAGATCGCGTTCTGGGCCGTGCCGTTCGGCATCGTCGGCGGGCGGATCTACCACGTCATCACCTCGCCGGACGCGTACTTCGGCGTCGGCGGGGAGCCGATCCGCGCCCTGTACATCTGGGAGGGCGGCCTCGGGATCTGGGGCGCCGTGGCCTTCGGCGGCGTCGGCGCCTGGATCGGCTGCCGCCGCCAGGGTGTCCGGCTCGCGCCGTGGGCGGACGCGCTCGCGCCTGGGCTGCTCGTGGCGCAGGCGATCGGCCGGCTGGGCAACTGGTTCAACCAGGAGCTCTACGGCGGTCCCACCACCCTGCCGTGGGGCCTGCGCATCGACCCGGCGAACATGCCGGTCGGCGACCCGGCGGGCACCCTGTACCACCCGACGTTCCTGTACGAGATGGTGTGGAACCTGGCGGGCGCGGCGCTGCTGATCTGGCTCGACCGCAAGTTCCAGCTCGGCTACGGCCGCGTGTTCTGGCTCTACGTCGTCATCTACACCACTGGACGGCTCTGGATCGAGCTGCTCCGCATCGACCCCGCCGAGCACATCCTGGGGCTGCGGATCAACGTCTGGACGTCGATCATCGTCGGTCTCGGAGCGCTGGTAGCGTTCGTGGTGGTCGGGCGCCGGCACCCAGGACGTGACACGACCCTCCTGCTGGCACCCCCGACCGTGCAGGACGACGAGGAGATCGCGACCGATCCCGCCCGCTGACCCGCGGGCTCTGGTCGCCGCTCCGCACGACGATGCAGGTGGTCCGCGGACCGCGCTGTATGGTCACCAGACCTGGGCCGACGACGTCCCGCGTTCCCCTTGTTCGTGCAATTCCCCGACCTCGTCGGGGACCGTGAGGACGGTGCTGATGTCGACGTCGCCCGCGAGCCCTGGCGCACAGCGCGCGCCGCTGCCGCAGGGTCTTTACGACCCTGCCGCCGAGCACGACGCATGCGGATTCGCCTTCGTCGCCACACTGCGCGGCACGCCCGGCCGGGACATCGTCGACGCGGGGCTGACCGCGCTGCTCAACCTCGACCACCGCGGCGCCGTGGGCGCCGAGGAGGACAGCGGCGACGGTGCGGGCATCCTCACCCAGATCCCGGACGCGTTCCTGCGCGACGTGGTCGACGCCGAGCTGCCGCCCGCCGGCTTCTACGCGATCGGCATGGCGTTCCTCCCCGTCGACGAGACCGAGCAGCGCCTGGCCGTCGCGGCCCTCGAGTCGATCGCGGCCGAGGAGAAGCTCGACGTGCTCGCGTGGCGGGAGGTCGTCGTGACGGCCGACCTGGTGGGTCCCACGGCGCGCGCCTCCATGCCGGTGTTCCGTCAGCTGGTCGTCGCGGACCCGTCGCGCGAGCTGTCGGGGATCGCCCTGGACCGCCGCGCGTACCGGTTGCGCAAGCGCGCGGAGCGGGAGCACGGTCTGTACTTCGCGTCGCTGTCCGCCCGCACCATCGCCTACAAGGGCATGCTCACCACCGGTCAGCTGGAGCCGTTCTTCGCGGACCTGTCCGACCCGCGGTACGCCTCGGAGATCGCGCTGGTGCACTCGCGCTTCTCCACCAACACCTTCCCGTCGTGGCCGCTGGCGCAGCCGTTCCGGATGATCGCCCACAACGGCGAGATCAACACGGTCCGCGGCAACCGCAACTGGATGGCGGCCCGCGAGGGCACGCTCGCCAGCGAGGAGCTGGGCGACCTGGCGCCGCTGCTGCCGGTCTGTACGCCCGGCGGCTCGGACTCGGGCAGCTTCGACGAGGTGCTCGAGCTGCTGCACCTGTCCGGACGCACGCTGCCGCACGCGGTGATGATGATGATCCCGGAGGCGTGGGAGAACCACGCCCAGATGGACCCCGCACGGCGCGCGTTCTACGAGTACCACTCGACGCTGATGGAGCCGTGGGACGGCCCAGCGGCGATCACGTTCACCGACGGCACCCTGATCGGCTCCGTGCAGGACCGCAACGGGCTGCGCCCCGGCCGGTACTGGGTGACGGAGGACGGGCTGGTCGTCTGCGCGTCCGAGGCAGGCGTGCTCGACATCGACCCCGCGACCATCGTCGCCAAGGGCCGGCTCGAGCCGGGCCGCATGTTCCTGGTGGACACCGGCAAGGGCCGGATCATCGACGACCAGGAGATCAAGTCCTCCCTGGCGGCGCAGCGTCCCTACGCCGAGTGGGTCCGCGACAACTCGGTGTTCCTCCAGCAGCTGCCCGAGCGCGAGCACGTGGCGCACTCCGCTGCCTCGGTCCGTCGGCGCCAGCGCGCCTTCGGGTACACCGAGGAGGAGCTGAAGATCCTGCTCAGCCCCATGGCCGCCGCGGGCGCCGAGCCGCTGGGCGCCATGGGCTCCGACACGCCCGTCGCGGTGCTGTCGACCCGGCCGCGCATGCTCTTCGACTACTTCACGCAGATGTTCGCGCAGGTGACCAACCCGCCGCTGGACGCCATCCGTGAGGAGCTGGTCACCGCGATCGGCGGCGCCATCGGCCCCGAGCCCAACCTGCTCGAGGACGGCCCCGGACACGCCCGCAAGCTGATCCTGCCGTTCCCGGTGATCGACAACGACCAGCTGGCCAAGATCGTGCACGTGGCCAAGGAGCCGTCGCTCGGCTTCCGGTCGACCCTGATCCGCGGCCTGTACAAGGTCAGCGGCGGGGGAGAGGCCCTCGAGGAGCGGCTCGAGGAGATCTTCGCCGAGGTCGACGCCGCGGTGGCCGACGGGGTGAGCTTCCTGGTCCTCTCCGACCGGAACTCCGACGCCGACCTGGCGCCGATCCCCTCGCTGCTCCTGCTGTCCGCGGTGCACCACCACACGCTGCGTCGGCACACCCGCACGCAGATCTCGCTCGTCGTCGAGGCGGGTGACGTGCGCGAGGTGCACCACGTGGCGCTACTCATCGGCTACGGCGCAGCGGCGGTCAACCCGTACCTGGCGATGGAGACGGTCGAGGACCTGGCGCGGCACGGCTACCTGCCCGGCGTCGCGCCGGAGAAGGCGGTCGCCAACCTGATCAAGGCGCTCGGCAAGGGCGTGCTCAAGGTCATGTCCAAGATGGGTATCTCGACCATCGCGTCCTACCGCGGCGCGCAGGTGTTCGAGGCCATCGGGCTCTCGCAGCCGCTGGTGGACAAGTACTTCACCGGCACCACCAGCCGCCTCAGCGGCATCGGGCTCGACGTCATCGCCGCCGAGGTGGCCGCGCGGCACGCCGACGCCTACCCGGCGAGCGGCAACCGGCAGGCGCACCTGCGCCTCGCGGTCGGCGGCGAGTACCAGTGGCGTCGCGACGGCGAGGACCACCTGTTCGACCCCGAGACCGTGTTCCGGCTCCAGCACTCGACCCGGACGCGGCAGTTCGACGTGTTCCAGCAGTACACCAACCGGGTGGACGAGCAGTCGTCCCGGCTGATGACGCTGCGCGGCCTGCTGGCGTTCAAGGACGGCGAGCGCCCGCCCGTGCCGCTCGACGAGGTGGAGCCGGTCAGCGAGATCGTCAAGCGGTTCAACACCGGTGCCATGTCGTACGGGTCGATCTCCATGGAGGCGCACGAGACGCTCGCGATCGCCATGAACAGCATCGGCGGCAAGTCGAACACGGGTGAGGGCGGCGAGGACCCGGAGCGCCTGCACAACCCGGCGCGCCGCTCGGCCATCAAGCAGATCGCCTCAGGCCGGTTCGGCGTGACCAGCGAGTACCTGACCAACGCCGACGACATCCAGATCAAGCTCGCCCAGGGCGCCAAGCCGGGCGAGGGCGGTCAGCTGCCCGGCAACAAGGTGTACCCGTGGATCGGGCGGACCCGGCACTCGACGCCCGGCGTCGGGCTCATCTCGCCGCCGCCGCACCACGACATCTACTCGATCGAGGACCTGGCGCAGCTGATCCACGACGCCAAGAACGCGAACCCGCGCGCCCGGATCCACACCAAGCTCGTCAGCGAGTTCGGCGTCGGGACCATCGCGGCGGGCGTCGCCAAGGCGCACTCCGACGTGGTGCTCATCTCGGGTCACGACGGTGGCACCGGGGCCAGCCCGCTCACGTCGCTCAAGCACGCGGGCACGCCGTGGGAGATCGGCCTGGCGGAGACCCAGCAGACGCTCGTGCTGAACAACCTGCGCGACCGCGTGGTCGTCCAGGTGGACGGTCAGCTGAAGACCGGTCGCGACGTGGTCATCGGCGCGCTGCTCGGTGCCGAGGAGTTCGGCTTCGCCACGGCCCCGCTGGTCGTGTCGGGCTGCATCATGATGCGCGTCTGCCACCTCGACACCTGCCCGGTGGGCGTCGCCACGCAGAACCCCGAGCTGCGCGCACGGTTCACCGGCAAGCCCGAGTTCGTGGTGACGTTCATGGAGTTCATCGCGCAGGAGGTCCGGGCCCTGCTCGCCCAGCTGGGCTTCCGCACGCTGCTGGAGGCGGTCGGCCACGTCGAGCTGCTGGACACCCGCGCGGCGATCGACCACTGGAAGGCCTCGGGCCTCGACCTGGCCCCGGTGCTCGCCGTGCCGACGCCTGTCGCGGGCTCGGAGCTGCACCGCACCAAGGACCAGGACCACGGCCTCGACCGCGCCCTGGACAACCGGCTGATCGCGCTCGCGCAGGACGCCCTGGAGCGCAGCGAGCCGGTCCGCATCGACCTGCCGGTGCGCAACGTGAATCGGACCGTCGGCACGATGCTCGGTCACGAGGTGACCAAGCGCTTCAGCGGTGCCGGCCTGCCCGACGACACGATCGACGTCACGCTCACGGGCTCGGCGGGTCAGTCGTTCGGCGCGTTCCTGCCCCGCGGCATCACGCTGCGGCTGTTCGGCGACGCCAACGACTACGTCGGCAAGGGCCTGTCCGGCGGGCGCATCATCGTGCGCCCCGACCGCAACGCGGCCCTGTCGAGCGAGCACAACGTGGTGGCCGGCAACGTCATCGGCTACGGCGCGACCACCGGGCAGATCTTCCTGCGCGGGCTGGTGGGCGAGCGCTTCGGCGTCCGCAACTCCGGCGCCACGCTGGTGGTCGAGGGCGTGGGCGACCACGGCTGCGAGTACATGACCGGCGGCACCGTCCTCGTCCTCGGCCGGACCGGCCGGAACTTCGGCGCCGGGATGTCGGGCGGCACGGCCTACGTGCTCGACCTGGTGCCCGAGCTCGTCAACACCGACGCCCTGCGGACGAACGAGCTGGCCCTCGACCCGCTCGACGACGAGGACGCCGCGCTGGTCGAGCGCCTGCTGCGAGCGCACCTCGACGAGACGGGCTCGCCCGTCGCCGCGCTGCTCCTCGAGGACCTCCCGTCCACGCGGGCGCGGTTCACGCGCCTGCTGCCCACCGAGTACGCCCGCGTCCGCCGCGCGCTCGCCCAGGCCGAGGCCGACGGTCTCGACCCGGCTGCTCCCGGCGTGTGGGACCAGATCCTGGAGGTGGCACGTGGCTGACCCCCGTGGCTTCCTGAAGGTGCGGGACCGTGAGCTCCCGCCCAACCGCCCCGTCGAGGTGCGTCTGCGTGACTGGAAGGACGTGCACGAGCACCTCCAGGACGGTCAGCCGTACCTCAAGGAGCAGGCGGGCCGGTGCATGGACTGCGGCATCCCGTTCTGCCACAACGGCTGCCCGCTCGGGAACCTCATCCCGGAGTGGAACGACCTGGTGTGGCGCGGCCAGTGGTCGGACGCGATCGACCGCCTGCACGCGACCAACAACTTCCCGGAGTTCACGGGACGCATCTGCCCCGCACCGTGCGAGTCCAGCTGCGTGCTGGGCATCAACCAGCCGCCGGTGACCATCAAGAACATCGAGGTCTCGATCATCGACGAGGCCTTCGCGCGCGGGTACGTGACGCCGCAGGTGCCGCAGCGCCTCACCGGGCACACGGTCGCGGTCGTCGGCTCCGGCCCGGCCGGCATGGCCGCCGCGCAGCAGCTGACGCGGGCCGGGCACACGGTCGCCGTGTACGAGCGCGACGACGCCATCGGGGGTCTGATGCGCTACGGCGTGCCCGACTTCAAGCTCGAGAAGATCCACATCGACCGCCGGCTGGCGCAGATGGAGGCCGAGGGCACGCGGTTCCGCCCGGGTGTCGAGGTGGGCCGCGACGTCACGTGGCCGCAGCTCCAGGCGCGGTACGACGCGATCGTCATCGCCACGGGGGCCACGGTCCCGCGCGAGCTCACCGTGCCGGGCAAGGAGCTGGGCGGCGTGCACGTCGCCATGGAGTTCCTGCACCAGGCCAACGCGGTCGCGGCGGGCAAGCCGGTGCCGGACCAGATCACCGCCGAGGGCAAGCACGTCATCATCATCGGCGGCGGCGACACCGGCTCGGACTGCCTCGGCACCGCGCTGCGCCAGGGCGCCGCCTCGGTGACCACTCTCGCGATCGGCAAGCGACCGCCGGAGGACCGCCCCGCGCACCAGCCGTGGCCGACGGACCCGATCCTGTTCGAGGTGTCGTCGTCGCACGCCGAGGGCGGCGAGCGGGACTACCTCGCCTCGACCGTCGAGTTCGTGGGCGACGAGTCCGGGAACGTCCGCGCCCTCCAGCTGGCCACGACGCAGTACCTGTCCGACGGCCGCCGCGTGCCGACGCCGGGCACGGAGCGCGAGATCCCCGCGGACCTGGTGCTCGTCGCGATGGGCTTCACCGGGCCCGAGATCGACCCGCTCACCGCGCAGATCGGCATCGAGCTCACCTCCCGCGGGCTGGTCGCGCGCACCGACGACTACTCGACGACCGTCCCGGGCGTCTTCGTCGCGGGGGACGCCGGCCGCGGTCAGTCGCTCATCGTGTGGGCGATCGCGGAGGGCCGCGCGGCCGCCGCCGCCGTCGACACCTACCTGTCCGGCAGCACGGAGCTGCCCTCCCCGGTCACCGCCAGCACCGTGGCGTTGCGCCCCTGATCCCCACCTGACCGCGGTCCTCTACCGGCCGGCCAGGGTGGTCGGACGGGACTTTCGGTCCGACCCAGAAACAACGGAAGGCATAGGCTCGCTTCATGCGTAGAGCAAAGATCGTCTGCACCATCGGCCCCGCCACAGAGTCCGCGGAGCAGATCCAGGCCCTCGTCGACGCCGGGATGGACGTGGCGCGACTGAACCGCAGCCACGGCTCGACCGAGGTCCACAAGGCGGTGTACGACAACGTCCGCGCCGCCGCGCAGGCGTCCGGTCGCTCCGTCGCGGTCCTCGTCGACCTCCAGGGTCCGAAGATCCGCCTCGGCCGGTTCATCGAGGAGAAGCACGACCTCGCGGTGGGCGACACGTTCACCATCACCACCGAGGACGTCCAGGGCACCAAGGAGCTCGTCTCCACCACCCACAAGGGCCTGCCCAACGACGCCCGCGTCGGTGACCCGATCCTCATCGACGACGGCAAGGTCCTGGTCCGCGTGACCGCCGTCGAGGGCCCCCGCGTGGTGACCCGCGTCGAGGTCGCCGGCCCGGTGTCCAACAACAAGGGCCTCAACCTCCCGGGCGTGGCCGTGTCGGTCCCCGCGATGAGCGACAAGGACGAGGAGGACCTGCGCTGGGCCCTCAACGTCGGCGCGGACATCATCGCCCTGTCGTTCGTGCGGTCCGCCGCCGACTACGACGACGTGCGCCGGATCATGGAGGAGGAGAACCGGGTCCTCCCGGTCATCGCCAAGATCGAGAAGCCGCAGGCCGTCGAGAACCTCGCGGAGATCATCGCCGCGTTCGACGGCATCATGGTCGCCCGCGGTGACCTGGGCGTCGAGCTGCCGCTCGAGCAGGTCCCGCTGGTGCAGAAGCGCGCGGTCGAGCTGGCCCGCCGGGCAGCCAAGCCGGTCATCGTGGCCACGCAGGTGCTCGAGTCCATGACGACGAACCCGCGGCCCACCCGCGCCGAGACGTCGGACTGCGCCAACGCGGTGCTCGACGGCGCGGACGCGGTCATGCTCTCGGGCGAGACGAGCGTCGGTGACTACCCGATCGAGACCGTGCGGACGATGGCCCGGATCATCGAGGCGACCGAGGACATGGGCCGGGAGCGCATGGCTCCCCTCGGCTCCACCCCGCACACCCGCGGTGGCGTGATCACGCGGGCCGCCGCCGAGATCGGCGAGGTGCTCGACGTCAAGTACCTGGTGACGTTCACGCAGTCGGGTGACTCGGCCCGCCGCATGTCCCGCCTGCGCTCGAACATCCCGCTGCTGGCCTTCACGCCGGCGGAGGACGTGCGCAACGTGCTCTCGCTCAGCTGGGGTCTGCAGACCTACCGCGTGCCGTCCGTCGACGACACGGACGCGATGGTCAACCAGGTCGACTCGACCCTGCGCGCCAACGGTCTCGCGGAGATCGGCGACTACGTCGTCGTCGTCGCGGGTGCCCCCGTCGGCGTCGTCGGCTCGACCAACTCGATCGTCGTGCACAAGATCGGCGACGAGGAGACCTCGAGCGGCCGCATCGCCTGACGCACGCCCCCGCACCACCTCGATCGGCCCCGGCGCACCGCGCCGGGGCCGATCGGCGTTTGCGGCCCGGGGACCCGAGCGGTCGACCCGGCGATCCCGTCGGCGCGCAGTCGCGGGGGACCCGATCCCCGCGCTCGTCGTGCTGGCCGTGGGCGACGGCCGCAGCAGAGCCACATCCTGGAGGAGTTCGCGGAGCTGCTGGAGCCGAACCCCCGCGCGACCAAGCGGTTCCTCATGGCCTACAACGTGGCCTTCGCGGCTCGCCTGACCGAGCTGGAGCCGCTGGAGCCCAAGACGCTTGCCCTGTGGACCGTCGTGACGACCCGGTGGCCCGCGCCCGCCGAGTGGATCCGCGGCGAGCTCCCGGACGGGGACCTCTCGCCGGTCGACGAACCGGGGCACCCGAGCGGGCTGCTCCTCGACCCCCAGGTGCGGCTGGTGGTGGGCTCCGACAGGGGTGGTCCACTCGACCGTGCGCGCGTGCTGCGGTGCTGCGGCTACGTCACCGAGCCCGGGCTCAGGCCAGCGACGCCGCCCCCGTGACGTCGGCGAGCAGGCGGCCGGCGGCGGTCTCGAAGCGCACCGGGTCCCCGTGGGAGCGGGCGACGAGCATGGCGCCCTCGAGGCCGCCGACGATGATGCGGGCGGCCTCGTCCGACGGGCCGGTGAGCCGCAGCGCGCCCTGCGCCCGGCCGGCGTCGAGCACCTGCTCGAGCCACGTCTCGTTGTCGTCGAAGAACGCGGTGACCGCCGCGCGCATGGGCGCGGGGAGCGTGGGGTACTCCGCGGCGAGCATGCCGCACAGGCACATCCGCTGGTCGCGCAGGACGTCGGTGTAGAGGGCCACGTAGGCGTCGAGCTTGTTGCGGGCGTCGTCGGGGCGGTCGGCGATCGAGACGAGAGCGGCGGCGAACCGCGCGGCGTAGCGGCGGATGAGGGCCTCGCCGAGGTCGGCCTTCGTCGCGAAGTGGTAGTGCAGGCTCGGCTTGGCGATGCCCAGCTCCGCGGCGACGTCGGCGTAGCTGAACCCGTTGAAGCCCCGCGTCTGGACGAGCCGCTCGGCGACGTCGAGGATCCGCGTCCGGGTGTCCGCTGTCGGTGGGGCGTCGATCGGGGCCATGACTGCATCCTCCGTCGGGTGAGAAGCGTTGACACCTACCTACTAGAAGGTCAGGATATCAGGAAGGGCCATACCGGGGCAGATCGCCCCGCCGACGAGGAGGTCGGACCGATGCAGGAGACAGCGCACAAGACGTTCCAGGCACCCGACGAGACGCGGGCTTTCCCGCACGGCAGGGCCGAGATCATCACGGTGGGAGACAGCGAGGTCGGCCGCCTGGCGTTCGAGCCGGGTTGGCGGTGGTCCGTCGACGTCCAGCCGATCGCGGGCACGCCCAGCTGCGAGGCGCCGCACTTCCAGTACCACGTGAGCGGTCGGATGGGGATCCGGATGGACGACGGCACCGAGATGATCGCCTCCGCCGGTGACGTCACCTCGCTGCCGAAGGGCCACGACGCCTGGGTGCTCGGGGACGAGCCCGTGGTCGTCGTCGACTGGTACGGCGCGAGCGACTACGCCAAGCAGCGGTGAGCCCGATGAGCGAGAGCGAGAACCGGGCCGTGGTCGAGCGGCTCATCCAGTGCCTCAACGACCACAAGATCGAGGTGATGGACGACCTGTTCCACGAGGACGCGGTGATGGACTGGCCGCAGTCGGGCGAGACGATCGTCGGCGGGGACGCCCGTCGCGCGGTCTACGGCGCGTTCCCGGTGCTGCCGACGATCACGCCCCGGCGGCTGCTCGCGGCGGGTGACCTGGTCGTCGCCGAGGCGACGTTGGACTACGACGGCCCCGTGTTCCACAGCACGTTCATCTTCGAGCTCCGCGACGGGAGGATCGCGCGGGAGACCGCGTACTGGGCGGAGCCGTTCGACCCGCCTGCGTGGCGCGCGCAGTGGGTGACGCTCGACGGCACATAAGGGCGGACAGTGGACAAACCGGCCTCGTAGCATCGGCGCATGGAGGTCGGGGTGCTCGGCCCGCTCGAGCTGCGCGAGGACGGCAGGACCGTCGAGGTGCTCGGGACCCAGCAGCGTGCGCTTCTCGCGGTGCTGGTGGCTCGTCGCGGCCGCGTCGTGCCCGCCGAGGTCCTCGTCGAGGCGCTGTGGGGGGAGGAGCCCCCGCGCACCGCGACCCACACGCTGCACACCCACGCCTCCCGGCTCCGCCGCTCCCAGGGGGTCCCCCTGCGGGCGGTCGACGGGGGGTACCTGCTGGAGCTCGAGGCGGAGCGGGTGGACGGTGCCCGGTTCGAGGCGCTCGTCGCGGGTGCGGCCGCTGGTCCCGCGACGGAGGCGGTGCGGCTGCTCGAGGAGGCGCTGGCGCTCTGGCGGGGCCCGGCGTTCGGTCGGGCGGCCGACCTTGTGGCGGTGCGCGGCGAGGCGCTCCGGCTCGACGAGTCACGGTCCGCAGCCCGCGAGCAGCTCGCTGCCGCGCTGCACGCCACCGGGCGCGCGGCCGACGCGGTGGCGGTCCTCGAGGCCTTGGTCGCGGACGAGCCCTATCGCGAGACCGCCTGGGCGCAGCTCGCCCGCGCGCTGACGGCGGCGGGCCGGCCCGCCGACGGCGTCGCCGCGGTGGCCAGGGCGAGCGCGAGCCTCGACGAGCTCGGGCTGCGGCCGTCGGCCGACCTGCGGGCCGCTCAGCAGGAGGCGCTGCGGGGCGGCCCGGCGCGGACGACCGCGCGCCCCTCGCTCCCCGTGCCCGCGTCGACGCTGGTGGGTCGCGACGAGGACGTCGCCGCGGTGGACGCCCTCGTCGGCACCGAGCCGCTGATCACGCTGCTGGGTCCGGGAGGCGTCGGCAAGACGCGACTGGCCCTGGAGGTCGCCCGCCGCCGGGCGCAGCGGCACCGGTCCGGGGTGCGGCTGGTGGAGCTGGCGACCCTCACCGACGGGGCGGCGGTGCCGGCCGCGACCGTGGCGGCGCTCGAGCTGTCGGGGGAGGGCGGCACGACGTCGACCATGCTGCGTCGCGCGGGCACGCTGGACCTGCTGGTGGTGCTGGACAACTGCGAGCACGTCATCGAGGCGGTGGCCGCGGTCGTCGAGGACCTGCTGGCCGCCGGGGGACCGCTGCGCGTGCTCGCGACGAGCCGGGAACGGCTCGAGGTGGCCGGTGAACGGGTGCACGCCGTGGCGCCGCTGGCGGTCGACGGCACCGACCCGGCGGCGCGCAGGCTGTTCGTGGAGCGAGCCCGGGCCGCGGGCGCGTGGACGACCGACCCCGAGCCTGCGGACGTGGACCGGGTGGTCCGGGAGCTGGACGGTCTCCCGCTCGCGATCGAGATGGCCGCAGCCCGGGCAGCGACCGTGGGTCTGGCCGACCTCGGGGACCAGCTGGAGGTCGATCTGGCCCGCCTCGAGCACCCGGGCCGGGGGTCGGCCGCGCGGCACCGCACGCTCGCGTCGGTGATCGCCTGGTCCTCGGCGCTGCTCGACGACGCCGAGCGCACGGTCCTCGCCGACTGGCCCGTGTTCGCCGGGCCGGTGCGCCCGGCCGACGCGGCGGCGGTGCTCGAGGCGGCCGCAGAGGTCCCGGACCGCCTCGTGCGGCGGTCCCTGCTCGCGCTCGACGTGCGCGACGGCCGCACGCGGTACCGGATGCTGCACACCGTGCGCTCCGCCGTGCTCGACTCCGCCCCCGTCCGGCCGGCGCTCCGGCGGCGGCACGCCGAGTGGTTCCTGGACGTGGCGCGCCAGGCCGACGCGGCCCTGCGCACGTCGGCCGAGCCCGAGGCCTGTGCGCTGCTGGCCGCCCAGGTAGCGGACCTGCGGGCCGCGCACGCGTGGGCCAGGAACACCGACCCCGCGCTGGCGGCGCGGCTGTCCGGGGCGCTGCACGTGCACGCCACGGGCACGATGAACGACGAGATCCTCGGCTGGGCCGCGCGCCTGGGTCCGGTGCTCGCCGACGACGACCCGCAGGGCGCCGCCGCGCAGGTCTCGGTCGCGGCGCGGCTGGTGGTCGGCGGCGAGCTGCGGGCGGGGGAGCACCGGGCGCGCCGGGCCCTGGAGGTGGCCTCCGACGACCGCGTCCGGATGACCGCCCTCGAGGTGCTGGGCGACGTGGCGCTGTACGACGGTCGGCTCGACGACTCGGCGGCGCTCGGCCTGCGCGTGGTCGAGCTCGCCCGGTCGCTGGGTGACCCGCACTACGTGATGACCGGGCTGAGCTACCCGATCCTCTGCGCGTCGTACGGCGGCCGGTACGACGAGGCGCGCGAGCTGCTGGCCCGCACGCGGGAGGAGATGGACCGGTTCCCGGACCTGGGGCCGACCGTCCTGGGCAACCTCGCCTACACGGCGGGCGAGATCGAGATCGAGCACCGCCCGGCGGTGGCCCTCGCGCACCTGGAGCGGGCGACGACCCTGGCCGAGCAGTCCGGCTGCACCTTCCTCGGCGGGGTCGCGCGTGTGTCGGCATCGTCGGTCCGCGCCCGGCACGGCGACCCGGCGGCCGCGATGGCCGCCTTCGACGAGGTGGTCCGCTGGTGGTTGGTGCGCGCGAACCGCACGCACCTGGTCACGACGCTGCGCAACCTCGTCGACCTGCTCGAGCGGGTCGGTGCCGACACCGCGGCCGCCGAGCTGTGGGGAGCGGTGGTCCTCGGGGGCGGGTCGGTGAGCTTCGGCGCCGAGCGTGCCCGGCTCGACGGTGCGCGCGAGCGTCTCCAGAGCCGGCTCGGGGCGGACCGGTTCGCCGAGCTCGCCGACGTGGGGGCGACGCTCGACCCGGAGACCGCGGCGCGGCACGCGTTGTCCGCGATGGCGTCGGGGCCCGCCGGGGCGTAGCGGTCGGCTCCTTGGTGGTGGTAGTCCTGGACAGCCCGGCAGCCCGCCGGAGAGGGGACACGGTGACCGATGGCCTCTCGCACCCGCGGGGCAGCGGGCCTCGTCCTGTTCACGCTCGCGACCGCGCAGTTCCTCATGACGCTGGACAGCTCGGTGATGAACGTGTCCATCGCGCAGGTCGCCGCGGACGTCGGGACCACCGTGACCGGCATCCAGACCGCCATCACGCTCTACACGCTGGTCATGGCGACCATGATGATCACCGGCGGCAAGATCGGGAGCCTGATCGGGCGGCGCAAGGCCTTTGCCATCGGCTGCGTGATCTACGCCTGCGGGTCGTTCGTCACCTCGATCGCCCAGAGCCTGCCGGTGCTGATCCTCGGCTGGTCGGTGCTCGAGGGCCTGGGCGCGGCGCTGATCATGCCCGCGATCGTTGCGCTGGTCGCCTCCAACTTCGCGAGCTCCGAGCGCCCGAGGGCGTACGGCCTGGTCGCGTCGGCCGGCGCGATCGCCGTGGCCGCGGGGCCGCTGATCGGCGGGTTCGTCACCACCTACTGGACCTGGCGCTACGTGTTCGCCGGCGAGGTCGTCCTGGTCGTCGGCATCCTGGCGCTCACCCGAAAGATCGCCGACGCCGAGCCGGAGGAGCGGTTCCGCCTCGACCTCGTCGGCTCCGCGCTGTCCGCCCTCGGACTCGGGCTCGCGGTGTTCGGGGTGCTCCGCTCGGGGGAGTGGGGCTGGGTGCTGACGCGCCCCGGCGGGCCGTCCTGGTTGGGACTGTCGCCCACCGTGTGGCTGGTACTCGCCGGCCTCGTCGTGCTCCGCCTGTTCGTCGCGTGGGAGCACCACGTCGCTGCGGCGGGCCGGGAGCCGCTGCTGCGCCTGGACCTGCTCCGGAACGCCCGGCTCGTCGGCGGACTGACGATGTTCTTCTTCCAGTTCATGATCCAGGCGGGACTCTTCTTCGTGGTCCCGCTGTTCCTGTCCATCTCCCTCGGCCTGACGGCGCTCCAGACCGGTGCGCGACTGCTGCCGCTGTCGGTGTCGCTGCTGATCGCCGCGGTTGGGATCCCGCGGTTCTTCCCCCGGGCCTCGCCCCGCGAGGTCGTGCGCTGGGGCCTCGCGGCGTTGCTGCTCGGCATCGTCGTGCTCATGGGCGCGCTCGAGGTGGGCGCCGGTGCCGAGATCGTCACGGTGCCGCTCCTGCTCGCCGGGTTCGGGGTCGGCGCGCTCGCGTCGCAGCTCGGCGCGGTCACGGTCTCGGCGGTGCCGGACGAGCTGAGCGGTGACGTGGGCGGCGTGCAGAACACGATGACCAACCTGGGCGCGTCGCTCGGCACCGCGGTGGCCGGCTCGATCCTCATCGCCACCCTGACGTCGACGCTCCTGACCGGGCTCGGCGACAACCCGCAGGTGAGCGCGGAGGTCACGGCCACGGCCGAGGTGCAGCTGGCCGGCGGTGTGCCGTTCGTGTCCGACGCCCAGCTGCAGACGGCGCTCGGCGAGGCCGGTCTCCCGCCGGACGAGGTCACGGCGATCACCGAGGAGAACGCGGCAGCCCGGATCGACGCGCTGCGCGCGAGCCTCGCCGTGCTGGCGATCGTGGCTGCGCTCGCGCTCTACTTCTCCCGGCTGATCCCCACGGTCCCGGTGGGCGCCGAGCCGGTGGCGGCTGCGTCACCACCACCGGCTCGTCGCACCTGAGACCGCTAGAGCCGGAGGCGGTAGAACCGGAAGAAGTCGTGCTCCACCGGGAGGATCTCGACCGCCGAGAACCCCGCCGCCCTGGCGTACTCCGTGAGCACGCTCGGCCGCATGACCGTGCCCGTGCCCACCCCGCCCGGGGTCGACAGCCCGTCGGGCAGGCAGCACAGGATCGAGAACCCGTAGAGGAGCCTCTCGGTCAGGTCGCCCGGTGCGGCGAACGTCTCGCCGGCGCGCTCGTCCATCACCAGGACGTAGCCGTCGTCGCGGACGATCTCCCGCATGGCCTCGAGGACGCCGACCGGGTCGGGCATGTCGTGCACGCACTCGTACGCCATCACCACGTCGAAGTCCCCGGACCGGGACTCGCGCAGGTCGGCGGCGTCGACGGTCGAGAACGTGACCCGGTCGTCGACGCCGTGCGCGCTCGCGTGCCGACGGGCGGCCGCCACCGACGGCTCGTCGACGTCGAACCCCTCGAACGTCGCCGACACGAACCCGCGGGCGAGCCCGATCGTCGACCAGCCCTCCCCGCTGCCGATGTCCGCCACGCGGGCAGGCCCGCACAGGCGCGAGTGGAGCTCGGGCAGCGCGGGCACGATCTCCTGCGCGAGCTGGTGCAGGAACAGGGGCCGGTTGAACGCGGCCTGCGCGGTCCGGGCGTCGGGTCCCAGCTGGGCCCAGCTGACGCCGCCGCCGTGGCGGTACGCCTCGACGAAGTCGTCGAACCGGCGGCCGGCCGCCACCGCGAACCCGGCGAGCGGGGCGGTGTGCGCGGGGCTGTCCGCGTCCGTGAGCACCTCGACGGCCCCCGGTGCGACGTGGAACCGACGCTCCGTGGGTGCGGCGGCCTCGTCGTCGACCAGGACGTATCCGGTCACCGCCTGCTGCTCGAGCCACTCGCGGGCGTAGCGCTCCTGCGTGCCGGTGCGGTACGCGAGCTCGACGGACGTGAGCGGTCCCTCGTCGATCAGCGCCTGGTACCAGCCGAGCGTGCGGCCCAGGTGCAGTGCGAGGACCTCCATCGCGCCGAGCGTGGCCGCGACGACGCGCGTCGAGAAGACCTCCGCGTCGGCGTCGGGGGCGGGTGTCTCGAACAGGTCGCTCATGCCGGCGGTGCTGGTCTGCGTGGTCGTGCTCATGGTTCCTCCCGGTCGGGTGCTGTGTGCGTTCCGCCAGGGTGCCGAGCGGTCCTCGCAGATCGCTCGCAGCCCGCTCGCGCTCAGCGCAGGACGTCCCGGAGCGACTCGAGGACGACAGGCCAGGCTCCCGACGCCGGGTCGATGAGCTCGAAGTGGCCGGCGTCCGGCACCTCGACCACGCGGACGCCGGTGCGGTCCCGGTAGCCGTGCGCGACGCTCACGGGGACGGTGTCGTCGAGCAGTCCGTGCACGACGACGGTGGCAGCCGCGGGGGCGCCGAGCGTGCCGGGGTCCGTCGCCGCGAACCGGGCGGGGACCGTGGCGGGCGTGCCACCCAGGAGCTCGGCGACGGCACCGCGGCCCAGGCCCAGCCGGTCGACGGCGGCCAGGTCGGCAGCAGGCGCCAGCGCGACGACCCCGCGGACGCGCGGCGGCCGGGCGGCTCGACCGGGGGCGTCGGTGGGCAACCGGTCGCGCAGCGCGGCCCAGAGCGCCAGGTGCCCGCCGGCCGAGTGCCCGACGTACGCGACGGAGTCGAGGTCGACGCGGTCCACGAGCTCCGCCTCCACGGCGTCGACCGCGGCCGCGACGTCGGTGAACGTCGCGGGCCACCCGCCGCCGCCCCCGACCCTGCGGTACTCGACGTTCGCCACCGCGTACCCCCGCGCGGTCAGGTCGTCGGCGACGACGCGCAGGTGCAGCCGGTCGTACGCGACCCGCCAGAAGCCGCCGTGCAGCAGGACGACGAGCGGGGGACGTGCCGCGCCCGTCGGGAACGTCAGGTCGACGACCTGCTCGGGGAGCGTTCCGTAGCGCAGGGTCTCGGGATCGGCCATCGACGGACAGTACCCAGGGACAGCACCGACGGGTCACGGCATAGTGGCGGGATGGACGACAAGGCGACCCTGCACCGCTACCTGCGCGCGCAGCGCACCAGCCTGCTCAGCAAGCTCGACGATCTCGACGAGTACGCGATCCGGCGGCCGATGACGCCGACGGGCACCAACCTCCTGGGCCTCGTCAAGCACGTGGCCAGCGTCGAGCTCGGCTACTTCGGCGAGGTCTTCGGCCGTCCGCCCGACCGCGAGCTGCCGTGGTTCGCCGACGACGCCGAGGTGAACGCCGACATGTGGGCGGCCCCGGACGAGACGCGCGAGGAGATCGTCGCGCTGCACCGCTACTCGGCCGAGCACAGCGACGCGACGATCGAGGCGCTGCCGCTCGACGCGCTCGGGGACGTGCCGTGGTGGGGGGAGAAGCGCCAGGTGACGCTGCACCAGATGCTCGTGCACATGAGCGTCGAGACCGCACGGCACGCCGGGCACGCGGACATCGTGCGCGAGCTGATCGACGGTGCGGTCGGCAGCCGGCGCGACGACCCCAACATCCCGGCCATCGACTGGCCGGCCTACCGCGAGCGGCTCGAGTCCGCCGCGCGGCAGGCCGGTCAGGCGGCTACACGTCCGTGAACTCGCAGGTGATGACGAAGCGGATCTTCTTGTCGAACGTGTAGGTGCGGTCGCCCTCGTTGGCGTCGCCCAGGTCGCTGACGAAGTACGTCTTCCCGGTCTTGATCACCACGAACGCCACCGGCGACGGCTTGGTGTAGGTGCGTACGCCGTGGCCGACGGCCGCCTTGGTGCAGTCGTAGACGCCGCCGTACTCCCACGTGGTCGGGTCGTCCCTCGGGTCGGTGGGACAGGCTGCGGCCGACCCGGCCGAACCGAGCACCGCGGCTCCGGCGAGCGCGACGGCGATGAGTGACGAGCGTGGACGAACCATGGAGTGCCCCCTCATGACGGACGGGCACCGCGCTGGTCACGGTGTCCGATTTGTCCACGTTAGGGGCTGGAGCGGTCGGTCGAGAACGTGGTCGGCGGGCGATTCCGCGGATTCACCCGCCAGGGCGTCCTGGCGGGAGCGGCGCAGCAGCCGGATCGCGAGGACGGCGAGCGGGATGTTGACCATCGCGGGGACCCCGACCCACAGGGAGCCCGTGAGCACGGCGTACGTCGCCCACAGGCTCTCCGTGACCAGCAGCACCACCTGCGTCGTGATCGAGATGCCGCCGAGCGCGGTCGCGTCGTTCCGGTGCCGCCACAGCCGCACAGCCTGCGGGCACCACAACGTCAGGGAGCCGGCGGATGCCAGCAACCCGACGTACTCGACCGTGGCGCTCATGCACTCCAGGGGTGCGCCACGCCCGGCGAGATACCTCAGCCCGGCCGGGGCGGCTCGGCCGGGCGGCCGCGTGCGGGGGTGAGCAGGATGGCGATGCTCAGGACCAGCACCCAGGCGGGGAACAACAGCTGCGCCCACTTCTGCGTGCCGGCGACCAGCAGGAGCACGAGCGCGACGGCGTAGCCGCTGAACGGGACCCAGCGCGGGACGGCCGCGGTCCGCAGCGCGACGGTGCTCACCGAGAGCGTGAACACGGCGGCCATCCGCATCGCGTACACCGACACGAGCGCCTCCGTCGCGCCGCGCCCGAAGGTCCAGATCCCCGCGTCGAGGCGCTCGCCCGGGATCATCTCGACGAGGCTGGTGACGGTCACGGCCCCTTGGAAGAGCATGCCGAGGAACAGCAGGCCGCTGCCGAGGAAGACGGTGGAGAAGAGCCGATCCTCGACCTCTCCCAGCTGGTCACGGACGACGCCGATGAACCAGAGGAACGCGATGCCGGCGAACGGCACGAGGTTCAGCGCGGTGCGGATCAGGGTCTGGCGGCGCGGGTCGGCCTCGAGCTGCTCGAGGCTCTCTCCGGCCACCGCGACCCGCATCATGGCGAGCGCGGCGACGAGCAGCACCCCGAAGAGGATTCCCGCGACCGCCGCGGACCGCCGGCTGCGCCATCGACGAGCGGTCACCCCCGACCCCGGGGCGGTCATCTGCCCATCCTGGCGGCGGGCCCGGCGGCGGACCGAGGTCGGCTACGCACGAGGGGGAGCGGCCAGCAGGTCGGACGTGCGACCCGAGGCGCCGTCGGCGGTCGTCCACCCGATCGTGGCGGACGCGTCTGCCAGGTCCACGGCGAGGTGGGCGGTCGCGGCGGGCTCGGCGACGCCGCGGCGGGTCATGCGCAGCACCGAGCCGACGAGCTCGACCTCCACGCCGCCGTCGAACGCGGGCAGGGTGTTGCGGAACCGGCACAGGTCGAGCAGCGCCGCCACGACGGGCCGGGCGAGCGCCGACTCGACCTCCGCGGGGGTGTAGTGGTGGCGGTTGATGTCCCGGCCCACCCCGGTGCGCGACAGCAGGTCGAGGTCGTTGCCGCCCGCGAGCGCCCCGACGTAGTAGACCTGCGGGACGCCAGGTGTGAAGAGCTGGATGGCGCGCGCGGCAAGGTAGGCGTGGTCGTCGCCACCGAGTGCGTCGTAGAACGTCGAGTTCACCTGGTAGAGGTCGAGGTTCGACGCCGCAGCTCCCGTGGCGCGCTCCGACGCCCCGCCGGTGCGCGCGTGGATGCCGTGCACGAGCGCGTCGACCTGCGCGGGCTCCAGCAGGCCCGGCCGCGGTGGCTCGCCGGGCTGGACCGTCTGGTCGGGGCCGACGTCGATGACGCCGATCCCGTCGTGGGTGTCCAGCACGGTGACGGAGTTGGCCGGTCGCTCGGCCATCCAGCGCGCGAGCACGGTGCCGTCGCCCGTGTAGAGCGCGTGCAGCACGAGCGGGGGCAGGGCGAAGTCGTACACGAGGTCGACGGACCGGCCTATCTCGATCTGCCGGCGGAAGTACGAGTGGACCTCGACCAGCACGTCGACGCCCCGCGCACGCGCCTGCCCGGTGAACTCCTCGATGAACGCGAAGGTCTCGGGCGTCATGAAGCACGTGGTGCCGGGGGTCTTCACCGCGTACCCGACGGCATCGAGCCGCACGAGCGTGACGCCGGCCCCGGCGACCGCGTCCAGGATCGACGTCAGGTAGGCGGTGCCGGCGGGGGAGCGGACGTCGATGTCGATCTGCTGCGGCGTGAACGTCGTCCACACGTACCGAAGCCGGTCGCCGAGCCGGATCGGGGTGAACGGGAGACCCGGGCGCGGCCGGTAGATCCGCGTGAGGTCCTCCTCGGTGGCGCCGTCGGGGAACACCGAGGACATGGTGAGGAACATGCCGGCGTGCGGCGACGCGTCCCCGCGCGCCCGCGCGTCGCCGAAGGCCGCCGACTCGGCGGACACGTGGTTGACGATCAGGTCGACCACGGTGTCGTGCGTCGTGGCGAGCTCGCGGACGTCGTCCCAGCTGCCCAGGCGCGGGTCGACGGCGGTGTGGTCCACCGGGTCGAACCCCGCGTCGGCGCCGTCGTACGGCGTGAAGAACGGCAGCACGTGCACGCCGCCGAACGCGCCCGCCAGCGGGCCGCGGAGCAGGCGCGTCAGGCCCGGGAGGTCGCCGCCCAGGCGGTCGGCGTACGCGATCAGCTGCACCTCGTTGCGCATCGGACCGTCCTCGTCGATGCCCGCACGCCGTCGTGGCGGGACACCTCGTTCCTACCGCGCGCGGCGTCCGAGCGAAAGTGGGACGTCAGGCGTACGGGTCCGTGATCTCCCGGAGCCGGAGGAGGGTCTCGCGCAGGGCGCCCATGCGCCGCGAGCCGAGGTGCCTCTCCCACTCGGCCTCGACCTCGGCGACGACCTCCGCTGCGGCCGCCTGCGCCGCGGATCCGCGCGACGTGATCCGGACCAGCCGCGCCCGCCCGTCCGCGGGGTCGGGGCCTCGTCGGACGTACCCGGCGCGCTCGAGCTGGTCGACCAGGAAGCCGGCGGTCTGCTTGGTCACCTGGGCCTGCTCGGCCAGGTCGGTCAGGCGCGTGCCGTCCGGCCCGATCCGCTGGAACACCCTGGCCTGCGCGAGCGTGACGTCGTCGAAGCCGGCCTCGGCGAGGGCAGCGAGCACCCGCGCCTCCATGGCCCGGTAGGGGAGGAAGAGCAGCAGACCGACGGTGGGCCCAGACGGCACGGGGACTCCTTGACGATGGTCAGTCTCTCTGTCTAATCTCGTCAGAGTACCGTACTAACGGAGGCGCGGGATGGACCGGGACGAGGTGTGGCGCACCGTCGGCTCCGAGCGCGCCGCGCTGGGGTCGCTGCTGGGCACGCTCGACGACGCCGCGTGGGCGACGCCGTCACTCTGCGCGGGCTGGACGGTCCGCGACGTCGCCGCGCACGTGATCTCGTCGCCGCAGGCGACCCCGGCGGACGTCCTGCGGTCGCTCGTCCGAGCGCGGGGCGACTTCGACCGTGCCATCGACGCCGAGGCCAGGCGCTGGTCCCACCGCCCGACGGCGCAGATCGTCGAGGACTACCGCAGGTTCACCGGGTCCCGCCGGCACCCCGTCGGCACCACCTACGTCGACCCGCTGCTCGACGTCCTCGTCCACACCCAGGACATCGTCGTCCCGCTGGGTCGTGCGCACCCCATGCCGCCGGAGGCGGCCGCTGCGGCCGCGACGCTCGTGTGGCGCCGGTCGTTCCCGTTCCACGCCCGCCGGCGCCTCGCGGGGCACCGGCTCGTCGCCACCGACGTCGACTGG
Source organism: Cellulomonas humilata (assembly GCF_013359775.1). Lineage (GTDB taxonomy): Bacteria > Actinomycetota > Actinomycetes > Actinomycetales > Cellulomonadaceae > Cellulomonas > Cellulomonas humilata. Next base: position 208,797 of record NZ_JABMCI010000071.1, on the reverse strand, counting down.
TCGGCAGGCGAGGGGCAGCCGGTGGAGGGGCCCATCCAGGCGCTCCTCCTGCTCCTCACCGGTCGCACCGCCGCTGTCCGGCGGCTCCCCGGGACCCCGGTCCCGCAGCTCGCCCTCCGCTGAGGAGTCCGCTCATGAACGCGTTCGCTCAGGTCGTCGCCCTGCTGGTCTCGCTGGTGCTCGTCGTCATGTGGGTCCTGGAGACCTTCTTCCACGACCGCCCGTCCCTCTACCCGATCTTCCTCATCGAGCCGCAGGACGTCCCGGCGGTGCGCATGTGGGCGATCAACGTCGGCTTCTACAACCTGTGCTTCGGACTGGCCGGCCTGCTCGGGCTCCTGCTCCTGCACGTCGGTGACCCCGCGGTCGGCCGAGCGCTGGTGCTCGTCGTCTGCGCCAGCCACGTGCTGCTCGCCGTGGTCCTGTACGTCTCCGAGCGCCGGCTCTGGCTCAGCTCGCTCGGCGAGGGCGTCCCGGCGCTGGCCGTCGTCGTCGCCACGCTGGCGTGACGTCGGCTAGCGCGGGCGTGGCACCCCGCCGGTGACGAACGCCTCGCGCGGTCGTTGGACGCTCGCCAGCGAGACGATGTCCCGACCGAAGACGAACGAGGCCACCCAGACCGCCAGCACGCGAACCTTGCGCTCCCACGTCGGGACGGCGAGCACGTGATAGCCCCGGTGCAGGAGCCAGGCCGGGAAGCCCGTGATCACGATCCGGCGGTACTGGAACACCCCGCGACCGAGCCCGAGCGTCGCGACCACCCCGAGGCTCTGGTGCACGTAGTCCTTCGGTTCCCTCCCGCGCAGGACGGCGGTGATGTTCGCGGCGAGGTGCTTGCCCTGGCGCACCGCGTGCTGCGCGTTCGGGACGGTGCGCGCGCCGGGGGTCCCGACGGCGACGTCCGGCACCGCGGCGTCGTCCCCGGCGGCCCACGCGTCCGGGACGGCCGCGGCCTCGGTGCCGATCCGGAGGTCCGCCCGCACGCGCAGGAAGCCGCGCTCGTCGACGGGGAGGTCGGTGTGCTGGGCCACCACGGGGTTGGCGGCGTTGCCCGCGCTCCACACGATGAGCTCGGAGTCGAACTCCTGGCCGGTGGAGAGCACCACGTGCCCGTCGACGGCCGAGACCAGCTGGGTGTTCAGGTGCACGTGGGCGCCGCGCTCCTCGAGCGAGCGCACCACCCAGCGTCCGGGGCCGTCGGTGACCTCGGGCAGGATCCGTCCCGCGGCCTCGACCAGGTGGAAGCTGAGGTCGGCGAGCGTGAGCTCCGGGTAGGAGTCGAGCAGGGCTGTGGCCAGCGACAACAGCTCGCCGAACCCCTCCACGCCCGAGAAGCCGCCGCCGACGAACGTCACGGTCAACAGCCGCTGCCGCTCCGGTCCGGGCGGCAGGACGGAGGCGCGGTCGAAGGCGGTGAGCAGCTTGTCGCGGATGGCCACGGCCTCCTCGACGTGCTTCATGCCGATGGCCTGCTCGGCGATCCCCGGCACGGGGAACTTGCGCGTGACCGCGCCGGCGGTGATCACGATGACGTCGTAGCCCAGCTCGACGTCGTCCCCGTCGGCGGGACGGAACCGCAGCGTGCGCCGCGCGTGCTCCACCCGGGTCACCTGGCCGGCGACCACCTTGGAGCGGCGCAGGTGCCTGCGCAGCGAGACGGCGGCGTGCCGGGCCTCGACCGACCCCGCCATCACCTCGGGCAGGAACGGCTGGTACGTCATGTACGGGCGCGGGTCGATGACGGTGATCTCCGCCTCGTCCGGGCGCAGCTTCTTCTCCAGGTTCCAGGCGGCGTAGAAGCCCGCGTAGCCACCGCCGACGATCACGATCCTCTGCATGTGTGTCACACCTTCTCGACCGCGCAGCGTGCCGGAACGTGACAGAGGTCAGGCCGCCGGCGCGAACCGCCGCATCTTGCTGGGGCTGACCTGGATGAACACCCGCTCGATCCCGCGCGCGGAGCCGGCGAGCGTGACGATCGCCTGCGGGCTCCCGTCGGCCGCCGTCACCAGCAGCGCGGTGCCGCCGTTGGCCTCGACGATCCGCAGGGTGGAGTCCTGCCAGTACTTGCGCAGGATGTTGTCGAGGAACGTCACCGTGCGTGCGGTGCCGACCAGCTCGACGCGCGAGGCGTGCACCTCCCCACCGCCGTCGGGGCGGACCACGACGTCGTCGACGAGCAGGCGCTCGAGCCCGTCGAGGTCCCCGACCCGCGCGGCCGCCACGAACGACTCGAGGAGCCGGCGCTGCTGGGCCGGCGAGGCGGGCGCGGACCGCTCGGAGTCCAGGTGCTCGCGCGCGCGCCGGGCGATCTGCCGCGCGTTCGCCTCCGAGACGTCGAGCACGTCGGCGATCTCCCGGTAGGAGTACCCGAAGGCCTCGCGCAGCACGTACGCGGCGCGCTCGGTCGGGCCGAGCTTCTCGAGGAGCAGCAGGACGGCCGTCTCGAGCGCCTCGGCCCGCTCGGCCCCGAGAGCGGGGTCCGCGCTGGTGTCCACCGGCTCGGGCAGCCACGGTCCGATGTACGTCTCGCGGCGGGCGTGCGCCGAGGTCGTCGCGTTGATCGCCAGCCGGGTGGTCGTGGTGGTGAGGAACGCCGCGGGGTTGCGCACCCCGCGGCGGTCCGTGCCCTGCCAGCGCAGCCAGGCGTCCTGCACCACGTCCTCGGCCTCCGCGACGCTGCCCAGCATCCGGTAGGCGATGCCGAACAGCCGCGGGCGCACGTCCTCGAACGCGCTCACGTCCGTGTCGGGGACGTTCGCGTTCCACCCTGCGGCGGGTGCGGCGGTGTTGTCGGCGGTGTCGCTGGCCACCGTCACAGGCTAGGGGTCACCGAGCCATCCAGTCCTCGAGCCGCGTGCTGCCCAGCACGGCGGCGCCCAGCGGGACCAGCGTGTCCTCCTCCAGCACCGCACCGAAGTACGTCGCCGCGGGGTCGGTCACCACGTCGCGCGGGTCGCTCCGCGCGGTGAGGACGCGACGGCCGAGGTCGTCGAGACGGAAGCGTTCGGGTCCGGCGACCTCGACCCGCCCGTTCCTCGGCTCGCCCAGGGTGACGTCGCGCAGGGCGGCGGCCACGTCGTCGGCGGCCATCGGCTGGATGAGCACGTGCGCCAGACGGACGGTCGCGCCGTCGGTCGCGGCGTCGAGGATCCCGGCGACGAACTCGAAGAACTGGGTGGCGTGCACCAGCGAGTACGGCACCGAGGAGCTCTCGATGAGCTTCTCCTGCGCGATCTTGGCGCGGAAGTACCCGCTGTCGGGCAGCCGCTCGGTGCCCACCACCGACAGGGCGACGTGGTGCCGCACCCCGGCGACGGCCTCGGCCGCGAGCAGGTTCCGCGTGGAGGTCTCGAAGAACTCCAGGACGGCCGCCGGCTCGAACGACGGCGAGTTCGACACGTCGACGACGACCTCGGCGCCGACCAGCGCCTCGGCCAGGCCCTCGCCGGTGAGCGTGTTCACGCCGGTACCCGGGGAGGCCGGCACGGCCTCATGGCCCTGGGCGGAGAGCAGTGCGACGAGCTTCGAGCCGATCAGCCCGGTCCCTCCGATGACGACGACCTTCATGACGTGACCTCCCGTTGTCGGTGCCCGGCGACCCGCCGGCCGCACGTTCGACCGGACAGCGCGCCGAGACGTGACAGGTGGTCAGTGGACGTGGCTGTGGCCGGTCGCCGGGCGCAGGGTGTCGGCCGGTTGCGCGAGGGCGACGCGCGCGGCGATCGCGGTGGTGAACGGGATCGCGAGGATCAGTCCCATCGCGCCGGCCAGGGTCCGCACGATCTCCTGCGCGAACTCCCCGCCGGTGAGCGTCTGGGCCAGCGGCAGGCCGTAGATCTGCAGCAGGAGCAGCACCGGCAGCGACGCCCCCGCATAGGCGAACGCGATGGTGTAGATCGTCGAGGCGATGTGGTCCCTCCCGATCCGCATCCCCCCGGTGAACAGACCTCGCCAGCTCGCCCCGGGGTCGGCGGCGCGCAGCTCCCAGACCGCCGACGCCTGAGTGATCGTGACGTCGTTGAGCACGCCGAGGCCGGCCAGGACAACGCCGCAGAGGAACACCCCGCGCAGGGCGGAGGCGCCGTTGTCACCGAGCAGGGCCGCCAGCCGGAAGTCCTCCTCGGAGGTTGCGCCCGACAGGTGCGCCGCGTGCGCGCCCAGCGCCCCGAGCGCACCGACGAGGACCAGCCCCGTGAGAGTGCCCAGCAGCGCGGTGCTGGTGCGCAGCGAGAACCCGTGGGCGAGGTAGAGCACGATCGCCATGATCACGGCGGACGCACTGAGGGCGAGGACCACGGCGTCCTCGCCGGCGATGAGCCCGGGCAGGACGTACTGCCAGAGCACGACGAAGGCGATGACCAGGCCCGCGATCGCGCGCAGCCCGCGCCACCCCGCCACCAGCGCGGTGACCAGGACGAACGCGAGGGCGAGCGTGGCCAGCGGCACGCCGCGCGCGAAGTCCGACCAGGCCCACGCCTCCGGGGCGCCATCGGCGGCGGGGTAGTGCTGGACGACGATCCGCGTCCCGTCCGGCACGTCGTCGGCGGTGATGGTCGAGGTGGCCCACCCCTCGATGTCCGTCCCGGACTGCGCCCCGGAGACCACCGTGGCGAGCACGCGCAGGCACTCCACCCGATCCGGCTGCGAACCGTCGGGCAGGCGGTCCTCGACGGTGGACTCGCACTGCTCGGTGCGCGTGCCGGTGACCTGGGCGGTCACGTGCTCGACGTCCACGTCCACGAGCCCTGCCCGCTGACCGGTGGGTTCGGTGTCGTGCGGCCACGTGAGCGCCATGCCGACGACCGCGGCCAGGAGCAGCGGCCCGAGAGTCAGGGCGAGAGCGCGGGTGGCGCGAGGTCGGACACGGGGACGCCGGTGCTCAGGTGCGCTCACGCCGACGATTGTGCGGCACCGGACGGCCTGGTCAGGGCAGCGCGAGCTCGCGCGGGAAGACCAGCACGTCGACCAGGGCGCCGTTGCGCCACACCGTGACCTCGATGCGCCGGTCGATCGCGTCCTCGACCATGAGCTTCTGCACGGCGGTGGCCGTCACCACGCGGCTGCCGTCGAGCTCGACCACGATGTCGCCCCGGTGCAGGTCGGCCTGGGACGCGGGGCTGCCGGGGGAGACACCGGAGATCTGGAGCCCGGTCGGTGAACCGAGCCGCTCGACGAGGTGCGGCGGCAGCGGCACCTGGGTGCCGGCGATGCCCAGCCACGCGCGACGCACCCGGCCGTGGGTCATCAGGGTCGTGATGATCTCCCGCGTCGTGGCGTTGATGGGCACCGCCAGGCCCACGCCGATCCCCGCCAGCGCGGTGTTCACGCCGACCATGCGCCCGCGGCTGTCGGCGAGCACGCCGCCGCTGTTGCCGGGGTTGAGCGCCGCGTCGGTCTGCACCACCTCGTCGACCACCCGGCCGGCCGCCGTCGGCAGCGACCGGCCCAGGGCAGACACGATCCCGGCGGTGACGCTCCCGGCCAGCCCGAGCGGGTTGCCCAGCGCGATCACCAGCTGACCCACCCGCAGGGTCGCCGCGTCGCCCAGGACGACGGGTGCCGGCACGTCCCCGCGGGTCAGCAGCACCGCGAGGTCGGACAGCGGATCGCGCCCGACGACGTCGGCACGCACGGTGGTCCCGTCGGTGAACGCCGCCTCGGCACCCGTGGCGCCCGCGACGACGTGGGCACTCGTGAGCAGGTACCCGTCGGTGGTGATCACGCTGGCGCTCCCGGCACCCGTGCCGCGCGCGGTGCGCACGCTCAGGCTGGCGACGCTCGGCAGCACCGTCTCCGCGACGGTGACGACCGTGCGGGAGTACGCGTCCAGGGGCTCCTCGTCCATCCCCGCTACAGCGACGGGGACGGTCGCGATAGTCCCGCGGTTCACTGCGGGCGTACGCGCCTTACGGCCGGACGCCCAGCGTGTGCCGCACCTCCTGCACGAACGTCACGGTGCCGGCCGCGTCGCGCTGCCGGTCGATCTCGGCGAGCACCTCCTCGCGCAGCCGCGCGTGGTCGCCCTGCGGTACGGCCTCCCACATCGACCGCTGGCCGTGCGACCACGAGAACGCCAGGAACTGCTCGGGGTCGTGGAAGACCGCGCTGACCTGGTCCGGGACGGTGCGGACCTGTGCCAGGCCCGCCGTGGAGAGCAGCCGTTCCATGCCGGCGTCGGAGGAGTACGGGCCGCGCAGCCCACGGGCGCGTGCCGCGACCAGCTCGGCCGGCAGGTGCGGCTCGAAGAGCCGGTCGACCGCGGTCCATCCGGGGTCCTTCTCGCCGAGCGTCGTCACGCCCAGCCGTCCACCACTCACCAGGAGCTCCGCCCACGACCCGAGTGCGGCGGCCGGGTCGGGCAGGAAGAAGATGACCAGGCTCGCCGCGACGACGTCGAACGACGAACGGGGGAGGTCCGGCGACCCGGCGTCGCCGATCCGCACGTCGACCTGCGCGAGGTGCGCGAGGTCGCGGGCGGCGAGCTCGACCATCCGCGGGGCGAGGTCGATGCCGAGGGCGAACCCGCTCGGTCCGACCCCGTCGGCCAGGGGTCCGAGAGCCGCCCCGCGGCCGCAGCCGACGTCGAGCACCCGTTCACCGGGCCGCGGGTCGAGCTCGGCGACCAGCCGGGCCGCGATCGGTCCCGCCCACGGCACGCCGACGGACTCGTACGAGTCGGCGGCGCGGTCGAAGACGCCGACGATGCCGTCCGGGGTCGCCATGGATCCAGCGTGCCAGCCCCGGGGGCACGCCCACCACCGGGCGCGAACGAGGCGCCGAGCCCCTCAGGGCGCGACGCCTCGCTCGTGAAGGCCTAGCTGCGCTCGGCGTTCTCCTCGTCGATGCCGTCGGCCTTGATCTTCTCGGCGTCGGTCTCCTCGACCTCCACCTCCACCTCGTGGATCACCGGGCTGTCGTCACCGGTGTCGTGGACGATCCTGTCGTCGCTGCTCATCTCGACCTCCTCGTCGCGGCGTGTGCGAGAGGCGAGCGTAGGACGGGTCCGGCCCCGGCGCGCGGTGGCAGGAGTAGCCCCAGGTCAGACGCCGAGGATCCAGCGCAGCGTCCGGGCATTGTGCACCGCGTGCCCGCCTCCGTCGTTGTTGAAGTAGACGAGGACGTCGTGCCCTGCGGCGGACCACTCGCGGACCCGGTCGGCCCACCAGCGCAGGTCGTCGTCCGAGTAGGACCCGCCGTAGAGGTGCTCGTGATCGGGCCCGTGCAGGCGGACGTAGACCGTCCGGGCGGTCGCGCGCAGCACGCACGGCAGGTGGGCGCCGCTCATCACGACGGAGGCGGCGTGGTGCCGCTCCAGCAGGGCGAACACGTCGTCGTGCTGCCAGGACGGGTGCCGCAGCTCGACGGCCACCCGCACCCAGTCCGGCACCGAGCCCAGGAACCAGTCCAGCCGGGCGTCGTCGCGCGGGTGGTCGGGCCGCAGCTGCACGAGCAGCACCTCGCGACGGTCGCCCAGCTGGTGCCACGAGCGCGCCATGCGCTCGGACCAGCCCTCGGGCGCGTACAGCCGCTTGGCGTGGGTGAGCCCGCGCGACGCCTTCACCGACATCCCGAACCCGTCGGGGAGCCGACGCCGCCAGCCGGCGAACGTCGTGTCCCGCGGCCAGCGGTAGAAGCTGGCGTTGAGCTCGACGGTGTCGAACTCCCGCACGTAGCGGCCCAAGCGCTCCCACGACGGCAGGCCCGGCGGGTACAGCACGTCCTCCCAGTGGTCGTACGACCAGCCGGAGGTGCCGATGCGGATGCTCACGCCGGGTGCCTTTCGTTTCAGCGCGCGTACCGGGCGAAATGACCCTAGATTCACTCGTCGCCCTACCTGACGACCCAACACACCGAGGAGTTCACCATGACCCCCGCAGGCATCATCTCCGCGATCATCATCGGCGCCATCATCGGCGTGCTCGGCCGGCTGCTCGTGCGCGGCAAGCAGAACATCTCGATCCTGGTGACCATCATCGTCGGCATCGTCGCAGCGCTCCTGGGTACCTGGCTGGCCGGCCTGGTCGGGGTGCAGACGACGGACGGCATCGACTGGATCGAGCTGCTGTTCCAGGTCGTCCTCGCGGCGATCGGCGTGGCGATCGTCGCCGGCTCGGGCCGTCGCCGCTGACGCAGCCGCACGAGAGCGGCCCGCCGTCCGGCGGGCCGCTCTCGCGTTCCCGGGGTGCACGCACCCCGACCCTGGATGACGATGGTGCGTGGCCGAAGCAGCCGGCGCACGCGGCGAGCCACCCGCAGGAGCAGACGTGAGCCAGCAGGACCAGCAGTTCCCCGCGCAGCAGCAAGAGCCCCCAGGGCTCACCGCACCGATGAGCCCGACCCCCGACCACGGGGAGTCGAGCTACGAAGGCCACGGCCTGCTGACCGGGCGCCGCGCGCTCATCACCGGCGGCGACTCCGGCATCGGCCGCGCGGTCGCCATCGCCTACGCCCGCGAGGGTGCTGACGTCGCCGTCGTCCATCTGCCGCAGGAGCAGGAGGACGCCGACGAGACCAAGCGGTGGGTCGAGCAAGCCGGCCGGACGTGCGTGCTCATCCCCACGGACCTGACCGACGAGGCGTCCGCGCGGGGGGCCGTCGCGACGGCGGTGGCCGGGCTCGGTGGTCTCGACATCCTGGTGAACAACGCGGGGTTCCAGATGGCGCGGCGGGAGTCGATCGCCGACATCACCTCGGACGACCTGGACCGCACGTTCAAGACGAACCTCTACGCGCTGTTCTGGGTCACCCAGACCGCGCTGGAGCACCTGGGGGAGGGCGGCGTGATCCTCAACAACTCCTCCATCCAGGCCTACCAGCCGTCGGAGACGCTGCTGGACTACGCGTCGACGAAGGCCGCGATCAACAACTTCACGGTCAACCTGGCTGCCGAGGTGGGCTCGCGCGGGATCCGGGTGAACGCGGTGGCGCCAGGCCCGATCTGGACCCCGCTGCAGCCGGCGACCCAGTTTCCGGAGAAGATCGAGAAGTTCGGGGCGGACGCCCCGCTGGGGCGTGCCGGCCAGCCCGCCGAGGTCGCGCCTGCGTTCGTGTTCCTCGCCGCCGACTCGACCGCGTCGTACGTGTCCGGGACCGTCCTCGGTGTCACGGGCGGCAAGCCCGTCTTCTGAGGCACGGTCCGCACTCCACCCCGATGACCGGAGGTCACCATGTGGGCATTCCTGTTCAAGCGCGTCCGTCTCTTCCTCGTCGCCGCCATCCTGCTGCCGGTGATCGCGTCACTGGCACGTCGGTTCGCGGAGCGCCTCGAGCAGAACGGCCCCACCTTCGGCTCGCGGGGCCTGCACGTGATCGAGGGGACGGCCCGTCGGGCCCGTTCGATCTTGTCCTGACCAGCTGGAGGTGTGTGCGATGAGCAACCCGATCCCCGACCCCGGCCAGGTGCCGGACGAGCCGAACTTCACTGACGTGCCGAGCGATGACCCGGTCGACGACCCGATGCCCCCGGACGTGCCCGAGACGCCCGACATCCAGGCACCGCGGGACACCCCCGACAGCATCGCCCCCGGCGACCTCGGTTCGATCGAGCCGCCCGACTGACGTCTGCGCGTCGGAGGCCGCCCTTCCGCTCGGCTCTGCCGTGGCAGGACACTGAGCGGGTGGTCGACAGTCCCGTGCCACCGCCGGCCAGCTGCCCGATCGGGTGGCAGCCTCAGGCGCTCGCGCCCGTGTTCTGGGGAGTCCGCTCGCTCGGGCCCGCGGACGGTGCGCCGGTGGACCTGCGGATCTTCTTCCCGAGCCTCGACGGCGCGGTCGAGTCGGCGCCGCTGCTCGAGGGGTGCGGCCGGTACCCGCTGATCCTGTTCGCGCACGGGCACTGCCAGCAGGACACCGACCACTACCTGCGCTGGTTCCTCATCCCGGCGTTCCTGGCGCGCAGCGGCTACGTGGTCGTCGTGCCGCGGCTGGCGGGCAACGCGGGCGGCAACAACCCGTCCGTGCCGGGGCACCCGGACGAGGCGACGCTCGACGCGGTGCTGACCTGGGCACGCTCCGGGTGGGAGCACGCTGACGTGCTCCTGCCGCCGCCGGCCACCGGCGTCATCGGGCACAGCTTCGGAGCGATGCTGGGTGCCCGCTTCGCGGTCGGCCGCCCGGTGAGCGCCTACGCCGGGCTGAGCGGCGGGTGGCAGGACTGGTTCGGGGCCGAGCCGTTCCCGCTGCCGTTGCTCGACCTGCCGACGCTGCTGATGTGGGGCCTCAGCTTCGACCTGTTCAGCCAGCTGACGGAGGCGCAGTGGCAGGCGATGCACCGGCCGCGGCACCGGGTCGTGTTCGACGAGGGCGAGCACTGGGACTACCTGAGCGCCCAGATCGACCTCCCGTGCCGTCCGGGGAGCGGCTCGTGCTCGGAGATCGCCGCCGCGACGGCGGACCTGGTGACCATGTTCTTCGCCCGCTACCTCCCGCCGGAGCTCGCGACGAACCTCGCCGTCGAGGTGCCGTCGTCCCTGGTGCCCCCCGACCTCGACCTCACGCCGGAGCAGGAGTTCTTCGCCGGCGGCTTCCTCGGCGGCTTCCACCGGCTGGGCAGCCACCCGGAGTGCGGCGTGACGGTGTCGTCCGACAGCGAGCGGCTGCTGGCCAACCGCCGCACCCGCGAGACCCACTCGCTGGACCACCCGTGCGCGTGGGTGTCCAAGATCGCCGCCCGCAACCGGTGGCCGGTGGGCGCCCGACCCGCCGGCTACCACTGGTGCGACATGTGCTTCCCGAGCCGCGCGGACGGCTGACTAGCGCGATGACGCCTGACCGGTGAGGCCGCGGGAGTGCAGCACGTGCCGTTCGAGCGGCGCGAAGACCACGAGCTCGATGACGATGCCGACCAGGAAGATGAGCCCGATCGAGGCGATGACCAAGGACATGTCGCTGGTCACCCGGCCGAGGTCGAGGATCTGACCCAGCCCGGTGCCCAGGCCGGTCTGCACGATGAGCTCGGCGGCCATCAGGGAGCGCCACGCGAAGGCCCAGCCCTGCTTGAGCCCCCCGAGGAACCCGGGCAGCGCGGCCGGCAGGAGCACGAAGCGGATCCGCGTCCAGCCGGTGGCGCCGAGCACCTGGCCGACGCGCAGGTACAGCGGCGGCACCTGGTCGGTGCCGGCGAGCAGCCCGTTGACGATCGACGGGACGGCGCCGAGCAGGATGACCGCGTACATGGTCGCGTCGGTGAGCTGGAACCAGATGATCGCGGCCGGCACCCAGGCCACCGACGGGAGCGACTGGAGTCCGGTGATGATCGGGCCGAACGCGCGGCGCAGCAGCGGGGAGGCGGCCAGCGACACCCCGATCGCCACGCCGACGACGACCGACATCGCGAAGCCGACCGCCGCCCGCTGGACGCTCAGGGTGACCGCACGCCACGCGGACCCGTCCTGGATCGTGCCGAGGAGCGTCTGCCACGTGTCCGCGGGGCTGGGCAGCGCGTACGGGGGCTTGAGCTCGAGCTGGTAGGCCACCTGCCAGACGACGAGGATCGCGCCGAGCGCGGCGAGCACCGGCCAGATCGCCCGCCACGCGGCTGCCCACGCGGAGGTGTGGACCGTCTCGATCGGGGTCTCGAGCGCGTCGAGCCCGGCGGCGAGGTCGTCGTCGGTCGTCCTGCGGGTGGGGGGTGCCGTCGTCTCAGTGGCCATGGCGGGCGATCTCCTGTCGCAGGTCCTCGGTGATCTCGGCGCTGAGCCGGGACACGTCGGGGTCTTCGATGCGGCGCGGCTGGGGGATGTCCACCGACCACTCGCGGGCGACGCGTCCCGGACGCGACGAGAGCAGGACGACCCGCTGCCCGAGCCGGACCGCCTCGCGGACGTTGTGCGTGACGAAGATGACCGCACGACCCGTCTCTCGCCAGATGCGGGTGAGCTCCTCGTGCAGCACGTCGCGGGTGATGGCGTCGAGTGCCGCGAACGGCTCGTCCATGAGGAGCAGGTCGCCCTCCTGCGCGAGCGCCCGCGCCAGTGCGACGCGCTGCCGCATCCCGCCGGACAGCTCGTGCACCCGCTTGGGGCCGGCTCCGTCGAGCCGGACGAGAGACAGCAGCCGCTGGGCCTCCTCGCGCCGCTCCGCGCGGGGGATGCCGCGCAGGCGCAGGGCCAGCTCGACGTTCCCCGCGGCGGTCAGCCACGGGTAGAGGGCCGGCTCCTGGAACATCAGCGCGGGCCGCCCGCCGGGCACCTCGACGGTGCCGGAGACGGGCTTGTCCAAGCCGGCAACCAGGGAGAGCAGCGTCGACTTGCCGCAGCCGGACGCGCCGAGCAGGCAGACGAACTCGCCGGGCGCGACGGTCAGGTCGATGCGGTCGAGGACGGGGGGTCGCGACGCCTCGCCGAAGTGCTGCGTGACGCCCCTCAGGCGCGCCGCGACGGCGGCCGGGGCAGTGGTGCCCTGGCCGCCGACCGCCGTCACGGTGCTCGTCACTTGCCCGCCGCCCCGAGGCCGCCGTCGTCGACCGGCTCCTGGTCGTTCTCCGCGAGCACCTCGTTGAGCAGGGTCAGGTCGTAGATCCCCTGGAGGTCGGTCTCGTCGGACGTCCCTGCGGCCACCGCATGGTCGGCCGAGGTCTGCAGGCTCGAGGCGATCGGGTCGAGCGTGATCCGCAGGTTCCCCCAGGCGCGGTCCAGCACCTCGGCCGACAGCGGCTTGCCGCTCAGCTTCTCGATGACCGTGTTCGACAGTGTCTTGGCCTCGTCGGGGTTCGCCGCGATCCACTCCGACGTCGCGTACTCGGCCTCGAGCAGCTTCTTCACGGTGCCGGGGTACTTCGAGAGGTACTCGGTGGCGACGATCAGGTGCGTGGTGACGAAGTCGCCGTCGGGCCACAGGTCCTTCTCGTCCAGCAGGACGTGCGCGCCGGCGTCGACGACGAGGCGGGACGCCCACGGCTCGGGCAGCCACGCGCCGTCCAGCTGGCCAGCCTTGAACAGGTCGAGCGTCTGCGAGTTCTCCTGCGGCGCGATCGTCACGTCGCTCTCGCCGCCGGTGAGCGAGGTCTTCAGGCCCTCGTCGGCGAGCCAGGCGCGCAGCGCGACGTCCTGGGTGTTGCCCAGCTGGGGCGTGGCGAGGGTGGTGCCGACGAGGTCGTCGGCGGAGTCGATGCCGTCGCGGACCACCAGCTGCGCACCGCCCGACGTGGCACCGGAGACGATCCGGATCGCCTCGCCGTTCGACTTCGCGAACGCGTTGATGGCCGGGTTCGGACCGATGAACGTGGCGTCGATGGCCCCACCGAAGAGCGCCTCGACTGCGGCCGGGCCGGCGTTGAAGATCGAGGTGGTGAGCGTCGTGTCGCCGAGGGCCTCCTGGTAGGTGCCGTCGTCGACGCCCACGAGGGCCACGGCGTGCGTGAGGTTGGCGAAGTAGCCGAGCCGCAGCTCGGGAGCCTCGGCGCCGGCGGTCGGAGCGGCGGACGGGTCGGTGCCGGCGTCGGCGGTCGTGTCGTCGGCCGCGGACGAGGAGCAGGCTGCCAGCGAGGCGGCGAGTCCGGCGGCGAGCAGGACGCGGAGGGCGGAGGCGGTGCGGCGTGCGGGACGGGCGGTCATGTCAGGTCCTTGGGGGTCGCGGAGGGTGCGGGGCGGGCGGTCGTCATGGACGACATCGCGGCGCCGGCTCGGTCCGCGAGGGCCGGGCGACAAAGATCTGGGTGGACGCCATGAGGGCGTTTCCTCCGCGGGGGACGGGGGTGGTGGCACGCGCGTCACGCCGTGGGCCGTCGCACATCGACGGGGCCGGGCGTCGAACGCTCGGCCGAGGACGGGGGCCGCGTTCAGACGTTCCGCGGACAGCAGGGGCGCGCGGAAGCCATGACGACGTGACAGCACGTCGAGGCGGCGCGGCGGGTCTGCATGGGACGAGAATGACCGCCTCGCGGCCGTGGGAACAGGGCCGTCTCTTATTCTGGACACGGCAGGTCGGAATACGAGACGTTTCAGCGATGCCCGTCGAGCGTGAGCCGGTAGAACGCGCTGTGCGGGTCGAGCGCGTAGTCGGCGAACGGCGGGCAGGCGACGAACCCGGCGCGTTCATAGAGACGGCGCGCGGGTGCGAAGTACTCCTGCGTCCCGGTCTCGAGGTGCACGGTCCGCAGGCCGCGCTCCGCCGCCGCGTCCAGGACGTGCGCGAGCAGCGCCGAACCGACGCCTCGGCCGCGCGCCGCGGTGGCGGACCGCATGGACTTGAGCTCGCCATCCGTGGGTCCGAGCTGCTTGAGGGCCGCGCAGCCGAGCAGGGTGCCGTCGGCCGCGCGGGCGGTCCAGAAGGTGATGCCGGGGGCCGCGAGCGCCGTCGGGTCGAGGGCGTGCACCGACTCGGCCGGCGAGGTGGCATGCATGTCCGCGAGATGCTCCCCGAGCAGGGCGAGGACGTCCGGGCGGGTCGGGTCGTCGGTGTCGATCGTGACGTCGGTGGTCGTCGAACCCATCCGCGCGCGTCCTTCCTCGTTCCCGTCAGGATGCCCATCGTCGCACTGGACGAATCCATCCCACCATCTGGACTTTCGGCGCGGATCGTTGACACGCCTTCGTCTTATGCCTACTTTCCCGACCTGTTAGGTCATGAATTCCAGCGACAAGCCCCGGCTCGCTGGGTGGCAACCCTCCTGCGTGTGGGGTGCCCCGGGTGACGACCTGGTCCTGCACGAGCGATCGGCTCGTGCCCGACAACGACGCAGCGCCCGCCAGGCGGGTACGAAGGGACGCACGATGAGCTCGGACGGACGGCCGACGACGGCTCTCTGGATCCTGCGCCCGTGCTGTCCCGGCGCCTGTTGTCGCTGACGACACCTCCCGCCTGGCCGGCCCCGACCGGCACCTGAGCGACCGAGCCGCGGGTTCCCGCGCCGCTCTGCACCTACGCCTGCACCCCCGTGCGCCGCATCGTCGTGCGCCGGGGCGCGCCCTCACGACCGAGAACGGAACCTTCCCCATGGCCTTTCCGACGACCCCCCGCCAGCTCCACCTCGGCGTCGACCTGAGCGACGCCGGCGCGCACCCCGCCGCCTGGCGGACCCACGGCTCGCAGGGGCAGCGCCTGTTCGACGCCGAGCGCCTCCAGCACCTCGTCGAGGTCGCCCAGCGCGGCACCCTCGACCTCGTCGTGCTCGACGACTCGTTCTCGCTCCAGCCGTCCCGGTCCACCACGCTGCGCGGTCGGCTCGACGCCGCGCTCGTCGCCGCACGACTGGCGCCGCGTTCGCGGGGGATCGGCCTGGTCCCGACCGTCGCCACGACGCACACCGAGCCGTTCCACGTGTCCAAGGCGATCGCGACGATCGACCACGTCAGCGGCGGTCGGGCGGCCTGGCAGGTCAGCTGGACCACGGACGAGCAGGACGCGGCGCACGTCGGCCGCGGCCCGGCGCCCACCGAGGCCGACGCGGTCGCCGAGGCCGAGGAGGCCGTCGAGGTGGTGACCGCGCTCTGGGACAGCTGGGAGGACGACGCCGAGATCCGCGACCAGGCCACGCACCGCTTCGTCGACCGGGCCAAGCTGCACTACGTCGAGCACGACGGCGTGCACTTCGCCGTGAAGGGGCCGTCGATCACACCGCGGCCGCCGCAGGGTCAGCCGCCGATCGTCGTGCGGGTGGGCTCGGACGCCTCGTTCGGCCTGGCGGCGCGGCACGCCGACGTGGTCCGGATCAGCGCGACCGACCGCGACGAGGCCCTCGACCTGCGGCTCCGGCTGCGGGCAGCGGCGGCTGCGGCGGGTCGGGAGCCGGGCGACCTGCGCGTGCTCGTCGACGCGTTCGTGGTCATCGGCCCGGACCGGGCGAGCGCCCGCGCCCGCCTCGACCTGCTCACGGAGCTCGAGGGCGTCGAGTGGGACACCGGCTCGCTCACGCACGTCGGCACGGCTCCGGAGCTCGCCGAGACGTTCCTCGACTGGTCGGCGGTCGGCGCCGCGGACGGCTTCGTCGTGCGGCCGGCGTCGCTGCACACCGACCTCGACGTGCTGGCCGACGGCGTCGTGCCGCTCCTGCGCGACGCCCGGGCGTTCCGCGATCGCTACGCGGGCCCGACCCTGCGGGACCAGCTGGGCCTTGCCCACCCGGCCAACCGCTACGCGGCGATCGCCTGATGGCGCCGCGCAAGCAGATCCACCTCGGCGTCCACTTCCCGGGCGTCAACAACACCACCGTGTGGAGCGACCCGCGGTCCGGCAGCCAGATCGACTTCGCGTCGTTCGAGCGCCTCGCCCGGCGCGCCGAGGCGGCCAAGCTGGACTTCTTCTTCCTCGCCGAGGGGCTGCGCCTGCGCGAGCACAAGGGTCAGATCCACGACCTGGACGTGGTCGGCCGGCCCGACACGCTGCCCGTGCTGGCGGCGCTCGCCGCGGTTACCGACCGCCTGGGGCTCGCCGGGACGATCAACACGACGTTCAACGAGCCGTGGGAGCTGGCCCGCCAGTTCGCGACGCTCGACCTCCTCAGCGGCGGCCGTGCGGCGTGGAACCTGGTGACCAGCAGCGATGCCTTCACGGGCGAGAACTTCCGTCGCGGAGGGTTCCTGCCGTACGAGGAGCGGTACGAGCGAGCGGCCGAGCTGGTCGCGGTCGCCCGGAAGCTGTGGGACTCGTGGGACGACGACGCGGTGATCGCACACGCCGGCTCCGGGCAGTTCGTCCGACCCGGTTCGGTGCACGAGGTGCGCCACGAGGGCAAGCACTTCCAGGTGCGAGGCGAGTTCACCACCCCGCGCGGCCCGCAGGGGCATCCCGTGCTGTTCCAGGCGGGCGACTCCGCCGACGGGCGCGACTTCGCGGCGGCCACCGCGGACGTGGTGTTCTCCGCACACTCCACGTTCGAGGCGGGTCAGGCGTTCTTCACCGACGTCAAGGGGCGCCTCGAGGCGCACGGTCGCGGCTCGGAGGAGCTGCTGATCCTGCCGGCGACGACCGTCGTGCTCGGCGACAGCGCCCAGGAGGCCGCCGAGCGGTCCCGCCAGATCCGGTTGCAGCAGGTGCCGGGGCCGACGGCCATCGCGTTCCTCGAGCAGGTGTGGGGACGTGACCTCACCGACCACGACCCGGAGGGACCGTTGCCCCGGATCGAGCCGGATGTGGAGAACCTCGACATCACGCGCGGCCGGGTGCGGCACGTGAAGGACCCCCGCACGATCGCGGCTGCGTGGCGCGAGCTGGCCGACGCGAACGGGTGGTCGATCCGCCGGCTCGTCATCGAGGTGACGTCGCGCGGCGGCTTCGTCGGCACCGCCACCCAGGTGGCGGACGCGATCGACCGACACGTCCAGGAGGACGCGTCGGACGGCTTCATCCTCGTGCCGCACCTGACCCCCGGCGGCCTGGACGACGTGCTCGACCAGGTGGTGCCGCTGCTCCAGGAGCGCGGCTCGTTCCGCACCGACTACGCGGGCACCACCCTGCGCGACCACCTCGGACTCACCCGCCCGGCGCCCCGCGCCACCCGCTCCATCGCCGACCGCGCACTCGTCGGCTGACCCCCACCACCGCACCGCCGCTCGAGAGGAGCACCCGATGAGCACGCTCACCACGGACCCGACCACCGACCTGCTGCGGTGGCGCACGGAACGGGAGACCTTCCTGCGGAGGCCGCACGGCTGGCTCAGCCTGGTGGGGCTGCACGCCCTGACCGCCACCCCGTCGACCGTCCCAGGCCTGCCCGGTCAGTGGTGGACCGACGGCGCCGATGTGTTCGTCCGGGCGGGCGCCGGCCTCACCGACCCGGAGACGCGGGAGCCGCTCGACGGCACCTGGCGACGCACGGTCGGCGAGGGCCTGTCGGCGCTGGTCGCGACGTTCGTGCCGGAGGGTCGGACCGACGAGGACCGGGTCGTGGTCGAGCTGGTCCGCCGCACCGGCCGGCTGCACCTGCGGACTCGTGACCCGCGGGCCGCCTCCCGGGTGGACTTCGTCGGCCTGCCGACCTTCCCGTACGACCCGGCCTGGGTGCTCGACGTCCCGGTGCGCTGGTACGACAAGCCCGTCGAGGTGACGGTCGGTGCCGCGCAGCACGGGCTCGTGCACCACGTGCGGCTGGTGGGCGAGATCGACGTCGAGCGCGAGGGCGTCGTGCACACCCTGCGCCTCACCGCCGGCCACGCACCCGGCTCGGCCGGCGTCCTGTTCACCGACGAGGCCGAGGGTCTGGCGCCGTGGCGCGTCCTGAGCGTGGACGTGGATCCGTCGGCGGACACGCTCCGCATCGACCTCAACCGCACGATCAACCTCCCGTACGCGTTCAGCGACTTCGGCACGTGCCCCGCGCCGGTGCAGGGCAACCATCTGCCGTTCGCGGTGCGGGCCGGCGAGCGCGACCCCCGCGGCGGCGTCTCGTGACCGCCCCGAATCCCACGCTCACGGTGCGTTGGACGGCTCTGTCCGACCCGCTGGTGCGCCCGCTGCTGGACGAGCTGGCGTACGAGTACGCGACCCGGTACCAGGGCATCCTCGCCGTCGACGAGATCCGCGCGGAGATGGAGCACTACCCGGCGCACGAGTTTGCGGACCCCGACGGCGGTCTCGTCCTGCTGCTCGAGGACGGCGTGCCGGTGGCGGGCGGGGCGTTCCGGCGCCGCGTCGAGCCCGAGCTGGGCGACGCCGACCGTCGCCCGCGCTCCGACGGTCGCGACGAGGCAGGTGTGCCGACCGTCCCCACCGCGGAGCTCAAGCGGATCTGGACGCACCACGCGCACCGCCGCCGCGGCCTCGCGTCGCGCGTCGTCGTCGAGCTCGAGCAGCGCGCCGCCACCCTGGGCTACCCGCGCCTCTACCTGACCACCGGTCCCCGCCAGCCGGAGGCCGTGGGTCTCTACCTGCGCACGGGCTACACGCCCCTGTTCGACCCGGCGGCCGAGGCGACCGGCCCGCTGCCGTTCGAGAAGTGGCTGGAGGTGGCCCCGTGAGCGTCTTCCAGGACGAGTCCCGGCTGCTCGCGCCTCCGCCCGTGCTGCCCGCCCGCGAGGCCTCGACGCTCGCCGGGCTGCGCGTGGTCCCCGCACGGCACCCCGGCCGCTGGGTGGCCACCGCGGTCGTGGCGGTGCTGCTGGCCATGGTGGTCAGCTCGCTGGTCACCAACGACCGGTGGCAGTGGTCCGTGGTCGCGCAGTACCTGACGTGGCCGTCCGTGCTCACCGGGTTGTGGGGGACGCTGCGGCTGACGTTCGTCGCCGCGCTCATCGGGTTCGGGCTGGGCACGGTGCTCGCCCTGATGCGGCTGTCGCGGTCGCCCCTGCTGCGCTCCGTGGCGTGGGGGTACACCTGGGTGTTCCGGTCGGTGCCGCTGATCCTCCAGCTGCTGCTCTGGTACAACCTGGCCTACCTCTACCCGGTGCTCTCGTTCGGCATCCCGTTCGGGCCCGCGTTCACCGAGGTGGATACCCTGTCGATCGTCGGCAAGTTCGGTGCCGCGGTGCTCGGGCTCGGGCTGTCGCAGGCGGCGTACTCGGCCGAGATCGTCCGCGCAGGCATCCTCGGCGTGGACCAGGGCCAGCACGAGGCGGCCGCCGCGCTCGGCATCCCGCGGGCCCGTCAGCAGCTGCGGATCGTGCTCCCGCAGGCCATGCGGACCATCGTGCCGACGTCGATCAACGAGATCATCGGCCTGGTCAAGGGCACGTCGGTGGTCTACGTGCTGGCCTACGGCGAGCTGTTCTACACGGTCGGCGTGATCTACGGCCGCAACCTCAAGGTCGTCCCGCTGCTCATGGTGGCCGCGGTCTGGTACCTCGTCGTGACCACCGTGCTCACGGTGGCGCAGTACTACCTGGAGCGGAACTACGCCAAGGGCGCC
The DNA here is from genome assembly GCF_013359775.1 of Cellulomonas humilata. Taxonomy (GTDB): domain Bacteria; phylum Actinomycetota; class Actinomycetes; order Actinomycetales; family Cellulomonadaceae; genus Cellulomonas; species Cellulomonas humilata. The sequence goes on along the minus strand of NZ_JABMCI010000071.1, from coordinate 189,014 downwards.
CTGCGCACGCTGCCCCCGACGCCGATCCAGCGGCTGCGCTGGACCGTGCTGGCCACGACCAGCCGCCTGACCGGCCGCGAGCTGCCCGCGCACGTCCCACCCGCCTACGCCCCGCGGGCCGGCCACCTGTTCCGGACGGGGGCCGACCGATGACCGCCGGGCTGGTCGAGGTGCACGGCGTGCACAAGAGCTACGGCACCCTCGAGGTCCTCTCCGGCATCGACCTGGTGGTGCAGCCGGGCGAGGTGACCGTCGTCATCGGTCCCTCAGGCTCCGGCAAGTCGACGCTGCTGCGGGTCATCAACCACCTCGAGCGCGTGGACAGCGGGTTCGTGGCGGTCGGCGGCGAGGTCGTCGGCTACGAGCGTCGTGGCGACACCCTGCGCGAGCTGCGTGAGAAGGATGTCCTGCGCCAGCGCACCCGCATCGGCTTCGTGTTCCAGAGCTTCAACCTGTTCCCGCACCTCACCGTGCTGGAGAACCTGGTCGAGGCGCCGGTGCACGCCCAGGGCCGTCCGCGGCGCGAGGTCGAGGCCGAGACGCGCGTGTTGCTGGAGCGCGTCGGGCTGTCCGACAAGGCCGACGCGCGTCCCCGGCAGCTGTCCGGCGGGCAGCAGCAGCGCGTCGCGATCGCGCGGGCGCTGGCCACCAAGCCGGAGGTCCTCCTGTTCGACGAGCCGACCTCCGCGCTCGATCCCGAGCTCGTGGGCGAGGTGCTCGACGTCATCAAGACGCTCGCGCACAGCGGCACCACGCTCGTCGTCGTCACTCACGAGATCGGGTTCGCCCGTGAGCTCGCGGACACCGTCGTGTTCATGGACGGCGGCCGGATCGTCGAGCAGGGACCGCCGCAGCAGGTGCTCGACCACCCCCGGCACGCCCGCACCAAGGCGTTCCTCGACAAGGTCCTCTGACCACCCCACCCCGAAGAGAGAAGATGATGTCCACCACGTACCGCCGCCCGTCCCGCACCCGGCTGCTCGCCGCGCTCGTCTTGACCCCCCTGCTCGCGGGGCTCGCTGCCTGCACCTCGAGCGCCGCGGACGAGCCCGGTGGCGGTGACCTCCAGGAGGCTGCCAAGGCCGCCGGTCTGACCGTCAACACCACCGCGGACCAGGACCGCATCCACACCACCGAGTCGGCCGAGGCGATCGCGCTGCTGCCGGAGGCGATCACGGAGAAGGGCACGCTGACGGTCGCCGTGAGCGCGTACGTGGCGCCGCTGGCCTTCCTGGCCGACGACGAGAAGACGCCGATCGGCAACGAGACCGACATCGCCCAGCTGGTGGCCGACGCGCTCGGGCTGGAGCTGAAGCACGAGGTCAAGGCGTGGGCCGACTGGCCGCTCGCCGTGCAGTCCGGCGCCGTCGACGCGGTGATCTCGAACGTCACGGTCACCGAGGAGCGCAAGGAGCTCTACGACTTCTCGTCGTACCGCAACGACCAGCTGGGCTGGCTGGTGCGGGCCGACAACGAGGACCTCACCGAGATCTCCGAGCCGAAGGACATCGCCGGCCTCACGGTCGCGGTGGGCTCCGGCACCAACCAGGAGAAGATCCTGCTGGCGTGGGACGAGGAGAACAAGGCCGCCGGGCTCGAGCCGGCGAAGGTCGAGTACTTCGAGAACGACGGCGACACGATCCTGGCGCTCCAGTCGGGCCGCATCGACACGTCGTTCGGCCCGAACGCGACCGCCGCGTACAAGGCAGCAGTCTCGCCGGAGGACTTCAAGGTCGTCGGCACGCTCAACGGCGGCTGGCCCGCCACCGCGCAGATCGCGGTCGGCACCCTCAAGGGCAACGGCCTGGCGCCGGCGGTGACCGCGGCGCTCAACCACGCGTTCGACGACGGCTCCTACACCAAGGTGCTCGAGCGGTGGGGCCTCCAGGACGAGGCCATCGCGAAGTCCGAGACGAACCCGCCCGGTCTGCCGAAGACAGACTGAGCGCACAGACGAGGCGGCTGGGGGAGTCGCCTCACCCGGCCGGCTGGGTGCACGGGGGTCGCCCAGCCGGCCGACCCACACGAACGGGAGAGCAGATGAGTGAGCACATGGACCACGTCGTCGTCGGTGGCGGGGTCATGGGCGCGGCGACCGCGTGGCAGCTGGCCAGGCGCGGCGCGCAGGTGGTGCTGCTCGAACGGTTCGGCCGGGGACACGTCCAGGGCGCCTCGCACGGAGCGTCCCGGATCTACCGGAACACCTACGCCCGGGCGGAGTACCTGGACCTGGCGCAGGAGGCGTTCGGCCTGTGGCGCGCGCTCGAGGACGAGGCGCCGGCCGTCGGCGACCTGCTGGAGCTCACCGGCGGGGTGAGCCAGGGGTCGCTCGCGTCGCGGGAGATCGCGCAGGCGTTCGCCACGCGCGGGATTCCGCACGAGTGGCTGTCCGCCGACGAGGCGCACGAGCGCTGGCCCGGGCTGGCATTCGAGGGCGATGTGCTGCACGAGTCGAGCACCGCAGGGCGCTTGCACGCCGACCGCGCGGTCGAGGCGTTCCTCCAGGCCGCGGTCGCAGCCGGTGCGCGCGTGCTGCACGAGACCCCGGTGCGGGCGATCGAGCAGCGCACCGACGGGGTACGAGTCGTCACCGACACCGGTACCTGGCTCGCCGAGAACGTCGTGGTGGCAGTCGGCGCCTGGACGTCCGGGCTGCTCGGGCGCGAGATCGACCTCGCCGAGAAGCTCGTCGTCACCCAAGAGCAGCCGGCGCACTTCGCCCTGCGACCCGACGCGCCCGACGAGCACCTGTGGCCCTCGTTCACGCACGACCCGGTCGCTCCGCACCCCTGGCCGAGCGGTGTCTACGGCCTGGCCACCCCGGGCGAGGGGATCAAGGTCGGCTTCCACGGGGTCGGTCCGCGCACGGATCCCGACCACCGGACCTTCACCCCGGAACCGGAGCAGCTGCGTCTCCTGCGCGAGTACGTCGCCCGGTGGGTGCCCGGCGCCGACCCCGACCACCTGGTCCCCATCTCCTGCACGTACACCACCACCCCCGACCACGACTTCGTGCTCGACCGGCGCGGGCGTGTGGTGGTCGCCGCCGGGTTCTCCGGCCACGGCTTCAAGTTCGCGCCGGCGCTCGGGCGCGTTCTGGCCGACCTGGCGCTGGAGCCGCCGGACGCCCCCGTGCGTGCGGCGCACCCGGCGTTCGCGGCTGCCCGACTCGCCGCCCTGACAACCACGGAGGACCTCGCATGACCACGAACGTCCCGCTGTCCATCCTCGAGCTGGCCACGGTCGGCGTCGGCCAGAGCGGCGCGGACGCCCTGCGCGCGACGCTCGACCTGGCCGTCGCCGCCGACCATCTCGGCTACCGCCGACTGTGGTTCGCCGAGCACCACCTCTCGCCGGGCGTCGCCTCGGCGGCCCCGGCGGTGCTCGCGGCCCTCGCCGCGGAGCGCACGCGCCGCCTGCGGGTGGGCTCGGGCGCGGTCCTGCTGGGGACGACGAGCCCGCTGGTCGCCGCCGAGCAGTTCGGGAGCATCGCGGCGCTGCACCCCGGACGCGTCGACCTGGGACTCGGCCGCGCGTTCTCGCCGCCGCCCGAGGGGTTCGTGGCCCCGCCGCGCACCGAGGCCCGTGACGTGGACGGGCTGCACGTGCCCGGCACCCCGCCGATCGACTTCCCCGACTCGGCGCTGCGGGCAAGGCTGCTCGCGCAGCAGGAGGTGGTCGGGGCCAGCCGCTCCGGCCAGGACTTCCGCGCCGAGCTGGAGCTCGTCCTCGGTCTGCTGGCGGACACCTACGTCGACGGCGCCGGGCACTCGTACGTGAGTCCGCCGGTGGCCGGTGCAGCGTTCGACCTGTGGGTGCTGGCGTCCAGCGGTGGCGAGAGCGCGCGGGTGGCAGGTGCGCTGGGTCTCCCGCTCGCGGCGAACTACCACGTCAGCCCGTCGAACGTCCTCGGCACCGTGGAGGCGTACCGCGCGGCGTTCCGGCCGGGCGTGCTCGCGGAGCCGTACGTCGTGGTGTCCGCCGACGTGCTCGCGGCCGAGACAGCCGAGCGCGCGCAGCATCTGGCGGACCCGTACGCGGAGTGGGTCCTCTCCATCCGGCGGGGTGCCCAGGGCGCGATCGCCTATCCGGAGCCGGGCACCACGACACCGTGGGACCGGCGCAGTGCGGCCGAGCAGGACGTGCTGCGCGACCGGATCGACACCCGGGTCGTCGGTACGCCCGACGAGGTCGCGGCCGGGCTGTCCACCCTCCAGCGCGTGACCGGCGCCGACGAGCTGCTGGTGACCACCGAGACCCACGACCCTCGCGACCGCGTGCGCTCGTTCGAGCTGCTCGCCGACGTGTGGGGTCTGCCCGCCGCCGCGTCGCGCGACGCGGCCGACCTGGTGCTCGCGGGCGCCTGACCCACGGTGCCGGACGGAGCCCACGTGCCCGCCGAGAGCCCCGGCGCCTGAGCACACGGAAGCCCCCGCCGGTTCCACCGGCGGGGGCCCGAACGTGCCCTCAGATCGCGGTGTGCGGGCCGATCCGGTGGTAGCTGCGGTCGTGGTAGACGAGCGGCGTGGTGTCGTCCGACGTCCCGTGCTCGAGGGCGCGGAGCGAGACCAGGTAGCTGTCGCCCACCGGGGTGCGCTGGAGCACCCGCCCGCGGACCCAGGACACGGCGCCCTCGATGACCGGCTCGCCGGTGCCGAGGTCGTACCAGCCGCCGGCCTCGAACCGGTCGATGCCGCTGGTCGCGAACCGCGCGGACACGTCGTCCTGGTCCGCGGACAGGAAGCTCACCGTGAGCGTGCGTGCACGGGACAGGGCCTCCCACGACGACGACGTCGACGCCAGCGAGAACGCGAGCAGCGGGGGAGCGGCGGAGACCGAGATGACCGAGGTCGCGGTGAAGCCCACGCGGCGCTCGCCGTCCCGGAGCGCCACCACGGCGACGCCCGCGGGGTGCTGCCGGAACACCTCCTTGTACTGCTGGGGCGACAGCTGGGGCTCGTCCTGGTCGCGCAGCAGGCGGTCCAGGGCGTGCAGCGTCTCGGCGGTCATGCGCGGGCCGCCTCGAGCGCGGTGGGTGCACCGGCGACCAAGGTGGTCAGTGCCGCGCCGCCGTCGGCCCACCACCGGTCCACGACCGGCTGCGGGTCGGTGAGCTGGTGCTCCACGAGGGTCAGGGCGCGGGTGGGGACGACGGCGCCGAGCTCGACGAGCAGCGGACGCAGGTGCACCTCGCCGACCAGCGCGTGCGCGGGGTTGCCCGAGACGACGACGGGCACCGCGATCACCCCGGTCAGACCGCCCGGGCCGTACAGGTCGAGGAACGCCTTGAGCAGCCCCGTGTAGGAGGCCTTGTAGACCGGTGTCGCGACGACGAGCACCGTGGCGTCCGCGACCGTGCGCAGCGCCGCGTCCGCGGTCGGGTGGGACTGCGCCAGGATCTCCGCGGCGAACCCGGCGAGCTCGACGGTCTCGACCGGCTCGACCGAGCCGAGCAGCCGGGCCGCCTCCTCGCCGATCCGCACCGCCGCCGCGGTGGTGCGCGAGCCCGTCCGCGGGTTGCCGGACAGCACCACCACCCGGGCTCCGGTGTGCTGCGGCGACGTCAGGTGGGTCATGGCTGGTCCCTCGATCTCGGTTCAGGTGAGCCCGCCGCACGGTCCGCGCGGGTTCGCTGAACCGGGTATAGCAACAATCCCGACTTGACCAGAGGGTTTGGTCGACTTTCTTGCATGGCGGACCGGATGCACGCCCTGCGGACGGCCGGACGGCCCCGACGCGATGCGCCGGGGCCGTCCGTTCGTGCAGGTGGTGCGACCACCGAGGGGTCAGGCGGCGGCGCGCCCGAGCCCGCGGAACGACCAGCCGGCGTCCCGCCACCGCGCGGCGTCGAGCTTGCCGCGGGCGTCGATCACGGACGGGTTCTTCGCCAGCGTCGCCAGGCGCGCCGGCTCCGCCGTGACGAACTCGTCCCACTCGGTCAGGACGAGCACGACGTCCGAGCCCTCGACGGCCTCGTCCACGCCGGTCGCGTAGCCCAGGGTCGGGTAGCTGGCGCGCGCGGTGTCCCCGGCCTCGGGGTCGTAGACGGTCACCTGGGCGCCGCGCAGGTGCAGCGCCGCGGCGACGTTGAGCGCCGGGGAGTCGCGGACGTCGTCCGTGTGCGGCTTGAAGGCCGCGCCGAGGACGCCGATCCGCCGGTTCAGCACCGATCCGCCGCAGGCTTCGAGCGCGAGCTCGATCACCCGCGAGCGCTGGCCCATGTTGATCTCGTCCACCTGCTGGAGCAGGGCCGAGGCCTGGTGCGCGCCGAGCTCGTTGGCCCGGTGCATGAGGGCGCGGATGTCCTTGGGCAGGCACCCGCCGCCGAACCCGAGACCGGCGTCGAGGAACTGCCGGCCGATCCGGATGTCGTGCCCCAACGCGTCGGCGAGCACCTTGACGTCGGCTCCGGCCGCCTCGCAGACCGCGGAGATCGCGTTGATGAACGAGATCTTGGTGGCCAGGAACGCGTTCGCGCTGACCTTGACCAGCTCGGCGGTCGGCAGGTCGCAGACCACCACGGGGGAGCCCTCGGCGATCGGACCGGCGTAGACGCGGCGCAGGAGCGCCTCGGAGTCGGCCGTCGTGCCACCGAGCACGATGCGGTCCGGGTGCAGGGTGTCGGCGACGGCCTTGCCCTCGCGCAGGAACTCCGGGTTCCACACGAGCTCGGCCCGCACGCCGGCGGGCGCCGCCTGGGCAACCAGCGTGCGCAGCCGCGCGCCGGTCCCGACGGGCACCGTCGACTTGCCGACGATGAGCGCGTCGTGCGTGAGGTTCTGCGCGATCGACGTGGTGGCCGCCTCGACGAAGCGCAGGTCGGCGGCGTGGCTGGTCTTGGACTGCGGGGTGCCGACGCACACGAAGTGCACGTCCGCCCAGCCCACCGCCTCGGCCACGTCCGTCGTGAACCGCAGGCGGCCGGTGGCCAGCTGCTCGGCGAGGAGCTCGGGCAGCCCGGGCTCGTAGAACGGGACCTTGCCGGCGGTGAGCATCGCGACCTTGTTCGGGTCGGTGTCCACGCCGACGACCTCCATGCCCAGCTGGGCCATGGCCACCGCGTGGGTGGCGCCGAGGTAGCCGGTGCCGAGGACCGCGATCCGCGGAGCGGGGGCCTCGGGGTCGAACGGCGAGCGGGGGAACAGCTCGGTCAGGTCGATCTGGTTCTCGGTCATCACGGCTCCTGGGTGGTGGTGGGGGCGAATCCGGCGGCCGGGTCGGTCACGCCGTCGACGAACGCCTGGAGCGAGTCCGCACGGGACTCGATGCGCCAGTCGTTGGTGACGAGCTGGCCGCCGCTGGTGGTGGTGACGGTGTGGTTGAACCAGGCGAACCCGCGGACGTCCGAGTTCTCCGGTCGGGCGAGGGCGTCGAACAGGTCGGCGATCCAGGCCGGCTTGCTGCCGCCGACCTCGGACGCCCCGATCTCCGCGAGGAAGATCGGCTTGGTGGTGATCGACCGGAGCTGGTCCAGCGACCGGCCGAACGTGTAGTCGAACGTCGGCGTCTGGTCCGCCTTGTACGGCGGCCGGAAGTAGCCGGAGAGGCCGACCCAGTCCACGTACTCGTCGCCCGGGTACAGGCTGCGCATGTACGTCGCGTCGTCCTTGGCGTAGGACGCGAGCGAGTTGACGATGTTCGGGGCCCAGACCCACAGGACGTACTCGTTGGCGCCCTCGGCCTCGAAGATGTCGTGCACGTGCCGCCACATGGCCACGTAGTCGCCCTCGCCGTTGCCGTTGAGGGAGTCCCCGTCCCAGGTGCGCTCACCCCACGGGTACCAGTCGCCGTTCATCTCGTGGTCGAGCCGGATGGCCAGGGGCAGGCCCAGGGCCGCGATGTCCTTCGCGTACTGGTGCAGGTAGTCGTCGTACGCGCCGCCGATGATCGTCGGGAGCGAGTAGGCCGGGTCCTCGGACTCGTTGTTCGCGGCCTTGAGGGGACGTGACTCCCACGTGAGCATCGGGAGCATGCCCTTCTCCCAGGAGCGGGTGACCGCGTCGGGTCGGAACGGTCCGTCCCAGCCCTGGAAGTACCCCGCGATGGTGGGGGCGGTCCCCACGTTCGCGGAGACGCTGTCGAGCTCGGCCCAGTTGAAGGGCGACTGCGGCGTGTAGAGGCCGAACTGGCGCTTCTCGGACGCCAGCAGCTCGGACAGTGCCGGGGCGGTGGGCTTGACGACGGGCGCGGGGCTCGACGGCTGCGGGGCCGTGCCCTGGGCGCTCGCCCGTGCTCGCGCGGCGTCGGCCTCGGCCTGGTCCGCCCGGACGGCGGCCGACTGGGCCTTGCCCTTCGCGGCGGCCGCGGCACGCTCTGCCGCCGCCTTGCCCTGCGAGCGCGCCGCGGCCGCGACCCGCTCGGCCTCGGCCTTCTGGGCGCCCTCCGCCGCGGCTGCCGCCTGCTCGGCGGCGGCCTTGGCCTTGCCGCCCTCGGAGGCCGCCTTGCGCTCGGCCGCGGCCTTCGCCTGCGACCTCTCGAGGGAGTCGACCTCGTCCTCGCGTGCCTCGAGCGAGTTGCGGAGCTCCTCGTTCTCGGCGGCCAGCCGGATCTCCTTCGCGCTGGCCTTCACGGTGCTGGGTGCAGCCACCGACGGTGACAGCCAGACGCCGGCAGTGACGGCGACGAGCGCGAGCGCGATGCCGGCCGCGCCGAGGCGCTTGCGGGGTGACGGGCGGATGGCGCGGGACCACCAGTTTGCGGGTTCGATGTGCTCAGACATAGACCAAGGCCTCCAGGGCGAAGAGGGTGAGCGCGATCGCGTAGGGGATCGCGGCCAGCGGGTTGAGCCGGCGGCGCCGGGCGCGCGCCGGGGCGGGTGCGGGTCCCGCGGGTGCGGGCGCCACGGCGGCCGCCTCTGCGGGGGCGTACGCGGCGCGGCGGGCGCGGACGGGGCCGGTCTCGGAGAGGACCGTGCGGTCCGGCGACGCCAGGTACTGCGTCGGGACGACGCCGACGGGGGCGCGGTCGACCAGGTCGGCCGGCCCGGCGGGCGCGCTCTCGAGCTGGGCGATCAGGTCGTCGCCGCCACCACCGGAGTACGCACCGGCACGCGTGCCCCAGCCGCTGGCGTGAGCCATGCGCAGGAACCCGAGCAGCCGGATCGGCATGAGGAACAGCGTCGAGACGATGATGAACACGGGCAGCCGCAGGAAGTCTGACGGCTTCTCGTGCAGGTGGCGGATCTGCCGGATCGCCATGGAGAGCACGGACGACACGACCATGGTCACGACGACCCACACCCAGCCGGACAGCCCCGTGTACGTGTGCAGGATCGCCTGGTACAGGTTGACGCCGGTGCCGGACACGGCCCGGTAGATCCAGCCCGCGATCGTCCCGAAGAGCAGGAACGGCAGCAGGATGTCGGCGACGAAGAAGACCGCCAGGAGCGGCGCGTGGCCGACCATCCAGGGGAGCATCCGCAGGGTGTTGTACTGGCTGCCGCGGGCCCAGCGGAGCTGCTGCTTGGCCAGCTTCCTCACCTGGAGCGGGGCGTCCGTGTAGACGAGGCTCGTGTACTGGTACACCGACCGGTAGCCGGCCTTGAGTGTGAGGTTGGTGAGCGTCCGGTCGTCGGACACCTCGAGGAACACGCCCATGAACTTCTCGTGCATGAAGTCGTCCATGACCTGGACCAGGATGTGCCGGCGGAACGCGATGGTGCGCCCCGGGAGGCAGCCCACCTGGCCCAGCGCGGACTGCGCGGGCATGGAGTAGAGCGCCCGGGTGTTCTCCAGCCAGTCCGCCCAGCGCGTGATCCAGGACCGCTCGGGCTCGAGGATCCGCTGGCGGGTGGTCGCGCCACCCACGGACGCGTCGGCGAACGGCTTGACCAGCTCGGACAGCGTGCCGTCGGTCCAGACGGTGTCGGAGTCGACCAGCACCGTGATCTCGCCGCGGGACATCTCGGTGCCGATCTTGACGGCGTTGCGCTTGCCGGGGATCGGCGTGTGCACCCAGCGCACCAGGGGAGCGAACTCGTCGCTGATCTCCTGGAGGGGGACGTTCACCGCTCCGTTGATGACGACGATGACCTCGTCGGGTCGCTGCTCGACGATGCGCGTGAGCACGTCGCGGAACAGGTCCAGCGGCTCGTCGACGACCGGGATGACCACGCTGGTGGTGCCGTGGAACTCACCGGTGAAAGGCTTGTAGCGCCGTGACAACAGCACCTTGATCAGCCACAACGCCCAGATGACAGTGGAAAACAATGCGAACAGATAGAACTCTGACTGGCCCTCGAACATGTGCCGGAGCTGTAGGACGAATACGAACATGAGCGGTACCCCGCTGATTCGGTCGACGGATCGGGTGTACTGACCGGCGCCGTCGACGATCAAGCGAAGACGACGAGGGGTGCGCGGGTAGGCGCTTTCCTCGCGTCGAATGCCACGTATGAGCCCTGATGGGCACGGAGTGACGGGATGGCTGCCCCTCCTCACGAGGGGCTCTGAGCGAGCGACGCCGGAACGACCACCTCGTCAGAGGGCCGCGGGCGAGCTCGATGAAACGACCGTACCAGGCGGTAACGGAGGAATCAGGCGGACGACTGTCCAGGAGTGACTGCGGTCACCGGCATTGTTGCAACAATGCCCCACAATAGTCCGAATTGCCCAGGGCAATTTTACGTGGATTTTACGTGGACCGATGTGCGCCGCGAGGCGCCGTCAGGGCCGGTGCACGACCGCGGCACTGCCCCCGCCGCGTCGCGTGGGCTCCGCGACCGCCAGCAAGGAGCCGTCGTCCCGGTGCTCGATCGCGGTGGCCGCACCGATCTCCGGGTTGTCGGCGAACGTGTGCCCCAGCGCCTGGAGCGGTGCCCGGTCGAACCCGGGCTCGGCCTGCACCGCGGCGGTGTTGCGCTGGGTGGCCCGCGGGGCGGCGACGGCTTCCTCGAGGGTCATCCCGAGGTCGAGACGGTTCACCAGGACCTGGAGGACGGTCGTGATGATCGTCGACCCACCCGGCGACCCGAGCGCCAGGAACGGGGAGCCGTCGGCCAGGATGATGGTCGGCGCCATCGAGCTGCGCGGCCGCTTGCCGGGGCCGGGCAGGTTCGGGTCTGTGCCGTCCTGCGTGTCGGTGAAGTTGAAGTCGGTCAGCTCGTTGTTCAGCAGGAACCCGCGCCCCGGCACGACGATGCCGTTGCCGCCGAGCGACTCGATGGTCAGCGTGTACGCGACCACGTTGCCCCAGCGGTCCGCGGTGGTCAGGTGCGTCGTGGACTGGCCGTCCGAGCCCTCGGTGCCGGCGGCCGCGGGCACGGGGCATCCGGTGTAGTCGCCGTCCGGCGTCCCCGGCGCCACAGGCTTGGTCAGCGCGGTCGCGCCGACCTGGCAGGCGCGTTCGGCGGCGAACCCGTCCGAGAGCAGCTCCCGGAGGGGCACCTCGACGAACGCGGGATCACCGACGAACCGGTTGCGGTCCGCGAAGGCCAGGGCGCTCGCCTCCAGGTAGCGGTGCAGCGTCTGGGTCCGGTCGGCTGTCGCCGGGAGCGCCTCGAGGATGTTGAGAGCCTCGCCCACGGTCGAGCCGCCCGACGACGGAGGAGCCATGCCGTAGACGTCGAGCCCGCGGTAGGAGACCAGGGTCGGCTCGCGCAGGGGCGCCACGTAGGCCGCCAGGTCGGCGCGCTCCAGGAGGCCGGGGCGGACGACCAGCGGGCTGTGGCGCCGTACGGGCGGGCGCTGGACCGTCGTGACGATCTCGCGGGCCAGGCGTCCCGTGTAGAGCTCGCCGACGCCCTTGCGTCCGAGGAGGTCGTAGGTGTCGGCCAGGTCCGGGTTGCGGAACACCGACCCGACCGTCGGCAACGCACCCCGGCGCAGGAACAGGTCGGCGGACGACCGGAAGGCGGAGAAGCGCGTGACGTTGGCCGCCGTCTGGTCCACGAACGTCTGGTCCACCACGAAGCCGCGCCGGGCCACGTCCGTCGCACCGCGCAGCGCCGTGCGCAGGCTGATCGACCCCCACTGGTCGAGCGCCGTCTGCCACGTCGCCGGGGTCCCGGGAACGCCCACGGACAGGCCGGAGGTGACGGCGTCGGCGGGCGGGATCGGCACGCCGTTCTCGACGAAGGAGTCGCTGCGCATCGCCAGGGGTGCGGTCTCGCGCCCGTCGATGGTGTGCACCGTGCCGGACGCCGCGTCGTAGTAGACGAAGAACCCGCCGCCGCCGATGCCGGAGGAGAACGGTTCGGTCACACCGAGCGTCGCCGCGGCCGCGACGGCGGCGTCGACCGCGTTGCCGCCACGCCGCAGCACGTCGATCCCGACGCGCGTGGCGTCGGCGTCGACCGTGGCGACCGCACCCCCCGTGCCCACGGCCACGGGAACCTTGTCCACCGGGCGGGGGTGGGCCGCCGCCGGTGCGGCGCCGGCCGCGAGCGCGAGCGCCGCGACGACGGCGACGACGAGTGGTCGGGGGTGCCTCGACGATCGCATCGGATCTCCTCGGGCGAGCAGACGGGTGACTCCCGGTCTACCACTCCACGACGCCCGCGCCCAGGCCTGTGACTACGCCCGGTGCCCGTGCGCCCCCGCGCCGACCAGTGCGCCGCGTGCCGAGTCCGTCGGCAGACCCGCCGCCGACCACGCGTGGAAGCCCCCGACGACGTCCGTCGCGCGGTGCAGGCCCAGGTCCGCCAGGGCCGCGGCGGCGAGGCTGGACGTGTAGCCCTCGGAGCACAGGACGATCACGTGGATGTCGTACCCGGTCGCCGCCGGGATGCGGTGGGCGCTGGCCGGGTCCAGACGCCACTCGAGCACGTTCCGCTCGATGACGACCGCCTGCGGCACCTCGCCCTCCGCCGCCCGCTGCGCAGCGGGGCGGATGTCCACCAGCAGCGCGCCGCCACGCACGGCCTCCCAGGCGTCCCCGGGTGCGAGGCGGTCAAGGCCGGCGCGGGCCTCGGCCAGCACGTCGTCGATGGTGCGGCGACCGACGGTGTCGACCGTGCTCACTTGTCCGTCTCCGGCTCGGCGGTCTCGACCGTGCGGGTGGGGACGAGCCGGCCATCGGGGGTGCTCGCCCAGTAGGTCATGCGGGTGAGCCGGGTGGAGTACGCGTGGATGCTCACGGCCGGCTCGGTGCCGGTGTTGAGCACGTCGTGCAGCTCCCCGGGGTCCACGGTCTGCGTCTGCCCGGCGGGGAAGTCCTGCGGCACCAGGCGGCCGTCGCGCTGCGGGCGGATCTCGGTCAGGGTGCCCGCGGCGATGGTGAACGCGGCCGCGGACGCGCCGTGGTCGTGCAGCTCGGTGCCTTGCGACGGCAGCCACGTGAGGAGCCACACGTCGACGTCGGGCGGCCCGTCGAGGCGGGTCCACCAGCGCCCGGTCTCCTCGAAGCGGACCAGGGGCTGCCACAGCTCGGGCCGCGCCGCGAGTGAGCGGGTCAGGGCGCTGAGCTCGGACACGCTCAGGGGTGCGGGGGTGGTCAGGGCAGGGCGGGGGGACAGGTCGATGCTCATGGTCGTGCCTCTCGGGGGTGCGTCGTCGACGGGCCTGCTGTCCGGCGTGAGCCGGGGGAGCGTCAGTGCTGCTGACAGCGGGCCGGACAGGAACGCAACGCGAGGGCGCCACGACGGGACGGGAGCGGGGTGACGCGCGTGGCGGTCATCGGGTGCTCCTTCCGGTCGGGTCGTGGCCGGGCACAGAGCAGCACGCCTCCGAGGGGGTGGTCAAGGGTTCGGTCGAGACTCTCGGATGCTGGACGGCTCAGAGCAGCCGGACCTCGAGGAAGGCGAGCTTGTTGTTGGCCGCACCGGTGCCGTTGGAGAGGGTCAACCGCCGGTCGGTGACCGTCACGGTCGCGGTGGCGTCGAGCCAGCGCTGCGCGGACGTGGTCGTCCCGCTCACCACCAGCACGTTCTCGGCGAGCAGCCGGACCGTCGACCCGAACGCCGTCGGGTCACCCGCGACGAGGCGCACGCTGTAGGTGCCGTTGGGCACCGACAGCTCCCATCGCGCGTTGCTGTTCGGGGCGAGCTGGAGGAACGCCAGCGTGTCGTAGCGCTGGTCCGGCGACAGCGCCGAGTTGCGGTCGCGCATGGCCGAGGAGTTGTCCGCGTTCCAGCCGTAGCTCAGGCCCGACGCCCGCTTGCCGTAGACGGCGCCGGTGTCGGGCGCGTACCCGGGGTGCACCGGCGTCGCGACCGGCTGCATGTTCACGGCGTAGAAGGGTCGCAGGCGTTCGGCCGGCACCAGCTCCTGGGCCTGCGACGTGCTCGACCAGCGCAGCTGCGCCACGGCGTTGCCGGTGCCCTCGAAGTACTCCAGCACGATGGGGACGGCGACCCCGGCCGTGAGCGTGATCGTGCCGCTGTCCACCCGGCTGGCGTGGACGGTCCACGCGTCGATCACCCGCGTGCCGTTCACCCACAGGCGCACCCCGTCGTCGGACGTCGTGGAGAACGTGTAGGTCTGCGAGTAGCGGGGGATGACCGAGCCGCTCCAGCGCACCGAGTACGTGTCGGCGCCGATGCCGGAGACCGGCGCGGCGGTGCCCCAGGAGAACCCGACGGTCGGGTCGAGCCTGTTCACCGTGGCGCCGGTGAAGTCCTGGTTGTCGAAGTAGGCGCCCTGGAGCCCCCGCAGCGAGAAGGAGGCGGTCATCGTGGCCGCGGTCGACGGGGTCGTCCAGGTGCGCGACGCCACGGTGGACCCGTCGGACCAGCGGTTGAAGCCGTACGGACGCCCGGAGGCATCCGTCTGCGCCGCCGCGGACAGCTGGAGCGCGAAGCCCGCCCAGGAGGTGACCGTCGTCGGCCCGGTGACCGGGAGGCCGTTTACCACGATCGTCCGGCCGGCGGGGGAGGTGGCGAGCGTGACCGCCACCTTGCGCGGCTGGAAGTCCCGGACCACCGTCGTGGAGACGCCGCCCGAGTCCGTCGCGGTCAGGCTGATGCGCAGGAAGCTGTTGGCGGCCGCCGCGAGGTCCTCCGGTCCGGGCGCGACGACGTCGATCCCGGTTCCGGTGACCGGGCCGAGGAACGGGTGCGTGTGCTGGTCGTGCACCCGCAGCACCGTCCAGCTGAGCCGTGCCGACGGCAGCGTGCCGTCCTGGGCGTCCGTCGCCGAGCCGTCCAGCCGGAACGTCTCCCCGACGGAGAACGTGGCACCGGCGGCCGGGGACGCGATCGTCGCGACCGGTGCGGTGTTGCCCGAGCTGATCGTGACGCTCACGGGCGCGGACACGGCTCCGGCCGGGTCGCGCGCCTGCAGGCTCACCGTCCACGTGCCGGCCGCGTAGGTGTGCGCGAGGGTCGGGGTGCTCGTCGTCGCGTTCGGGGACCCGTCGCCGAACGTCCACAGGTAGGTGAGCGCGTCGCCGTCGGGGTCGCTGCTCCCGGAGCCGTTCAGGGTGGTCGTCAGCGGCGCGGCGCCACTCGAGGGCGATGCCGTCAGAGCCGCGACGGGCGTGCGGTTGGCGGTGCCGGTGTAGCTGATGCGGTGGATCTCGCCGCCGTTCACGAAGGTCGTGTAGTACAGCGCCTGCGTGCTCCCGGACGGTCCGAACTCCAGGTGCACGGCGCCGCCGAGACCGGTCGCCAGGTCGGTGCTCGTGCCGCCGGTGAGCGTCATGACCTTGCCGCACACGTAGTCGGCGAACACGTACGCGGTGTCGTAGGACGCGGGCCAGGCGCCGTTGGGCACGAACGCCCCGCCGGTGATGGAGCCGCAGCCCGCGTCGCGGTTGTAGTCGAAGAGCGGGTCGGTCATCCCCGCGGGCGTGGGCGTGCCGCAGTTGGTCGCCGACCCCGTCTGCGCGCAGTGCCCCTCGCGCAGCGGCCAGCCGTAGTCCGCACCGCTCAGGCCGGTGTCGATCTCCTCCCACACGTTCTGGCCGACGTCGTTGATCCGGAACGAGGTGCCGGCCGCGTCCGGGTCGAAGGCGAACCGGAACGGGTTGCGCAACCCCCACGCGAACGTCTCGCGGCAGATCGACCCGGCCGGGGCAGGGGCGAGCCGGCAGCTGGCCGAGCCGGTGCCGAGGAACGGGTTGCCGGCCGCCGGTGCACCGGTGGTGCGCTCGACCCGCAGGATCTTGCCGTTGAGGATGTTCCGGTCGCGCGCCGCGTCGTTGGCGCCGCCGCAGCCGCTGTTGCCCGCGTAGTCGCAGCCGCCGTCGCCGGTGGACACGTACAGGAAGCCGTCCTTGCCGACGTGCACGTCACCGGCGTTGTGGTTGCCGGCCGGCGTGTAGATGCCGTCGAGCAGGATCGTCTCGCTTGCCGGGTCCACCACGTTGTTGTCGCCGAGGACGAACCGGGACACGCGGTTGGTCGGAGCCCCGGCAGGGTTGCCCGTGGTGCTCGTCGGGCAGGCCGTGCTGGTGCCCCGGGCGGTGTAGTAGAGGTAGATCGCGCGGGTGCCCGGGTCGGGATCGACGGCGACGCCGAGCAGCCCCCGCTCCGAGCTGGTGCAGAGGCGTGCGCTGAGGTCGAGCGCCGCGGTGGTCAGCAGCGCCCCGGCAGCCGTGCGGACGCGCAGCCTCCCGTTCTTCTCCGTGATCAGCATGCGACCGTCGGAGGTGAAGGCGATGGCGGTGGGGGAGGAGATGCTCGCGACCAGCGTGTCGCTGAACCCGGGGATGACCGCGGCCGCGGCCGGTGGCGCGGCCGTCGTCGTGAGGCCCGACACGAGGAGGGCGAACAGGCCGACAAGGCCGAGTCGCCGCATCCGGATCGACATTGATCCTCCAGCACCGCTCCGCGGCGGTGACTTCCGAGGATGCTCCGGGTGCGCCCCGGCGCGCAACGGTCAGCCGGCGCCGACCTCGGCGACGGGCCGTGGGCGCGGCTCCGCGGTGACCGGCTCGGGTACGTCGGTCCCGCGCCGGACCAGCGCGATGCCGGCCACCACGAGCACCATCCCGGCGACCTGCAGCGGCGCCGGCACCTCACTGACCAACAGCCACGCGAGCAGGACGGCGACGAGCACCTCCGACAGGGCGAGGAAGGACGCGAGCCGCTCGCCGAGCAGCCGCACGGACAGCGCGCTCACGCCGTACGCGAACGCGGTCGGCACGGTGGCGACGACGAGCAGCGGCACGATCCAGTGCACCTGTGCACCCAGCAGGTCCACGCGGACGTCCGGCGCGGCCAGGGGGAGCACCCCCACGGCGGCCACGAGGGCGACGGTCAGCGCACCGACCGCCATCCCAGCGCCCGCCAGGCTGATCGCCGGCAGCTCCGTGCGGCGCCCCGTGAGCGCGAAGTACGCGGCGTTGCCCACCGCGGAGACCAGCGCGAAGGCGAGCCCGACCGGGTCCAGCTCGAGCGAGCCGGTGAGGTCGAGGACGAGGACGAGGCCGCCGGTGGCGAGCGCCGCCCCGGCGAGCGTCGCGGCGCTGGGCGCCCGGCGTTCGCGGGCCCAGCGCCAGGCGACCAGCAGGAGCGGGCCGGTGTACTCGATGAGCAGGGCGATCGCGACCGGCAGCCGGTCGACCGCGAGGTAGTACATGGTCGACGCGGTGGCGACGCCGAGGATGCCGAAGCCGAGCACCGTGCGCCACTCGTCGCGGAGCACGTGCCAGCGCCCACGCAGTGCCCACGCCGCCGGACCGGCCAGCAGCAGGGCCGCGACCGACAGCCGCACGAGGATCGCGGAGCCGGGGGACCAGCCGGCCACGAGCAGGGGCTTGACCACGGGACCGCTGGTGGCGAAGGCCACGGCCGCGATGAGGCCGGCGACGATACCGGCGGCGCGACCGGGAGCGGCGGTGGTGGACATAGGGAGCCCCTGCCAGGGATGTCATGAGTGAAATAGCGTTACGCTCGTGACGCTAGCCCATCCCGCCGACAGGAGTCAAAGTGGTTTTCGCACCTGACACCGAGATGAGCATCGCCGCGGCCGTCGAGCTGGTGAACACCGCCCGTCGCCGGGACGGGCACGACGCCATGGCAACGGTCGCGGACGTGGACGAGTTCTACACGCGGTGGGGCTACACGGTCCGGCACGACGGTGACGCCGAGGAGCTCGCCGCGGTCCGCGACGCGCGCGACCAGATCGCCGCCCTGTGGGACGTCGACCGCGACACCGCGGCCTCCGTGCTCAACGAGCTGCTGGCCCGCGGGGGAGCCGTGCCCTTCCTCGTCCGGCACGACGACGTCGACTGGCACCTGCACGGCACCGCACCCGACGCGCCGCTGGGCACCGTGCTGCTCGTCGAGACCGCGATGGCGATGGCCGACGTGGTGCGCTCCGACGAGTGGGACCGGCTCCAGCGCTGCGAGGCCGACGACTGCGACGCGCTGCTCGTCGACCTGTCCCGCAACCGCTCCCGCCGGTTCTGCGACGTGAACGGCTGCGCCAACCGCGCCCACGTCGCCGCCTACCGGGCCCGACGCGCGGGCGGGCCAGCGCTCAGGTGAGGCGCGCGAGCAGTGCCGCGGTGTCGCGCTGGTGCCGGGGTGTCGGCATGTCGTACTCGAGGCACCACAGCAGCTGGTAGACCGCGGCGCGCTCCCGCCACCCGTCCGCGGCCGGGCGGTCGTGCCGGTAGACCGACCAGAACACGGGGTCGGTCATGTCGTCCCAGAACGCCATCCGCGCGACGTCCGACTCCGGCGGGCCGGCCCACGCCTTGTCCCAGTCGAGCACCGCCGCGAGGCGCCAGCCCGTCGCGTGCGGGCGGAACAGCAGGTTGGCGTGGTGCAGGTCGTCGTGCGTCAGCGTCGGCACCACCGGCTCCGCGAACAGGTCGGCGTGGCGGTCCAGCACCGCCTGCGCGAGCGCCCGGCGGTCCTCTCGCCGTGTCCGCAGCGCGATCCGGTCGTGCAGCGCGTCGAGCAGGGTGCGCCCGCCGGGGTCGTCGAGGCTGCCCCAGGAGGGGAGCGTCACGGACTGGATCCGCAGGACGGCCCGGGCGATGTCGGTCGACGCCGTCTCGATCTCCGCTGCGTCGAGCTGCGGGCGGACGTGCCGCCAGTCGACGCCCTCGACGTGCTCCTGGAGCAGGTGCTGGAGGACGCCGTCGTCGCCGACCGCCACGACGGCCGCGACGGGCACGCCGGCGGCCTCGGCCAGGCGATGTGCCGAGGCCGTCCTGGCGTAGTCGACGGCGGGCCGGGCGTCCGACCGCGCCAGCTTCAGCACGTGTCGGGTGCCGGGCGCGTCCACGCGGAGGACGGCGTGCTCTCTCGTCGAGTCGAGCACCTCGACGCGGGGGCGCGCGACGTAGCCGGTCATCAGCTCGCGCGTGATCCCGATCCAGTCGGGCGCCGCCACGGTGCCCATCTCAGCCCTCGACGCCCGTGGCCGCGTGCGGTGTGCCGACCGGCTTGGACTCCGGGGAGCCGCGTTCGCGCAGGTAGATCGACAGGACGACCATGGCAGCCACCGCCAGGAACTCCGACTGCCAGTTCTGCAGCGTGCGGCTCCAGAAGTCGGGCAGCAGCAGGTACTGGGACCAGGTGACCGGGTCCTGGAGGTCGTGCATCTGCTGCTCGCTGTACGCCACGGCGCCCGTCACGGACTGGGTCAACCAGGACAGGACGAAGATCGTGCCCATCACCAGGCTCAGCGATCGCGAGTAGAGGCTCAGTCGCCATCCCCGCACGCGGGCCCAGGCGGGGGAGTCGGCGGTGGAGAACTCGGCGACCTTCTGCTTCTCGTCGCTCTCACGGCCGGGGTCGTCGAGCGGCTTGGACTCGGGCGACCCGCGCTGGAGGAAGAACACGGTGGCGCCGACGAACAGCAGGAACTGGAGGAACTCGGACTGCCAGTTCTCGGTCACGTCGACCGCGAACGCCGAGGTGGTGACGTACTCGCCGATGCCGATCGGGTCGAGACCTGCGGACCGTTGCTCCTCGTTGAACAGCGCCACGCCCGAGATCGCCTGCCCGACGAGGGCAGCGACGAACAGCGCGCCGAAGAACAGGCTCAGGCTGTTCCGGCGGAGTCCCGAGCGCCGCGCGGTCATCGGTGCAGCACCCCGAGAGCGAAGCAGTAGACCAGCCCGAGCAGGATGCCGACGAGGCAGGTCCAGAAGAGCGCGCGCACCTCACGCTCCTTCCAGGACGCAGTCGTACGGCCGGTCCGGTCGCGGGTCGCACCCTGCCGCGACGATCCGCCAGGTGGTGCCGGAGACGGTCAGGAACAGGACGTCGTCGGCCAGCACGACCTGCGCCTGACGTCCCGCCACCGTCGCCGACCCCGACGCGTCGCCCGTCCGCGCGGTGAGCGTCTCGCCCACCTCGCCGTCGAGGACCGCCTCGCTGCACGACTCGTCGGCGTCGTCCTCCAGGCTCTCGACGGTGACCGGAGCCAGGAGGTCGCAGGCGGCACCGCCGTCCGCTCGGTCGACGGCGTCGTAGAACGCCACGGCGACGTCCACCGCCGAGGTCGACGCCGGGCGAGCGGGAACGCACGCCGCGAGCGCCGTCCCGACGACGACGACCGCGGCGCCCCGCGCCAGGCGTCGTCGCCGGTCACGTCCCTCGGTCACGCGCCGATCGTAGGTCGGCGCTCGCGGACCGGCGCGCTGACCCGGCGCCGCGGGGCTGCTCAGGGTGTGAGCTCGTCGAGGAGGCCGCGGTAGCGTGCACAGGTGGCGGAGTACACGCTCAACTCGGCGGCGGTGGAGCACCTGCGCGCGCTCATCGACGCCCGCCAGTACGTGCTGGACAGCGACTGGGGCGAGGCGCAGCCGGACGCCGCGGCGCAGAACGCGTACCTCGAGGGGCACCCGTGGTCGGACTACGCCTCGTGGCACCTGGGCCTCACCGTCGGCGCCTCGGACGAGACGAAGGCGCGGTACGCGTTCGTGGCCGGGGACTTCCGCCGGGTGCACCGCTCGGCGCTGATCGCGTGCGTGTACCGGGCGTCGGAGTGGCGGCACAAGGACGTCGAGCTCGCGGCGCACGACCTGCTCCAGCAGCTGGACCGCATCAGCGGCTGAGGGGGCGTCCTCTGCGCCAGTGCAGTGCACGCACGCTCTGCGCGTGCCAGAGGGCGAGCGCGGCCCGCGCCCACCTCCGCAGCCCGCTCTGCCCCTGCGCCACGCTCCAAGTCTGTGGCCGCGCGTCGTGGCGGGCGAGTCGAGGTCGCGCCGGCGCGTGCGGTGACGGAACCTGGGTGGCGTGCCCAACCGTCTGGTGAACGCGACGAGCCCGTACCTGCTCCAGCACGCCGAGAACCCCGTGGACTGGCAGGAGTGGGGGGACGCGGCCTTCGCGGAGGCGGTCGCGCGGGACGTCCCGGTACTGGTCTCGGTCGGCTACGCCGCCTGCCACTGGTGTCACGTCATGGCCCACGAGTCGTTCGAGGACGCGGGCGTCGCCGCCTTCCTCAACGAGCACTTCGTGTGCGTCAAGGTCGACCGCGAGGAGCGGCCCGACGTCGACGCCGTCTACATGGCCGCCACGCAGGCGATGACGGGTTCGGGTGGCTGGCCGATGACCGTGTTCACCACGCCGGCGGGGGAGCCGTTCTTCTGCGGGACGTACTTCCCCCCGCGGCGCGTCCAGCAGATGGCGTCGTTCTCGGAGGTGCTGGCCGCCGTCTCAGCGGCGTGGTCGGCGAGGAGGGAGGAGGTGCTGTCCACGGCGGAGGCGATCGTGGAGGCTCTCGCCGAGCGGCCCGCGGCGCGGCACCTGTCGGACGCACCGTACGGCGAGGTGGTCGAGGCGGCGCTGACCGGCATCGCGACGACGTTCGACCCCGCGCGCGGCGGGTTCGGCGGTGCGCCGAAGTTCCCACCGTCGATGGTGCTCGAGTGGTTGCTGCGACACCACGCGCGCACCGGCGACCCGCGTGCGCTCGACATGGTGGACCGCACGCTCGACCCGATGGCGCGGGGCGGCATGTACGACCAGCTCGCGGGAGGCTTCGCGCGGTACGCGGTGGACCCGACCTGGACCGTCCCCCACTTCGAGAAGATGCTCTACGACAACGCGCTCCTGCTCCGGGTGTACGCGCACGCCTGGCGCGCGACGGGCGCACCGCTGGCGCGGCGGGTCGCCCAGGAGACCGCGACCTGGATGCTCGAGGAGCTGGCCACGCCCGAGGGCGGGTTCGCCTCGTCGCTCGACGCGGACAGCGAGGGCCGGGAGGGCGCGTTCTACGCCTGGACCCCCGAGCAGCTGCGCGACGTGCTCGGCAGGGACGACGGGGCGTGGGCGGCCGGGGTGCTCGGGGTGACCGAGGAAGGAACGTTCGAGCACGGGACGTCGGTCCTCCAGCGGCGCGGCGACCCGGCCGACGAGGTCCGGTTCGCGGACGTCCGGGACCGGCTTCGCGCGGCGCGCGAGCTGCGACCGCGCCCCGCACGCGACGAGAAGGTGGTGACGGGGTGGAACGGACTGGCCGTCGCGGCCCTCGCGGAGTCGTCCGTGCTCCTCGACCGTCCGGAGCTCGCCGACGCGGCGGTCCGGGCGGCCGAGCTCCTCGTCACGACGCACGTGCGCCGCTCCTCCGACGGTTCGACCCGGGTGGTGCGCGCGTCTCGTGACGGCGTCCCCGGCGACGCGGCCGGCGTGCTCGAGGACTACGGGAACCTCGCCGAGGGGCTGCTGGCGCTCTCCGCCGTCACGGGTGACCAGCGGTGGTTCGAGGTGGCCGGCCGACTGCTGGACACCGTGCTGCACCACTTCGCGGCGGCGGACGGCGGCTTCCACGACACCGCGCAGGACGAGACCGACCCCGTCGTGACCCGCCTCGGCAGGCCGCAGGACCCCGCCGACGGTCCGACACCGTCGGGTCAGTCCGCCGCGGCGAGCGCCCTGCTCACCTACGCCGCGCTCACGGGGTCCGCGGGCCACAGGGAGGCGGCGGAGCGGGCGCTGCGCGGTCCGCTGGCCCTCGCGGTCCCGTACCCGCGCGCGGCGGGCGCAGCCCTGGCGGTGGTGGAGGCCGCGCTCGACGGCCCGCGGCAGGTGGCTGTCGTCGGACCCGTCGACGACCCACGCAGGGCGGCGCTGCACCGCGCCGCGATGCTGTCCACCGCCCCCGGGCTCGCGGTGGCGGTGGGGGAGCCCGGCGGAGGCGACGACAGCCCTGCGCTGCTGGACGACCGGCCGCTCGTCGGCGGTGCGCCGGCCGCCTACGTGTGCCGGGGATTCGTGTGCGACCTGCCCACGACCCGCCCCGACGACCTCGCTCAGCGGCTGTTCCGCGGTGCGGGAGGTGCGGATTCGGTCACCGCGACCGGGTAGCGGTCCGGGCGCGTTCGTGCGCCGACGCCTCGACGACGGCACCACCGGGCAGGACGACCGTGACCTCGACCCCGCAGGAGCCGCTGCGGCGCTGGAACTTGCCGATCGACGCGGCGGCACCGCTGCCGAGGTAGGACACCCCCTGGAGGTCGACCACCGCTCGTGCCGTGTCGCGGGCGCTGAGCGCGAGTGCATCGAGACGCGGCGAGAGGTCCTGGTAGCTGCCGAGATCGACGATCCCGCTCACCGTGAGGACCCGGTCACCGCGTGCGTTGCGCGCCAGGACCGCGACGACGGTCGTCGCGGGAGGAGCCGGCTCGGCGGCGCCGCCGTCCAGCGCGTGCAGCATCAGGTCGTCGACGTGCTCTCGGGTAGGGCTCGGGAGGCAGCCGGCGCCCTCGGCGCAGCTGACGATGCGGTCGGCCAGGACCCGGACCCGCACGTTGCGCTCCTGGGAGGCCGAGCGGAGCAGGCCGAACGCCGTGGCGGCATCCATCCCGTACTCGAGCATCAGCACACCCTTGGCCTGGTCCACCGTCGTCCGGGACTCCAGAGCGAGGCCGAGCTGCGCGTTGGTGCTCGTGGAGATGGCGCGGAGCCTCGGCGCGGTGGCGTCGGTCACCAGGCCGGTGATCGTCGTCCGCGCGCCGCTCACCGCGCTCCCCGCAGCCGCCAGGGTGGCCAGGTGCTCGGTGCCCTCGAGGTCGATCAGCCGGTAGTCGCACCCGACGTCGGTCTCCCACGACGCGGTGAGCGTGGCGTCGACCAGGTCGGCATCCTCCGGGTGCACGTGCCAGAGCAGGATCTCCCGGGTGGGGGCGACGTCACCGCGCGTGAGGCCGTGGATGGAGAACAGCGCGTCCGACCACCACCAGTGGTCCGACGGCCTCGACCATCGGAAGCTCCCCACGGTGCTCGGCGTCGCGATCATGGTCTCCCCTGGCCACCGGCACGTCCTGGGGTGGTGTCTCGAGGGGGCCGTCTGCGTGACCGAGGTGAGAGACGTCCGCCGTCGTGCACGGAGCCGTGCTCCGAGTATGTGCCCTCCGCGGCCCGGGAGCGCCGGATCGGGCCGTGCAATGTGCAGGGCCGCGGTACAGGCAAGATGGGGACCTCACCACTCAACCGCCGGCGCGAGAGGGACCTCATGGCAGCTGCTGCCCTGTACCTCGGCGCCGCGCTGCTCGGTGGGCTCGTCGCGGTGCTGTTGCGGCTGCCCCCGCTCGTGGGCTTCCTGGCCGCCGGGTTCGCCCTGGGCGCCGTCGGAGCCCCGACCCTGCCCTACCTCGAGCCGATCGCCGACCTCGGTGTGGTGCTGCTGCTGTTCGCCATCGGCCTCAAGCTCGACGTCCGCACGCTGCTGCGCCGGGAGATCTGGCTGACCAGCGTCGTGCACATGGCGCTGAGCGTCGCGATGGCGCTCGGCTTCCTGGGCCTGCTCGCGGTGATCGGGTTCGGCTACGTGGCCGACGAGTCGTTCGGCGCACTCGCCCTGGTCGGGTTCGCCCTCTCGTTCTCCTCCACCGTGTTCGTCGTCAAGGTCCTCGACGACCGCTCCGACACCACGTCCCTGTACGGACGCATCGCCGTCGGTGTGCTCGTCATGCAGGACGTCGCCGCCGTCGTCTTCCTGTCCATGTCCAGCGGCGAGCCGCCGAGCCCGTGGGCGCTGCTGCTCTTCCTGCTGATCCCCGGTGCGTGGGTGCTGCACCGCATCTGGGACCGCGTCGGGCACGGCGAGCTCCAGGCGCTGTTCGGCGTGTGCGTGGCGGTCGTCCTGGGCTACGGGCTGTTCGAGCTGGTCGGCATCGACGGGGACGTCGGCGCGCTCGTCGTCGGGGTGCTGCTGTCGTCGCACCCGCAGGCCGGCGAGCTGTCGCGGTCCCTGATGACCTTCAAGGACCTCATGCTGGTCGCGTTCTTCGTGCAGATCGGGCTGCACGGGACGCCGCACCTGTTCGAGATCGGCCTCGCCCTGCTGATCCTCCTGCTCCTGCCGTTCCAGGTCGCCGCCTACGCGCTCGTCCTGTGGCTGATGCGGTTGCGCCGGCGCACGTCGTTCCTCGCGGGACTGGTGCTGTCCAACTACTCCGAGTTCGGGATCATCGTCGTGGCCGTCGGCGCGAGCACCGGGCTGCTCGATGACCAGTGGGTGGTGGTGGTCTCGCTCGCCGTCGCGTTCAGCTTCGGGCTGTCCGCGGTCGTCAACCGCCGTGGCGTCGAGCTGGCCAGCCGGATGTCGCGCCTGCTCCCGGCACGCGACAGCGACCGGCTGCACCCCGACGACCGGCTGGTGGACATCGGCGACGCGGATGCCCTGGTCCTCGGCCTCGGGCGCGTCGGAGCGTCCACGTACGCGCGGCTGCGGGACGAGTACGGGCTCTCCGTCGTCGGCGTCGAGCACGACCAGACCCGGGTGCTCGCCCTGGAGGACGAGGGCTACGACGTCGTGCGCGCCGACGCCACAGACCTGGAGTTCTGGAACCGCGTGCAGCGGGCCGGCCGGGTCAAGATGGCCGTCCTCGCCATGCCGTTCCACAACGCCAACCTCATCGCCCTGGCCCGGCTCCAGGCCGCCGGCTTCACCGGCAAGGTCGCCGCCGTCGCGCGGTACGACGACGACGTCGCCGAGCTCCAGCGGCACGGCGCGGACGCGGTGTTCCACCTGTACGGCTCGGCCGGCTTCGCGCTCGCCGACCACGCGGCCGAGGTGCTGCTGGCCGCCCGCGGAGGGGCACCGCCGGAGCACCACGCACCGGCCCGCCCCGGCGACGAGCTCGACGTCCTCGACCCGCTCGACCGCCGCGCCGAGTCCGCCTGACCCGCGGGTCAGTGCGCGCCGGGGACGACGAGGCCCGTCTCGTAGGCGAGCACGACCGCCTGGGTGCGACCGCGCAGCCCGAGCTTGGTGAGCACCCGGCTGACGTGCGTCTTGACGGTCTCCTCGCCGACGACGAGGTGCGCGGCGATCTCCGGGTTGGACAACCCTTGGGCGACCAGGAGGAGCACCTCGCGCTCCCGCGGGGTGAGGGCGTCGAGCGCAGCGGTCGGGGCCGGGTGCCGGGACCGGAGCCTGGCGAACTCGGCCACCAGCCGCCGGGTCACTCCCGGTGCCAGCAGGGCGTCCCCGGCGGCGACCACCCGGACGGCGTCGAACAGCCGCTCGGCCGTGACGTCCTTGAGCAGGAACCCGCTGGCCCCGGCCTCGATCGCGTCGTAGACGTGCTCGTCGAGGTCGAACGTGGTGAGGATCAGGACGTGCGGGCACGGCTCCGCCGCCACGATGCGGCGCGTGGCCTCGATCCCGTCCATCACCGGCATGCGCACGTCCATGAGGACCACGTCGGGCTGCTCGTCGTGGCACACCCGCACGGCCTGCGCGCCGTCGGCCGCCGTGCCGACCACCGCGAAGTCGGACTGGGTGGCCAGCAGCGCGCCGAACGCCGCACGGACCACCTCCTGGTCGTCGACCACGACCACCCGCGTGGGCGTCACGGTGACCCCGGGACCGGCAGCTCCGCGCTCACCAGGAAGCCCCCTAGCGATCCGGCACCCGTCCGGACGGTCCCGCCGGCCATCGCGGCCCGCTCCCGCATCCCGGCGAGGCCGTGACCGGGATCGCCGTGACCGACGCCGTGACCGACGTCGCCGTCGATCGCCGCGGGTCCCGGACCGTTGTCCCGGATCCGCACCACCAGCCGGTCCGGTCGGTAGTCGAGCTCCACGTCCACCGCGGCGCCGGGCGCATGCCGCCGGGCGTTGGTGAGCGCCTCCTGCACGATCCGGTAGGCCGTCACCTCGATGCTCTGGTCGAGGGGGGCCACCTTCCCGCGCACGAGGAGGCGCGCCCCGCCCGGTCCGGCGTCGCGCACCTCGTCGAGCAGCTCCGTGAGCTGGGCCAGCCCGGGCTGCGGGCGGCGCGTGACCACGTCCGCCCCGTCGGCGTCCTCGCGCAGCACCCCGAGGAGCCGGCGCATCTCCGCGAGGGCCGTCCGCGCGGTCGCGCCGATCGCGAGCAGCCGCTTCTCGCCCTCGGGCGGCATGCCCGGCACCGTCAGCCGCGCCGCCTCCGCCTGGAGTGCGATCAGCGAGACGTGGTGGGCCACGACGTCGTGGAGCTCGCGGGCGATGCGGGCGCGCTCCCCGCGGGCCAGGTGCTCCAGCGTCGACTCGTGCGCGGCTTCGACGACTGCGTCGCGGCGTCGACCCTCGTCGCGCACCCGCCACGCGATCCCCCCGACGCCGGCCAGGAGGGCGACGCCGAGGACCACGACGGTCGCCGACACGTTCTCGACCGGCAGGGCGAGAGCGGCGACGAACGGCGCGACGAGGACGAGGACGGTGCGCACGCGGTGCCGGAGCCCGACCACGGCGTACACCGTGCCGAGCGCCAGCAACCCGCCGACGGTCGGCGGCACCTGCGCCCCGAGGCCCAGCAGGGTCGCCGCCGCGATCAGCATGGCGGCGACCACGGGCCAGGTGCCGGCGAGGGCGACGGGCGCGGTGGTCGCCAGCGCGAGCAGCACGGCGACCAGCACGTCCTGCGGCCGCTCCACCGTCGAGACCGCCGGCCCCGTGCCGACCGCCCCGGACACGGCCGCGTTCCCCCCGGCGGCCGCCTGCGCCACGGCGAGCACGGCGAGGACCACGGCCGCCACCGAGGCCCGGACCGTCGGCGCGGGTCGCCACGTCATCTGCCCATTGTCGCCGGGGTGTCATCCCCCGAGCGAGGGACCGGATCGCTCGTGCGAGGGGCCGCACAGATCCCGCACGGGCGTGACGACCCCGCGGCGCACCGTCCGTAGCGTCGTCGGCATGGAGCCATCGTTGGAGGTCCGGGACGTCCGCAAGACCTACCGCGGCGTCGTCGCCGTCGACGGTCTGTCGTTCACGGTCCGGCCCGGGGAGGTGACCGGGTTCGTCGGGCCCAACGGCGCGGGCAAGTCGACGACCATGCGGCTCCTGCTCGGGCTCGACGCCCCCGACCACGGCGAGGCGCTGGTGGACGGGAGCCGGTACGGCACCCTGGACCGGCCGCTGACCCGGGTCGGTGCGCTGCTCGACGCCGACGCCGTGCACCCGAGCCGGCGCGCACGCGACCACCTCCTGTGGATGGCGCGGAGCAACGGGATCGCGGACCGGCGGGCCGACGAGGTGCTCGATCAGGTCGGTCTCGCGGCCGTGGCCCACAAGCGCGCGGGGGGCTTCTCGCTCGGCATGCGGCAGCGCCTGGGGATCGCGGCGGCGCTGCTCGGTGACCCCCCGGTGCTGATGTTCGACGAGCCCACCAACGGGCTCGATCCCGACGGCATCGTGTGGATCCGGCTCCTCCTGCGCGCGCTGGCGTCGCAGGGCCGCGTCGTCCTGGTCTCCAGCCACCTCATGGGCGAGCTCCAGGACACCGCCGACCGGCTCGTCGTGATCGGCCGCGGGCGGCTGGTCGCGGAGACGGCCGTGCCGGACCTGCTGGCGTCCGTGTCGAGGGACCAGGTCGAGGTGGTCACGCCGCAGCGGTCGGAGGCGATGACGGTCCTGGCCAACGCCGGGGCGACGGTCACCGTGCAGGCCGCCGACGGGATCGTGGTGGAGGGTCTGCCGGGCAGCGAGATCGCGTCCCTGCTCGGTGCGGCCGGCGTCACGTTCGTCGAGCTGCGACGGCACCGCGCCTCTCTCGAGGAGGCCTACATGGAGCTCACGCGCGGCGCGGTGGAGTTCGCGACCGCGGACGAGGACGCCCGATGAGCGCCGTGCTGGCGGAGTGGACCAAGCTCCGGTCCGTGCCGCGGTGGATCGCCACGCTGGTCGGCGCGGCGGTGCTCACCGTCGGCCTGAGCGCGCTCGGGGCGGCCGGAGGCACCACGGACATCAACGACCACCCCAACTTCGTCACCGGCCCCGACGGCGACCCCGTCGCGGACGGCTTCGGCTTCGCGCACCGGACGGTGACCGGGGACGTGTCGGTGACCGTGCACGTCACATCCCTCACCCCGACGGGTGCCCGTGCGGACCGAGGAGGTCCGGACCGCGGCACCGTGGTGCCCCGGACACCGTGGACCGACGTCGCCGCCGGCATCACGCTCAAGGACGGCACGGAACCTGGGTCGTCGTACGTGTCCGTCCTGCTGACCGGCTCGAACGGCGTGCGGATGCAGTCCGACTTCACGCAGGACGTCGCCGGCACCCCGAGCGCCGACGACCGGTGGCTGCGGCTGACGCGCACGGGCGACGAGGTCACCGGGTTCGAGTCCGCCGACGGGGTGGAGTGGCAGCAGATCGCCACCATGACGCCTGCGGCCGTGCCGGACACCGCGGAGGTCGGGCCGGCGGTGCTCTCGGCCCCGGCCGTGTACGTGGCCCGCGGCATGGGCGGGGCGTCGATGGGGGAGCACCCGGAGAGTGCCGTGGCGACGTTCCAGGACGTCACCGTGACGCCGGCGTCCGACGGGACGTGGCGAGGCACCGCGGTCACCATGCCGATCACGGACGACCTGATCGCGATGGGCGCGGCCGAGGCGCCGTCCGGGCCGGTCCTCACCGAGCGCTCCGGGACGTACACGGTCACGGGCTCCGGCAAGGTCGGTCCGCAGGCGCCGGACGACGACGTGGTCGAGGCGGCGCTGCTCGGCGTGGTCGCCGGGCTGATGGCCCTCATCTGCGTCGGCGCCCTGTTCGGGACGTCGGAGTACCGGCGCGGCATGATCCGCACGACGTTCACGGCCGTGCCCCGGCGCGGGCAGGTCCTCGCCGCGAAGGCGACCGTGCTCGGTGCGGCGACGTTCGTGCTCAGCCTGGTCGCGGTCGTCGCGTCGTTCGTCGTCGCCGTGCCGATCCTCCAGGACAGCGGCATGGCGCCGCCCGCCTTCCCGACCCCGTCGCTGACCGACGCCGCCGTGGTCCGCGCGCTGGTGCTCACCGCCCTGTTCATGACGAGCGTGACCCTCGTGGCGCTCGCGGTCGGGATGCTCGTGCGGCGCAGCGCGGTGGCCATCACGTTCACGATCGTGCTCGTGGTCCTCCCGCTCGTCGCCGGCACGGTGCTCCCCGGCACGTCGCCGCGCTGGCTGATGTACACGACCCTCGCCGGCGGTCTGGCGACGCTGCGCGCGAAGCCCCCGACCGCGACGCTCGCCGAGCCGTGGGCGCTCATCGGGCCCGGCGCCGGCATCACCGTGGTCCTCTGCTACGCGGCGGCCGCGCTCGGTCTGGCGTGGTGGCAGCTGCGCCGGCGGGACGCATGACCGGCGCCCTGCGGGCGGAGTGGACCAAGGCGCGCTCGCTGCCGAGCACGGGGTGGCTGGTGTGCGTGGTCGCGCTGGGGATGGTCGCCCTGGGGCTGGCCGTCACCGGCACGCTGCGGGTCGACGAGTGCGGGGACGACCCGTGCGTGCTCGACACCGTGCGGCTCAGCCTGGCGGGCGTCAACGTCGCCCAGGTGGGTGCCGCGGTCCTGGGGGTGCTCCTGGTCACCGGCGAGTACGCGACCGGGACGATCCGACCCACGCTCGTCTCCGTGCCGCGGCGGGGGGAGGTGCTCGCCGCCAAGGTCGCCGTCGTGGGGGTGCTCACGGCGGGTGGCGCGGCGCTCGGCGTCGGCGGCGCGCTCCTGGTCGCGCGGGCCGTGCTGCCCTCGCGCGGGTTCACTGCCGAGGCGGGTTACCCGGACTCGACCTTGCTCCATGACCTGACGCAGCGCGCCGCGGTCGGGACCGTCCTGTACCTGGTGCTCGTCGCGCTGCTCGGCGTCGGGATCGGGCTGCTGGTCCAGGACACCGGCGGTGCGGTGACGCTCATGATGGCGGTGCTGTTCCTCGGCCCGGTGCTCGCCCTGTTCGTCTCCGACCCCGACTGGCAGGCCTGGCTCCACCGGTACGCCCCGACGGACGCCGGGTTGGCTGTCCAGGCGACCCGCGACCTCGCCGCGCTGCACATCGCCCCGTGGCCGGGCCTGGGGCTCGTCGCGGGGTACGCGGCGGCGGTCGTGCTCGCCGGCGGAGTGGTGCTCTGCCGGCGGGATGCGTGACGAACGGTCGATCGAGCGTTCAGGACGCGGCGCGCTGATGCTCCGCCGTGTCGGCGCTGCGGGCGGCCGTGCTGCGGGCGACGTGCGACCGGGCGTGCTCGAGCGCGGGTGCGAGGTCGTCGAACAGGTGCTCCTCGTGCCGCAGCTCGTCCAGCACGCCCACCCGGGTGAGCAGCTGGAGGTGCTGGGGCTGGACGCCCTTGACCAGGACGGTGACGCCGGAGAGCTCCAGGGCGGCCACGAGCTCGGCCAGGGCGTGCGCGCCCGTGGCGTCGACCAGGCGGAGCTGCGAGAGCCGCAGGACGACGACGAGGGCGTCGGCGCTCGCGCGGATCTGGGCACCGATCCGGTCGGCGGCACCGAAGAACATCGCGCCGTCCAGCCGGTAGAGCGCGATGTGCTCGTCGCCGGGCTGCGCCGGGCCGGGCAGCGGTTCGCGGTGCACCGAGGTCGCACGCGAGACGGAGCGCAACGTGAAGAACGCCGCGACCAGCAGGCCGATCTGCACGGCCTCGATCAGGTCGACCGCGATGGTGATCACCGCCGTGACCACGAGGACGAGCGCGTCCGCCCGGGTGGACATCATCACGGCGCGGACCGCGGCCACCGAGACCATCCGCGTGGCGGTGACCATCAGCACGCCGGCGAGGGCGGCGAGCGGGATCACGGAGACCGCTCCCGTGGCCAGGTAGATGACCCCCAGGATCACCACGGAGTGGGTGAGGGCGGCCAGCCGCGTCTGCGCGCCGGCGCGGACGTTGACCGCGGTCCGGGCGATGGCGCCGGTCGCGGGCATGCCGCCGAACGCACCGGAGGCGATCGAGGCCAGGCCCTGGCCCACGAGCTCCCGGTCGGGGTCGTAACGCCGGGAGTCGTCGTCCGGTGCACCGCCCGACGTGGGCATCGCAGCGGCGACCCGGGCAGATAGCAGGGACTCGATCGCGGCCAGCGCGGCGACGGCCACCGCCGGGCCGAGCAGGGCGCGGAGCAGGCCCAGGTCCACGGTCGGGAGCAACGGCAGCGGCAACGAGTCGGGCAGGGCGCCGATCCGAGCCAGCGGAGCGTCCGCGAGCTGGGAGACGGTGGTGACCAGGACGACCGCCACGAGCGACGGGGGCAGGCCGGGCGCGAACCGGGGGAGCACGAGCATGACCGCCGCGACGACCGCGACGGACCCGAGCGCCCACCACAGCGACGCCCCGGCGTGCGCGACCGCGTCGATCGCGACGACGAGCGGGTTGCCCCCGACAGAGGCGTGGACTCCGACTGCGGCGGGAACCTGCTGGAGGAAGATGATCGTCGCGATGCCGAGCGTGAACCCCTCGACCACCGGCCACGGGATGAACGTGACCACGCGTCCCAGCCTCGTGGCGCCGGCCAGCAGCACGATGGCGCCCGCGAGGATGGCGACGAGCGGGACCGCGCTGGGGCCGTGCGTCGCCACGATGGGCGCCAGCACGACGGCCATGGCACCGGTGGGTCCGGAGACCTGGACCCGCGAGCCCCCGAAGACCGCCGCGACGATGCCGGCGACGACGGCCGTGATCAGCCCGGGGGCCGGGCCGACGCCGGCGCTGGCGCCGAACGCGAGAGCCAGCGGGAGCGCGACGATGCCCACGGTGACCCCGGCGACGAGGTCGGCCCGGACCGTACGTGGGCGCAGGTCGACGTCGGCGCGGCTCGGGAGCAGCCCGCGTGGTGACCAGCTCAGGACCCGTCACCGCCCCCGTGAACGTCCGAGAGCGGCGGGAGGTCGTCGGCTGCGGCCAGCTGCGCGCCGGACTCGCTGAGGATCTCCCGCAGGAAGGCACGCGCCACGACGAGCAGCTCGGCCACGAGCGGGCGGCTCAGCCGGTACACGACCGCGTTCCCCGTCCGCGCCGACGCGACGACGCCTGAGCGCTTGAGGACCGCGAGGTGCTGCGACAGGGCGGAGGCCTCGGCGCCGGTGGCAGCCAGGAGCGTGCTCACGGAGGCGGCGTGGTCCGGCGCGGCGCTGAGGACCTCGAGCACCTGGATGCGCGTGGGGTGGGCGAGCGAGCGGAACAGGTCGGCCTTGATGGCGTAGAGCGGCGCGGTCAGTTCGGTGGTGGGCACGTGACCTCCTCGATTGAGGAGTTTAGCAAACCCTCAAGCCACTCTCGACCGCGTCAGTCAGTCGGGGTGGCCGGGGAGTGCGGGAACGGGTGCGCCAGCGGCTCGTCGGCGCCGGGACCACCGCCGACGATCGTCATCGTGATGCCGTGCGCGGCGCTCTGGCGCAGTGCGGTCGTCAGGACGTCGGCGGCCGCGGACCCGATGCGCACCACGCCGCGCAGATCGACCGTGACGGTGCCCCCGGCGGACGCGCGCAGCAGCGCCAGCGTGATCGCGGACGCCAGGTCGTCCCGGTTGGACAGGTCGACCCGGCCCAACGCACGCAGGATCGACGTGTCGCCCTCCCTCTCGGTCCGCAGCTCCAGGATCGGGCTGCGCCGGGCCTGGGGCGCAGGGGGGTCCTCGGCGAACACGGTGCTCAGCGCCTCGTCCAAGCGTTCGCGCGCGGTGGACTCCAGACCGGCGGCCGCGGCGTCGATCACGCGCCCGGCGAGCGACCGCAGGCGGACGTTGCGCTTCTGAGAGCTCTGCTTCAGGAGCCGGAAGGCAGCCTCGTCGTCGACGCCGTAGATGAGCATGAGGATGCCCTTCGCCTGGTCGATCGCGGCGTGGGACTCCAGCGCGAGCGCGAGGTCCGCGTTGACGCGCTCGGCGAGCAGGGTGTCCCGCGCGGCGGTGACGTCGACGAGGAACCCGGTGACGTCGTCTCCCGCGCCACCCGCGGCCGCGAGCACGACGCGGTGGGCCTTGCCGGACAGGTCGAGCAGGGAGTACTCGCACCCGCGCGTGTCGGAGCCCGCGACGCTCTGGTCGAGGACGTCGGCGACCACCTGTCGGTCGTCGTGGTGGACGTGGGCCAGGAGGAGCTCGCGGGTCGGCACCACGTCGCCCGGACGCATCCCGTGGATGAGGAACATCTGGTCGGACCACCACCAGCGCTCGCCGGCGGACGCACAGCGGAACTGACCCACACACGTCGTCGTCGCCGTCATCGAATCCCCCAGAGTGGTGTCGGACGAGCCTGCGGGACGCCGGGTCGCGCCCGCCACGGACGTTTCTTCCGAGACTAGGCCCGAGGCGTGCGCCGAGCATGCGGGTTCGGGCTCGGCTCCCGCCGTCCGTGGGCCGCCCGCCGGCCGTGCTGGGTGGAGGATGGGCGGATGGAGCTCAGGTCGGTGGAACCGTGACCAACCGCAGCGCGGTCCTGGCCCGGCTCGCCAGGCTGGTAGCCGCGGGGGACCGCGACCTGCCTCTCGCCTCGCGGCTGTGTGCGGCCTGCGTGGAGATCCTCGGCGCCGACGGGGGAGCGATCACCCTCGCGTCGACCCGCCCGGAACGGCTCACGGTGAGCACGTCCGACGGGACGTCCGCGCGGATCGAGGACCTTCAGGACGTCCTCGGGGAGGGCCCCGGGCAGGAGGCGTTCCGCGAGGGCCGGGCGGTGGTCACCCACGTCGACGGTGCGGAGGGCGGCCCCTTCCCGATGTTCACGGAGATGGCGGGGGACATCGCCGGCCCGGTCACGGTCTGGGCGATCCCGATGCACCCCGGCGGTACGACGATCGGGGTGATCACGCTCTACCGGTCCGCCGGTCCGCTGACCGAGAGCCTCGACGACGCCCAGTTCCTCGCCGACGCCGTCGGTGCGGCGCTGCTCGACGAACGCGCGACGGACGGGTCGGCACCGTTCGCCGCCTGGTCGGACCGCGCGCGCGTGCACCAGGCGGCCGGGATGATCGTGGCCCAGCTGGCGATCGCGCCCGCCGACGCGCTCGCCATCCTGCGCGCGCACGCCTACGCGAGCAGTGCGACTCTCGACGAGATCGCCGCCGACGTGGTCCACCGGCGCCTGAGCTTCACCCACACGAACCAAGGTGTGTCCCACGACGCGGCATCCTCGGACGACAGCACGGGAAGTGGTGAGCGATGACCGCACGGACATCGGCGCAAGCCCTCGCGGACGTGGCGAGCGCCCTGGTCGAGGACCACGAGATCACCGGGCTCCTGGCGCGCCTCGTGTCGGACTGCGCGGCCCTGCTCCCTGCCGACGCCGCGGCCGTGCTGGTGCGCACCGGGGACGGCGCCTTCGAGCTGCTCAGCGCGACGTCCCACCGCGTCGACGAGCTCGAGCTCTACCACGCGCAGCGGGACTCCGGTCCGTGCGTCGACGCCGCCCGCACGGGTGAGCGGTCGAGCGCGGTCGGCAGCGACGCGATCGTGTCGCGCTGGGGCGACGTCGGCAGGGAGATCGTCGACGCAGGCTTCCTGTCGGTGCACGCCTTCCCGATGCACTGGCGCGGCCACGCGATCGGCGGGCTCAACCTGTTCTCCGTCACCGCAGCGGACCTCACCGAGCCGTCCGCCGTGCTCGCGCAGAGCTTCGCCGACTTCGCGACTCTCGCCATCGTGCAGCCGGCGGCCCTCGGCGACGAGGACCTCGCGGAGCGCGTCACCGAGGCGCTCGAGGGACGGGTCGTCGTGGAGCAGGCCAAGGGCGTGCTCGCGTTCCAGCTCGGCCTGGAGATGGCCGAGGCCTACGACGAGCTGATCGCCCGGGCGTCCTCGAACGGGTCCACCCTGGCGCAGGTGGCGCAGCACGTGGTCCGGACCGCTCAG
The DNA here is from genome assembly GCF_013359775.1 of Cellulomonas humilata. Classification (GTDB taxonomy): domain Bacteria; phylum Actinomycetota; class Actinomycetes; order Actinomycetales; family Cellulomonadaceae; genus Cellulomonas; species Cellulomonas humilata. The sequence goes on along the minus strand of NZ_JABMCI010000071.1, from coordinate 153,129 downwards.
GAGCGCTGACGCCCGGGTGCCGGTACTAGTACCAACGTCTGATGGTGCGCACTACCTCCTTCAGGGGAGAAAGGACTCGTCAACGCACACCGTTCGAGGAGTCCTGATGATGAAGCGCATGATCGTGTTCACCGCGGCCGCCGCCCTGGCCGCCATCCCCGCTGCGGCGGGTCTGGCCGGCAACAGCAGCCTCAGCCCGTCCGTGCCCGTGGACCCTCCGACGCAGGCGGTCGTCGTGGACGACCGCGGTGGCCTGACCGCCCGGGACGACCGGACCGAGGACGGCGACGACCGCGCGGTGCAGGGCGGTGTGCCCAGCCCGTCCGCGACGCCCTCGCCGTCGGCCGGCGATGACAACGGCGGGTCGGCCGACCGCGACGACCGTGTCGAGGTGGGGGACGACCGCGACGTCAACGGGAGCCTCCCCGCCCCGGTGCCCGCTCCGAGCGCGACCATCTCGACGGACGACTCCGGCCACCGTGGCAGGAGCGGCGACGACTCGGGATCGGGTGGCGGCGGCGCGGACGACGGGGTGGGGCACGACGTCGGCGACGACCACGGTGGTCATGGCAGCGACGACTGACCCGGCGGGCTCCGCGGGCATCGACCCGCCGCAGCACGGCCTTAGGGTGAGCCCCGTGCGGACCACTTCCGACCGGCCCGTCGAGACCGGATGGGTCCCGGTCGGGCGGGTCGGTGCCGGGCGGGCCGGGGCCGAGGAGCGCCCAGTCCGGACCTGGCGGGTGTTCGGCCAGCTGGTCGGCGCGGCTGCCGTCGTGCTCGTCCTCGTCGCCTTGCTCGGGCTCACCGCGAGCCGCCGCATCGCCGAGCAGGAGTCGGTCAACGACGCCGCTCGCCGCACCGACCTGATCGCCGACGCCGTGGTCCAGCCTGCGCTCCTCGACGGACTGCCGACCGGTGACCCGGCCGCCGTCGCGGCTCTGGACGCGGTGGTCCGCGGCGGCGTGCTGAGCGACGGGATCATCCGGGTCAAGGTCTGGGACCGTGCCGGGCGGATCGTCTACTCGGACGACGACCGCCTGATCGGTCGGACGTTCCCGCTCGACGACGACGAGACGGCCGTGCTCACGGCGCCGGCCACCGAGGCAGAGGTGAGCGACCTCGGCAAGCCCGAGAACGTGTACGAGCGAGGGCAGGGCAAGCTGCTTGAGGTGTACCGGCCCGTGTGGACCCCGGACGGCACCCCGCTGCTGTTCGAGACCTACAGCCGGTACGACGTCGTCACGGACCGCTCGACCGCCCTCTGGCGCGGGTTCGCCGGCATCACCGTGACGAGCCTGCTGCTGCTCGTCGTGCTCATGCTCCCCGTCCTGTGGACGCTGCTGGACCGGTTGCGTCGCGGACAGCGGCAGCGCGAGGTGCTGCTCCAGCACGCGGTCGAGGCCTCCGACCAGGAACGGCGGCGCATCGCGGCCACCCTGCACGACGGCGTGGTGCAGGAGCTCGCCGCGTCGTCCTTCGTGCTGGCGGGTGCGGCGGAGCGCGCGGAGAGGTCGACGGCTCCCGAGCTCGGCGAGCCGCTGCGGGAGGCGTCCGAGACCGTGCGGGCCAGCATCAAGGGCCTGCGCTCGCTCCTGGTCGACATCTACCCGCCCAGCCTCCGGACCGCCGGGCTCGGGGCCGCCCTGACCGACCTCGTCGGCGGGCTGGCCGCCCGCGGGAGCGAGGTCCGTCTCGACCTCGACGCGGACGCGGCCGTCGGGCTCGCTCCCGAGCAGGAGCAGCTCGTCTACCGGGTGGCCCATGAGACGGTGCGCAACGCCGTGGACCACGCGCGTGCCCGTGCGGTCGTCGTGCGCCTGACGCGCGACGGCGGCCAGGTGGTGCTCGAGGTCGAGGACGACGGGGTCGGCTTCGACGTGCTGGAGGTCCTTGCCGCACCGCCCGAGGGACACTTCGGGCTGCGGCTGCTGGGCGACCTCGCGACCTCGGCCGGCGCGGAGCTCGCGGTGCGTTCCGCGCCGGGGCAGGGCTGCCGATGGCGGTTGAGGGTGGACGGGGGGACCTATGAGTGACGACGACGTGACCGTCCTGCTGGCCGACGACCACCACCTGGTGCGGTCCGGTCTGGCGGGTCTGGTCGACGGCGCCGCGGGCCTCCGTGTCGTCGGCCAGGCCGCCGACGGCGCCGAGGCCGTGGCACTGGCAGCGGCGCTGTTCCCGCAGGTCGTCCTGATGGACCTGTCGATGCCCGTGCTCGACGGGGTGGAGGCCACACGCCGGATCGTCACGGCGCAACCGGGGACGCACGTCGTCGTGCTCACGTCGTTCTCCGACACGACCCGGGTGGGCGACGCGCTCGCCGCCGGTGCGATCGGCTACCTGCTCAAGGACTGCGACCCGCGGGACCTGATCGCCGCTGTGCGCTCGGCGGCGCTGGGCTTCGCGCCACTGGATCCCCGCGTCGCGCGAGCGCTCCTGCCGTCGACCACGGTCTCGCCGGCGGACGGGCTGAGCCCGCGCGAGCTCCAGGTGCTGCGGCTCCTCGGCAAGGGGATGGCGAACAAGCAGATCGGACGTGCGCTGGGGATCAGCGAGCGCACCGTGAAGGTCCACGTGGGGCACGTCTTCCGCCAGATCGGCGTCACCGACCGCACGAGCGCCGCGCTGTGGGGGACGCAGCACCTCCCCGACGAGTGAGTCGCCGGGGTCGAACTCCGTCGATCAGCCTCCGCGCGGCGCGTGTCGCCCCCGCGGGCGGGGCACCCCGGCCGCACGCAGGTCGGCGCCGCACGAGGCGAGCAACGCCAGCTGTCCCGTCGCGCCCGCCGCGGGACAGGGGGTGTGCACGAGGACGCGCTGGCCCGGGTCCTCCGGCAGCGGGATCGAGTGCGTCTCGAGCGTGAGGTGCCCGACGAGGGGATGGTTGATCTCCCGCACCCCGGCAGTGTCGGAGGCCACGTCGTAGGCGGCCCAGCGCGTCCGGAAGTCGGTGCTGTGGGCCCTCAGCTCGGTGATGAGGCCGGCGAGCCCGGGATCGACGGGGTCCCGGCCCGAGCTGCCCCGCAACAGCGAGACGGCCAGGTCGGCCATCGCGTCCCAGTCGCTCCAGTAGTCCCGGGACGCCGCGTCGTAGAACGTGAAGCGCGCCTGGTTCACGGGCCTGTCGGCACTCTCGTAGAGCGGGAGGTACAACGCGCGGGCCAGGTCGTTGGCGGCCAGGACGTCGAGCCGGTCGTCGAGCACGCAGCACGGCAGGCTCGTCGCGGCGAGCAGCTCTTGGACGAACGGTCGCACCGCGTGCGCCGGTGGGGCCGGGTGGCCGAGCCGGCTCGGTGACGAGCCCCGCACCAGGTCGGCCAGGTAGGCACGCTCCGCGTCGTTGAGCTGCAGGGCCCGGGCGAGTCCGGCCAGCACCGACGCCGAGATCCCGCCGACCACCCCGCGTTCCACCCGCTTGTAGTAGCCGGGGCTGATCCCGGCCAGGGCGGCGACCTCGGCGCGGCGCAGGCCGACGACGCGGCGCCGATCGCTGGGCGACGGGAGGCCAGCACGTTCCGGGGTGATGCGAGCCCGACGCACCATGAGGAACTGGCGGAGCGCTTCGTTGCGCACACTCGATGCTAGACCGGGCTACCCGACCCTCCGAGCATCGGCACCGGGGAGGGGGACCACACTTGGTCCCCCCTCGGGGGTCGACGACCGCGCGGTGACCGGAGTGTCATCGGCAGGATCCGGACCGTGACCCAAGGACCCGCCCGGGATCCGGGTGCGCGGACCGTGCTCGAGGGGGAGGGGCTGGCGATGACCTCGGTGCGCAGTGGTCGGAGTGGACGCAGGGGACGACGCCTGGCGGCGGGAGTGGCGGCGGCCGCCGTGGTCATCACGGTGCAGACGGGCTCGCCGGGCGCGGCGGCACCGGGTGACCCGTGGATGAACACGGCGTTGTCACCCGACCAGCGTGCGGTGCTGCTGCTCCAGGCGATGACGCTGGAGGAGAAGGTCGAGCTCATGGCGGGCGACCAGGGTTCCGGGCCGGCGGCGTTCTACAGCGCACCGATCGAGCGGCTGGGCATCCCCGAGCTGAGCATGGCCGACGCCACGGACGGCATCGCCTCCCGGGGGTGGGTGCTCCCCGACACCGCGAACACCGCGACGGCCATGCCGGCCACCCTGGCGCTCGCGGCGACGTGGGACCCGGCCCGGGCCCGCGACTACGCGGGGGTGGTGGCCGACGAGGCGCGCCAGACCGGGCACGAGGTCCTGCTCGGCCCCAACTCCGACCCCACCCGCAACCCGTTCTGGGGCCGGCAGGCCGAGTCGGCGAGCGAGGACCCGCAGCTCAACTCCGCGATCGTTGTGCCGTTCGTCCAGGAGGTGCAGGCGCGCAACGTCATCGCGGACCTGAAGCACTACACCGCCTACACCCAGGAGCGGTACCGCGGCGGTGAGCAGAACGTGGTCGTCGACGAGCGCACCCTGCGCGAGGTGCACACCGCGGCCTACGAGGCGGCCATCCGCGACGCGAACCTCGGCTCGGTGATGTGCTCGTTCAACAAGATCAACGGGGTCTACTCGTGCGAGAACGAGTCCACCCTGAACGAGATCCTGCGCGAGCAGCTCGGGTTCCAGGGCTTCGTGCTCACCGACTTCGGGGCGATCCACTCCACCGAGGCGTCGATCGTGGCCGGGACGGACATGGAGACCGGCACGCGGGCGTTCTACGCCGACGCGCTGCTCGACGCGGTGAACGGCGGCAGTGTGCCCGTCGCGCTCGTGGACCGGTCGGTGCTGCGGATCCTGCGCACCATGTTCGCGATCGGGATCTTCGACAACGACTACACCCCGACGGCCATCCCGGTCGAGGAGCACGGAGCCGTGGCACGCGAGGTGCAGGAGGACGCGATCACCCTGCTGAAGAACGACGCGGCGGCGCTGCCGCTCGACGGCGACGCGATCGACTCGATCGCCGTCGTGGGCGCCGACGCCACCATCCCGTCCGCGCTCGGCGGTTCGGCGTACATCCAGCCGACGTACGAGGTCTCGCTGCTCGACGCCCTGCGCGAGCGGGGTCAGGAGATCGGTGCGCAGGTGCGCTACGCCCAGGGGAACGACCCGGTCAACGGCGCGAACATGATCGAGACGCTCGACATGACGGCCGTGCCGTCGTCCGTGCTTCGTCCCGAGCGGGGGATCGGTGACGGGCTCACCGCGCGGTACTACCCCAACGCGACGTGGTCGGGCGCCGCCGGGCTGACCCGCACCGAGCACCAGGTCGCGTACGACGTCGGGTTCATCGGAGGGCAGCCCGCCTTCGCGAGCCTCTACGGCTCGCAGGTGCAGCCGACGCCGGCCCTCGACGGACTCGGCCCGGCCGGCAACGGCGACCAGTCCGTGCGGTACACCGGCGGACTCGTCGCACCGAGCACCGGCGCCTACGTCCTGGGGGCGACGGGGTGGGGCGACGCCAAGGTCTACCTCGACGGCGGCCTGATCATCGACATGACCGGCGAGGACGGTCGTCGCGACGTCCGCTCCGAGCCGCAGCAGCTGACGGCCGGGCAGGAGTACGACCTCGTCGTCGAGTACACCCAGAACCGCCCGCTCGTCGGCCTCCAGCCGGGGACGTTCCTGCTCCAGTGGTCCACCCCGGCCGACGCCGTGCCGCCGTCCGTGGCGGAGGCGGCCGACGCGGCCGCGGCGAGCGACGTCGCCGTGGTCTTCGTCCGCACCTATGAGAGCGAGGAGCGGGACATGGTCTCGCTCAAGCTGCCGCAGAACGCCGACCAGCTCATCCGTGCGGTCGCCGCGGCCAACCCGAGGACCGTCGTGGTGGTCTCCACCGGTGCCGGGGTCATCATGCCGTGGGCCGAGGCCGTGCCGGCGGTGCTCCAGAACTACTTCGGCGGGCAGGAGGAGGGCCACGCGCTGGCCGCCATCCTGTTCGGCGACGAGGACCCGTCCGGTCGGCTCCCGGTCTCCTACCCGAGCAGCGAGGACGCGCTGCCGGCGGGGGTGCAGAACCCGTGGCTGGACGACCCGGACGTCGAGTTCACCGAAGGGCTGAACGTCGGCTACCGCGGCTATCTCGCGGCTGGTGTCGCCCCACAGTTCGCGTTCGGCGAGGGGCTGTCCTACACGCAGTTCGAGATGGACCGGCTCCGCGTCGGCAACGTCATCCGGGCGACCGGCGGTCAGGACACGGTCGACGCGCGGGTGCGGCTGCGCAACGTCGGCGACCGGGACGGCACCGAGGTCGTGCAGGTGTACCTCGGGCCGCTGCCGGGCGTCGCCTCTCCGCTGCGCAAGCTCGCGGGGTTCGCCAAGGTCGAGCTCGGTGCGGGCGACCGCCAGCAGGTGCGGATCGAGCTGGACCGCCGGGACTTCTCGTACTGGGACGCCGACGCCGACCAGTGGGTCACCCCGACGGGCCAGGTCGCCGTCTACATCGGACGCTCGTCCGTCGACACCGAGCTGGCGGGCGCGGTCCGCGTGCGTCCCTGAGGCCGCGAGAACGCCGGTCCGTGGTCAGATCCGGCCGCGGACCGGTGTCCGCTCGCTGGGGTCCGCGTCCTGAGGCATCGTCATCTCGGCGCGCACCCCCAGCAGCCGGACCTCGCGGTCCTCGAGGGTGTCCGCCAGCGCCATGACCGCGCCGACGATGGTCTGCGCGTCGCGGGTGGGCGCCGGGAGCTTGCGGCTCGTGCTCTTCGTGACGAACGGCGCGTAGCGCACCTTCAGCGCGACACGCTCGACCGACCGGCCATCCTCGGCAGCGTCCTCGACCACGTCGTTCGCCAGCCGGAGCACGGCCTCGCGCACCTGGTCGGGGGTGGTGAGGTTCTGCTGGAACGTCGTCTCCCGGCTGTGGCCGCGCGGGATCCAGGGGCTGTCGTCCACGGTCGTCGGGCCGATCCCTTGTCCGAGCTCGTGGTACCAGACGCCCATCTTCGGCCCGAACTCTGCGATCAGGGCGTCGACCTGCGCGGCGGCGAGCTCGCGGACCGTCGTGACACCGAGGGCGGCGAGCCGGCGCGACACCTTGGTCCCGACGCCCCACAGGGCGATCGTCGGTCGGTCGCCCATGACGTCGAACCAGTTCTCCGCGGTGAGCCGGAACAGCCCGGCGGGCTTGCCGAACTCCGTGGCGATCTTGGCGCGGACCTTGTTGTCGCCGATGCCCACGGAGCAGTGCAGCTGCGTCTCGTCGAGGACCGCCGCCTGTGCCTGCCGGGCCAGCGACTCGGGGTCGTCGGTCGTGGCACCGAGGAAGGCCTCGTCCCAGCCGAGCACCTCCACGACGGCCCCCAACGACCGCAGCGCCTCCATCACCCGTCCCGACACGGCCTCGTACTCGGCGCCGTCGACGGGCAGGAACACGGCGTCGGGGAGCTTGCGGGCCGCGATCCGCAGGGGCATCCCCGAGCGGACACCGAACGCACGGGCCTCGTAGGACGCGGTCGAGACGACGCCCCGCTCCGTCGGATCCCCGCGGCCTCCGACGACGACCTGCCGGCCCGCCAGCTCGGGGCGGCGCAGCACCTCGACCGCCGCGACGAACTGGTCGAGGTCGACGTGCAGCACCCACGCCTCACGCGTGCCCATGCGCCGAGTCTGCCCGGTGTCCGGCCTCTGCGTCGCCCGGTATCGTCGCGAACGACCGGTCAGGAGGCCATCCCCGGTCGCAGCACCGTCCGTCGCGGAGTGTCGCCGAGCGAAGGGGCCACCATGGTGAACGAGCAGCTCGATCAGCGTGTGACGACCGGAGAGATCGATCCACGGTACGGAGACCCGTCGGCCACGGCACCGACGTGGTCCGCCATCGAGGGACGGCTGGCGGACGCGCAGCTCTACTGGATCATCACGGTGCGGACGGACGGCCGTCCGCACGCCGTTCCCCTCGTGGGCGTCTGGGTGGACGGGGTGTTCGCCTTCTGCACGGGCGCCGAGGAGCAGAAGACGCGCAACCTCGACGGCAACGCTCGCGTCGCGGTGACCACGGGAAGTACCGGCGCGGGCGGCTGGGACAGCGGCACCGAGCTGGTGGTCGAGGGGACCGCGGCGCGGGTGACCGAGCCGGACGCCCTGCAGAGGCTGGCGGACGCCTGGTTCGCCAAGTACGGCGACGACTGGAAGTTCGAGGTCCGCGGCCAGGGGTTCGTCGAGGCCGGCGACACCGGCGGCGGGTCCGACGGTGCGTGGGTCTACCGGGTCGTCCCCGCGAAGGTGCTCGCCTTCGGTGGCGGGCACGGCCAGACGGCGTACCGGTTCTGATCCGGTCGCGCGGGCGCTGCAGAACGCCGCGCTGCTGACTTCTCCGTCGATCGACGGCCGGGGTTGGCACACTGTCCGGCATGACGGATCGTGCCGCGCGGGAGGGCGTCGTCCGCGTGCGGGACACCCCCCGCGGACGCGTGCGGCTGTTCGCCGCCGCCGCCTTCGCGGTGGCCGCCCTGGCGCTCGGGGCGGCGGCGGCCAGCTATGTGCTCGACAACGCGGCACTGCGCCGTGACGGGGTGGTCACCACGGGCACCGTCGTCGAGCACACCTACGGCGGCAAGTGGGGTTCGCACGTCGCTGGGTACGTCGTGCGGTACGCCCTACCCGGCGCGGACGCGATGCGCGGAGAGGTCCCCTCGGACGACGACGACCCGCTGCTGGCGGTGGGGGAGCCTCTCGATGTGCTCGTCAACCCGTCAGAGCCCGAGGACCTCGCGCGCGCGGACAGTGGGCCCGACGACACGGCCGCCGTGGTGAGCATCGTCCTGACGGTGCTCGCGGTGCTGGCCGCGGTCGCGTCGGTGCCGAAGCGCCCTCGGCACCCCCTCGTCAACGCCTGAGTCCGGGGGCCGGCCGGCGCAGCCCGTGCATGACTGGACCCTGCTCGCCGAGCCGCACCGAGCTGACCCGGACGAACCCGTGCGACTCGTAGAGGCGCACGTTCGCGTCCACGGTGGTGTTGACATGGGCGGGTAGGTCCGCGGGGATCGCGGCGAGGCCGGCCTCGATGAGCGTCCCCCCGATGCCCTGGCCGCGCCGGTCGGCGTCGACGCCCAGGAAGTGCAGCAGGGCGTGGGGTTCCTCCGGCAGCTGCCCGTGCATGGCCGCGAAGCCCGAGCGGACGAGTGCGACGTGGTCCGCGGGCACCAGCAGGTCCACCATCGCGCGCCCCGGGAGCTCAGGGCCGCCGTCCGCGGCGGTCGGCTGGGTCACGGGCACGGACCACGCGGCCGCCCCCACGGCGCGCTCGTCATCGATCACCAGCCAGGCGGTGCCGGCCAGGGTGTACGCCTCGATGGGCGCCCACAGGAACGCCGCGACCACGGCCTCACGGCGGGGGTGGGACCCGAAGATCCAGTCCATCAGCGGGTCGTGCGCGAGGGCGCGCGCCAGCACGGCGCGGGTCGCGGGCAGGTCCGTCGCACGGGCGGGCCGCACGTGACTCGGCGTCCCGCGCGCACCGTCCGACACCACCACCGCGACTCCTCACCGGGACCGTCCACCGGGCCGACGTCCGCGGCGGCGGAACCATCGTGGCGCGCCGCGGCCGGTCGTGTCACCCTCCTGGTGCACGACGCGCGGGGTCACCGCACGATGTGGACGTCCTCGTGCTCGAGCGCGGAGATGTCCTCCGAGGTGGCCCGCAGCAGGCGGTCGGCGAGGTCGCGCAGCGCCCTGGCCGCGGCCAGCTCGTCGCCGATCTCCGGGACGTCGGGGTCCTGCGGTGCCCGACGGGCACGTCCCTGACCCTCGAGGCGGGTGCCGCTCGACGTGGTGAGCTCGGCGTGCGCCTTCGTGACGTCGCCGTCCCCCCGCAGGTCGTCGGTCTCGAACAGATCGATCCGGACTCTCCAGGTACGCGTCATCGCACTGCTCCCTTCCGCCCGTGGCAGCCCACCCGTGCGGCGGGCGGCCTCCCGTTCAGCGTCCGCCGGGACTCCGCCCGTGGCGTAGGGCCCAAGGTCCCCGCTCGCGGGTCCAGGGCCGAACGGCTCTACCGTCCGCAGCCACCCCGGTCGGACGATCGGTCCGACAGCCGAAGGAGCAGCGCCAGAGGTGGTGACCGTCGTGGCGGAGACAGTCCCGACCCCCGTGATCGTGGTGGGGGTGGACGGATCGGCCAGCGCTCTGGGTGCGGTAGCGGTGGCCGCCGCTGAGGCGCGACTGCTCGCGTACCCGCTCGAGGTCGTCCACGCGTTCGTCTGGACCGAGCTGCGGGTGCCTCAGGGATCCGCCGCGACGGGGTCCGGGGCGCCGGGGCTGCGCCACGAGGCCGAGCGCGTCGTGGCGGAGGCGGTCGAGGTGGCCCGTCGTGCCGCACCCGACGTCGCAGTCACCGGCCGGGTGGTGCCGGGTGCACCAGCGCCCGTGCTCCTGCGCGCGAGCGTGGACAGCGCGCTCGTGGTGGTCGCCGACCGCGGGCTGGGCGGGTTCACCGGGCTGCTCGTCGGCTCGGTCGCGGTTGCCCTGGTCACGCACGGGCGCTGCCCGGTGCTCGTGGTGCGCGGGCGCCCGGAGCCGCACGGTCCGGTCGTCGTCGGGGTCGACGGCAGCGACGCCGCCACGGCTGCGACCGAGCTCGCCCTCGCGTTCGCGGCTGCCCACGGATCCACGCTGAGGGCGGTCATGATCGCCTCGTCGGGGGCCGACGCGGGCGTCCTCGATCGCGCCCTGCGGCACCACGACCCGCGCGGGGTCACCGTCGTGCGGGTCGTCGTGGAGGGCGACGCTCGCCAGGCACTCATCGCTGAGAGTCGCGGCGCGAGCCTCGTCGTCGTCGGCTCTCGCGGTCGTGGGGGGTTCGCCGGCCTGCTGCTCGGCTCCGTGAGCCAGGCGGTGCTGCACCACGCCGACTGTCCGGTCGCCGTCGTCCCGCGCCTCGCGGGGCAGCAGCGGCTCGTCACGTCGTAGCCTGCTGCACCCGGGGGCGGCGGCGGTTCCTCAGTCGCTCGGGGCGTCAGGTGCTGCGCGCGCGCGTCGAGCGGCTTCGGCCACCCGGGTCGGGCCTGAGACGAGGGCTCTGCGCCAGGGCAGGACACCTTCGATCTCGACCTCGAGCGAGAAGCTGAGCACGGTGCGGATCAGGACGATCAGGCCCAGGACCACCACGTTCTCGAGCGTGGGCGCCACCGCGACCGTCCGGATGAGGTCGGCGGCCACCAGCACCTCGAGAGCGAGCAGGAGTGCCGCGCCGAAGGACCGTCGCAGCGTCACGAATCCGGTCTTGCCGTCCGACGTGCGGCGCCATGCGGAGCCGGCGAGCGCGAGCGACCACACGAACCCGAGCACGAGGATCAGTGCGCCGAGCGCCTCGAAGGCTCGGGCGACCTGCTCCATCACCTCCGAGAAGCTCACGCGGTCACCGCCCCCCAGGCGCGCCGTCGCACCGATGTGGCGACGGGGTGGCCGAGGACGTCGACGCTGTCGGTGCGTGCCGGACGGAGCGGCATGGCAGACCTCCTGGGTGAGCGCGTCGCCGGCCTCGATCGAGGCGATGATCGCGTGGATCGGGCTGCGTACGTCGTCACGCGTACTCGTTCCGGCGCAGCCAGCGCATCGCGGCCGCTCCCCAGACGGGTGGCAGGTAGAACGTGACGAGCCGGAAGGTGATGGCGGTCGAGACGGCGATCTCGCTGGGGACCCCGACGGCCTGGAGGCCGACGGTGAAGCCGACCTCGGCGACCCCCATCCCGCCGGGGACGGGCATGAGGCCGGCGAACAGGCTCACGGCGGTGTTGACGAGGATCAGCTGCGAGAACGAGACGGTCTGGCCGAACGACTGCAGGCAGAGCGCGAGGACGCCCGCCTGCAGGAGCTGTGCGCCGAGGTTCCCCCCGAGCATCGCGGCCACCTTGCCCGGCCTGCGGAGCACCCCGAGCGCGGAGCGCGCCGCACGACCCTGGTCGGCAAGCGCGGCCCGGGCGCGCGGGATCAGGGCGGTGAGGCGGTGACGCAGCCGGGGGACGAGCAGGGTGACCCCCACGCCGATCACGACGAGCGCCACCAGCAGGACGACGAGCGAGGGGCTGGTGGGGTCGGACCCCGCGGTGCTCGAGGCTGCGGGCAGTGCCGAGGTGAAGCCGGGCAGACCGCTGACGAGGATCAGCACGATCAGTGCGACCTGCACGACGAACCCGCTGACGCTGTCGATGAGGCCGAAGGACAGGGCGGTCGCGGCGGGGATGCCGAACTTCTGGAAGACCCGGACCTCGAGCGCGAGCCGGGCGGCGGTCGCGGGCAGCACGAGCGAGATGAACTGGATGGCGTACTGCAGCATGAGGACCGGGACGTACCGCAGCCGCGCGGTCGCCGCTCCCATGGTCGCGCCGGCGAGGGCCATCTGGATGGTCGGGGAGAGGGCCAGAGCTGCCACGAGCCAGGCCCAGTCCGCCGACGCGAGCGCCGAGGCGACGCTGGCGAGGTCGACGCCGGCCAGCAGGGTGACGAGCACGTAGACCAGGAGCCCGACGAGGAGCAGCCTCCCGATCGACCGCGGGGTCACCCGCCGCAGGCGCTCCAGCGGCGGATCCTCGACACCGGCGGCGGTGACGGCCGCCGCGCGCAGCTCGTCCAGCGTCCAGCTCGCTCCTCGCAGCTCGGCACGAGTCCGGCTCCCGAGCGCCGCCGGCTGCACGTAGGGCAGCACCGCCGCGAGGCCCTCGGGTCCGACGACGCCGACCGCCGCGGACAGCGCCCGGTCGATGCCGACCGCGAGCGCCGTGACGACCAGGAGCCGGGCCTGGTCGGTGCGCAGGTCACCCTCGTCGGAGGCATGGGCAGCGGCGTCGAAGTCCGCCAGGGCGACCGAACCGTCCGTGCGGACGACGACACTGCTGCTCTCGATCCGTCGGTGCGCGATCCCCGCGGCGTTGAGAGCCACCACGGCGCGCCAGACGTCGCCGAGCGTGTCGTCGCCCAGCGCCCCGGACTCGAGGAGGCCCAGGTGCGCGTGGGGCGTGCTCGTCACCAGCAGGGCGTCGCCCTGGTCCGCCAGCCCGACCGCGACGACGTCGAGCGTCGGCACGCCCACCTGCGCGGCGAGCATCGTGTAGAGGGCCTCGTGCTCCACGCGGGACCGGCGGGTGCCCCACACGTGTGCGCGCTCACCCCGACGCGTCAGGGCCGTCCACAGCGATCCGACGACCTGGCTGTCCCACGCGTCACGCCCGTAGACCTTGACGAGGAGATCCGTGCCCTGCTCCGTGCGCGCGACGAGGACGTTCTCCGCGGCGACGCGTGCCGGAGCAGCGGTCACCCGGGTGGCCAGGACGCCGAGGTCAGCGAGCGCGACCTGGACCTGCGCGTCGGTCAGTCGTCCCTGGGGCGACCCCATCACGAGGTGCGCGACTGCGGCCGCGGCGATCCCGACGGCGATGGCCGCGCTCGCACCGATGAGGTTGGTCGCATGCAGCCCGATCGCTGCCACGGCGCCCAGCCCGACGACGAGCCGGCTCGCGTACCTCCAGGGTCGGGCCAGGTGCGGCGAGGCCGTGACGACGACGGCGGTGACGATGGCGACCCGGGTCGCGACGTAGACCACCGGTGGGCCGGAGGACACCAGGCCGTCGACGATCAGCGACGGGTCGGTCCCGGCGAGTGCCCCCGCTCCGAGCGCGGCACCGAACGCCACCGCCGAGGCGATCAGCTGGTCGACCAGCAGCAGCCGCCGTCCTCGGCTCGCGGCGGCGAGCAGGACGACGCCCACTGCCCAGAGGGTCAGGACGGCGTAGACGATGCTCCACAGCCAGCCGAACAGCGGTTCGAGCCGCGCGAGAGCCGCGTCGAGCGCGTGGTCGGCACCGGTCGGCCCCGGCGCCGCCAGGGCGAGGAGCCCGAGGGCGAGGAGGGAGGTGACCAGCAGGAGGACGTCGGTCGGCCGACGCAACCTCGGGGCGTCGGCCGCGGACGACCAGACGCGGACCAACCCGCTGTCGCGAGCCTGATCCGCGGTGACGGCCATCGAGCCTCCTGGCATGACGACTGACCTGAGGCGGTGCGGCCGAGAGTGCGGCAGGTCAGCACGAGGCTACTGGGCACCAGGGCTCCGGCGTCGGATCTTCGCCGGACGTTCGGACGTACCGGTCAGCGAGTTCCTGCGTGCGCCACGAGGAGGAACTGCCCACCGCCCGGCTCGACGGTGGCGGTCGCCCGAAGCTGAGGCGCGAACCGCGAGAGCCGGTCCACGAGCCACACGGCTGCCTCCTCGGCGTCCGCCCTCGTCGGGCAGCGACCCACGACCTCACGCCCGCCCTTGCGCGTCAGCCGTTCGACGGTCGACACGATCGGCGCGGGCTCCACGACGAACAGGGTGGGCGACCAGGCCACGACGGGCTTGACGGCTCCCTTGCGGGTGTTGCAGGCCCGGTGCGCCAGCCGCTCGGAGCCCGGTGCCGCCTTCTTGCCCTTCGGGGTGGCACCGCCGTCGATGCTCGGGCCGCGGTCGGAGTTGACAGACGCGTCGGGGTCGACCGGCTCGTCGCACAACCAGCACCGCCATGCGTCGCGCTCGCCGACCTCGTCAAGGGTGCTCATGGCCGGAGGCTACGGGGCTCCGGGAGCCGATCCAACTCGTCCCGCGGAGCGCCGGGACGTGTGGTCCCGACCGGCGCCCACGAGTCCGCGCGAAGCCCGTCGACGATCATCGGGCGCGGGCGACCGCGTTGCTGCGCCTACGACCGCTGTCACGACACGCCGAAGACATGAGGCGCCGTGTCCCTCGTGGGTGTGAACGGACGGGTGAATGGCCTCGGCCGTCGTCCCATGACCGCCCGGCGTCGGCGATGCTGGCTCCCATGGGCAACGACGAGACGGCGTGGCGGCTCGACGTCACGGACGACGACATCCGCGCTGCGAAGCGAGCCTGGCTGGATGCGGGCGATCACGGTGCCGACAACGACGAGATCGCGTCGCGGTACGCGACCTACCGGCAGCTCGTGGTGGGTCAGGCTCAGCAGATCGCCGACAACTTCCGCGCACGCCGCGCGAGCTGAGCCGGGATCGTCGCCTCCGACGAGTACGCGAGCGACGCGACGGCCGGCCCGCCCCTGACCTCTCACGTGCGCCCGAACCGGGCGGCGAGCTCCTCGGACCCCTGGGCGAGCAGCGTCACGTCGGCGCCGACGAGCACGAACGAGGCGCCGGCCCTGGCGTACGCGTGCGCCAGGTCCGGGTCGAACGCGTTGACGCCGACCGGCTTGCCTGCCGTACGCACGGCGTCGAACGCGCGGTGGACGGCGGCGACCACGTCCGGGTGGTTCTGCTGGCCGAGGAGCCCCATCGAGGCGGCGAGGTCGGACGGCCCGACGAAGACCCCGTCGACCCCGTCGACCCCCGCGATCGCCTCGGCGGCGGCCACGCCCTCGGCCGTCTCGATCTGCACGAGGACCGACACGTGCTCGTCGGCGTGCGCCAGGTACCCCTCGACGCGGTTCCAGCGGGCCGACCGGGCGATCGCCGAGCCGACGCCCCGGCGGCCGCGGGGTGAGTAGCGCACGGCCTCGACGACGGCCCTGGCCTGCTCCGCCGACGACACCATGGGCACCAGGAGGTTCTGCGCCCCGAGGTCCAGGACCTGCTTGATCGTGACGACATCGTCGGTCGGAACCCGGACGACCGGCGTCACCGGGTAGGCGGCGACGGTCTGGAGCTGCGCGAGCACCGACTCCAGCCCGTTGGGGGAGTGCTCCATGTCGACGAGCAGCCAGTCGAGCCCGGAGCCCGCGCAGATCTCGGCGACGAGCGGGCTGGCCGTGCACACCCACATCCCGAGGAACGGACCGCTGGTCGGCCCGGTGGCGTGCGCGGCGAGGGCGTCGCGGAACGTCGGCGTCAGGCGAATCGGCATGTGATCGTCCCCAGGTCGCGGTAGTCGGCGAGCACGGTGTCACCCGGCTGCACCCAGATCGGGCGCGTGAACGAGCCCGCGAGCACGATCTCACCCGCCTCCAGGCGGTCGCCGTGCTGGGCCAGCTTGTTCGCCAGCCACGCGACTCCGAGGCCGGGGTGGCCCAGCACCGCACCCGCGACGCCGGACTCCTCGATGGTCCCGTTGCGGTGCAGCAGCGCGGCGACCCAGCGCAGGTCGACGTCCTCGGGCGCGACGCGGGAGCCGCCGACGACCATGGCCCCCATCGCCGCGTTGTCGCTGATCGTGTCGACGATCGTGCGGCCCGCGAGCTCGATGCGGGAGGACAGGATCTCCAGGGCGGGCACCACGTACTCGGTGGCCCGCAGGACGTCGTCCAGGGTGGCGTCCGGGCCGTCGACCGGCTCGGCCAGCGCGAATGCGAGCTCGACCTCGATGCGCACGTTCGAGAACCGGCCGTGCTCGATCACCGCGCCGTCCTCGTAGACCATGTCGTCGAAGATGGCCCCGTAGTCGGGTTCGTCGATGCCGGTCGCGGCCTGCATCACCTTGGACGTCAGGCCGATCTTGTGGCCCACCAGACGTCGACCGGCGGCCATGGCGCGGCGCCGCCACTCGCCCTGCACGGCGTACGCGTCGTCCACGGTCATGCCCGGGTGGCGAGCGGTCAGGAGCGGCATCATCGTCCGGCTCCGCTCCGCCGCGGCCAGCTCGTCGGCGATCGCCGTGACGGTCTGCGCCGGCAAGGACGTGCCGCTCACAGCTGGTGCCCCAGCTTGTACTCGCCCTGCTTCCAGCTGGGCAGCTCATCGGGGGCGTCGCCCTTGCGGGTGTAGGAGAACCCGTCGGCCCCGATGGTCACCTCCATCTCGCTGCTGTCCGTGCGCGCGACCACCGGCTGCGGGACGCCGTCGAGGTCGAGCACCAGCGACGCCTCGGTGTACCAGGAGGGGACCACGGGGTTGCCCCACCAGTCGCGGCGCTGGTTGTCGTGGACGTCCCAGGTGACCACGGGATTGTCCGGGTCGCCGGTGTAGTAGTCCTGCGTGTAGATCTCGATCCGGTGCCCGTCGGGGTCGCGCAGGTACAGGTAGAACGCGTTGGACACGCCGTGGCGGCCGGGGCCCCGCTCGATCCGGTCCGACATCCGCAGCGCGCCGAGCGTGTCGCAGATCGCGAGGATGTTGTGCTTCTCGTGGGTGGCGAAGGCGACGTGGTGCATGCGCGGGCCGTTCCCGCCGGTCATCGCGGTGTCGTGGACGGTGGGCTTGCGGCGCATCCAGGCGGCGTACGTGGTGCCCGCCTCGTCCTGGATGTCCTCGGTCACCCGGAAGCCGAGGTCCTCCATGTACTTCACGGCCCGCGGCACGTCGGGGGTGACCTGGTTGAAGTGGTCGAGCCGCACGAGCGTGCCCGGCGTGTACAGGTCGTAGCGCCACGCCAGCCGCTCGACGTGCTGGACGTCGTGGAAGAACTCGTACGGGAACCCCAGCGGGTCCTGCACCCGCACGGAGTCCCCGACGCCCGTCACGAACCCGTCGGCCCGCCGCTCCACCCGGCACCCGAGCTCGCGGTAGAACGCGACCGCCCGGTCGAGGTCCTCCGGGGATCGGACCCGGTAGGAGAGCGCGGCGGCGGCTGCGACCGGACCCGCGCGCAGGACGAGGTTGTGATGGATGAACTCCTCGTAGGTGCGCAGGTAGATCGCCTCGCCGTCCTCCTCGGTCACGACCAGGCCGAGGACGTCGACGTAGAAGTGCCGCGACGCCGCGAGGTCGGTGACGACGAGCTCCATCGAGGCGGCGCGCAGGATGTCCGGGGGCGGGGAGGACGGCGTCGGGATGGGGGTCGCGCTCACGTCAGTGTCCTTTGCCGAAGGTCGGGTTGTGCGCCTCGCCGAGCGTGACGTGCACGGCCTGCTGGTGCGTGTAGAAGTCGATCGAGCGGTAGCCGCCCTCGTGGCCGAGGCCGGACGCCTTGACCCCACCGAACGGCGTCCGCAGGTCCCGGACGTTGTTGCTGTTGAGCCACACCATGCCGACGTCGAGCGCCTGCGCGAAGGTGTGCGCCCGACGCAGGTCGTTGGTCCACACGTAGGCCGCGAGCCCGTACTGCACGCCGTTGGCGAGCGCGAGCGCCTCCTTGTCGGTGTCGAACGGGGTGATCGCGACGACCGGGCCGAAGATCTCCTCCTGGAAGATCCGGGCGTCGGCCGGGACGTCGGCGAAGACGGTCGGCGCCACGTAGTTGCCGGTGGGGAAGCCCTCGGGCCGACCGCCGCCCGCGACGAGCCGACCCTCGGTCCTGCCGAGCTCGATGTAGCGCATGACCTTCGCGTAGTGCTCCGGGTGCACCAGCGCACCGACCTCGGTCGTCGGCTCGTGCGGGGGGCCGACGACGACGCGCTGCGCCCGGGCGGCGTACCGCTCGACGAACTCGTCGTAGATCTCGCGCTGGACCAGGATCCGGCTGCCCGCCGTGCACCGTTCGCCGTTGAGCGAGAACACCCCGAAGATCGTCGCGTCGATCGCCGCCGCCAGGTCGGCGTCGGCGAACACGACGGCGGGGGACTTGCCCCCGAGCTCCATGGAGAGGCCCTTCAGGTGCGGGGCCGCGTTGGCGAAGATGAGCTGGCCGGTCCGGCTCTCACCCGTGAACGAGATGAGCGGCACGTCCGGGTGCTTCACCAGGGCGTCGCCCGCCTCCTCCCCGAGCCCGTGGACCAGGTTGAACACGCCGCTGGGCAGGCCGGCCTCCTCGAAGATCCCGGCCCACAGGGATGCCGACAGCGGCGTGAACTCCGCCGGCTTCAGGACGACCGTGTTGCCGGTGGCGAGCGCGGGTCCGAGCTTCCAGGACTCGAGCATGAACGGCGTGTTCCACGGGGTGATGAGCCCGGCGACGCCGATCGGCTTGCGGTTCACGTAGTTGAGCTGGCGTCCGGGCACCTTGAACGCGTCGTCGGTCTGGGCGACGACCAGGTCGGCGAAGAACCGGAAGTTCTCCGCGGCCCGGCGCGCCTGGCCGAGCGCCTGGGTGATCGGCAGACCCGAGTCGAAGCTCTCGAGCTCCGCGAGCCGGGCGTCGCGCGACTCGACGATGTCGGCGACCCGGTGCAGGACCCGCGAGCGCTCGCGCGGCAGCAGCTGCGGCCACGGCCCCTCCTCGAACGCCTGCCGCGCCGCAGCGACGGCCCGGTCGACGTCGGCCGCCTTGCCGGCCGCGGCGTGCAGGTAGGTCTCGTTCGAGACCGGGTCGAGGACCGCGAACGTCGAGCCGTCCGTGGAGTCGACGTGCGCGCCGCCGACGTAGTGCTGGAGGCGGTCGGGAAGGTCGGCAGGCATGGGTTGCCTCTCAGAGTGCGGCGGGCAGGCCGTCGGGGTGCTCGTGGCTGAGGTAGGCGGCGAGCGTGGCCGAGCGGTGCCCGCGAGCCGCACGCTCGATGTCCGGCAGGGGAGCGCCGGTCTCGATGAGGTCCAGCAGCACCTCGTGCTCGCGCACCGACTCCTGCGCGCGGCCGGGCACGAAGCTGAACGTGGAGTCGCGCAGGTGGCCCAGCCGGACCCACTCCGCCTCGACCAGCGCGAGCAGGCGCGTGTTCTGGCACGCGGCGAAGAGCACCGAGTGGAACGCGTGGTTGACGGACGTGAAGAGCCTCGGGTCGAAGTCGTCGAGCGACTCGACCAGCCGGCGGTTGAGCTCGCGCGCGTGCCGGAGGTCGTCGGCGGTCAGGTGCCTCGCCGCCAGCGCGGTGGCCGCCCCCTCCAGGATGGCCAGCGACTCCATGCTGTGCCGGTACCCGGTGTCGTCGATCATGGAGACGCGCGCCCCGACGTTCCGCTCGAACGTCACCAGACCCTCGGCCTCGAGCCGGCGGATCGCCTCGCGCACCGGGACGACGCTCATGTCGAGCTCGTCGGCGATCGACGCCAGGACGAGCCGGTACCCCGGCGTGAGCTCCTCGCCCGCGATCCGCTCCTTCAGCCAGAGGTAGGCGTGCTGCGACTTGCTGGGCGCCGCCCACTCCTGGTTCATCGGCCCGCGCGCCACGCGTCGAACCCCGCTCTCGACCGGGCGTCCATCGGGAAGAGTCCGTCGACCGGGTGACCGGCGGCGACCTGCTCCGCGATCCAGCCGTCCTCCTCCTCCTGGGCCAGGGCGGCGTCGACCACGTCCTCGACCAGCGCGGGCGGGATGACGACGACGCCGTCGCCGTCGCCGACGAGGATGTCGCCGGGCTCGACGGTCGTCCCGCCGCAGGCCACGGCGACGTCGACGTCCCACGGCACGTGCCGTCGGCCGAGGATGGCGGGGTGCGCGCCCGCCGAGTAGACGGGGATGCCGACCGCGGCGACCGCGGCATGGTCGCGGACACCGCCGTCGGTGACGATGCCGGCTGCGCCGCGGGCGTGGGCGCGCAGGGCGAGGATGTCCCCGAACGTGCCGGACCCGGCCTGGCCGCGGGCCTCGATGACGAGCACCTCGCCCTCGCCGACCGTGTCGAACGCGCGCTTCTGGGCGTTGTAGCCGCCGCCGTGGCGGGCGAACAGGTCCGCGCGCCCGGGCACGAGCCGCAGGGTGCGCGCGGTGCCGACCAGCCTGGCGTCGGGGTGCATGGGCCGGACCCCGTCGATCGTCACGTCGTCGAGCCCGCGCTTGCGCAGCTGCGCGCTGAGGGCTGCGACCGGGACCTGCAGGAGCTTCTCGCGCAGCTCGGGGGAGAGGCCCTCCGGCGCGAGGCCGGCGGCGGCGCGCGAGCCCCACGCCTCGACGCGCTGCGTGTCGTCGACGGCGGGCAGCGACCCGAGCGCGCCGTCGAAAGACTGCTCGCCCTGGGTGACGGTCGTGACGAGCCGTCCGGAGGTGGGCCCGCCGGGCGCGTCGACCTCGACCTCGATCACGTCTCCGGGGACGACGACGGAGGACCCCGCGGGGGTGCCGGTGAGGATGACGTCGCCCGGCTCGAGCGTGAGGTGCTGCGAGAGGTCAGCCACGAGCCGGGGCAGCGAGAAGAGGAGGCCTGCGGTCGTGTCGTCCTGCCGGAGCTCGCCGTTCACCCACGCGCGCAGCCGCAGGGCACCCGGGTCGACCGTCCGCGCGTCGAGGAGGCCAGGCCCGACGGGCGTGAACCCGTCACCGCCCTTGGACCGGAGGTTGGAGCCCTTGTCGTTCGCGCGCAGGTCGTACAGGCCGAGGTCGTTCGCCGCGGTGACCCACGCGACGTGGTCCCACGCCCGGTCCAGGGGCACGCGACGAGCCGTGGTGCCGATGACCAGAGCGATCTCGCCCTCGAAGGCGAGCAGCTCGGTGCCGTGCGGACGCTCGACACTCCCGCCGGAGGCCGCCACGGAGCTCGACGGCTTGAGGAAGTACGACGGCTGGGCGGGACGCCGTCCGCGCTGGTCGGCGCGGGACGCGTAGCTGAGGTGGACCGCGACGACCTTGCCCGGGCGTCCGGGCAGGGCGGAGAACCTGCGGTCCGTGCTGTCGTCGGTCATGAGCTCCCTTGCCGGTGGTGAGGAGTGGTCCTGCGTCGTCAGCCGCTCGCCCGGGAGATCTCCTCCCAGAAGGGGGCGACCACCGTGCCGGAGACCCGCAGGTCGAGGAGCAGGAACGGGCGGTCGGTCACCGGGCGGGCTCGCCACGCCGTCAGCGCCTCGAGGTCCTCGATGGTGCGGACAGCGACGCCCTGCGCGCCGAGCGCGGTGGCCACGCCGGCGAAGTCGACGTCCGGGATGAGCATCGGCTCCCGCGCCAGACCCTTGCGCCCGTAGAGGTGCATCTCCGCGCTGTACGCCCCGTCGTTCCACACGACCGCCATCCCGCGGCCGCCCGCCACCCGCACGGCCGACTCGAGGTCGGACAGGGCCATGAGCCCGCCGCCGTCGCCCGTCGTGAGGACCACCGTGGCCTCGGGCCGGGCGAGCGCCGCGCCGACCACGCTGGGGAAGCCGAGCCCGATCGCCTGGAACGCGGTGCCGACCATCACCATCCGGTTCGGGGCCGAGACGGGCCAGTACATGTTCGACCAGCCGAGGAAGTGCCCGCCGTCCGAGACGACCACGCGGTCTTCGGGCAGCAGCTCGGCGAGGCGTGACGCCGCGGAGCGCGGGTCGAGCCGGCCGTCGGGGGCGGTCCCGTCCCCGGGCTCTTGCCGTCGTGCGGCGGACAGGTCGACGGACTCGCGCCACCCGCTGGGCATGACCCCGTCGAGCTCCTTCAGGATTGCCTCCGCGACGACCGCGGCGTCCCCTCGGACGTATCCGCCGACGTGCGGGTGGGTGGCCGCGGGCGCGACATCGACCTGGAACACCCGGCAGCCGGGGGCGAACAGGTCGCCGAACCGCATCGTGAACTGGTTCAGGGACGCGCCCACGACGACGGCGACGTCGGCCTCGCGGACGAGCTCCATCGCCTCCCGGGCGCCGAACCCGCCGGCGACACCGAGGTCGAACTCGTCCCGCGGGAAGACTCCGCGCCCGAGCGCCGTCGTCGTCGTCAGCGCGCCGGTGGCGTCGGCGATCGCACCCAGCGCCTCGCCCGCACCCGCCACCCAGGCGCCGCGGCCGGCCAGGAGCAGCGGTCGGCGTGCGGCGGCGAGCGAGGCGGCGATCTCCCGCACGACGCCGTCGGCGAACGCGCCGCGCACGGCGAGCGGAGGGGGGAGGCGTGGGGTCGGCGTCTCGGGTACCGGCCCGGTGTCGAGCGTCGCGACGTCGTAGGGGATCGCGAGCACGGTGGGCACCCGGTAGGTCAGGGCGTGCTCGACGGCGATGACGGTCGTCGCGGCGGCGTCGGTGCGACCCACGGTGTACGTGCGGGCACCGACGGCCGAGGCCATGGCGATCTGGTCGACGTCCCAGGGGCGGGGCCCGGAGGTCGGCTCGTCGCCGACCACCAGGACGAGCGGTACGTGGGCCTGCACGGCCTCGGCCAGGGCGGTGAGGGTGTTGGTGAACCCGGCACCGTACGTGGTCGTCGCCGCGGCGAGCCTGCCGGAGGCCCGATGGAAGGCGTCGGCGGCGACCACGGCACCTGCCTCGTGCCGCACGGGGACGAAGCGGGCGTCCGTCTGGCACGTCAGGGCGTCGAGGAAGTAGGCGTTGCCGTTGCCCATGACCCCGAAGACATGGTCGACGTGCGCGGCGAGCGTGACCGCGACGTGCGCGGAAACCGTCGGCATCGATGTGGGCCTCTCGGACCGGGGCGACCGCGTCGTTGCGGCCTTCCAGGGATAATATACGATCCGTACCACCTCGACATCGGCGTCAGGGGAGTCGGTCCCATGCAGTTCCACCACCACGGCTACGTGTCCGGCGATCCCCGCGTCCAGCCCGCGGCGGGCGTCGGCCTCGACCGGCCCGAGGAGCTGCCCGACGAGGTGGACGTCCTCATCGTCGGGGCCGGGCCGGCGGGGATGATCGCGGCCGCCCAGCTCTCCCAGTTCCCGGACGTCACCACCCGGATCGTCGACCGCCGCGAGGGTCGGCTGGCCATCGGGCAGGCGGACGGCATCCAGGCCCGCAGCGTCGAGACCTTCCAGGCGTTCGGGTTCGCCGGCCGGATCGCCGAGGAGGCCTACCGCATCACCGAGATGTGCTTCTGGCACCCGGACCCCACCGACCCGTCGCGCATCGTCCGGGGCGAGCGCCCGCCCGACGACCCCCGCGGCATCAGCGAGTTCCCGCACCTCATCGTCAACCAGGCGCGGGTGCTCGACTACTTCGCCGAGTACATGGCGAGCTCGCCGAGCCGGATGGTGCCGGACTACGGGTACGAGTTCCGCGGACTCGAGCGGTTCGACGACCACGTCGACGTCACGCTCGAGCGGACCGGCCGGTCGAAGGTGGTCCGGGCCAAGTACGTCCTGGGCGCCGACGGTGCCCGCAGCCGGGTGCGGTCCGCCATCGGCTGCACCATGGAGGGGAACTCCGCGTTCCACGCCTGGGGCGTCATGGACGTCCTCGCGGTCACCGACTTCCCCGACATCCGGCTCAAGTGCGCGATCCAGTCGGGTGCGGGGGGCAGCATCCTGCTCATCCCGCGCGAGGGCGGCCACCTGTTCCGGATGTACGTCGACCTCGGGGAGGTCGACCCCGACTCCCACCACGAGGTGCGCGACACGACGATCGAGCAGATCGTCGCGCGGGCGCAGGCGATCCTGCACCCGTACACGCTCGACGTGCGGCACGTCGCCTGGCACAGCGTCTACGAGGTGGGGCACCGGCTGACCGACCGGTTCGACGACGTGCCCGTCGAGGAGCACGTCGACGGGCACGCCGCGCGCACGCCGCGTGTGTTCATCGCCGGCGACGCCTGCCACACCCACAGCGCCAAGGCCGGCCAGGGCATGAACGTGTCCATGCAGGACGGCTTCAACCTGGCGTGGAAGCTCGGCTACGTCCTCACCGGCCGGAGCCCGGAGAGCCTGCTCGCCACATACTCCGCCGAGCGACAGGTGGTCGCGCAGAACCTCATCGACTTCGACAAGGAGTGGTCCACGCTCATGGCGAAGACGCCGGAGGAGCTGGGCGATCCGGGTCTGCTCGCCGAGTTCTACGTGCGGACCACCGAGTTCCTGTTCGGGTTCATGACGCAGTACGCGCCGTCGATGGTCGTCGCCGAGCCCACCCACCAGGCGCTGGCCACGGGGTTCCCGGTGGGGAAGCGGTTCAAGTCCGCCCCGGTGGTCCGCGTCGCCGACGCCAACCCTCTGCACCTCGGGCACCAGCACCGAGCCGACGGCCGCTGGCGGGTCTACGCGTTCGCCGACCGGTACGCCTCCGCACTGGGGGCCTGGGCCGAGCGGCTGGCCGGCTCGCTGGCGCGCGAGCGCGTCTTCGACGTCAAGGTCGTGTACCAGCAGCGGCACGCCGACGTGGACATCGCGGCGGTACCGGAGCTGTTCCTGCCGCGGACGGGGCCGTTCCAGCTCGTCGACTACGAGAGAGTCTTCGCCGCGCATCCCGACGACGACATCTTCGAGCTGCGGGGCGTGGACCGAGCCGGGTGCGTGGTCGTCGTCCGGCCCGACCAGTACGTCGCTGCCGTCCTGCCGCTCGACGCCGCGGACGAGCTCGTGGCGTTCCTCCGGCAGTTCCTGCTCGACCGCTAGGCGGCGTCGTGGGCGAGCCGGGTGGGCGTCTCGTCGTCGAACCCGGCGAAGAACCCGCCCACCCGATCGGAGAGCTCGCCCATCCCGTCGCACGCGAACAGGATCGGCTGGTAGTGGCTGATGTCGTACGCCAGCGTGGCCATCTGGTGGAAGTCGACGGGCCGGATGTCAGCGCCGCGGAACTCCTCGATCTCGCCGTACGACGACAGCAGACCGGCGCCGTACGCACGCAGCTCGCCGTGCTCGTACATCACGCCGAACTCGATGGTGAACCAGAAGACGTCGGCCACGTACTGGAGCCCCTCGGGCGTCTCGCACCGCAGGGCGGCCTCCCCGGCCCTGCGCTTGACCTCGGCGATCGCGGGGTTGGCCAGCAGGTTGCAGTGCCCCACGACCTCGTGGATGACGTCCGGCTCCGGCGTGTACAGCGGCTGTGACGGGTGGCGCAGGTACTGGGTGGAGTGGAACACCCCGTCCGCGAGCGACCCGTAGAAGACGTCGAGAGGCACCAGGCCCGCCGCCGGGTGGAGCCGGAAGCCACTGAGCGGACCGAGGCCCGCGCTGACCTCGTCGAGCTGCGGCACGTGGTCGGTGGGCAGGGCCAGCGCCTCCTTGCCCTCCAGGTAGCCACGGATCGCGAGCCGCTCGTGCTTCGGCGCCAGCTCGCGGCACACCGTCCGCCAGATGTCGTTCTCGGAGTCGGTGTACTCCACGCGGGGCACCGGGTCCCCGGGCTGCCAGCCCAGAGCCGGGCCGGCGATCTCCTCCCGGCGGCGGCGGTACTCCGGGTCGTGCGCACCGGGATGGTCGTCGGCGAGGTGCACTGTGACCTTGCCGTCCTCGTCGGCGGTGACGGGGGCGTAGAGCTGTCCTTCGTCGAACATGCGATCCGTTCTACGCCGAAAGGCGACGGGACGCATCCCCCACACGACGAACCGTCACCCGAACGGGACGTCAAGGTCGGAGCCTGGGATGTCGTTGTCAGAGGAATGGCCTCTGGTCCCACGCAGAACTACGACGACGCGAGTCTCGGGGTATGGAAGGGCCGTCCCCTCTTGGCGGGGGCCGTGCGGGTGCTGATCGCCGCGATCCCCATCGCCCTGTCGGTCGGGACCGGGCTGGCTGCAGTGCACTGGCTCCCACCGAGCCGGCTCGGGGTCAACACGTGGATCTGGCTGCTCATCGAGATCTCTGTCGCGACGACCGTCCTGGTCCTCGCAACCCGGCTGAGTCGCCGGTTCCTGCCGTTGACGACACTGCTGCGGCTCACGCTCTACTTCCCCGACCGCGCTCCGTCGAGGCTCGCGGTCGCCATGAGCCACTACTCACCGGACGCCCTCCAGGCGAGGCTGGCCGTCTTCGGTCGCCGAGGGCCGCGCCCGGAGGGCGAGCACGCCGCGCGCATCCTCAGCCTCGTCGCGGCGATCAGCGACCACGACCAGCTCACCCGCGGTCACAGCGAGCGGGTCCAGGCCTACTCGGCGCTGATCGGCAAGGAGCTGGGCCTGTCCTCCCAGGATGCGGCCAAGCTCAGCTGGGCGGCCCTCCTGCACGACGTCGGCAAGCTGCGAGTTCCCGCGAGCGTCCTGAGCAAGCCCGGTGAGCCCACGCCGCGGGAGTGGAGCATCATCGCCGACCATCCCGAGGCGGGCATGGAGATCGCCCAGCCGCTGAGCGAGTGGCTCGGTCCGTGGCTGGACGTGATCGGGCAGCACCACGAACGCTGGGACGGCGCCGGCTACCCGGCAGGTCTGGCCGGCGTGGCGATCAGCAGGGGCGCCCGCATCGTCGCCGTCGCCGACGCCTACGACGTCATCACGTCGGCGCGCTCGTACAAGCGTGCCCTGCCCGCCTCGGCCGCTCGCGCAGAGCTGGCGCGGTGTGCCGGAGAGCAGTTCGACCCGCAGGTCGTCCGGGCGTTCCTGTCGATCGGCCTGGGCAGGTTGCGCCGCGTCGCCGGGCCGCTGAGCATCCTCTCGATCCTGCCCGGTCTGCCGCAGGTCACCGCCGACCTGCCGTCCATGGTGCAGCGACTGACCACCGTCGGCGCACTCAAGAGCACCGGAGCGATCGGCCTGGTGCTCTCGGTGTCGACAGCCACCGCGGGCGGAGCCCTGGCTGACGTCCCGCACCCACCCGGGCCACCCGCCTCGGTCGCGACGGACACCTCCGGGATCACGACGCCGCAGTCCGGGAAGGCCGACGACGAGGACGCCCCCGTGGTCGCGCCGACGTCGACCGACGCCATGGACGTACCGCAGAGCACGCCGCTCCCGTCCACGAGCGACTCGCCGCCTGCCCCGTCCACGGCGCCCACGGTCGTCCCGCTGGCCGTCGCTCCCTCGCCCGGCACGAGCGCTGCGAAGAACACCCAGGGAGTGCTCAAGAAGGCGCAGAACGCCAAGAACGCCAAGAACGCCAAGAACGCCGACGCGGCCAAGAACCCGTAGCGCCCGAGCGGCGAGCGTGACGGCGGCGGCTGGGACGACCACCGCCGACGAGGTCGCGTTCGTCTACTGCGACTCGGCACGCGCCTCGTCGGCCGCGGCCTTGATCTCGTCGGCCTCGGCCTTCTCGATCGCCTTCTCCACGATGGCGTCAGCCTTGTCCAGCGCCTTGCGGAGCGCGATCGCGCTGGGGTCGGAGACGAGGGCGACGATCCCGGAGTGCCCGGCGGCGATCGAGTCCTGGAGGTCCTCGGCCAGCTCCTTGCGATGGTGCAGCGCCACGCCCTTGCCGGTCGCAGCGCCGACGGCGCCGAGCGCGGCCGCACTGCCGATGATGCTCGGGGGGAAGATCAGCCCGAGCGCCACGCCACCGATGACTCCCCACTTCAGGCCGCGGCGGGTGCTGTGATCGGTCGACTTGAGGATCTCCAGCGTGCCGTCAGCCTCCCGCTTGACGACGAGGACGCCCTCGACGCTCAGGGTCCTGCCGTCCTCGGCTCCCTTGATCGCCTCGTACGCCTGCCAGGCGGTGTCGGTGTCGCTGAAGTCAGCGACGAACAACGTGTAGGCGCCGTCCGTGACGAGTGCGCCGGTGTCGATCTGGTCGTCGGACATCGTGGTGCTCCTTCGGGTGGTGTGTACGGACTTCCTGACGGTGCGGGTTGCGGGGTTGCGCGGGCCCTCGTCACGACCCGAGCGCGGCCGCCTTGAGCTTGGCGAACTCGGCCTGGTCGATGGCGCCCGAGTCGAGGAGCGCCTTGGCCTGGGCGATCTGGTCGGTGGCGGACGATCCCGTGGCGCTGCGGATCCGGTCGTCGAACGCGGACTGCGCGGCTTGCAGCTGTGCCGCCTGCCGCGCCCCCATGCCCTTACCCCGGACGATGAGGTACAGCAGGATCCCGAGGAACGGGAGGATGACGAGCAGGACGACCCAGAGCGCCTTGACGCCGCCGCCGGTGTCTGGGTCCCGGAACAGGTCGCCGAAGATGGCGATCAGCAGCCAGAACCAGATGATGAACAGGAAGAGCTCGAGCATCCAGAGCAGGATGTCGCCGTTCCCGAACGACGCGGTCAGGTTCACTGGGCCTCCTTGTGGGGTGGTCGCGACCCGTCAGGTCGCGGGGACGGCGGACGGCGGCTCATGGCGCGACCTGGGTCGCGGCGACGGGCGTGGCGGACGTCGGCAGGGTGAAGGAACCGGCGGCGGCGGACGCGGCCGAGTCGGCCAGCGTGCCCCGGGCTGCGCGTGCGCGGCGGCCCATGACGACGGCCATCGCGACTCCCAGGACGCTGAACGCGGCCATGAGCCACGAGGCTGCGGCGAGCCCGTCCGACAGGGCGTCCGCCTGGGGCAGGCCGGCGGCGGTCCGGTCGGCGATGACGCTGCCGTAGACCGTGGCAGCGAGGGCCGTCGCGACCGCGGCACCCACGTAGCGGGCCATGTTCGAGACGCCGGACGCTGCGCCGACCTCGGTGGCGTCGACCGACGCGGTGGCGGCCGCCGACGCCGGGCCGTTGGACAGTCCCATCCCGATGGCGACGGCGACGAGGGGAAGGACGAACGCCCCGTACAGCCAGGATCCCTCGGCGAAGCCGAGCATCGCGAAGCCGGCGGCGGTGATGGCGAAGCCGGCGCCGACCACCTGGCGTCCCCCGAACCGGGCGGCGAGGCGAGGGACGAAGGGCGCGACGAGCACGAGCCCGACCGTGGCAGGCAGCGTCGCCAGGCCGGCCTCCAGCGGGCTGAGCCCCAGCGTGCTCGGATCCTGGAAGTAGAGGCTGACCAGGTACATCAGTGCGTTGATCGTGCCCGCCCCGATGAGGATCGCGAGCGTGGAGCCGACCAGGATCCGGTTGCGCAGCAGCGCCAGGTCGAGCATCGGCACAGCCACCCGTCGCTCGACGGCGACGAAACCGACCCCCGCGGCGACGGCCAGCGCGAAGCAGCCGAGGGTCGCCACGGACGCCCAGCCCCACGCGCTGCCCTTGCTCAGCGCGAGGATGAAGGGCGTCAACGTCAGCGCCACCAGCACGCTCCCACCGAGGTCGATGGAGCGGGACCGGGCGGTGTCTCGTGACTCCGACACCGTGACGGCCGTCAGGACCATGACGCCCAGGGCGACGACCGCGTCGACCCAGAAGAGCGCGTGCCAGCCGGTGACCTCGACCAGGACGCCGCCCAGCAGGGGACCGGCGGCGGCCCCGACGGCTGCGGCGGCACCCCACAACGAGACGGCCCGGAGCTGTGCGGAACCGGTGTTCGCCACGGACAGCAGGCTGAGCCCGCAGGCCAGGATCGTCGCCCCGGCCGCACCCTGGATCGCGCGCCCAGCGATCACCATGCCCCCCGAGCTCGACAGCGCGATGAGGACGCAGGAGGCGACGAAGAGGAGCAGTCCGATCTGGAAGACGCGCTTCCGGCCGAAGACGTCGCCGAGCGACCCGGACGTGACGATCGTCGCCGCGCCCACCAGGGAGTACCCCGTCACCGCCCACTGCAAGGTCTCGACCGACATGCCGGTGTCGGCGGAGATGGCGGGCAGCAGGATGCTCACCGCGGACGTGTTCGCGTTGACGACCAGCGTGGACAGGCACGCGGCGACCAGGACCCCGCGTGCTGTCGACCGCCCCGAGGATGCCTGGGTCACAGGCGCCGACCCAGGTTCTGCAGCAGGAGCGCCTGCGCGACGACCATCGTCTCGATCTCGGCGGGGTCGACGCTCTCGTCGGACGCGTGGATCCGGGACAGCGCGACGTCCTCGGGACCCCAGAGGATGAACTCCGCGCGGGGGGCGACGGACTCGAGCGTGCGCAGCAGCGGGATGGAGCCGCCGCAGCCGGCCTCGCCGACGGACGCGCCGAAGGCCTCGGTCATGGCCTCTCGGGCAGCGGCGTACGCGGGGCCGTCGGTCGCGCAGGTGAACGCGGGTGCGGCCTTGGTGCGCTGGACCTCGACCTTCGCGCCCCAGGGGACGTGCGCCTCCAGGTGCGTCACCAGGGCGTCGAGCTCCTGCTGCGGGTCGGAGCCGGGCACGATGCGCATGGAGATCTTGGCGCTGGCCTGGGGGATGAGGACGTTTGACGAGCCCGCGATGCTCGTCATGTCGAGCCCGATCACGTTCACCGAGTGGCGCGCCCAGAGCCGGGCGCTGATGGGACCCGTCCCGGTGAGGCTGACCCCGTCCAGCACGTCGGCGCTGGCCCGCAGGTCGTCGGCGCTCAGGTCCTCGCCCGCCCAGGTGGTCGACGTGACCCCGTCGACGGCCACGTCGCCGGCGTCGTCGTGCAACGTGGCCAGGAGACGGGCGAGCGCCATCATGGCGTCGGGTGCAGGGCCGCCGAAGACCCCGGAGTGCAGCGGGTGCTCGAGCGTGCTGACGGTGACCACGCAGGCGACGTCGCCGCGCAGCGCGGTGGTCAGGACCGGCTCACCGACGCGCAGGTTGCCCATGTCGCAGATGATGAACAGGTCGCAGTCGAACAGGTCCGGGTGCGCCTCGACGAAGGCCTCGAGGTTGCTCTCGGTCTCCTCCATCCCCTCCAGGATCAGCTTGACCGTGCACGGCGGCTTCCCGTCGAAGACGCCCAGGGTGCCGAGGTGGATGATCAGGCCTCCGATGTCGTCGGCGGCGCCCCGCCCGTAGATCCGTCCGTCGTCCTTGCGCGTCGCCGTCCACGGGTCGCTGGTCCAGCCCTGCTCGGCCGGAGCCGGCTGGACGTCGTAGTGGGCGTAGAGCACCACCACCGGCGAGCCCTCCGGTCCTTCGATCTCCCCGTAGATGGGGGAGTACCCCGTCGGCACGTCCATGAGGCGCGCGTCGGTGAAGCCGGCCGCCTGGAACAGGCGGAGCGTCTGCTCGCCCATCCGCTGCACGGGCTCGGCGGGGTAGCCGGGGAACGCGACGGAGGGGATGGCGACGAGCGTGTGCAGGTCCTCGAGGAGGCCGGGCATCAGGTCGGCCGCCTTGCCCGCGATCTGATCCTTCGTCTGCACGACGTGCTCCGTTCTCTCCTCGACAGGTCAGAAGAAGACAGCCCCGATGACGGAGCCGACGATGATCGTCGTCACCGACAGCACGAGCATCGGGATGAAGAAGCTGTGGTCGATCAGCTTGGTGCCCAGCTTCGTCGTGCCCGTGAGGTCGAAGTTCGCGGCGGCGATCTGCGTGCCGTTGGCCGGGAGGGTGTAGACGCCGCCCAGCGCACCGGCCCACATGCCGGTCACGACACCGGGTGGCAGGCCGACAGCGAGACCGATCGGCACCATGGTCCGCGTGGCCGTCGACTGGCTGGTGGTGAGCGCGGCGACGAGGAACACGGCGAGCGCGAAGAGGAACCGCCAGTCGGTGACCCAGGCCCCGACCGTGCTGATGATGAACTCCTCGTGCGCGGCGATGAACGTGGCCGTGAGCCAGGCGATGCCGAAGAGGGCGATCGCCGAGATCATGCCGGCCTTGAACACCGACTGGTCCGGCACCGTCTTCACGTCCGGGCCGCCCGACGAACAGGATGATGACGCCCACGACGAACATCACCAGGACGATGGTGTTGGTCATGTCGAGCGACACCGTGCCCACGTCGGTGACCTCGAACGAGGGGCGCAGCCCGGGGAACAGGCCGAGGATCACGATCGCCACGACCCCGGCGAAGAACACGAGCGCGGAGTTCCGACCGGCACGCGTGTAGGTGAGCTGCGCCGAGGCGGGTGTCGGCTCGGCGACCCCCGACGGACCGGTGACGTCCGGACCGAGGCCTGCGCTGCCGGACGACACCGCCCCGGCGGGGACCCCGACGGCCACGGCCGGGGGCGCGACGAGCTCCCCGGACGCGATCTTGGCCTGGACCTCGGGGTCGTCGTCGAGGTCCTTCCACATCCGGTTGACCACGAGGGACGTGACGACGATGCCGATCACGCACGCTGGGATCGTGATCGCGAGGATCTGGGTCAGCCCCAGGTTGTACGGCTCGACGTCGGTCAACGTCAGCATCGCGGCCATCGCCGCGGAGACGGGCGAGGCCGCGAGCGCGATGCCTGACTGCACCACGGTCACGGTCAGCGGGCGGGACGGTCGGATGTGGTTCTTGTAGGAGACGTCGTAGATCACCGGCAGCAGCGGATAGATGATGTTGCTCGTCCCGGCGCCCACGGAGAACGCGAAGGCGGTCAGGGGCGCGATGAGGGTGATCTGCTTCGGGCGCCGCTCGATGACCCGCGCCGCGACGCTGACCATCCAGTCGATCCCTCCGGCGGCCTGCATCAGGGCGGCGCTCGTGACGACGGCGAGGATGATCGCCATCGCGGCGGCGGGTGGCTCGCCCGGTGCCTCGCCGAAGACGAAGACGAGGACGAACGTGCCCAGGCCGCCCCAGAGCCCGACGCCGACACCGCCGGCCCGGGTGCCCATCACGATGGCGCCGAGCACCACCAGGGCCTCGAGTACGAAGCTCACGCTCATGCCGATTCCTCCGTCCCAGTCCCCAGCGCGGTCATCCGGTGGTGCACTGCGTGTCGAGCGACTCCGCCAGGGCCGCGAAGGCGTCCCGCACGTCGTCGACCGCCGCCGACAGCAGCGGCGCCGCGGAGTCCTGAGCCTCGGAGCCCGCGGCCAGCTGGAGGTCGTCGACGGCCGTGCGGAGCCGGGAGGCCGCGGCGTCGACGCGGTCCTCCGAGAGCGCCTCGAGCTGGTTCAGCTGCGCCTTCGCCGCGACCGCCTTGGCCGCCACGCTGGCGGGCTCACCGTCGGACTCGACCAGCTCTCGCAGGTCGTCGACCGTGGCGGTGAGCGCGGCGTAGCTCACGCAGGGGTCCTGTTCGGCAGGCTCGGAGCACCCGGCGACGGTCGCGGTGGCGACCACGACGACACCGAGCCAGGTGCTGGGCCGCGGCCTCATCGGGGGTCTCCGGTGACGATGGCCAGGAGCACCCGGCAGGCGAGGACCATGTCGTCGACGGCGATGTGCTCGGAGGTCGCGTGCTCGTCGACCATCCCGGTCGGCAGCGCGACGCAGGGGATGCCCTGGGCGTTGAAGAAGTTCCCGTCGGTCCCGCCGCCGGACTTGCGGGGCACCACGTCGAGGCCGACCGAGCGGATCGCTGCGGCCGCCTCGCGGTAGGGCACGGCGTCCTCGTCGATCTTGTAGGTCTGGTAGATGGTCTCGATGCCGAAGTCGACGGACGCGCCGTGGCGGTCGGCGGCGACCTGGCACGCGTAGCGCATGGCGTGGAGCTGACGGTCGAGCTTGTGCTGGTCGTGGCTGCGTGCCATCCCCTCGAGGACGACCGAGCCGGGCACGATGTTGCGCGCCTCGCCGCCCGTGAACGTCCCGATGTTCGCGACCGTCTCCTCGTCGATCCGCCCCAGCGGCATCGCGGCGACCGCCTCCGCGGCGACCTTCACGGCGTTGATGCCCTTCTCCGGCTCGACGCCGGCGTGGGCCTTCCTGCCGACGAAGGTGATCGTCAGGTACACGGACGTGGGCGACCAGTAGGTGATCGAGCCCATGGCTCCCGCGGTGTCGAGCACGAACCCGTGGCTCGCCCTGAGCAGCTCCACGTCGAGCTGCCGGGAGCCGACCAGCCCGCGCTCCTCGCCGACGGTGACGACGAACTCGATCGTGGGTGCGGTCACGTCAGGGTGGTCGCGCAGGAGCGTGAGGACCTCCAGGCAGCCGGCGATCCCGGACTTGTCGTCGGCACCGAGGATCGTCGAGCCGTCGGTCCGGACGATGCCGTCGGCACCCACGACCGGCCTGATGCCCCGATCGGTCCCGGCGGTGTCCATGTGCGTCGAGACGAGGATCGTGCGGTCGGGGGAGCCGGCACGGACGGCCACGAGGTTGCCGACGTGGTCTCGCCGCACGGCACAGCCCAGGTCGGCGAACCGGGCTTCCAGGTCGTGCCCGATCTCCTGCTCGTGACCCGTCGGACTGTCGATCGCGACGAGGTCGAGGAACGTGCGAAGGAGTCGCTCGCGATCGACGCCGTCTCGCAGCACCGTAGCCATCTGGCGAGAATGGCAGCCGCCCGGGTAGGTGGTCCCCATCCTCGACCGGGTGGGACGGACCGCCGACGCTCCGTCGGGCGTCGGTGCTGGTCATCGACCGACATGTCCGCAATGATCGAGTTCGAGCTAGAGCTCTTGCCGGTCAAGGGGGGGGTCCCGTGACGCGCAGCGGATCGGGCGGGCGCCTTCCCGCCGAGGCCGTGACCTCGGTCTGTGGGACGCGGCTCCATGCCCCACCCAACCCGGCCCGCTACGTGCGACGGCCCCGCCTGGTCGAGCTCCTCGACCAGGCCACGTGCGCACCCATCACCGTGGTGGTGGCGCCCGCGGGATCGGGCAAGACGTCGTTGCTGGCCGACTGGCTCTCGTCGGCCGCTGTCCCGAGCGCGTGGCTCTCGGTCGACGAGACGGACCGGGACGGCGGCCAGCTCTGGGCTGGTGTCACCGCCGCGCTCGGCGTGCTCGTCGACGGGTGGGAGCCCGTGGCCCGCGGCGCGCGTCGCCCTGGCTCACCGGACGCGGCGGTGGCCGTGCTCCTCGCCGGGCTGGAGCAGTCGGACCATCCGGACTCGGCGGTGCTGGTCATCGACGACGTCCACGTGGTCGACGACGACGACGGCATCGTCCGGTCCATGGCGCACTTCCTGACGTCGATCCCCGCCTGGCTCCACGTCGTGCTGCTGTCGCGACGGACGCCAAAGCTGCCCGTCGACCGGCTCCGCGTCCGCGGGCAGCTGTCCGAGGTCCAGTTCGCCGAGCTCCGGTTCTCCCCACAGGAAGCCACGTCGATGCTCGCCCGGCTGGATGCCTCCCTGGCGCAGGACCAGGTCGGCGAGGTGGTGGCTCGAGCCGGTGGCTGGGCCGCGGGTCTGCAGCTCTCGGCGCTCGCGTCGCGGTCGGACCGGGCGCAGCCCGCGGCCATGCCTCGAGTCGACACGCGGGGGCTCCTCTTCTCCGACTACGTGTGGCGCGAGGTGCTGGGCGCCGAGCGTCCCGACGTCGTGGACGTCCTGCTGGACACCTGCGTCGCCAAGCGGACCGATGCCTCGCTGGCTGCCGCGCTCACCGGGCGGGGCGATGCCGGGCAGCTCCTGCTGGAGGCCGAGGCACGCGGCCTGTTCGTCACCAGGCTCGGGCCGTCGGGATGGTTCGAGGTGCACTCCGTGGTCCGGGACGAGCTCCTCGCCGAGGCAGCGCGCAGGTCGCCGCAACGGGTGGCTGACCAGCATGCACGCGCAGCGCGATGGTTCGAGGAAGCCGACGAGGTGGCCACGGCCCTGGAGCACTGGATCCTCGCCGGCCGGCCACGCGACGCGCTGCGGCTGCTCGCCGGCCGCGTCGAAGAGCTGTACGACTCCGGGCGCGAGGCGACGATCGCACACACCCTCGCCCTGATCCCGCTCAATCTCGCCTCGACGGACCTGCAGGCGCTGATCGAGTTCGCGTGGTGCCATCTGCTCGTGGACAAGGGCCGCTTCCTCGAGACCGTCCGGGCGGGAGGGGCACGAGAGCACCGTGACGGGGAGGCTCGGACGCAGGTCGGGCGGCTGACGATGCTGCGGTCCATCGCCGCCACCGTGACCGGCGACTGGAGCAGGAGCCGTGAGCTGACGACGGAGTCGATGGCCCTGCTGGGGGAGGACGTCCGCTCCGACGAGCTGGGGCGGTTCGGCTGGAACATGCTCGCGCGCGAGGTGGCGCTCGACGAGCGGTGGGACGACGACTCCGGGCAGCTGGAGCAGATCCGGCTGGAGCTCGGCGCGGACCCGGAGCGTCGGCTCAGGTACGAGGGCATCCACGCCTTGGGCGAGGTGCTCGCGGGCCGACCGGTGGATGCGCTGCGCATCGCCGCGGGCGTCCGGGACGTCGTCGCGGTGGGCTCGATGACGATCCTGTCCGCGGAGCTGGGTATCGCCGAGGCGATCGCCCACCGCGAGCTGGGTGACCGAGCACGAGCCGTGACGGAGCTGACGTCCTGCTCCCCTCCGTGGCGCGACCCGGTCACGCACGCGCAGTGCCTGGCGATGCTCCAGCTGACCGAGCTCCGGATCGACGACGGGGATCTCGCGGCCGCCGACGAGTGCTTCGAACGCGCCCACGAGTTCGTGCGCAGCGAGTTCGCGGGACCGGGTGGCCTGACGTGGCTGGCGCGGACGGGGACCGTCCTGTGCCTCACCGCCGGCCGGATCGACGATGCGCAGAACTGGGCCGCGCAGGTGGAGGACCCCTTCTGGAGTGGGGTGGGGCTGGCCCGCGTCCGGCTCGCGGAGGGCGACGGGGCCGGCGCCGAGGCGCTGCTCGAGAAGGCGCTGCCGCGCTGCCCGCGCCACGAGGTGGTGCGCGAACTGCTGCGAGCCCGAGCAGCGGGATCCCGCTCGCTCGCCCTGGAGCGGGCCGCCAACGCTATCGCCCTGTCGACCGACGTCGGGCTCGTGCAGACGGTCGCCGCCGAGGGCGCCGACGTCCTCGAGCTTCTCGAGGTCCAGGCCGTCATGGCTCCCGCGACCTGGCTCGACCGGGTCAGGAGAGCAGCGTCACCGCACGCGGCGACGTCCGTGGCCGACCCGAGCCCGCCCGGAGAGCACCTCACCGAGCGCGAGCTCGGCGTCCTCCGGATACTGCCGAGCCGGCTGACGCTCCCCGAGATCGCCGACGATTTGTACATCAGCGTGAACACGCTGAAGTTCCACCTCAGGGTCATCTACCGGAAGCTGGGTGTCGGCTCGCGGTTCGAGGCGGCCGACATCGCCCGGCACCTCCACAGCGAGAGCAGAGTGCGGTGATCGGGAGCCGGCGCCGGGGCTGACGGTCGCGATCACCCCGTGCAGGGTGGTGTCAGCCCACCTGGCACGACCCGACGATGACACGGTGATTCCTCTCCTTCGCCCCGGACGAGTCGATGAGTGACGCGGCCGGTCGACGCCCGGTGGACGACGCACCCGACGCCGACCTGGTCGAGTACCTCGTCGTCGCCGTGCCCGACCTCGAAGCGCTGGACCGTCTGGTTCCCGCTCTCCGGGAGCTGGTCGAGGCCTCGGCCATCCGGATCATCGATCTCGTCTGCGTGACCAGGAGCGCGCAGGGGGGCGGACTGACGGTGCTCGAGCTCGAGGACGTCGACAGCCTGGCGGGCCTGCGCGACGTCGAAGGAGAGGTCGGGGGACTGCTCAGCGCCCACGACATCGCGACCGCGGCGCTGGCGGTCGGTCCTGGCTCGTCCGCGGTGGTGCTCCTGGTCGAGGGCTGCTGGGCGGCGCGCCTCTCGATGGCCGCCAAGCTTGCCGGTGGGCGCATCGTGGGAGGCGAGCGGATCGCCAGGCGGCGCGTCCAGACGGCGCTCGAGTCGCACACGTCCTCGCCCGGGACGCAGTGGTGAGCGCCGATGCACCGAGTTCCCGGATCCCGTACGGAGCACCCCGACCTGCTCACCCGCACCCGGCCGGCGAACCCGCCGGAGGACCCCTGGGCGGCCCTGCTCGTCGATCCGGCGGCCCAGCTGGCCGAGCTCGCCGACCTGGTCGAGCGCGGCCTCGCCACCCCCGAGGAGTTCGAGCGTCAGCGAAGGAAGGTCTTCGGTGACAGCGAACCCACCACCGGCACCACCACAACCACCACGAGCGAAGGATTCGACCATGAGTGAGCACCGCAGCGGGTTTGCCGTCGGCGTGACTGTCTTCGCCGCGACGATGTTGATGGTGACCGGTGCATTCCAGGTCATGCAGGGGCTGGTCGCGA
Organism: Cellulomonas humilata; assembly: GCF_013359775.1. GTDB lineage: Bacteria > Actinomycetota > Actinomycetes > Actinomycetales > Cellulomonadaceae > Cellulomonas > Cellulomonas humilata. The sequence continues at coordinate 115,002 of NZ_JABMCI010000071.1, read as the reverse complement.
TCTTCGACGACACGTTCTACGTCGTCGGCCAGGAGTGGATCTTCTCCTTCGACGTCACGACGTGGGGCTGGATCCACACCATCGTCGGCGTCGTCGTCGTCCTCGCCGGCATCTTCGTGCTGGGCGGTGCGGTGTGGGCTCGGACCGTCGGCGTGATCGTGGCGTGCGTCAGCGCGGTGGTCACCTTCGCCTGGCTGCCCTACTACCCCGTGTGGTCGGTCGTGATCATCGCGATCGACGTGCTGGTGGTCTGGGCGCTGACCGTCCACGGCCGCGATGTCCTCAGCTAGCTGGTCCGTTCGTCGCTCGTGGAGACGCTCGGCTGAGAGAGCCCGCCGCGGTAGGGGATGAGGCGTCGGTCCACGCACGACCACACGATCGAAGGGAATCGACATGGGTGACGACCGGAGCGGTCGGGTCGGCGGCGAGAACACGGTCGCCCGGGTCGCGGCGTCCGTCATGGCCGGGGGTCTGCTGCTGCTCGTGACGGGGTGCACCGACCGGCCCGAACCAACGGAGGTGAGCATCGCGCAGGCGGACGTGACGGCCAAGACGGAGGCATTGGCCGACGCCGAGGCGGAGGCGGCCGACACGGCCGAGGCGTTCTGCGCGGCGAGCTCGACGTACATCACCGCGCTGGACCGCTACGGGGACGTGCTCAACCAGACGGCGACCACCGTCGGCGACGTCCGGGTGGCCGGCGAGGACCTTGCCGATCCCGCGGCGGAGACGCAGGACGCAGCCCAGGCCGCTGTCGACGCACGGGCCGCGCTCGCCCAGGCGCAGGCCGACCTCGCCGACGCCGAGGCCACGCTCGCGGCCGCGCAGGCCGCGGAAGCCGGCCAGCCTGCGCCCGAGACGACGTCCGGCGACACGAACCCGACTGCGTCAGCCGCCCCCGCCAGCGTCACCCGCGTCCAGCAGGCCGAGGCCGAGTTCGCCGACGCCCGGGCCGGGATCACCGACGAGACACCGCTGCCCCAGGCGGCGGAGCAGTTCAACGCGGCCGCGGTCGCCCTCGAGATCGCGTGGATGCGGCTCTTCGCCGACTCCGGGTGCCTCTCCGACGAGCAGCAGGTCCAGGCGAGCGCGACAGTGAGCGCCTACACCGTCGCGCTCCAGCAGTCGCTGAGCGACGCCGGGTACTACGCAGGGGAGATCGACGGGATCTACGGCCCCCAGACGGTCGCCGCGGTCCGGGCCCTGCAGGAGGCCAACGGGCTGCCCGAGACCGGGACGATGGACAAGGCGAGCGAGGCAGCACTGCGCTCCACCCTCGAGGCACTGGGCGGCGCTGCTGCCCAGGCAGCAGCGGCCTCGACCGCCGCGCTGCAACAGACGCTCAAGCTCGCCGGGTACTGGGACGGCCCTGTCGACGGTCAGTGGACGGACGCCCTCACCGCCGCGGTGGGCGCTCTGCAGACCGATCTCGGCGTCCCCGTCACGGGAACGGTCGACGCCGCCACGATCGCGGCGTTCCAGAGCGCGCTCGCGGCCGCCGGGGAGGAGCCCACGCCGGAGCCGTCGCCCACGGAGTCGACGGACGGCTGAGCCTGCCTCGATGGCTGGCTCTTGGTTGATCTCCTGGAAGGAGCGTCTGCCGGCACCTACCCGGGCGTCGCGGACGTGGATACGGTCAGACCGTGACGAACCTCGTGGAGAAGCTGGCGGAGTCGGTCTCGTCGTGGGGCACGAAGGTGGCGTACGGCGAGAAGGTGACGTTGGGCGGGCAGGAGCTCGTCCCTGTCGCGCTCGTCGGCTTCGGCTTCGGCGCGGGCGAGGGCTCGAGCGAGATGTCGGACGGCGGCAAGGTCCCGTCGGGGGAGGGCAACGGCGGTGGCGGAGGCGGCTACGCGGTGCCCATCGGGGCCTACGTCGGCGGTCCGGACGGGCTGAGGTTCCGCCCCAACGTCATCGCGCTGGTGGTCGTGGCCGCGCCGTTGGTGTCTGCCTCGGGCATGGCGCTCGCGCAGATCATCCGAGCGATCCGAGGTCGCGGGACGAGCTGATCGGCTCATCGCGACCCCCAGGAGTACACGGCGCCGATCGCCTCGGTCGCGACGTGTGACTCCCGATCACATCGGCGCCGGCACGGATGGCGCGGTCGGGGGCCTTCCTGGTCCGATGGGCGCCGCCTAGCCTGGGCGGATGAGTCTCGCCGACGGTCCGCACCGCCTGCGACGGATGACCGGTCGAGACCCCGACGAGCCTCGTCGGACCGCGACGCCGCTCGAGCTGCTGTTTGACCTCACGTTCGTCGCAGCGTTCGCGCAGGCGGCCGACCAGGCAGCGCACCTCCTGGCCGAGGGGCACTTCGGCAGCGCGGCTGTCGCGTTCGTCTTCGTGACGTTCGCCGTGTGCTGGTCGTGGGTCAACTTCTCGTGGTTCGCCTCGGCGTTCGACACCGACGACTGGTTCTGCCGTCTCACGACCATGGTGCAGATGATCGGGGTCCTGGTGCTGGCCCTCGGCGTGCCGGCGGTCTTCGAGTCCATCGACAGCGGCGCACCGCTGGACAACGGCGTCCTCGTGGCCGGATACATCGTCATGCGAGTGGCGGTGATCGCCCAGCTGCTCCGGGTGGCGGTGCAGGATCCGCGGCACCGGCGGTTCGTCCTGGCCTTCGCGGCGTCGATAGCGGTCGCGCAGGTGGGGTGGACCGTGGTCCTGTTCCTGCATCTCACGATCGGCCAGCTGCTTCCGATCCTCGTCGTGCTCTACGTGATCGAGCTAGGCGCTCCGGTGCTCTCCGCGCGCCTCGGTCGGTTCCCGCCGTGGCACGCGCACCACATCGCCGAGCGCTACGGATTGTTCGTCATCATCACCTTGGGAGAGGTCATCCTCGGCACCATCGCGACCGTCGCTGCGGTGGTGGGCCGTGTCGGGTGGAGCGCGGAAGCGGTTCTCGTGGTGGTGGCGGGCACCGGCCTGGTCTTCGGCGTGTGGTGGAGCTACTTCGTCGTGCCGATGGGCGACATCCTGCACCGGCACCGGCGTCGTGCCTGGGTGTGGGGCTACGGCGGCATCGTGATCTTCGCGTCCATCGCAGCCATGGGCGCGGGTCTGCACGTGGCGGGCTTCGTCGCCGGGGGCGAGGCGACCATCGGTGTGGTCCAGGCCGTCCTGACCGTCGCCGTCCCCGTCCTGGTCACACTGGTCGCGTACTTCGCGATCTACGCCGGCCTCGTGCGTGCGGTGGACCCGTTCCACCTGGTTCTCGTCGGCTGCGCCGTCGTGGCGCTCGCCGGCGCGGTCGTGCTCGCCGTGCTGGGCGCCGGGTTCGGGGCGTGCCTCATCCTCGTGATGCTCGCGCCGGCGATCGTCGTGATCGGGTACGAGACCGTCGGGCACCGGCACATGGCTGCGGCGATGGAGCGGGTACTGCGCTGACGATCCCACCCGAGCCGCTCAGTCCCGTCGCGACGGCGAGGTGCGGTCCGGCCTCCGCGACGAAGCGGCGCCGACGTGGCCACGTCGTGACACGAGGATGCAGGACAGACGGGTGCCCCGAGTGGGATTCGAACCCACACTGGATCGGGTTTGAGCCGAACGCCTCTGCCGGTTGGGCTATCGGGGCCGTGCAGCAGGATAGCCCGACCGAACGATCACCTCGGCGCGCGTATCCGGACCACGGTGAACGGATCGGGCTGCTCTCCGGCTGCCCGCTCGCCGAACTGGCTGTTCACCACGAGCAGTGACCGACCCACGAGCGCGGCGGTGGTGGGGTCGTCGAACCCCGGGTCGGTGGTCCGGGAGACGACCGTGCCGCTCCGCAGCTGACGATCCAGCGCGATGGTCACGACGTACCCCACGGATCCCTGGCGCTCGACGGCGTACAGCGTGCGGCCGGTGAGGACGAGCCCGTCGCCGGCGACGGGCTCGCCGCCGAGGTCGACCACGGTGACGCTCCGGTCGCGGAGGCTGATGCGGAACAGGGTGGCGGTGTTCGACTGCGCGACCACCGCATACCGGCCGTCGGGCGTCACCACGATGCCGTTGACGTTGAAACCGGTCGTGTACTGCAGCGCCGTCCCGGTGAAGTCGAGGAACGTCGGTAGCAGCGTCACACCGGACGCGCGGCGGTCGGAGGCGTCGATCCGATAGAGCACGGGCCGCAGCGAGTCGGTGACGTACACGTCGCCGCGCGGACTGATCGCGATGTCGTTGAGGAACGTCGGAGCACCGGACTGCTCGACCTGCCAGGAGCCGGTGAGCTGGCGCGTTCGCACGTCGTACGCGAAGACGCGTCCGGTGGCGCCGCCGGCCACGAACAGGGTGCGCCCGTCCACCTTCATCCCGACCGCTGACGTCCGGCCGTCGACGCCCCCGAGCAGGAACGGCGTCGCGGTGGGGGAGTGCAACGTGCCGCGATAGATCGTCCCGTCGGTGGTGCTGCCGACGTAGAAGGTGTCGCCACGCGCGGCGATGCCCTCCGGGTAGATGTCGTCGACCGCGGGGCCGGCCGGGTCGAGCAGGTAGCTGTCCGGCCGGTCGTCGGCGACGGCCGCGGGGGCGGCGACGCCGAGCAGCAGCAGGGCGGTGGCGGCTGCAAGGGCCGCGCGGACGGATCGGTGGCTGCGCATCATCGGGCCTCCTCGGACGAGTCCGGTCTCCTCGAGGCTACGTCCGGGGCGGATCGATGGGCACCCCGTGGGCTGCCTCACAGGTGCAACCGCTGCGAAGTACGCGGTACCGACCACTACTCTGTGCACGTGAGCACCGACGCGACCCCCGACCCCACCGAGGCGGCCCCTGACGCCCTCGACCTGAGCACTCCCGCTCCGACGGGTGAGCCGACGGCACCGGCACCGGGCCGTCCGGCACGTCGCGCGGTCGTGGCGGAGGATGAGGCGCTCATCCGCATGGACGTCGTCGAGACGCTGCGGGATGCAGGTTTCGACGTGGTGGGTGAGGCCGGTGACGGCGAGCACGCCGTGCAGCTGGTCACCGAGCTCAAGCCTGACGTCGTCGTGATGGACGTGAAGATGCCCGTGCTCGACGGCATCTCTGCTGCGGAGCGCATCGGCAAGCTGCACCTGGCTCCGGTGGTGCTCCTCACGGCGTTCTCGCAGAAGGAGCTGGTGGAGCGGGCGCGCGACGCCGGCGCCATGGCGTACGTGATCAAGCCGTTCAGCCCGGCGGACCTGCTGCCTGCGGTGGAGATCGCGATCTCGCGGTACGCGCAGATCAGCGCCCTGGAGTCGGAGGTCGCGGACCTGGCGGAGCGGTTCGAGACGCGCAAGCGCGTGGACCGCGCCAAGGGTCTGCTGATGACCAAGATGGGCCTGACCGAGCCGGAGTCGTTCCGGTGGATCCAGAAGACGTCGATGGACCGTCGGCTCACCATGCGTGAGGTGGCCGACGCGGTCATCGAGCAGGTGGGTGGCGCGTCCTCCTGACGCGAGCGTGACGAGGCCGGCCGGAGCTCATCCGGCCGGCCTTCGTCGTTCAGCGACGGGCCGCGTCGAGGACGAGCGCTCGATGGTCCGACAGGCCGGTGTCGACCGCGCGGGCGGGACCGGTGGGCGTGATCGGTCCGTCGCCGAGGATGTGGTCGAGCTGCCGGGCCGGTTCCGCGACCGGGAAGGTGGCGGCAGCGGCCAGTGAGCGGAGGCCGGACGTCTTCACCGCGGCGTCGGCCTCCATGTTCAGGTCGCCCATCAGCACCAGCGGTCGGGGGTGCGCCCGCAGGAGCCCGACGAGCTGGCGCAGCTGCCGGCGGTTCCAGCCGGGGATGTAGGTCAGGTGGGTGTCGACGACGGTGATCAGTCCGGTCGGGTGCTCGACGACGGCGACGAGGGCAGCGCGGGGCTCGTCACGGACGAGCGTCGGCCAGCGCGCGTCCGGCCAGCGCACCGGGGCTCGGCGGCGCAGGACGGGGAGCTGGAGCACGTGCCAGGACCGGACCGGGTGCCGGCTGAGCAGCGCGATCCCGTAGCTCGCCACGGCCGGCTGATGGGCGCCGGTCGCGGCGGTCCACAGCCCCGGCTCCCCGTGCAGGGTGGCGACGAAGCGGTGCTCGGGAGCGCCCATCGCCTCGGCGGCCACGACCGTCAGGTCGGCACCGTGCGACCGCGGCTGGTCACGATCGACCTCCTGGAGCGCGAGCACGTCGGCGTCGAGGTCGCGCACGGCGTCGCCGAACCTCCCGACGTGGACCTCACCGTCGACGAGCGATCGTCCGTGCAGGATGTTGAAGGTGGCCAGGCGCACCCTGGTGATTGTCCTGGCCGACCTGCGAGCCCGCGCGTCGACGTGTAGACAGTCGTTCCATGAGCCAGCAAGGCGCCCTGGTCGATCCGCCCGACGACCGCACCGCCCTCCAGGACGGGCTGCGGCTCGTCGCGGTCGCGCTGATGGACGCGCAGATCCCGTTCGCCCTCGTCGGCGGGTACGCGGCCTGGGCCCGGGGCGCTCCGGAACCGAGCCACGACGCCGACTTCGCGGTCACGCCCGAGGACGTGGAGCGCGCCAAGGAGGCGGTCGCGGCGGCGGGGCTGGTCGTCGAGCAGCCGGCCGAGAACTGGCTGTTCAAGGCGTTCCACCACGGGCAGCTGGTGGACATCCTCTTCCGGATGGTCGGCGAGCCGGTCACGCGGGAGCTCCTCGACCGCAGCGACGTGCTCGAGGTGCTGGCGGTGCGGATGCCCGTGCTCCAGGCCACCGACATCGTCTCGGCGAAGATGCGGGTGCTGGGGGAGCACGCGTGCGACTTCGGCCGGCTGCTGGCGATCGTGCGGGCGCTGCGCGAGCAGATCGACTGGCCGCGGATCCGCGAGGACGCGATCGGGCACCCGTACGCGCGGGCGTTCCTGTTCCTCGCCGACGAGCTCGGGATCACGGACGCCGGCACGTCCCCGACCTCGGCAGATGTGGCACCCGGGGCGGCTGCGCCGGCGTCCTGAGTCCGGTCACGCGTCCAGCTCCCCTTGTTACTGGTTGGTCACAACTCGGCAACAACACGTCGTGAGACACCCAGATTCACATCGCGGACACAAACAATGAGTACCTTCGCGCCACACCTGCTGGATCCCTACCGGGTTCCAGTGGATCGCAGTACTCACAGAGGGGTACCAGGCATGATTCGTTCGACCCACGTAGTCCGCGCCGCCGCCTTGGCCGGCGCTGTCGCCCTCGCCCTGACCGCGTGCAGCGGCTCGGACGAGCCGGCCGACGGCGAGAGCTCCGCAGCGCCCACCGCTTCGGGCCCGCTCAAGATCGGCTCCCTGCTCCCCGTGACGGGCAACCTCGCGTACCTCGGCCCGCCCGAGATCGCCGGCGTCGACCTGGCCATCAAGGACATCAACGACGCCGGTGGCGTCAACGGCGTCCCCGTGACCGTCTCGCACAAGGACTCGGGCCCCACGTCCGACCTGGCGACCATCGGCACCCCGTCCGCCAAGGCGCTCATCGAGGAGGGTGTGCACGTCATCATCGGCGCCGCGTCCTCCGGCCTGTCGCTCGGTGTCGTCGGCCCGATCACGGACGCCGAGATCGTGCAGATCTCGCCCGCTAACACGGCGGCGGACCTGTCCGGCATCAGCCCGTACTACTTCCGTACCGCCCCGCCGGACGAGGTCCAGGGCCAGGCGCTCGCCACGCAGATCATCGCGGACGGGCACAAGAACGTCGGCATCCTCGTGTTCGACGACCCGTACGGCACGGGCCTGCGCGGCTTCGTCCAGCAGAACCTGGAGCCCGCGGGCGTCACCGTGACCTACGGTGCCGAGGACGCAGGTCAGGACTTCCCGCCGGAGCTGCAGGACTACTCCACCGAGGTGGGCGAGGTCGTCGCCACGAACCCCGACGCGATCGTGATCATCACGTTCGACGAGGTCCGCGTCATCGTTCCTCAGCTGGTCCAGGCCGGCTACGACATGTCGAACGTGTACCTCGTCGACGGCAACGTGGCCAGCTTCAAGCAGGACCCGGCCGACAGCGCCAAGTTCTTCTTCGACCCGGGCACCATGGAGGGCGCGCAGGGCACCAACCCGGGCGCCAACCCGACCGACGACTTCAAGGCTCGCCTGCTTGAGGTCAACCCGGACCTGAAGGACTTCAACTACGGTCCCGAGTCCTACGACGCGACCATCCTGGCGGCCCTCGCGGCGGTCAAGGGCGGTCAGAACGACGGCCCGACCGTGCAGGCCAACATGGCTGCCGTGTCCGGCACGACGGACGGCGAGGAGTGCGCGACGTTCGCGGACTGCGTCGCCCTGATCGAGGACGGCAAGGAGATCACCTACCAGGCTGTCTCCGGCGTCGGCCCGTTCAACGACAACAACGACCCGTCGTCGGCGTTCGTCGGCATCTACAAGTACGACGCCGAGAACGTGCCCGTGTGGCAGAAGGCGGAGTTCGGCGAGGTCAAGGGCAGCTGACGACAGTCAGCCCCGCATGACGCGAGGCCCGGCAGGGGAGAGATCCCCTGCCGGGCCTTCGTCGTTCCTCGTCGTTCCGGCACTGGGCGCACGAGAAGGCCCGGCCGGGATGGTCTCCGGCCGGGCCTCGTCGTGCGAGCGTCAGGCGTCGGGGGCGATCTCGTCCGCCGCCAGCGTGCCGAGGTACAGCTCCACCACCTTGGGGTCGTGCATGAGCTCGCGCCCGGTGGCGGTGTACGCGTTGCGCCCCTGGTCCAGGACGTAGCCGCGGTCGCAGATCTGGAGCGCCCGACGGGCGTTCTGCTCGACGATGATGATGGAGACGCCCGCCCGGTTGATCTTGCGGGTACGGATGAACGTCTCGTCCTGGCGCACGGGCGAGAGACCCGCGGAGGGCTCGTCGAGGAGCAGGACCTTCGGGTCCATCATGAGCGCGCGCCCCATGGCCACCATCTGGCGCTCGCCGCCGGACAGCGAGCCGGCACGCTGTCCGCGACGGTCCTTGAGGTTGGGGAACAGGTCGATGATGAAGTCGAGCCGCTCCGCGAACTTCCCGGGCTTGAGGAACCCGCCCATCTGGAGGTTCTCCTCGACCGAGAGGGACGGGAAGACGTTGTTGTTCTGCGGGACGCACCCGACCCCGCGGGCGACCAGGTCGTTCGCCTTGAGGTTGGTGATGTCCTCACCACCCAGCGTCACCGACCCGGTGCGCACGTGCACCAGGCCGAAGATCGCCTTGAGCAGGGTCGACTTGCCGGCGCCGTTGGGGCCGATGATGCCGACCAGCTCACCCGGGTACAGGTCGAGGTTGCACCCGTTGAGGATGTTCACCCCGGGGATGTAGCCGGCGACGAGCTCGTCGGCGCGCAGCAGCGGCTCGCCACGGTCCACGGGGGACGGTGCGGCAGCGGACTCGGTGACGGTCATTCCGTGGCCTCCTCGGCCTCGAGCTGCTCGAGCACGCCCTCGGCCATGACGCTCTCGTCACCGAGGTCGGTGTCGTGGTGGGCGCCGAGGTACGCGTCGACGACGGCAGGGTTCTCCATGACGGCGGAGGGTGGTCCCTCCGCGACGATCTTGCCCTCGGCCATGACGACCACCCAGTCGGCGATGCGGCGGACCATCTGCATGTCGTGCTCGACGAACAGCACCGTGGTGCCCTCGTCGCGCACGGTCTGGATGTGCCCCAGCAGGGACTGCGTCAGCGCGGGGTTCACGCCGGCCATGGGCTCGTCGAGCATCACCAGCTCGGGCTTCGCCATGAGTGCGCGGGCCATCTCCAGGAGCTTGCGCTGGCCGCCGGACAGGGACCCGGCGAAGTCGTCGCTCTTGGCGTCGAGCTTGAACCGGACCAGCAGCTCCTCGGCCTGGGTGGTGATCTCCTGCTCGCGCGCCGCCCAGAGCGGCTTGACCAGCGAGGTGAAGAAGCCCTCGCCGGGCTGCTTGGTGGCGCCGAGCTGCATGTTCTGGAGCACTGTGAGCCGGGAGAGCGCCTTGGTCAGCTGGAACGTCCGCACCATGCCGGCGCGGGCGACCCGGCCTGCCGAGACGCCGTTGAGCCGGCGACCGTTGAACTCCCAGTTGCCGGAGTTCGGCTTGTCGAACCCGGTGAGCAGGTTGAACAGGGTCGTCTTGCCGGCGCCGTTGGGGCCGATCAGCGCGGTGATCGCGCCGCGCTGCACCTCGAGGTGACGGACGTCGACGGCGGTCATGCCGCCGAACCGGCGCACGACGTCGTCGGCGACGATGATCGGGTCCGGCTTGGCGACGCCGGGCTCGGGGGAGACGCCGGCGAGCGCCTGTGCCGCCGTCTGCGCGAGCGGGGTGGGCGAGGACAGCTCAGCGGACATCGAGCATCAGCTCCTTCTTGTCACCGAAGATGCCCTGCGGCCGGAAGATCACCAGGAGCATCAGCGTGATGCCCACCAGGATGCCCGCGAGCGGCTCGAGCTGCTCGGGCCGCAGGACGGACGGCAGCACGTCGCGCATCACCGTCTTGATGAACATCAGCGCGACGAAGAAGATCATCGATCCGATCACGGGACCCCACAGGGTGGCGGCGCCACCGAGCAGCAGGATCGTCCAGATGAAGAAGGTCATCGACCGCCCCATCGCGTCGGGCTGGACGCTGGCGGGCATCACGAACAGGATCCCCGCGAAGCCGGCCATCGCGCCACCGAGCACGAGCGCCTGCATCTTGTAGCCGTACACGCTCTTGCCGAGCGAGCGCACGGCGTCCTCGTCCTCACGGATGCCCTTGAGCACCCGCCCCCACGGGCTGGACATGAGGCGCCAGACCAGCAGCACGGCGAGCAGGACGGCGGCCCACGCGACGATGCGCGTCCACCAGCCGTCGCCGACGTTGTTGGCGTACGAGAACGGCCCGAGGGCGGTCCTGCCGTCCGGGAGCACCGACAGGCCGAGGAAGTCCTTGTTGAACCTGCTGGCGGGGATGCCGGCGGCGCCGTTGGTGATGTCGGAGAGCACCGACGACCGGCCGATGAGCCGGACGATCTCCGCAGCGGAGATGGTGACGATCGCGAGGTAGTCGCCTCGCAGCTTCAGCGTCGGTATGCCGAGGATGAGCGCGAAGACGACCGAGCAGGCCACCCCGACCAGCGCGGAGAGCGGGAAGCCCTGCCCGGCCTGGGCCGTGGCGGCGAACCCGTAGGCGCCGACGAGCATGAACCCCGCCTGCCCCATGTTGAGCAGCCCGGTGAAGCCGAAGTGGATGTTCAGGCCGATGGCCGCGAGCGCGTACGCCGCGGTGGTGGGGGCGATCAGCTCGCCCGCGGTGAGGGACAGCAGGTCCGACCAGTTCATGGGAGTCTCCTAGCCGACCCGCTCGGCACGGCCGAGGATGCCTTGAGGTCTGATGAGCAGGACGAGGATCAGGATCAGCAGGGCGACGGCGAACTTGAGGCTGGACGGCAGCCACAGGGTCGACATCTCGACGACGACGCCGATGATCAGTGACCCGATCAGGGCGCCGTACGCCGTGCCGAGCCCGCCGAGCGTCACCGCGGCGAACATCAGCAGCAGCATCTGGAGGCCGAGGTCCCAGGCGGCTCCGTTGAAGGCCAGCGCGAGGAGCGCGCCGCCGAGGCCGGCGAGGCCGGTGGCCAGGATCCACACGAGCCGGATGATCTTGTCCACGTCGATGCCCGACGCGGCCGCCAGCGCGGGGTTGTCGGAGATGGCGCGCGTGGCGCGGCCGGTGCGGGTGCGCTGGAGGAAGAGCGCGACGCCGACGAGCACGAGGGTGGCGCACCCCATGGCGATGTAGGACGGGATCGACAACCGGATCGGGCCGATGCTCCAGGACTTGGCGATCGAGGGCAGGACCTGAAGGGTGCTGCCGCCGAAGCGGAACTGGAAGGCGTACTGGAGCGCCAGCGAGAGCCCGATGGTGACGATCATCAGCTGGACCAGGCCCACTCTGCGTCTCCGCAGCGGCTTCCAGAGGATCACGTCCTGGAGCCAGCCGCTCGCCGCGGACAGGATCACCGAGGCCAGCACCGCCAGCACGATCGGCCAGTGCAGCTGGATGGAGAAGACGAACGTCAGCAGTGCGCCCAGGGTGACCTGCTCGCCGTGCGAGAAGCTGGACAGCCCGGTGGTGCCGTAGATGAGGGAGAGCCCGACCGCGGCGAGCGCCAGGATCAGGCCGTACCGGATCCCGAGCGCGAACTGCTGGAGCAGGCGGGTCGGTGTGACGGTGCCCGTGGCCGTGGACGAGCTGCCGCCGGTGTTCGGGGTGGCGTCCAGGACGAGGTTGAAGTCGACCGTCGACGAGGCGCCTGCGACGGCGAGCTTCTCGACCGGGTTCACCGCCGTGTCGGCCAGGACCGCGGTCGACGGGAGCGTCGACTCGTCGAGCTCGACCGTGTACCGCGCGCGGCCGGGGATGGCGACGGCCCAGGTGCCGTTGGCGGCGGTGGTGGCCGACTCCTCGAAGTCGTCGTCCTCGTTCGACACCGTGATGGTGACGCCCTCGACGGGTCCCGCCGTGTTCTGCAGGGTCCCGCCGATGCAGCCGGTCTCGGCGTCGGCGACGCACGGCACTGCCGCCGCGGTGGCAGTGGCGGAGGCGGACTCGGCTTGCAGGCCGATGACGCCGACGAGCGCTGCCGCGAGCATGCTCAGCGCGATCAGCAATCGAGTTCTGCGGGGCCTGTCCGTCGTCGCGACATGCGGCACGGTGGGTCTCCGTCCAGGTTCTAGGGGGCCGGGCTCGTGCACGGGTCCGACGGCATTGTCGAACCAGTGCGACACCTGCCGTGTGGCAGGACGATAGGCAGGGATTGTGTCTTGTTCATTTCGCGATGGCGAGTGTCGGGGCCTTGCGGGCCTGAGCGTGTCGGGTTTTGTGGTCAGACGTCCAGTTTGACCCACCCCCGACTCGGTGCCCCTCTCCCGGGGGCTAGGCATACGGTGGTGGCTGCGTCATGATCGAGAGCGGCGCCGTCGTGGGCAGAGGAGGCGTCACCCCGACCGGATCCCCCTCGTCCCGTCTGGAGGTACCACTGCCGTGCGTCTTGGAGTGCAAGTCCGCGAAGCCCTGCCGGGCGACCTGGAGAGCCTCGTCGCGCTCTGTCTGACCGCGCGCCAGGAGGCTGGTGTGGGTTCCCAGCTGTGCACGGACGACGCCGACCGCCTGCGCGACCAGCTGGGCGCGCTCCTCGCGGTGCCGGGCGGACGCGTGCTGCTGGCACTGCTCGACGACGACCCGGCCGGCCTGCTGCTCGCCCGCGTGGTCGGGGCCGGACCGTTCACCGACGTCGTGAGCCTGGACATCGAGGCCGTGTACGTGCTGCCGGCCGCGCGCCGTCGTGGCCTGGGGCACGCGTTGCTGGTCGGCGCGACGACGGTCGCGGAGGAGGCCGGCGCGACGGAGCTGTACTCGTCACCCCTGCCGGGATCCCGCGGGATGCAGCGCTTCCTCGCCCGGCTGGGCTTCGCCCCGGCGGCGTCGCACCGGGTGGTGACGGCCGCAGCGCTCCAGCGCAAGCTCGCGCACGACCAGGGCCACACCGGTGCCGCAGGGACGGTGCGACGCTCCGGCCCGCGGGGGCTCGAGGACCTCATCGCCCGGCGTCGACAGGCAAGGGCCGCGCGCCAGCCCGTCGAGGAGCCCGTGCAGGCCGCGCGCGCGTCCGGCGCGGATCAGGGGCGCGCGTCGATCAGCATGCAGGTCAGCCGGGCCGTGCAGACCAGCCGACCGCCGTCGTCCTCGACGACGACCTGGTAGGTCGCGAGCGTCCTGCCGAGGTGCAGCGCGGTCGCCGTCCCGGTGACCAGGCCTGAGCGTGCCGACCGGTGGTGGGTGGCGTTGAGCTCGATCCCGACCGCCGCCCGTCCCTCGCCGGCGTGCGCCATGGCGCTGATGGAGCCCAGCGTCTCGGCCAGCACCGCGGACGCGCCGCCGTGCAGCAGGCCGTAGGGCTGCGTGTTGCCGGCGACCGGCATGGTGGCCACGGTGCGCTGCGCGGAGGCTTCGGTCACCACGATGCCCATGCGCTCGATGAGGGTGCCTGTGAACGTGGAGAGCAGGGCTGGCGATGGCGTGGTGGTGTCGGACATGGCAGATAGGTTGGCACTCGTGAGCGACGCACTGCCAGCGGTTCCGCCGGCCACTCCCGGTACGCCTGCCCGACTCCTCCTGATCGACGGTCACTCGATGGCCTACCGGGCGTTCTTCGCGCTGCCGGTGGACAAGTTCGCGACGTCGTCCGGTGAGCCCACCAACGCGGTGTTCGGGTTCTTCTCCATGATCGCCAATCTGTTGCGGGACGAGGCGCCGACGCACGTGGCGGTCGCCTTCGACGCGGGCCGGACGACGTTCCGGACCGAGGTCTACGAGGCGTACAAGGGCAACCGCGATGCCACGCCCGCCCCGTTCAAGGGACAGGTGGCGGTCATCCAGCGGGTGCTGGAGACCATGCACATCCCGTACCTGTCCAAGCCGCAGTTCGAGGCTGACGACATCCTGGCCACGCTCTCGGTCCAGGCGCGCGCGCAGGGCATGCAGGTGCTCATCTGCACCGGCGACCGCGACGCGCTCCAGCTGGTCAACGAGGACGTCACGGTGCTCTACCCGGTCAAGGGCGTCTCGGAGCTGGCACGGATGACGCCGGCGGCCGTCGAGACCAAGTACGGCGTCCCGCCGGAGCGCTACCCTGACCTGGCTGCGCTCGTCGGCGAGACCAGCGACAACCTGCCGGGCATCCCCGGGGTCGGACCCAAGACGGCGGCCAAGTGGATCGTGCAGTACGACGGGCTCGACGGGATCCTCTCGGCCGCGGAGCAGGTGCCCGGCAAGGCGGGGGAGTCGTTGCGGGACAACCTCGACCAGGTGCGCCTGAACCGCCAGCTCAACGCGCTGCTCACCGACATCGAGCTCCCGCTGGGCCCGGAGGACCTCGCGGCGCGGCCCTGGGACCGGCCCGCGCTGCACGCCGTGCTCGAGGAGCTCGAGTTCCGCGCCATCCGGGACCGGCTCTTCGCCATGCTGCCCGACGAGGACGGCGACGGACCGGGGACGGTGGCCGCCGCGCAGCTCGACCTCACGGTCCTCGGCTCGGGCGAGCTCGCCGGCTGGCTCGACGCCCGGGCAGGCAAGGCTCTGGGTGTCGACGTGCGCGGCTCGGGAGCGCCCGCGGGCGGCGACGCCTGGGGCATCGCGCTGGCGGACCCGGACGGCCAGGCGGCCGCGTTCGACCTCGCCGAGATCCACCCGCCGGACGAGACCGCGCTGGCGGCCTGGCTCGCGGACCCGTCGGCGCCCAAGATCGTGCACGCCTCGAAGGAGGCCTGGCACGCCCTGGCCGGCCGGGGTCTGCCCCTGGCGGGCGTGGTGTTCGACACCGAGCTCGCGGCGTACCTGTGCCAGCCCGACCGTCGCGCGTACGACCTGACCGACCTCGCGATCGGCTACCTCCACCGGGAGCTGGGCGCCGACGAGGCGGCGGACGGCGCTCAGGGTGCCCTCGACCTCGAGCTGGACGGCAGCGACGAGGGCCGACGCGCAGCGGTCCGTGCGGCCGCGGTCCGGGACCTGGCCGACGTGCTGGGCGGCGAGGTCGCCGACCGGGGCGCCACCAGCCTCCTGGAGACGCTCGAGCTGCCGCTGGTCGACGTGCTCGCCCGGATGGAGCGGACCGGGATCGCCATCGACTCGGGCTACCTGTCGGGGTTGGAGAGGTCGTTCGACAGCCAGGTGCAGAACGCGGCTGCGGAGGCCTACGCGGTCATCGGGCGCGAGGTGAACCTCGGCTCGCCCAAGCAGCTCCAGGAGGTGCTGTTCGACCAGCTCGGCATGCCGAAGACGAAGAAGATCAAGACCGGGTACACCACCGACGCGGCCGCGCTCACCGACCTGTTCGCGCGCACGCAGCACCCGTTCCTGGAGCACCTGCTGGCACACCGCGACGCCATCCGGCTGCGGCAGACCGTCGAGGGGTTGCTGCGCTCCATCGCGGCCGACGGGCGCATCCACACCACGTTCCAGCAGACCATCGCCGCGACGGGCCGGCTGTCCTCGGCGGACCCGAACCTGCAGAACATCCCCATCCGCACCGAGGCAGGCCGGCAGATCCGGCGGGCGTTCGTCGTCGGCGACGGGTACGAGACGCTGCTGACCGCCGACTACTCGCAGATCGAGATGCGGATCATGGCGCACCTCTCGGGCGACGAGGGGCTCATCGCCGCGTTCCGCTCGGGGGAGGACCTGCACAGCTACGTCGGCTCGCGCGTGTTCGGCGTCCCGACCGACGAGGTCACGCCGGCCATGCGCTCGAAGATCAAGGCCATGAGCTACGGCCTCGCGTACGGGCTGTCGTCCTACGGCCTCGCGCAGCAGCTCACGATCGAGGTGTCCGAGGCCGCGGCGCTCATGCAGGACTACTTCTCGCGGTTCGGCGGGGTGCGCGACTACCTCACGGGTGTCGTCGACGTCGCCCGGCAGACCGGCTACACCGCCACCATCCTGGGCAGGCGTCGGTATCTCCCGGACCTGACCAGCGACAACCGCCAGCGTCGCGAGGTCGCGGAGCGGATGGCCCTGAACGCGCCGATCCAGGGCAGTGCCGCCGACCTGATCAAGGTGGCGATGCTCGGGGTGGACCGCGAGCTCGCCCGGCGTGGCCTGGGCTCGCGGATGCTGCTCCAGGTGCACGACGAGCTGGTGCTCGAGGTGGCTGCGGGGGAGCGGGACGAGGTCGAGGCGCTCGTGCGGGAGCAGATGGGCGCAGCGGGGGACGCTGCCGCGGACGGCCCGCTCGACGTGGCGCTCGACGTCACGGTCGGCGCGGGCGGCTCCTGGCACGACGCCGGGCACTGAGCTGTCCCTCGATCGTGGGAAATCGGGGCTTTCGGCAGGTTCGTCGTAACTATCGGGTGCACTTTGGAGTGATCTGCGCCACAGTGTCGGGCACACAGTGGCGACGGAGCCACTGACGTCCCTGCTGGGAGGCGCTGGTGACCGACACCTTCGGAGATCGCGAGACCGACTACCAACGAGTGCAGAACGGCGCGGAGTTCCAGGCCCTCAAGCGCCGGTTCCGCCGCTTCGTCTTCCCGATGACGGCCTTCTTCCTGTCCTGGTACTTCCTGTACGTGCTGCTCGCCAACTACGCGCACGACTTCATGGCGACCAAGGTCTGGGGCAACATCACCGTCGGCCTGCTGTTCGGGCTCGGCCAGTTCGTCTCGACCTTCGTCATCACGATGGTCTACGCGCGCTGGGCCAACAACAAGCAGGACGCGGTGGCCGAACGGCTGCGGCTGCACATCGAGGACGGCACCGCCCTGGACGGAGGTGCCGCATGACCGCCTCGCTGAGCAGCCTGCTGCGGGCCGCCGAGTCGGAGGACATCGGCAACCCGGCCCTCAACATCGCGATCTTCGGAGCCTTCGTGCTCCTCACGCTCGTGATCGTCTTCCGCGCCTCCCGCAACAACAAGACCGCCGCCGACTACTACGCCGCCGGGCGCTCGTTCACCGGCCCGCAGAACGGCACCGCGATCGCGGGCGACTACCTGTCCGCGGCGTCGTTCCTGGGCATCTGCGGCGCGATCGCCATCAACGGGTACGACGGCTTCCTGTACTCGATCGGCTTCCTGGTGGCGTGGCTCGTCGCGCTCCTGCTGGTCGCCGAGCTGCTCCGGAACACCGGCCGGTTCACGATGGCCGACGTCCTGTCGTTCCGGCTCAAGCAGCGGCCCGTCCGCATGGCCGCCGCGCTGGCCACCCTGACGGTCGTCTTCTTCTACCTGCTGGCGCAGATGGCGGGTGCCGGCGGTCTCGTCGCCCTCCTGCTGGGCATCGACGGGGTGGCCGGGCAGGGTCTCGTCATCGCCGTCGTCGGCGCGCTCATGATCCTGTACGTGCTGGTCGGCGGCATGAAGGGGACCACCTGGGTGCAGATCATCAAGGCGATCCTGCTCATCGCCGGCGCCGCGGTCATGACGATCTGGGTGCTCGCGAAGTTCGGGTTCAACCTGTCCGACCTGCTCCAGGGCGCCATCGACACGGCCGGAGAGGGCGGCGAGGCCCTCATCGCACCGGGCAAGCAGTACGGCGTGAGCGCCATGACCCAGCTGAACTTCCTGTCGCTCGCCCTCGCGCTCGTGCTGGGCACCGCCGGCCTGCCGCACGTGCTCATGCGCTTCTACACGGTGCCGTCCGCCAAGGAGGCGCGGCGCTCGGTCGTCTGGGCCATCTGGCTCATCGGCATCTTCTACCTGTTCACCCTGGTGCTCGGGTACGGCGCCGCGGCGCTGGTCGGACCGGAAGTCATCAAGGCGGCACCCGGCGGCGTGAACTCGGCGGCACCGCTGCTCGCGTTCGAGCTGGGCGGCGTGATCCTGCTGGGCGTCATCTCGGCGGTGGCGTTCGCCACGATCCTCGCGGTCGTCGCGGGCCTGACCATCACCGCCGCGGCGACGTTCGCGCACGACATCTACGCCTCGGTGATCAAGCACGGCGAGGTCTCGCCCGACGGCGAGGTGCGGGTCGCGCGGATCACCGTGGTGGCCATCGGCATCCTCGCGATCATCGGCGGCATCTTCGCCAACGGCCAGAACGTGGCGTTCCTGGTGGCGCTGGCCTTCGCGGTCGCCGCGAGCGCCAACCTGCCGACGATCCTCTACTCGCTGTTCTGGAAGAGGTTCAACACGTCGGGCGCGCTGTGGAGCATGTACGGGGGACTCATCTCCTGCATCGTGCTCATCACGTTCTCGCCGGTGGTGTCCGGCAAGGTCGACCCGGTGACCGGCGCGAGCCTGTCGATGATCAAGAACACGAACGTCGACTTCGCCGTGATCCCCCTGGAGAACCCGGGCCTGATCTCGATCCCGCTCGCGTTCGTCCTCGGGATCGTCGGCACCTACCTGAGCAAGGAACCGCCGCACCCCGAGAAGTACGCCGAGATGGAGGTCCGGTCGCTGACCGGCGCCGGCTCCGAGAAGGCGACGGTGCACTGACGCTCTGACCGCGGGCGGCCGTCTACCGCGGCGGCCGCCCGCGGTGCGTCACGAAGATCGCGGTCCCGGGCAGGCGTGCGCCGCGGACCGGCCCCCACCCGCCCCACGTGCGGTCGTGCCCGGTGGGCCACTCGGGCTCGACCAGCCTGTCGAGGACGAACCCCGCGGCCACGAGCTCGGCCACGTGGTCGCCCAGCGTCCGGTGGTACTCGGCGTACAGCACGCGTCCCGACTCGCCGATCTCGGCGTAGGGCGTCCGGTCGAAGTACGACCGCGTGGCTGTCAGACCCGCCTCGCCGGGGTCGTCGGGGAACGCCCACCGGATCGGGTGGGTGACGGCGAACACCCACCGACCGCCGGGCCGCAGCACCCGGGCGAC
Organism: Cellulomonas humilata; assembly: GCF_013359775.1. GTDB lineage: Bacteria > Actinomycetota > Actinomycetes > Actinomycetales > Cellulomonadaceae > Cellulomonas > Cellulomonas humilata. The sequence goes on along the minus strand of NZ_JABMCI010000071.1, from coordinate 95,758 downwards.
CTCCGCGTGGACGCGGTCGGCGTCGGGCACGAACGGGAGCGCGCCGAACGCGGTGAACGCGACGTCGAAGGACGAGTCGGCGAACGGCAGCGCGCGGGCGTCGGCCTGGACCATGGGCGTCGTGCGACCGACGCCGCCGTCGTACCGGGCGCCCGCCGCGAGCATCCCGAGCGACACGTCGGTCGCGACCACCTCGACACCCTCGCCGACGAGCCAGCGGGCGCACTGCGCGGCACCGGAACCCACCTCCAGCACCCGCAGCCCTGTCAGGTCACCGAGCAGGTGCGCATCCCCCTCACGGACCCCCTCCGGGCACCAGCAGAAGTCGCCAGGCCCGAGGAACGTGCCATGCTCGTCGAGGTACTCCTCGGCGTTGGCGTCCCACCAGCCGCGGCTCGCGGATCCGCCCGCCGCGGACGGGACGTCGAGGTAGCCTGCCTCGGCCAGGTGGTCGTCCGTCATGGGACCAGTGTCACGTCTGAGCACCACTTCGCGCGGATACGCTGTCGCAAGGCAGCCCGACGACGCGCTTCCCCCCCAGTTGTTCCCGCGATCAAGGAGTGCCAGCGTGCGAGTCGGTCTGCTCACGGGCGGCGGCGACGTCCCCGGCCTGAATGCCGCGATCCGCGCCGTCGTGAAGCGTGGCGAGGGCGAGTACGGCCACACGATCACCGGCTTCCGCAACGGGTGGCGCGGCGTGGTCGACGGCCTCTCCATGCCCCTGACGCGCGAGCACATCCGCAACCAGCTGGCGGTCGGCGGGACCCTGCTCGGGACCGCCCGGTACCACCCCCACGCGGACAACGGCGGTCTGGACGCGGTGCTGTCCACGCTCGAGTCGGAGAAGATCGAGGCGCTGATCTGCATCGGTGGCGACGGCACGCTGCACGCCGCGAGCAAGGTGGCCGAGGCCGGCATCCGGATCGTCGCGATCCCCAAGACGATCGACAACGACGTCTGGGGCACGGACCAGTCGATCGGGTTCGACACCGCGGTGTCCATCGCGACCGAGGCGATCGACCGCATCCACACCACCGCGGAGAGCCACAACCGCGTGATGATCGTCGAGGTCATGGGGCGGCACGCGGGCTGGATCGCGGCGACGTCGGGCATCGCCGGGGGAGCCGAGATCGTGCTGGCGCCCGAGGCGCCGTTCGACATCGACAAGATCGAGAAGTTCCTCAAGCACCGGCACCGCGCGCACGCCAGCTTCTCGATCATCGTCGTCGCCGAGGGCGCCGTGCCCGCGCAGGGCACCTCGATGGACTACGAGACGCCGATGGGCAAGTTCGGGGACATCGTCGCCGGGGCCATCGGTCAGCGGCTCAAGGTGGAGATCGAGAGCCGCACCGGCTTCGACACCCGTGTGGTCGTGCTGGGGCATGTCCAGCGCGGCGGCATCCCCACGCACGTCGACCGGATCCTGGGCTCGCGGTTCGGGGTCGCGGCCATCGACGCCGCCAGCGCCGGCCAGTCCAACGTCATGACCGCGCTGCGCGGGGAGTCCGTCGTGATGGTTCCGCTGAGCGAGGTGGCAGGCAAGGTCAAGTACGTGTCCGACGAGCTGTTGGCGGTCGCCCGCGCGCTCGCCTGATCGACTTTGACCTGCCCATCGCCACACCGATAGGGTGGACGGCGGTGCCGCGCGCCTTGTTGCGTCGGCGTGTCCTCACTCGTACTGCTCGTGCGAGGGCCCTCTCCGGGGGGTCGAGGGCGTCCCATCAGATCGCGATCACCATCTTGTCTGTCCTACGCATGTCACCGTGCCGCCGGCACACACGTTCAGTCCGTACAACTTCCCTGTCCGCATCGGAGCCCATCCCTACATGAGCATCACCACCCCCGCGAAGCCCGCCACCCCGCAGGTCGCGATCAACGACATCGGCTCGGCCGAGGACTTCCTCGCCGCGATCGACGCCACCATCAAGTACTTCAACGATGGCGACATCGTCGAGGGCACCATCGTCAAGGTCGACCGCGACGAGGTCCTGCTCGACATCGGTTACAAGACCGAGGGCGTCATCCCCTCCCGTGAGCTGTCCATCAAGCACGACGTGGACCCCGGTGAGGTCGTCAAGGTCGGCGACGTGGTCGAGGCCCTCGTCCTCCAGAAGGAGGACAAGGAAGGCCGGCTGATCCTGTCCAAGAAGCGCGCACAGTACGAGCGCGCCTGGGGCACGATCGAGAAGATCAAGGAAGAGGACGGCGTCGTCACCGGCACCGTCATCGAGGTCGTCAAGGGCGGCCTCATCCTCGACATCGGGCTGCGCGGCTTCCTGCCCGCGTCGCTGGTGGAGATGCGTCGCGTCCGCGACCTCCAGCCGTACGTCGGCAAGGAGATCGAGGCCAAGATCATCGAGCTCGACAAGAACCGCAACAACGTGGTCCTGTCGCGCCGTGCCTGGCTCGAGCAGACGCAGTCCGAGGTGCGCTCCACCTTCCTGCAGACGCTCCAGAAGGGTCAGGTCCGCCCCGGCGTCGTGTCCTCGATCGTCAACTTCGGTGCGTTCGTGGACCTGGGTGGCGTGGACGGGCTCGTGCACGTCTCCGAGCTCTCCTGGAAGCACATCGACCACCCGTCCGAGGTCGTCGAGGTCGGCCAGGAGGTCACCGTCGAGGTCCTCGACGTCGACTTCGACCGCGAGCGTGTCTCCCTGTCGCTGAAGGCGACGCAGGAGGACCCGTGGCAGGCCTTCGCCCGGACGCACGCCATCGGCCAGGTCGTTCCCGGCAAGGTCACCAAGCTGGTTCCGTTCGGTGCGTTCGTGCGCGTCGAGGACGGCATCGAGGGCCTGGTGCACATCTCGGAGCTGGCCGTGCGCCACGTCGAGATCCCGGAGCAGGTCGTCCAGGTCGGCGACGACGTCTTCGTCAAGGTCATCGACATCGACCTGGAGCGTCGCCGCATCTCGCTGTCGCTCAAGCAGGCGAACGAGGGCTTCGACCCGGCCAGCGAGGACTTCGACCCCGCGCTGTACGGCATGGCGGCCGAGTACGACGACGCCGGCAACTACAAGTACCCCGAGGGCTTCGACCCGGCCACGAACGAGTGGCTCGAGGGCTTCGAGGCCCAGCGCGAGGTGTGGGAGGCGCAGTACGCGCAGGCCCACGAGCGCTGGGAGGCGCACCGCAAGCAGGTCTCCGACGCGGCGAAGGCCGACGCGGAGGCTGCCAGCGGCGCCGTCGAGGGTGCTACGGCATCGTCCAGCTCGTCGTCGAGCTCGTCTGCCGGCCCCGTGCCGTCGACGTACTCGTCGTCCACCGAGGAGGCCGCGGGCACCCTCGCGTCCGACGAGGCGCTCGCCGCTCTGCGCGAGAAGCTCACGGGTAACTGAACCCACCCGCTCGATGGCCGGTCACCTTCCGAGGTGGCCGGCCATCGGCGTTCCCGGACACTGCGCTCCCGGGCGGCGCAGGGCAGGATGGTCGGATGCAACGCATCGGTCTGACAGGCGGGATCGCGGCCGGCAAGTCCGTCGCGGCGCGGCGACTGGCGGAGCTCGGGGCGGTGGTGATCGACTCCGACGTCCTGGCGCGCGAGGCGGTGGCGCCCGGGTCCGCCGGGCTCGACGCCGTGGTCGAGGAGTTCGGCCCCGGCGTGCTCGGGGCCGACGGCTCGCTCGACCGGGCGGCGCTCGCCGCGATCGTGTTCACCGACCCGGCGGCCCGGGCACGGCTGGACGCGATCGTGCACCCGGTGGTCCGTCGGCTCTCCGCCGAGCGTGAGGCGGCCGCCGCGGTGACCGACCACGGAGCCGTCGTGGTGCACGACATCCCGCTGCTGGTCGAGACCGGCCAGGCGGACGCGTTCCACGTGCTCGTCGTCGTGCACGCCCCCGCGGTGCTGCGCGTCGAGCGTCTGGTGCGGCTGCGCGGCATGGACCGCGGCGAGGCCGAGGCGCGGGTGTCGGCGCAGGCGAGCGACGACGCGCGCCTCGAGGTCGCGGACGTGGTGCTGGACGGCACGGGCAGCGACGACGCCCTGCGAGCGCAGGTGGACGAGCTCTGGGACCGGCTCGCCGTCGAGCGGGCCGACGAGCTCGCGGCCGAGACCCCGTGACGCGCGTCCTGCTGACGGGCTTCGGCCCGTTCGACGGGCAGAGCGTGAACGCGTCGTGGCTGGCGGTGTCCGAGGTGGTCGCGCGGTGGACGGGTCCCGACGAGCTCGTGGCCCGGGAGCTCCCGGTGTCGTTCCGGGGTGCGCGTCAGCAACTGCGGGTCGCCGTCGCGGAGATCGAGCCGGACCTGGTCGTGTGCGTCGGCGAGGCAGACCGCAGGAGTGCGGTCGGCGTCGAGCGGGTGGCCGTGAACCTCATCGACGCGCGGATCCCGGACATCGACGGCTCCGCGCCGGTCGACGTCCCGGTCATCGCCGGTGCGCCCGCGGCGTTCTTCTCCACGCTGCCCGTCAAGGCGTGCGCCGCGGCCGTCGCGGAGGCCGGCGTCCTGGTCGAGGTGTCGAACACGGCAGGGCTCTACGTCTGCAACGCCACGTTCTACGCGCTCCAGCACCTGCTGGCCGCGACGTCAGTGCGCAGCGGGTTCGTGCACGTGCCCCGCACCCCTGCCCAGGTGGTCGGCGACGGCCCGTCGCTCTCGGTCGACGAGGCCGCGACCGCGGTGCTCGCGGTGCTGCGCGCGGCGCTGTCGACCCGCACGGACCTGCGCGTCTCGGCGGGCACCCTGGCGTAGCGCGTCGCGTGTCGGTGGTGGCACGTACGGTTGTGGCATGCGTCCAGTCACCGATCTCCAGCGGACCGTCGCGCCGTTCGAGGTGATCTCCGAGTACACGCCGTCGGGCGACCAGCCGAAGGCGATCAAGGAGCTGACGGCGCGGATCAAGGCGGGGGAGAAGGACGTCGTCCTGCTGGGCGCCACGGGCACCGGCAAGTCCGCGACGACCGCCTGGCTCATCGAGCAGGTGCAGCGTCCGACGCTCGTCATGGCCCCGAACAAGACGCTCGCGGCGCAGCTGGCCACGGAGTTCCGGGAGCTGCTGCCCAACAACGCCGTCGAGTACTTCGTGTCGTACTACGACTACTACCAGCCCGAGGCGTACATCGCGCAGACGGACACCTACATCGAGAAGGACTCGTCCATCAACGACGAGGTCGAGCGGCTGCGGCACTCGGCCACCAGCTCGCTGCTCACCCGGCGGGACGTGATCGTGGTCGCCTCCGTCAGCTGCATCTACGGTCTCGGCACGCCGCAGGAGTACGTCGACCGCATGGTGACGCTCTCCGTCGGCGACCAGGTGGACCGCGACCAGCTGCTCCGCAAGTTCGTCACCATGCAGTACACCCGCAACGACATGGCGTTCACGCGCGGCACGTTCCGCGTGCGGGGGGACACGGTCGAGATCATCCCGGTGTACGAGGAGCTGGCCATCCGGATCGAGTTCTTCGGCGACGAGATCGAGGCGATCGCGACGCTGCACCCGCTCACGGGCGACATCGTGCACTCCGAGCACCAGATGCACATCTTCCCGGCCACCCACTACGTCGCAGGCCCCGAGCGCATGGAGCGGGCGATCCGCGGGATCGAGCTCGAGCTCGAGGAACGCCTGGCCGAGCTGGAGCGGCAGAACAAGCTCCTCGAGGCCCAGCGGCTGCGCATGCGGACCACCTACGACATCGAGATGATGCGCCAGATCGGCTCGTGCTCCGGCATCGAGAACTACTCGCGGCACATCGACGGTCGCAGCCCGGGCACGGCACCCAACACGCTGATCGACTACTTCCCCGAGGACTTCCTGCTGGTCATCGACGAGTCGCACGTCACGGTCCCGCAGATCGGGGCGATGTTCGAGGGCGACATGTCGCGCAAGCGCGCGCTGGTGGACCACGGCTTCCGGCTGCCCAGCGCCACGGACAACCGGCCGCTGCGGTGGGAGGAGTTCGTCGAGCGGATCGGCCAGACGGTCTACCTCTCGGCCACGCCGGGCAACTACGAGATGTCGATCTCGGACGGGGTGGTGGAGCAGATCATCCGCCCGACCGGGCTGGTCGACCCCCAGGTCGTCGTCAAGCCGACCACGGGACAGATCGACGACCTGCTGGGCGAGATCCACGACCGGGTCGAGAAGGACGAGCGCGTGCTGGTCACCACGCTCACCAAGAAGATGGCCGAGGACCTGACGGACTACTTCCTGGAGAAGGGCGTCCGCGTGCGCTACCTGCACTCGGAGGTGGACACGCTGCGTCGCGTGGAGCTCCTGCGTGAGCTGCGGCTCGGGGAGTACGACGTGCTCGTGGGCATCAACCTGCTGCGCGAGGGGCTGGACCTGCCGGAGGTGTCGCTGGTGGCGATCCTCGACGCGGACAAGGAGGGCTTCCTGCGCTCCGGGCGGTCGCTCATCCAGACGATCGGGCGCGCGGCGCGCAACGTCTCCGGTGAGGTGCACATGTACGCCGACCGGATCACCGACGGCATGGCACTGGCCATCGAGGAGACCAGCCGCCGGCGCGAACGCCAGGTCGCCTACAACCTCGAGAACGGCATCGACCCGACTCCGCTGCGCAAGAAGATCGGCGACATCACGGACCTGCTGGCACGCGAGGACGCGGACACCGCCGAGCTGCTCGGTGGGGCGGGCCGGCAGTCCAGCCGCGGGAAGGCCCCGGTCCCCGGGTTCGGGTCGAAGGGCGGACCGCGCGACGAGCGCACGCGCCTGACGGGCGTCGCGGCGGGAGAGCTGGCGGATCTGATCCAGCAGCTGTCGGACCAGATGCACGCCGCGGCGGGCGAGCTCCAGTTCGAGCTGGCCGCCCGCCTGCGGGACGAGATCTCGGGGATGAAGAAGGAGCTCCGGCAGATGCAGGCGGCGACGGCCTGATCGGGCGCGCTGTGGGCACGTCACGTGCCGGACACATGCGTGGCTTATGCTTGCCGACGTTGAAGGGGAGTACCCCACACACGATCCCGTCGTCATCACGGACCCGCTAGCGCGGTGCCCGGTGGGATCGGTCCGCTGCGGAACGTCGCGCGGGCGGGGGAGACCTTCGGTACCGAAGCAACTCTCGTACCGGAGGTTTCTGCATGGATGTGTCCGGCTGGGTCTGGGCAGGGACGGCGGTCTTCGTCGTCGGGTTGATCTTCTTCGACTTCTTCGCGCACGTGCGCACGCCGCACGCCCCGAGCTTCCAGGAGTCGGCGCGCTGGTCGATCTTCTACATCGGTCTCGCGCTGGTCTTCGGTGTCGTCGTGGGGATGGCCTGGGGGTGGGGGCCGGGCACCGAGTACTTCGCCGGGTACGTCACCGAGAAGAGCCTCTCGGTCGACAACCTCTTCGTCTTCCTCATCATCATGACGAAGTTCGCGGTGCCACGGGAGTACCAGCAGAAGGTGCTCCTGGTCGGCGTCGTGATCGCCCTGGTCCTGCGGACGATCTTCATCCTGGCGGGTGCCGCCGCGATCGAGCAGTTCTCCTGGGTCTTCTACATCTTCGGCCTGTTCCTCGTGTACACGGCGGTGAAGCTGGCTCGTGAGCACCACGACGCGGAGCACCCGGACCCTCGGATGGAGCGCGACGGCTTCGCGGTGCGCATGCTCAAGCGCGTGCTCCCGACGACGGAGGAGTACCACGGCGACCGCCTCACGGTGCGGATCGACGGCAAGCGGCTGCTCACCCCGATGCTCCTGGTGATGGTGGCCATCGGGTCGACCGACATCCTGTTCGCGCTCGACTCGATCCCCGCCATCTACGGCCTGACCGAGGAGCCGTACATCGTCTTCACGGCCAACGCGTTCGCCCTGCTGGGCCTGCGCCAGCTGTACTTCCTCATCGGCGGGCTGCTCGAGCGGCTGGTCTACCTGTCGCAGGGGCTCGCCGTCATCCTCGGGTTCATCGGCATCAAGCTGGTGCTCCACGCGTTGCACGTCAATGAGCTGCCCTTCATCAACAACGGCGAGCACGTCGAGTGGGCGCCCGAGATCCCCATCTGGCTGTCGCTCACGGTCATCCTCGGCACCCTTGCCGTGGCCACCGTGGCCAGCCTCCTGAAGACCCGCACCGACGAGCGCATCGCCTCGTCGACCGAGAGCTGAGGACTGCTACGTGAACGTCGACCCCCTGGTCTGGATCGTCTCCCTCGGGCTGGCCGGTGCCCTGCTCGTGGTCGACGTCGCCATCGTCGGACGTCGTCCGCACGTGCCGACGACGGCGGAGTGCGTGCGCTACCTGACCCTCTACATCGGCCTCGCGGTGCTCTTCGGGGTCGGAGTCTGGGTGACGTCAGGTGCGGAGTTCGCGGGTCAGTTCTTCGCGGGCTGGCTCACCGAGTACTCGCTGTCGGTGGACAACCTCTTCGTCTTCCTGCTGATCATGGGCAAGTTCGCGGTGCCGCGCGCGTACCAGCAGACCGCGCTGCTCATCGGGATCATCCTGGCGCTGGTGTTCCGCGGCCTGTTCATCTGGGCGGGCGCCGCGGTCATCGACGCGTTCAGCTGGGTGTTCTACCTGTTCGGCGCGTTCCTCGTCTACACGGCCTGGAAGGTGGGGCGTGAGGGCGAGGTGGACCCGGACGACGAGTTCCACCCGCCGCTCCTGCTGCGGATCGTGCAGCGGATCTTCCCCGCCACGCCGGACTACCACGGCGTCAAGCTCACGGTGGTCGAGGGCGGCCGCCGGCTCATGACCCCGATGTTCGTGGTGCTGGTCGCCCTCGGTGCGACCGACCTGCTGTTCGCCTTCGACTCGATCCCGGCGATCTTCGGGCTCACCAGCGAGCCGTACCTGGTGCTCATGGCCAACCTGTTCGCCCTGATGGGCCTGCGCCAGCTGTACTTCCTGCTGGGCGACCTGCTGACGCGGCTGGTCTACCTCAACATCGGGCTGGCGGTCCTGCTCGGCTTCATCGGCGTCAAGCTGGTCCTGCACGCCCTGCACGAGAACGAGGTGCCGTTCATCAACGGCGGCGAGCCGGTCGCCTGGGCGCCCGAGATCCCGATCTGGCTGTCCCTGAGCGCGATCGTGCTCATCCTTGGGGTGACCGCCGTCGCCAGCATCGTCAAGACGCGCGTCGACGAGCGCCGTGCGGTGACGGCTCCCGAGGAGCCTGTGGTCGAGGCGACCGACTGACTCAGGCGCTCCAGGGGCCGAGGACGACGTCCCAGGCCCGCACGTCGCTGTGCGCGACGAGGCCCTCGCGGACGAACGGGTCGTCCGCGAGGATCGCGTCGAGGACCTCCGGCGAGGCCGCGCGGAAGACCAGGAGGGCACCGGGGTCGCCGTCCGTGAACGGGCCGGAGCCCAGGAGCGTGCCGTGCTCGGCCAGCGCGGTGAGGTACGCGCGGTGCTCGGGTCGGACCTGGTCGCGCACGTCGGTGCGCTCGTCGTAGGTGTAGCGGACGGCATAGGTGGGCATGGCGTCATCCTGCCCGAGCCGGTGGCAGAGTGCTGACATGGCTCGGACGTTGCGCACGCTGCTCACCCAGGACCTGCTGGACCGGATCCATGAGCGTGCACCGCAGCACGACCGGGACAACACGTTCCCGCACGACGACCTCGCGGACCTGGTCGCCGCCGGGTACCTGACCGCGTTCGTGCCCACCGAGCTGGGCGGCGCGGGGCTGACGCTCGAGGAGGTCGCGCGCGAGCAGGTTCGGCTCGCCGCTGCGGCGCCGGCCACCGCGTTGGCGGTCAACATGCACCTGGTGGTGACGGGGCTCGCCGCGTTGTTGGTGGCTCGCGGCGACGACTCCGTCGAGTTCGTCCTGCGGGACGCCGCCGCGGGGGAGGTCTTCGCGTTCGGCAACTCCGAGCCGGGCAACGACCTGGTGATGTTCGGCTCGCGGACGCGTGCGGAGCGGCAGCCCGACGGCTCGTACCGGTACACCGGGACCAAGATCTTCACGTCGCTGTCGCCGGTGTGGACGCGGCTGGCGACGTTCGGTCTGGACGACTCCGACGCCGACGACCCCCGGCTCGTGCACGGCGTCGTCTCCCGCTCCGACGGTGGTATCGAGGCGCGCGACGACTGGGACACCCTCGGGATGCGCGCCACCCAGTCGGCGACCACGGTGCTGGACGGCGCGCTGGCCCCGGCGGACCGCGTCTACCGGTCGCTGCCGCCAGGCCCGAGCGCGGACCCGTTCGTGTTCGCCCTCTTCGCCGTGTTCGAGATCCTGCTCGGTGCGGTCTACACCGGCATCGGCCGGCGGGCGATCGAGCTGGGCATCGAGGCGGCGCGCCGTCGGACCTCGATGAAGTTCGACGGTCGTGCCTACGCGCAGGACCCCGACATCCGCTGGCGGATCGCCGACGCGGTGCTGGCGCAGGACGGGGCCGAGCTCCAGGTGTTCGCCCTCGCTCGCGACGTCGACGAGCAGGTGGACCACGGCGCGCGCTGGTTCGCCCAGCTGGTGGGGCTCAAGGTCCGCGCCACGGAGTCCGCGCGGGTGGTCGTGGACAACTCGATCCGCGTCTCCGGCGGAGGGTCCTACTTCTCGGGGAGCGAGCTCGGGCGGTTGTACCGCGACGTGCTCGCGGGGATGTTCCACCCGTCCGACGACGAGTCGGCGCACGCGACGCTCGCGACGTCGGTGCTGGGACCGCCGGAGGCCTGACGTGGAGCTGCCCGGCGTGCTGGACCTGCCCGGAGCACGGCTGCGCGCACTGCGGGAGGACGACTGGGCGCTCGACCACTCCCTCTCCCGCGTCGCCGACGTGGCGCAGTGGACGTACTACCCGGCGGACGTCGGCGTGGACGAGGCGCGCGAGCGCGTGGCACGGAGCCTGACCCAGCGTGCCGAGGGTCGCGGCGGGCGGTTCGTCGTCGAGCGGTCCGGGGTCCCGCTGGGCACGATCGGGCTGTCGCTGCGTGTCGACGGCCCCCACCTGTACTACGCGTTCCTGCCCGCCGGCCGCGGGCTGGGTCTGGCCACGGAGGCCGTCCGTGCCCTCTCGCGATGGGCTCTGGAGCACGGCGCGGACGTCGTGCACGCCCGGACGATGGTCGGGAACGTGGCGAGCGAAGGGGTGCTCGAACGGGCGTCGTTCGACCGTGGTCCCCTCGACGTGGAGCCCGACGGCGTGTCCGTGACGCGGTGGTCGCGCCGGGCGGACTCACAACCTACTCTCAAGTAACCTACGCACCCGTAGGTTACGATCGGGGGATGACGACCGTGGGACCCAGCCGACCGAACGCCGCCTCGACGGGTGCCCCGCGAGACGTCGCGATCCCCGACGAGCCGCTCACCGCGGCGCTCGACCGGGCAGCCCAGCGGTGGCCCGGGCGGACGGCCGTGGACTTCCTCGGAGCGTCCACGACGTACGCGGAGCTGGCCGACGCCGTCGCGCGCGGGGCGCAGGTGCTGCTCGACCTCGGCGTCCGGCCGGGGGACCGGGTCGCCCTGGTGATGCCGAACTGCACCGGGCACGTGATCGCCTTCTACGCGGCGCTCCGCATCGGTGCGGTCGTCGTCGAGCACAACCCCACCTACTCGGCGGGCGAGCTCGCGCACCAGCTGGCCGACTCGGGGGCCGTCGTCGCGCTCGTGTGGGAGAAGGCGGTGCCGCGTGTCCTCGAGACGCTTGCGCGGACGTCGCTCAAGGCCGTCGTCGCCGTGGACCTCTCCGCCGACCTGCCCCGGGGCAAGCAGCTCGCCCTGCGCCTGCCGCTGCCCAGCGCCCGCCGAGCCCGGCACGCCATGTGCGGCGCGGTGCCGCCGGCGTTCCCCATGTGGCACCGGCTCGTCGCCAAGGCCGCGCCCCTCGACCCGGCGCACCCGACGCCGTCGTCGTCGGACGTCGCACTGCTCCAGTACACCGGCGGCACCACCGGGACGCCCAAGGGCGCCATGCTGACGCACCGCAACCTGGTGGCCAACGCGGTGCAGGGTCACGCCTGGACCGGCGTGGAGCCCGGCACCGACGTCGTCTACGGGGTGCTGCCGTTCTTCCACGCCTTCGGGCTGACGCTCTGCCTGAGCTACGCGATGCGGGTCGGCGCGACGCTCGTCGCGTTCCCGTCGTTCGACCCCGCGATGGTCCTCTCCGCCCAGAAGCGCCTCCCGGGGACCTTCCTGCCGGCCGTGCCGCCGATGCTCGACCGACTGGCCGTCGCCGCCGCGGCGTCCGGCGCGGACCTCACGTCGTTCCGGTACGCGATCTCCGGTGCGATGGCGCTCCCCGCGGCGACCGCGAAGAAGTGGGAGGACGTGACCGGCGGGCTCGTCGTCGAGGGGTACGGGATGACCGAGACGTCGCCCGTCGCGCTGGGCAACCCGCTGACGGGAGCGCGCCGCCCCGGCACCCTCGGCCTGCCGTTCCCGAGCACCAGTATCCGGGTCGTGGACCCCACCGACGTCACCCGCGAGGTCGAGCCGGGGGAGCGTGGGGAGCTGCTGATCCGCGGCCCGCAGGTGTTCGCCGGCTACTGGGGTCGGCCCGACGAGACCGCGGAGCAGCTGCTCGACGACGGGTGGCTCCGGACCGGCGACATCGTGACGGTCGACGGGACCGGGTGGGTCGTGCTGGTGGACCGGATCAAGGAGGTCATCGTCAGCGGCGGCTTCAAGGTCTACCCCTCGCAGGTCGAGGACCACCTGCGCGGCATGCCTGGCGTGGCGGACGTCGCGGTGGTCGGGGTCCCCGGGGGCGATCTCGGCGAGACCGTGGTCGCCGCCGTCGTGCTCGAGCCCGGCGCCCGCGGGATCGACCTGGACGCCGTCCGCGCATGGGGCGAGCGGCACCTGGCGCGCTACGCGCTCCCGCGCCGGCTGGTTTTCCTCGACGAGCTGCCGCGGTCGCAGGTCGGCAAGGTGCTGCGCCGCGTCGTGCGGGAGTCGGTCCTCGCCGGCTGACCCCGACGGCATACTGCTCGGCGTGGACGACCTCAAGGACCGCGTTCGTGACGCCTTCCGATGGCGGGGAGATCGGACCGACGAGTTACGCCGCGCTGATGTCACCGGGTGGTGGCGCGACGCCGATGTCCTGAAGCGTCTGGGTCCGGCTCTGGCGGCTCTGGCCCCGGACGTCTCGCCGACGGTCGTCCTGGGTCCGCAGTCACGCGGGTACCTGGTCGGAGCGCTGGTCGCGCGCGAGCTTCGGACCGGCTTCGTCGAGGTACGCAAGGATCCCGGCCGATCGGCCGACAGCGACGCCTGGTGGGAGGTGTCGACCGGCCCCGACTACCGCGACCGGAACCTCTCGCTCGGAGTCCGTCGGGACCACCTGCGCGCGGGTGACCGGGTCCTCTTCGTCGACGAGTGGGTGGACACCGGGGCGCAGGCCGAGGCCTGCCACCGTCTGGTCGGGGCCAGCGGCGCGACCTGGCTCGGAGCCGTCGTGATCGTCGACGCGCTGGACCGGCCGAGCCTTCGCCGCGAGCTGCGGCTCCGGTCCCTCCTGCACGTCCGCGAGCTCGGCTGAGTCCTCACCAGCCGCGGGCGCGCCACTCGTCGAGGTGCGGGCGTTCCGCTCCGAGCGTGGTGTCCGCCCCGTGGCCGGGGTAGACCCAGGTGTGGTCGTCGAACCGGTCGAACACGCGCGCGACCACGTCGCCGTACAGCTGGTCGAACGCCTCCGGGCTCGTCGTGCGGCCGACGCCGCCCGGGAAGAGCGAGTCACCGGTGAACAGATGGGTGCGCCCGCCGGGCTCGACGTAGGCGAGCGCGATCGACCCGGGGGTGTGGCCGCGCAGCGCGATGACGTGCAGGGCGAGGTGGCCCACGTGCAGGACGTCGCCGTCGTGCAGGCGCCGGGCGACCGGGACGTCGGTCGCCTCCGCGACCGCCGCGGCGTCGTCGGCACCCGCCGCGGACGAGGCGCCGGTGACGGCCACCAGCGACTCGAGAGCACGGTGGTGGTCGGCGTGCCGGTGCGTGGTGACGACGAGGTCGAGCTGGGACGATCCCTCGCGGACCAGCTCGAGCAGGCGGTCCGGCTCGTCCGCCGCGTCGACGAGCACCTGGGACCGGTCGGAGCGGCACGTCAGCAGGTAGGCGTTGTTGTCCGTCGAGCCGACGGCGGCCTTGCGGATCTCGATCTCGTCGAGCACACGGAGGTCGGTCGGCCCGCCGGCCCGCACGTCACCGGTGTACGTCACGGCGACCTCCTCTCGAGCGCCTTGTCGTGGCTGTGCACCGCCCGCACGAGCGCCAGGTGGGACAGCGCCTGGGGCAGGTTCCCGGCCATCCTGCGTCCGACCGGGTCGTACTGCTCGGCCAGGAGCCCGACGTCGTTGGCGAGGCCGACGAGGACGTCGAGCACGGCGGTGGAGCCCTCGACGTCGTCCGTCCGCGCGAGGGCGTCCGCGAGCCAGAACGAGCACGCGAGGAAGGCGTGCTCGTCGCCGGCGACGCCGTCGTCCGTGCGTTCCGTGCGGTAGCGCCGTAGCAGCCCGGGGGAGACCTCGAGCTCCTCGCGGATCGCCGCCAGCGTGGCCAGGACGCGGGCATCGTCGGACGGCAGGAAGTCGACCTGGGCGATCTGCAGCAGGGCCGCGTCGGTGTGCGTGGCGCCGTAGGCCTGCACGAACGTCCCGCGCTCGGCGTTCCAGCCGTGCGCCAGCACGTCGGCACGGATCGCGTCACGCTCCGCGCGCCACCTGTCGACCGGTCCCTCGAGGCCGTGCATCTCGACCGCACGTACCGCGCGGTCGACGGCGGCCCACGCCATGACCTTCGAGTGCGTGAAGTGCCGCGGCTCGCCGCGGACCTCCCAGATCCCCCGGTCCGGCTCCCGCCAGCGGCGCAGGAGGTCCTCGACGAGGTGGCGCTGGAGCGACCAGGAGTCGGCGGTCTCCCGCAGCCCGGATGCGCGCGCCAGCTCGAGGGCGCACATCACCTCGCCCAGCACGTCGTTCTGCACCTGCCCGACGGCGGCGTTCCCCACCCGGACGGGACGCGACCCTGCGTAGCCGGTGAGGTGGTCCAGCTCGGTCTCGGGGAGGTTCCGACCGCCGTCGACGCGGTACATGATCTGGAGGTCGGCAGGGCTGCCCGCCACCGCGCGCAGCAGCCAGTCACGCCACTCCGTCGCCTCCTCGCGGTAGCCGTGCTCGAGCAGCGCCTCGAGCGTCATCGCCGCGTCCCGCAGCCAGCAGTACCGGTAGTCCCAGTTGCGCTCGCCGCCGAAGTCCTCCGGCAGCGAGGTCGTGGCGGCTGCGACGATCCCTCCGGTCTCGTGGTCGGTGAGCAGGCGAAGGACCAGCAGCGAGCGGACGACGGCCTCGCGGTAAGAGCCCTGGTACGCGCAGTTTCGCGCCCACAGGCCCCACTCGATCTTGGTGGAGTCGATCCGGTCCTCGATGGTCTGCCGGGGCACCACGGGGTCCCACGAGCGCGTCCAGGTCAGCGCCAGCTCGACCGCCTCGCCCTCGCGCAGCGTGAACCGGTCCGCGTGCCGGTGGTCCGCGGGGGCGGGGAGGCGGTCGCCGCGCAGCAGCAGGGAGTCCGGCCCCGCGATCGCCCGGATCGCCTCGTTCCCTTCCTGGTCCGTGAGGCGGCGGACCCAGGGGACGACCGAGCCGTAGCCGAACCGGACCACCCACTCGTGCTCCACCTCGACGGTTCCGCGCGTGCAGGCGAGCCGGCGTACGAGGTCGGACCGCCCGTCGCTCAGCGGCATCGTCTCGAGCACGACGGCAGTCCCGTGCGCGGTCTCGTACGTGGTCTCCAGCACGAACGAGTCGTCGAGGTAGCGCCGGGTCACGGACGTCGCGTCCCGGACCGTGAGGAGCCAGCGCCCGTTGTCCGAGGTGCCCAGCAGCCGGGCGAACGCGGCCGCCGAGTCGAACGTCGGCAGGCACATCCAGTCGATCGAGCCGCGCAGCGAGACGAGGGCGGCCGTCCTTCCGTCGCCGAGCACGGCGTAGTCCTCGATGGGCACCAGCGGGGGGTCGACGACGGCGTCGGGTCTGTCCACGAGGTGAGCATCCTCCGGCGCCGGGGGAGCGGCACGTCGACCGGCTGTGGTTCCGCTCACGTCGAACAGATGTGCGATTGTCGGTGGGGCCACGTAGACTCCCCGCCGTGAACGAACGACTGGTGGTGCAGGGCGCCCGCGAGCACAACCTTCGGAACGTCGACCTCGATCTCCCGCGTGACAAGCTCATCGTGTTCACCGGTCTGTCCGGTTCCGGGAAGTCGTCGCTGGCCTTCGACACCATCTTCGCGGAGGGCCAGCGGCGGTACGTCGAGTCGCTCTCCGCCTATGCGCGGCAGTTCCTCGGGCAGATGGACAAGCCCGACGTGGACTTCATCGAGGGCCTGTCGCCGGCGGTGTCGATCGACCAGAAGTCCACCAACCGGAACCCGCGGTCCACGGTCGGCACGATCACCGAGGTCTACGACTACCTGCGCCTGCTGTTCGCCCGCGCCGGCACGCAGTACTGCCCGGTCTGCGGCGAGCGCGTCACCGCCCAGACGCCGCAGCAGATCGTGGACCGGCTGCTGGAGCTGCCGGAGGGCACGCGGTACCAGGTGCTCGCCCCGGTCGTCCGCGGTCGCAAGGGCGAGTACGCCGACCTCTTCAAGGAGCTCCAGAGCAAGGGGTTCGCGCGCGCCCGCGTGGACGGTGAGGTCGTCCAGCTCACCGAGCCGCCCGCGCTCGAGAAGAAGCTCAAGCACGACATCGAGGTGGTCATCGACCGCCTGGTCGCCCGCGAGGGGGTCCAGCGCCGGCTCACCGACTCCGTCGAGACCGCCCTCGGCCTGGCCGGCGGGCTGCTCGTCGTCGAGCTGGTGGACGCCGACATCGACGACCTCACGCGCGAGCGCCGTTTCTCGGAGCACCGCGCCTGCCCGAACGACCACGTGCTCACGCTCGACGAGATCGAGCCCCGGACGTTCTCGTTCAATGCCCCGTACGGCGCGTGCCCGGAGTGCACCGGCATCGGGTCGCGGCTCGAGGTGGACCCGGACCTCGTGGTGCCCGACGAGGACCTCTCGCTCGACGACGGAGCCGTCGCCCCCTGGTCGCAGATCTCCAGCGAGTACTTCGGCCGGGTGCTCAGCGCGCTCGCCTCGGACATGGGCTTCTCCACGTCCGTGCCGTGGCGCGCGCTGCCGCAGCGGGCCAAGGACGCGGTGCTGCACGGCCAGAACCACGAGGTGAAGGTCCGGTACAAGAACCGCTGGGGTCGCGAGCGGCAGTACTCGACGGGCTTCGAGGGCGTCATCACGTTCCTCGAGCGCCGGCACAACGAGACCGACTCGGACTGGAGCAAGGAGAAGTACGAGGCCTACATGCGCGAGGTCCCGTGCCCCGTGTGCGAGGGCGCGCGGCTCAAGCCCGAGGTGCTCGCGGTCAAGGTCGGCGGCAAGTCGATCGCCGAGGTCTGCACCCTGCCCATCCGGGAGGCCCGCGAGTTCCTCGACGCGCTCCAGCTGGGCGAGCGCGAGCGCGCGATCGCCGCGCAGGTGCTCAAGGAGATCCAGGCGCGCCTCGGCTTCCTGCTCGACGTCGGGCTCGACTACCTCTCCCTGACCCGCCCCGCCGCGACGCTGTCGGGCGGCGAGGCGCAGCGCATCCGGCTGGCCACGCAGATCGGCTCCGGCCTGGTGGGCGTGCTCTACGTGCTCGACGAGCCGAGCATCGGCCTGCACCAGCGGGACAACCGCCGCCTGATCGACACGCTCACGCGCCTGCGGGACCTCGGCAACACGCTGATCGTGGTCGAGCACGACGAGGACACCATCCGCACGGCGGACTGGATCGTCGACATCGGCCCGGGTGCGGGCGAGCACGGCGGACGCGTGGTGCACTCCGGCGACCTGGCGGGCCTGCTGGCCTCGGCCGAGTCCGTGACCGGCGCGTACCTGTCCGGGCGCCGCTCGATCCCGATGCCGCCGCTGCGCCGACCGGTCGACGCCAAGCGCCAGCTCACGGTGATCAACGCGCACGAGCACAACCTCCAGGGGATCGACGTCTCGTTCCCGCTCGGCGTGCTCACCGCGGTGACCGGCGTGTCCGGCTCGGGCAAGTCCACGCTGGTCAACGCGATCCTCTACACGGTGCTCGCCAACGAGCTCAACGGCGCGCGCCAGGTGGCGGGCCGGCACAAGCGCGTGACCGGTCTGGAGCACCTGGACAAGGTCGTGCACGTGGACCAGGGCCCCATCGGCCGGACGCCGCGCTCCAACCCGGCGACGTACACCGGGGTCTGGGACCACGTCCGCCGGCTGTTCGCGGAGACCACCGAGGCCAAGGTCCGCGGCTACGCCCCCGGCCGGTTCTCGTTCAACGTCAAGGGCGGCCGCTGCGAGGCGTGCTCCGGCGACGGCACCCTGAAGATCGAGATGAACTTCCTCCCGGACGTGTACGTCCCCTGCGAGGTCTGCCACGGCGCCCGGTACAACCGCGAGACGCTCGAGGTGCACTTCAAGGGCAAGACGGTGGCCGACGTGCTCAACATGCCGATCGAGGAGGCCGCCGAGTTCTTCGCCGCGGTCCCCGCGATCTCGCGGCACCTACGCACGCTCGTCGACGTCGGCCTGGGGTACGTCCGGCTCGGTCAGCCGGCGCCGACGCTCTCCGGCGGTGAGGCGCAGCGCGTCAAGCTCGCCGCGGAGCTCCAGCGCCGCTCGACGGGCCGGACGATCTACGTGCTCGACGAGCCGACCACCGGCCTGCACTTCGAGGACATCCGCAAGCTGCTCGGGGTGCTCCAGTCGCTGGTCGACAAGGGGAACTCGGTCATCGTGATCGAGCACAACCTGGACGTCATCAAGAACGCCGACTGGGTGATCGACATGGGTCCCGAGGGCGGCAGCGGCGGCGGGCTCGTCATCGCCGAGGGCACCCCCGAGCACATCGCCTCGGTCGAGGCGAGCCACACGGGACGGTTCCTCGCCGAGGTGCTGGAGCCCGTCGCGACGCCGGTGAAGCGCCGCGCGGTCAAGCAGCGCGTCCCGGCGTGACCCGACCTGTGCAGCGGCTCGGCTACGTCCGCGAGCCGCGCCGGTCGAGCCTGCGTCGACCGTGAGCGGCTCAGTGCGCGACGGTCTGCGCCATGCGCACCGGCACGGGCTCGTGGCGCACGGGGAAGTTCACCGAGCGCGAGATGAAGCAGTGCTCGTGGGCCTGGTGATGGATGCCGGCGAGCACGTCGTCGGTGACCGCGGCGCCCGTGGGCAGGTGCGCGCCCGCGGCCACCGTCACGCGCGGCCTCAGGACGACCTCGCGGAACTGGCCCTGACCCGCGGCCTCGACGCGCATCGTGCCCACGGCCTGGTCCTCGTACGCGACGACGGTCACTCCCGCCGCGGAGGCGAGGTGCAGGAACCAGAGCATGTGGCACTGCGCGAGCGCGCTGACCAGGAGCTCCTCGGGGTTGTACCGCGACGGGTCGCCGCGGAACGCAGGGTCCGACGACCCCAGCAGGGGCGGCTTCGACCCGATCCGCACCTCGTGGTCGCGGCTGTACGCGGTGTAGCTCGAGGTGCCGGTCCGGCCGGCGCCGGTCCACGTGACGTCGACGGAGTACGTGTGCAGGGGGCCCATCAGGCCACGGTAGCGGTCCTGCCGTTCGGTGACGTGGGTGCTGCGAACTACGCTCGACCGCATGGCTGATCCCGCCACGTACCGTCCCGCACCGGGGGAGATCCCGGACTCGCCGGGCGTGTACCGCTTCCGTGACGAGCACGGCCGAGTGATCTACGTCGGCAAGGCCAAGAGCCTGCGGTCGCGCCTGTCCAGCTACTTCCAGGACCTGTCCGGCCTGCACCAGCGCACCCAGCAGATGGTGACCACGGCGGCCTCCGTGCAGTGGACGGTGGTCGGGACCGAGGTCGAGGCACTGGCGCTGGAGTACTCCTGGATCAAGGAGTTCGACCCGCGGTTCAACGTCAAGTACCGCGACGACAAGTCGTACCCGTACCTGGCCGTGACGCTGGCCGACGAGTTCCCCCGCATCCAGGTGATGCGGGGCGCCAAGCGCAAGGGCACGCGCTACTTCGGCCCGTACGCGCACGCGTGGGCCATCCGGGAGACGGTCGACCTGCTGCTGCGAGTGTTCCCGGTCCGTACGTGCTCGGCGGGCGTGTTCAAGCGCGCGCACCAGCAGGGTCGGCCGTGCCTGCTCGGCTACATCGACAAGTGCTCGGCGCCGTGCGTCGGCCGCATCTCGCCGGACGACCACCAGCAGCTCGCGCAGGACTTCTGCGACTTCATGGCGGGCGACACCGCGAAGTTCACGCGCCGGCTGACGGCGCGCATGAAGGAGGCGGCGGCGGAGCTGGACTACGAGCGTGCGGCGCGGCTGCGCGACGACATCGCGACACTGGAGCGGGCCACCGAGAAGAACGCGGTGGTGCTGGCGGACGGGACGGACGCGGACATCTTCGCGCTCTCCGGCGACGAGCTGGAGGCGGCCGTGCAGGTGTTCCACGTGCGCGACGGCCGGATCCGGGGCCAGCGCGGCTGGGTCGTGGAGAAGGTCGAGGACGTCACCGACGCGGAGCTCGTGGAGCACCTGCTCCAGCAGATCTACGGGAGCGAAGCGGAAGCGAGCGGCCGTGCTGAGGGATCGGGAGCGGGCTCGTCGGCGGTCCCGCGCGAGGTTCTCGTTCCGGTGCTGCCGCCCGACGTCGAGCAGGTGCAGGCCTGGCTGACCGGGCTGCGCGGCAGCAAGGTGTCGGTCCGGATCCCGCAGCGGGGCGACAAGCGGGAGCTGGCGGCGACGGTGCACCGGAACGCCGAGCACGCGCTCGTCCTGCACCGGACCCGTCGCGCGGGGGACCTGACGACGAGGAGCCAGGCGCTCCAGGAGATCCAGGAAGCGCTCGACCTCCCGTCGGCCCCCTTGCGGATCGAGTGCTACGACGTCTCGCACAACCAGGGCACGTACCAGTCGGCATCGATGGTGGTGTTCGAGGACGGCCTCGCCCGCAAGAGCGAGTACCGCCTGTTCACCATCCGCGGCCCCGAGGGGCAGGGCGCCCGCGACGACACCGCGGCGATGCACGAGGTCATCACGCGACGCTTCCGCCGCTACCTGGCCGACCGTGCGGACGCGCGGGACATCGAGCTGGGGACCGGCGAGGACGACGACGGGCTGCCGCTGCGGTCGGGACCCATCGACGAGGTCACGGGCAAGCCGGTCCGGTTCGCGTACCCGCCGAACCTCATCGTCGTCGACGGCGGCCCACCCCAGGTCGCCGCGGCCGCCGCCGCGATGGCGGAGCTCGGCATCGACGACGTCGCGCTGGTCGGGCTGGCCAAGCGGCTGGAGGAGGTGTGGCTGCCGGGGGAGGCGTACCCGGTCATCCTGCAGCGCAGCTCGGAGGGTCTGTACCTGCTCCAGCGGCTGCGTGACGAGGCCCACCGCTTCGCCATCACGGCGCACCGCAAGCGCCGGAGCAAGGGCATGACGACGTCCGTGCTGGACGGGGTGCCCGGTCTCGGGCCGGCGCGACAGGCGGCGCTGCTGCGGCACTTCGGGTCGGTCAAGCGGCTGCGGGCGGCCTCGGTCGAGGAGATCGCCTCGGTGCAGGGGATGGGGGACCGCACGGCGGTGGCGGTCGTCGCTGCGCTGGCGTCCCCGGGAGTGGCGTCGGACCAGGTCGCCGAGTCGGCTGGCATGCTGGAGGCATGAGCGACGAGCCTTCGCCGATCACGGTGCCCGCCGGGATCCCCGCCCTCGAGGCGGCCACCGAGGCGCCCCACCTGAGCCAGCCGCAGGTCCTGATCATCACCGGGATGTCGGGGGCCGGCCGCACGCGAGCCGCCGCCGTCCTGGAGGACCTCGACTGGTACGTGATCGACAACCTCCCCGCGCAGATGCTCACGCACCTCGTCGGGATGCTCACCAGCGGCCCGGCCGGCGCGGGGGCGCAGCGGCTCGCCGCCGTGATCGACGTGCGGGGCCGGGAGTTCTTCCGCGACCTGTCGCCGGTGCTCCAGGGCCTGCGCGAGTCCGGGGTCGAGTACCGGATCCTGTTCCTCGACGCCTCCGACGAGGTGCTGGTCCGGCGGTTCGAGCAGGTCCGGCGCCCGCACCCGCTCCAGGGTCAGGGTCGGATCCTCGACGGCATCGCGGAGGAGCGCGCGATCCTCGCGGACCTGCGCGAGCGGGCCGACACGCTCATCGACACCTCCGAGCTCAACGTGCACGACCTCGCCCGCGAGGTGCGCTCGGTCGTGGCCAGCGGTGCGGAGGACGTGCTGCGGATCTCCGTCGTCTCGTTCGGGTTCAAGTACGGGCTGCCCCTGGACGCCGACCACGTGGTGGACATGCGGTTCCTGTCCAACCCGTACTGGATCACCGAGCTGCGGCACCTCACGGGCCGTGACGCCCCGGTCCGCGACTACGTGCTGGGCCTGCCGGGCGCCATCACCTTCGTCGACCGGTACGTCGACGCTCTCGAGCCGGTGCTCGCCGGCTACCTGCACGAGGAGAAGCGGTACGTGACGATCGCCGTGGGGTGCACGGGCGGCAAGCACCGGTCGGTCGCCGTGAGCGAGGCCATCGCCGCGAGGTTGCGGGACCGGGGACATCTCGTCGCCGTGTCGGCCCGCGACCTCGGCAAGGAATGAGGGCGGCCGCCCCGGCCGTCGTCGCTCTCGGTGGTGGCCACGGCCTGTCGGCGTCCCTGTCCGCGCTGCGCCTGATGACCGACCGGATCACCGCGGTGGTCACGGTCGCCGACGACGGCGGATCCTCCGGGCGGCTCCGCGACGAGCTCGGCGTCCTGCCGCCCGGGGACCTGCGGATGGCCCTGGCCGCCCTGTGCGACGAGTCCGACTGGGGCCGGACCTGGCGCGACGTGCTGCAGCACCGGTTCAGCTCCACGGGTGACCTGGACCAGCACGCGGTCGGCAACCTGCTCATCGTGGCGCTCTGGGAGCTGCTGGGGGACACCGTCGAGGGTCTCGACTGGGTGGGCAGGCTGCTGGGCGCCCGGGGCCGGGTGCTGCCGATGTCGTCGGTGCCGCTGCTCATCGAGGCCGACGTGGTCGACCGGACCGGTGCCACGAGGCGCGTGGTCGGCCAGAGCGCCGTGGCGGCGACCACGGGGACCGTCGCCCAGGTCCGGCTCGAACCGGCGGACCCGCCCGCGTGCCCGGAGGCCGTCGCGGCGATCGAGGCGGCCGACTGGGTCATCCTCGGCCCCGGGTCCTGGTACACGTCCGTGCTGCCGCACCTGCTGGTCCCGGGCCTCAAGGACGCCCTGCACCGGACGGCGGCCCGCACGATCGTCACGCTCAACCTCGCGTCGGGTGAATCGGGGGAGACCGCCGGGATGCGCTCCGAGCAGTACCTGGACGTGCTGAGGTCGCACGCGCCGGAGCTGCGGATCGACGCGGTCGTCGCGGACCCGACGGCCGTCGAGGACGTGTCGGCGCTGTCCGCCCGCACCGCGGACCTGGGCGCGCGCCTGCTGCTGCGCCAGGTCAGCCGCGGCGACGGGACCGCCAGGCACGACCCGTTGCGCCTCGCGGGCGCGTACTCGGACGTCCTCGACGGGTTCCTCGGCGACGTCGGCACGCGCGAGAACCCACCCGAGTAGGTGACGGGACCGGTCCCGGACACGCGTCTTGCAATGGCAGGATGCACCCCATGGCGTTGACGGCACAGGTGAAGGACGAGCTCGCCCGGCTGAAGGTGGACAAGACGTCCTCACGGAAGGCCGAGGTCTCGGCCACTCTGAGGTTCGCGGGGGGCCTGCACATCATCTCCGGCCGGATCGTCATCGAGGCGGAGCTGGACACGGGCATCGCGGCTCGTCGGCTCCGGCAGGCGATCTCCGAGGTGTACGGGCACGAGAGCGAGATCATCGTCGTGTCGGGCGGCGGCCTGCGCCGGGGGAGCCGGTACGTGGTCCGCGTGGTCAAGGACGGCGAGTCCCTCGCGCGCCAGACGGGCCTCCTGGACAACCGTGGGCGACCGGTCCGCGGTCTGCCGCCGCAGGTGGTGTCGGCCGGGGTCGCGGAGGCGGAGTCCGCCTGGCGCGGCGCGTTCCTCGCGCACGGCTCGCTCACCGAGCCCGGCCGGTCGTCGGCCCTCGAGGTCACATGCCCCGGTCCCGAGGCGGCGCTCGCCCTCGTGGGTGCGGCGAGACGTCTGGGGATCGCCGCCAAGGCGCGCGAGGTGCGCGGCATCGACCGCGTCGTCATCCGGGACGGCGACGCGATCAGCGCGATGCTGGCTCGGCTCGGTGCGCACGAGACCATGCTCGTCTGGGAGGAGCGCCGCGTCCGGCGCGAGGTCCGCGGGACCGCCAACCGGCTGGCCAACTTCGACGATGCCAACCTGCGCCGGTCCGCCCGCGCGGCGGTGGCAGCCGGCGCACGCGTCGAGCGGGCGTTCGAGATCCTCGGCGACGAGCTCCCGGAGCACCTGCGCGAGGCCGGCGAGCTGCGCCTGGCGCACAAGGAGGCGTCCCTCGAGGAGCTCGGCAAGCTCGCCGTGCCGACCCTCACCAAGGACGCCGTGGCCGGCCGGATCCGCCGCCTGCTGGCCACCGCCGACAAGCG
The DNA here is from genome assembly GCF_013359775.1 of Cellulomonas humilata. Lineage (GTDB taxonomy): Bacteria > Actinomycetota > Actinomycetes > Actinomycetales > Cellulomonadaceae > Cellulomonas > Cellulomonas humilata. Next base: position 71,337 of record NZ_JABMCI010000071.1, on the reverse strand, counting down.
CGCCGCCGAGCTCGGCATCCCCGACACCGAGGCCGGCCTGAGCCCTGACCTCCTCGACCTCTGACGTCCGGCCTGACCTGGGGCATCATGGTCGACGGCGTCTCATCAGGGACCTTCGTCACCGCGTGAGCCTGGTCACTGGTATAGGGTTCATGTCATCCGAACGTCACACGACGGTCATGTGTTGGGCACGAGAATTCGCCTATGCCGCCGACGTCCGGAGCGCACAGCGGCGTGCGTGACCCCATCACCAAAATGTGTGCGCCGGCCCCTCGTCGGCGCTGCCGAGGAGGGCAAGTGACCATCCGCGTCGGTATCAACGGCTTCGGCCGTATCGGGCGTAACTTCTACCGGGCCATCCTGGCTTCCGGTGCCGACATCGAGATCGTCGGCGTGAACGACCTCACGGACAACAAGACGCTCGCGCACCTGCTCAAGTACGACACCGTGCTGGGCCGGTTCCCGTTGAGCGTCGACTTCGACGACGAGAACATCATCGTCGACGGCAAGAAGATCCGTGCGCTCGAAGAGCGGGACCCGGCGAAGCTGCCGTGGGCCGAGCTCGGTGCGGACATCGTCATCGAGTCGACCGGCTTCTTCACGGACGCCACCAAGGCCAAGGCTCACCTCGAGGCCGGCGCCAAGAAGGTCATCATCTCCGCCCCGGCGAAGAACGAGGACGGCACGTTCGTCGTCGGTGTCAACCACACCGACTACGACGCCGCGACGCAGCACATCATCTCCAACGCGTCGTGCACCACGAACTGCCTCGCCCCGGTGGCCAAGGCGCTCAACGACTCGATCGGCATCGAGCGCGGTCTCATGACCACGATCCACGCCTACACGGGTGACCAGAACCTGCAGGACGGCCCCCACAAGGACCTCCGTCGTGCGCGCGCCGCGGCGCAGAACATCGTCCCGACCTCGACCGGTGCGGCCAAGGCCGTGGCGCTCGTGCTCCCGGAGCTCAAGGGCAAGCTCGACGGCTTCGCGCTGCGCGTCCCCGTCATCACGGGCTCGGCCACGGACCTGACGTTCACGGCCTCGCGTGAGGTCACCGTCGAGGAGGTCAACGCTGCGGTCAAGGCCGCCGCGGACGGCCCGCTCAAGGGCATCCTCGAGTACGTCGAGGACGAGATCGTGTCGAGCGACATCGTCACCAACCCGCACCAGAGCATCTTCGACTCCAAGCTCACCAAGGTGAGCGGCGACCTGGTCAAGATCATCGCCTGGTACGACAACGAGTGGGGCTACTCGAACAGCCTCGTCGCCCTCACGTCGTACGTCGGCGAGCGTCTCTGACGCTCACGTCGTCCCACGAGTGACGGTCATGCGTCCGCGTGCGCCCCGGCCCCTCGGCCCCGGCGCACGCGGACGCAGCCATGTCTGCCCCCGCTCGATCGAAGGTAGGAATCCATGAAGACCATCGAGGACCTCGGTGACCTGCGCGGCAAGCGCGTCCTGGTCCGCTCCGACTTCAACGTGCCGCTCGACGGCACGACCATCACGGACGACGGCCGCGTGCGCGCGGCGCTCCCGACGCTCCAGGCGCTCCTGTCCGCCGGTGCCCGTGTCGTCGTGATGGCGCACCTCGGCCGCCCCAAGGGCGCGCCCGAGGACAAGTACTCGCTCAAGCCGGTCGCGGACCGGCTCTCCGAGCTGCTCGGGCAGCCGGTCGCGCTGGCCACCGACGTCGTCGGCGACTCGGCCAAGGCGACCGTCGCCGCGCTCCAGGACGGCGAGATCGCGCTGCTCGAGAACATCCGGTTCGACCCGCGTGAGACGTCCAAGGTCGACGCCGAGCGCGCCGAGCTGGCGGGGGAGCTGGCCGGCCTTGCTGATGTCTTCGTGTCCGACGGCTTCGGCGTCGTGCACCGCAAGCAGGCGTCCGTGTACGACGTCGCGCTGGTGCTCCCGCACGCGGTCGGCAAGCTCGTCCTCAAGGAGGTCGCGTCGCTGCGCAAGGCGACCGACGACCCGGCGCGGCCCTACGTGGTCGTGCTCGGTGGCTCCAAGGTGTCGGACAAGCTCGGCGTGATCGCCAACCTGATCACCAAGGCGGACCGCCTGCTCATCGGTGGCGGCATGCTCTTCACGTTCCTCGCGGCCAAGGGCTACTCGGTGGGCAACTCGCTCCTCGAGGAGGACCAGGTCGAGACCGTCAAGGGCTACCTCGCGCAGGCGGAGGCTGCCGGCGTCGAGATCGTGCTGCCGACGGACATCGTCGTCGCCGACGAGTTCAAGGCCGACTCCCCGGCGCAGGTCGTCGCGGCCGACGCCATCCCGGACGGCAAGATCGGCCTGGACATCGGTCCCGACTCCAGCGCGCTGTTCGCGAGCAAGATCGTGGACGCCAAGACCATCGTCTGGAACGGTCCGGCGGGCGTCTTCGAGTTCGAGGCGTTCTCCGGCGGCACGCGTGCCGTCGCGCAGGCGCTGGTCGACGCCGGCACGAACGGTGGCTTCACGATCGTCGGTGGTGGCGACTCCGCCGCGGCCGTGCGCACGCTCGGCTTCGACGAGGCCGGGTTCGGACACATCTCGACCGGTGGTGGCGCGAGCCTCGAGTTCCTCGAGGGCAAGACGCTCCCCGGTATCGCGGTTCTGGAGGACTGAGCGTTGACCACTCGCACCCCGCTGATGGCGGGCAACTGGAAGATGAACCTGGACCACCACCAGGCCACGCACACCGTGCAGAAGCTCGCGTGGACGCTCAAGGACGCCCGCCACGACTTCGCGGCCGTCGAGGTCTGTGTGCTGCCGCCCTTCACCGACCTGCGCAGCGTGCAGACGCTGGTCGACGCGGACAAGCTGGAGCTCGTCTACGGCGCGCAGGACGTCTCGGCGCACGCGTCGGGCGCCTACACCGGCGAGATCTCGCCGCTGTTCCTGGCCAAGCTCGGCGTCACGTACGTCGCGGTCGGTCACTCGGAGCGTCGTGAGTACCACAACGAGTCCGACGAGCTCATCAACGCCAAGGTGAAGTCGGCGCTCGGCGCGGGGATCATCCCGATCCTGTGCGTCGGAGAGGTGCTCGACGTCCGCAAGGCCGGCGAGCACGTTCCGCACACGCTCGCACAGCTGGACGGCGCGCTCGCCGGCCTCACGGCCGAGCAGGTCAAGACGATCGTCGTGGCCTACGAGCCCGTCTGGGCCATCGGCACGGGCGAGACGGCGACCCCCGAGGACGCCCAGGAGCTGGCGGCCGCCATCCGGACGCGCATCGGCGAGCTCTACGACGCCGAGACGGCCGACGCGGTCCGCGTGCTCTACGGCGGCTCGGTGAAGTCGTCCAACGTCGCGTCGATCATGGCGAAGCCCGACGTCGACGGCGCGCTCGTCGGTGGCGCGAGCCTGGACCCCGAGGAGTTCGCCGCGATCGCGCGGTACAAGTCGCACGCTGTGGGTCTCTGAAACCGGAGCCGGCAGGTCGCCTGGTCCATCAGGCGACCTGCCCGGCCACGGTGGTGGCTTATCGCCCCACTCGTCGCCTACCCTGTACCGCGGTCCACCGCAGCGTCGCTGGCTCTACCGCCGTCGACGTGCCCGCCCAGTAAGGAACTGACACCGACGTGACTGGCCTTCGTATCGCCCTCCAGGTGCTGCTGGTGCTGACCAGCCTCCTGCTCATCCCGCTCGTCCTGCTGCACAAGGGCAAGGGTGGCGGCCTCTCCGACATGTTCGGTGGCGGCATCACGAGCAGCGCGGGGAGCTCCGGCGTGGCGGAGCGGAACCTGAACCGCATCACGATCGGGACCGCGCTCGTGTGGACCGCGATCATCATCCTGCTCGGTCTCATCGAGCGCACGGTCTGAGGGGTAGGCGATGGCGAGCGGGAGTGCGATCAGGGGGTCGCGAGTCGGCGCCGGCCCGATGGGCGAGGCCGAGCGTGGGGACACCGCTCCACGGATCTGGGTGTCGTACTGGTGCGCGAACGGCCACGAGACCCGGCCCAGCTTCGCCGAGGAGGCCGCTCTCGAGGCTCCGGCGACGTGGGACTGCCCGCGCTGCGGGTTCCCCGCCGGGCAGGACCAGGAGAACCCCCCGTCTCCGTCCAAGAACGAGCCGTACAAGACGCACCTGGCCTACGTGAAGGAGCGGCGGTCCGACGAGGACGGCGCCGCGATCCTGGACGAGGCCCTCGCTGCGCTCCGCGCCAAGCGCGGCGGCTGAGCCTGCCGCTGCGGTGAGTGGCGAGAGCCCTCAGCACGACCTGCCGGCCGAGACACCGGTCCTCTCCGTGATGCTCGCCGTGCCGGACGCCGGCGCGGCGGCGCGCTGGTACGCCCAGGCTGTCGGCGCCACCACGCTGTGGGACCTGGGGAGCGTGGTCGGCCTCAGCATCGCCGGCGCGCCGTTCTTCCTCGGCCAGCCCGAGGGCAACGGATGGGACACCCCGGCCGGGCTGGGCGGTCGCACCGTCCGCGTGGAGATCTTCGTCGACGACCCCGACCGGTTGATCGCCCGCGCGGTCGCCGCCGGCGCCGACGGCAGCGTCGACGAGATCCGCGACCACGAGTCGCCGTGGGGCACGCACCGGCAGGGCGGGTTCATCGACCCGTTCGGCCACCTGTGGCTGGTCGGGGACCGGTCGCCCCTGGCAGCGCACCCCGACCGCTGAGCACTCTCGCGGTCGAGAGACCGCCTATCCGCGCACCCGGAGCAGAGCGAAGCCGTCGTAGCCCTTGCTGCCGACCGTCTGCACGACCGTGGCGTCGTACCTCGGGTGGTCGGTGAGCAGCTCGACCATCCTGCGGACGCCCTGCACCCGCTCGTCGGTGTGGTCCGCGTCCAGCACGGCACCGCCCCGGACGACGTTGTCGACGACGACCAGCGAGCCCGGGTGCGTCAGCTCCAGGGTCTGCTCGAGGTAGCGGGGGATCGACTGCTTGTCGGCGTCGATGAACACGAGGTCGTAGGGGTCGGTGCCGTCCGCGATCAGCCCGTCCAGCGTGTCCGCGGCCGGACCGACGAGGACGTCCACCAGGGCATCGACGCCCGCCTGCGTGAGCGAGTCGGTGGCGATGCGCGCGTGCTCAGGGTCGATCTCGAGGGTGGTGAGCCGGCCGTCCGCCGGCAGGGCCCGGGCGAGCCACAGGGTGCTGTAGCCGCCGAGCGTGCCGATCTCGAGGATCCGCCGGGCTCCGGCCGTCTGGGCGAGCAGGTGCAGGAGCTTGCCCTGGTTGGGCGCGACAGCGATGTCGGGCAGTCCACCGGCCGTAGCCGCGTGCCGCGTCTCGACCAGGGCGACGTCCTCCGGCGCGAGGGCGGCGAAGTAGTGGTCGACCTGCGTCCAGAGCTCGCTGGGCGCCTGCGGGGCCGCGGGGAACGCCGCGGCGGTGGTGGAGATCGCCGACGGCGTCCCGAGGCGCTCGGTGGCGGCGATGTCCACCAGCCAGAGCGTCCGCTCGGTGCCCAGGGCGCCCGCCGCCGGAGTCGTCGCGACCGGGGCCCCACGGAGCGCCGAAGCGACGGCGTCGGCCTTCTCCGCGCCGGACGCCACCACCCACACCTCGCGGGCGGAGCGGATCGCGTCGAACGTGAGGGAGACCCGCTCCGGGGGCGGCTTGGGGGAGCCGTGCACGCCGACCGTGGCGCGGCCAGTGACCTCGAGCGCGTCGTGGCCCGGGAAGAGGGAGGCGACGTGACCGTCGGGACCCATGCCGAGCAGGACCACGTCGAACGCCGGCGAGCCCGCTGCGCCCAGCTCCTGCGCGTACGCGTCGGCGGACGCCTCGGGCGTCGACACGTCCTCGGTGCGCGCCGGCATCGGGTGGACGTTCTCGGCCGGCAGGGCGTCCCCCAGCGCGTCGAGAAGGGCGTCGCGGGCCTGGGTCTCGTTGCGGTCGGGGTCATCCTCGGCCAGGAACCGCTCGTCGCCCCACCACAGGTGCACGCCCGACCAGTCGACCGCGTCGCGCACCGGGCTGGCGGCGACGGCCGCGAGGGACGCGATGCCGACCGTGCCGCCGGTGAGGACCACGTGGACGGGGGAGCGGTGCGACTGCACGTCGACCAGGTGCGTGAGCAGGCGGGCCGCGACGGACTCGGCCAGCACCCGGGCGTCCGGGTGGACCACCACGTCGCGGTTCACGCGTCGATCCTCGCGAGGCCCTTCTGCAGCACCTCGCCGTAGACCTCGTCCGCGTCGAGCCGGCGCAGCTCCTCCGCCAGGCACTCCCGCAGCTGGCGGATGGGCAGGGCGATGCGGTGCTCGGGCTGGTCGGGCTGGCGCAGGGCCGCCGTCTTGCCGTCCGGTCGGTCGAGCACGATGTCGCCCGACGAGCGCTCCAGGCGCACCTGCGTGATCGCGGGGGCGTCCTTGATGCGCTCGATCTCCACCGGGCAGCGCAGCGCGTACGCGAGCCACGCCGCCATGAGGTCCACGGACGGGTGCGTGCTCTCGCCCACGACGACGGCCTTGTGCACGGGCTCGAAGGGCGGCTGGTCGAGCGTCGCCGCGATGAGCCCGCGCCAGAGCGTGGCGCGCGTCCAGGCCAGGTCGGTGTTGCCCGGCGCGTGCTCGGCGGCCAGCTTGCGGAGCGCGGCGTTCGGGCGGGTGACCTGCGTCGAGTCGGTGATCCGCCGTGCGGCCATCCTGCCGATCGGGTGCTCGGCGACGTTGTCGGGGATCTCGTACGGCCACCACGCGACGATCGGCGCATCCGGGAGCAGCAGCGGGATCACCAGGGTGTCCAGGTGACGCTCCAGCTGGCCGGACGGGCGCAGCACGAGGACCTCGCTGGCACCCGCGTCGCCGCCGAGCCGGATCTGGGCGTCGAGGTTGGATGCACGGTCCGCCGCGTCGTTGGCGATGACGATGACGCGACAGGGGTGCTCGCGGCTGGCGTCGTTGGCCGCGTCGATCGCCTCGTCGGGGTCGCGGTCGCCCACGGGGATGATGAGGGTCAGCACGCGACCGAGGGCGATCGCGCCGCCCTCGTCGCGCTCCTTGAGGAGCCGCTTGTTGATGTCCCTGGTGGTCGTTCCAGGCATCTCGATGATCATGGCCGCCTCCAGGCTCGTCCGTCGCGGGCCATCATCTTGTCCGCCGACTCCGGTCCCCACGTGCCGGACCGGTACTCGTCAGGCTTGCCCTGCTTGGCCCAGTAGGCCGTGATCGGGTCGAGCACCTTCCAGGACAGCTCGACCTCCTCGTGCCGCGGGAACAGCGGCGGGTCGCCCAGCAGGACGTCCAGGATGAGCCGCTCGTAGGCCTCCGGGGAGGACTCCGTGAACGCGTGGCCGTACCCGAAGTCCATGGTGACGTCGCGCACCTCCATGGCCGTGCCGGGCACCTTGGCGCCGAACCGCAGCGTCACGCCCTCGTCGGGCTGCACGCGGATGACCAGGGCGTTCTTGCCCAGCTCCTCCGTGGCGGTCGACTCGAACGGGAGGTGCGGAGCGCGCTTGAAGACCACGGCGATCTCCGTGACGCGACGGCCCAGGCGCTTGCCGGTGCGCAGGTAGAACGGCACCCCGGCCCAGCGGCGGTTGTCGATGTCGACGCGGATCGCGGCGAACGTCTCGGTGGTGGACTCCGGGTTGAAGCCCTCCTCCTCGAGGTAGCCGACGACCTTCTCGCCGCCCTGCCACCCGGCCGCGTACTGCCCGCGGGCGGTGTGCTTGCCGATGTCGCGCGGGAGCTTGACCGCCGAGAGGACCTTGATCTTCTCCGCCCGCAGACCCTCGGCCTCGAACGACGCGGGCTCCTCCATCGCGGTCAGAGCGAGCAGCTGCATGAGGTGGTTCTGGATGACGTCCCGGGCCGCACCGATGCCGTCGTAGTACCCCGCGCGCCCGCCGATGCCGATGTCCTCGGCCATGGTGATCTGGACGTGGTCCACGTAGTTGGCGTTCCAGATGGGCTCGTACAGCTGGTTGGCGAAGCGCAGCGCCAGCAGGTTCTGCACCGTCTCCTTGCCCAGGTAGTGGTCGATCCGGAAGATGTCGTCGGGCCGGAAGACGTCCGACACGATGTCGTTGAGCTCGCGGGCGCTGGCCAGGTCGTGCCCGAACGGCTTCTCGATGACGACGCGCCGCCAGGTGTCCCCGGACGGCTGCGAGAGGCCTGAGCGGGCGAGCTGCTTGCAGACCACCGGGAAGGAGCTGGGCGGGACCGAGAGGTAGAACGCGTGGTTGCCGCCGGTCCCGCGGGACACGTCGAGCTCCTCGACGGTGTCGCGCAGCCGGTCGAACGCGTCGTCGTCGTCGAAGGTGCCCTGGACGAACCGGATGCCCTCGGACAGCTGGCGCCACGTGGCCTCACGGAAGGGGGTCCGGGCGTGCTCCTTGACCGAGTCGTGCACGATCTGCGCGAAGTCCTGCGTCGCCCAGTCGCGGCGGGCGAACCCCGTCAGCGCGAAGCCGGGCGGGAGCAGACCGCGGTTGGTCAGGTCGTACACGGCCGGCATCAGCTTCTTGCGCGCGAGGTCGCCCGTGACACCGAAGATCACGAGGCCGCACGGGCCGGCGATCCGGGGGAGGCGGCGGTCGCGCGGGTCGCGCAGCGGGTTGTGGCCCGCGGACACCTTGCTCGGGCTCACCTGGCGACCCCGGCCTCGTTCTGCTGTGCAGCACCCGTGAGGCCGTCCGAGACGGTGCTCAGGAGCTCACCCCAGCTCGCGGTGAACTTGTCCACGCCCTCGACCTCCAGCTGCTCGGTGACCTCGTCGATGTCGATGCCCAGGTCCCGCAGCCCGGCGATGACGGACTCCGATCCCTGGTGCGTTCCGGTGACCGTGTCGTGGGCGTCGCCGCCGTGGTCCGCGACCGCGTTGAGCGTGGCCTCGGGCATCGTGTTGACGACACCGGCCACGACCAGCTCGTCGACGTAGAGCGTGTCGGGGTACGCCTTGTCCTTGACGCCCGTCGAGGCCCAGAGCGGCCGCTGCGGGTGCGCACCGGCGCTCGCGAGTGCCGCCCAGCGGTCGCCCGCGACGACCTTGCGGTAGAGGTCGTAGGCGAGCCGGGCGTTCGCGATCGCCGCCTTGCCGCGCAGGGCCGCGGCCTGGGGAGTGCCGATCGCGTCGAGCCGGGGGTCGATCGCCGCGTCGACCCGCGAGACGAAGAACGACGCCACCGAGGCGATGGGTGCCAGGTCGTGCCCGTTCGCCCGCGCCTCCTCCAGGCCGCTCTGGAACGCGTCGAGGACCGCGCCGTACCGCTCGAGCGAGAAGATGAGGGTGACGTTCACGCTGATCCCCTCGGCGAGCACCGCGGTGATGGCCGGCAGCCCTTCGAGGGTGGCCGGGATCTTGATGAAGACGTTCGGGCGGTCGACCGTCGACCACAGCGACTTCGCCGACGCGATCGTCCCGTCGGTGTCCTTGGCCAGGCGCGGGTCGACCTCGATCGACACGCGGCCGTCCACGCCGTCCGTGGCGTCGTAGACCGGCCGCAGGACGTCGGCAGCCTGCCGGACGTCGTCCGTGGTGATCCGGAAGACGGCCGCATCGACGTCGGCGCCGTCCGCGGCGAGCTCGCACAGCTGCTCGTCGTAGGCGTCGCCCTTCGAGAGCGCGCTGGCGAAGATGGACGGGTTCGTGGTCACCCCGACCACGCCCTTGTCCGCCACCAGGTCGGCGAGGTTCCCCGTGCGCAGACGTTCGCGCGAGAGGTCGTCCAGCCAGATCGCGACGCCGGCCTCGGCCAGCCGTGCCAGAGGGGTGCTGCTCGGTGCCATGTCGATCCCCTTCTCCCGCTCGCCGGCCCCGGTCGTGACCGGGGCCGGCGGGCCCGTTCAGACTCAGACCTGCTGGTCGCCCGTCAGCCCCACGTTCTCGGGCAGACCGGCGCTGCTCGCGGGGCCCTCGCCGCCGCGTGCTGCCGCGATCGACTCGTGCGCCGCCGCGACGACCGCCTCGGGCGTGAACCCGAACTCGCGGAAGAGCGTGTCGGCGTCGGCCGACGCTCCGTAGTGCTCGATCGAGACCGAGCGGCCGGCGTCGCCGACGAGCTTGTGCCACGACAGCGCGATGCCGGCCTCGACCGAGACGCGCGCCTTCACCGACGAGGGCAGCACTGACTGCCGGTAGTCCTCGTCCTGCTCGGCGAACCACTCGAGCGACGGGGCGGACACCACGCGGGTGGCCACGCCGGCTGCCTCGAGCGTCTCGCGCGCCGCGACGGCGAGCTGGACCTCGGACCCGGTGCCGACGAGGATGACGTCGGGCGTGCCGGAGCTCGCTTCGAGCAGCACGTAGGCGCCGCGGGCGACACCCTCGGTCGTCGCGAACCCGTCCTCGCCGCGCGGGAACGTCGGGACGTTCTGGCGCGTGAGGATGAGGCCGACCGGGCCGTCGGTGTGCGCGAGGATCGCACCCCACGCGGCCGCGGTCTCGTTGGCGTCGGCCGGCCGCACGATGGTCAGACCGGGGATGGCGCGGACGGCGGCGAGGTGCTCGATCGGCTGGTGCGTCGGGCCGTCCTCGCCCAGACCGATGGAGTCGTGCGTCCACACGTAGATCGCCGGCACGCCCATGAGCGAGGCCAGACGGACGGAGCCGCGCATGTAGTCGCTGAACGTGAAGAACGTCCCGCCGTACGGCCGGGTCAGGCCGTGCAGGCGGATGCCCGACAGGATCGCGCCCATGGCGTGCTCGCGGATGCCGAAGTGCAGCGTCCGGCCGAACTCGTCCCCGGCGAACTCGTGCGTCGAGCGTTTGGCGGGGATGAAGGACGGCTCGCCCTTCATGGTCGTGTTGTTGGAGCCGGCCAGGTCGGCCGAGCCGCCCCAGAGCTCGGGCAGCACGGGCGCCAGCGCGCTGAGCACCTCACCGGAGGCCGCGCGTGTGGCGACGGCCTTGCCCGCGGGGAAGACCGGGAGCGAGTCGGACCAGCCGTCGGGCAGGTCTCCTGCGACCAGCCTGTCCAGGAGTGCCGCGTTCTCGGGGTTGGCGGTGCGCCAGGCGTCGAACGCGCTCTGCCACTCGGCCTTGACCGGCGCCGTGCGGGCCGAGAGCCCGCGGGTGTGGGCGATGACCTCGGGGTCGACCTCGAAGGTCTTGTCCGGGTCGAAGCCGAGCAGCTCCTTGAGCCCGCGGATGGCGTCCCCGCCCAGCTTGGAGCCGTGCGACGAGTGGTCGTTCGTCTTGGTCGGCGTGGGCCAGGCGATCAGGGTGCGCAGCCCGATGAAGGACGGGCGGTCGGTGACGGCCTTGGCGGCCTCGATCGCGGCGTGCAGGGCGTCGACGTCCTCCTGGTAGCCGTCCGGGCCACCGGTCCAGTCGACGAACTGCACGTGCCAGCCGTACGCCGCGTAGCGCGCGACGACGTCCTCGGTGAACGCGATCTCGGTGTCGCCCTCGATCGAGATGTGGTTGTCGTCCCACACCACGATGAGGTTGCCCAGCTCCTGCGTGCCCGCGATGGACGAGGCCTCGGAGGTCACGCCCTCCTGGAGGTCACCGTCGGACGCGATCACGTACACGAAGTGGTCGAACGGGCTGGTGCCCGGCGCCGCCTCGGGGTCGAGCAGGCCGCGCTCGCGCCGGGCCGCCATGGCGAACCCGACCGCCGACGCCAGGCCCTGGCCGAGGGGACCGGTGGTGATCTCCACGCCGGTGGTGTGCTTGTACTCCGGGTGACCCGGGGTCTTCGAGCTCCACGTGCGCAGCGCCTCCAGGTCCTCGAGCTCCAGGCCGAAGCCGGCGAGGTAGAGCTGGATGTACTGGGTCAGGCTCGAGTGGCCGGCGGACAGGACGAACCTGTCGCGGCCGAGCCAGTGGGGGTCGGCCGGGTCGTGCCGCAGCACGTTCTGGTAGAGCAGGTAGGCCGCGGGAGCGAGGCTGATCGCCGTCCCGGGGTGGCCGTTGCCGACCTTCTCGACCGCGTCGGCGGCCAGGACACGCACCGTGTCCACCGCCCGCAGGTCGACGTCGGTCCAACCGACCGTCTGGGCCAAGGGAGCCTTCGCGTTCACCGCACCTCATTTCCACCCGAGCAAGGGGGCCGGGTGTCGTGTCGAACGAGATCGACATCCGCGTCGGGATGCCGGGCAAGGTGGGACGTCGCGCCGTCGCGGCGGTCGTCGGACCGTGCGTTCCGACCTTATAGCGCACCTGGGTGAGGGCGCCGGGCGTGACCATCCCGGGGAGCGGAGCGACCGATCTCACACGCCAGGCCGCACGGATCCACGGCCCCGCGTCGCGCCTCCGCCCAGGCGCAGGCCGTAGCATGGCTGCGCGACCCACCCCGCTTGGAACAGGAACGGAACCGCAGCGCGTGCGCCTCAGCAGCCCCCTGTCAGTCGATGACGCCGGAGCGTCCTCCGCGTCGACCCCTGGGCCTGCTGACACCCTCGTCACCGTCGCGCCGAGCGGCCCGCTCGCCCGGCTGCGCAGGACCGTCGGGCCGTACGTCGCGCTGACCAAGCCCCGGGTGATCGAGCTGCTCCTCGTCACCACGCTGCCGACGATGATCCTGGCGCAGGGCGGGTTCCCCAGCCTCGGGCTCGTCGTCGCGACGCTCGTCGGCGGTGCCGCCGCGGCAGGTTCGGCCAACGTGCTGAACTGCTACCTCGACCGCGACATCGACAAGATCATGAACCGCACCAAGCGGCGGCCGATCGTCACCGGGGAGGTCTCGCCGCGGGCGGCCCTGATCTTCGGGATCGCGCTGGGCGTCCTCTCGCTCGCGTGGCTTGCCGTCATGGTGAACCCGGCGTCGGCCTGGCTCACCGCTGCGGCGATCCTCATCTACGTCGTCGGCTACACCATGATCCTCAAGCGCCGCACGCCGCAGAACATCGTGTGGGGCGGTGCGGCCGGGTGCATGCCCGTGCTCATCGGCTGGTCCGCGGTCACCGGTGGCGTCTCGTGGACGGCCGCGCTGCTGTTCGGGGTCATCTTCTTCTGGACGCCGCCGCACTACTGGCCGCTGTCCATGAAGTTCCGCAAGGACTACGCCGCGGCGGGCGTCCCGATGCTCCCGGTCGTGGCCAAGGACACCCGGGTCGCGCGCGAGATGATCGCCTACACGATCGCGATGATCGCCTGCTCGCTCCTGCTGGTCCCCGTGCAGGGCATGACCTGGGTGTACGGCGTCGTCGCCCTCGGTCTCGGGCTCTGGTTCCTCTGGTCGTGCATCGGCCTGCTGCGCCGCGCTGAGCACCCGGAGTCGGGCAAGCTGCACGCGATGCGCGTGTTCCACGCGTCGATCACCTACCTCACGCTGCTGTCCGTCGCGATCGCGGTGGACGTGTTCCTGCCCCTCTGAGCGTGACTGTCACCGCGATCGACTCGGCGCTGGAGCTGTACCTCGCCCACCTCACCGTCGAGCGGGGTCTGTCCACCAACACGCTGCTGGCCTACCGCCGTGACCTGACCCGGTACACGGCCTTCCTCGACTCCCGCGGGTACCGCGAGCCGGCCGAGGTCGCCGAGCTCGACGTCGAGGACTTCCTGCTCGCCGTCCGCACGGGGTCCGACGGGCGCACCGCGCTGTCCGCCTCGTCGGCGGCCCGGATCGTCGTGGCGGTCCGCGGCTGGCACAAGTTCCTGCTGCTCGACGGCGTCACCGGCCTCGACCCCGCCCGCGCCGTGAAGCCCCCCGCCCAGCCGAAGCGCCTGCCGAAGGCGATCTCCGTCGGGGACGTCGAGCGCCTGCTGGACGCCGCCGGGCTCGGCGACGGCCCGGTGCCGCTGCGGGACCGGGCGCTCCTCGAGCTGGTCTACGGGACCGGTGCGCGCATCTCCGAGGCGGTCGGCCTGGATGTCGACGACCTCGACCGGACCCCGGGGCGCGCGTCCGTGCGGCTGTTCGGCAAGGGCAGCAAGGAGCGCGTCGTGCCGCTGGGCTCGTTCGCGCTCGACGCCGTCGAGGCGTACCTGGTCCGGTCGCGCCCGGCGCTGGCCGTGGGGAGCAGGGGCGGCTCCCCGGGGGTCTTCCTCAACACGCGGGGTGCCCGGCTCAGTCGGCAGAGCGCGTGGGCGGTGCTACGGGTGGCCGCGCAGCGCGCGGGACTGGCGGGCGCGGAGCACATCTCGCCGCACACCCTGCGGCACTCGTTCGCCACGCACCTGCTGGCCGGGGGAGCGGACGTGCGGGTGGTCCAGGAGCTGCTCGGTCACGCGTCGGTGACGACGACGCAGATCTACACGATGGTCACGGCGGACACGCTGCGTGAGGTCTATGCGGCGTCGCACCCGCGGGCACGATGAGCGTCTCGCGTGCGTCGGACTGTCGCGCGGTCATCGGCGGCCGTGCTCCGGTAGGTTGTCCCGCGTGGTGAGCCAGCAGACGACCGACCCGCAGCTCGACGCCGTCGGGCGGCCGATGCCCGTGTTCCCCGAGCCTCCGCCGCTCGCGTCGCACGGTCCGGCGCGAGTGATCGCGTTGTGCAACCAGAAGGGTGGCGTCGGCAAGACGACGACGACCATCAACCTGGCCGCTGCGCTGGCCGAGTACGGGCGCAAGGTGCTCATCGTCGACTTCGACCCGCAGGGCGCCGCGTCCGTCGGCCTCGGGATCAGCCCGCACGAGCTCGATCGCACGGTCTACAACCTGCTCATGGAGCGGGACGCGGACATCCGCTCGATCATCCAGCACACCGCGACGCCCGGTCTGGACCTGCTCCCCGCCAACATCGACCTGTCCGCCGCCGAGGTGCAGCTGGTGGGCGAGGTGGCGCGCGAGTCCGTGCTGGCCCGGGTGCTGCGCCCGATCCTCGACGACTACGACGTCGTGATGATCGACTGCCAGCCGTCCCTCGGGCTGCTCACGGTCAACGCCCTCACCGCCGCGCACGGCGTGCTCATCCCGCTGGAGTGCGAGTTCTTCGCCCTGCGCGGTGTCGCGCTCCTCGTGGAGACCATCGAGAAGGTGCGCGACCGGCTCAACCCGCGGCTCGAGGTCGACGGCATCGTCGCGACGATGTACGACCCCCGCACCCTGCACGCGCGGGAGGTCGTCGCCCGGGTCAGCGAGGCGTTCGGCGACAACCTGCTGCACACGGTCATCAGCCGCACGGTGAAGTTCCCCGACGCCACCGTCGCCGCCGAGCCGATCACGACGTACGCCCCGACGCACTCCGGTGCAGCGGCCTACCGTCAGCTGGCACGTGAGCTCGTCGCCCGTGGCGACGCCGCCTGACGAGCGCGCGGTCCCGCCCGAGCAGCCCACACCCGGTGGGTCGATGTCGGCCGCGCCCGTGGGCACCCAGGCCTTCGAGGTCCATCTCACCAACTTCAGCGGCCCGTTCGATCTGCTGCTCGGCCTGATCGCCAAGCACAAGCTCGACATCACCGAGGTTGCGCTGGCGCAGGTCACCGACGAGTTCATCGCCCACATCCGGGGCGCCGAGAAGCAGTGGGACCTCGGCCAGGCCAGCGAGTTCCTGGTGATCGCCGCGACGCTCCTGGACCTCAAGGCCGCGCGGCTGCTGCCGTCGGCCGACGTGGAGGACGCGGAGGACCTGGAGCTGCTCGAGGCCCGCGACCTGCTCTTCGCGCGCCTGCTCCAGTACCGCGCGTACAAGCTGGTCGCGGCGGACCTGGCGGAGCGGTTCGCCACCGAGGGGCGCCGGTTCCCGCGCCTCGTCAGCCTGGAGCCGCACCTGGCCGCCCTGCTGCCCGAGCTGATCTGGCAGATCGGCCCCGAACAGCTGGCGGCTCTGGCGGCGAAGGCCGAGCAGCCGAAGGCGGCGCCGCCCGGCGTCGACATCAGCCACCTGCACGCCCCCGCGGTGAGCGTCCGCGAGCAGGCCGCCGTCCTGGTGGACCGGCTGCGGCACGGCGGGTCCATGTCGTTCCGAGCGCTGACGGCCGACGCCGGCGCGACGGTGGTCGTGGTGGCCCGCTTCCTCGCCCTGCTGGAGCTGTTCCGGGAGGGTGCGGTCGCGTTCGACCAGGTCACCCCGCTGGGCGAGCTGACCGTGCGGTGGACCGGCGCCGAGGACGGCGAGATCGAGGTGTCCGACGACTTCGACACGCTGGACACGACACTCGACGAGGAGCTTGCCCGCGACGGGGCACCCGAGGAGGACGCATGAGCGAGCAGACGGTTCCGCTGGACGAGTCAGAGACGGCCGCAGCCGATGAGCTGGCCTTCGACGTCGACGACCTGCCCGGGGGCGCGCTGGCCGCGCTCGAGGCGGTGCTCATGGTCGCCGACGAGCCCATCCCGGCCGTCCGGCTGGCGACCGTGCTCGCGCTGCCGACCTCGCGCGTCGAGGCGCTCCTGGACGAGCTGGCGCGCGAGTACCGCGGCGAGACCGGGGGCCGCCCTCGCGGGTTCGAGGTGCGACGGGCCGGCGACGGCTGGCGCGTCTACTCGGCGCCCGTGTACGCGGACGTCGTCGGGCGGTTCGTCCTGGAGGGACAGACCGCACGGCTCACGCAGGCCGCGCTCGAGACGCTCGCCGTCATCGCGTACCGGCAGCCCGTGACCCGCGGGCAGGTCTCCGCCGTGCGCGGCGTGAACGTCGACGGCGTCGTACGCACCCTGACGACGCGCGGTCTGGTGGCCGAGGTGGGCACCGATCCGTCCAGCGGTGCGGTGCTCTACCAGACCACGGGATACTTCTTGGAGCGGATGGGGCTGTCCAGCCTGGACGAGATGCCTCCGCTCGCGCCCTACCTTCCTGACATCGACTCCTTCGAGGGTGTCGATCAGGCGATCGGAGACAGCAGATGAGCCCGCAGGAACGACGGTCAGGGGGCGCCGGCTCCTCCGGTGGTCAGTCCGGCGGCGGACGGAGCGGCGGCTCCGGTGCACCGCGCGGCAGCGGCGGGTCCGGCGCGAGCCGCGGCGGCAGCGCCGGCGGATACCGGGGTGGGAGCTCCGGCGCCTCCGGTGGCGGCGGCTACCGCGGGGCCGGCGGCGGCGAGGGCTACCGCGGGGGCAGCACCGGCGGCGCACGCGGCGGCAGCTCCGACGGGTACCGCGGCGCCGGCACCGGGGGTGGGTCGCGAGACGGCGGCGGCTACCGCGGCGGTCAGAGCGGCGGCGGGTCGCGCGACGGTGGCGGCTACCGCGGCGGTTCCGGTGGTGACTCGCGTGACAGCGGGGGCTACCGCGGCGGTTCCGGTGGTGACTCGCGTGACAGCGGGGGCTACCGCGGCGGCTCGGGTGGTGACTCGCGTGACAGCGGGGGCTACCGCGGCAGTTCCGGTGGCGACTCTCGCGACAGCGGGCGCTCCCGGGGTGCCGACTCGCGCGGCAGTGCCGAGGGCTACCGCGGTGGAGCCTCAGCGGGCGGCAGCGCCCGTGGGGCTACGGGCGGAGCGTCGCGCGGCGGGCCGAGCTCGTCCTCGCGCGGCGGCGCACCCCGTCCCAAGAGCGGTAGCGGCTACCCGCGCAGCGGTGGGACCGGGCGTCCTCGCACCGACGGGGCGTCGAGCCGGCCCAAGAAGCCGAGCCGCACCCCCGAGGTGACGATCGACGTCCACGACCCCGACGGCGTGCGCCTGCAGAAGGTGCTCGCGGCGGCGGGCCTCGGCTCGCGGCGGTCGTGCGAGGACCTCATCTCGGCGGGCCGCGTGACGGTCGACGGCAACAAGGTGCTCGAGCTCGGTGTGCGCGTGGACCCGCTCACGGCGGTCATCCACGTCGACGGCATGCGCGTGCAGCTCGACTCGTCGATCATCACCATCGCGCTGAACAAGCCCAAGGGCGTGGTCTCGACCATGCACGACCCCGAGGGCCGGCCGTCGATCGGGCAGTTCGTCTCCGACCGCGAGGAGCGGCTGTTCCACGTCGGCCGCCTGGACGCCGAGACCGAGGGCCTGATCCTGCTGACCAACGACGGGGACCTGGCCAACCGCCTGTCCCACCCGTCGCACGGCGTCACCAAGGTCTACCTGGTCCAGCTGGAGGGGCGCGTCACGCCCTCGCTCGGTGCACGGCTGATCAAGGGCGTGGAGCTCGAGGACGGCCTGGCCAAGGTGGACAAGTTCCAGATCGTCCAGACCACCCCGCAGGCCAGCCTGGTGGAGATCGAGCTGCACGAGGGCCGCAACCGCATCGTGCGTCGCATCTTCGACGAGGTCGGCTACCCGGTCACGCAGCTGGTCCGCACGCAGATCGGCCCGATCCGTCTGGGCGACCTGAAGCCGGGTCGCACGCGCGTGCTCTCGAAGACCGAGGTGGGCTCCCTGATGACACGGGTGGGCATGTGACGCTGGCGACGCGAGGCCCGGTGCGGATCGTCGGCACCGGGCTGCTGGGCACGTCGGTGGGGCTCGCGCTCGCCACCCACGGCGTGGACGTCGTCCTGCACGACCCGTCGCGCACGGCCCTGGCGCTCGCGCGCGACGTGGGCGCCGGCCGGCCGGCGGGCCCGGACGACGCCCCGCCGACCCTGATCGTCGTCGCCGCGCCGCCCGACGTCACGGCGGACGTGGTCCGAGCCGAGCTCGCGGCGTACCCCGACGCGGTCGTCACCGACGTGGCGAGCGTCAAGGGCTACGTGCTGGCGGAGCTCAAGGCCGCCGGCGCGGACCTCACGCGGTACGTCGGCTCCCACCCCATGGCGGGCCGCGAGCGCTCCGGACCGTCCGCCGCGGTGCCGGACCTGTTCCTCGGGCGGCCGTGGGTGATCGCCGACTCGGGCACGTCGAGCCCCGACGCGGTGCTGGCCGTGCGCTCGCTCGCCGTCGACCTGGGCGCGGTGCCTGTGACGATGGACGCCGACGCGCACGACGCCGCGGTCGCCGCGGTCTCCCACGTGCCGCAGGTCGCCGCGAGCCTCGTCGCCGCGCGCCTGCGGGCGACCGACGAGGCTGCGTTGGGCCTCGCCGGGCAGGGCCTGCGCGACGTCACGCGCCTCGCGGCCTCCGACCCGGCGCTGTGGACCTCGATCCTCGCCGCGAACGCGTCGGCCGTGCGCGACGTCCTGGTGGAGCTGCGCACGGACCTCGACACCGTGATCGACGCGCTGCGCCAGGCCGCCGCGGCGGACGGTCCGGAGACGATCGAGCTGGGCGCGCTCGCCACCTTGGCCCAGGCGATCGCCGACGGGAACGCCGGCGTCGCGCGGATCCCCGGCAAGCACGGCGGCGCGCAGCGGACCTACGGCGTCGTCACCGTCCTGGTGCCCGACGCCCCGGGGGAGCTGGCGCGGCTGCTCACCGAGGTGGGCGAGGCCGGCGTGAACCTGGAGGACCTGCACCTCGAGCACGCGGCCGGCCGACCGGTCGGCATGGCGGAGATCTCGGTGCTGCCCGGCAGCGTGGAGCACCTCGAGGCGGAGCTGACGGCCCGCGGATGGAGACTGGTGAGTTGAGCAGGGCGATGGTCGTGGCGATCGACGGACCCTCGGGTTCCGGGAAGTCGAGCGTCTCGCGGGGCGTGGCGAGCGCGCTGGGGCTGGCGTACCTCGACACAGGCGCGATGTATCGCGCGGCGACGTGGTGGTGCCTGCACCAGGGGGTTCCGCTCACCGACACCGCAGCGGTGGCCGCGCAGGTGCGGGGGCTTCCGCTGGTCATGGGGACGGACCCGGCAGCACCGACCGTCCACGTCGGTGGGATCGACGTCGGCGAGGCGATCCGGGAGACCGCGATCTCGTCGGCGGTCAGCGCGGTGGCGACCAACCTCGAGGTCCGTGCCGAGCTCGGCCGGCTCCAGCGGGTGGCCATCGACGAGGCACGCGAGCGCACGGGGATCGTCGCCGAGGGGCGGGACATCACGACCGTCGTCGCGCCGGACGCGGACGTGCGCGTGCTGCTGACCGCCACCGAGGACGCGCGGCTGGCGCGGCGCGCGCGCGACGTGCACGGCTCCGACGACGCCGCCGCGGTCGAGGCGACGCGCGACCAGGTGCTGCGTCGCGACGCCGACGACTCGACGGTGGTGCAGTTCCACGTCGCTGCCGACGGCGTGGTCACCGTCGACTCCTCGCACCTCGACTTCGACCAGACCGTGCAGGCCGTGCTCGACGTCGTCGAGTCGGTCGTCGGCCCTCGGTCGTGAGCACCACCGTGGGCCCGTCCGAGAGCGGCCCGCGCTGGGCGCGCTGGATCGGCCGGTTCCTGGCGCGCGTCGTCTGGAACACCGAGGTCGTCGGCTCCCACCTGGTGCCCACGGACGGGCCGGTCCTGTTCGCCGCGAACCACACCGGCATCATCGACGGCCCGATCGTGCTCGGCGTGTCCCCCCGGCCGTCGCACATGCTGGTCAAGTCGGAGATGTTCTGGGGTCCGGTCGGCTCGGTGCTGCGCGCCGCGGGGCAGATCCCGGTCGAGCACGACGGCGGACGCTCCGCGCTGAACAACGCGCTGGTCGTGCTGCGGCGCGGGGGTGTCGTCGGCGTGTTCCCCGAGGGCAACCGTGGCAAGGGGGATGCGGCCAGCGCCCGCGCCGGGATCACCTGGCTCGCCCTCAACGCGCATGCGCCGGTGGTGCCGGTGGCCGTGCTCGGCACCCGTCGGACGGGGGAGTCGGTGGGCCACGTCCCCGGTCTGCGGCGTCGGCTCGCCATCGAGTTCGGGGCGCCGCTCGTCCTGGAGCGCGCCGCGGGGACGTCCGGCCGGGTGGCCCTGGAGAACGCCAACGAGGCGATCCGCATCGCGCTGGCGCAGCTGGTCGACGGCGCGGTCGTCCGCACCGGCCTGGCGCTGCCCACCGACGACCCGAACCGCGAGGGCCCGTCGCGATGACGCCCTGGGAGTGGGACCGGTCGCTGTTCGCCGGCACCGCCCGGCACTACGTCGTCGGCCGCCTGCCGTACCCGCCGGAGCTGGCGGACGCGCTGCGGGACGCGCTCGGCCTGGACGGCACGGGCCGTCTGCTCGACGTCGGCTGCGGACCTGGCTCGCTGACGCTGCTGCTGGCACCCCTGTACTCGGCATCCGTCGGGGTGGACCCGGACTCGGACATGCTGGCCGAGGCGGCCCGCGCCGCGGGCTCGGCACCGGTGCAGTGGCGGCAGCTGCGCGCCGAGGACCTGCCTGCCGACCTCGGCACCTTCCGCACCGTCGTGTTCGCCCAGTCCTTCCACTGGATGGACCAGCCCCTCGTCGCCGAGCGCGTCCGCCCGATGCTCGCCGCCGGCGGTGTGTGGGTGCACGTGGCGGCGATGACCCATCGCGGGCTCGACGGCGATCTCCCGCTCCCGCACCCGCCCTGGGACCGGATCGACCAGCTCGTCGTGGACTACCTCGGTCCCGTCCGCCGTGCGGGGTGCGGGGTCCTGCCCGAGGGGACGCGCGGAGGCGAGGAGGACGTGATGCGCGCGGCGGGCTACCGGGGACCGGAGCGGCTGGTGGTCCCGCGGGGCGAGGTGGTCGAGCGGACCACCGACGACGTGGTCGCGGCCGTCCTGTCCCTGTCGAGCTCAGCCCCGCACCTGTTCGGCGACCGGTTCGTCGCCTTCGAGCGGGACCTGCGCGAGCTGCTCGGCGGGGGCCCGTTCGCCGAGCGGGCGCGCGACGTGACGGCTGTGATCTGGCGGCCGTGACCGGGCTCTCGCGCTGGTAGTCGTCCTGCGGTCGGTGCGCAGGGGACAATGGGTGCATGACTGAGCCCGATCCCACGCCCGCGCTGCCCGACGAGGCCACCGAAGCCGACCGTGAGCGGGCGCTGCGCGCAGGGCTCACCGACTACGAGCTCGAGGACGAGGACCTTGCCCTCCTGCACGCCGGGGACGTCGGCGAGATCGGCGAGGAACCGGTCGTCGTCTTCCCGGTGCTCGCCGTCGTCGGCCGCCCCAACGTCGGCAAGTCGACGCTGGTCAACCGCATCCTCGGCCGCCGCGAGGCCGTCGTCGAGGACAAGCCGGGCGTCACGCGCGACCGGGTGAGCTACCCGGCCGACTGGTCGGGCAAGCGGTTCACGCTCGTGGACACCGGCGGGTGGGAGGTCGACGTCGCCGGCATCGAGGCCAGGGTCGCGCAGCAGGCCGAGGTCGCGATCTCACTCGCCGATGCCGTGATCTTCGTCGTCGACGCCACGGTCGGCGTCACCGAGACCGACACCCAGGTGGTCAAGCTGCTCCGCAAGGCCGGCAAGCCGGTCGTGCTCTGCGCCAACAAGGTCGACGGACCGGCCGGCGAGGCGGACGCGGCCAACCTGTGGTCGCTCGGCCTGGGTGAGCCGTACCCCGTCTCCGCTCTGCACGGCCGCGGCACCGGGGACCTGCTCGACGCCGCGATCGAGGCGCTTCCCGAGGTCTCCGCGCACGGCACCCCGATCCCCGACGGGCCGCGCCGCGTCGCGCTCGTCGGTCGCCCGAACGTCGGCAAGTCCTCGCTGCTCAACAAGGTGCTCGGCGCCGAGCGCGTCGTCGTCGACTCTGTCGCCGGCACCACGCGCGACCCGGTCGACGAGCTCGTCGCGCTCAAGGGCAAGCCGTGGGTGTTCGTCGACACCGCCGGCATCCGCCGCCGCGTGCACCAGACGTCAGGCGCCGACTTCTACGCCTCCCTGCGTACGCAGGCCGCGATCGAGAAGGCCGAGGTGGCCGTCGTCCTGGTCGACGCCTCCGTGAAGCTGACCGAGCAGGACACCCGGGTGATCACGCAGGTCATCGAGGCCGGTCGCGCTCTAGTCATCGCGTACAACAAGTGGGACCTCATGGACGAGGACCGCCGCCCGTTCCTCGAGCGCGAGATCGAGCAGGACCTCGTGCAGGTGCAGTGGGCGCCCCGCGTGAACATCTCCGCCAAGACCGGCTGGCACACCGACCGCATGGTGCCGGCACTCGAGCGCGCGCTCGAGTCGTGGGACATGCGCATCTCGACCGGGCGCCTCAACGCGTTCCTGGGCGAGCTCGTCGCGGCCCACCCCCACCCCCTGCGCGGAGGCAAGCAGCCTCGCATCCTGTTCGCCACGCAGGCCTCGACCCGGCCTCCGCGGTTCGTCATCTTCGCCACCGGCTTCCTCGACCCCGGCTACCGCCGGTACATCGAACGTCGCCTCCGCGAGACCTTCGGCTTCGAGGGCACGCCCATCTCGATCTCCGTGCGGGTGCGGGAGAAGCGCAAGCGGTGACTCTCGACGGGCCGGTGCAGCGGCGACGGCCTCTGCTGAGGCTCGGGCTGCCGCGCGACCCCGCGTCGAGCAGCCACATCACCGGCTTCCTGGTGATCACGCTGGCCACCGTCATCGTCACGCGCCTGCTGCTCAGCCTCACCGGCTTCCCGCAGCTGGGCGGCGGGGGAGTGCACATCTCCCACGTGCTGTGGGGTGGCCTGCTCATGGCTCTGGCGTTCGTCGTGCTCATGACGTTCCTCGGTCCGGTCGTGCGACGGTTCGCCGTCCTGCTCTCCGGCATCGGCTTCGGGCTGTTCATCGACGAGGTGGGCAAGTTCGTCACCTCCGACTACGACTACTTCTGGGAGCCGACGGCGGCGCTCATCTACCTGGTCGTCATCGCCCTGGGCCTGTTCGCCGACGTGCTGCAGCGCCGCCACCCGCGCGACCCCGCGGAGTTCCTCGCCGCCGCCGCCGACCAGGCCGTGGCGGGTCTGGCGGGGGGCTTCAGCGCCCGTGAACGCACCCGGGCGCGCTGGTACCTGTCGCGGGCCGGCGACGCCCCAGGGGCCGACGCGGTGGGCGCGCTCCTCGACGCCGTCGAGCACGACGCCGTCGAGGTGCCGGACCCGATCGGAGCCCTCTCGCAATGGATCGTGCGGGCGTCCCGGTGGCTCGTGCGCGCCCGCTGGGTGCCGTGGGTGACCGTCGCCGTGCTGGTCGCGACCTCGGTCGTGACCCTGGGACGCGGCATCTACGGCTGGTCCGCCAGCGCCGACGAGCCGGTGTGGCTGGTGGTAGGGATCGTGCTCAGCGGACTCGCGTCGACCGCGTTCGCCGTGGTCGGACTGGCCAGGGTCCGCCGTGACCGCGAGGCGGGCTACCGCTGGTTCCGCCGCGCCGCACTCGTCGCCCTGCTGGTGACGCAGATCTTCCTGTTCCGGCTCTCGCCGTGGGACGCCACCATCGGGCTCGCGGTCGACCTGGTGATCCTCGCGGTCGTCGCCGCCGAGCTCGACGTGATCGCCGGTGACCGGACCACCTCGCCCGTGGGGTAGAGTTTCGGAGGCTTCTGCGGGAGCCATCGGGCTGTGGCGCAGCTTGGTAGCGCACTTGACTGGGGGTCAAGGGGTCGCAGGTTCAAATCCTGTCAGCCCGACGTATCAGGCCTGGTGAGACGGTGTCTCACCAGGCCTGAGATTTGATCGGCGGGCCGAAGCCCCACGCAAATCCCACACTTTCGATCGGTCCGCGCGGCGGCAGCCGAGGGTGTTGTGCAGCGTCGTGCCTGGTGGGAGCGGTAGCGCGGCCAGCGGCGGACCGCCCGCGGGGCGGCGGGTCGCAGGTTCAAGTGCGGTGAGGCCGCTCTATCTGGCCTGGTGAGGCGCTCGAGCGCCGTCTCAGACTTGATCGACGGGCGCGGGCGGTCGCTGGTACTCGCCGACTCGACCCCGTAGCCCAGCTACGTTGGCCTCGGTGAACGGTGCCGTACGCGGCCCCGCAGTCTCCCCGTCCGCTCGGCCCCGGCGTCCGGCGCCGAGCGGACAGATCCCGGGCACGACGGGCCTCAGGCGGAGGGGAGCGCGTCGGCCGGTGCGAGCCGTGTTGCGTGTGCTTCGGGGTTGAGCCTTACCGCCTCTCGACGACGAACACTGAGCCGTAATCGACGTCGATGCCTGCTTGGTTTTCAGCCGTCGTTGACGTCTTCCAGACCGACGCGTACGGCCGTGGGGTCTGCCGCGGGAGGAGGTCAGAGTGTCACCTATCCGTGCAGCAGACCCACGCGATCTCGGCTGGCGGGTGCTCACGTCGTACAGTCAAACGGTGAGCACAGCATCGTGGTGGCTATCACTGAGTCCTCGCCGGAGGAGGAGGAGCGGATGCACGGAGCGCTCCTGACTCATCATCCAGAACATGGAGCCGCCCTTCGGCTCGCCTTGACGGCGACTGAAGACTTCCGCGAGGACGGCGGAGCGAACCCTCCGACCCGCTCGCCGCAGCCGCGCGATCGAAACGAAGCATTGGGGACTCGACAGCGCTGCGAGATGGTCATCGATGTGGTTGCAGCCCGTCGAGTATCGTGCCGAACGTGGTCGAAGATGCGAATCGCGCGCCCATTTCGACGGTGGACGACCTCGCGACGACCCTGAAGAAGAACCCGTCGACCGTTCTGGCGATATTCACTGCGGTCGGGTTCCTCGTGGGCGCCGCCAGTCTCCTGGGGATGGCTTGGGGTGTAGGAGCCACGGTGGCGGACTTTGGGCTCGACCTTAGAGGCACGGTCACGGTCGCGGCCAGTTCGGTCATCTATCCGTTGGTTCTCC
This sequence comes from Cellulomonas humilata, assembly GCF_013359775.1. Lineage (GTDB taxonomy): Bacteria > Actinomycetota > Actinomycetes > Actinomycetales > Cellulomonadaceae > Cellulomonas > Cellulomonas humilata. The sequence goes on along the minus strand of NZ_JABMCI010000071.1, from coordinate 46,099 downwards.
TCGGCGCCGTCCTCTCGCTTGACTCGCTGTTCCGCGACGGGCGCCTCCTTGATCGATGGACACCGTGGTCGAGCATCGGCGCTTTGGTCGTCTTTGGTGCTCTCGTAGCCGTCGCCGCCCGCTTCCTGTTCGGCGACGCGCTCTCAGTAGGGACGTTGGTGGGCGCCGGGGTCGTAGCGGTCGCTGGAGTGCTCGGAGTTTCCCTCATATTCCCGAGCGAGGCGCCATCATCACAGGCGTTTGCCGTGCTCGGCTCGCTGCTTCTCGTGATATCCCTCTTGGCGTCGGCCTGGAGCAGCTACCGCTGGGGGCAGGCCATCAGCGACGGCAGCTACCGCGACCTTCGAGCTCCGATCCTGATCGACCTCACGGTGACCACTTCCAGGGGCTACATAGCGCACGATCACGTCTCGGCGTGCGTCGATCGGGTCGGACAACGTCTCTTCGTTGGTCAGGACGCGCGACTCTCACTTGGAAGCCCCGAAGGCTTCGTGATCGTCAACTGTGAGCGGCAGGACATCACGGGGCTGTTCGCCAAGCCGTAGGTGGCTGGTGGCGGTACTTGCGCTCGATCGCTTCGGTCGCCGATATGGAACGTCTTCTAGTGGAGGACGGTCTGACCGGAGCGCTCTCCTGCGCGTACGCGACAGGAAACGGTACTCGCAGGCTGTGCCGGAGAGGCTGCCGGAGTGGCGCGACACAGTCGTCGGGCTGCGTTCGGACGCCTCGAGGCATGGCTACGACGCTCAAGCGGTCGCCTTCCTCGACGCACTGCTCATCGTGCTCGACGGATGGCCGGCGGATCTGCCGCTCGACAATCTCTACCGGCCCTTCCTCGGCATCGCAGTGCAGATGGCCTCCGAAGAGCAGCCCGAGCACGCAGCGACCACCCTGATAGTTCGTCACCGCCGTCAAGATCATCGCGCATCAGGGCGTTGACCTCATTAAGAGCAGATCTATACGATCTTCGACGCCCTCAACTTGGGCGACTGTCGCGGTCGGAGCGCAACAGAGGCCGCCGACAAGTTCAAGGGAAAGGCCAAGCAGAAGGACGGCCTGCCGCCCTGGGCACGGGTCGAACTGGGCGTCGTCGTGGCCTGCTGCTCAGCTGCGAAGTCCGCCCTGAACGAGCGCAACGAGGCGATCCATTCGGTCTTCGTCCACCTGCTCTCGTCCGGCGCATGGGAGCCCCGCGCGAAGGCCACCAACGGCAAACGCTCGATGCGGCCGGTCGACCTAGCGCGCTACGGACGACGTCTTGAAGCCCTCAGAGCCGCGAGTCGTGACGCGGTCGAGTCTGGCTGGGCCTGCTCCCGTTGCTGGCCCCACAGGTCTACGACCAGAGGTTCGGCCCACTCGCGGGTGATCTCGTCCTCCTGCACGAGGGCGGAGGATGGCCGGTGAAGCCTACGGGCGAGGACCTTGCGGGGCTGCGTAGCGCCTTCGACAGGCGCTACGCGCCTGGGGCTTGATCCACCCCTGTCCACGGATCGCGTCTCACGTCCGGTTTCACAAACCGCGCACCACGCTGGCCGCCGAGCCTCGGGCGAAGAGTGCTCGCTGCGAGGGGACTGCTGCGGGGTCACTGCCACTGACCATCCAGCCCTGCAGCTGCCAGCCCGTAGCTCCGTTCGAGCGGCGCGTGCCGGCCGACGGGGCGAGCTCTGCTGCGCCACGGAGCAGTGTCTCCCTGGCGCCTGCCGCGTTCTGCGCTCAGCCAGCCACTGGGTTCGGACTGGTCGTTCCCGGCCTCGGCCCCCCGTCGACGCCCGACCTGAAGACGAACTGTCGGACCCGGTTCACGACGGGCGCGAGCTCCCCGCAGGTCAGGTCCACCCATCCCCATTCGCTCGTCGGGATCTCCAGCCATGCGCGGCTCTCGGGGTCCCAGGTCCCGACGATGTCGGCGAGGGTGCGTTTGGGTGCGCTGGAGGCGATCTCGGCGAGGAGGCGCTCGCCAAGTGCGGGTCGCCCGGTGGCGATCGCAAGGAGCAGCCGGGCGGAGCGGAGCTGCTCCGGCTCGATCAGCGCCTTGAGCAGCCGGTAGGTGTTCAGGTAGCGCTTGAGAGCTCGCGGCGATCGTGCGAGCAACGGCGCGAGCCGGCTGATCTCCGCGCGTTCGTCGACAGCGAGGTCGATCTGCTGCGGGGGTGACGTGCCGAGCGCGACGTCGCGCGGTAGATCGGGTGGCGCGGCTTGCGCCGATGTCTGCGGTGAGCCGCCGGATCGAGGTCGCTGCTGCGACCCGGGGGTCGCTGACGATGCGTCGACGAGCGGTCGCCGGCTCGCCGGTGCGGCTTCGGCCAGCAGCTCGCGAGCCATCCTTGACGCCGCCTGGGGCGTCGGGCTGTCCAGCCAGACGGGCAGCTGGAAGATCTTCTCGAGGTAGTTGTCCGGTGTGACGTCGCCGGAGAGCATCGTGGGGTAGACCGAGGCGAGCGACTTGGCGATCCAGTGCGCGTCGACTGCGACGACGACGACGAACAGCGGGAACGAAAGAAGCATGGAGACCGACTCGAGCACTTTGACGACGACCTCCGGACGGCACCGGTCGAGGTCGTCGACGTAGAGCACCACTCGGTTCACGGTGTCGTCGCCGGGCACCTCGTCGCTGGTGATCTTGTCGTTGTGCTTCTTGACCGCGCCGGAGATGACGTCGAGGTCGCGCCGGACGATTCCGATCAGACCGAGCCGCTCGCGGTACTCGTCGGCCTGGTCGCGGCTCACCAGGTAGTCGGCGAGGACCTGGTCGGGGGAGGTGGCCTTGGCCGCCTCGCGCTTCTGCGCGAGGACCGCCTCCGTGCGACGGAGGTTCTGCTCGGCCTCGATCGCCTGTTTCGCCGCCTCGGTGGCGGCGTTCTCTCTGGCCTCGGCCTCTTCGAGCCGCTTCTGCGTAGCGCTCGCGAACTGGCTCAGCCACCGCAAGATCGTGGCGATAGCGGTGGCGCCCACTGACAGCACCCCGACGAGCCCCGCCAGCTGCGCCCGGAAGAACCACGCCGTCACGGTGAGGACGACGGCGACCACCACACCGATGAGGACGAAACGGATCAGCCCGAGCCGCTCCTGGTCCCGACCGAGCAGGTCGCGGGTCGCCCTCGCGGATCGGCGTGTCCGAGCCAGGTCGACCGCCGCCTTCTCGATCGACCCGCCGAGAGCCGTCAGGTCGCGATCATTGGAGGCGCCGAGCGCGGTCGCGAACCCGAGTGCGACGTGCTCACCCTTCTCGACCATCGTCACCTGGGCCGTGTCCGCAACCTTGCGGGCATCTGCCACGGCTTCCTCGGCACGGCGCACGTCCTCCTGCGCCTGCTCGACCGCCCCGACGAGTCGCCGGATGCGCTCCTCCTCGTACTTCGTGAGCCCGTCCGTCGGGATCTGCAACGGGCGGCCGCCTCCCGTGCGGGGGGCTGCCAGCTCACGGATGAGCTGCTCGAGCATCCCGGCCCAGACGTCCGCGCCGGCGTACTGCCACGCGTTGAACCGCACCTGGGAGACATTGCGCCACGCCCACAGCTGCGCCTGCGGTCGGCCCGACTCGCGCGACTCGTCGCACAGCTCCTGGATCCGTCGCTGCAGGTGGCCCATGAAGAAGCTCTTGCCAGAGCCCCAGGCGCCGAACAGACCCACGGACAGCGGCGGCTCGACGGCGCGGGCCGCGACGACAGCGGCGAGCGCTTCCACGGTCGGCCGGATGTCGAGCAGGTCCTCACCGTCGGGTGCGTCCGATGTGTAGGACGTGAGCCGCAGCTGGGCTGGGGAGTCGATCCGCCACAGCCGCACGAAGCCCCGACCGCCGACCGCCAGCGTCCGCTCGTCCGGGCCGAGCGTGACACCGGTGATCTCCTCACCCTCGGCCATGGCCCAGCGGGCGACGACCGACGTCCCGCGGATCAGTGCGACCTGGCGCGTCGAGGCGGCCACGACGAGCTGCTCCGCGGCCGCGATGAACTCGATGCTCTCGCCGGCGAAGGCCCCCACATATGTTGCGGACGGGTCGTCGCCTTTGTCCGCGAGCCACGGGATGACAGCGACGGATCCGTTGCCGCGGCCTACGTACACGTGATCGGCCGTGGCGGCGATGCAGGTCGAGGGGGATCCCGTCGGTCCGCCGCGCGGCCGCTCCCATGGACGATCGTGACCGCCGGTCACGATCCACTCGTCGCGGAGGAAGGCGACGCGTTCGCCGTGGACGGCCACCAGGTCTTCCGGGCTGTCGTAGCCGTCTGGTAGCGCCTTCGGGACGTCGCTGTCGACCCGGCCCCACAACGCCGAGTCGCTCGCAGGCGCCACGACGATGACGTCCCCCGCGATCGCCGCCGCCCTGCCTCCTGGCCAGGCTTCGAGCACGCTGTACGGGCCGCCGGCCCGGTCGAAGAACAACACACCTGAGTCGTCACCGAATGCCTGGACGACTCCCAGGCCCCGCGACGTCCAGCCCAGGGCCACGACCCCGAAGCCCTCGCCCGACGGGAGGGCGGGCGACAACGACCGGCCCTCGCCGATGTGGAGCACACGGCTGAACACACCCGCCCACCGACCCACCAGACGACCGTCCGGGGCCACGTCGACCGCAAGGACGTTCGAGGTCATGCCCTCGACGTACCGACCTGGAAGGTCGACGACGGGCGGGATCGCGCCGAGCGACATCGCCACGAGGCGGGCACGACGGCGGAGCACCTGCAGCCCGACGGGTGACAGGAAGTCGGAGATGTTCGGGGTGACCTCGGAAGCGATGCCGCCAAGCAGGCCGCTCGACTGAGCTTCGCTCGCCACGTCATCGTCGAGCAGGCACCAGCCGAAGATCGCGAGGCGTCCAAAGATGGTGGTGTCGTCGCGGAACAACCGAACGAGCTCTCGCTGCCACCTGTCCGCCGTCTGACGGCGGATGTGCACCGGGACCCACCTGTCCGGCGCCTCCTGCCGCATAGGGCTCGGCCACGAGGGTCGCCGCCACGGCCACCCCACGAGGTAGTCGTCGCGGTGGCTCGCCAGCAGTGCGTCCACGAGCTCGGTGACCGCGACCGGTCCACCACCGACAGAACGGACGGCAGCAGTCGTCGACGCCGACCACTTCACCTTGGTGGTCGGCACCTCGTCCAACGACTCGACAGCGGTGGCCTGGAGGCTGGACAACGGCTCGGCACCGCCGCCGCGCGACCCACCCGCCGACGCCGGCGGGAGCGGGCCCTGGTCGCCGGTTTTCGGCAGCCTCGTGGCACGAGACGACGAGGACCCCGGCGCTGAGGGGCCTGGCGCTTCGGACATGGCCCCACGGTAGACCCGGCCCTAAAGGCCACACGCAACCGGCTAGGTCGGATAGCCGGGAACCGACACCGTCGCGGGCCACCGTAACCAGCGTCTCGCGCTCGTGGGTCACCGGGTCGATGGTCACCTTCATCTCGTACGGGACCGTGACGCTCTGCCCAGTCGGGGACAAGACAACTGATCCGCGTAGGGCCGCAGCATCAACGCGAACCTTGCCCGTCCTTGCCACTCCGCTAGACGCATCAGTCGCCGTGACGGTCACCTGCAGCGAGCCCTTGACCGGCGCAGGACTCGGCGGGCGTGACCGAAGATGCAGCGGGGCTTGTGCGAAGAGGACGGCTAGCCTCCCTGGCCACGGGTGAGGAACTGCCGTGAACTCCCCGGCGTCGCTGGCCACGCTCGAGTGTGGCGCGGGCGGACCTGCGCAGGCCAGAGCCTCGCCGGGGTTATGCAGCACGTCGACGGAGAGCAAGGGGAGCTGGGCCCGTACCTGTCGTGGTCAGAGTGCCGGCGCCCGCGGGTCGTGGCAGTGGGCGCGACGCTGACCGAGGACGTGGTGTAGCTCGGCACTCACGTCGCCGTGTCGCTTCCCGGTGGGCAGCTGCAGCGATGAGCGGCTGTGTCCGGCGATCGTGGTGTTCGCGACGCCGGCGCACACCCGCTCGCGTCATCGGCTGCCGGTCTGGGCCGAGTTGCCATAAGGCGCTCATCGCCCCTTGACCTTGCAGCCGGGCCGTGGAAACGTTCTGCCCGAATCGTCCTGTATAAGCATGGGGGCCTTGACAGGCGCAGCGATGGTGGGGCGGAGGCCTGATTCGCGATCGTAGCTCCGATGACTCGGCGGAATGACCCGCCGTCGACTGTCGCTCCCTATTGGGGGTCACCCTCAAATCGTGGACCTGCGGCTGCTGCGGCGGATCGCGAGACAATGCCCAGACCCGTCACAAGTTGCTCCACACTCAAAACACCTGGGAGGAACCATGACGGACGAATCTGGCGGACCAGGTTGGTACCGGTGCCGCGTGCTGCGCACCGGACCGGCCGAGGACGGCAACATCTACGTGATGCTGACACATGACCACCCCAATAAGGTCTTCGAGGGTGCGTAGTTCGCCGCCGCAGAGCTTGTGAGGCGCGAGATGCTCGCGACCGCCCTCGCCGCCGTACAGACGGGTTGGGTCGTAAGTGCATCGCTGACCGACTCCGAGCCGTACTCCATCTGCAACCGGCTCTACATCCAGAGGTTCGGGTAGACCGCCGCGATCTGCGAGAAGTAGCAGCGCAGGGCGCCAGCCGTCTTCGCGGTGCAGTGGTGAAGCGCGCTCATGCTGGCGCGGGGCCGGGCCGAAACAGGTGGGGGCACGGATGATTCGAGGCTTTATAGACGCGCACAACCACCAGCACGCAAACCTAGGCTTCGGCGGCAAGGCAGTCTGGGGGCGTGCGTGGGGCCCGATAGAGCAGGCGTTGCGATGGTGCACCCCGTACCACGGTGACGCTGGAATGGGCGACATCCTGGGCAACGTGGCCCGCACTATGATCACCAAACAGCCCTGGTCCGCAGTCGCCGGGCACCTCGTCGGGGGCTACCCGCAGTTCGACGGCTGGCCACGATGGGACAGCATCACTCATCAGAGCGTCCACGAAGACTGGCTGCGCCGAGCGGTGGACGGCGGCTTGCGCGTCCTGGTCATGCTCGCTGTGAACAACGAGCCCTTGTGCGAGCTGGCGAACAAAGAGCCCGGGCGCACGTGCGACGACATGGAAGCCGTCGACCTGCAACTGGCTGCCGCTCGGGCAATGGAAGCCGACATCGACCGTCGCTCCGGCGGGCAGGGCAGGGGCTGGTACCGCATCGTCGAAACTCCACAGGAGGCGCGGGAGGTTGCCGAGAGCGGCAACCTGGCGGTGGTCCTCGGGATTGAGGTCGACTACATGTTCGGCGCCCGTCCCGACGCGAAGATCAGCGAACCGCAGCTCGAGCAGCGGCTGGACCGGTACTACGCGGCAGGCGTCCGGCACATCTTCCCGGTCCATTTCGGCGACAACGCATTCGGGGGGACAGCGTTCTCGCTCGACCTACAGGGCAACGCCGACGACGTGCCGGCCTGGTGGAAGGCGGCTGGGTTCAAGACCATCTTCCCGCCGTTCCCGGTGAAGCTCGAGGCTTCCACTGAGTACACGTACCGCGGCAGCGTACGCAACGTGCGCGGCCTGACACCTCTGGGCGCGACACTGGTTCGAATGGTGATCGACCGCGGCATGCTCATCGACGTCGACCACATGTCTCAGCGCACCCGGGCCGATACCCTCGCCATTTGCGAGAACGTCGGTTATCCGGTCATCTCCGGCCACACGGGGTTCGTGGAGATCAGTGGCAGCGAGAAGGCTCACGAAGGGAACCTCTTAGCCAGCGAGGTCGAACGCATACAGGCGCTCGGCGGCCTGGTTTGCCCAATCGTCCACCAGGGCAGCAGCCTCGATGACGTACGCACATGGCGCGGCGGGCGACACACCGTTGAGCACACCCAACCGGACACCTCGAACACGTTCCTTCAGGGCTACTCGTACGCACAGACGTACGGTCGCGGCGCCGGAGTCGGAATCGGGACAGACATGAACGGATTCGCCGGCCTCCTTCGCCCGCGCTTCGGGCCGGAGGGCGCCAAGCCGGCTGCCGGCATGGCACCAGAGATGACGTACCCCTTCATCGCGCTGGCCACCGGCAAGGAAATGGGACGAAGCGTGGTCGGGCAGAAGGTATTCGATCTGAACACCGATGGACTTGCGCACATCGGCATGCTGCCTGACCTGATTGCGGACTTGGAGAACCAGGGCCTGGACCAGGAGGACCTCGCACCGCTGATGGGCTCTGCCGAGCAGTACGTCCAAGTCTGGGAGCGGGCGGTCGGTGTGCGGCCGCGCGCGACACACGCGGGGACGCCGGCCGCCGGCGCGGTACTCCTGGATGCCTCGCCTATCGCATCAACGCCGCAGTTCGACGACGTCGGGATCGCGGGCATTGTCGACCTGCCGCTTCTCTGAGCAGGCGTGCGCGCGCCCGCCTCGCCGCACGAGCAAGGTCCGTCAATTCGACCCGCCGCCCTGGGGCGCCCTAACTGCGCGGGCCAGGGTGTCGCAGCGGGTGCAGCACGTCGACGGACGGCTAGGGGAACTGGGCCCGCGGGTCGTGGCAGTGGGTGCGGCGCTCACCGAGGACGTGGTGCGGCTCGGGACGCGCGTCGCCGTGGTGCTTCCTGGTGGGCAACTGCTGCCGGTCTCGGCCGTCCAGAGATCGGGCGTCTCGCGTTCGACCCGGGCACGTTGAGGTTCGTGCTGCGGCGTTACCGGAGCGACCATCGACCGGCAGACGGCGGCGCGCACCCTGCCTCGCCCGCCAAGGATGGCGGTCCGGAATGTCACGGTTGTACCGTTGCTTTCGTCTGGCAGGCCGGTGGGGGCGCGAGCCTGTCCGACGCACGGCCTTCGACGTCGCCCTCCGAGGTCGGGCGCATCGGGGGTAGGCGATGTTCTTTCAGAGATGGCGGTTCTGGTTCGCGGTGGCACTCGTGGCGGTGCCTGTGGTGGGAGCCATCCGTTGGTGGAACGACAGCGATGACGCGGGGCGGGATGTGGCGCGGGCGTGCGCGGTCGGTGGGGTCTTCCTGATCGTCTTGCTTGTCACGCTCGAGGTCGCCGGAACAACGAGTCCACAACAAAAGCGCAAGCGCTTCGGCTACTTCGAGGTCGTCCTCGGCGCGGACGGACGGTTCTCGACCAGCAAGAGCATGGTCGCCGCATGGACGCTGGTGCTCGCCACCGCTCTGGTGTTCCTCAGTGCGATGGTGTGGTTCAGCGACCTCACGCCGGCAAAGGCCTTCGGCCAGGAGTGGAACTCCTACTTCCTCCTGTTGGGCGGCCCTTTCGCGGCTGCCGTCGCGGCCAAGGGGATCACCGCCTCGAAGGCGGAGAACGGCGGCAAGACCTCGAGCGAGTCGGCGAGTTCCGTCGGCGTCGCGACGGTTCCGCCGACGACCACCGACGAACCAACGCTGGGCGACATCAGCCGCAACGACGCGGGGGGACTGTCGCTGACAGACACCCAGTACTGGATCTTCTCGCTCGTCGCGATCATGTACTTCCTGGGCGCCTTCGTCGTCACGATCGTCGAGTACGCCGAAAAGGCTGAGTCGACGCTTGCGTTGCCAGAGATTCCTTCGGCGATCCTTGGACTGACGAGCCTCGCCGCGCTGACGTATGTCGGCGCCAAGGCTGTCGCCACGGAGGGACTGCGGATCGCCTCGATCACACCGCACCCCACGAAGGCCACTGACAAGCTGACCATCAGCGTCGTGAACATGCCCGCGTCGGTGACGTGGAATCAGATCTACGTCCGCTTCTCTGGCCCCTCAGCGGTGCCCTTGGACAGACCGCCGACGCAAGACGTCGTGCGCCGCGGCGGGGCGACCGAGCTCGTCGTGGCGCCCGTGCCGACAGGTGAGTACACCGTCGTCGTCGTGACACCGCATGGTGTCTCCGGTCCAGACACCCTCACGGTGGAGTAGGTCGGGCGACCGCACCCGTGGTCTGGGAGCATGGCCTGAGACGCGTCACGGCCACTGTTCTCCGGAGTCGTCGACGTGAGCAGGAGCGAGCGCGCGGGCTGCTCGCCGCCGACCCCCTTGGGGGTCCGGTTCGGGATCGAGTACGGTCGGGAAGATCGGGTCCACCAGCCCGCCGCACACCGGCGCACCTCGGACGCGTCTTCCAAAGCTGCGTCGCTCAGCATGCGCGGCGGCGCGGTGTCGAGCGGCGTGCCGCCGGGCAGTATGTGCACCTGGCGGCGTGCTCGCGCCGCCGGGGCGACGGCATGACCACCGGCGCAGCGCCACACGGTCGCTCGTCGGCCCTGAGCGACGCGGCGAATTCCGCCGACCGCTCCTGTCTCTGCGGCGGCCGTTCCGGTGGCGGCTCTGTGCCACGATGCGCCACGGCTTGACTCGTGCGTCCGTCACTGGCGTCGAGCGCGCCGCGCAGCGCCCGCCCTCGAAACCGACCACCCGGCATCGCTGTGACAGGTCAATCCCTCGAGGCGGGCCCCGCGGGACCAGCGGGCCATCTCGATCGCGTCCAGCACCATCTCGGTGCGCATGTGCGACGCGCCGCGCCAGCCCACGATCATCCGGGAGTAGACGTCGATGATGAAGCACACGTAGGCGACCCCGGCCCAGGTCGGCACATAGGTCAGGTCGGTGACCCACAACCGGTTCGGCGCCGTCGCGGTGAAGTCCCGGTTGACCAGGTCCGGATGCCGGGCCGCGACCGGGTCGGCCCAGGTCGTGCGGACCCGCTTGGTGCGCACCACGCCCTCGATCTGCTCGACCCGCATCAGGCGTGCGACTAAGTCACGGCCCACGCCGCAGCCCGCCCGGCGCGCCGCCTTCCAGAGCTTGCGTGCCCCGCAGACCCGGTAGTTCGTCTCCCACAGATCGCGCAGCGCCGGGCGCAGGACACCGTCACGGCCGGCCCGCGCCGACGGTGGGCGGGACTTGGCCGCGTAGTACGTGCTCGGTGCCACCTGCAGGACCTCGCAGATGAGCTCGACACCGAGCCGGCTGCCCTCGACGACGTCCTCGCGGTTGGCGTCGATGAACGTGACTACTTCTTGTGTTGGCGGTCGAGCTCCGCCCCGAAGAAACTCGCGGCCCTCTTGAGGAGCTCGTTGGCCCGCCGCAACTCACGGTTCTCCTGCTCGGGCTCGCACATCCGGGCCGACTCCGAGGTGCTCACCCCGGGCGCGTGCCCGTCATCGATGTCGGCCTGGCGGACCCACAGGCGCACCGACTCCGTCCCGTAGCCCACCTGGGTCGCGACCCGTTGGACCGTCCCGTGCTCGGCACCGATCTCGGCGCGCAAGGTCCGGACCATCCGCACCGCCGCGGCCTTCTCCTCGGGTGAGTACCGGCGCGTGGTCGGCTTCCCCTTCGACAGATCTCTGGGCATGGCTCCATCCTCGTTTCCAAGGTCGGGAGCCTCCAAGCAACCCAGGGCGATTCATAGTGAGGAGGTTGGCATTCGAGGAAGGACCTGGCGCGCCCGTGCCACTGAGCCAAACGGACCGTGTTCTTCTCGGGCCGTTCGCGGTTAGGGTCGAGTTGGCCTCATCAGATCCGCGGCACCTGGCGGAGCTCCGGTGCCGGCTTCGGTGTGTTGCGGGAGAGGACCCCGTCCACCGGTGCCGCTCCGGCGCCTCTGCGCGCGGTTGCGTAGGTGCGTAGTGGTTCGAGGAGCCCGCGCACAGCCATCCAGTACTCCTTCTTGTCGCGGTCTGCGACGAGATAGGTCGGGACGGGTGGCAAGTTGAGTCGAAGCCGTGCGTTCTCGTTCTCGGGGTCGCCCGGGAGCGTTGCGAGAGGCGTACCGGACGCGAAGCCCGGGTAGGGCTCACCTTCGAGCGCGTCCGCGACGGTCCGGGCGAGCTCGTCCAGGTTGGCCAGCGCGGCGCGCATCCGGATCCACTGCGCCCGTTCGCGGTACTCCGACGACTCGAACCGACGGCGCAGCCGTGCCCCAGCCACGACACCGCGAAGGCACATCGACGCGACGCGGTCCCTCGGCATATATAGGTTGGCGCCACCTTCATCCGAGAGCTGACGGACCCACGCGATGCGGCCGCGGCAGCCGGGCATGAACATCTGTTCGTTGTCGCGCCACCCTCGCGCGGTGTTGACGATCGAGCCGAGGAAGGCGGCCAGATTCGACCCGAAGATGCCTGTCGGCGCGCTCTTCAAGTCCCAGTCCTGCGGCAACCAGACGTCCTGGCTCCGGTAGCCCGGTGGATGTTTGCTAAGACTGACGCCGAACGTCGGCCACCTCGGCAGCGGTGAGTCGAAGAAGTGGATCGGGAAGTTCGACGTGACCCCGCCGTCGGTGAACCAGAGGCGCTCGCACCAAGTTGCCTTGCCCACGCTCGGCTCGGGCGGGTACCGGACCTCCACACCGTTCTTTGTCAGGGTCCTGCCGAACTCGTCCCGGACGTCGCCGGACGCCACCACGCGGTACATCGACACGGCCTGGAACAGCCCGGGCAACGACATGCTCAGGCGCATCGCGAAGACGACCGGGAGGTCCCGCGGATCGGGAAGCGGGACGAGCGTCACCTGCTTCTTCGTCCGGATGTCGGTCGCCATAAGCTGCTCGGCGTGGCGCGCTTTGAGTACCGTGCGAACGGCCGCGGGCACGAGGTGTGGCCCCTTATCTAGGTCCGAGAGGTCGAGGTAGAGCGCGCTGCCGTCCCGCTCCTTCAGTTCCTCGGCCGTGGCGAGCGGGAATCGGTAGGCACGGCCCTGCACGACCTCCGACGTGACGAGCTCGAGGTTGACGAGGCGGGAGCGCGGGTCATCCATCATCGTCGTGGTCGCGTGGTCGTCGGGCGGGCTCTGGGGGTCGTAGCCTGCCCCCCACCAGAGGTGTCCGAACCGTAGGATCTCCCCTCTCTCCAAGCCTGCCAGCTCGGAGAGGGTGTCGGAGAGCCAGCAGAGCAACGGTCTGCTCGCATCGTCGATCTCCGCCTCCGACGGTTCGGCTCCTGGGATGAGGCCGAACCCGTGGTCTCCCGCCGTGCGCATCACGTGCCAGAGCCCGGCGGCGAGGGCGACCGTCACGAGCAGGACGTAGGCGAGCATCCCGCCGACGACGGCAACCCACAGCAGGTCGGCCGCGTCCGTGAGCCACCAGGCGACGAGTCCTGCCGCGGCGGCTGTCACGAGGCCGACGAGCGCGATCTTCGCGAGCCGGCGCACCGGCCTCCGCGGTTCGTCCTTAACCGGGTCGCCGTCGGGACCCTGTCGCTGATCGCTCCAGGGCCCGCGCACGACTGCCCGGATGCCACGCACCACAAGAGCGCCGATTGCGACCAGCGCAGCGAGCCCTCCGACTAGCGCGACAAGCAGGGCGATTATGGCGCCGATCGCCGCGAGGACGGACAGGACCGTGGGCATGCTGGTGGCGCCGGCCTGCGGGCTCGACGCGACGACCGCCCAGCCGGAGGCTGCGGTGACCAGGATCGACCCGGTGACAGACCGCCAGCCTGTCGAAAGCACGAAGCGGACAGGCACTAGCCACCAACGTCGGCGCATCACCGCGACCGCTACCCCGAAGAGCGGGCGCCCAGGCCCGTTCGCCTGGAACATCCGCCCGAGCCGGTATCGCTCCTTCGACCTAAGGAGTCCGTCCGGCTCGTCGTCGAGCTCACACAGCCAGGCCATCGCGTCGGCCAGCCCGACGAACCCCGGGCGCACGTGACCGTTCTCCCGGCGCTCCGGGTCGAACGATGGTTCCTCAAGGTCCTGCCGGCGCTGTTCTTGCCGCTGGCGGTCCTGCTCCTGACGCCCGGTCTCCGCGGCCGCGGCGAGCCCAGCAGCGAGAGCGCCTGCGGATGCGCCCCCGACGTTCAGGTGGAAACTTCGGGCGATTTCGCACACAGCGAGCGGATAGACGACGCCGGATGTCGTGCCGCCCTTCATTGTGACGTCGGCGCTCGACTTGTCGTAGGCCTTGCGGTCCTCCGGCGCAAGGTCCCTGGACTCAGCGGGCGACAGCCGAGTTATGTGGTCGGACTCACGGTAAGCCTTGGAATCGCGCAGCGGGGGTACCGACTTGTTTTCGGTCCACAGCCACTCAGGAGGATCGCTGATCGCAAAGCCGTCTGGAGTCTTCAACGCTTCGTCGGGACGTTCGAGGATCCGATCGAGAACGGGGCTGGCTGCAGGGTTCGTCCCCTCGGCTTGACCAGGGCCGGACTTGGCCGGTCCCAGGGCTTGAGCCCCTGGCGGTGCGGCCCCGAGACGTTGGAACAGTGCAACCCGGGCCTGCGACCCTCGTATGACGGCCATGACCTCTCCTCGACGTCCGTGCCGTGGGCGGCACCCCCTCGCTGCCGCAGATCTATTTAAGCTCATGACCCGATGTGTCGGCGAGCACGTCTGTATGGGTTGCGGGACGGGCCGGGCGGTTGCGTCTCGGCCCGCCTTTCCCTGCCCGGTAAGGCGCGTGCAAATTGACGCCGCGACGAGAATCCGCCCCGGGTGCGCGACGCAGCCTGAGGCCTCGTGCGATCGAGCGCTTTCTGCCTGCCCGGCAGCCGCGGCTGCCCGAAGAACTTGGTCGAGCTCGGGGGAGACGCAGGCGGCTTCCCGCATCGCTCCCCGGGCCGGCCGCGTCTTGAGAGGGCGAGGTCAGTCAGCCAGAGGGACAGTGCGCCGAGCTCGACGGCGGCCACCCACCGGCCGCGCGAACGGCGGTTGCACGCCGATCACGAGCAGGGCTCCCAACCTGGACCAGCGCGACCGCTCGGGTACGGAGCTCGGCCGGGTACGCCTTTGGCATGGCTCCGACCTTCTCTCGTGTGGAGCCCGAAGCACCAGTCCGATCTGGTGACCGAACCGTGCCGCGGGTCAAGCTCGCGCAGGACCTTCCTGCGCGGAACTGACTGCCTCGGTCCGAGTGCACGATACGGCCGGCCACGTCACGACGCCGTTGCACTGCGCTGGCCAGGGCGTTCACCGCGATCCGGGACTTCATACGGTCGCTGATCGAGTACCCCACGATGCGATTGGAGTACACGTCCTTGATCGCGCACAGGTACAGCTTCCCCTCGGCCGTGCGTGCTCGGTGATGTCCCAGAGCCACAACCCGGGTCGGTGCGTCCGCCCGGAAGATCCGCAGCACCCGGTCGTCGTGAGCCGGCGGGCTGGCCTTCTTGCCGTTCCTCGCGCACTTCTTGCCGAAGACCGACCACCAGGCGTTGTCCCGGCAGATCCGCCACACCCGCCGGTCACACGCTCGCAGACCCGCACGGTGAGCCTCGTCCGCGAGGAGCCGGTGCCCGAACTCGGGTCGTCGAGGTGGGCGTCGAACAACACGTTCGCCAAGTACGCCTCGACCAGATCATGCGCGGTCACCGGGGCGGTCAGCCAGCGGTAGTACGGCTGTCGGGCGAGCTTGAGGACCCGGCACGTCACCGAGACGGGGATCCCGTCACCGGCGAGCTCTCTCACGAGCGGGTACATCATTTTCCCGGCAGATGCGCCTGAGAAAGGTATGCGGTCGCGCGGCGCAGCACCTCGACCTCCTGCTCGAGGAGCCGGTTGCGGCGGCGCAGCTCACGCAGCTCGGCCGACTCACTCGACGTCACGCCGGGGCGGTTGCCGTCCTCGACGTCTGCATCACGCAGCCAGTTCCGCAGACACGACTCGGCGATTCCGAAGTCGGCCGCGATCTGCTTGATCGGAGCATCACCACGACGAGCGACCGCCACGACGTCCGCGCGGAACTCCTGGGGTAGGGCCTGGGCACGATGCACATCCTCCCAGCGATGCCATCCGGCACCACAGGTCAGGTGTCACCTATCCGTGCAGCAGACCCGTGAGACTGAACGTCGGGTGTCGGGGGTCCTCGTGGAGGCCGACGAGGTTGGGGTGGGCGCGGGTTCCGGTTCGGTTCACGTGCCGGGGAGGACCCGGACCGCGACGACGGTCAGCGCTGTGGCGATCGCGGCCCCTTGGTGCTCTGGGCGGTCTCGCTTCCCGCGGGTGCGAGGTGGGCGCGCGTCCGCCCACGCACCTGCCCGCTCGACGAGCGACGATAAGTCGATGTCTGGCGCGAGACCTGGTAGAACCTGGTCCTCGACACGACCGGCCCTCGGCATTCTGCCCGTCGTCACCGCCTTGGTCGGGCTGCGGCGGGCCTGCTTCGAGCAACCTTGACCGGCGCGCCACATGGCGAGTAAACCTTGGTGTTGACCAACGCCTGCGATCCGGCATTCTCTGGATGTGCTGGAAAGTTTTCGAGGTGTACGAACCGGCCTGCTCGCCCACGGTTCACGCGGCCAGGCAGGCTCCTTGCGCGCGCATTCTTGAACGATTCTTCGACGGTGGGTCCTGAATCACGGTCGAGGCCGGAACTGGGCGCGCCCCATACACATGACGCATCATTCCCGCGGGCGGTGCAGAATGCTATCGACCACATATCCGGGCGTGTATACGCAAGAGCTGAGCTCCGGTGGTCGGACGGTGGCCGGCACGACGACGTCGGTCGCCCTCTTCGTCGGCCCGACGCGGTCGGGCGTCGACAACAGACCCATCCGATGCCTGAACTACGGCGACTTCGAGCGCAGCTTCGGCGGCCTGTGGCGGACCAGCTCGCTGTCGTACTCGGTGCTGCACTTCTTCGCCAACGGCGGCGGACAGGCGTACGTGGTGCGGGTCCCGCCCGAGAAGTCCAAGCCGGCCGCCACGACGGTCCTGCGGGACGACGGCGCACAGACGTCCCTGGTGCTCACCGCCCTGAGCTCCGGGAGCGCGAGCAACGGGATCTTCGTCGAGATCGACCCCTTCGAGATCGGCGCGAACCCCTACGCGTCCGGGTCGCCCGCCCACGACAAGAAGCGCTTCACCCTCACCGTCCTGGACACCGTGAGCGGCCGTGTCGAGCGGTTCGGTGGGCTCACCACGTCGGCGGGGAGCGCGCGCACGGCGGACGCGGTGGTGAACGACCCCGCCACAGGGTCACGCCTGGTCAGGCTGCAGCTGACGGGCGTCGGGGAGAACGGCCCCCAGGCGACCGGCACCGTCCACGTCATCACCAAGCCACCCGGGGCCGTCGGCACGTTCGACAAGGACGTCATGGTCACCGTCGGGGTGAGCCGGCGCGGCGCAGACGGCAAGGTGGACGCCGCCGCGTCGATCACGGCGATGGAGGTCACGGTCTTCCCGAACGGGAGCAGCCGGCCGACGAGTCCCCTGGCGCTGGTCACACAGCTGGTCGCCGCGGTGAACGAGGCGATCCGGGCCAACCCCGGCGAGGCGTCCAAGCTCGGTACCGCTTCGCTCGAGGGGGCGGTGTTCGAGGGCG
This sequence comes from Cellulomonas humilata, assembly GCF_013359775.1. Classification (GTDB taxonomy): domain Bacteria; phylum Actinomycetota; class Actinomycetes; order Actinomycetales; family Cellulomonadaceae; genus Cellulomonas; species Cellulomonas humilata. Next base: position 28,918 of record NZ_JABMCI010000071.1, on the reverse strand, counting down.
GCCGGTGCCTGCGTCTGCGGCTGACCGCGCCCACGTCCGTACCGGGCGCCGCCCGCGTCCACGACGCCACCGTCGCACTGACCGCCCCGACCACCGCCGCCGCGAGGTCGCTGATCACCGAGTACGGGCTCGGCACCGGTGCGGTGGTCAATCCCTCGCGCTACCAGCTCGGGCAGCCGTACGACGCGGCGCCGGTGTCCGCCGCCACGGCAGGCGACAACGGTGAGGCGCACGGGCAGCCGACGTCGGCCGCCTTCAAGGCTGCGGTGAGCGCCCTGGACACCCCCGACCCGTTCTTCAACCTGCTCTGCCTGCCGGACCTCGTGCGCCCCAAGACCACCGACGGCCGGGCTCTGCACCACACCAACGTCCCCACCGTGTACGCGGAGGCCGCGCGGATCTGCGCGCGCAAGTTCGCGTTCCTCGTGGTCGACCCGCCTCCGGACGTGCTCGATGTAGGGGCGGCCGAGGCGTGGAAGACGCAGACGATCGGCTTCCAGTCCAGCCACGCAGGTGCCTGGTTCCCGACCGTGCGCGTCGACGACCCGCTCGAGCCAGGGACCGTCATCGCCCACCCACCGTCCGGGGCCGTCGCCGGGGTGATCGCCCGGACCGACTCCCAGAGAGGTGTGTGGCAGGCCCCGGCCGGGACGGAAGCCTTTCTCGCAGGGGTCTACGGCCCGTCGGTGGAGCTGTCCGACGAGGAGCACGGGCTCCTCAACCCGATCGCGGTGAACGTCATCCGCCGGTTCCCGATCTACGGCACGGTCGCCTTCGGCTCGCGCACCGTCGACGGCTCGAACGCCCTGGGCAGCCAGTGGAAGTACATCCCGGTGCGGCGGACCGCGAACTTCATCCTGCGCTCGCTGTCGGAGTCGCTGCGGTGGGCGATCCACCAGCCCAACGGGGAGGCGCTGTGGTCCCAACTGCGAGTCAGCTGCACGGCCTTCATGCAGGGGCTGTTCCAACAGGGGGCGTTCAAGGGCGTGTCCGCACGCGAGGCGTACTTCGTCGCGTGCGACGCGTCGACGACGTCGGCCGAGGACATCGATCAAGGAATCGTCAACATCGTCGTGGGCTTCGCACCGTTGAAGCCTTCGGAGTTCGTGGTCATCAGCCTGCGCCAGATCGTCCAACCGACCGCCTGAACAGGGGTTGATCATGGGTGAGTTCTCCGTCAACGCGACGCGGCTCGATCCGTACAAGAACTTCAAGTTCCGCGTCATGTGGGACGGGCGGTACGTCGCTGGCGTCTCCAAGGTGACCGCGTTCAAACGCACCTCCGAGGTCGTCAAGCACCGCAGCGGCGGAGACCCCTCCTCGTCCCACAAGTCACCCGGCCGCACGGAGTACGACGCGGTCACCCTCGAACGCGGCGTCACCCACGACCAGGCGTTCGAGCAGTGGGCGAACAAGGTGTGGAACTTCGGCTCGTTGCCCGGCGGGGAGGTGTCGCTCGCCGACTTCCGCAAGGAGGTTATCCTCCAGCTGCTCAACGAGGCCGGTCAGGTGGTCCTCAGCTACACCCTCTACCGGTGCTGGGTCTCGGAGTACCAGGCACTGCCCGACCTCGACGCGAACGCGAACGCCGTCGCGATCGCCAAGCTCAAGCTCGAGAACGAGGGCTGGGAGCGGGACTACGCCGTCCCTGAGCCGGCAGAGCCCGTGTTCGTCGAGCCCTGACCGCGCCCGTGAACCTGCCGACCGCACCGACCCCCGCGCCGGACCCGACCCCCGCGCCGGACCCGGCCCGCGTGCTCCGATCTTGGTCGCTGGGGCGCGAGCACAGCGCCGCCCAGCGGGTGACCGCGTTCCTCCGTGTGCTGACCGGTGCCGCCGTGGACGCCCTCGTGCTCGGCCAGCGCAACCAGGCGCTGCTCCGGCTGCACGAGCAGCTGGTCGGTGGCCCGATCGACGCCGTGGTCGTGTGCCCGCGGTGCGAGGTGCCCAACGAGTTCCTCCTGCCGGCGCGGATGGTGCTCGGTCTTCCCGAGCCGCCGGCCGACGCGAGCGCGACCGTCGTCGTGGCCGGGACACGTCGCCGGTTCCGGCTGCCGACCCTGGCGGACCTGGCCGGCGCCGCCGGGATGCCCGCGGACCGCGGGCTCGCGTACCTCGCCTCCGTCACGTGTCTCGACACCGGCACCGGCACCCACACCGACGCCACGCCGGTCGGTCCGCCCGAGCTCGAGCGCCTTCTCGAGGCGTGGGAGGCCCTCGACCCGGCCGGTGCGGTGCGCGTCGCGCTGAGCTGCGCGGGATGCGGTGCGGAGATCCTGGGCGACGCGGATCCCGCCGACTTCGTCGCGCGGGACCTCGACCTGCTCGTCGACGGGCTCATGCGCGACGTCGACGTCATCGCCGGTCGGTACGGCTGGTCCGAGGACGCCGTCATCGACCTGCCCGTGGAGCGCAGACGGCGCTACGTCGACCTCATCACCGGCGCCCGGACGACCGTGCGCTCCGTCCCGGCACTGGCGGGGTGAGGCCGATGCCGGGTGGGGCGTACCGCACCGCGTTGCTGCGCGCGGGTTCGATCGGGCACCCACCTGGGGTGGACGACGACCTCGCGGTGCTCGCCGCCCCGCGCCCGCGCTCGGTGTTCGAACCCGACCCGGACGCCCCCGGTCCTGCCTGGTCGGTCGTCGAGCCGGAGCCGCAGGGACCGGGGACCGTCTCGACAGGTCCTCACACGTCGACCGCGCCGCCGCTCGAGCCCTGGCACGCCGGCGGGGATCGGGTCACCGGCCACGACGACGTCAGCGGCGACCGGTCACGCAGATCCCCCGAGGGCGCCCCGCCCCGGTCGGCACAGGCGGACGTCGTGCTCTCAGCGGCGCCGCGGCGCCCAGGGCCGGTACCCGGGCACGAGGATCGACGGCCCGCACCGGACGGGCCCGATGACCGCGTCCTGCCGTCTGCCGCGGCCCTCGAGCCGTCGGCTCAACGAGCGGTGGTCGAGTCGCGCGCAGCGGGCGACGGGGCGCCCCGGACCCCGGGCGCAGGGACGGGCGACCAGCCGCCGCCGGTGCCCGGCACGCGGGACGTCATGCCCCTCGTCCCGGTCGCAGGGGCGGCTCACCCGGCACGGGCCGATGCGCACCAGGCTCCGCGCGACCCCGTCGCGGTCCTCGCCGTTCCGGGTGAGCCGCCCCCGGCCCCGCAGGCGCGCGACAGCGTCGTCGACGACTCGGACACCACGCCCTACGTCGTCGTCGAGATCGGGCGGCTCGAGGTCACCGTCCCCGCGCCGGTCGCCCCGCCTGCACCGACCTCGAGCGTCAGTGCGGCTCGCCGACCCAAGCTGGGCCCGACCCTGACCGACTACCTCGCGGGCAGAGCCGAACCGGCCGCCTTAGGGCGGGGGGAGGGATGACCGCCCACTTCGCCATCCCCGCGACGACGGTCGTGCTCCGGGCGATCATCCAGCGCCGGCTGGACGCCGCCTACGGCACGCTCGCCGCACCCACCGTCTCCGTAGAGCCGCCACCGCGGCCGGCGCCGCCACCGAATGGCGGAGGTGGGCAGCCCGCCGAGCCCGCAGGGGTGCACCTGTTCCTGCACCACGCGGCGCCGAACCCCGCGTGGCGCAACATGTACGAGCCGCACCTGGACTCCGCAGGCCGGGTGGCGGGCCGCTCGCCGCTCGCGCTGGACCTGCACTACATGCTCGCCGTCACGGGTGCCGACCTGGAGCGGGAAGTGCTCCTGGGACTCGGCATCGTCGCACTGACCCGGCACGGGGTCGTCCCGCGGCCTCTCATCCTCGCCGTCCTGAGCGGGATCACGGTTCCTGCGAACCCGACCTCGCTGATGGACAAGCTCCCCACGGAGCCGCTGCACGACCCCGCCCAGCAACCCCAGCAGATCACCCTCGCGCAGGCTCCGGTCGACGTCGACCTGTCCACCAAGATTTGGTCCGCCCTGCAGTCGCCGATGCGACCGGCGGCCTTCTTCCTCGCCACGACGGTGTTCCTCGACGTGGGCGACACCTACCCTGCGGCGACACCGGTCGACGAGCCGCGCGTCGGGATCCGCCCGGACCCCGGCCGCGACACCGCGATGCCGCCGGACGTGATCACCGTCGCCGAGGCCCTGCCATGACCGCGCAAGCCACCCGGGGCACCGTCCCGGCCGCCGCTGCGGGCACGTTCGCGACGCTCGCCGAGGCGGTGTCGCTGCAGGCGCTCGCCGACGTCGGCACGGTGACCGTGGCGCCGACGACCTTCGCCCCGGTCTGGGACCACGTCCGGGGCTCGTCCCCGTCCGGTGCACTGCGCCGGCTCTGCGACGGGTTCGACCTGACACCCCCGGAGCAGGCGCTGGTCGCCCTCCTCTTCTCAGCAGGATCGAGCGAGGCCGTCGCGCGCGCCGCGGCCGACGCCGTCGCGTCCGCCGGCGGGGTCGCGGGCGACGGTCTGCCGCTGTGGCTGGCGGTCCGGGCCATACCCGGCCTCGGACCCGAGGCCCTCGCCACCGACCGTCCGCTGGTCCGCTTCGACATGGTCTGCGTGGACCTGCGCGGCCCCCGGATCGAGAGCAGGCTCGTCCTGGACCTGGCCGTGCTCGACCGGCTCCTCGGACACAGCGCCCGGGACCCGCTCGTCGTCGCGCACATGCACGAGGTGCCCGTGCCCGCCGGCCCGCGGACCGCCGACCGCCTGAGCCTCGCTCTGGCAGGCGCGCTCGCGTCTGCGGAGACACGGCCGGGCCTACCACCGCTCGTCCTGGTGCCCGGGTCCACCGCCGGCGAGGTCGCTGAAGCGCTGCACGCCCTCGGTCTGCCGCCGTGGCGCATCGCTGCCGCCGATGTTCCCGACGATGCCGGCGAGCGCGCACGGCTCGCGGCGCGATGGACCCGCGACGCGGCCCTCGACGGGGCTGCGCTGGTCCTGGATGCCGCGGCGACCGACTCGGACGGCCGGCTCGCGGCGGCGACGACCGCCTTCGTCGACCGGGTGGTCGGCCACGTCGTGATGACCGGCGACCGGGTTCCGAGCGGCCTGTGCCGAGCCCTCCGCGTCGTCCCGCAGGCCCCCGACGACCCGGTCGCGGCCCGCGCCCGCTGGACGGCGGCGCTGGGGCCGGCGCGCGCGGCCCGCGTCGGTCGCGGTCTGGGCCGCGTGAGCGGCCAGTTCAGGCTCGGCCCCGAGGCAGTCCGCACCGCGGTCGCCTGCGCGGCCGGCGGCATCGACGTGGCTCCCGACGAGCCGAGCGCGACGGCCAGCCTGTGGCACGCGGCCGCGCGCGCGGTCGATCCCGCGCCGCTGCCCGGGGTCAGCATCCTGGAGGCCGCGTACGACTGGGACGACATCGTGCTGCCCGCCGCGACCGAGGCGACGCTTCGGCGCGTCGAGCTGCACGTGCGGCACGCCTCCCAGGTCTTCGACGACTGGGGCTTCGCCGAGCGCACGGGAGGGCGGGGGAGCTGGCGCGGTCGCGGGGTGGCGGTCCTGTTCGCCGGACCGTCCGGCACGGGCAAGACGATGGCAGCCGAGGTGCTCGCCTCCTCGCTCGACCTCCGGGTCATGGCGATCGACCTGAGCCAGATCATCTCAAAGTGGGTCGGTGAGACCTCCAAGAACATCGCCGCGGCGTTCGAGGAGGCCGAGCGGTCGGGCGCGATCATGGTGTGGAACGAGGGTGACGCCGTCTGGGGGGTGCGCGGCGGGGTCGGCAACGCGACCGACCGGCACGTCAACGCCGAGGTCGGCGATCTGCTTCAGCGGATCGAGAGCTTCTCGGGGTTCACCGTCGTGACGACCAACCTCCGGCACGCGATCGACCCCGCGTTCCTGCGCCGGTTCCGCTTCGTCGTCGACTTCCCGCTCCCCTCACGGGACGAGCGGGCGCGGCTGTGGCGCTCGGCGTTCCCGCCGGCGACGCCCACCGAACCCGTGGACGTCGACGCGCTCGCGGCGCTGCCCCTGACCGGCGGTTCCATCCGCAACGTCGCGCTCGGCGCCGCGTTCCTCGCCGCTGGTACCGGCGGCCCGGTGGACCGCTCGATGCTGGAGGCGGAGCTCGCCGAAGAGCTGCGCAAGCAGAACCTGCCGATGCCGCACGTGGCCTGGGGGGACCGATGAACGCCCCACGCCCCGATCGCCCCCACGTGCAGGTCCGCGTCGAGGTCCTGGGCGTGACCTCCGACTCACCGGTCGAGGCCCGCCGCCTGGCCCGGGCGCTCCCCGCGGCGCTGGAGCGGGCGCTGAGCGGCTGGCCGGACCGGCCCGACCAACGACGGCCGGACGCGTACGCGGACCTCACCACCCGGCGTGCCGACGGCGTCGCCGCCGACGTCGCCGACGCGATCCACCGACGGCTCGGTACTCCGGGCGGTGCCACGTGAGACAGCTGGCGCGCACCGCGGCACCGATCGTCCGCGCGCGCCCCCGTCCAGCTCCGCTGCGGGTCCCGAGACGGACCACGCGTCCGACCCCGTCGTTCGCCCCCACCACGTCGACCCGGACGCCGGCGCCGGTGCGGGTGGCGTCGCCCGCGACCTGGGCGACGTCGCCCGCGACACGTGCCCCGGCCACCCGCCCGACGATGCGAGAGGCGGCGCGAGCCGACTCGCACGACCGCTCGGCGACGCGAGGGCAGCCCTCCTGGTCGGCGCCCGTCGCCCTCAGCGTGGCAGCCGTGCTCGCGGAGCCCGGGCACCCCCTCCCAGGGGACCTGCTGGCACAGCTGGAGCCCGGCTTCGGACGGACCTTGCGGCACGTGCGCGTGCACGACAGCGCGTCCGCGAGCCGCGCCGCCGCGGCGCTCGACGCTCGAGCGTTCACGCTCGGCGACCGGGTGGTCCTCGCCCGGGGCGAGTATCGGCCGGACACCGATCGAGGCCGCGGCCTCCTCGCGCACGAGATCGCCCACGTCCTGCAGGCCGGGAGACCGGCGACGGAAGCCGTCACGTCCGTCGTCGAGCCGCACCTGGAGGCCGAGGCCGACCGGGCCGTGCGCTCGCTGGCGGCGGGCGGTCGGCCCGTCCTGGGACGTGGCCCGGCCGGACACGTGCGCCGCAGCCCGCTGACGACCGCGCCTCCGGGCGGTCTGCCCGCCGCGGTGCCGACCCCCGCCTCCACGAAGGCGGCGTCCGCCCCGGGGACCGCCGCCGTCGCGAAGGCGGCGCCGTCGGGGCCGGGGACGGCGGCCGGAGCCGCTCAGGGGCTCCCTCCGGGGCTGACCGTGATCACGGACGAGCCGAAGGGCATCGGCACCACCGAGCTCGTCGTCCAGGTGGACAGCTTCACGCTCCCCCTGGAGAAGGGCGCGGGAACTTGGGTGCAGCAGGCCTACAAGGAGGCCGCGGCCGGCGGCCGACTGGTCTTCACGCCGCTCATCCAGGGCAGCTCGACGGCGTCGTACGAGTCCGTCGCCGCGTTCAAGGAAGGTGCGGAGTCCTACAAGTCGATCTGGCTCGGACGGTACGGGTTCACCTCCACCAAGGCACTGTCGTCCGCGATCGTCGCCGCCGCGGAGGACCAGCAGGCCGCCGCGGACAAGCGGGAGGCTGTGCGGTCCGCGCTAGCCGACCCCCAGGTCAAGGCCGTGGTGACCGGTCTCGCGACCAAGCTCACCGATGCGAAGTGCGACATCGACCACATCGTCGAGAAGCAGCTCGGTGGCACCTCCATCCCCTCCAACCTCCAGCTGCTGACCAGCGACAAGAACCAGGCGTCCGGGCGCATGACGTACGCGGCGCTGGTCCAGATCGTCAACGACATCCGCGCACCCGGGATGCGAGGCACGGGGGTGCGCAGACTGCAGCTGCGGCTCCCGCAGGTCACGGTGCCGGCGGGCAGCGCCGACCCGAGCTTCGTCGTGGAGAACCTGCTCCGGACGGGTGCCGTCGTCGGGTCGGACGCCGTGAAGGCCGCGGCCGACGGCAAGCCGATGGCACTGTCGGCCGGCGGGCAGGGCGAGACCGTGGCCGTGCGTGACACGGGCGAGACGCCGCTCGACAAGCTGGCCAAGCGCATCGTGCCGGGCATGCGGCTCACCACCTACTCCCGTGGCCCGCAGGGGGCCAAGTCCAAGCGCGACGAGGTGTTCGGCGAGCTCGACAGCCGCGCGCTGAGCGCGTCGGGCACGAAGAAGGCGGATTCCCGGGTGGTCCTCGACGCCGTGGTCGGTCCCGGGTCGGCGGCGGACGCCCAGTCGACCGGGGCCGGCGCGGAAGCCGGGGCCGCCGCGGCGCCGTTCGGCGAGTCGCGCAGGCTGCGCCTGGACAGGGCGAAGAACCCGAAGATCGCCTTCTACTACCCCTACATGAGTCCGGGTGAGCTCACCACGCTCGCACTCGACCCGGAGGGCAACCTCACGGGCACCGGGAAGCTCTTCCCCACGATCCCGTTCCTCGGACCGCTCAACGTCGTCTACACCAAGGACGAGCTCAAGCTCGTCGCACCCATCCCGGCCGAGAAGCTCAGGTCGCCGCTGCCCGCGGCGTTCCGCTTCACCGGGGGCGAGCTGGCTCTGCAGCTGTCGCCCGAGCTCGTGCCCAGCGGCCTGCTCATGTTCTCCGTCGGCCCCGCGCCCAAGCCGCTCATGCTGGGCAGGCTCACGGTCGCGTTCGCGAACGGGACGCTCGTCGCGCAGGGGACGCTGACGCCCGCAGGGGCGATCCCCGGCATCAAGGCCGCCGAGGGGCTCGTCGAGTGGAGCTCGGCGAGCGGGTGGTCGGGCAAGATCACTGCGTCCACGGCCTCGATCCCGGCATCGGACGCGAACGTCACGATCGGCTTCCGGACCCAGGACGGGCGCTTCGACCCGTACGCCGATGGCGCCGTCACGACCAAGGTCCGAGGGGCGACGCTCGTCCTCGGGGCGAGGTGGGACGGCCAAGGGCTGGGCTACCGGGGCTCGGTGACCGTGCTCAAGCCGCTGCCCCTGGTGGACAAGGTCGACCTGTCCGGTCGGTACAACGACCGGGGCCTGTTCCTCCAGGGCGCCGCGGCCGTGGTGTGGAACAACACCGCGGCGTCGATGACGGTGGTCTACACCCGCAAGGAGGAGGACCCGGAGGGAAAGTTCTCCGGCCAGGCCACCGTCGCCGTCAAGACCTCCAAGGCCGACGGCACGGTCGACCTCAGCTTCGACGAGGAGGGTCGGTACTGGGGCAAGGGGTCGGTCGGCTACCAGGTGACGCCGACGCTGCGGCCCGTGCTCGGCGTGGAGCTCACCAAGGAGCGGCGGGTCAAGCTCACCGGCCAGGTCGCCCTCGGCGACATACCGCTCACCAAGATGTGGCCCTCGCCGGAGGGCGGGAAGGTACCGATCATCAAGGGGGTCGGCGTCAAGTTCCCGATCCCCACCCCCGTCCCCGCCGTCACCGCCTTCGGGGAGATCCGCGGGTCGCTCGGCCTGGGGTACGGGGTCGGACCGGTCGTGCTCCGTGGCGTCGTCTTCACCGGGGAGCTGTACCCGCTGGAGGACGACCCGAAGGTCACCGCAAAGCTGGTCGGCGTCCTCGCCGTGCCCGCCTACGGCGAGCTGTACGGGACCTTCGGCGCGTACATCGGACTGGAGGTCGCCGCCGGGGCGGTGGGAGCCAAGGGCGGGATCGAGGTCAGCCCGACGTTGCGGATCTCGGCCGAGGGTGGCGTCAAGGTGGCGGCCGACTACGACAAGGACGGGTTCGCGTTCGAGGCCGACGCGTACGCCAAGGGCCGGCTCACTGCTCAGGCGAAGGTCGACCTCGTCGCCGACCTGTATGCCGCATGGGGGTTGTTCTCGCACCGCTGGACCTACAACGCGGCATCGGTCTCGGCGCAGATCGGGCCCGAGGTCCGGCTGACGCTCGGGAGGATCGCGTACGCCAAGAACGGCGAGATCACCTGGCCCAGTCTCAGCCAGATCAAGGTCGAGCCGGAGGGCATCGACCCGCTCGATGCGGTCAAGGAGATGCTCGGCCGCGGCGAGGCCAAGGAGGTCTGACCTGTGCGCAGAGAGACGGAGCGAGGTGAGCGACCATGACGACCTTCCCGCGAGCGCCCCGGCTACTGCGAGGCGGGTTCGTGGTGATGGACGCCGACGGCCGCCGCGTCGTGCGCGCGATCCCGTTCCAGTACAACCCGGAGACGCTCACCCGCTCGGTCTCCCCGCGCGGCGCGACCACCGAGAACGGCGACCGGCTGGAGGCCCTGCGCCTGGTGGGGCCGCCCCTCGAGACGCTCCGGCTCGAGGTCGTGCTCGACGCGACCGACCGGCTGGAGAAGCCGCGCTCCAACCCCGCCACGGTCGCCGACGGCATCGCCGCCGACCTCGCGGAGCTGGAGACCATGGTCGCGCCACCCGTCGCGGCGCTGCAGGCCGCGAACGCCCTCGCGCAGCGCGGGGCGCTGGAGATCCTCCCGCTGCCGTCACCGCTGCTGCTGCTCGTGCTCGGCGCCAACCGCACCCTGCCGGTGCGGGTCACGGAGCTGTCCGTGACCGAGGAGGCGTTCGACCCGCGTCTGAACCCCACCCTGGCCAGGGTGGGCCTCGGGCTCCGGGCGCTGTCCACGGACGACCTGCCCTACGGGTCCAAGGGCGCAGCGCTGTTCCTGACGGCCGCCCGACGACGTGAACGGCTCGCGGGGCGTCGCGGCGCCGGCGTCCAGGCGCTGGGGCTGGGAGGCATCTCGTGAGCATCGCGTCTTTCGGCCCGTCCAGCCGCTACAACGCCGTCCCGGTGCTCACCTGGACCGGTGAGGACGGCACCGTGGAGGTGTACCTCGGCCGTCGGATCCTGCCCGCCGTCGACCGCCACGTCGCCGCCGAGCACCGACGGGTCCGACGAGGAGAACGTCCCGACACGATCGCCGACGACTCCTACGGCGACCCCGAGCTGTGGTGGCGCATCGTCGACGCGACAGGCGAAGCGGACCCGGCGCAGATCAGTGACGTCGACGGTCGGCTCCTCATGGTGCCCCTCCCGCTGGAGGTGTCCGACGATGGCCACGCTTGACGCGGTCACCCTCAGCGTGCGGATCGGCCCGGTCGCCGTGGCGCCCGCCCCCACCGCCGTCGTCGACGCGCTCGACGGTGCCACCGTGACGCAGGCCGTCGGCGCGCGTTCCGGGTTCCAGCTCAGCTTCACGTACTCCAAGACCTCGCCCATCGCCCGCACCCTGCTGCCGACCGGCTTCTTCGACCCGATGATCCGCGTGGTGCTCGTGGCGACCCTGCGCGGCGTGCCGACGGTCCTCGCCGACGGGCCGATCAAGCGCCAGGACGTCACGGCGACCGGCCGGCCGGGTGAGCACCGGCTCGTGCTCACCGGCGAGGACGTCAGCGGCTACATGGACGCCGTCGACCTCACGGGGTTCCCGTACCCGGCGATGCCGCCGTTCGCCCGGGTGGCGTTGATGATGGCGAGGTACATCCCGTTCGGCGTGGTCCCGGCGACGGTCCCGTCGCTCATCCAGGGCGTGGAGAACCCGATCGAGGGGTACCACCACCAGCAGGGCACCGACTACGCGTACGCGACCCAGCTGGCCAAGGACGCCGGGTACGAGTTCTACGTCCGGACCGGTCCGGTGCCCGGGGCGAACACCGCGTACTGGGGGCCGCAGGTGCGCACGGGCCTCGTCCAGAAGGCTCTGAGCATCGACCTCGACCACGACGCGAACATCGACTCGATGAGCTTCTCGGTGGACGGCAATGCCGCCGTCCTGCCTATCGGCCACGTCAAGATCGCCGGCCTCTCCGTGCCCGTCCCGGTCCCCGACATCGCGCTGCTCAAACCGCCGCTGGCGGCCCGTCCCGTCATCCCCACCAAGACGACCTTGCTGGAGACCGAGCGGATGAAGATGCCCGAGGTGCTCATGGCGCTGCTCGCAGGTCGAGGGCTGGCGGACCCCGTGACGGCGACCGGCACCCTCGACCTCACCCGGTACGGCCGTCCCCTCGCCGCACGCTCGCTCGTCGGCGTGCGGGGGGCGGGGGCGGCGCACGACGGGCTCTGGTTCGTCCGCTCGGTCACCCACACTCTCGCGCGCGGCAGCTGGAAGCAGGCGTTCCAGCTCGCCCGCGGCGGTCTCGTCTCCAGCGTGCAGGAGGTCTCGCCATGACATCTGGCCCGCGGTACTTCGGCAAGTACCGCGCGACGGTGCTCCCCGGCCTCGATCCACTGGTTCAAGGACGCATCCAGGTGCAGCTCGCGGACCGGTACGGCCTGTTCCCGTCGACGTGGGCGCTGCCCGCGCTGCCGTTCGCGGGCCGGGGGTCCGCCGCCGTCGTGGCCCTGCCACCGACGGGCAGCATGGTCTGGGTCGAGTTCGAGGCGGGTGATCCGGACTGCCCGATCTGGACCGGGGCGTTCTGGCCCGAGGCGAACGGGTTCCCGGTAAAGGCCCTGGTCGGGGCGACGCCACTGAACCCCAACATCCACCTGCAGACGACGACCGGGGTGTCGGTCACACTCTCCGACCTGCCCGCCACCCAGGTGCAGGTGCAGACGCCGACCGGCGCGATGGTGGTCATCGGTGAGGCGGGCATCTCGATCACCAACGGCAAGGGAGCCTCGATCGTCATGACCGGGAAGTCCGTGATCATCAACGAGGGCGCTCTCGTCATCACCTGACCGACACGCGCGACGAGGAGGCACCATGCCGGGACCCATCCTGCATGCAGGCGCGTCGGCGACGTGCCCGCACGGCGGCACGCTCACGTTCACGCCCAAGTCTCCGCGCGTCACGATGTCGGGCGCGCCGGTCATGGTCCTGACCGACCAGGCGCCCGTCGTCGGGTGCGCCTTCACGGCAGGCAACAAGCCGCAGCCGTGCATCAGCACCACGTGGACGGCCGGGGCCACCCGGGTCGTGTCGCTCGGCAGTCCGGTGCTCGTGAACCCCTCCGGGGGCGTGTGCCAGTCGGCCGAGCAGATCCCCGGCGGGCCGCCGGTGATCTCCGGCAGCCAGACCCGGGTGGTCGCGACATGACCCGGCTCGCGTTCCCGTTCGGCCCCACCGCGCTGGGCCGCTCCTCGACCGTCCGCTACGGCGACCGGTCGCACGTCCGGCAGATGCTCGAGCTGCTGCTGCTGACCTCACCCGGCGAGCGCGTGATGCGGCCCGAGCTGGGCAGCCCGGTCCGCCAGATGGTGTTCGGTCCTGGCGGGGACGCCACCGCCATCGCGCTCGACGCCGCGCTCGAGGCGACCGTGCAGCAGTGGCTCGGCCACGTGCTGACCCTGCTCGACCTCACCGTCACCGCGATCGACGACGACGCGGCGCTCGAGATCGTCGTGACCTACGAGGTCAGCTCCGACCGCACGGCGGACGAGACCCGCGTGCGTCTGGACCTCACATGAACGGCGTGCGCTACGAGTGCTGCGACGAGCGGCGGCGGGCGGCCCTCGTCGCCCCGGGCGCGCCCGCAGGGATCTCCGGCATCGACTACGTCGAGGTCCGGCAGGGCGACCCGGTCTCCGAGCCGACCGAGATCGACGTCGTGCTCGTCAAGCCGCTGCCCCTGCCGATGGCCGGCCTCACCGGGGCCAACATCCGGCTCACCGGGGGACTGCGGTTCCCCCCGCCCCGGGTGTCGCCCGTGGTGACCGCCGTGCCCGGCGGCGCAACCGTCAGGACCTACCGGGTGCAGATCCCGGGCGGGCAGCCGACGGACTTCTCGACCTACCGGCTGGCCGTCGTCGCCGGGTCCAGTTCGGCCCAGCCGCCCGCGTTCCTCGACCCTCGCCTCAGCGTCGTCGACCTGAGCTTCAAGGTCGACTGCCCCAGCGACGCCGACTGCGCCCCGGACGGACGCGAGCTGCCCGGCGCGCAGACGCCCGAGCCCGCGTTAGACCTCATGGCACGCGACTGGGGGACGCTGCGCCGGCTCATGCTCGACCGGATCTCCGTGCTCGTCCCCGGCTTCCGTGAGGACGACCCCGTCGACCTCACCACCACCCTCGTCGAGGCCCTGGCGTACCGGCTCGACCAGCAGAGCTACTCCCTCGACTGGGTCGCCACCGAGGCGCTGTTCGACACCGCCCGCACCCGAACCTCGGTCACCCGGCACGCACGGCTCGTCGACTACCCGGTGGACGAGGGCGCGAGCGCCCGGCTCGTGGTCGCCTTCGAGCACCGGCCCGCCATCCCGGCCCGCGACGGCGTGCTGCTCCGCGCCGGGACGCCAGTGCTCCCTCGCACCGAGGGACTGCCGACGGTCGTGGCCGCGGCGGCGTACCCCGCACTGTTGCACCAGGGTGCCGTCGTCTTCGAGACCGCGGCCGACGTCCGGCTCTGGCAGTGGCGCAGCTCGATCGCGATCCACACCTGGGCCGACGACCTGTGCTGCCTGCCCGCAGGCTCGACGTCGGTCACGCTGGACTCGACCGCGTCGGCCGGGAGGGGCCCGCTGGTCCCTGGTGACCTGCTGCTCCTTGCGCAGACCGCCGCACCGGACACCGGGGAGGCCGCCGACGCAAACCCTGCCCGGCGGCACGTCGTCCGGCTCACCGAGGTCACCCCCACCACCGACGTGCTGGCGCCTGGCCTGCTGCTCCTGGACGTCGCGTGGGACGCGGCCGACGCGCTCCCGTTCGACCTCACCGTCGCCGCCGAGGTCGAGCGACCGGCCGGGCCTGCCGAGCGGGTCGTGTGCGCCCGCGCGGTCGGCAACCTCGTGCTCGCCGACCACGGCGCGAGCCTGCCGCCCGCCGACCACCTCGGCCTGCCGCCGGCGGTCGTCGCGGGCCTCGCGCCCGACCTCGAGCCCCCGTCGCCCGAGGCGGGCGTCCCGTGGCGCCCACGGGTGCACGGTGGCCTCGGACCGCTCTCCCGGGTCGCGCCGCTGCCGTCCGGGACAGCCGTCGAGGTCCCCGCGAGCGCGCTGCTCGCCGTCGACCCCGACCGCTGCCTCCCGGAGCTGTCCCTGCAGGACGCCTTCGCCACCTGGACCGTGCGCCGCGACCTGCTGGCGTCCGGCCGGTTCTCCCGGGACCTCGTCGTCGAGACGGACGCCGGTGGCGGGCCCGCGCTCCGCTTCGGTGGGGGCACCGGTGGCACGGGCGGCACCGGTGGCCTCGCGCCGGACGTCGGCGAGCGGCTGACGGTCAGCGGCCGGTTCGGCTCCGGCGTGGTCGGCAACCTCGGACCGGACGCGCTGGGCCACGTCGTCGTGCCGGACGCCGACGCAGCCGTGGACATCACCGCGGTGACGAACCCGCTGCCCGGCACAGGCGGACGCGCGCGGGAGGAGATCGCCGCGGTCAAGGTCAGGGCGCCCGAGGCCTTCCGTCGCCAGCAACGGGCGGTCACGGCCGCCGACTACGCCGAGGCGGCGCGCCGGTTCGCCGGCGTCGCCAACGCGATGGCGGTCGCCCGCTGGACCGGGGCCTGGCAGACGGTCGTCGTGCACGTCGACCGGGTGGGCGGCGCGAGCGTCGACCGCCGGTTCCGCGACGCGCTGCTGGCCCACCTGGAACGCTTCCGGCTCGCCGGGTTCGACGTCGCCGTGCGTGGCGCCCGACCAGTCCCGCTGGACGTCGCCCTCAGTGTGTGCGCGGAGCCGCGCGAGCTGCGCAGCGAGGTGGGCCGTCGCGTCCGGGCGGCACTGTCCCCGTTCGGCTCGCGTGGAAGGCCAGGGTTCTTCCACCCCGACCACTTCACCTTCGGCACACCCGTGTTCCTCTCCGCGGTCGTGGCGGCCGTCATGGCGGTCCCCGGGGTGCAGAGCGTGCGGCCGCTGGTGTTCCAACGGTTCGCCCGCGTCGGGCAGGACGAGCTCGGGCTCGGCGTGATCCGCCCGGCCGACGCCGAGATCCTCGAGCTCCGGGACGACCCGAGCTTTCCCGAGCGCGGGCGGCTCACGGTGACGATGGGGGGCGGGCGATGACCGGCGGGCTCGGGTGCGGTTGCGGGGCCGGTCGCGGGGCCGGTTGTGGCGGCGGCTGCGGGTCCGGCGCCTGCGCGGGGGGTGCTGATGCCGAGCGGCTCGTCGCGGCCCTCACCCCGGGCGACCCCACGTCGATGTCCCACAGCGCGATCCTCGAGCGGATGCTGGACCGGGTGGCACAGGCGGGGACCGCCGGCGGACGGCCGCTCGCACGGCTCGGGACCCGTTCGACGGAGGACCCGGCGATCGCCCTGCTCTCGGCCACGGCGGGGGCTGCGCACGTCCTGGCGTGGAACGTGCACCGCTCCTTTCGTGACTCGACCCTCGACGGGACCCGCGACCGTGCCGCGCTGGTGTCCCTGACCGGACTGCTCGGGCACGTCCCGCGACCGGCCATCTCTGCGACTACCGTGCTGGCGTTCGAGCTCGACACGTTCCCCGGCTCCCCGTCGTCCGTCACCGTCCCGCGGGGCACCCAGGTGGCGTCCGTTCCGGGCCAGGGCGAGGTCCCCGTCACGTTCGAGACCGATCGCGAGCTCCGGGCCCGCAGCGCCTGGAACACCCTTGCCCCGGTGCGAGCGCCTGCGCCGGTGACCATGACGACCTCGACCGCGCAGGTCGCCGTCGCCGGGAGCAGCACCGGCGTCCGCGTGGGGGACAGCGTCCTGGTGGTCGGTCGTCGGACGGGCACCACGGTGACGTGGATCCACGCGCGCGTGACCCGTGTCGAGACCGACCTCGTCGGGACGCCACCGGTCACGACGCTGTTCCTCGCGGGGCAGCGCGAAGTCAAGGCCGACACGGGCGTTACCGGCCCGGTGCCGGACGGCACGGTGATCGTCCTCGGCACCCACGCCCGACCGTTCGGTGCGGCGGCTCCCGACTTCAGGCTCATGCCCAAGGAGCTCACCGGGCTGGGGACCCCCACGCCGAACCCGACGGAGTGGAGCGGCTTCACCGTCGGGAAGGTGACGGGAGACCCGACCGCCAAGGTCTGGACGATCCACCTGGACGGCATCCACCCGGGAGCCGCCGCCGGCAGGGTCGTCGTCCTGGAGGGCGGGTCGGACGGCACCGCGCTCGCGGTGGAGCGGATCACCGCGGCGCGTGAGGCGACCCGGTCGGACTTCACCCTCTCGCTGGCGTGCACCGTCATCACGGTGGGCGCCGACCACGCCGCGAAGTTCGACACCGCTGTCCGGCAGACCGTTCTTCTCGTGGAGACGTCCAGGCACGACCTCCTGGTCCCGCTCGCCGATCCCGACCTCCCGCTGACGGACCCGGCGACGAGCGTCCGGCAGCACCCCGCCCTCGCCGGGGAGAACCGCGCCGACCGGATCTGGGTCCACGGCGAGGTCCCGCTCGAACCCGGTCGCCACGTGGTCCTGGTCGGGCGGGGGAGCGGCGGCGCGAAGGTCGTCGAGGTCGGCACCGTGCTGCGGACGTCGACGACGCCGGCCACCGCCGGGACGGACGTACCCGCCGGCGGAGCGACCCTCGTGGTGCTGGACGGACCGCTGTCCGGGCGCTGGCGCGCATCGAGCCTCACGATCCTCGCGAACGCGGTCCCCGCGTCGCAGGGCCAGACCCCGGTGCGGGGTCCGGAGACGATCGGCTCCGGTGACCCGGCACAGCGATGGCAGCGGTTCAGGGTGACCCGTGGCTCGCTCGCGCACGTCCCCGCGCCCGGCGCGCCCGGGTACGCGCCCGCGGTCGACGTCCGCGTCGACGGACGTCGGTACGAGGCGGTGGCAAGCCTCCTGGACGAGGGTCCTGAGAGCCGCGCCTACCGGGTCGTCGAGCGGCGTGACGCCGGCAGCGACGTGCAGATGGCCGGCAGGCTGCCCAGCGGGACGGGGAACGTCACCGCACTCTTCCGGACCGGGGGCGGTGGGGCCGGCAACCTGCCCCCGGACCGCCTCACCCAGGTCATGGCCCCCGTGCCGGGGATCCGGACGGTGACGAACCCTGTCCCCGCGGACGGTGGCAACGACCCGGAGAGCGTCGCGGACCTGCGGTCCGCCGCCCCACGGGCGATCCGCACCCTCGGCCGGGCCGTGTCGCTGGAGGACTTCCAGTCCTTCGCTGAGCAGTACCGGGGCATCGGCAAGGCGTCCGCCGACGAGCTCCGGGCGGGGACGCGCCGGATCGTGTGCCTCACGGTCGCCACCACCAGCCTGGCACCGCCGACAGCGGGGTCGTCGCTGGTGCGCGACCTGCGTGACGCGCTGCTGGCGGCGGCACCGCCGGGGACGCACGTGAGGGTCGAGGGATTCGTCGACCTGCCCGTCTCGCTCGTCCTCGAGCTCCGGGTCGACCCGGCGGTGCACCGCAGCGAGGT
The DNA here is from genome assembly GCF_013359775.1 of Cellulomonas humilata. Lineage (GTDB taxonomy): Bacteria > Actinomycetota > Actinomycetes > Actinomycetales > Cellulomonadaceae > Cellulomonas > Cellulomonas humilata. The sequence goes on along the minus strand of NZ_JABMCI010000071.1, from coordinate 10,752 downwards.
CGAGTCCGCGGTCCGCGGCGCGCTGGAGCGGCGGTTCGGACGCAGCGCCATGGGGTTCGGCCGGGCGATCCACCGGTCAGAGGTGCTCGCGACGGTCCAGGGCGTCCCGGGGGTCGTGGCGGCCCGGCTGACGAGCCTGTCCGCTCCCGGCGTCGTCGAGGATGCCCAGGGACGCCTGCCGAGCGGCGGTCCCCGCCTCATCGGCGGGGTCTTCGAGCCCGCGCGACTGCTGTCGGTGCAGGGCGCGGCCCTGACGCTCACGGAGATGACGACGTGAGCGCCGCCGGCCAGGGGACGGGCGCCGTCCCGCAGGCGCGGGTCGAGTCGGTGGCCGGTGCGCTCCTCGCGCTCCTGCCGGCGCACCTGCGGACGACGGACCTGGCGGCGGGCGGCGCGCTGCACGCCCTCGTGGAGGTCCTCGCCGGGTCCCTGGCCGAGGTGGACGCGCACCTCCAGGAGCTCTACGACGCCGCATTCGCCGAGACGGCCGGGGAGGCCGGGCTCGAGGCGATCGCCCGCCTGGTGGGAGCGTCCCCGCTGCGACCGCCGCCCGGGGCGGCGGGCGGCTGGCAGCGCGCGTACGTCGCGAACACGGTGCGCTACCGACGCGGCAAGGGCACCGCGCGCGTGATCGAGGCGCTCGCGGGCGACGTCACCGGGCTGCCCGCGGTGGCGGTCGAGTACTACCAGCGGCTGGTCCGCACCTCGCACCTGCTGGACGTGCGCCCCGACCGGCCCGGGACCGCGATGCTGGTGCCGGGTGAGACGGCGATGCGTGCGGGCGGCGCTTTCGACCTGCTGCCGCGGCTGCTGGACGTTCGCCCGGTGGGGACGGCGCGCCGGGGGCGGCCCGCGGGCCGTCACGGCATCGAGGCCGTCGGCGTCCACGTGCTGCGCCCCGCGGTCACGCACTATCCGGCACCTACGCACGACCCGGTGCCCGCCGCGGCCCTGGCCGCGGTGCCGCCCGCCCGCCCGTGGGTGATCGGCGGCGTCACCCACGCCGGCTACTTCCAGCTCGCGGCCCAGCCGGGCGCCGTGCTGCGCATGTTCGCGGCGGACCGTCGCGCCGACGCCGACGGCCGCCGCCTCGGGTGGCCCGACCTCCCGGACCGCCTGCAACGTCTTCCGCTGCACCTGGAGACCGACGAGCTGCGGCGGGCCGGTCTGGAGGGCCGTGACCCGCGGCTCGGCGACCGCCCGTGGTTCGACACCGCGGGACACCCGTTCACCGTGTTCCTGCGGCGCGACGGTGACGCCGGCTTCACGCGCGTGCCTGCCGCCGAGGTCCGCATCGTCAACCTCGAGAAGCCACCGTCGCCACCGGGCGCGCGTCCGGCGGGCGCGGTCACCTCCACGTGGTACGAGCCGGGGCCGACGCCCCACACCGAGGCGCACACGGTCACGGTCGCCGTCGATCCCGTCACCGGTCGCGTCCTGACGCCCGAGCCGCCGAACAACGTGGCGGAGGTGGCCGAGATCCGGGTCGCGCACGCGGTCGGTCGCGGAAGGGCGATCGGCGCCGGCCCGCAGGACCGCAACGACGACGGGCACCCGTTCGAGATCCGGGACGGCGCGGGCGCCCGGGACCTGCTGTGGGTGGTCGACGCCACCGCCCCTGCCGGCGGCTCGGCCGAGTCCGGCGGGCGGGTGGTGGGCTCGCTCGCCTCAGCGCTGACGGAGGCCGCCGCCTCGGCGGCCGGCCGTCGCGCGCTCGTGCTGCTGGTCCGCTGCGACCGCGAGACAGCCTCCGCGCCGGGCGCGACGATCGACGTCACGGTCCCACCGGAGTCCCACCTTCACCTCGTCGCCGCGCAGTGGCGCCGGCCTCGGGTGCTGCCGGGGGTGCCCGGCGACCCCGACCTGCGCGGGTTCGTGGTGCGCCGTGAGCGCCGTTTCACGCTCGACGCTCCCGTCCGGGTCGTCCGGGGTACCGGCGGAGCCGGGCTGCGTCCGGGCCGCCTCGTGCTCGACGGCCTGGAGCTGACGGGAGGACTCACGGTGGGCACCGAGTCGCTCGCCGAGCTCGAGCTGCGCCACGTCACCGTGCGGTCACCCGGCGCCGTGGCCGTGGCCGTCAAGGGCCCTGCCACCGGCATCCACCTGCTCGTCGACAGCGCGATCGTCGGTCCTGTCGCGACGACCGGCACCGCCGTCACCGGCCGGCTCACGGTCACCGACAGCGTGGTCACGGCGGACGGCGCCGCGTTGCCCGCCCTGGCGGCAGCCGACCTGGACCTCGTCCTGTGCAACGTCACGGTGCTCGGGGCGACGTCGGCGCGCTCGCTGGAAGCGACCAGCACGGTGTTCGCCGAGCCGGTCAAGGTCACCCGACGCCAGTCGGGGTGCGTGCGCTACAGCAGCGTCCCGGACGGTTCCTCGACGCCACGCACGTTCCGCTGTCAACCTGCCCTCGCACTCGCGGCGGCGTCCTCGGGCCCCACCGGCCGGCTCTCCAAGACCGAGGCGGAGCTGGTCCGGCTGTCCGTCAGGCCGGTGTTCATGGACGTCTCCGCTGACGAGCCCACCCTCGCGATGCTTCACCCGCTGTGCCCGGACGCGATCCGGTCAGGCGGCCAGGACGACGCCGAGATGGGTGCCTTCGCCCGTGCGGCGTTCGGCGTCGCGGTCGACAACGTCAGCTCGCTCTTCCCTGAGTACCTCCCCTTCGCCCTGGCTGCGCGCGTCCTCGACGACACGCGGTCCGGGTCCGTCGCCTCCAGGAGGAACCGGCCATGACGAAGCGCAACGACGCGACGAGGCTTCGAGTCCGGACCGAGGACGGTCGTCGGGCCCGCGCCGTGGTCGCCCGACAGGGCCAGGTGCTGCTGGACGCGGACGTCGACCAGCAGTCCGACCACGTGCTGGACCGGGTCGACACCGGCGCCGACGACACGTTCGGCAGCCCGGGGCGCCTCGTGGTCCCTGCCGGGTCGACGGCCTTCGCCGTGACCGCCGCCTCGACGCCCGCGGCCTGCAGGCTCGGGACCGGCCACGGGTATCTGGTCGGGTGGCTGGTCGAGAACGTCATCGAGGACTGCACCCTGGCGACCCAGCCGCACCCCCGCACTGACGCCACGCCCACCGCCCCCGTGCTCCTCGCGCTGAAGTGCCTCGAGCGGTTCGTGGACCCGGTGGAGGAACCGGCGCTGGCCGACCGAGCGCTCGGCGACGCGCAGGCGGCCGGCCGGGCCCTGCTGGACTGGCAGGTGTTCCCCTTCGCCCCCGCCGCGGGATGGAAGGGTCGGCTCACGTGCGCCACGTCCGGCGACGACCCGGAGTGGGTGAAGCTCGTGGCACCGTCGACGGGGACCCTCGCGGTCGTCCCCGACGCGACACCCCCGTCGACCGACCCGTGCAGCCTCACTCCTCAGGGCGGCTACTCGCGCCCCGAGAACCTGCTGTTCCGCTGCGAGGTGGACGGCGGCAAGCCTCGGACCGACTACTCCACGGCGGACGGGCCGCGCTACGGCCTCGAAGGACTGCGGCTCAAGGTGTCCCGGCGCAACGCGTCCGTGCTGGCGCGCGTCACCGCGAAGACCGGGACGGAGCTGACCGTCGAGCCGCCAGCCCTCGACCCCCTCAACTGGTTCGCACCCGGCCTGTTCGCCGAGATCGTCTCCCCGCACGACGACGTCGACCCGCGTGCGGCCGCCGCCGGCGGACGGCTGTTCCGCGTCGCGCTGGCGAGCGACATGGTCGTGACCCTGGAGGCGGCCGCCGGACCCTCCGTGGACGCCCTGAAGCTCGCCGACGGCTGGTACCTGCGCCTGTGGGACACGTTCGCCGACGGGAGCGGGGCGGCGGTCGTGTCGACCGCGGGGGACCCGACCCGATCCCAGCTCATCGACCTCGGGGACGGTCTGAAGGTTCGGCTCGGCAGTGGAGCCGACGCCACCTTCCGGCGAGGTGACTACTGGACGTTCGCCGCCCGGGCTGACGGCACCGTGGACTGGCCCAAGGGCAACCCGTTCGAGCGCCCCCACGGGCCGTCGGTCCGGTACGCGCCGCTTCTCGCTCTCGACGCAGCGGCCGGGGGCGGTGAGGACTGCCGCATCCAGACCGGCACGCTGACCGATCGCGTCCTGCTCTACCGCGGTGGAGACGGACAGTCCGTCCCGCTGGGTGGCGGGGGCGACGTCACCCTGCCCGGCCGGCTGCGGGTCGCGGTGATGCGCGGGCAGACGCCGGTCGCGGGCGCGGCCGTCGAGTGGAGCGTGCCCGCCATCCCGGCCGGGAACCCGCGCACGACCCTGGACGGGGTGTCGATCACCGGGGGTGCCATCAGGACCGTGACGACGGATGCCGCCGGACTCTGTGAGGTGCGGTGGGCGATCGACGCGAAGCAGCCCGACGTCGTGCACCGGGTCCAGGCCAGGGTGGCCGGGCCGGGCGGGACGGATGAGAGCCCGCCGGTGGTGTTCACGGCGAGGTTCCGGACCGCGGCCCTGACGAGCTACCGGCCGGGAGCATGCACCCTGCTGTCCGCGTCGCCGACCGTCCAGGACGCGCTGGACACTCTGTGCAAGCACATCGGCGGGCCGCCCGAGCCGGAGACGCTGCTACTGTCCTCGATCCGCCTGCGCGGGGCCACGGCCGGGGTGCAAGACCTCCTGAACGAGAAAGTCATCCTCAACGGGCTCGAGGTCCCTCATCACTCGTTCGACGAGGGCGTCGGGATCGGGATCGTCGCCGCCGTCCTGGAGTGCACGCCCGAGCCGTTCGACCCGATCGTGGAGGTCACCGTCGACCTGCCGTACCCGACCACCGACTACGACAAGCTCTACTGGGCCCGGGCGTCGAGCGAGGACGGCAAGCACGAGGGGATCACGGGGCCGTTCGGGTTCAGGTCCGTCCGGCTCGAGGGGACGGTCGAGGTGCTTCAGAGCGACGACGGCAACGGGTTCGAGGCCGGCCTCGTCTGGCTGCCGTCGACGCAGACCAAGATGTTCCTCGCGACCGTCCCGTCCCACCTGTTCGGGCACGCGTGGGTTCTCGCGGGTGAGCTGGACCAGGCGGGCTGGCAGTCGGTGGGCGCCCCCGAACGCATCCTCTGCCGGCTGCGCGTCCGGTCGGCCCACGTTTGGGCGACGAGCAAGGACACCGGTGACCGGGTCTACCTGAACGCCGAGCACCTGGGGGACTCGCTCGGCCAGACGAATCGGGAGCTGCTGACCGACGTCCGCGACCCAGGACGGGCGGCGGACCTGGACCTGTTCTTCTACCTCCTCGTGGACGGATGACCGTCCGGGACCCGGTCCGATCCTGAGTCGCGAGTCGTCTAGCGAGGCGCCACGACGGAGACCTTGCTCGCGCGGTCAGGGGTGCCCCGTGCGGATGAGCCGTTGTCGGCGGCCGCCAGCGAACTGAGGGTGAGTGCCAGCACGCTTGACCGCAGTGCGTGCTCTACCAATCGGGCCGCCTCAAACCGCGTGCGGAGATAGAAACCCGGACGTAATCGCGGATCTGTACTCCGCACGGCGGACCCGACACGCCGAGGCTGTGGAATCTATCGAGAGTGCATGTGTGCAAAGTGCAGCCCGCGTCGACACCAGCCCCCCGAGCTCGGGTACGACCGCGTGATGTCGTGGTCGTTGCGGGACACGAGGCGGACGCTGCCACCGTCGACTTACGCGACGGCGCGCACCCGTCCCACTTCATCTCGTATGCGCAGCCGTCGTCGTTCGCAGGCAAGTCGCCCGGGACCGCGGGCATCGGCCGCACGAGGTCAGGCAGAGGTAGCGGATCCTGGCGTGCGGGCCTTTCGATGATGCGCACCTCCCGTTCAGAGGTGGTTGCCTGCGCGAGATACCGACGTAGAGGAGCACCGCGTCGTCGACGACGCGGGAGTTCTTGACCGGAACCTCGGGCGGGGCGCCGGTGACGAACCAGGCGTACACCCGGCAGTTGTTGGCATCGGTGATGGTCCGGGGAACATCGGTTCGTGACCAGAGGCGGGGCGGATGCACGAACTCGCTGCTCATGCCCACATTGTCTCGCCCCAGCTTCAGTGGAGGCTCGCAACTGACGCTTCGACGTTCGTCGCAGCGGTGTTCTGACGGTAGTAGGTGTCTTCCAGCTCGGCGGGTGGGATCAGTCCGATCTCTCCGTGCAGGCGTCGGTGGTTGAACCAGTCGATGTATTCGGCGACCGCGATCTCGAGGTCGTCGATGCTCTTCCACGGGCCCTTGTTGCGGACCAGCTCGGCCTTGAACAGCGAGTTGAATGCCTCGGCCAGGGCGTTGTCGTAGGAGTCGCCGGTCGACCCGACCGAGGCGACAGCGCCGGCCTCGGCGAGGCGTTGGGTGTAGCGGATGGTGACCTATTGACGCCCTTGTCGCTGTGGTGCGTCAGCCCAGTGACGTCGTGGCCGGCGCGTTGGCGGGTCCAGATGCCCATCTCCAAAGCGTCCAGCGCGAGGTCGGTGCGCAACGACTTCGACAGCTGCCAACCGACCACCCGCCGGGAGTGGACGTCGGTGACGAAGGCCGCGTAGACCCACCCGGCAAACGTGCGGACGTAGGTGATGTCCGCGACCCACAGCTGATCGGGCGCGGTCGCGGTGAAGTCCCGCTCGACCAGGTCCGGACGGGTCTCAGGACCAGAGCCCGGGATCGTGGACCGCGGGCCCTTCGCCCTGGTGATCCCGCGCAGTCCCGCCGCGTGCATCAGACGCTCGACCGTGCACCGGGCGACCGGGTGGCCCTGCCGGCGCATCTCGGCATGGACCTTCCTGGCCCCGTAGACCCCGAAGCTGTCCTCATGGACGCGCGCGATCACCGCACTGGTCGCCGCGTCCGTCACCGACCTCGCCGACGGTGGGCGGGTCTTGGCGGCGTAGTACGTGCTCGGGGGCGATCTGCAACGTCCGGCAGATCGGCTCGACCCCGAGGCGCGCCTTGTGCTCGTCGACGTAGCCGACGATCACTTCAGTCGGCGGTCGAGCTCCGCCGCGGCGAAATACGCCGACGCGGTGCGCAGGATCTCGTTGCTGCGCCGCAGCTCACGGTTCTCCCGCTCGAGCTCGGCGATCCGGGCTTCCTCAGCCGTCGTCGTGCCCGCCCGGCCCCCCGCGTCGACCTCGGCCTGCTTGACCCAGTTCCGCAACGTCTCAGGGTTTGATCCCGAGCTGCTCGGCGACCCGCGCCAACGCCCCGGGCCGCGTCGCCGGATCACGCCGCAGATCGACCGCCAACCGGATCGCCCGCTCCCGAAGCTCCTCGGGGTACTTCCTCGGTGCTGCCATGACTCTCATCCTTCCCAGGATTGAGAGCCTCCGTCAGACCCGGGGCGAGACACGAGCGACGTCGCGGACCCCGCGACCGCCGTCCACCACGAGCGCGGCCGCCTGGTGGCGAAACTCGGCCGGGTACTTCCTCACTCGACCGATCGGAGCCCCCTTCCCTGGCTGCTGCCAAGTTTGGAAGCGTCCGGCCCGCGGGGTCCCTTCAGTCGGCAACTCCACCATCACCGCGCCTTTGCTTCTCAACGTGCCGAATGCCCGGGCAGACTGGCTTCACGAGTCACGGGAGGGTGAGAGATGGTCGCGTGGCTGCGATTCGCGGAGGCTGCCTTATGGCCGCTGGTGGTGCTCGTTCTCTGCATCGTGCTTCGCGGTCCGATCGGCAGATTCCTCGGTTCGCTTGGCGGCCGGGTCAGCAAGCTCTCGGTTCTCGCGGTGTCCGTGGAGCTCGCGGTGACCGAACCGGTGAACCTGCCCTGGCAGGGCTACGCCGGTGACGACATCCGAGGGCTCGTTGTCGCCGACCAGGTGAACAACTCCTACTTCTCGACTCTTCAACAGGCCTTGGGGCGAGGCGACGACGCCGATTACCTCGTGGTCGATCTAAGGCGCAGCGACGAGGAGTGGCTCACGAGCCGGCTCTATCTGTTCGGCCACCTTCTCAGCAAGCTCAAGGGCGTCCGAGCAGTCGTCTTCGTCGCGACCCGTGACGAGGTAGGCAGGGTCTTCCTCGCTTGCGCACAGGTCGATCAGGTCCTCCGTGCGTTAGGGCGTGCACAGCCGTGGCTGAGCCGGGCTCGCCTTGACCTTGAGGACGTCTTGATCGACAGGCGGCACCCTTCGCCGCCCCGGGCCGCGGGCGTGGATCCGCAGCCGTTTGATCCAGGCTCGAAACAACCGGAGGCCGCGGACGCGGATGAACGCTGGGAAGCGACAAAGGCGGGGACGGGCGGCCGTGATTCGCTGTACCTCGCGCAACAGTTTCTGCTGAGCCTTCAGCGGACCATCCCGGAGGGAACGGAACCGCCTGAGGGCTGGCTCCAGCTGCCCCGCCAGCCCGGGAGGCCGCCGATCATCGAGCACGCGACCTGGCTGCGCATCGAGGACCTGACCGACGGGCTCCTGCGCGATGTAGTGGAACCGGACGCGTATGTAATCGACGACCCGACCTGGAGTGCCGAGGAGCGCGTGCGCGCTGTTGCCACGCGGGAGGGGCAGTTTGTTGCGCTTCTGTCACCGTCTCGCCGGTTCTTGCGGCTAGTGGATCGCGAAGCGCTCCTCGTAGCACTCGGCGAGGCCGCGGCACGCGCCACGTAATCCAGATCGCATCGTCGCAGCCGCGCCGACCGCCACCGCCGCCTCCGAGCCCAGCGCGGACAGGTCCCAGTCCTGCGGACGGCGAGCACCCGAGCCAGTGGAGTCCGGAAGTCACCCCTGCTGCCTGCAAGGGTCACTGGGGCAGGTTGGCGATGATTGCTACAAGACGCAGACTCAGCGCCGATCTACGCTTCGCGTTGTGAGCTCAGAGCTTGTTGCTGTCGCCGTCGCTGGTGCCCTCGGCATCGCGGGAACGATCGTGGGCATCGTGATGACCACCTGGCTCGGAAGATCATTGGAGCGCCAACGACTCTCGGCCGAAGATGACAGACGTTGGCTCGCAGACCGTCGAACGGTCTACTCGAGTTTCCTCACCCTTGCAGAATCGATGCTGCGGGACGTGGACAGCTTCGCCTGCTTCCTCTCCTACGACGGCGTCCAGACGGTCGCCGACGAGGACGAGGAGTTCATCGCAGAAGGTCTGCTGGACTACTTCAAGCGATGGGACACGGAGCTGCAGCCCGTACTCGGAGATGTGCAGTTGCTGGCTGGTGCCGAGGTGGCGGACCTGGCTGACAGAGTCAGTGGCGCCCTCATGCAGATCACGGGTGTCATTGAGCAGCGTCGCGCCTTCGTCGAGTACTACCCAGGCTGGTTCCGAGCGGGTGACTTGCTCGCGGTACTGCGAAACGCAATGAGAAGCGAACTTGGACTGAAGGACGAGATTCACACGTACTTGCCGCGCTCCGGTGACTGGCCCTGGCTCGAGGGTCGCCCATCCGAGGAGGACTACGTCCGGCGCCAACTCGACATCCCCGGGCGGCCTCCGTTGACGGCTACTGAGTTGTCACGTCTCAATCACGAGGAATAGGTGACGCCGGCGGCGAGCAGGGCTCCCGAACGGGCACGGCGGGATCGTCTGGGACGAACTCGGAGATCACTCCGTGGGCGATGGCTTCCAGGGCGAGAGCATCGTCAACGTCGTCGGGAGGTCGTCGCATCAACATCTGCGCGGTACGGCCAGGGTGGAGTTAGGCTCTGAGTCTTGTGCGCCGCGGGGCAGAGCGCGGGCGCAGGAAGCCAGTCGGTCCCCGCGTTTACCCCGCGAAAACGCCGGCAGAGGACGCTTGCTTGTGCGACTCGACGCGTGTTGAGGGCCGGGCGGCAAGAACCATAACCGCAGATGACGCACAGTTTCGCAAGGCTGTCGAGGTGCCACGGGTGATGAGCGTTGCCGCCCTCGAGTCTCCAAGGGGTCGCAGGTTCAAATCCTGTCAGCCCGACCGATGTACGCGCAGTTCAGGGGGCCATCACCGTTCAGCGGGGGTGGCCCTCAGTCATGCGTACGCCAACTGGGTCTAGAGGTAGAGGGCCATCGCCGGCCCGTCCGAGGCGGCCTGTCGGGCGTCCTCGGACCGGTGCAGGTAGATGTCTCCCGTGGTGCCACCGACGAGTAGCCGAGCACGTCGGACATCGTCTTGACGCTGGCCCCGCAGGCCAGTGCCATGTCCGCCCCCGACTCCTCGACCGTCACGACGCAGCGACCGCCTGCCCGATCGGGCACCCGCAGGTGCCCGCACGCGGGCGCGCGCATCTCTGGGCGGTGCCCCACGGACCGCCCATCGTGGGCCCTGACCCACGAGCGGGGGGCTGCGGGGTGGACGGACGTGGGCGTGCGCGACGGCCGGACGACGAGGTGTCGACGGCGGACGCCCGCGCGCACGGCCGACCTGCGAGCGTCCGCGTCGACGTCCCGGTCACCGTCGAACTGCCACGGGACCGGGTCACGGCGCCTGGCCTGCAGCGGCTGCAGCGGCTCGCGGGCAACCGCGCGGTGACGCAGGCGCTCGGGCGCGGGGCGCCGCGGGCACCCGGCGTCGCGGCCGGGGCCGACCCGCGCACGGTGCTCGACCAGTCCGTGATCCGCTCCGAGCTGTCGGCAGTCGCCTCCGAGCCCAACGTGGGAGTCGCACCAGGCCCCGGAGGTCGGCACCTGCTCACCCCGCAGCAGGGGCCGCCCCCGGTGCCGGCACCACCGCGACCGGCCGAGCGGGCGCCCGCCACGCCACCGCCCGCGCCCACCCGGGCGGGCCCGCCGGTGCAGGAGGAGATCGCTGAGGCGCGAGCCACCGCCGCCCCGACCGGCGGTGCTCGCGTCCCCGCCCCGCCCGGCCCACCGCCCGGCGAGGGGG
>NZ_JABMCI010000070.1 GCF_013359775.1 Cellulomonas humilata | reverse complement strand
GCCGGAGGCTGCGGGGCGGGCACCGCGGCGGGAGCAGCCGGTGGGCCGGCGACCGGTACGCGCACCGCGGCGGCGCCGTCGGCGGGCAGGCCGCGCTCCAACCGGTCGAGGCGGGCTCCGAGGCTCGAGCGGGTGTCCTCCGCGGCGGGCAGCAGCAGACGTGCCATGAGCAGCTCGAGGTGCAGGCGAGGGGACGTGGCGCCGGTCATCTCGGTCAGGGCGGCGTTGCAGAGGTCGGCCGACCGGGACAGCTCCGAGGCGCCCAGGTGACGGGCCTGGAGCCGCATGCGGTCGAGCTGGTCGGTCGGGACGTCGCGCAGGGCCGCGTCGGCGGCGTCCCCCGAGGCCGCGATGACGATGAGGTCCCGCAGGCGCTCGAGGAGGTCCTCGACGAAGCGCCGCGGCTCGTGGCCGGTGGAGATGACGCGCTCCACCACGCGGAACGCCGAGGCGCCGTCGCGCGCCGCGACCGCCTCGACCAGGTCGTCGAGCAGCGACGCCTGCGTGTACCCGAGCAACGCGGCGGCGCCCTCGTACCCGACCTCGCCACCCCCGGAGCCGGCGATCAGCTGGTCGAGCACGGAGAGCGTGTCCCGCACGGAGCCGCCGCCCGCGCGCACGACGAGCGGCAGCACGCCGGAGGCCACCGGCACGCGCTCGCTGTCGCAGAGCTGCTGGAGGTAGGGCACCAGCACGTCCGGCGGGACCAGGCGGAACGGGTAGTGGTGGGTGCGCGACCGGATGGTGCCGATGACCTTGTCCGGCTCGGTCGTCGCGAAGATGAACTTGATGTGCGGCGGCGGCTCCTCGACGATCTTGAGCAGCGCGTTGAAGCCCTGGTTCGAGACCATGTGCGCCTCGTCGAGGATGAACACCTTGTAGCGGTCCCGCGCGGGTGCGAACGTGGCACGCTCCCGCAGCTCACGGGCGTCGTCGACACCGCCGTGGCTGGCCGCGTCGATCTCCACCACATCCAGGCTGCCGGGTCCGCCACGCGCCAGCTCGACGCACGAGGGGCACACGCCGCAGGGGGTGTCGGTGGGGTTCTCCTCGGTGTTCTGCGCGCAGTTGAGGATGCGGGCGAGGATCCGGGCGGACGTCGTCTTGCCGCAGCCGCGGGGGCCGGAGAAGAGGTACGCGTGGTTGACCTGACCGCTGCGCAGCGCCTGCCGCAGGGGCGCGGTGACATGGTCCTGACCGATCACCTCGGCGAAGTTCTCGGGCCGGTAGCGCCGGTACAGGGCTGTCGTCACGCCACGAACCCTAGACGCCCGCGCCGACACGCGGAGCCGTCAGGTGTCGATCGCCGCGATCGCCGTGAGCACGCCGTCCGGGTCGTAGCGGCGCTTGGCGGCGAGCAGCCGGTCGGCGTTCGCCCCGAAGCCGAGCCGCACCCGTGCCGAGTCGCGCGGCCCGAGGATGTTCGGGTACCCGCCGGGCAGGGCACCCGGCGCCAGGGCGTCCGCGACGCGCTGGACCCACGCCCGGTGCGGCTCGGCCGGAGCGCCGGGCTGCCACGCGGCGATCACCTCCGCCAGCAGGTGCTCCCGACGCAGCGCGAACGCGGTCGCGCCCGGGGCGACGCGGGTGGCGGCACCGTGGAAGTGGTGCAGGGCCAGCAGCGACGACGGTGACGGCGAGCTCAGCGCGGCCTCCGCGAGCACCTCGATCGCGTCGTCGGTGAGGGTCGGGAGCCAGCGGGTGCCGAGCGCGTAGTGCTGGCCGGGCCGGGCGCCGGCCTCGAACATCCGGATCAGCTCGGGGTAGGGCAGCGGGCCGACGCCCCCGCCGACCTGCGTGCCGAGCCGCAGGAGTGGTGCCACCGCGGCCTCACCGGCGTCGAGGTCGCCGCTCCACGTCGGGGCGACGAACACCGCGGGCGCGCCGGTCGGTCCGGCGACGAAGCCGGCCATCACCGTGAGCTCGTCGGGGGCCGTGGCGATCACGTCGCGGTAGCCGCGCAGGACCGGGAGCGCCTGCTCGTGGGGGTACAGGACCATGCCACCCAGCACCGGGCCCAGAGGGTGCAACCGGTAGCGGGCCCCCGTCACGATCCCGAAGTTCCCGCCGCCGCCACGCAGGGCCCAGAGCAGCTCGGGGTCCCCGTCAGGCCCGGCGAGCACGCGGGTCCCGTCGGCGAGCAGGACGTCGGCCGAGAGCAGGTTGTCGAGCGCCAGCCCGAACCGGCCGACGAGCCCGCCGTACCCGCCGGCGAGGGTCATCCCGGCCATGCCGACCGTCCGCACGACCGCCGTCGCGGTGCCGAGGCCGTGCGTCGCCGCCGGGTCCACGACGTCCGCGACCAGCGCACCGCCCTGTGCCACGGCCACCCGCGCGACCGGGTCGACCTCGACGCCGCGCAGCGCGGACAGGTCGAGGACGACACCGCCGTCGCTCGACGCCCGGCCGGCCCAGTCGTGCCCGCCGCCGCGCACCGAGAGCGGGACGTCGCTGTCACGTGCGACGAGCAGCGCCGCCCGCACGTCCTCCGCGTCGACGCACCGGACGACCGCCGCCGGGCGCCTGTCGACGGCACCGTTCCACACCCTCCGGGCGTCGTCGTACCCGTCGTCGCCCTGCTGCCACACGGTGCCGCGCACGCGCGCACGCAACCGGGCACCTACCTCGGAGCTCGTCGTCTGCGTCATATCGACGAGGACCGCGTCCGGCGCGACCAGATACCTCCGGACCGGGACGACGGGTGCATCAGTCCGCCCGCACCACCGTGTCCGCCAGCACGGACCGGAGCAGCGGCCGCGACGTCTCGGTCGCCGCGTAGACCAGCGCACACCCACCGACCAGGAACCCGACGAGCATCAAGGGTCCCTGCGGCGACGCCACGGCGGCCAGGCCGAGCAGCGGGAAGAACATGACGAGCGCGGTCAGCGCCGACCCCACGGCGACGAACAGCAGCGGCACCAGCACGGTGCGCCGACGGACGGAGTCGTGCAGCTCGACGGGGGTGCCGGCGAGGTTCTGCAGCGCGATCTCCCGGCGTCGGTCGAGCACGGATGCGGCCTGCGCGATCCCCGCGGACACGGCGGCGAGCAGGAAGGCGACGACGAGCGTCACCATCCCGCCGGTCACCAGGTCATCCATGAGGACCGCGCCCTGCGGGTCCTGCGAGGTGTCGATCGCGGTGATGGACGGCAGGACCGCGAGCGCCCCGGCCACGAACCCGGCGAGCCCGAGACCGCCGACCACGCGCCACGCACCCTTCGGGTCGTCGAGCAGCCGACGCGCGGCGAGCAGCCGGGCGGGCGTGGTCGCGCGACGCAGCTGCACCTTGCCGACGAGGCCGAGCGCCCAGGGGCCGACGGCGTTCAGGGTGGCGAAGCCGACGGCCAACGCCGCGATGAGCGCGGCCGCGGCCGCCGCACCGAAGGCACCGGCGACAGAGCTGACGACCATGAACACGCCGATCCCGACGACGGCGACGACGGCGCGCAGCCAGGTCATCTTCTTGGGCGTCTCCCGCCGAGCGACCCCCAACGGCGACACGCTCACGCGGCGCAGCGAGAAGGCCCCCGACAGCGCGGCCAGGACCGGCACCCCCACCAGCGCGATCGCGAAACCCTCCCACCCGACCCACAGCTCGGCGACGCTGAACGTGGTGCCCTGGAACGGCAGCAGCGCGCACACGGGGAGCAGCGCGGCGTAGAGCAGGATGCCGAGGACCGCGCCGACGAGCCCCTGCCAGGCCGTCTCCGTGATCGTCAGGCCGACCACCTCGCGGGGCGTCGCGCCGAGGAGCCGCAGGGTGGCCAGGCGGGCGTCGCGACGAGCGACCCCCAGGCGTGCGGCGGCTCCGGCCAGCGTCATCAGCGGGACCACGAGGAGGACGACGGCGATCCAGGCGAGGATCACGTAGACGCTACGGTCGTCGCCCTGCCCCTCGGGGACCGGCAGCTCCGCACGGGACGCGAACCCCAGCAGGCCGCCGACGACGCTCAGGGTCAGGCCGGTGGTGACGGCGAACGCGGTGACCGCCAGGCCGGTGGTCACGCGCGCGTCGCGACCCCCGGCGCGCTGGAACCTGGGGGCGAGCGCGACGACCGCGTTCATCGCGGCACCTCGGCGGTCGCGCCGACGACGAGGCCGTCGCGGACCTCGATGCGCCGGTCGCACCAGTCCGCCACCTGGCTGTCGTGGGTGACGACGACCAGCGACGCGCCCGCCGCCTTCGTCGTCTCCGTGAGGATCCGCATGACGTCGTGGCCGGTCGCCTGGTCCAGGGCACCGGTCGGCTCGTCGGCGAAGACGACCGCCGGGCCGGTGATCAGCGCCCGCGCGACGGCCACCCGCTGCGCCTGCCCGCCGGACAGCTCCCCCGGCCGACGACCCTCCATCCCGGCGAGCCCGAGCGAGGCCAGCCACCGGCCGGCGAGCTCGGTCGCGTCGCGCCGCGAGGTGCCCAGCAGCATGGCCGGCAGCGCGACGTTCTCGATCGCGGGCAGCTCGGACAGCAGCTGGCCGAACTGGAACACGAAGCCGTAGCGCCGCCGGCGCAGCAGCGAGCGCTCCCGGTCGGACAGCCGGCTGACCTCCCGCCCGTCGAGCGTGACCGTTCCGGCGTCCGGCGGCAGGATCCCGGCGAGGCAGTGCAGGAGGGTCGACTTGCCGGAGCCGGACGGACCCATCACGGCGAGCGACTCGCCGTTGTGCAGGTCGACGTCGACGCCGGCGAGCGCGGTGGTGGAGCCGAACCGCTTGACGAGGCCGCGGGCGGACAGGCGAGGCGTGGCGGTGTTCATGCCGCCAGGCTGCCGGGCCGCGCGCGTGCCCCACATCGGTCCCCGGACTCCCCCGGTGAGCGGTGGTCTGCCCCCACAGGCGGACTCCCGTCGTCCCCTGGCCGGACTCCCGAGCCAGGCGCGCTGCACCGGGTGATCGTGCGGGGTGAAGTCATCGTGCGAATCACCGCGAAGACCACGCGCCCTGTGGATGAACGTTCAACCACGTCGTACGGTCGCCGCCTGCCGATCGCCGCGCCCAGCTCCCGCCGCGCAGCCCGCGCACGAACCCCCACCGACCGACGACCGGAAGCAGACCACCATGAGCACGACGCTCGACCAGACCCTCACCGCTGCGCTCGAGATCGATGGTGCGACCGCCGTCGCCCTCGTCGACTACGAGAGCGGCATGTCCCTCGGGCACCAGGGGACGGGCATCGACCTCGACGTCGCCGCCGCGGGCAACACCGAGGTGATCCGGGCCAAGCTGCGCACCATGGCCTCCCTCGGCCTGGACGACCGCATCGAGGACATCCTCATCACGCTCGGCACGCAGTACCACCTGATCCGCCTGCTCCATGGCGCCGACGGCAGCGGCCTGTTCCTCTACCTCGTGCTGGACAAGAGCCGCGCCAACCTCGCACTGGCCCGCCGCCAGCTGTCGAACCTCGAGCGCACGCTCACCATCTGACCCGTGGTGCCCGCGCGGACCGCGCGGGCACCACTGCACCCTGAAGAGGACCCCCCGTGATCGTCCGCCAGCACGCCCTCCAGATCGCCGCGGTCGTGCGGCGGGACATGGAAGGGATCCGCCGCGTGAGCGTCGTCCGCACCGACGGCCGACCGTTCTTCGACGATCCTGGCGACACCTCGACCGGTGAGGACTCCGAGGCCGTCGCGGCTGCCGTCGCGGCGACCGTGTCCTACGCCCGCCGGGCCGGGACCGCGCTGGCCACGGGGGCGATCGACACCCTCACCATCCGGGGCCGGGAGGCGACCGTCGTCGCACAGCCCCTCGACGACCTGCACGTGCTCGTCGTGACCTGCGGACCGGACGTGAACCTCGTCCTGCTCGGGCGGGTGCTCGCGCGGATCACCGCCACCGTCGGCCCGGGCGCCTGACCGGCGCTCAGACGAGCAGGGCGACTCCCGCCAGGACGACCGCACCCGCGCCCACGGCCGAGACCACCACCCGCGCGCGCAACGGGAGCCGCTGCCCGAACACCCCGCTTCCGACCGCCAGCAGCAGCTGCCAGGCGAGCGACGCCACCCCCGCACCCACGACGAACGCGAGGACCGACGCGGTCCCCGCGACGCCCAGGGCGAGCCCGACGGCCACGGTCGTGAACGTCAGGGCCGTCAGCGGGTTGATCGCGGTGAGCCCGACGAATCGCACGTACGCGCCCAGGGTCGACGGCCCGGCGGACGGTCGGGTCTCCGGCGGCGGCCTCCGTGCGGCACGGACCGAGCCGACCAGTCCCGCCACGCCCACGATCACGAGGACCACCGCGCCGAGCCCCCGGACGAGCGCCGCGTGCGCGTCCAGCAGGCGGCTGACGGGCGTGCCGACGGCCACCGCCACCACGGCGTACGCGAGGTCGACGGTCGCGATCCCGCACGCCGCCCCGACGGCCACCCGGACCCCGTCGACCAGGCCGGTGCGCAGCAGGAGGACGCCGACAGGCCCGACGGGCAGGGCGACCGCCAGGCCCGCCAGCACACCGAGGAGGAGAGGCGACGACATCCCCACAGCCTGCGCACTGCACCAGTCGGCGGTCAGCCTCATACTGCGAAAACGCTCGCCCGACTGCGATGATCCTCAGATGGACGCCGTCGACGACGCTATTCTCCGCGAGCTGGCCGCAGATGCGCGGCTTCCGTTCCGGGAGCTCGGCGCGCGCGTGGGCCTCAGCGCCAACGCCGCGGCGGCCCGCGTGCGCCGGCTGGTCGCGGACCGCACCATCCGGCGGTTCACGATCGTCACCGACGCGTCACCGACCCGCCCGGGCACGGGGCTGGAGGTGCTCATCGAGGTGCGCCTCGCCGACGGCACCACCAACGAGGCGTTCACCGCCGCGCTGGACGCCGGGTTCCCCCAGGTGATCGACGCCGTGCACGTCACCGGCTCGTACGACTACCTGCTGCACGCGTTCGTCGCCGACCCGGCCGCGCTGGACCTGCTGGTCCGGCGGCTCAAGCGTGAGGCGGGAGTGGGCCAGACGTTCACGCGATTGGCGCTCCGAGGGCATTGAAGGACCCCCCGCACACCCGCCAGAGCTCACCTGCCCTTGCTGCCTTCCGGCCCTGGGGGAGTTCAGCGAGATGACGCCGCACGAGGGGTCGGGGAAAAGCCTAACCCAACGACGGGGTCACGTTCACACCCCGGTGACCCGCTCGACTCTCGCGATGTCGTCATTGTGGGCAGACTGCGAGCATGGCCAGTGAGACGGAGCACTACGACTACGACCTCGTCGTGATCGGCACCGGCCCGGGCGGCCAGAAGGCCGCGATCGCGGCCGCCAAGCTCGGGCACCAGGTCGCGATCATCGAGCGCCGGCACATGATGGGCGGCGTCTCCGCCAACACGGGGACCATCCCGAGCAAGACCCTGCGCGAGGCCGTCATGTACCTGACGGGCATGGCGCAGCGCGAGGTGTACGGCGCCAGCTACCGCGTGAAGTCCGACATCACGATGGAGGACCTGTTCGCGCGCACCCAGCACGTGATCGGCCGGGAGCACGAGGTCATCCGGGCCCAGCTGCTGCGCAACCACATCGACATCCTCAGCGGCACAGGCTCGTTCGTCGACGCCCACACGCTCGGGGTGCTCGACGACGACGGGATCCGCCGCACGCAGGTCACCGCGCGGTTCGTCGTCATCGCCACGGGGTCGCGTCCGCACCGACCGGACACCGTGCAGTTCGACGGGCGCACCGTCCTCGACTCCGACGGCGTGCTCGCGCTCGAGAAGGTGCCGAACTCGATGGTCGTGGTCGGGGCCGGGATCATCGGCATCGAGTACGCGTCGATGTTCGCGGCGCTGGGCACCCGGGTCACCGTCATCGACAAGCGGCCGGCCATGCTCGAGATGTGCGACCCGGAGGTGGCCGAGTCGCTCAAGTTCCACCTGCGGGACCTGTCGGTGTCGTTCCGGTTCGGCGAGGAGGTCGCCGGCGTCGACAGCAACACGCACGGCACGGTGACGCGGCTGGCGTCGGGCAAGCGGATCGCCGCCGACGCCGTCATGTACTCGGCGGGCAGGCAGGGCCAGACGGACGCGCTCAACCTGCCGGCGGCGGGCCTGTCGGCAGACTCCCGCGGGCGCATCGCGGTCGACGAGCAGTACCGCACGGAGGTCCCGCACGTCTTCGCGGTCGGTGACGTCATCGGGTTCCCCGCGCTGGCCGCGACGAGCATGGACCAGGGCCGGCTGGCGGCGTACCACGCGTTCGAGGAGCCGGCCCGCGAGCTCCAGTCCGTGCAGCCCATCGGCATCTACACGATCCCGGAGATCTCCTACTGCGGCCGCACCGAGGAGGAGCTGACCACGCAGGCGGTCCCCTACGAGGTCGGCGTCGCGCGCTACCGGGAGCTGGCCCGCGGGCAGATCGTCGGCGACTCCTACGGGATGCTCAAGCTGCTCGTCCACACCGAGACGCGCGAGCTGCTGGGCGTCCACATCTTCGGGACCTCCGCCACGGACCTCGTGCACATCGGCCAGGCGATCATGGCGTGCGGCGGGACCGTCGACTACCTCGTCGACACCGTGCTGAACTACCCGACCCTGTCCGAGGCCTACAAGGTGGCGGCCCTCGACGCGACGAACAAGATCCGCCAGGTGGCCCGGTTCAGCCTCTGACGCGCTCTGGAGGTTGACGCGCCGCGCGGGAGTCCCGACGATCGGAGTCGTACGGCGCCCCGACCTGACTGAATGGCCAGCCGGGCGGCGGCGGGCGTCGGCCGCGGAGGATCGTCATGACCTCGCCCGTCTCGCTGCGCGACTTCGACGCGGTCCTCTTCGACCTCGACGGCGTCCTGACCACCACCCGCACGGTCCACGCGGCGGCGTGGAAGCGCATGTTCGACGAGTTCCTCGCCGAGTGGGACGCGACCCACGGCACCCGGCTGCCGCAGTTCGACGAGCTGTCCGACTACGCCTCGGCCGTCGACGGCAAGCCCCGCGAGATCGGCGTCCGGGACTTCCTGGCCTCCCGCGGCATCACGCTCCCGCCGGGCACCCCCGACGCGCCGCCCGAGGAGCAGTCCGAGTGGGGGCTGGGCAACCGCAAGCAGATCCTCGTCGAGGACGAGATCGCCCGGAACGGGGTCGAGGCGTTCCCGGGGTCGGTCGCGTGGGTGCGCGAGCTGCGGGAGGCCGGCCTGCGGACCGCCGTGGTGTCGAGCAGCCGCAACTGCGCGGCGGCGCTGGAGGCGGCGGGGATCGCGAACCTGTTCGACGCCCGGGTCGACGGCGACACGATCCTCGAGCTGGGGCTGCGCGGCAAGCCGGCACCCGACGGGTTCCTGGAGGGAGCCCGCCGCGTCGGCGTGACGCCGGAGCGGGCCGTCGTCGTCGAGGACGCCGTCGCGGGCGTCGCGGCCGGCCGGGCGGGTGGCTTCGGCCTCGTCATCGGCGTCAACCGCGACAACCACACCGCCGAGCTCCGGGCCAACGGCGCCGACCTGGTGGTGGACGACCTCGGCGAGCTGCTCGCTGCTCCTGACGACGCGGTGCACCGCTCCGGACCTCGGCGCCACCGCCTGATGGCGGCGGCGCGGCGCATCGTCGCGGCCTCCGCCGACTACCCGGCCGACCCGTGGCTGCTGGTCGAGCGGTCGTACAACCCGGCGTTCGTCGAGCAGACGGAGACCCTGTTCGCCCTGTCCAACGGGTTCCTCGGCATCCGCGGGGCGTTCGAGGAGGGCACGCCCTCGATCACCCCGGACACCCTGCTCAACGGGTTCCACGAGACCTGGCCGATCGTGTACCCCGAGACGGCGTTCGGCTTCGCGACGACGGGCCAGACGATCCTGCCGGTGCCGGACGGCACGACGATGCGGCTGCTCGTCGACGAGGACCCGGTGACGTGCGAGACCACCGAGGTCGACAGCTTCGAGCGCGTCCTGGACATGCACCGAGGAGTGCTCACCCGCACGGTCGTGTTCCGCCTCCGCGACGGTCGGCGGTTCCGGGTGCACAGCGAACGGCTCGTGTCGCTCGCCCGCCGTCACCTCGCGTGCCTCCGGTACGAGGTGACGGCCCTCGATGCGCCTGGCCGGCTCCTCGTCGCGTCCGAGCTGGTGACCCCCGTGACCCACGCCCCGAACGACGAGGCCACGCTCGACCCGCGCCAGAGCCGCGCGCTCGCCCACGACGGCCTGCAGCCCGACGTCGAGCAGGTGGACGGCATGCGCGTCGTCCGGACCTACCGGACGCGCAGCAGCGGGCTCGCCGTGGCGGCAGCCATGGACCACGAGGTCGACGTGCCGGGCGTCGTCCACGTCCGGACCTCGCTGGACGCCACCCGCGCGAACGTCGTCGTCGAGGTCGACGCGCGGGTCGGCGTCCCGGTCGGGCTGACGAAGTGGCTGGGCTACCACTACGGCTCGGGGGACTGCGCCGAGCTGGCGGACCGGGCGAGCCTCACGATCCACCAGGCGCGGGCGGCCGGGCGGAAGGTCGTCGTCGCGGAGCACGAGCGTGAGGTCGCCGACTTCTGGGGGCGCAGCGAGGTCGTGTGGGAGGGCGCGAGCGCCGCGCAGCAGGCGCTGCACATCAGCCAGTTCGCCCTCCTGCAGGCGTCGTGGCGCAGCGAGGGCCACGGCGTGCCGTCGAAGGGTCTGACCGGCACCGGCTACGAGGGCCACTACTTCTGGGACACCGAGGCGTACCTGCTGCCGTTCCTCATCCACACGTCCCCCGACGTGGCCCGCAGCCTGCTCATGCACCGGGTGCGCATGCTCCCCGACGCTCGACGGCGGGCCGCCGCGGTGGGGTGCTCGGGCGCGCTCTTCCCGTGGCGCACCATCAACGGCGAGGAGGCGTCCGCCTACTACGCGGCAGGCACCGCGCAGTACCACATCAACGCCGACATCGCGTATGCCCTGGAGCAGTACGTCGAGGTCACAGGGGACACCGAGCTGCTGTTCGAGCACGGCGCCGAGCTGCTCGTCGAGACGGCCCGGATGTGGGTGGACCTCGGGTTCTTCTCCGACCGGCTCGACGGCCAGTTCGTGATCCACAAGGTCACGGGACCCGACGAGTACTCGACCGTCGTCGACAACAACCTGTTCACCAACGTGATGGCGGCCCAGAACATGCAGGCGGCAGCCGACGCGGTGGCGCGGCTGCGGGCCGAGTCGCCGGCGGACCTGCAGCGCCTGGTGGACCGGGTCGGGCTGCGCGACGACGAGGAGGACCGGTGGCGGCGCGCCGCCGAGCGGATCTTCGTGCCGTACGACGAGCGAGCCGGCGTGCACCTGCAGGACGAGAACTTCCTCGAGCTGCCGCTCTGGGACTTCGCCGGCACCCCCGAGGAGAAGTACCCGCTGCTCCTGCACTACCACCCGCTGCACATCTACCGGCACCAGGTCATCAAGCAGGCCGACGTCGTCCTGGCCACCGTGCTGCTGCCCGACCGGTTCACGGCCGAGGAGCGCCGCCGCATCTTCGAGTACTACGACCCGCTGACCACGGGCGACTCGTCGCTGTCGGAGTGCATCCAGGCGATCGCCGCCGTCGGCGTCGGCAAGTACCGGACCGCCGAGGAGTACCTCGTCGACGCGGCCGCGGTCGACATCGCCGACACGGCCGGCAACCTGCGCGACGGCGTGCACGTCGCCTCCGCCGGGGGCACCTGGATGGCGCTCGTGCAGGGGTTCGCCGGCTACCGGTGGCGCGGCACGCGGTTCGCGCCGATGCTCCCCACCCGCGGACGGCGACTGCGCTTCCCGCTGCGGATCCGCGGCTCGGTGCTCCAGGTGGACGTCGAGCCCGAGCTCGTCACGTACACGGTCCTGAGCGGCGGACCGGTGTCAGCCTCCCACCACGGGGAGCCGTTCACCGTGTCGTCCGGCTCCCCCGTGACGTTCTCCGGCGCGTTCCACACGAGCGACGACGGCGCGCCCGTCGAGGGTGAGCCCGCGGCGATGTCGAGGTCCTGATCACGGTCGGCCGACGTGCACGGGGGTGCGCGCCGGTCGGGTACTCTTGTCCGGCGTCCTCAGGGGTCCACGGCACCGGCTGTTCGGTGCCAAGCCCACCTGCGGCCAGGAGGATTCGCCTAGTGGCCTATGGCGCACGCTTGGAAAGCGTGTTGGGTGAAAGCCCTCGGGGGTTCGAATCCCCCATCCTCCGCGCACCGAAGGGCCCGTCACCTGCAGCAATGTGGGTAACGGGCCCTTCGCCCTGCCGCGGCGAATCGTGCGGCGACTCGGCATGGAACCCGGTACTCCTGGGGCGCAAGACCACCGCAGCCCATGACATCTCCTCATGAGGGCCACCGAGGCGGAGGACATCGTGCGACGACATGAGCTGATCGGCGCTGCGTCGATCCTCATCGCGGCCGCCGTGATCGTGGTCTACGGCGGGGTGCCGAACCCGGACGGCGTCTGCCCGGCGATCGCGTACTCCACTGCGGTGGAGGTCACACTCGACCCGGCATGGACTGACCACGACGATCTGCTGCTCGATGTGCGGTGCCAGGTAGCCGACGATGGGTGGTGCGATCTGGTCGGGACATCAGACGGCTCCCGGTGGGCCGGTAGAGCCACGAGCCCGCCCGAGACGGTCCACGTCACCGTCCGCCGTGGCGCGGAGATCCTCGCGCAGGAGGACGTCTCGCTGAGCTTCCGGACGATCGACTACCCCCATGGCAGAGCGTGTCCTGGCATTCAGGCCGCTGAGGCGACGGTTCCGCCGCCGCGATGACGTCGCACCGATCCAGGACGATTCCCCCATCCTCCGCGCACCGAAGGGCCCGTGAGCAGCCGCTCACGGGCCCTTCGTCAAGTTGGCCGGGCGTCAGCGCCAGAACTCGGTGAGCCGCTCGACCAGGGATCTGCCCTGATCACGACCGGCCCGAGCGGCGGCCGGACGCAGCGACGGATCCATCGCGTTGGCGCCGAACAGGTGGTCCGAGGCGCTGTCCGGGACGATCGTCTCGACCCTGCTGCCCCCGGCACGGAGCTGGTCGACCTGCGCCGCCAGCTGCGTGCCCCACTCCGGCGGGTACAGCGAACGGCCGCTGAGCGGCGAGAGCACGAGCACCCGGTGGTACCCGGCCGCCAGGTCGGCATTCTCGGCGTTGGACCGGTAGCCGCCGTCGATGTACCAGCCGTCGCCGATGCTGAAGGCGGAGCCGCCGCCGGACGTGCTGGCGGCGACGGCATCGACCAGGTCGACCCCGCTGTCGCGGTCGAAGACGACCGGGTCACCTGTCCGGGCATCGACGGCCGTGATCAGCACCGCCCGTCGCGGCCAGTCCTGGGTGGGCAACCGCGCGGCGACGATGTCGCGCCACCGCTGCGGCCAGGAGTCGTCCGACGCGGCGAGGGCTGCCGCGCCCATCCTCCGGCGCAGGTCTGCCTGGTCGTCGGCCTCGGCGATGATCCGCCTGAACTTCTCCAGATGATCGGTGACCGGCCGGGCACCAGCGGGACCGGTCCGCGGCGGGGGTGCGGTGGCAAGGACGGCGGCGAGGAGCTCGGTCGGGCTCGCGCCGGCCAGCTGGGCTGCGGCTGTCGCGCCGGCCGACGTACCGATGGTCAGGTCGGCGGTGGTCACGTCCAGGCCGGCGTCGAACAGGCCGGCGATGACGCCGATCAGCCACGCGTTGCCCGTCGATCCACCGCCGCCGAGGACCAACGCGCGTTCGCGTGCGGCCGTCGGTGAGGAAGGTGTGGTGTTCATGGGAGTCGCCTCTCGCGAGTTGCTGGCGGGCGCTCCCGGTGGCGACTGAGTCAGCCGCGCGATCGTGGAAGGGAGGGGAGCACCACTGTGGACACTGCGTTCACGGGTCTCACCTCCTGCCCAGGGATCGTCGATCTGCGGCACTGTCGCACACCCGCGGAGGCGGCGACAACGGGAATCCTGGTCAGGCCGTCGCGTCCCAGCCGTCGGCAAACGCCACGAGCAGCTCCCCCTCGGTCCCCGTCGGCTCACCGAACGTGTCCAGGTCCTGCACCACGAGCCCGGCGGAGCTGACCAGGCGGAAACCGATCCCCGTCCCGGGACGCACCTCGATCTCGACGCCGACGGGCGTGCCCGCCAGTGCCGCGCCGAGGTCGTGAGCCTGCTCGAGCGTGAGGTCCGTCGTCCTGACGTCCAACCCGTTCGCGTCGGCGGTCGCGGCTGTCAGGAGAGTGC
Organism: Cellulomonas humilata; assembly: GCF_013359775.1. Lineage (GTDB taxonomy): Bacteria > Actinomycetota > Actinomycetes > Actinomycetales > Cellulomonadaceae > Cellulomonas > Cellulomonas humilata. The sequence continues at coordinate 642,541 of NZ_JABMCI010000070.1, read as the reverse complement.
CCCACAGCGATGCCGAGAGCGCGTCGAGGACGGGCAGGTACGCCGACGGCCGCCCGCCGGAGGAGGACACCGCGAGCCGGTCGTCGGCCGTCCGGATCGTGAGCGCGACACCGCCGTACTGCGGGCCGTCGCCGACGGCGGCGTACATCGCAGCCAGGGTGGCCAGGTCGGCGACGGTGATCTGCGCCGAGTCCGGGGAGAGCACGGCGCTCACCACGGGTCCCGCCGCGGTCAGCTCGGTCAGGAGGGAGTCGGCGGCCGTGTGGTCGCCCGAGCCGGTCGTGGTGACGTTCCCGAACTGCACGGTGGTGGCCACCGTCGGGGCGGCCCGTCGGGCGAGAGCCTCGACAGCCGGGGTCTCGTCGACGCCGACCCGGACGTCGAGGGTGGTGTCGGTGAGCTGGGCCGCCGTGACGGGGTACTCGGCGAGCACCACCTCGTACGCGGCGCGCGGACCGGTCGCACCCGTGGTGCGGTCCGCGACGATGGAGAACGTCTCGTCCTCGTCGTGCACCGTCAGCAGGTTCCCCGCCCGCACGTCCTTCGCCGCGAGCAGGGTCCGGAGCTCGTCGAACACGACGAGGAAGTCGTCGGGACCCGTCACCGTCACGCTGGCCTCGGAACGTCCGGCGGCTTCCGCGGCGGTGAACTCGGTCGCCGCGGTGCTCCGGCCGACGTGGTCGGCGAGCTGGATCATCGCGAGGTTGGCCGCCGTGGCCCCGGGGAACACGGCGAAGCGGGCCACGAAGTCGTCCCTGGTGTACCCGATGGTGAACGTCGTCGACGCCCGGGACTCGAAGCTGGTGGCGCGGCGCGCGACGTCGGCGATCTGCGCCACCGTGGCGTCCGGCTCGACGACGACCCCCGCCCACAGGGTGCCGGACCAGGGCAGGTCGTTGTTGGAGCGCATGTCCAGGCTGTCCACGTGCTCGGTGTCGGCCATCCACAGCCGGAACTCCGCGGCGGCCCCCGACCCGGCGTCGACCGAGCCGCAGGCCGTCACCCCGGTCATCGAGAGGCCGACGAGCAGGACGAGAAGAAGGCGGGCACGGCGGATCACGGAGTCCTCCAAGGACCGAACCCCTCGAGTGGGCCTCGCGCCGCGGTGCGACGTGCGCTCATCGGTTCGTTCGGGGACCGCGCGAACCTACGCCCACGGGAGCCCGTCGGGTGCGTCCGCGCCGGTCCCGGTCGGTTACGGTGTGCTGCCCTTGCGCCTTGAGGTGCGTGTTTGCTGCGCGCGATCCGCTGCACCCACCACCCCGCACGAGGAGTCCCCGTGGCCACCGATCACCGAGCACGGCAGCGCCCCCACGTACCGGCAGGGCCACCGACCTCGACCGACGAGCCCCTGTCGACGAGCGGGATCGCACTGCGTGGCGCCCTCGTCGTCGGCGGGCTCTACCTGGTCTGGCTCGGCGCGCACGGCTCACCGTTCCCCGGCAGCTTCGGCGGGGACGACCGCGGCGCCTGGGTGCTCGCGGGTCCGGGCGCCTGGACGGCGCAGTCGGTGGTCGTGCTGGCTGCGGGCGTGCTCGCGGTCCTCTTCGGAGCTGCCGGCCTGCTGTCCGCCGCGCCGTTCGCGGGCACCGCGTTCCGAGCGCGACTGCGCGCCCGGAACGACGTGATCCTCTTCGCGCTCTGCGGTGTGCTCTTCACGGCGGCGCTCGTCGCGCTCGCGGTGCTGTGGTCGACGGGCGTGGCGTTCCGCACGTACGAGGTCGACGACTCCCCGGCGGGCGGGGCGATGTACGGCATCCTCATCGGTGTCTGCGCGATCGTGGCCGGCGTCGGCTGGGCGATGGTCGTCTCCTTCGTGCGCGGACCGGCCCGCACGCTCGCGCCGGGTGACAACCTCCCGACGTCGCGCCTGATCCTGCGCCCCTTCGGCTACCTCGCCATCGGCCTGGTCTGGCTGGCGCTGTGGCTCGTCATCCTGGCGGTCGCCGCGGCCCTTCCCGTCGCGCTCTCCGACCGTGACCCGATCGGGCTCGCGGACGTGCCGCTGTCGCAGAGCGTGGGGATCGTGGACCTGCAGGAGAACCCGCTCAAGCTCGTCGCGGTCGTCGTCCTGCTCGGGCCGCTGCTCGCCGCGATCTTCGGCTGGGTCGTCGTGATGTTCCCGCTCACGGCGTGGCCGCTCGCGGCGCTCTCGTTCGTGTACGCGGCCCGCTCACTGCGTCCCAGCTACGCCGGCGAACCGCTGTCGGGGACGTCGTACACCGACGAGGCGGTCGGGCAGCCGACGGCGACGTCCACGGCCCTGTCGCTCCTGCCCGTGCGCAGCAGCCGACTCACCGACGTCCTGATGACGGCCTACCTCGCGGGCTGGACACCCTCGTTCGCGATGGTCCGCTCGTGCTTCTGGCTCGGGCTCGGTTACGTGTTCTTCACCGTGTGGATCGCGTGGCCCGTGACCAGTGTGACCCTCGTCGTGCTGTTCTCCGCCATCAGCCTCGCGCTTGCCGGGTACACCGTGTTCCGGCTCGTCGGCCTCGCACGCGCGGTCCCGACGCGCTCCGCGCGGCCTCGTGCTCGCAAGGGCTAGGCGGTCTCACGCTCGGTCGGTCGTGAGAGCCACGCGACCGCCCCCTGCGCCGCGACGACGCCGGTGCTGAACGACGCCTGGAGCAGGTAGCCGCCGGTGGGTGCCTCCCAGTCGAGCATCTCCCCGGCCACGAACGTGCCCGGCAGCCGACGGAGCATCAGCGACTCGTCGACCTCGTCCCACGCGATCCCGCCCGCGGTCGAGATCGCGCGGCCGATCGGCATCGGCGCGGTCACCACCACCGGCACCGCCTTGACCAGCGCGGCCGTCGCGGCGGCGTCGGTCGGCAGCGGTCCCCCGCTCGACTCGCGCAGCAGCGAGATGCCGACCGGGTCGAGGCCGATCGAGCGGCGCAGCCAGGTGGAGCCGGAGTCCTTCGGGCGGCGGCGGTCCTCCAGACGCTCGGTGAGCTGCTCGACCGAGACGTCCGGGCGCAGGTCGACCTCGAGGACGCAGCGCCCGTCGGCGTCGAGGGCGTCGCGGATCGAGGCGCCGATCGCGTACACCGGGCCGCCTTCCAGCCCGGTCCGGGTCACCATCGCGTCGCCGCGCGCCGGGCGTGCGGTGTGGCCGCGGACGGTCAGCGCCACGTGCTTCAGCGGCGTCCCCTCGAACCGGTCCGCGAACGTGCCGGTCCAGTCGACGCGCACCCCGACGTTCGCCGGCCGCAGCGGCGTCACCGCCACGCCCCGCTCGGTGAACGGGCCCAGCCAGCCGCCGTCGGAGCCCAGCCGCGGCCAGGACGCCCCGCCGAGCGCGAAGATCGCCACGTCGGTCGTCACCTCGACCTCTGCCCCGTCGGCCCCCGTGAACCGCAGGCCACCGGGCTGCTCCGTCCAGCCCAGCCAGCGGTGTCGCCGCTCGATCCGGACGCCGAGGTCGGCCAGGCGCGCCAACCACGCACGGACCAGCGGCGTGGCCCGGAACGACCGCGGGAACACCCGCCCGCTCGACCCGACGAACGTGGGTTCGCCCAGGCCGGCGCACCAGTCGCGCAGGTCCTGGGATCCGAACACCTCGAGCATCGGCGCGAGGTGCTCGGCCGCGTTGCCGTAGCGCGCCAGGAACGGGACGCGATCCTCGGAGTGCGTGATGTTCAGTCCGCCGTGGCCCGCCAGGAGGAACTTGCGGCCGGGCGAGGGCATCCGGTCGTAGACCGTGACCGCCACGCCCGCACGGGACAGCACCTCGGCGGCGATCAGCCCCGCGGGTCCACCGCCGATCACGGTGGCGGTGCTCATCGACCGGGCCGGGCCGAGCGGGCGGGGTGCACGCGCTGACGCTAGCCCACCCGGCCGGGGCTGGGCTCTCCCGCCGACGAGATCAAGCCCCTACCGTGGCTCCCAGCGCCGGAGGGAGACGACGATGTCCGAGCCGCCCGTGATCCCGTCCCCGGCCGTGCGCGCCCAGATCCTGGCCACGGAGCACTGGAGCCTGCTGGGTACGCGCAGCACCCTGTGGTCCGAGGTGATGAGCCGGATCACCATCCACCTGACGGTCGTCTCGGCGTCGCTCGTGGTGCTGGCGCTCGTCGCGCAGACCTCCGGGTTCGGCGCCCCGTTCCGGATCCTGTCGATCGGGCTCGCGTCGGTCGCCCTGATCCTCGGCACGCTGACGGCCGTCCGCGTGATGAACGCGAGCCACGACGACAGCGCCCTCATCCTCGGCATGAACCGCATCCGCGCGGCGTACGTCGCGCTCGACCCGGGCGTCGCCGAGTACCTGGTCACCTCGTGGGGCGACGACCGGGCCGGGCTGATGCGGACGTACACGATGGGCCTGCGCCGGTCGACGCTGAGCCACGTCATCGGGAGCACGTCGATGTTCGTGAACGTGGTGAACGCGCTGGTCGCAGGCACGCTGGGCGCGCTGGTCGCGAACGCGGCCGGGGCGTCTGCCACGGTGACAGCCGTCGTCGGATCCGTCTGCGGCCTGGCCTACTTCGGCGCGTGGATGGAGTACGGCCGTCGCACCTTCGCGGAGCCCGGCGCCGGCGTCACTGAGCCTGGTTGATCCGGACCATGTTCCCGGACGGGTCCCGGAACGCGCAGTCGCGCGGGCCCCAGTCCTGCTGGATGGGCTCCTGGAGGACCTCCGCGCCAGAGGAGCGCAGGGTCTCGAACGTGGCATCGAGGTCGTCCGTGGTGAAGACCAGCATCGGCAGGACGCCCTTGGTGAGCAGCTCCTGCATCACGTCGCCGTCGGCCTGGGAGCGGCCGGCGTGCGGGTCGGACAGGACGATGCCGAGGCCGGGCTGGGCGTCGGTGCCGAGGGTCACCCAGCGGTGCTCGCCGGAGGACACGTCGTTCTGGACCTTGAGGCCGAGGGCGTCGCCGTAGAAGGCGATCGCCTCGTCGACGTCGTTGACGGTGACGTTGGTGTACTGGAGTGAGATCGTCATGGGGACGACGTTAGGACGCGGCCCCGGCCGAGGCTTCTCGAATCCTGCTCGATGCGTCGCGTGCCGGCCGCGTGTGGGTCTTGACCACGCAGGTGGGCATCGCCTTGACCGCCGCGTGCTCGTGCCGCCGGTAGGCCGTGGGGCTCTCGCCGACGATCTCGGTGAACCGCGAGCTGAACGAGCCGAGCGACGTACAGCCGACCGCCATGCACGCGTCGGTGACGCTCATGCCCGCGCGCAGCAGCGCCATCGCGCGCTCGATCCGGCGGGTCATCAGGTAGCTGTACGGCGTCTCGCCGTAGGCGGCGCGGAACTTCCGGGAGAAGTGCGCAGGGGACATCAGCGCCTTCTGGGCCATGGTCGGGACGTCGAGCGGCTGGGCGTAGTCGCGGTCGATCAGGTCCCGGGCGCGGCGCAGGTGCGCGAGGTTCTCGAGCTCCTCCGGGGTCACTTTCCGACCGTAGCATCAGGCCCCGACGGCGTCTCGGGGCTGTCGGACGGCTCGCGTCGGGCGATCGCGAGGACGTGCCTGCGCTCGAACGTCACGGCGTCGCCCGCGTGCAGCCCGCGCAGCTCGGCGGGGTCGGAGCGCAGGCTCCCCACCAGCTCCGCCTCGCCGACGGCGGTCACGCGGACCCAGACGCGCTCCTCGAGCCCGTCGCGCGGCACGATCACCAGCTTGACCGCGTCCCCCACCTGCAACGCGGACGCAGCCTCGGGCACCCGGGCGTTCCGGTCGACCGCGTCGGCAAGGCTCCACGGAGTCGATCGTCGGAACAGGTTCACGCCGGGAGCATAGGTCGGCTCACCCGCGCGGCAGCACGGTCAGGACGCGCACCAGGTGGTCGCGGAACTCGGTCATGAACGCGCGCAGGAAGTCGGCGGTCGACTCGTTGTGCACCGCGCCGTCTGGGGTGAACACGTCCGGCGAGTAGTGGATGTAGGCCTCGGGCGACGTCATCTGCCGGGCGTTGCAGAAGCTCAGCACCGCGCGCAGGCTCTGCTGGCCCACCGCCGTGCCGATGGCCCCGATCGAGGCACCGATCACGGCGGCCGGCATGTGGTCGAAGGAGTTCTGGCCCCAGGGTCGCGACGCCCAGTCGATGGCGTTCTTCAGGGCACCGGGGATGGACCGGTTGTACTCCGGGGAGACGAACAGGACCGCGTCCACCGCGGCGATCGACGCCTTGAGCGCCGCGGCCTCGGGCGGGTAGTCCGCGTCGAAGTCCGGGCTGTACAGGGGCAGGTTGCCGATGGGCAGCTCGACGAACTCGAGGTCGTCGGGCGCGAGGCCGATCAGCGCCTTGGACAGCACCCGGTTGATGGACGTGGACGAGAGGCTTCCGACGAAGTACCCGACCGTGTAGGTGCGAGGCATGGTGTGTTCCGTTCCCGGCGACCGTGCGGCCGTCGACGTCGACGAGTGCACGAACCTGACGCGCTCCACGCTACGTCCGTGGCGCTCTGAGTACATTGCGAGACGCAGGCGCTCCGGAGCCGATCCGAGGAACCACGATGGTCGTTCGTCGCAGGGCCGCACCGATCCTCGCGCTGCTTGCCGCGGTCACGACGGCCGCCTGCACGCCGCCGGAGCCCGAGCTCTCCGGCGAGCAGGTCGACGTCGTCGGGCTGTGGAGCGGCCCCGAGTACGACGCCTTCGCGACGGTCGCGGCCGCCTGGGAGGACGACACGGCCGCGGTCGTCGACTGGCACGGCTCGCAAGACATCGCGCGCGACCTGGCCACGCGCCTGGCAGCCGACGACCCGCCCGACCTCGCCGTCCTGCCGAACCCCGGCCTCCTGCACGACCTTGTCGACGAGGGCGCCCTCGTCCCGCTGGACCTCGACCCGTTCGACCAGGACTACTCCCCTGCCTGGCTCGACCTCGGCAGCGACGGCGGCGAGCTGTACGGGGTGTTCGCCAAGGTCTCGAGCAAGGCCACGGTCTGGTACTCGCCGCCGACGTTCGCTGCCGACGGCGACGACGTGCCCGCGACCTGGGACGACCTCACGGTTCTGGCCGACCGGATGGTCGCCGACGGACGCACCCCGTTCTCCGTCGTCGCCCCGACAGGTCCCGGCTCGGGCTGGGCGCTGACCGACTGGGTGTCGCAGCTGGTGCTCGGCGCCTGCGGCCCGCAGGTCTACGACCGGTGGGTCGCCGCCGAGATCCCGTGGACCGACGACTGCGTCCGGGGCGCGTTCGACAGGTTCGTCGCGCTCATCGGGACGCCCGGCTACGTGCTGGGCGGCACCGAGGGGATCCTCACGACGAGCGACGCCGACGGGGTCCTCCCGCTCTACACCGACCCGCCGAGCGCCGCGATGTACCCGATGGCCTCGTTCGCGCAGGGGTTCATCACCTCGGCGTACCCGGACCTGGTGCCGGGCGACGACTACGGCTGGTTCCGGTTCCCCGCGGTCGATCCCGAGCACGCCGCCGCGATCACCGTCGGCGGCGACGTCGTCGTGCTGATGACCGACACGCCCGCCGCCCGTTCGTTCCTGACGTTCCTCGCCGGGGCCGACGCGCAGGCGGCCTGGGTGGAGCTGGGCGGCTACACCTCGGCGAACAGGAGCGTGCCCTCCGATGCCTACGCCGACCCCGTCGCTCGCTCCATCGCCGACCAGCTCACGCACGCCGAGGTCACACGCTTCGGCGCCGGCGACCTCATGCCCGCGGAGCTGCAGCGCGCCTGGTGGGCGGGGATGCTCGACCTCGTCGAGGACCCGGCGACGCTGGACGCGCTGCTCGCCTCCCTGACCCGGATCGCCGCGAACGCGAGGTGACTCGGCCTGTCGTCAGGGTTGTCGACAGGCGCTCGCGGAGGCCGTTGATCAGCCGTCACTCGCGTTCCCCGCGCGCCCGACCAACGCCCGCACCGTCTCGATCGTGTCCGCCTCGGTCGCCGACTTGTCGTCCCGGTACCGGACCACTCGCGCGAACCGCAGCGCGAGGCCGCCCGCGTACCGGCTCGACCGCTGGAGCCCGTCGAACGCGATCTCCACCACCTGCTCGGGCCGCAGGTGCACCACCCAGTCGTCCAGCGGCGAGGTCGCCAGCTCGGTGAACCGCTCGGTCTGCCAGCGCAGCATCTCGTCGGTCATCCCCTTGAACGTCTTGCCCAGCATCACGAACCCGTCGCCGTCGCGAGCGCCGAGGTGGATGTTCGACAGCAGCCCCTGCCTGCGCCCCGACCCCCACTCGACGGCGAGCACGACGAGGTCGAGGGTGTTCCGCGGCTTGACCTTGATCCATGCGGCCCCGCGCCGGCCGGCCTCGTAGGGGGCGTCGGCCGCCTTGATGACGACACCCTCCTGGCCCGCCCGCACCGTGTCGGTGAAGTACGCCCGGGCGGCGTCGACATCTCCGGTGACCAGGCGTTCCACGACGGAGGACCCGGCGACGGCGTCGAGCGCGTCGAGCCGGCGCAGCAGCGGCGCGTCGAGCAGGTCGACGCCGTCGACGTGCAGGCAGTCGAAGAAGAACGGGGTCAGGGTGACGGCGGCGGCGACCTCGGCGTCCTTCGTCGCGGAGCGCGCCGACGTCTCCTGGAACGGTCGCGGCCGCCCGTCCGGACCCACCGCCAGAGCCTCGCCGTCGAGCACCAGCTCCGACGCAGGCATCGCGAGCACCACCGCGACGATCTCGGGCACACGGTCGGTGATCTCGTCGAGGCTCCGCGTGAACACCCGCACCTCGGAACCGCGCCGGTGCACCTGGATGCGGATGCCGTCGAGCTTGCTGTCCACGACCACCGGGCCGGGCCCGAGGCTGGCCCAGGCGCCGTCGACGTCCGGGGCGGACTGCGCGAGCATCGGCCGCACGGGCCGCCCGACGACGAGCGTGAAGGCCGCGAGCGCCACGGCCGGGTCGGGGGACGTGAGCGCGGCGACCGCGACCGGCTCGGTGTCCCCCGCCATCATCGCGGCGCGGCGCACGACGTCCGGCGGCACGCTCGCTGCCTCCGCGACCGCGTCGAGCAGCAGCGCGTCGAGGGACCCCTGCCGGAGCTCGCCAGTGACCAGCCCGCGCAGGAGCCGCTGCTCGTCGGCCGTCGCGGCCCCGAACAGCGCCGCCGCCTGAGCGCTCCGGGCGGTACCGGAACCGGGTCCGACCAGCAGCGACATGGACTCGAACGCCGCATCGACCTGTGCGACCGTCAGGCTCGGCGCGTCTGCCGGATCCGGCAGGGAGGCCAGCGACCGCCACCCCAGACCGGTCCGCCGCTGCCGCAGCTGCCCGCCGAGGTACCGCGACACGATGCCGACGTCCTGCGCCGGGGTGCGCCGCAGCAGGTCGACCAGGAGCGCGCGCTTGGCCAGCCGCGACCGGGTGGTGGCCAGCGCGGACGAGGTCGTCGCGAGGTCGGCGAAGAGCATGCAGGCATCGTGCACCTGCCCGCCGACAAGCCGCTCGTCAGGCGTCGATGCCGCCGTCGACGTACAGCCAGCGGCCGTCCTCGCGGACGAACCGGCTGGTCTCGTGCAGGCGGCCGCGCTGGCCGATCGCGGTGCCGTCCTCGAGCCGGTAGTGCGCGACGAACTCCACGGTGCCGGTGTCGTCCCACGGTCCGCCGGCGTCCGTGCGCAGGATGTCCAGCCGGCGCCAGGCCATGTTCACGTCGAGCTCGAGCTCGTCGGGGCGGGTGCTCGGGTGCCACGTGGCCAGCAGGTAGTGGGTGGCCCGGGTGGCGAACCCCGTGTAGCGGGAGCGCATCAGGGCCTCGGCGGTCGGCGCTCGGCGCCCGTCACCGAGGTACTGGCCGCAGCAGTCGCCGTACGTGTCGCCGGACCCGCACGGACAGCGGTCGTCGTGCTTGCTCATCGGTCTCCCCGCCTGGTCATCGGGGCGAACCTAGCAACTGTGCCCGGGGCTCGCAGAGGGGGCCCAACCCCTCCGCGGCGGGGAGTGTGAGCAGACCGATTCGCTTCCCACGTTCCGGTCAGAGCCATAGTGCCGTACGGTTGAGCCTGTAGTCGCAGTGAATCGCTTGTCATGACGGCCAAGGAAACTTGGCAGGACGTTCTCGAGGACCACCTCGGAGACGGACGACGAACACCGTGAATACCGGTCCCGGTCACCCGGGAGTTGTCCATACCGCACGTGAGAGAAGAGAACATCATGCCTGTTGGCACCGTGAAGTGGTTCAACGCCGAGAAGGGCTTCGGCTTCATCGCCCCCGAGGACGGCGGACCCGACGTCTTCGCGCACTACAGCGCCATCACCACGAGCGGCTACCGCACGCTCGAGGAGAACCAGAAGGTCCAGTTCGAGGTCACGCAGGGCCCCAAGGGCCCGCAGGCGTCGAACATCACGCCTCTCTGAGCTGATCTGAGCTCATAGCTCAACCGCACGAGACCCCGGCCTTCGGGCCGGGGTCTCGTCGCATCATCACCGAGGCGCCCCCGATCCCAGCTCATCTCCGACCGCACTCGCGCCGCGCACACTTCGCACGACCGACAGGACGGACGCCATGAGCTCCTCGACGCTTACCCCCACGCCCCCCAGGCCCCGCGATCGCGCCGTCAGCGACTTCACCGAGCTGACCCGGACCGTGCAGGCCGCCGGCCTGATGAAGCGCCGCCCCGCGCACTACGCCGTGCGCCTGTCCGCGGCCGTCGTCGCGGTCCTCGGCCTGATCGCCACGATCATCCTGGTCGGTGACTCCTGGTGGCAGATCGCCGTCGCCTTCGCCGCCGCCGTGATCCTCACGCAGGTCGCGTTCCTCGGCCACGACGCCGCGCACCGCCAGATCTTCGCCAACGGGCACGCGAACAACTGGGCCTCCCTCGTGCTCGCCGACCTGTTCGTCGGCTTGAGCTACGGCTGGTGGCAGCGCAAGCACACGCGCCACCACGCCAACCCGAACAAGATCGGCTACGACGGGGACATCGAGCTCGACGCCCTCGCGTTCACGCCCGAGCAGGCCGCGAAGCGCACATCGAAGCTGGGGGTCTGGTACCTGAACCACCAGGGCTGGTTCTTCTTCCCCCTGCTCTTCCTCGAGGGCGTCGCCCTGCACGTGGCCGCCGTCCAGCGCCTGTCGTCGCGCGACAAGCTCGAGCACCGGGCCGCGGAGATCGTCATGATGACCATCCGCCTCGTCGGTGGCACCGCGCTCGTGTTCCTGTCGATGTCCTGGCCGATCGCCCTGGTGTTCCTGGCCGTGCAGATGGGCGTCTTCGGGTTCTACATGGGCGCCTCGTTCGCGCCGAACCACAAGGGCATGCCCCTGATCCCCAAGGACTCGCGCCTCGACTTCCTGCGCCGCCAGGTGCTGACCAGCCGGAACATCGGCGGCGGCAAGTGGGTCGACATCCTCATGGGCGGGCTCAACCACCAGGTCGAGCACCACCTGTTCCCGTCGATGCCCCGCCCGTCGCTGCGCCGCGCCAAGCCGATCGTCGAGGCGTACTGCCGCGAGCACAACATCCCGTACGTGCAGGTGTCGCTGCCCCGCTCGTACTCGATCATCGTGAAGTACCTGAACACGGTCGGTAAGTCCGACCGCGACCCGTTCAACTGCCCGATGACGGCCATGTACCGCGTCTGACCCACGGCACCTCGAAGCCCCCGTCGTCCACCCGGACGGAGGGGGCTTCGTCGTTCAGGCGACGACGTCCCGGCGGCGGAAGCCGACGACGCCGACCACGACGAGCGCGACACCGATCGCCACCAGGACGACGAGCGGGCCGGGCGCCACCGCGTCCAGCGGGTACGCCGGGGTGTGGCTGAACGGCGACAGGTCCTGGAGCCAGGACGGCAGATCGAGCAGCGCGCCCAGCTGACCGACCACGAGCGACCAGACCACCAGCGCCCAGCCGAGCACGACCAGCCGCGGCACCCAGCCGTAGAGCGCCGTCATGAACCCGACGACCACCAGGACCGCGGGCAGCTGGACCAGGGCGGCCCCGAGGACCTTCCCGGTGTAGCCCCAGTCCCCGGCCGCGATCCCGTTGCCGACGCCCATCGCCAACCCGCCGACCACCAGCAGAACCACCGTCCCGGCGGCGACCACGAGCACGTTGACCAGCAGGTACGTCGTCCGCGGCACCGACCTCCCGAGGATCAGCTCGGCCCGGCCGGCGGTCTCCTCGCTGTGCAGCCGGGAGAGCGACGCGACCACGAAGGCCCCCGCGGCCAGCGCGATGAAGCCCATGATCGTCACGACGAAGACGTCCTGCATGGCACCGGCGCCGCCGAGCTGCTCGATGATCTGCTGGACCTGCGGGCTGTCCCCGGCGATGTCACCGACCGAGCTCAGCAGGAACCCGACGAGGAGCAGGTACGCGGCCACAGGCACCGCCCAGGTGACCAGCGTCTGGCCCTGCAGGCGCCACGCGAGCGCCTGCACCGAGCGGAGCCCGGGGGCGTCGGCGGGCCCGGGACGGTCGGCGATGAGCCCGGCGCCCAGGTCACGGGTGGCCTGGATCCGGTAGCCGACGCCCGCGCCGAGCGCGAGCACCGCGACGCCCAGCAGCACCAGCCCGAGCCGGTCGTCGCCGTAGGGGTCGATCTTCTGGCCCCAACCCATCGGGCTCAGCCAGGACAGCCACGAGAGCGAGTCCTGCACGTCGGCCGCGGCCCGCAGCGCGTACGTGCCCACCAGGACGGAGACCGCGATGCTGGACGCCGTCCTGGCTACCGACGCCAGCTGCACCGTGACGGCGGCGATCCCGACGCCCGCGAGCCCGGAGACGAGGTTCTGGAACGCGAAGGCCAACGCACCCAGCGCGCCCTGCCCCACCAGCGGCAGCGCCACCCCGAACGAGGCGACGCCGACCATGACGAGGGCGGCGAGCAGCCCCGCGGTCAAGGGTGCCAGCCGGCCGACGCGCAAGGAGCCGACCAGCTCGAGCCGGCCCGCCTCCTCCTCGCGACGCGTGTGCCGCACGGTGGCGAGCGCCCCGATGATGCCGACCACCAGCGCCAGGAACGCGCCGATGCGCCAGGTGGCCATGGCGCCGACGGATTCCGGGTGCAGCGCCGGACCGAGCAGCGCGAGGAAGGCGGTGTTGGAGCCGACGGTGGCTGCCAGCTGCTGCCGCTCGACGACGGTCGGATAGGCGCTCTGGATCGCCGCCAGGGTCGACGCGACCATGAGGACGAGGATGATGACGGTGACCGGGATCCGGACCCGGTCGCGCCGCAGGGCGAGCCGCAGGAGCGCGCCGGTCCGGGTCAGCCGCCCGCCCCCGCGCGCGACGGTGGGGGTGGCGGGCGCGAGTGCGACGGCGGTCATCGCGAGGTCACCCCGTCCGACTCGAGCGCGGCCAGCTCGTCTCCGTACTCGCGCAGGAACAGCTCCTCGAGCGACGGCGGGGTGATGGTCAGCGACGAGGGCGCCAGGTCCGCGAGCGCGCGGGTGACCTGCGGCAGCGCGTCGTTGTCGGTGTGGAACACCACGTGCCCGTCCACGACGGCGAGGTCGTGCACGCCGTCGAGGGCCGCGAGCGCGCTCGTGTCCCCCGCGACGACCGTGCTCACCTTGGCGCGCGTCAGGTGCCGCAGCTCGGCGAGCGTGCCGGACTGCACGGTCTTGCCCTGTCGGATGATCGTCACCGTGTCGCAGAGCTCCTCGACCTCCGCCAGGATGTGGCTGCTGAGCAGCACGGACACGCCCTCGGCCCTGGCCTCCCGGACGCACCGCTGGAACACCGCCTCCATGAGCGGGTCCAGCCCGGACGTCGGCTCGTCGAGGACCAGCAGCTCGACGCCGGGGGTGGCCAGCGCGGCGACGAGGGCGACCTTCTGGCGGTTGCCCTTGGAGTAGGTGCGGGCGCGCTTGGAGGGGTCCAGCTCGAACCGCTGGAGCAGCTGCTCCTTGCGGCCCTTGTCGGCCGACCTGCCCGACAGGCGCACGAGCAGGTCGATCGCCTCGCCGCCGGTGAGGGTGGGCCACAGGGTGACGTCACCCGGCACGTAGGCGAGCCGGGAGTGCAGTGCGACGGCGTCGGCCCAGGGGTCGCCGCCGAGCAGACGTGCGGTGCCGGCGTCGGCCCGCAGGAGGCCGAGCAGGACGCGGATGGTCGTCGACTTGCCCGACCCGTTGGGCCCGAGGAAGCCGGCGACCTGTCCGGCGGGCACGACGAGGTCGAGCCCGTCGAGAGCATGGGTGGTGCCGAACGACTTGTGCAGTCCGGCGACCTCGATGGCGGCACTGGTCATGACAGTCCTTCAGGTGAGCAGGGAGAGGGGGTGTGGGTGTCCGTGCCGGTCAGGGCGACGGGTCACCCGCCATCGCCGTGCGGTACTCGTCGAGCAGGTCGCTGCTGGTGAGCAGGCCGTCGGTCATCATCTCGAGGCCGGGCAGGAGCACGGTCTGCCACATCTGGCCGAGGGCGCCTGCGGGGTCGACAGTCGGGGAAACTCCCCGGCCGGCGTCGGCCTCCAGCTGCGCGATCACGAGCATGCCGACCGTCGTCGCGATGAGGTACCGCGCCCGGCCGGGCGGGTCGCTCGACGGGCGGACCGTGCCGGCGTCGACGGCCTCCTCGAGGTACGCCGCCGCGTCGGCGACCATCCCCTCGACGAACTCCGCCGCGAGCGCCCCGCCGTCCAGCAGGCAGCGCACCACGTAGCCGACCAGCGGGGCGTACTCCGCCGCGTTGCTCATCTCGCCGAGGATCTGCCCGGGCGACCACTGCGTGATCGCCTCCGCCTTGACCTCGCGGATGGTGCGCCGCACGTGCGCGTCGCACTCGCCGCGCAGCCGCTCCTTGGAGCCGAAGTGGTGGATCACCAGGCCGGGGCTCACTCCGGCGTCCGACGCGATCGCCCGCAGGCCCACGCGGAACCCGTCCCGACCGAACCGCACCACCGCCGCGTCGCGGATGCGGGCGCGGGTGGTGAGGTCGTCGGCTGAACGCACGTTCACCAGACTAAACACTCGTTCAGTCGTCTGACAAGAAGGGCGCCGGTCGGTAGTGACCCCGACCGGCGCCCCGAGGCCGCGCGTGCCCGCGCTCCTCCGTCGATGCTCAGTCGAGCATCGAGATCACCTGCTGCGCCTGGTACCCGAGGATCGCCCGCGCGGCCGGCGTGACCGTCGAGAGCCGCGACCGGGGGGTGAGCAGCTGGACGTAGGCCCCCAGCGACCTCACGGCGAGCTTCTCGTTGCCCGCGTCAGCCGCCCGGTCGGCCACCTCGAGCGCGGCGAGCAGCCCTGCGACCGCGACGCCCTTCACCGCACCCGCGGCGATCTGCGCCTTCGTCGCGTCACGCAGGGCGTCGATGCTGCCCGGCGCGTAGTACGACGGCACCGGCACCTGGGTGTAGTCCGTGTCCGAGGCCAGGTAGAAGCCCACGTCCGACGGCTGGTTGTAGGTGGTCTGCTGACGGGCCACCTCGACGCGGTACTGCGGGTCCTGCATGAGCGTGTACATCTTCGTGTGGCTCAGGCCCGTGTTGGTGAACAGCCGGATGGCCGACGAGTCCTCCGTGCGGACCAGCAGCTCCTCGCGGGAGTCGCCCAGGACGTCCGCGACGAGCGACGGGTTGCCCTTGGTGCCGTTGTTGGAGCGCGTCCCGGTGGCCCGGAGCTGTTCGCCCCGCGTCCAGTCGTCGATCGTGACGTCCGCGGTGGCCCCGGAGCCGTTGACGATCTGCGTCGTGCCGTCCGGCAGCCACTTGATGCTCATGTTCGTGCCCGGGATCGCGCCCGGGGTGACGACGCCTGCCGCCGAGTACAGCCCGAGCGAGTCCGTGCCGCCGGGCAGGCTCGCCCAGACCTCACGCCCACGCACCGACGGGAGCACGTCACCGACCATCGAGCGGCCGGTGTCCCTCCCGGAGTACACCCCGAAGAGGACCTCACCGGTCTTCGCGTCGCGCATCGCCATGCCGTAGGGCGCGAACGTGCCGCCCTCGTGAGCCGTGTAGATCTCCAGGCCCGGGCGGTCGGGGTCGATGTCGGTCACGTGCATCGCGTCGCCGTGGCCCAGGCGGACCACCTCGCCGGGTGCGGCGCTGCCGGGGGGCAGGGTGTCGAACGACGAGTACAGGACGGAACCGTCGTCGTCGATCGTCGCCGCGCCGTAGACGATCTCCTGCTTGCCGTCACCGTCCACGTCGGACGCGGACAGCGAGTGGAAGCCCTGCGTGGTGATCTTCCCGTACACCGGGTCGGTGCCGTCGCGGCCGTGGGGGCCGTCGTTGAACGGGTTGGTCAGCGGGACGTGGCCCGAGTCGACGTACCAGCGCTCCGTGAGCTTCTTCCCGTCCCAGTCGTACGCGACGAGCGTGGTGCGCGTGTAGTAGCCGCGGGCGAAGACGGCCGACGGCGTCTGCCCGTCGAGGTACGCGACACCGGCCAGGAAGCGGTCGACGCGGTTGCCCGGCTCGATGCGGGCCATCGCGTAGTCGCCCCAGAGCAGGCCGTCGTCGCCCCGACCAGGCTTGTAGTCGATGGTCTGGAGCTCCTTGCCGGTGGCCCCCGCGAACACCGTGAGGTACTCGGGACCGTCGACGATGAAGCCCTCGAAGTTGCGCAGCAGGTTGCGGGTGCTGCGGGCGGGCGCGTAGACGTCCATGAAGTAGTTGGCGAGCGCCGTGGCGTCCTGGACCGAGAGCGGGTACGCGTACTGCGGCGCGATGCCCAGTGCCGCCTCGACCGTGGACGGCCAGTGGCCCGCGACGACCTCGGGGTGGCTGCTCCAGCCCTGGAGCATGGTGACCAGGTGGTCGAAGTACCCCGCCTTGCTCAGCCGGTAGTCGACGGTGTCGGTGACGCCCGCGTCGCGGTCGCGCTGCGGCAGCGAGACGTACGTCGAGCTGGCAACGGAGCCGTCAGCCGCGTACCGCGTGATCTTGCTGCCGGGGGCCGTCTTCATCATCAGCTCGGCCTTGCCGTCACCGTCGAAGTCGTAGACGGGGAACTGCGTGTAGTGCGCGCCGGCCCGGATGTTCACACCCAGGTCGATCCGCCACAGCTGCGTGCCGTCCTGCTCGTAGGCGTCCACGTAGACGTTGCCGGTGTAGCCGAGCTGGCTGACGTCCTTCGAGTTGGACGGGTCCCACTTGACGATGTACTCGTACTGGCCGTCGCCGTCGACGTCGCCGACGGACATGTCGTTGGCGGAGTAGGTGTACGCCTCGCCCACGGGGTTGACCCCGTCGGCCGGCTTGCGCAGCGGGATGTCGAGGCTCGGCTGCGCCCATGGGGTCGCCTCGGTGCCGTCCACCTCGACGCCGCCGACCAGCGCGGCGACGCGGTAGCGGGAGGTTGCGGTGCCGGCGGGGTCGACGAAGTTGGTGGAGTCCGTGACCGTGCCGACCTTGACCCCGTCGCGGTAGATCGCGAAGTCCGGACCGGTGAGCCCGGTCGCCGTGGCACCGGTGACCTCGCTGGCCAGCAGGCGCCAGGACAGGAACACGCCCTCGCCGGTGACTGCCGAGACGAGGCCGCGGTCGAGGCGCTCGAGCGTCAGCCCGCCGGGACCCTTGGTCGGACCGTGCCCGAGCGTCGCGGCGGCCGGGGCGGCGGAAGCGGGGGCGGCCGCCAGCGTGCCGAGGAGCAGCGCGGAGCCGGCGAGCAGAGCGGCGCCGGTGGACGTTCGTCCTCGTCGTTGCGTCAGACTCATCTTTGAATCCTTTCAATTGGCTAGGCGTCTCCCACACGGACACGAGCCCTCGTGAGGAAGGCCGGGGGCGCCGTTGACCCCGACCGCTCACGACCGTATCGCCTGGTTCACCCGAGTCAACCCGGTCTGCGACATTCGCAGGAATCCGTCGGCGGGAGCGCTCCCGACGGCGGAAACCGCTATCCGATCGCCGGTCTGCGCAACCCCTCTGGAGAGGTCACCCGTGGGGTGGGCACGTCCGACCCGCCCGTCACCTAGACTCCCCCCGTGATCTTCAAGGCGGTGGGCGAGGGCAGGCCCTACCCGGACCACGGGCTCGAGACAGCCAAGCAGTGGGCCGAGGTTCCGCCGCGCCAGGTGCGGCTCGACGAGCTGGTCACCACCAAGCGGACGCTCGACCTCGACGCGCTGCTCGCGGAGGACTCGACCTTCTACGGCGACCTGTTCGCGCACGTCGTCCAGTACCGCGGTGTCATGTACCTGGAGGACGGGCTGCACCGGGCCGTCCGGGCCGCGCTCCACCAGCGGGCACTCCTGCACGCACGAGTTCTGGTGGTCAAGTGACGGAGCAGGACCGCGGTCGTCAGCTGCGTCGACGGCACATGCACGAGCGCCAGGCCGTGATCTTCGGTGTGCTGCTGGCGGCCCTGGCACTGGCCGGACTCGGCGCCGCCGCGGTGTTCACGGGCAGCCTCCACCTGCCGGTGTTCGCGCGCGAGTTCGCCTCCGAACCGTCCCCGACCTCCACGCAGGACCCGTACCCGTGCCCGCCGGCGGGTGCGCTGCCGGTGGCCGCCGCCCAGGTCACCGTCAAGGTCTACAACGCGACCACCCGGGTGGGCCTCGCGGGAGCCACCGCGGAGGGCCTCGCGGCGCGCGGCTTCGTCATCGCGCTCACCGAGAACGCGCTCGCCACGTACGACGGCACGGCGCGCATCATCTTCGGCACCACGGGCGTGGCGCAGGCGTACACCCTCGCCGCGCACCTCGACGGGGCGGTGCTCGTCCTCGACGCCCGCGCCGACGCCAGCGTCGACCTGGCGCTGGGCGCCGAGTTCGCCGAGCTCAAGCCCGCGGACACCGTGCTCCTCGACCCCGCGGTCCCGCTCGTCGCCCCGGAGGGCTGCATCCCGTTCGACCAGGTCGTCGCACCCGTCGCACCCGCCGTGACGGAGACCCCCGCCGCAGGCTGATCGTGCGGTCGTCCTGTCGTCGTGCCACGGTGGGACCATGACCGCGGTCGCCGACCGCGTACGACGTGGGAGGTCGACCATGACCGATACCAACTTCGGCCCCGATCCCGTCCCCAAGACGGCTCCCGAGGCCCCGCCGGCGCCCGACGACGCCGAGTCGGCGGACGAGTACCTCGACGCCACGCGCCCCGCGGTGTTCCCGGTCGCCGGCGCCACCACCGGCACGGTGCCGCCGCCGCTGGATCCGGGTCGGACGCCCTGACCCCACCGCGAACTGCGCCACCCCGACCTCGACCCGCGGGCTAGCCTGAGAGCCCGCCCGTCCGTCGGCCACGTCCCGGCCCCGCTCCCCGGAGGTCGCGCTGCTCCGCCGCCTGCTGCGCTCCGCCACGGCCGTCTGGGTCGCCTTCGTCGTCGTGCACGGCTGGCTCGCGCTGGTCGGGCTGGTGCTTATCCCTCAGAAGGCCTTCTGGGACCTGGATCTCTACCGCTACTGGATGTGGCTGGGGATCCACGAGGGGCAGTGGCCGGTGCTGGGGGGCGACTGGGTGTACCCCGCCGGCGCCCTGGTGCCCATGCTGGTCGCGGCCCTGGGCGGGACCGGCGGCGGCTCGGCGTACGCGGCGGTGTGGTCCGTGCTGGTCACCGTGCTCGACGCGATCGCCGTGGTCGTCCTGCTCCGGGTGCGCCGCCCCGATCGTCCCGACGGTGGCGGCACGACCACCGGCGCCTGGTGGTGGCTGGCGTTCCTGCTGCTCCTGGGCCCGATCGCCATGGGGCGGCTCGACGCCGTCATCGCGCCGGTGGTCGTCGTCGCCCTGACGCTCGCGCTCAACCACCCGCGCATCACGTCGGCGCTGCTGACGGCCGCCGCCTGGGTCAAGGTGGCGCCCGGGATCCTGCTCGTCGCCGTGTTCTGCGCCGTGCGCCGGCCGTGGCGCAGCGTGGTCGTGCCGGCCGCCGTGGTCTGCGTGGTGGTCGTCGGGACCGTGGCGGCCCTCGGCGGCCTGCGCTACGTGGCGTCCTTCCTCACCGAGCAGGACGCGCGCGGGCTCCAGATCGAGGCGCCGGGAGCGACCCCCTGGTTGATCGCGGCACTCTGGTCAGCGGACGTGACGCGGGTGCTCAACGAGCCGCTCGTCACCTGGGAGCTCCGCGGCCCCGGGACCCAGGGTGCGGCGGACGTGCTGGGGGTGCTCTTCTTCCTCGCGATCGGCGCGGCGGCGCTGCTGCTCTGGTGGCGGCGCGAACAGCTGGGTGACCGGCTGTGGTCCGGCGGGATCGCGCGCACGGAGCTGCTCGTCCGCGGGGCCATGCTGCTGACGCTCGCGATGATCGTGTTCAACAAGGTGGGCTCGCCGCAGTTCATGGGCTGGCTGGCGCCCCCGGTCGCGGTCGCGCTGGCGCTGCGGCTGCCCGGCTGGCGGACCACGGCGTGGTTCGTGCTCGGCATCGCCGGGGCGACGCAGGTGGTGTTCCCGTGGTTC
The DNA here is from genome assembly GCF_013359775.1 of Cellulomonas humilata. Taxonomy (GTDB): domain Bacteria; phylum Actinomycetota; class Actinomycetes; order Actinomycetales; family Cellulomonadaceae; genus Cellulomonas; species Cellulomonas humilata. Next base: position 622,327 of record NZ_JABMCI010000070.1, on the reverse strand, counting down.
TACGACGGGGTGATCCTCGGCGGGCCAGGTGTCACGCTCGTGCTCGCCGCGCGCAACGTCGCGCTCGTCGTCCTCCTGGCGCACACCGTGGTCGCCCTGGTCCGGGAGACCCCCGACGATCAGCCCGACGTCTTGCGCCGCCAGGACCGGATCACGAGCGCCAGCCCGGCCGCGTAGCCGAGCCCGAGCACCCCGAGGTACGGCACGTAGAACCGCCGCAGCACCGGATGCGCGATCGCGGCCGCCCCGCCGATCCCGGCACCCATGGCGAGCGCCCGGGCACCACGGGCCCCCGCCGTGTGCGCAGCGAGGGGGAGGCGGGGGATCCCGGCGTCGCCCGCCGCGGCCGCGTAGAGCTTGACCGGCACGCCGTTGGCGGCCTGCTTCCAGACGCCCCGGGCGCCCGCGGCCATGTGCTCCGACGCCGCCGCCCGCATGCTCGCGGTGGTCAGAGGGGCCGGTGGGCGCAGACCGCGCCGCGTCAGCTCGGAGGTGACCAGCACGCCCGCCACCGACCCGGCGGTGAGCCACCCGATGGCCGGCAGGATCCGACGCGGGTTGGCGACGCCCACCACCGCCAGGTACATCTCCATGGTCACCGGCCAGCTGATCCCCTCGGCGAACCCCCACGCCGCGGCGCCGGCCATCCCGGCCTTCCCGTCCATCGCGCGGTGCAGCACCTGCCACGTGCGCGACTCGGACCACGTCGCGGGCCCCTCGGCCAGCAGCGCCTCGAGCTGGTGGACCACCGGGGACATGTCGTCGTCGTCGAGGTCCTCCGGCTGGATCGGGTGCCCGAGCCGCACCTCGACGGGTCCGGGGTGCAGGCGGCCGCCCTTGGGCAGCAGGTCGTGCGTGCCGACGATGGCCACCGGCAGGATCGGGACGTCGAACTCGCGGGCGATCCGGACGGCCCCGCTGCGCAGCTCGCCCAGGCGCCCGTCCGTGCTGCGGGTGCCCTCGGGGAACACCAGCAGGCTGGACCCGGTGCCCAGCACGGCCTGTGCGCCCTCCACGAGCCCCGCGTAGCCCCCGCCGCCCTTGCGGTGCACGGGGACGGCACCGATGGCCAGCTTGAGCCCCAGGCGCATCCACGCCTTGTCGAACCAGTAGTCCTCGGCCGCCACGACGACGGGCTTGTACGGCGCCGGGAACGCGGCGATCAGGGCAGGGGTGTCGGCGTGCGAGCTGTGGTTGGCGACGATGACCATCGCCTCGTACGGCGCGGCCCCGCGCACCTTGTACCCGCCGACCAGGTGGAAGACGTTGCGCCAGAATGTGTGCCGGGCTGCGCCTGCGAGGTTGAACCCGGGCGGCAGGCCGACCCGGCGGCGGGCGGTCATGCGAGCACCGCCGCGAGCGGGAGCACCAGCAGCAGGGAGTCGACGCGGTCCAGCAGGCCGCCGAAGCCGGGCAGCCACGCGCCCGCGTCCTTGACCCCGGCGCGGCGCTTCACCATGGACTCCAACAGGTCTCCTCCGACGCTCCCGAGCAGCACGGCGACGTACAGGCCCGGCGAGGCGGAATCGAGCACGACCAGCACGATCGCTGCCCCGACGGCGGCTCCGACCATACCTCCGACGGTCTTGTTCGGACTGAGCCGGGAGAGTGGTCGTCGCGCCCAGGCGAACCGGCGCAGGCCGGTCCCGCCGCACCAGGCCGCGATGTCCGTGGCCGCCGCCGCGAAGCACAGCAGGTACGCGTCGCTGCCGACGAGCACCAGGTTGGCCAGCGACCAGCACAGCCAGATCGACCCGAATGCGGTGAGCGTCGCGCGCTCGAGCCCGCGCTCGGAGTCCCCGGTCAGCAGCGCGGGGACGGCGCAGAGCAGCGCCACCAGGGGCACCAGGGCGAGCAGGTCGGGGGCCAGCCACGCCGCCATCGGGTAGGCGACCGCGAGCACCAGCAGCAGCGTCGTCTCCGCCCGGGGCAGGCGGACCATCGCGGCGAACTCGCGCACCGCCTGGAGCGCGAGCAGCGCCGCGAGCACCGCCGTCGGACCGGGGCCCAGCCACATCGGGATGCCGATCACCGGCAGGATCAGCGCCCAGGTGGTCCAGCGCCGGCGCAGCTCCGGCTTGCCCGACAGGAACACCGGGATCGCGGCGACCGCCAGGATCACCACGCTGACCGTCAGCAGCCAGACGGCCCGACCCTCGAGGTCCAGGTGCCAGGCGGCCAGTCTCAGGTGGAGCTCGAGGTCCGGGATCACGCGAGGGCCCGGCGCAGCTGCCGCAGCCGCGTCGAGGCGGTGGCCAGCGACAGCCCGACCGTGACCGCCAGCAGGAGCGGGGACAGCCCCGGCATGGCCACCATGAGCACCACGGCGAGGCACCGCTCGGTCTTGCCGAACGGCCCCCCGTTCAGCCGCGGGGCACCGGCTCCCGCGCCGGCCAGCGACACGAACGTCGGCAGGGTCGCGACGACGGCCGCGACGAGCACGAACCCGACCGCGGCACCGCCCTGCAGCCGCCCGAGCAGCACCGCGAGCCCGGCGAACATCAGCAGGTCGCTGACGCGGTCGCCGACCTCGTTGACCACGAAACCCCACGGCCGGGACACCCCGCGAGCGCGCGCCACGGCCCCGTCGAGGTTGGCCCCCGCCAGCCGCCCGGCGAGCAGCAGGAGGGCCAGGGGCCACGAGCCGAGCGCGATCGCGACGCCGGCGGCCGCGGCGCTGAGCACGCCGAGCCACGTGAAGACGTCCGGGGACACGTCCCGGTCGACGGCCCACCGGACGATGCCGTCCAGTCGCCGGGTGTACCAGGGCTTGAGTGCGTACAGGCCGCGCATGCCGGGACCCTAGCGGGCCTCAGCGCAGCTGCGACGCCACCTCCGACGCCACGAGCTCCAGGTGGTCCAGGTCGTGCAGGTCGAGCACCTGGAGGTACACGCGGGTCACACCCAGCTCGCGGAGGGACCCGATCCGGTCGACGACCGCGGTCGGCGTCCCGGCGAACCCGACGGCCCGCACCTCGGACACGTCCCGCCCGATCGCCGCCGCCCGGCGGGCCACCTCGGCGTCGTCGCGCCCCGCGCACAGCACCTGCGCCACGGAGAAGACGAGGGTCTCTGGGTCCCGGCCCGCTTCCTCGCACGCGGCCCGGACGGTCTTCATGCGACCCTCGACGTCCTCGGGCGCGGGGAACGACATGTTGAACTCGGCGGCGTACCGGGCGGCCAGCGCCGGGGTCCGCTTCGGGCCGCTCCCACCGACGATGATCGGCACGGGCGACTGCACGGGCTTGGGCAGCGCGGGCGAGTGCTTCAGCGTGTAGTGCTCGCCGGCGAAGTCGTAGTGCTCGCCGACGGGCGTGCTCCACAGGCCGGTGATGAGCTCGAGCTGCTCGGTCAGCAGCCCGAACCGCTTTTCCGGGAACGGCATCCCGTACGCCGCGTGCTCCTGCGCGAACCAGCCGGCACCGAGGCCCAGCTCGACCCGGCCGCCGGACATCTGGTCCACCTGCGCCACCTGGATGGCGAGCACGCCGGGGTGCCGGAACGTGGCCGACGAGACGAGGGTGCCCAGGCGGATGCGGCTGGTCTCGCGCGCCAGACCGGCGAGCGTCGTCCAGGCGTCCGTCGGACCGGGCAGCCCGTCCCCGTCGCCCATGCTCAGGTAGTGGTCCGACCGGAAGAAGGCGTCGAAGCCCAGGTCCTCCGTGGCCTTGGCCACCGCGAGCAGGTCGTCGTAGGAGGCCCCCTGCTGGGGCTCGGTGAAGATGCGCAGATCCATGCCCACCAGCCTCACACAGGTCGCCCCCGCGCACCGCGCCGTGCGACGGTGGGGACGTGAGCGCTGGATTCCCCGTCATCGTGCCCGGCAGGCATCCCGCCGACGAGCCGTTCGCCGTCGCGGACTGGCGGCGCCACGTCGCCGAGATCTACGCCGACGTGCGCCGGATCGGCGCCGACGACCCGGCGGCCGCGCACGCGACCTGGGTCCAGCGGCGCGACGTGCTGCTGGCCGAGCACCCCGCGTCCCCGCTGGACGCCGCGGCGAAGGCGTCGTTCGAGGGCCTCGACGTCCCGCACTACGACCCCGCCTACCGGTTCGAGTGCGAGCTGCGGCCCGCCCCGGAGCAGCGCCTCGACGTGAGCACCGGGACCGACGGGGTGGTGCCCTTCGAGCGCATCGCCGACATCAAGGTGGGCGACCTGGGCACCCTGGCGGTCTGGCGGTTGCGCGGGTACGCGGGCGGGCTGTTCGTGCCCGTGAAGGACGCGCAGGCGGGCAGGCCGGGCGGCACGTACGGCGGCGGTCGGTACCTGCTGGACACCATCAAGGGTGCGGACCTCGGCATGGCCGGCGACCGGATCGTCGTCGACCTGAACTTCGCGTACAACCCGTCCTGCGCCTACGACCCCGCGTGGACCTGCCCGCTGGCCACCCGCGCCAACACGCTCGCCGCGGAGGTCCCCGTCGGCGAGCGCGTGTTCTCATGAGCGCCCTGACCTCGATGTGGGCGTGGGACAACCCCGTCCCCCGCTCCCTGGACGCCCGCGGACGCGACTACGCACCCGCGGAGCCCGCCGCGCTGGTCGCGTTCTGCCAGGAGCGCGCGATCCAGCGGGTGTTCCTGTCCGCGCCGTGGGCTGCCGACGAGGGACCGGTGGGCGACTGGTTCGGCGCCGCGACCACCGCCCTGCAGACCGCCGGCGTCGCGGTCGGGCCGCTCGGCGGCGACCCCGGGTGGCTCGGTCAGCCCTCGCTGGCAGTCACCTGGGCACTGACCGCCCTGCGTTCCGGCCCGAGCGACAGCCTGCAGCTCGACGTCGAGCCCTGGGCCACGCCCACCTGGTCCACCGACCGCGACCGGCTCTGCGCGCAGTGGTTCACCCTGCTGGACGGCGTGCTCGCAGCGCTGCCGGCCGGCGTCGGGTTGGGCGTCGACACCCCCTGGTGGCTGGCGCACGAGGCGTGGGAGGGCGGCACGCTGCTCGACGCGGTCCTCGCGCGCGCCTCGCGGGTGGGCGTCGTCGCGTTCAGCGACCACGCGCAGGGTCCCGACGGGATCGTCGCGCTCGCGGCGCCGGCGGTCGTCGCGGCGTCGGCGGCCGGGCTGCCGTTCACGGTCGGCGCCGAGACGGACACAGCCGAGGTGGCCGGCGGCGCCCAGTACACGTTCATCGACGAGGGCCCCGCGGTGCTGGAGGCCGAGACGGCGCTGGTCGCCGACGCCTTCGGGACGCTGCCCGGCTACCAGGGCGTGACGGTCGAGCACCACCGCGCGTGGCGGTCGCTGCTGGGCCTGGGCTGACGCGCAGGCTCAGACCTGGCAGACCGGGCACCAGTACAGCGCGCGGCCGGCCATCTGCTCGACGACCACCGGGGTACCGCTGACCCGGCACGGCAGACCGGTGCGGTGGTAGACCCAGAAGCGCTCGTCGGGGTCGGCGTCCTCGCGCGTGACGATCGCGCCCGCGCGGATCCCCTCGGCCAGGAGCACCGCCCAGTCGTCCCACAGCGCGCGTGCCACGTCGGCCGGCACGCGTCGGCCGGGGGTGTGCGGGTCGAGGCGGGCGCGGAACAGCAGCTCGGCGCGGTAGATGTTGCCGATCCCGGCCACCACGGACTGGTCCATGAGGAGCTGGCCGACCGCCACGTTCCGCGAGGTCAGCCGCGCGACCATCACCTCGCCGGCCGCCGCGAGGTCGTCGGTCGACGCCGGGTCCGGCCCGAGCCGCGCGATGACGGCGGCGGCTCCGTCGGGGTCCAGCACCTCGCACGCGGCCGGTCCCCGCAGGTCCGCCACCGTGTCCTCGCTCGCCAGGCGCACGCGCACCTGACCCACCGGCTCGGGCGGGAACGCCTCGCCGATCGCACGCTCCTGCTCGCCCTCGCCCATCCGCACGGCCCGGCGCAGGCGCGGCGCCCCCATGCTGCCCACGGCGAACCCGCCGGGCGTCAGCGGCGTCAACGAGCCGAAGAAGTCCCACGCGCCGTACAGGCCCAGGTGCACCCGCAGGACGTCGCCGGACTCGAACGTGCAGAACAGGTGCTTGCCCACCGCGTCGGCGGACACGAGCACCTGCCCGTCGATCCGCGCGGCGCCGGCGGCGAAGCGCCCCTGGGGCGAGCTCACCGCCAGCCGCCGACCGACGAGGTCCTGCGCGAGCTGCCGCGCGACGCGGTGGACGGTATGACCCTCGGGCACGCCCCGAAGGCTAAGCCACCCGCAGGCGCTCCGCCGCGATGGCGGCCTGCGCCGCGGCCCCGGCTGCCACGGCCGCGCTCTTCTCGGACTCCTCGCGCTCCAGCAGCTGCTGCTGGGCGAGCGTGGCGGCCTCGAGCACCGCGGTGATCTCGTCACCGATGAGCTCGTGCCGCTCCAGCAGCGCGTCCCGCAGCGCCTCGACCAGGTGGCGGTGCCGTGACAGCAGCCGGCGGACGGTGCTGCGGGCGTCGTCGAGGACGGCCTCCAGCTGGGCACGGGCCTGCCCGTCGCTGAGCACCGCCGAGACCAGGTCGTGGGGCGTCGCGGCGAACGAGACGAGCGACCCCGTCATGCCGGCCGCGCCGACCATCTGCGCGGCGGTCCGCGTCGCGGATGCCAGGTCACCGGCCGGGCCGGTGCTCGTCTGCCCGAAGAACAGCTCCTCGGCCACCCAGCCGCCCATCGCGATCTGCACGAGCGCGCGCAGGTCGTAGTGCGAGTGCGTCCAGACCTCCTCGCAGTCGCCGTGCGCGAGCAGCCCCAGCGCGTCGCCGCGGCGGATGATCGTCAGCACCTCGAGCGTGCGGTTCGGGGCGGCGAGCCAGGCCGTCACGGCGTGGCCGGCCTCGTGGGTGGCGATCAGGCGCTCCTCGGCCACCGTGTACCGGACGGGCTGGCCGATGCCGACCATCTCGGTGATCCGGGCGTGCTCGATGTCCGCGTACGTCATGGCCATCGACCCGCGCCGCAGGGCGTTGACCAGCGCCTCGTCCAGCAGGTGCTCGATCATCACCGGCGTCCAGCCGTTGGTGGCGGCGGCGATCCGGTCGCGCAGGGCCGGGTCGTCCAGCTCGGAGCCCGTGGATCGGCGCGCCAGGAAGTGGTCCACCAGGGCGCGTCGACCCACCGCGTCCGGGGTGGCGAAGGTGAGCCGCCGGTCGAACCGGCCCGGGCGCAGCAGCGCGGGGTCGAGCGAGTCGGCGCGGTTGGTGGCCGCGATGAGCAGGATCGGGGCCTTCACGGGCTTGCGCTGCTGGAGCTGACGCGCGGCGGGCAGCAGCAGGTTGGCGCGCGCAATGAACCAGTTGACGAACTTGTCGGCCGCGGTGGGCTCGTCGAACGACTGCATCTGGACCAGCAGCTCGTTGACCACGCCACCCGTCCCCTCGCTGACCACCGCGTTGGTGACCACGTGCGGGATGCGGAAGGCGTCGAACGGGCTGCTGGCCACCGCGGCCGCCGACATGCCCCCGCGCCGGGTGGCGATGGCGTCGATCTCCTCGATGAACCCGATCGCGCCACCCTCCGTGCGGGCCGCCTTGCGCAGCGCCTTGAAGTACGCGCGGATCTTCTTGGCGGTGGCGCCGTAGTACATCGACTGGAACGACGTGGCGGAGACGAACAGGAACGGCACCCCGGCCTCGGCCGCCATCGCCTTGGCGGTCATCGTCTTGCCGGTCCCGGGCAGGCCCTCGAACAGCAGGCCGCGCCGAGGCGTGCCGCCCATCTGCTCCGCGAACTGCTTGTGCGTCTGGAACAGGTCGATCGACCGGCGGACGTCCTCCTTGACGGGGTCGATGCCGATCACGTCGTCGAGGTGTACGTCCACCTGCTCGGGCCGGTAGACCACGTGCGGGGACCGCGACGTGCCCACCTGCGTGACGACCAGGAGCAGCAGCAGCGCCGCGAAGAACAGCACCGGGACCAGCACCAGCGGGTCGACCGTCGGCATCGGCGGGACGAGGTCGCGGCCCAGCAGCGCGCTGCCGATGACGTAGGCCTCGACGGCGATGACGAACGCGGCGAACCGGTACACGCGCTTGCGGCGGACCCGGTCGCGCTCGAGTGCGATGTCGTGCGCGCCCCGGCGGATGGGGGAGACGATCTGGTCGGCCACAGGCATGCCTTTCCCTCGGCGCCTGGGGTCAGACGACGCTGCGTCGCGGGTGGTGCGATCCGCCCATCGTCAGCCCGACCGGGTGAGTCGGCAAGATCGGACATATCGGACCACCCGAACGGTCCAACGGTCATCCGTCGGCGCGCAGGGTCCTCCGGAGGGCTTCGACCTCGACCTGACCGAGGCCCAGACCGTCCGTCAGGTACCCGTCGAACGACCCGAAACGCTCCCGCACGAGGGTCAGGGCGGTGTGCAGGTACTCGGCCCGCACCTCGAGCAGCGGGCGCAGGGCGTCCGGGTCCCCGCCGGCGTCGCCGAACTGCTGGAGCAGCGGCGCGTAGGTGGTCCGGACGGCGGGGTTGACCGCCAGGAACTCCTCCATCGCACCGTCCTCGTCCACCCCCGCGGCCAGCAGCAGGACCGTCGTCGCCCACCCCGTGCGGTCCTTGCCGGCCGTGCAGTGGAACAGGACGGCTCGCCGCTCGGCATCGATCACCGTGCGGACCAGGCCGGCGTACGCCTGCCGCGCTGCCCCACCGACCACCAGCCGACGGTAGACGTCGAGCATCTGCCCGGACAGGTCGAGGCCTGCGAGCGCGTCGGCCCCGCCCCCGGCCAGCGCGGCGGGGATCTGGGCGGCGGCGGCGCTGGGCAGGTCCGCGAGCACGTCGAGCACCCGCAGCTGCGCGCCCTCCGGCAGCTGGTCGGGCCGGCTGGTGCGCTCGGCGTCCGTGCGCAGGTCCACCACCGTCCTGATCCGCAGGCCGGCGAGGACCGGGTCCGTGCTCACCGAGCCGGCCGCCAGCTCGGCGGAGCGGTAGGCGACCCCGGTCGCGACCGTCCCCCCGTCGGCGGTGGCACGGCCCCCGACGTCGCGCAGGTTGGTGACGGCGGGCGAGAGGAGGATGTGCGGGTCGACGGCCACGGGACTCAGGATGCCGAACCGTGGCGCAGCCGGGCCACCTGCACCAGCAGGTAGTCGCGCTCGGCCAGGCTGGTGGTGCCGCGCGCGGCCAGGAGCAGCTGGTCGGCGGCCTCGCCCGGCCGGCCCGCCCGGTCCATCAGGTGGCCGCGGACCGCCGCCAGGCGATGGTGACCCGGCAGCCGGTCGTCGAGGGTGGCCAGCAGGGCGAGCCCCGCATCGGGACCGCGCACCATGGCGAGCGCGACCGCGCGGTTGAGGGTGACCATCGGGTTGCCGGTCATGCGCTCCAGGAGGCCGTACAGGGCCAGCAGCTGCGGCCAGTCCGTGGCGTCGGTGCTCGGCGCCTCGTCGTGCACCGCCGCGATCGCCGCCTGGAGCTGGTACTCCCCCACGGAACCCCGCACCAGCGCGTCCTCGACCAGCGCGACCCCCTCGTCGACCATCGCCCGGTCCCAGAGCCCGCGGTCCTGGTCCGTGAGCGAGACCAGCTCCCCGCGCGGGCCCGTGCGCGCGGGCCGGCGGGCGTCGGTGAGCAGGACCAGCGCGAGCAGCCCGGCGACCTCCGGGTCGTCGGGGAGGCTCTCGTGCAGGGTCCGGGTCAGCCGCAGCGCCTCGGCGGACAGGTCGGCGCGGGCCACCGAGGTCCCGGTGGTGCTGGCGTAGCCCTCGTTGAACATCAGGTAGAGCACGCGCAGGACCGCGCGCAGCCGGGCGGGATAGTCCTGCGCCGACGGCATCCGGAACGGCCCGTCCAGGTCCCGCAGCGTCCGCCGCGCCCGGCTGAGCCGCTGCGCCATCGTGGCCTCCGGTACCAGGAACGCCCGGGCGATCTCCGCCGTGGTCAGGCCGCCGACCGAGCGGAGCGTGAGCGCGACGGCCGACGCGGGGCTGAGCGCCGGGTGGCAGCAGCCGAACAGCAGCAGGAGCGAGTCGTCGGTCTCGAACGCGTCCCCCGCGTCGACGGCCTCCATGGTGCCGACGAGCTCCTCCCGACGGCGTCGCGCCTCCTCGCTGCGGTACCGGTCGACCAGCTTGTTCTGCCCGACGACCACCAGCCACGCCCGCGGGTTGTCGGGCACGCCCTGCGCGGGCCACTGCGTCGTCGCGGCCAGCAGCGCGTCCTGCAGCGCGTCCTGGGCGTCCGCCAGATCTCCCGACCGGCGGACCAGCACGCCGAGGACCTGCGGCGCCAGCTCGCGCAGCAGGTCCTCGAGGGGCGGGTCACTCGACAGGAGCGGGCGCCTCCATCAGTGCGCGCACCTCGAACACCTGCTGGATCGGCGCGCCCCCGGGTCCTGGCGCCGCCGACGCCTTCGCCGCGATCGCGATCGCGCGGGCCTCGTCCTCGACGTCGACCGTCCAGTAGCCGGCGAGGAACTCCTTGGACTCCGGGAACGGTCCGTCGGTGACCACCGGGTCGGAGACTCCGTCGCTGCGCACGAGCTTGGCGGTCGCCGGCCACGCGAGACCCTGGCCGTCCACGAACTCGCCGTTGGCCACCAGCTCGGCGCCCAGGTCGTGCTGGAACTGGATGTGCCGCTGCACGTCCTCGGGCGCCCACTGGTCGATCGGCGGGACGCCCTCGATGAAGTAGTTCATGAGCAGCATGTACTTCACGGTGTGCACTCCGTCTCTGAAGGCCCGGCCGGCCCTCTCGTGGAGTGGTCGGAGCGGCGGGCTGGTTCTCGACATGCATCCTGTCGGGGATCCGACGGCGGCGACAGGTGCCGGGTTGGCCGATCGACCCGGCGGGGCGCACGATGGCCCGGACGACCGGGGGCTCGAGTGGTTCGCACGACGATCGCGGCTCTGACCGCGCTGGCCGTCCTGGCACTCGCCGGGGCGTGCGCGGACGCGCCCGTCGCCGACCCCCCGACTGCGGTGGTCGTCGCCGCCCCGGTCGCCGTCGACAAGGCGTCGGCGCCGGCGGTCCCCGCACCGCCCGCCGCCGACCTGGCCACCCTGCCGGTGGTCGACCTGCTGCACGTCGTCCCCGGCCTGCCCGGCACCGACGGCCTCCCCCAGCGCGCCAACGACGACCCGTCGCTGGGCCGTTGGCAGACCGCGGTCGTCGTCCGGGACACCGCGGCCCGCGCGGCTCCCGCCGGCGCCCCGGTCGGCGTCGTCCCCGCCCTGACGCTCGAGGTGCGGACCACGCTCCCGGTGATCGACCAGCGCGGCCGGTGGCTGCGCGTCATGGTGGCCACGCGGGGCGCCCTGCCCAGCCAGGACGTCGCGCAGGTCAACGGCCGCAGCGTCTGGATCGACTCCGCGGACACCGAGGCCGCCGGCACGGACTGGACCATCCGGGTGGACGTCGCCGCGCAGACCATCACGGTCGACGACGGCACCACGACGCACGTCCTGCCCGTGACGGCGACCGGCTCGCCCGCGACCCCCACCCCGCACGTCCCCGCGTTCCTGCTGGGCACCCGCTGGCTCGAGCCCGGCACCACCACCCCGCGCGTGCTGCTGCTCTCCACGCAGAGCGAGACGATCGACCACTACGACAAGCCGACCGGCACCTCGGTGACCGCGATCCACACCACCACCCTGCGCGGCACGGGTGCGGTGTCCAACGGCTGCGTCCGGGTGGGCGACGACGTGCTCGACCTCGTGTGGCAGGCGCCCGCCGGCACGGTCGTCACGACCGTCGGCTGACCGTTCGACGCGCGCGCGCGGCCCGGCACACCTAGCCTCCGGGGATGCGACCGCTGCCTCTCCGCCGCCGTGCGCTGCTGCGCGCCGCCGCGTTCGGGGTGGCGTTCACGGTGCCGGTCGCGGTGCTCGCCTACCTGGTCCGCGCGGAGGTGGACGACGTCCTGCGGCTCGACCAGCAGGCGATCCTGGCGGTGACGGACTTCACGCGCGCCCACCCCGCCCTCCAGCAGGCGCTGATCGTCTGGCAGCAGGCGTTCCAGGCCAGGTGGCTCAACCTCGCCGCGACGCTGGTCTGCGTCTGGGTGTGGCGGCGGCACGGGTTGACCACCCGCGCACTGTGGGCGTTCCTCACGGTGATGGCCGCGTGGGCCCTCCAGCTGGGCGCGAAGGGGCTGGTGCAGCGCGCCCGTCCGGTGGTCGAGGACGCCCTCGAGCACGCCCCCGGGTCCAGCTTCCCGTCCGGCCACGCGACGAACACCGCGGCGGTCGCCCTGGCCCTGACCCTGCTGGTGTGGCCGCTGCTCGGCCGCCGCGGACGCGTCGTCGTCCCCGCCCTGGCCGCCACGGTCACGCTGCTCACCGGCCTCGACCGGGTGATGCTCGGCGTGCACTACCCCTCCGACGTCGTCGCAGGGTTCGCACTCGGGACGGCCCTCGCTGGGGCGTCCTACCTCGGCTACAGCGGCTGGTCCGCGACCGCCCCCGACCAGGAGACGTGATGCACACCTTCCTGCACCGCTACGAGCTGGACTCCTCGGCCCCCACCCGCAAGGAGGCGTGGCGCGACTTCGCGGTCCGCGTGCTGCTGCCCGCCGTGGGTCTGTGGGTGGTCATCGTCGGCGTCGGGTTCCTCATCACCGGCCCCCTGGACAACCTGCCGGGCGAGGCCGCCGTCAACGAGTGGTTCGTGGCGCAGCGCACCGAGACGCTCGACGCCGTCACGGCGGTCCTGTCCGCCATCGGCACGACCGAGTTCATCATCGGCGCCTGCGTGCTCTTCGTCGCCCTGTTCTGGTGGCGCACCAAGCAGTGGTGGGTGGCGATCATCCCGCCGCAGGCCATCGCCGTGCAGGCCATCGTCTTCATGTCGGCCGCCCTGGTGGTCGGCCGCGAGCGCCCCGACGTGGAGAAGCTCGACGAGTCGCCGCCCACCTCCAGCTACCCGAGTGGTCACACGGGCGCGTCGACGGCGTTCTACGTGGTGCTCGCCATGCTGGCCCAGCGCATCGGCAACCGCGTGCTGCGCATCGTGGTGACGATCGTCTGCCTGCTGATCCCGATCGCTGTCGGCACCGCGCGGCTCTACCGCGGGATGCACAGCCTGTCGGACGTCACCATGGGGATGCTCAACGGGCTGGTGTGCGCGTTCCTGGCGTGGCACTACCTGCGCCGGGACACCTCGGGCGCCGCCCAGCTCACGACGTCCGCCACGACGGGCCAGCGCGGCCGGTGAGCCGCTCAGGCTGACTCGGCCGCGCGACGCACCCGGTAGAGCACCCCTGGGTTGCTCGGGTCGAACAGACCTGGCACGTCGGACGCTCGCAGCAGCCGAAGCGGCATGTCGACGGCGACCCCGAGCATGCCCGTCCCCACCACGCGCCACGCTCCCGCCACCTGCACCACGGCCGGGAACCGCGTCCCGAGCTCCGTGCGCGCAGCGGTGCGGGAGGCCGCCGACCCACGACCGGTCCGGCGGACGAGCGCCAGCACGATCCGGGCGACGTCGTTGTACTCCTCGGCGAGCTTGCCACGCATCTCGGCATGCGTCCGTCGCCCCGACCCGTGGCCGAGGAAGACGTCGGCCCCACCCTTGCGCGCGACGAGCACCGCGTTCTCGAGCCGCCACGCGTTGCCGACGTTCTTGTTGATCAGGTCGTAGCCCGGGTGGTTGAAGAAGTAGACGTGGTCGCCCAGCACGAGGTCACCCTCGGACGACGGGACGACCTGCCGGATGCTCCCCAGCCCGGGCCGGCCGCCGACGGAAGGCTCGAGCTCCGTGAACAGGTCGTACTTCAGCACGACCTTGTCCGGGCCGTGCGCCGCGATCGCCGCATTGAACGCGGTCTTGCCCTTCACAGCCATGAACGCCCGGAAGTGCACCAGAGACACCAGGTAGTCGCAGTGCACGAGCGTGCGCTTGTGCGGCGGTTGCGCCTCGAACAGCAGCATGATCGCGGACCACGGGTCCCGGGCTCCGGTGGCGCTGAGCCGGAACTGGTACGACGAGCCCTGGTCGCCGAACACGGTGTTCCGCCGGCTGCGCGGCAACCCGCGCACCGTCGCGCGCTTCGCCGCATCGAGGCGCCGGTCGTACCCGTCGGGGGTGGGCGGGACCCAGTGGTCTCGCGCCGCGTACCCGACCCGCGGCCCCCAGTAGGGGCTGGCGCCGGTGAACGGGTAGCCGAACGGGGCGAGCCCGCCGCGCGACACCTGCGCGTCCGCCATGACGGTGATCACGGTGACCCGCTTGACCAGCTCGTCGCGCAGCTCGCTCCGCGAGCCGAAGTCCAGGATGTTCGACGTCGCCGCCATGTCCCGCATGACCTCGCGGCCCGCCCGCCGGTCTCGCGTTCTCGGCAGCTCGGCGACCACGAACGCCTCGCGATCGGCCGGCGACAGGATCCGCGACGCCCGCGGCGGCTCGCGCAGCTGCACGAGGCGCTGCACGGCCCGGTTGCCCGCCGAGCGCTGGAGAGCCAGCACGGTCGCGGGCGTGACGGGCATGCCGTGGCGGAACAGGTCGACGTCCACACCGGGAGCACGCGGACGACGCGGCGGCGCCGTGCGGGTGGGACGGACGGCCACTGCTGAGCTGCGCATGCCGGCCCTCCTCCCGTCTCACCGACGATAGGCGGGCGTCCGACGTCCTTGCCGTGCCCCGACGCGCACCCGAACGTGCACGGGGCCTGACCCGCCGGCTGCCCGACAGGGCAGGTGCGTTCAGGCGGCCGTCGACACCGCGGGCGGGCGGAGGCCGAGCGAGCGCAGCTCCAGCGACGCCAGCGCGCGGACGACGTCGGGATCCCCGCGGCGCCACGCGTTCGCCGGGTCGTCGCTGACGCTGGCGAGCGCTCGGACCGGCTGCGTCGCCAGCGCCCGGAGGGCGAACAGGTCCAGGTCGGCGGCGGAGTCGAGGATGCGCGTCGCCGCGCGGGCCCGGCGCACGAACCGCAATCGGGAGTACAGCCAGACCGCGACGACGAGCAGGATCGGCAGGGCAGCGATCGTGAGGCCCAGCACCAGCGCGAGCTGGTTGGCCCCGTCCTGCACCTCGACACCCGCACGCGCGATCGAGTCCGCGGCGCCACCCGCCGCGGTGAACGGTGCACGCACCTCGTCGCCGACCAGCGGGACGCGTGCCACGGTGTCTCCCGCGGAGGTCAGGCTCTCCGAGAGCGACGACCCGGCGCTCTCCAGCGTGCGTCCGGGAGCGGCGAGCCGCCCCACGACCTCGTGCACCCACAACCCGGCGCGGACCCAGAGGACCACCCACCCGACGACGAGAAGGTCTCCGACGATCTGGCGCGCACGGCGCCACGGGGTCTGCGCATAGAGGGTCACGCGGGCCATCCTGGCCCGCCGGAGCGCGTGCCGCTGACCGGCTGCAGAACGCGAGAGGTGGGGTAGACCCACGGTTCGAGTGGGGTGGTGCCGTGATGGTGGGACGGGGGACGCGCGCACGACGCTGGACAGGTACGAGCCAGCACCCCACCCAGGAGCTCCCATGTCGCAGCCCTCCCCGCTGTCCGCCCTCGTCCTGGCGTGCGCGCTCGCCGCCGGTGCCGCACTGGCGGTGCCGAGCATCGCGTTCGCCGGCGACCATGGGCGCCCAGCCCGGCCCGACGTCGTGCAGCAGACGCTCGACCATCTCGTCGAGGTCGACGGCGTGCCCGCCGCGCTCGCCACCGTCACCGGCGGCAAGGGACGCGACCGCGACCTCGTCGCCGGCGTCGGCGACCTGGCCACCGACGCCCGCGTCCCGGTCGACGGGCAGGTGCGCATCGGCAGCAACTCCAAGACGTTCGTCGCGACCGTGGTCCTGCAGCTGGTGGGAGAGGGGGCCGTCGACCTCGACGCGTCCGTCGAGACCTACCTGCCCGGGCTGGTGCGCGGCCCGGTGGACGGGCACGACATCACCGTCCGCGACCTGCTCCAGCACACCAGCGGGATCGGCAGCTTCACCAGCGGTCCGCCGTTCGTCACCGACGGGGCCATCACCCTGCGGGCGCTCAAGGACTGGTACGTCGAGCCGCACGAGCTGGTCGCCCTGGGGCTGGCGCAGCCCGCGACCACGCCGGGCGCGTGGTCGTACAGCAACACCAACTACGTGCTCGCGGGCCTGCTCGTGCAGAAGGTCACCCAACGCCCACTCGGCGAGGTCATCACCGACCGGATCATCGAGCCCCTGCACCTGCGCGACACCTACGTCCCCGGCCGCGGGGAGCAGACCCTCCGCGGCGCGCACCCGAAGGGCTACTACGCGGAGCCGGCCGGCTCCGCGCTGTTCGAGCACACCGACATCGACCCCGCGGCGTCCTGGGGCGCCGGCGACATCGTGTCCACGCCGGGCGACCTGACCACCTTCTTCCGTTCGCTGCTGGGCGGGAAGCTGCTGCGGCCCGCCGAGCTGGCGCAGATGAAGACGACCGTCCCGATGGCCCTGCCCGGCATCCCGGAGGGCTGGCGCTACGGCCTGGGCCTGCAGTCCACGCCGCTGAGCTGCGGCGGGCTCGCCTGGGGCCACGGCGGGATCATCCCCGGCTACCAGACGGACGGCGGCGTGACCGAGGACGGCCGCCGGGGCATCACGGTGGCGACGACCACCATGCACGGCGTCCTGCCGCAGGCCGCGTCCGCCGACGTCGAGGCTCGGATCTCCGAGCTTGTGGACACCGTCCTCTGCTCCTGACCTGCACCACCACCGAAGGGGGAAGACATGTCCACACTCCGCCGCACGGTCCTTGCGCTGACCCTGGCCTCCACCACCGCGCTGGTGGCACCCAGTGCCGCACTCGCCGGAGGTGGTCATCACGGCGGGCCGCGGGCCGACGTCACGCAGCAGGCGCTGAACCGCCTCGTGCGCGACGACGGCCTCCCGGGCGCGCTCGCCGCCGTCACCGACGCCCGGGGCCGCGAGCGTGACCTCACCGCCGGGGTCGGCGACCTGGCCACCCGCTCCCGCGTCCCCGTCGACGGGCAGGTGCGCATCGGCTCGTCGAGCAAGACGTACACGGCCGTCGTGGTCCTGCAGCTCGTCGCCGAGGGGACCGTCGGGCTCGACGAGCCGATCGAGACGTACCTGCCGGGACTGGTCCGGGGCCCGGACTACGACGGCCACGACATCACGGTGCGGCAGCTCCTCAACCACACGAGCGGGGTGCCCGACTACGTCGGCGGTCTCGGCAACCTCGTCGAGAACCGGGGCTGGTACTGGACGTCCCGCGACCTCGTCGACCTGGCGCTCACCCAGGAGCGCGACTTCGCGCCCGCCGAGGGCTGGAACTACAGCAACACCAACTACGTCGTGCTCGGGCTGATGGTCGAGCGGGTCACCCACCGACCGCTCGCCGAGGCCATCACGCAGCGGATCATCGAGCCGCTGGGCCTCACCGGCACCTACGTCCCCGACCGCGGCGAGCAGACGATCCGCGCCCCGCACCCGCACGGGTACGACGCCGTCGAGCCGCTCAGCGGAGACCTCGTCGACGTGACGGACCTCGACGCGTCCATGGCCGATGCCGCAGGCGACATCGTCGCGACCCCCAGCGACGTCAACCGGTTCTACGCCGCGCTGCTGGACGGCACGCTCCTGGAGCCCGCCCAGCTCGAGCAGATGAAGCAGACCGTGCCCGGGAGCCGCGGGATCCTCCCGAACGCCGAGTACGGCCTCGGCCTGGTCCGGTTCGACCTGAGCTGCGGCACCGTCGCGTGGGGCCACGGCGGGGACATCCCCGGTTACGAGACCCGCAGCGCCGTCACCGAGGCCGGGCGGGAGGCCACCATTGCCGTCACGGCAGAGCCCTCGGCGCTGCGCGGCGACGAGGAGTCGGTGACGGCGGTCGCCGGGCGGGTGTTCCAGGCCATGGACACGGCCCTGTGCTCGTGACCTGATCCTCGGCCCCGGCGGGATCTGTCACACGCGGGCGTCGGCCGGTGTCTCCATGTCGACGGAGACGAACCCTCGACACCAGGAGCGACCATGACCAGCACCACCCGCGTCCCCCCGACCGAGGTCACCGGCGTATACGGAGCGTTGGTGAAGCTCATGGCCCGCCGGATGCTCGGCCACGTCCCCGACTCGGTCGGAGTCCTGTGGCATCACCAAGGCGTACTGAAGGACTCGATGCGCCTCGGCGGCAAGATCGAGGGCTGGCACGAGCTCGACCGTGACCTCGCGACCTACGCGGCGATGGCCTCGGCCGCGACGGTCGGCTGCAGCTTCTGCCTCGACCTCCACTACTTCACGGCGCACAACCACGGGCTCGACGAGGCGAAGGTCCGTGAGGTGCCGCGCTGGCGCGAGTCCTCCGCGTTCACCCCACGGGAGCGCCGGGTCATGGAGTACGCCGAGGCCGCGAGCCGGACGCCACCGGCCGTGACCGACGAGCTGTCGGACGCGCTGCTGGGCGAGCTGGGCCCCGCGGCACTCGTCGAGCTCGCCGCCCGGGTGGCGTTCATGAACATGTCCGCGCGGATGAACCTCGCGCTCGGCATCCACTCCGAGGAGTTCGCCGCCGCGTGCGGGCTCCCTCCGCTCGCTGCACGGTCCGCCGGTGCGAGCGCCTCGTAGGCTAGCTGACGTGCCCGACCTCGCGCGCGCCGACGACGACCCGTTCGTCGTCCACCGCCGGCTGCTGTTCACCGTCGCGTACGAGATGCTCGGCTCAGCCGCTGACGCCGAGGACGTGCTGCAGGAGTCCTGGCTCCGCTGGGCCGCGGTCGACCGGTCGGAGGTCCGCGACCCGCGCGCCTACCTGGTCCGCACGGTGACGCGGCAGGCGCTCAACCACCTGCGCACGGTCGCGCGACGCCGCGAGGACTACGTGGGCGAGTGGCTCCCGGAGCCGCTGCTGACCAGTCCCGACGTGGCGGACGACGTCGAGCTCGCCGAGAACATGTCCATCGCGATGCTCACCGTGCTCGAGACGCTCGGCCCGGCCGAACCCGTGGTCTTCGTGCTGCGGGAGGTGTTCGACGTGCCCTACGACGAGATCGCTGACGTCGTCGACAAGACCCCGGCCGCCGTGCGCCAGATCGCCCACCGCGCGAAGAGCCACGTCACAGCCCGCCGGCCCCGCGTGCACGTCGTCCGCGCGGAGCACGAGGAGGTCGTCGGCCGGCTCGTCGCCGCGCTCAACACCGGCGACCTCCACGGGCTCATGGACGTCCTCGCACCCGACGTGATCGCGATCGCCGACGGCGGAGGAAGGGCCCGCGGAGCGGCACTGCGGCCGATCGTCGGCAACGAGCGGCTGGCGCGGTACCTGGTGGGTGGGATGGCGAAGACCGAGGGCGCGCTGCTGGCCGTCGCGACCTGGATCAACGGCCAGCCCGGCATCCGCATGGAGCTGGACGGACGGCTCGTCGGCGTCGCCAGCGTCACCGTCGCCGACGGTCGTGTCACACGCGTCTGGTCGATCGCGAACCCCGACAAGCTGAGCCGGCTCGACGAGGAGGCCGCCCTGAGCCGGTGATCGCCGGGACGCGCATCAGCCGTCGATGCTGCGGTCATCCCGAAGGTCGCTCAGGTCGCCGGGCTCGACCCATCCGCGGTAGTAGTTGTCGTTCTTCTCCCACGTGAACTCGTCGGGGATCGACCCGAACGGGTTCGGTTCGCCGTCCTGGACCTGGTGCCACTCGGCGTAGATGCGGCCGTCGCGGTAGCTGCGCAGCGCCAGGAGCGCTCCGCCGCTGTGCCGGGCGCGCGCCTCGTACGCGTACGTCGCGGTCACCTCCGCGGGCGCGAGCGTGCGGGTCCACTGGCCCCGCTCGAACGTGTCCCGCTCCTGCGCTCGGCCCGCATCGATGCGGACGACGATGGGGTCGCCCTCGCGCGGGGGCATCACGGTCGGGAGGAGCTCGCCGTCGACGAGGGCGTAAGGCCCGGCGAGGAAGCCGCTGTGCGCGCGGGCCGCCTGCTCTGCCCGCTCCAGAGCCCCGGCCGGGGGTTCGCTGGTCGAGCCCCCGAGCTGCGAGGCGGCGGCGGGGACGACCAGGGGAACTGTCGCAGCCGGAGCCTCGGGGCCGGCCGTGGCGATGACGTTCGGCGCGACCGCTGGAACGGGCGTCACAGTCGTCTGGGCGGCCCGTGGCGTGCTTGTCGCGGTCGTCGCAGACCACACTGCCGTGAGGATGGCGGCCGCGATCCAGCCGACTGCGACCGCGAGCAACGCCGCTGGCGTGGAGCGCGTGAGGAGGCCGACGGTCACGAACGCCACCAGCGGCAGCGCTCGAAGGCTCCACCGGAGGGCCGGTCGAGGAAGGGCGTTCTCGGGCATGCTCGCATCTTGGCGGAGGTTCGCGGAGGTTCCAGCTTCTGGCCACGTCGGACGCACCCTCGCTGCGAGGGCACTCGGTCGGACCAGCGCTGCGATCCCCACCGAGCTCGGATCTCGAGCTACACGGGCTCACCTATCGCGCGGCGAAGGCGTTGGTTGACCATGGTCAACAGCTCACCGAGGGGCGCCGAGTGGTTCACGCCGAGGTCGGCAGCGAGACGTCGCTGGATGCGCGCCATCGCCTTCGGCGTCACATCGCCGGCGGCCGCGTGCCCAGCGACGCTCGCCACGATTCCGATCAGAGCGATGGCATCGGCCCGATCGATCGTGACGGTCGCCTGTTCTGCTCTCACCCCACGATCATCGTGCGGCGCCCGCTCTCCGTGGAAGTCCAGATGCTCATCGGTCGGTCCGGGGCCGGAACGCGAGGTCAGAGTCTCCGTAGCCCCGTACGCCGTCGCTCATCTCGCGCAGCAGGTCGAGGTGACGGGCGGTCTCGTGGATGGGGTGCCCCAGGACCCACCTGAGGCTTGCACCCTGGCGCGCCCTCTGATGGCCCCCTACTCCGACGGACGAGTCGGCCCGGAGCCGTGCACGATCGGCCCAGCCTGCCGATAGGAGGGCAAGGACCCTCGACGGAAAGGTGCGTACCGATGTCCGACGTCACCTCGCGACATCTGCAGTCCCTCACCGAGCTCCGCGCGCTTCGGTCGTCGGGATCCCGGCACGACGGGCAGCCCTTGAGCGCCGCGACGATGCGTGCACTCGACCACGACATCACCCTGCTCGAGGCGCTGCTTTCGCTGGATGCCTGACCGCCACCACCCGATCGGGCGTCGGGCTCGCTGCCGCCTCGACACGGTGGGCGGCCTGAGGCCGGATGAGGCACCGGTGTCAGGCAATCCGAAGCCAGTGTCGACTACACGTGCACGTGAAGCTGCCTCGCGAGGTTGCGGACTCGACGCTAGATCTCGTCGCACGTCATCGCGGTCTAGGTCTGCCGGATCGTCGAGCACCCAGTCTTCGTATCGTTTGCCCGAGAAGATCGGGCAGGCATCGCCGCAGCCCATCGTGATGACCACGTCGGCGGCGCGGACGGCCTCATCGGTCCACAGCTTGGGGTACTCACCGGAGACGTCGATGCCGCGCTCGGTCATCGCGGAGTGGCGTCCGTTCGCGCCCGGTCCAGCGGCCACGAACGGACGCCGGCACGTGCGCCAGATACGGAAAGTGTGAGACAGATTGACCCGTCCTCGGAGACCGGGCCAATCTGTCACACCCAGACGGCAGAATCACCACTCAACACCCAGCAGAACTGCCCGCCGCCCCAACTCGGACTCTCCGATGACGGGTCGAGATTAGCGCCTCGTGTCAGGCTCCCCAGTAGCCTATTGCGACGGAATGGATGTGCTGCGATTGGAACTGCATCCGTGGATTGTCTACGGTGTAGCCCCAGGGCACTTCCGTTCGGTTCCATGTCGCGAAGTCTGAGCCCCTCTGGCAGCCCGTCTGGTACCACTTACCCCAAAGCCCAAGCTGGCTCCCGTTATAACCACGATAGTGGCCCCAGCCCTTGGTGCACACCCACTGTTCCGTGCCCGGAGAGAGCGCAGACCGATAAACGGCGGTCGCCGCGTCGTTATAGCCCCAGATGACCGACGGGTGGCGGAAAGTCGTCCAGGTGCAGCAAACTCCTGTAACGAAAGTCTGGTCTGAAAGACTTAGTGTCGCGATCTGCGTCGCCGCCATCGCATCCTTCAGCGCTTGCGGGCCATCTGATTTTAGAATCGCGCGTCCCCGTTTGGCGGAAAGTCCTCCCGGGAGTTTCCCGCTCTCGTCGGGGACGACAACAGTGGTAGTCGCGCTGATCGGACCAGTTGCGTAGAAGATGCTGCCGTCGGGCTGTACGACGCCGTCCGCAGCGATCACTACGCCTTGATCGCTCGCGGGCGGTGCCGGTTTCGCGGCCTGACTCGGGGTTCCGATGGCTGCAACCAGGGCGACCGAGCCCGCGATCGCCAAGATGGATCGAACAACGCCTTTGCTCACGCCTCAACCTCTCTGTTGGGACCCGCCTACGCGGGCTGGAACGGCACTGCGAATCTGCGAACTAGTTATGAATGATGGCCGTTGCGGATACCCGGAACCCGTCGTCGACATTTCCCGTCATGGCCATCTCGATCGACACCGGCCCATCGGAGTTGGTTCCCTCCCAGATGCACGTAAGCCCGTCGATCTTCTCGCCTCCGCCTTCGTCGCAGCCCGTCAACGACATGCCGGGGTCCACCATCGCGGTCGGAAGGTCGTCGAGGATGCCGGCGCGTCCATAAGCGGCCGCGAGTGCCTCGTCGCTCTGGATCCATCCCCGATAGACACAAGAGGCAGCTTGTTCGGCGCTCACAGGGTCAACGGGGGTTTGGGGGCATTCGAACGCCGAGTTCGATGGCGCCGTTGAGGGCGTATCTTCCGCACCTGGGTCCGCGGAGCAGCCCGCCGCTCCAAACACAAGCCCTGCGGCAACAAGTGCCGTGAACATCTCACGCCGGATCGCTCGCATGCTCGCAATGTAGCAGCGCCCATGACTCGGGTAGGTCGAAACCATGACTCATCTTTGCGACGGGGCAACCGGGTCTCTGACGACGATCTGAACCGCCGCTTCATGGAGGCCCTCAACCCTGACGACTTGGTCTTCCCCTCCACGAAGGGCTCGCCACGCTCACCCGGTCGAGTGCGCGACCAACTCCGCGAGGCGCAACAGGGAACCGGCATCGACGTCACCCCCCACGACTTCCGCCGCACCGTCGCGACCCAGGTAGCCAGGGGCACGACGCTCGCCAACGCGACGGCCCTGCTCGGGCATGCGGATGAGAGCACCACGTCGCGGCACTACGTGCAGCGGATCCACGTGGCTCCGGACCTCCGCGTCGTCATCGACGAGGTCGTGGCGCAGACGTCGGAAGAAACACTCTCGGAAGGCAAAGGGGAGTGAAAAGGGAGCAGCGGGAACGACGAAGGGCCCCACATCCGCATGATCACGCGGGTGGGGCCCTTCGGCTGGCGGTAGCGGTGGGCTTGGGTCGTGTCTCTTGGACGGGGTTGGCTCGGCTCGACGATCTCGCATCTGACCTGGTCGGACGTCTCTTCAAATCGTGTAACGCGTTGCACGGTTTCGCACCCGGTTGGACACCAAAGAGGAGAGCAATCGGCGACCTCTTAGCGGTGGGGACACTTCGAGGCGCTGAACCGATAGCGGAGCACAAGAGGCTGTCGGAGGTCCGGGTCAGGGGTGGCGCAGCCATCACGCGGTGACGCCGTAGGCGCCCTTGACGCGGAGTGGAGACGGCCGGATGCTCGGCGGTCGGTGCGGGGCCGGGCGTCAGGACGGTGCAAGAGCCCGGTGGAAGCAAGGGCGGTTCCGGGGAGACCTGGGGCCGCTTTCGACATGCCCGTGGTCGGCCGGAGGGGTGGGGTGCGCGTAGCGAGCTTGCGAGCGGAGCGCGGGGCCCCGCCCCGGAGGCCGACCCGCGCGGCGGAGCCGCGCGCTTGAGTCAGTAAGGAAAGTTCTCACGACGTAGGTCGAATCCGATGCTGCCTCGGCCGCCGAGCTAGCGCCCTACGGACCCCAGAGTCAGGGCGGCCGCGCTGGTGAGCGCGAGCGTACGTGTGGGTGGCCCGCCTAACTCCTGCTCATGAACTCGGGAGATCGAAGTCGCGCGACGAGGCGACCCTGGCCGCTCGAAGTGCCTGCATCAACACCGAAAGCGCCTCGAACACCCCGAACGTCAAGCCTAGGAAGTCAAGGTAGGAAATCCCCGTGGGATCCTTGTCGCTAACGATTCGCCCACTTCGAAGATCGTGATGGGCTGTTGCGTGACTGATGGTGTTCCGATGCTGGCTACTGAGTAGAGTCGTGAATGAATCCCAGCCCGGCACCTGCGCGGCGTAGGCGACTTTGAAAGCGTTCGGAAGTTTGTCGAATTGCGAGAGAGTCCTCGGCCGAAACTTAACGGCGACGATCTGGGGGTGAACGTCGCCGAAGGCGTTGGGATCGCCGCGTTTCACGGTGTTCTGCGCGGCCACCAGCGGCCAGATGCACTTGCACGACAGCTCGAACCCTTGTTGATAGAGGTCCCTGACGATCGAGAACTCATCTCGGTACAGAACTAGCCTATCGAGTTCGCTCACGGCCGCAGACTCCGCGAAGCGAACGAGGCGGCCCATCTCCCACGACTCGTAGTCGTCGACGAAGCGACCGACTACGGTGAATACATCGCGCTCGAGTTCTTTCGCGAGCGCGCCTCTCTCTCGAAACGTGAGGAGGTGTGGCTTGTGGCGCATCGCCGCTGTGTGCTTCTTCGCAAACCGAGCCATGATCATCGATGAACGGCTCCCTGTTGTCCCCACGATCGCAGTCGTCGCAACTCCAAGCGCCTGGTATGCAACTGATGTGCGTTGGTGCTCCGTCGCCGGCTCCCAATCAAGACCGAACTTGTCCTTCGCAAGCCTTACGAACATTTTCGCATTGTCGTTCACAAGATACTGAAACAACATGCGGGCGTTCGGCCACACCTGCTCAATAGCTAGAAGTGACTTATGGCGTTCGGCCTCGAAGGCCTCGAAGCTCTCGAAGCCCAGTAGCTGAACAAGTGTCATGGTCGGGAATGCACCCATTGGGCTGTACGAGTCTGCCGCGTACAGCGACGGCACGAATGGGTTTACGGTCACCGTCAGCGCGCCAGCTAGGTCGGGATCCGCTCCGTTCACGACGTCACACTCGAAGGAAATTCGGTGGTTTTCCAGTTCTTGGCCGGACATCGAGGCCCGTATCGGAAGATCGCAGTGAGGGCATGGGAGGTAGAACCGGGTGCCGGAAGTCGGTTCTACGCCTACCCGCGCGACGAAGATCTCGGAGCAACCAGGGCAACGAAGGTGGTAGCGCGAGATCACGCGGCAACGGTACTGGTCCGGCACCCCTGCGCGGGTCGGTGCGCGGGTCTTGTTCCCTGGTGCTACGAGTTAGTTGCCTGGCAGTGGTCGGCGTAGCCACGTGGAAGTTCGTGAGTGTTCGTCCGTGGTGATGAGTCGACGGCTCGCACCCGTCGAGCCCGAAAGACCACCGTGGCGGCTGCAGCTGAGGCTGGAACCGTCCCGAATGCTCGTGCTGGCTCGACTTCGTGCTCGTCGGCGGTCTCAGCGTCGATGACGGTGTCGAATGGGCCCCACCTGCGCCTGCCGTCCGTCATATCGACACCGAGCCTGTCCGTGCGGTTGAGTGCAGGTGGCTTGTCGACGGCGGCGCTGCGCCCTCGGGTCCACGGGTGTCGCGCGGATGCGCGGCTGCGACCGTGAGTAGTCTCCGGGGTGACAGCACGCACGAGCGTGCAGAGACGCGGACCTGCGAGGCGAAGTTGGTCAATACACGCACGCTTGAGGAAGAGTACCTGTCCGCCCAAAAGGCGGCCGTCCTCGAGATCGCCGATCAAGGTCTGATCTCGCTTGCACAACTGGTGCAATCGGGCGCCATCGACGTTTCGCCGAAGTTCCAGCGCCGGGACCGATGGATGGCCGATAAGCAGTCGCTATTGATCGAGTCGTTCCTGGTGAACATCCCAGTCCCGCCCGTCTACCTCGCCGAGGATGAAGGCCGCATCGGACACTACGCGGTGATCGATGGGAAACAGCGACTGACCGCTATTGATGCCTTCTTTGCGGACAAACTGGTGCTCCGGAACCTGACGCGGCTCGAGTCTCTGAACGGCGTGAAGTATTCCACAATGCCAGCAGGTGTCCGCAATTCACTGGGAATGAAGAACCTTCGTGTCACAACCTTGTTGCGTCAATCCGATGAGTCGCTGAAGCACGAGGTGTTCCTTCGCCTCAATACCGGTGGCGAAGTTCTGAACGCTCAGGAGATCCGGAACGTCGCATACCGTGGCCCTCTCAACGACCTGATCTACACCCTGGCAGAGAATCCTTTTCTGCGGAAACAATTTAAGGTCGTTCCTCCGTCCTCTCCCGCGTATCGCAGGATGACCGATGCAGAGTTCGTGCTCAGATTCTTTTCGATGGCGGATCGTTGGCGGCGATTCACGGGAGACATCAGGCTGACGCTCGACGACTACATGGCGGACAAACGCGATGCAACGGGAGCCGAGCTCGACCACCTGGCGCAACTGTTTGCGAACTCGATTACGGTGTCCGAAGCGATTTGGGGCTCGGACGCATTCAAGTGGCCCGGCCGCGACCAGGCGCTCGCGGGTCTCTTCGACGCGCAGATGATTGCTATCGCAGAAGTGGGTGTTCAGAGACAATCTGAACTGATTGGCGCTGCTCGTGAAGTCAGGGCTTCCATGGATCGACTGTTCCACGACCCCGAGTTTGAGGAGGCTGTGCGACAGGCGACAAACACCCCCGCAAGACTTCGATATCGGGTTGAGAAGCTGCGCGACGCCCTGCTCGCGAGTCTGAGCTGAAGCCGTGACGTCGCGGTCGCGGGCCGCGCTCGCGAAAGGCCTCGAGGGGTTGCGAATCGCTTCGCTGGAGCCTGCAGTACGCGCGTCAGATCCCGCCGGGGAGATGCTGCGCCGAGGGCTGGCGGTCAGCAGCTACAACCTCCTAGAGACCTTTGTGGACGCGCGAGTACACGAACTCGCCACATTCGTAAATCAGGGGCACCTTCATTTCGCCGATCTGCCCGAAAGAGTACAGCAGCGCGCCACCCGACACCTACTCGACGTCGCTGGCGCACGCGTGAGAAGGCTGCCGCCGACGGACGTCCGTTCGTTCGTTGAGACAGTTGGCCAAAGCCTGGTGGCCGTGAGCGGCCCGGTCAACCTCTCGGCGCTTACGTGGCTTTGGCCTGGTAGCAACATGAACTCCGACGACTACGCCGCGTTGTTAAAGTTATTTCACGTGCAGAAGCCTTGGGATGCGATCACAACCTTGGCGTCCCGCCTTGGACTACCGCCGGGAGACCCACAGACGGAGTTGCAGCAGTTCGGGTTAGAGAGAAATCGCGCGGCCCATGACTCCAGCCACCAGGTATCGAGCATATGGATCCCGCATGCCATCAATCTGGTGGTCAAGTTTGCCGTGACGTTCGACGCGTTCGCGTCTGTAGCCTCTGGCCCCCTGCGTCGGGCCGAGAGGGCATATCTGGACAACCCAGATTGGACGAGTAGCGTGGTTGGGATTCGACGTGTAGTTGAGCGGCGTCGGGATTGGGCAGAGTTCGCTGAGAGTGGACAGCGCGCTTATCGCACTGGACCTGACAAGCACGCGCTGCTAGTTGACGCGGCGACACGCTGCAGCGATCGGGACCTTCTCACTGTTGTGGACGTCCAGGGACAGTTGACCGAGTGGTCAGTGCCCCTGGTCGGATAGGAGCCAGAAGCGAGCGAGGCCCGCTGCGGACGCCGGTGGCGGTGGCTGTGGGGGTGGCGGTGGCGGTGGCGACGCAGCTTACGGGCCCGGCAGTCCTCGGTTTCGGGAGGGTGACGAATCCTCCACACAGAGCCGCCTCAAGCCGCAGACCAGCACGACACTGCACCTCGAGCCTCCATCAGACCCACGGCGATTCAACCTGCTTGACGTCCGCCGTGATGGCGGACTCCGGCTCGACGCTGTTCGCGGGTGTCGTCGGAGCGGAAGCCGGGTTGGGACTGGCTGGTTGGCGGTGGTCGAGCGCAGGTTGCATGCGGTCAGGGCGGTGCTCGGTGGTGACCCCTGGCGTGGGGCTTGACGGCACGCACACCCGCAACGACATCATCAACACACATGAACACCTGGCGGGACTGGTTCACCTGGACACCACGATGGATGCGCTGGGCCGCCGGCATATCCGTGACCCTCGGCGTCGCACTGCTCACCATCGGGATCGCGCTCGACGTGCAAGGCCGGTGGAACAACTACCCGTACCTGGTGAATATGACGTCCGCGTTCACAGGAGCGCTCATCGGGATCCCCGTGACGGCGTTCGTGCTCGCGTTCGTCCTGGACGACGCTCGGCAAGTCCGAGTCACCCGCCAGGTGCGCGACGGCGTCAAAGATGCACTCATCGCCCTGGATCACCTAGCGATCGAGCTACTCAGCCCCCTCGAATCTGAAGTGCCACACCGGCTGCAGGTCGTCGGGCAGCTCCGCACGCTGCTCGCCGGGCCAGGCACCCCTGCGGACAACGTCCTCTACGACGAGATCGCACGAGGCGCAGTGAGCGGTACCGAGAACGATCTCGTACTGGCGAAGGTCCGCACCCAATGGCAGCGGGTACAGGGCCTCGGTGCGCTCGCGAACATGCACGGGACCGGGTGGCTCGACGTCGAACTCGTCGACGGCGTCGCCAAAGCTGTCCGCGAGCTCACCGAGCCCTCGGCAGAACTTTGGGAGCGCCGCATTCCAGCGACGGCACGAGAAGCGCTCGCCGCTCTTCAGCTCCATGAAGCGGTCTCCGCATTGCACGACCACCACTTCCGGATCTGGGGTCAGCCACCCGCCGCGCGAGACGACCCGTTCCAAAGCCGGAGATGGCGTTGGCGGCTTTGGAGGTGGAGGTGGCACATATAGCGCGGCAGGTCAGGTGGCACCAGCGGGACGGAGCCGCCGCCGCAGCACAGGAAGACGACGAACGGGCCCGCGGTGCGTGGTGTCGCCCTCGAGGGGGCCGAACCGGGCCCGCCTTCGCCGACGCGGCGACGCGCGTCGGCCGATGACGTAGTGACCGCGCCCGGTCGGGTGGACCGTTCCACTCAGATCGCCTTGCGCCCCCTAGGGCCTTCTCCGCGCTGACGAACAGCGGGTCGGACGAGCAATACCCTCGACTCGCGAAAGCCGAGGCGATCCCACTGATCCACTTCCAGCCGCACGACCGCCCGACCGGTCCGTAGCATCGAAGCCGACCGACCACGGACGGTCACCTCAGATTCCTAGCCTATGCGTCGCACATCACCTGACGGATCACATCGAAAGAGACCGGTCACAAGGGATGCGCGTGACCTACAGTGAGCCCCGTAGATCGGCGATTCCACCGGCCACGAGAGGCACCATGCAGGTCACGTTGCCCAACCGCGCCTATCTCGCCGACATCGAGCGATTTACGAGATTGATGGTGGTCGACGGAACCGATGACCTGCGCTTCGTCCTACCGGACGGACTCTTCTCCGTCCACCCGTTGGTGCTCTGCATGATAGGCGCGCTGGGCGACTGGGCTTCCGACCAGGGCGCCGAGGTATCTGTGCACTGGGAGGACTTAAACTCGAGCATCAGATACCTCGAGCGGATGAAGCTCTTCGAAGTCATGGACCTGCCGACCGGGATTCCGGTCAGAGAGCACGACCCCTCGGGCAGGTTTATTCCCGTCACCCGGATTCGCGACAACGCAGAATTAAACAAGTTCGTCGTGGACTTCGTCCCCTTGCTCCACGCACGTCCGGAAGAGGCCGATTCGGTCAAGTATGTTCTCTTTGAGCTCGTGCGGAACGTTCTCGAGCACGCCTCAAGTGCCCACGGAGCGCTTGCTGCGGCCCAGGTCACAAAGAGCGGCCGTCTACTCGTTGGTGTGGCCGACTCCGGCATTGGTGTCCGAGCAAGTATGGGTAGGTCACATCCTGTGACGTCTGACCAGGACGCGATCGAGAAGGCCTTCAGGCCCGGCATCACCGGAACGACACGACACTATGGCGGCAACGAGACGAATGGTGGGGCGGGACTCTTCTTCATGAAGGCCATGGCGACCATGTCTCGCCATCACATGGTAATGGCAACCGGCGACTCGCTTATGAAGTTGCTAACGCAGCCGCGCGGGCATCAGGCAAGAATTCACGCTCGGCTACAGGAAGATCGGGTCAAGTGGGTCAACTTGGCCGTGCCATATCCGGGCACCGCCGTGGGGATAGACATCTCAATCGACGAGACGATCGCATTCTCGCGTCTTCTCGCGGATATTCGCGAGGTGTACCATCTGAATGTCAAGAAGAGCAAGATTGAGAAGTATCGACCGAGGTTTCGATGAAGGTTAAGCGCTACGCTGGTAGCTTCGCGGGCGATAAGGACGCGGCGGCTCGGATCCGAGAGGATCACCTTCTGCCAGCGTTGACGCGCGGCAAACGAGCGGTATTGGACTTTGAGGGCGTAGACCTCGCCACGCAATCGTTTATTCACGCGTTGATAGCAAGTGTTATCCGTGAGCACCCAGAATGGCTGGGCAGCATCGATTTTGTGAATTGCAACGAGAGCGTTCAGTCCCTTATCGAGATCGTCGCAGAGTACGCCCAGGACCAATTCGACTAGAGGTCCCGTACGCGCCGTGGGTGGATGGAATGGCTCTCGCTGAAGCCGTCCGACTGCCGGAGATTTCACCGGCCGCGAATCAAACGGCGTTCAGCCTCGGCCGTCTGTTCGTCCGGCTGAATGATCAGCTCGGTCGCGACCGGTTCTTAGTCCGGGGTATCTGCACTAGAAGGAGCCGATGCAGGAGAGCCACCGCCGGCATCCTGATCAGACAAAGCGCGTATTCGCAGCGAGTCATCGCTTCCGGGCGATTTCGTCGACGCGCAAGCCACTCTGCAGCTGCCCAAACGCTGTCCCACGCTGCGTCGCATTGCGGGGTGGCGAACCTCGGGTCATCAGGGCATTGAGACGGGTCGCCCGCCGAGCAAGAATTGGCCCCGCATCTAGGCCAAGATACCCGCAGATCGCGTTGGTATAGGCATCGCTCACCGGCATTAGGGGGGCCACGATTGCCCGAATTGCCTCGTCTGCGCTCTCGCTAATGTCGTTGAGAACCCACAGCTTGCTGTGAACTGCACCGGATAGCATGCCGTAGAGATATGGGTCATCGGGAAGAAACTGGCCGGCGAGCTGTGTGATGTTGTGGTTGATTGACGCCCGCGATCCCCCGTACACGACCGCCGTGATGTCGCCGGTCGAAACCCCTGACTTGTTTGCGGTTAGGACCTCAAATCCGTGTTTGGCGTAGTAGGCGACGAGGTCTGTGCGTGCCTCCTTCTTGGTCGCAAGCTCCTCGTCGCTGCCGGGAAACTTTGGAAGTAGGGCGATCGCGCCTTGGTACACGCCGGGAAGCAGCGACGCCGCGCGGGCTATCCGCATCTCAGACGACACGTCGGGTTGGGTCAGCCAACAGGACATGAGCACTGGCTCAAGGACTGCTCTGGCAGCCGCCCACGCCGGCGTTCGCAGAAGCCGGTCATGGCGCATCATCAGCAACAGCGCCTCGGCATGGTTGTCGATCGATCGCATGAGCAGTTGGAACTGGCCTACGGCGTACGCGAGCGAGCCGTCTGCGACCTCGTTGCCGCGTGCGCAGGCACTGTCTGCGTGCCACAAGCTTCCCGCTACGGGCTCGTTCACCGCCCGGCCAGCGTCGGTGAACAAGGAGCGGTACGACCGCGTCTCTTGTTCGATCACGCGTTCTGCCACGCGCGCCAACTCGGGGCGCGGATCGTCCTCGCTCTTCACAGGCAGATCCTGGCACGTCGATCGACGACGAGAAGTGGCCGAACACAGCTCGCGGGAGCGGCGCCGCGCGGAACCGCTATGACGGGTGGCATCAGCCCCTGACGATCATGCCCGTCTGGGTGAAGTAGCGGTCAAAGTCCCGCCCGCCATCGACGATCCTCGCAACGGCTGTCTCGAAGGCGGATGCGGTGTAGTCCCAATCGACCTTGACGCCCGGCTTCAGGTTGCCCAGATCGCGGTTACGCGACGCGCGATCGCCGATGGGCAACGTCGCTCGGCCACCGTCGACCGTGATGATGCTGACGCGGTCAACGAGGGAGCCGCGCCAGAAGACGTCCGCATAGGTCACCTGGGCGGACTCGTCGGGGAAGTGCACGTGCTCCCAGATCGCGTCCGCCCGCTTGACCTGACGGGCGAGATGGCCCCACTCCAGGCCGGACTGGATGGTCAGGTCGACGTCTGCGGCAAACACGAAAAGTTCGCTGTGCTGCCGGAACGTGTCGTCGTCAACGTCTGGCGCATCGGTGAAATAGGGACCGGTCTGAACCATGTGCCAGTACTGGTCGCGGTCGTCGTGGTCGGAGATGAGCTGGCGAATCTCGTCGAGACGCATGGTCGTCCTTTCGTCGTCACCGGCCACGAGAGGACACGGGAAGTCTGTGGCTCAGTCAATGGACTGCGCCGTCCTCATCGATCCTTCCGCAATGGAGTCTGCGATCGCTGGCAAGAGGGCGCCCAGCGTGTCGCGCTGGTCCAAACGGGTCCGGAGACGCGCTTTGACCTCACCTCCATCTGCCGGAGTGTCCCGGAGCTCGTCCCCGGCGTCCTCGGGCAGGGTTCACGCGTGGACTTGTACTCGGCTGTGCTGACGACTGCGCCGTTCATCCTGCTGGCGGTGTCAGGCGGTCTTGCGTTCGGGCCGCCTCCGGTCACTGCGCGGCATCGCGCGCGCGGACAGGCGCGGTTGTGGATCGCAAACGACCTCACGGCCGCCACGTCGATCGTTTGCGGGGCGGTGATCTCCCTGCTTGTCCTAGGCGGGGTCGTGGATCGGTCGGGCACGACGTCCGGGGTCGCAGTGTTCACCGGTGCCCTCAGCCTCGTGCTGCTGGCCGCGCATGCCTTTGGCGAGATTCTGGAGCGATACGTTCCGCCCGCCCCGGGGACAGGTGAGCAGCCCTCTTTCGCAGCGGAATAGGCAGGCCGGGGAAGCGCCATACGCACGCGTACGCCGTTGCGAGTTCGAGCCAATAGCGATCTCGTCCGTCGTCCGCCCAAAGTCCAGCCGCCGTGCTCCCAGGCACCTCGCCTGGGCGCAACAGACGAAGGAGGCTGGTGTGCAACGTATTGCACACTTGGCCGATAGAGTCGATCCATGGTCGACGGCATCCGCTCGCAGTACGACATTCACCGCGACCGCGCCCGGCAGGCCATTGCTCGTCAGAACGAAGCAGCAGAGCTGGAGCGCGAGGCCCGCATGGCACGCGACGCTGAGATCTTGGCGATGCTCGCAACGCAGGGCGCATCTCTCGGCTCCGTCGCCGCCGACGTCGGCCTTTCCAAGAGCATGGTCGCTTACATCGACCGCACCGCCCGTGCCGGCTTCGAGAGCGCCGAGCAGGCTCGCGCGTACCTCGCGGAGCAGGCTGAGGCATAGCCGGGAATTCGCTCTCAACTCGGCGCGTCGTCTGCGGGCAATCGGCAGCAATGCCGACACTGGATGCGAAGGAAGCGCGTCATCGCGCCCGTGAAGGGCACGGCGTAGATAGCCCCGCGTGGGACACCGCCAGCTCGGCTCAGCCAGTGCGGTCGTGAACCGAAGCCGCGAGCGAGCCGCCACACCATCACTCACACACCGGCAGCAACTTCCTAGCGACAACCAGACACGTCGTGTAACGTGTTGCACGTTGTACGACTAGAGACAGGGGCAGGATCATGCTCGGTACCGGCGGCATCGCTCAATGGATCCAGGACAACGTTGTTCCGCTCATCCTGATCGTCATCGCGATCGGTGTTCTGTGGGCCGGCAACGCCGGCAACATCTCCAAGGCCGTGACCAAGATCGGCGTCAGCCTGGTCGGGATCGCGTTCCTTGCCATGGTCGTGTCTGGCTCGTCCGACGACGTCGGGCAGTGGCTCGTCAGCCTGGTGCACGCGGGCTGACCATGCGGTTGCCGGACGACGACGAGATCTACGACGTCGACCAGACGTACCTCGGTCCGCCGGGGTACTACATCGGACGGCTGCGCTACCGGATGATCGCGGTCACGCCGGTGGTCGTGCTGGTCGGCCTCGCCTTCCTGGTGAAGACCGGCATCGGGTTCACGCTCCTGTCGGTCGCCCTGACGGTCCTGATCTCGCTGCGCCTGTCGCAGTGGATCGTCGACAAGACCACGCACGAGCGCCCGATCGGCGTCCTGGTGACGACGTTCTGGCACGAGCTGACCGCGACTCGCGTGCCCCTGAAGGGGCTGCACGCTCGTCGCCCGTCCGCGTTCCGTTCTCGGACCACCGCGATCGAGGACGCCCATCCACTGCCACTCGGCCGCCGCCGGCGCTGGCGGTCGTACGCGAACTGGAAGTCCGCTGCACACAAGGGGGAATGATGCAGCTCAAACTCACGTCGCTGTTCGGCCGTCGGCCGGACGCGGACGAGGACCTGGACGAAGACGCCGCGATCATCTACGACCCAGACGAGGATCTGGTCGAGAGCCCGTTGCCGACCTCGGCCAAGAAGGCGAAGGGCCGGGGCCGAAACCCTGACGCGCCGAGACTGACGAGCCCGATGAAGTGGGCACTATCCCGTGTGGCGAACCACGTCACGTTCTCCGACAAGCGGATGGTGGCCTGGTACCTGCTCGACCCGCAGCGGTGGAGCTTCCGCACGGTCGCTGACGGCGAGTCCCTGATCGAGGCGCACGCCTCGCAGATCGCCGAGCTCGTCGGCCGGACCGTGTACGGGCGGATCACCACGCGGCCGTACGCGGTGGAGACCTGGGCGGAGGCGGCGTGGAACAACTCGCCGGCGCCGACCGAAGGGTTCGCCAAGATTCTCGAGCGGGACCAGGTTCAGCTCTCGTCGCGGATGCAGAGCGACAAGCTCGTGTACCTCGGCGTCGACCTGGGCTCGCGGTCCTCGGCAGTGGACCTGACCGGCCGGATGATCCGCGACGTCGCACGGCGCGAGCTCGAAGCGTTGCAGCGTCGGCTGGACGAGGTCGACGACGTCATGGCCGGCCCGGGCGTGGACGCGATCCCCGCCGTCGGGAATGACATGGCGTGGCTCCTGGCGCGTTCGTTCGCGCTCGGGTGCCCTGCTCCGGTGCAGGACACCGTGGAGGAGGTGCACTGGTCCAAGGAGGATCTGCACGAGTTCATCGGCGCCACCCACTGGAGCGCCGAGCCGCTGGCGCAGTCGGTGCGGATCGACTCGACGATGGGCGAGCAGCCCATCACCCGGCACGTCGTCGTCCTGACGGTGGGGCGGATGGGCGAGCTGCACATTCCCGAGGTCGACGAGCCCTGGATCGCCAAGACCGACAAGCTGCCCTTCCCCGTGGAGTGGGCCTTCCGCGTCGACGTGCGCTCCTCGCACGAGACCTCGAAGGAGATGAACAAGCTCTCTGACCGCGTCTTGGCCCAGCGCGACCACTACCTCGATGACCACGGCAAGCAGCCTCCTCGCCAACTTGCCCGCCAGGCCGAGCGGGCCTCCGCGGTCGAGGACGAGCAGCGCTCCGGCTTCGATGGTCTCTCGACGCGCACTCGCGGTTGGTACCGGATCGCCGTGTCGGCACCCACGCAGGAGGAAGCGCTCCAGCGGGCGGCGGTCGTGCAGAAGATCTACAAACCGGCCATCAAGATCGAGCGCGAGTTCGACCAGTTCCGTCTCGCGCGCGAGTTCGTTCCGATGGAGCCGCTGGCGAACACGGGCCACACCCGGCACCTGCCGATCCTCAAGCTGGCCGCCGGCGTTCCCGCGGCCACGGCCGAGGTGGGCGATAAGCGTGGCGTGCTGATCGGCTACACGAGCGGGTTCGCGGAGCGCCCGGTCACCTGGGACCCCTGGTACGGCCCCGAGGTCGTGGAGGGCTCGGGTCTGGTGCCGATCGTCGGCGGCCTGGGGGCGGGCAAGAGCTTCTTCGCCGGCGGGATCGTCTACAAGACCGGCGCCCAGGGCGTGCCGTGGACGGTCCTGGATCCGTCCGGCCGGCTCGGCGCGCTGGCCGACCTGCCCGAGTTCCGGGGCGTCGCCCGAGCAGTCAACCTGCTGCAGTCCGAGCCCGGTGCGCTCAACCCCTACGCCTTGGTCCCTGAGCCGCAGCTGGAGTGGTTCCGGGACGAGCCCGACCCGCACCACGCGGTCTCGCTCGCGAAGTCCGCTGCCGAGGCTCAGCGCCGCGACCTGATGACCGACACGTTGCGATGGTGCCTGCCCGCGGAGGACCAGAACGACCCTGCCGCTTTGTCGATCCTCCGCGACGCCGTGTCCCGCGCCGAGGCTCGGCCGTACTCGACCGCGCACGGGGTCCTCATCGCGCTCAACCACAACGCTGATGGCGACCACGACTTGGCTTCCCGCGTCGTGCGTCGGCTGCGCGAGGCGTCGGAGCGCGAGCTGTCGCGCCTGTTCTTCGCGACTCCGTCTGGTGGCAACCACGGGGATGCGCTGAGCGACCGACGCATGACGTTCTTCAGCCTGAAAGGGCTCTCTCAGATCGACGAGAGCAAGCCCAAGAACGAGTGGTCCTACGACGAGCTGATGAGCCGTCCGGTGATGTCGCTTGCTGCGTGGTCGGCGCTGCGATCCGTCTACCGAGCCGACTTCCACGAGCGCAAAGGCATGTTCCTCGACGAGGTACACGAGATCACCGCTGTCTCGACGGGCCGCACACTCGTGCAGAAGGTCGCCACCGACACCCGCAAGCACGACATCGCCGCACTGGTCTCCACCCAGAACGCCGCGAACGTCATCGGGCAGAACATCAACAACTTCGTCGGCGCCGCGTTCGTCGGGAAGACGACTGACGAGGAAGCCCAGGCGCACAACTGCCGGCTGCTCGGCCTGCCCGTGGGCGTCGGGTACGAGGCAGAGTTCGCGAAGCTCTCTCGCCGCTCCCGCCGTTCCGAGATCACCGGCACACCGAGGGAGTTCATCTTCCGTGACGGCATGGGCGGCGAGGACGGCAAGGGCGGCGTCGAGAAGATCCGTGTCGACTACAGCAACCACGACCGCCTGACCGTGGCCCTGAACACCACGGCAGATCCGACCAAGCGCCGAGCGCTCGAGCTCGTCGCGGAGGAGGGCGCAGCATGATCCGCCGCGCCGCGACTGGTCTGGTGCTCGCCCTCGGTCTGACGATCGCGGGTCCTGCGCTTGCTGCCAGTGCGGCTCCCGTCGCGACGATCGGCCCGGTCGCGATGAAGGCGTGCGCGGCGGCGCCTGAGCCGACATCACCCTTCGCCGGCTTGTCGGGCAAGTTCTACGGAGAGCCCGCCACGGCGAGCGGCGGCGACCCGTTCGCCAACCAGAACGTGAAGATCGCCGACGTCTACGGCTACTCCTACCAGTGGGTCAACTACGACAACGGCTGCCTGCCAGGCTCGGACGTCTTGCCGCAGGCGCAGACCGACATGGCGAACGTGCTGCTGGGCGGCAGCGCATCAGTCTCGGCGTTCACGCACGGGCTGTTCAGCCTCGTCGTGACTCCCGACTTCCTCTCCCCGCTCGACGGGGTCCTGACGAGCGCAACCAGCGCGATCAAGGGCGGGTTCTGGGACCCGTGGCTCAGCGCGATCCTGATCCTGGTCGCCGCGGGCGTGCTCATCGCCGCTATGCGCGCCGAGGTCTCCTCCGCGGTCACCACGGTCGGCTGGGCGTTGCTGGTTCTCGTGGGTGCCACGTACGTCATGAGCTACCCGGTGTCCTCGGCCCGTGCCGTCGACGAGCTCGTGCGGACGACGATCGCCACGTCGGCTCGGGCGATCGGCGCGACGAACGAGACCTCCGATCCCCCAGCTCGCGAGAGCACGAACCAGGCGCAGGCGGCTCTCGACGACATGTTCGACACGATCAACCGCGACACGTTCTACGAAGCGTGGCTCGAGGGCACGCTCGGCTCCTCCGACAGTGCGGTCGCCCGAGCACACGGCCCCGAGCTGTTTCAGGCATCGCACCTGTCGTGGAGCGAGGCGGAGACCGTCAGGGATGACCCCGACGCCGGCCAAGCGATCATTGACGCAAAGAAGGCTCTCTGGGTCTCGACCGCGGCCGCGGTTGAGCGCGACGACTCGGGGGCATACCAACAGCTCACGGGAAACAACGGCCGGTGGGACGCAGCTGGAACAGTCGCGCTGCGGGTGGCGCTGATGATGCCGTTCCTCGTGGTCGCCGCGGTCTTCATCGTCGTCGCCTACGTCGTGACCCGCGTGTTCGTCCCGCTGGCGCCTGCGTTCGGCGTCCTGGGCCTTCTCTACGCCGCACAAGACTGGGTCCTCGGCGTGCTCAAGCAGGTCGGGCGGTTCATCATTCTCGGGCCGGCCTTCTTCATCGCCGCGCTCGCGAACCTACTGCTCGATACGGCGGTGCTCGACTCCGACATCGCTTTCGGGCTCAAGCTCGTGATCGTCGCGGCCATCCCGTTCGTCCTGTTCAAACTTCTGCGTCCTGGCGCCGCAATTCCAGGCTCACGAGCAGCGCGCCGCATGGCGAGGTTCGGGCTGGGGACGCTCCTGAACGCGTCCGTGACACGACATGCCGTCCGCGAGGGCGTCGATGACGCGCAGGGCAACGACGGTGCGGTCGCCTCCCCTCGCCAGCCGACCTCCGGCCGCGGGTCCACCCAGTCCGGCAACGTCAAGAGTGCGCCGGTGGCGACGGGCGACACGCTGGCGATCACGGCAGGCACCGAACGTCCGCGCGAGCTCCCAGCGGCACTCCCCCGCGAGCTGCACGAGGTCGCCGTCCTGCCGCCCGCAGTGAGCCAGCCGATCGGCCGCAGCAATGAGATGCCCACGGGGCAAGCACCCGGACAGTCGCTCTCGCGCCGCACCCGTCGAGAGCTGGCTGCTGTTGGTGCCGTGTCTGAGCAGAGCACTGCCACGACACGTCCGCGAGAGACCTTCACGGGCGCTCCCGACTCGGGCACTGCGGCGTCGATCCTGCCCGCAAGGACGTCTGCACCCGTGCGCGGCCGGGACAGCGGGGCCACGGAACTGCTGAGACACCCGGCGACGGGCGCGAACGACCGCGACGTCGACCTCGCGGCTCCCGTCGACAAGCGCATCCCCAGGGGCGAGCTCATCGGACGCTCGACCGAGCTGCCGACCGGCATCGTCGAGGCCACCACGAGATACGACGGCGAGGGGAACCCGGTCTTCGAGATCTGGCGACCGCCGACGACGGCTCGCACGAACGGAGCTGGATCGGAGGAGTTCCGCTGATGTGGGGAGCAATCGCCCCGATCATTCGCTGGCCGCTCTACTCGCCGGCGCGGTTCGCCACTGTCGTCGTTCTGGCGCTGGTCGGTGTCTTCGTCATCGGAGAGACGAACGACGACGCAAGTTCAGCAGCGCCCGTGGCAACCACGGCGTCTCCGATGCCATCCACGGATGACACATCTCCATCGTCCTCCAGCACGCCGACGAGCACAGTCGCAAACGAGAACTCTGCGACCGACGAGCTGAGCGTCGACCCCGCCGACGATGACGCCTCCGCGCGCGCAGCGGATACCGCCGCAGCATTCGTCGCCGCTTGGGCCCGGCCGGACCTCGACGTCCAGACGTGGTCTGCCGGCGTGCGACCGCTGGCTACGACTGAGTTGTGGTCGACGGGTCTGAGCATGACGGAGCCGTCGAGCACGCCCGACGTCACTGTTCGCGGAGAGCCGCGGCAGGTGGCGATGAATGCCGAGGAAGGCGTGCTCGACGTGCCGACGACCGGTCCCTGGGTGCGTGTGCATGTCGTCACCGATCCGGATGGCAGCACGTGGCTCGTCTCCCGTGTCGAGCCGGTGGACTGATGCGGAGGGGAGCCCTTGGAAGCGTTCGCCGCCTGGCTCGTCGTCTGGGGTAAGACCCGGGCCGTCGGCTGGCTCGCGCGCCACTGGCCGAAGCTCGTCGCTGCCGGCCTCGCGGTCGGTGGGGCAGCGGTGTTCGTGGCGGTGACGGCCGCGACCCTGGTGTCTGGGACGGACCAGGACGCTGTGGCAGCGAACGCGTGCACCGAGCTGGGCTACATGGTGGACGAAGCCGCGTACCAGCCGCCGCCCGTCGACCAGAAGCCCGTCATCCCGACCGGCGGGCCCGTCGCCGGGTTCGGTCGAGACGATGCCGACAAGATCGCGAACGCTCAGGCGATCGTCGCAGCTGGCGCTGAGGCCGGCGTCGGGCGACGTGGCCTCATCGTGGGGATCGCCACGGCGTTGCAGGAGTCCGGGCTCGAGAACCTCGACCACGGCGACCGCGACTCACTCGGGCTCTTCCAGCAGCGCCCGTCGCAGGGATGGGGCACAGCTCAGCAGGTGCTCGATCCTCGTTTCGCCGCACTGGCATTCTTCGGCGGCGCGACCTCGCCGCACTTCCATCCATCGGCCGGGAAGGCGTCCCCCGCCGGTCTGCTCGACGTGTACGGGTGGGCGGACCTACCGGTCACGGTTGCGGCACAAAGCGTTCAGCGCTCGGCCTTCCCCGATGCCTATGCGAAGCACGAGGACCGGGCAGCCGTGATCGTGGATGCACTCATCGACGGCGTCCCTGCGGGCGCGTTGGCTCCGGCTCCCGGCACCGGGGTGGCACCGGGGAGCGATCCTCCGGGCGTCGTGACGGCCGCCGACTTCCGGGCGAGCGGTGTGGACATCGACGCGTTCTGCTCGTCGAGCTTTCAGCTTGCTTCGGCGACACGTCCTGGCTCGAGCCTCGGGGGGCAGATCATTCCGACCGGCGCGTGGACGGCACCACTGCAGTCCAGGATCACATCGGCCTTCGGCAGCCGGTTCCATCCCATCTACCGCGAGTGGCGCCTGCACGCCGGCACCGACTTTCACGCCGCCGTGGGGACACCGATCGCGTCCCCCACGGTGGGCGTCGTCGGCGGTGTCTTGTGGACCTCGGGTGGTGGGCTGACTGTCACGATCGCGCACGCCGACGGCATCGAGACCCAGCACCTGCATCTGTCGGAGGCCCTGGTGACGCCCGGCGAGGAGGTCCAGGGCGGGCAGATCATCGCTCTGTCTGGGGGCAGCGGTATCGGCACCGGGCCGCACTACCACTTCGAGGTGCACGTCGATGGGGAGCCGGTCGACGCGGAGCCGTTCATGCTCCAGCGTGGAGTCAACCTGCGAGCATGGTCATGATGGACGCCGACTTCTTCGCGTTCGAGGACGTGACGTGGCAGACGGTGCCGCCGCCGGCGCGGCACCCGGTCCCCGCTGCGTACGTGCTCGACCTAGAGGTCGGTGACGAACTGACGATCGGCATCCCCAACCGGTACTTCATCGATGGGCAGGTGCTTCTTCGGCCCGAGCGTGAGGTCGTCGAGTTTTCCGGGGACGGTGCGCTCCACGAGTCTCTGGCCGTGTGCGCGCCGCTCCACTATTGGACCTGGAAGGCCAATCCGTCGCGCAACCCGGTCATGCAGTGGTGGCCAGTCGAGTACGCGTGGGCGTACAGGGACGCTCGAGTGCCCGGCGAGTCGATCCCGACGCCGCTCGGTGCGATGGACCCGAAACGCTCATGGCTGGACCGCGTGCGTCTCGATGCGACCCGGCCTCCTGTCTTGCGCCCGGTCGCTGCGCGTGAGGGCGGCGCACTCAGTGGTCGAGCCTTGCGCTCACGGAACACGGCGGGAGAGTGGTTCTGGTTCGTCGGCGTCTCCGAGCCAGTCGACGCTCACGGCGAGATCTGCGTCCACGTCGTTCCTTCGTCCCACTGGTGGCTTCACCAAGTGGGTTACTACTCCGAGCTCCAGGACAAGGTCCGGTCCGTTCCCATCCATCGGCTCTTTGCATACACCTGACTTTCACGTCCGGCGAGCGCGTGCCGGCGCGCTCTGAAGACACACGTGTCTTGAGTCCTTGAGCGGGCTTCTGTCGCGGCCAACTGCGCGCGGAGGGCCAGTCCAAGGCGCCTGACCCTCACGACTGCCGTCCGATGACGTCAACCTGGAGGCGCGGACCTCCGTGCCGAGGCGACCGCTGCCGCCGCTGAACTTCTCCGCATAGCCGCAGGGCTGCATGCAGCTACGCGGTAGCACCACCGCTGGATACCCGGTGGTCAGGGTTTAGGAACGTAGCGTTTAGGGTCTCGAACAGTGACTCCCAATCTGCAACCAGTCCAGCGACAGCCGCGCGGTCGTGCTCGGTGTAATCCGGTGGCGCATCCAAGAGTCCTTGGACGTTGCCTAGGAAGAACGCTGCGCGCTCGGCCGTCACGGCCAGCCGCGCACCGGGCTGAGGCCACATATCGAGACTTAGGTCGAACAGGCCATTCTTGGATGCTGGTTTCGAGCTCCCCACGCTCCAGGCCGTAAGCTTTGCATCACGAGCCGGCCCTGACCACGTCAACTCTCGGACGCCGTACGCAACAAGCACACCTGTATTCGCCTCTTGCAGCTGCAGCGCTTGGCGAAGTTCGAACAGGATTCCGACGACCCCGGCGACCGCGTCGAAGCGGAGGCCGAGCATCTGCGCCTCCTGGAGCGCGTCTTCCTCAGTCAGCGGGTTCAGCTCAAGAGAACCTTCTTCCCACCGGTGAGCAGTATCTGGGCTGAGTAGGTCAGATATGTTCATCATGACAACGGGATATGTGCGAAGGGGTCGGACCTGGCTACCACTCTTCCGGTAAGTGGATTGACCGACTGCCCTGCCTCGTTCATATAGACGGCGTATCCCTTCGGGTAATGGTATCTACCGCTTGTGACTGGGTCCATGATTCGCACGCTCACAACTTTTTCGTGGAGCTCCGGTGTACCTGGTGGGATATCGTACTCCAAGCCCTTGCCTGATGTCGTTGGTTTGCCTGCCGCTCCCTTCGGGACCGCGGGAAGGTTCACCTCACCGACTCGAAGAACATTGGGCACCTTCAACGCGGCGGTTGAAGAAGCCGCGCGGCCCGCTATTGCCCTTGCTCCGCCAGCACCTCCCGCCGCCAACAATGCGACGTCGGCGGCGTCGGCCCCTGCATGGACCGCCGATCGCATTGCGCCGAACATGCACCCGTTCTCGGCCTGGCCGAAGGCACTTGATCCGTTCTCGAGCATACGGTAGAGCGGATTGAATCTGTTGACCGCCAGCCCAAAGCCACCCTCTTGATAGCCGTCAGTGAACGTCGCCGCAGCGGGGTTAAGGAGTCGCAGA
This sequence comes from Cellulomonas humilata, assembly GCF_013359775.1. Classification (GTDB taxonomy): domain Bacteria; phylum Actinomycetota; class Actinomycetes; order Actinomycetales; family Cellulomonadaceae; genus Cellulomonas; species Cellulomonas humilata. The sequence continues at coordinate 579,362 of NZ_JABMCI010000070.1, read as the reverse complement.
CTTCCGTATGTGGGGCCATACGCGGCCAGCGTGTTCTGCGTAGTCATTTGGGTCTGATATTGCGTCGCGACCACCATGGTGCCTGGCGTCGGGGCGAGGCGTGGCGCGATGTCCAGGAGTCCCATGAGAAGCCCTAGGGCAGCTGCGGTTCCGGCCGAGTCGCCATCGGTGGCCGCGTTACCAGTGGCGTCTACGAACACAAGGGGATTGTTGTTGCCGTAGGCGTACGGCTGGCGGGTGACGTCGACGAGTGGGTCGATGGACAGGAATTGGCCGGTGCGTGTGTCGTAGTCGCGAGCGCGCACGTCATACAGCCCAGTCGCGCCGTCTTTGTACTGACCGGCAAACCCGATAGAACCGGCGGGTGTGGCGGTAGTGATGGGGTTGCCGAAGGCGTCGACAGCCTGGGTGCGGGCTCCGGTGATGTTGCCGGTGGAGGGCAGGGTCGCGATGGTGTTGGCGTAGGGGTCCTGCAGGAGCCAGCTTGAGGTGCCTGCTGTGGTTGCTGCGTAGGTGGCGCCGGTGCTGGAGGTGGGGTCGGGCAGCCAGCTGGTGGTTAGGTCGCCGGTGGTGTCGTACTCCCCGATGCGCATGGACAGGCCGATGAGGTCGTCCCAGGCCCAGGTGGTGCCGATTGCGTTGTCGGTGGTGCGGGCGGTGCGGTTGCCGGTGGGGTCGTAGGAGTAGCCGATGGTGCGGTTGTCCTCGAGCGTCACAGTGGCGACCTCGCCGGCGAGGTTGGTGCTGTAAGTGCGGGTACCGGCGGCGGTGGTGGTGGCGGCGATCTGGCCGTCGGTGGTCCAGGTGTTGGTGGTGTTGGTGGTGGTGCCGACCTTGAGGGTCAGGAGCTGGTCGGCGGTGTCGTACCCGTAGGTGGTGGTGGTGGTCTGCGGGGTCGTCCCGGACAGACGGGTGACGGCGGTGCTCTTGCGGACGCCGGCGGTGTCGTAGGTGTACGCGGTCTTGGGTGAGGCGCTGGTGCAGGTGGTCCCGGCGGCAGGGGTGCACTCGCTGGTGAGCCACCCGTTCGCGTCATAGGTGTACAGGTTCGTCGCGGTCGCCGGGGCCCCGGTGGCGGGGTTGAGGAGCTTGCTGGTGACCTGGGTCGGGAACCCGCGGGGGTCGCGGACCAGCTGGTAGTCCGCGATGACCGCGGTTCCGGCGCTGTGGTTCAGGGCGGTGAGCTGGCCGGCGGCGTCGTAGGTCGACGTGCTGACGGTGGGTGTCGTGCCGGCGCGGGTGACGGTGGTGGTGCGCCCGGCCGCGTCATACCCAAGGCTGATGGCGGGGAGGTTCGCCGCGCCGGAGGGGGTGACCGTGGTGATCTGCCCGACGGTGTTGTAGGCGTAGGCCACTCCCTGGCCGGTGGACCACGATGCGCCGGTGACCCGGCCCGCCGGGGTGTAGGCGTACGCCGCGGTGGTAGGCCGGGGCCCGGTGCGGTCGACTGCTGTGGGGCGGCCGGCGGTGTCGTAGGTGTAGTCGATGCTCGCGTCGCCGAGGGCGTCAGCGGCGCGGCTCAGGACGTCAGGTCGCCCGGCCGGTGTGTAGGTGTAGCTCAGGTCGGGGGTGGTGTCGCTGTAGTCCACACCCGCGAGGCGACCGGCGGTGTCGTAGGTGTAGCTGAGCATCGAGTCGCCGGCCACGGTCGTGGTCGCGGTGCCCGACGGTTTGGTGGTGCTGGCGAGACGGCCGGCGTCGTCGTACGTCATCGCGGTGACCCGACCCAGGGGGTTGGTGCTGGTCAGGGTGTTGCCGGCCGCGTCGTAGGTGTACTTGGTGAGGCGGCTGCGCGGGTCGGTGACCTGGGTGAGGTTGCTGTTTGCGTTGTAGGCGTACTTCGTGATCGCGCCCGCCGGCCCGGTGACCTGGGTGATCCGCCCGATCTTGTCGTATGCGGTGGTCGTGACCTTGCCGATGGGGTCCGTCACCGTGACTGGGCGGCCGAGCGCGTCGTACGTCGTGGCCGCCGCGCGACCTAGCGGGTCGGTGCTGGTGACCGGGCGTCCGTTCAGGTCGTAAGCGATCGTGGAGGTATAGGTGGCCGCGGTGGCACCGGGGATATTGCCGCGCGGCTCGGTGGTGCCGGTGCGGTTCCCGTCGGCGTCGTAGGTGAAGGTGGTGCGGTCCTCGACGTACCCGGGGATCGGCTCGTTGCCTGACCTGTCTGTGGCGACCGCGGTGACCTGCCCGGCGAGGTCGTAGGTGTAGCGGGTGGAGACCCCGTCACTGTCCGCGGAGCTCACGACTCGGGACAGCGGGTCGTAGCTGGTGGTCTGGGTGCCGCCGGCCTCGTTGGTGCTCGAGGTGACGTTGCCCAGGGCGTCGTAGGTGGTGGTCTGGGTGACGCCGTCGGGGTCCGTCACGCTGATCAGCTGACCCAGCGCGTCGTAGGCATATGTCGTAACCCCGCCACCGGGGGCGGTCACGGTCGTGAGCTGCCCGAGGGCGTCATAGGCGCTCGTCGTCACCGCGCCCAGCGGGTCGGTCGAGGTCAACAGCCGCCCAGCAGTGTCGTAGGTGAACGCAGTGACCTTCCCGCGCGCGTCGGTGGACGTCGCGACCCGGCCGGCGGTGTCGTAGCTGCGCTTGGTGATCCGGCCCGAGGAATACTTCGTCTGTAGCAGCCGGTCGGCCTTGTCGTAGGTGTAGGACACCCAGCGAGCCATCGCATCCGTGGTCTTGGTCAACCGGCCGGCGGCGTCATAGACGTTGGTCGTCACCCCAGCCTGCGGGTCGGTCGTGGTTAGGACCCGTCCGGCGGCGTCGTAGGTGTAGGTGGTGACCTCACCCTTGGGTGTCGTGGACGTCAGGATCCGGTGCGCGGCGTCGTAGGTGAAGCTGGTGACCCGACCGGCCGGGGTGGTCACCGAGGTCATGTCCCCGGTCGTGTTGTACGCGTACGACGTGGTGCGGTTCAGCGGGTCGGTGGCCGTGGCGACCAGGTCCGCCGGCACGCCGCCCGCACCCGTGGTGTACGTGTAAGTCGTGACGCCACCATCGGCCGCGGTCAGCGTCTGCAGCAGGCCGCTGGCGGTGTAGGTGTAGCCGGTCAGGTTGCCTTCGGGGTCGGTGTAGCTGGTGAGGTGGTCCGCGGCGTCGTAGGTCCAGGACTCCACATGGTTCTGCGGTGCGGGGGAGGTCCGCTTGATCAGGTTGTCGTGCGCGTCGTACCCATCGAGGTACTCCTGACCCAGCGCGTCGACCGTCAAGGCCGGGGCATTGTCGGGCGAGTAATAGATCTCGGTGGCATTGCCGTCGCCGTCGATCTGCCGGATCAGGTTGTACCCGCTGTACACGTCCTGACGGGTCCGACCCGTGGGGTCGGTGATCGTCGTGGTCTGCGTCGCGGTGTCATAGGCCAGCGTCGTCTTCGCGCCGGTCTCGTCCAGCTGGCTGATCACCTGACCCGCTGCGTTGTACGTGCTGCGCGCACTCAGGTTCCCCAGCGGGTCGGTGATCTGGGACAGGTAACCGGCCGTGTTGTACGCGAACTTCGTCAGCTTGCCATCAACCGCGGTGGCACCGGTCAGACGCTTCGCACCCCCGGTCACCGTGTAGGCATAGGACACCGAACGGCCATCCGAGCTCGCGACCGAAGCGATCCGAGCCTCCGCACCGGTGCCGGTGTCCCAGGTGACGGTCAGCGTCTGGCCGAGACCGTCGGTGATCGTCGACAGCACATCACCGACATACCCGAACGTCAGCCCACGGCCACGCTCATCAGCCCGCGCCAGCAGACGCCCCGCGGTGTCGAAGGTCATCGTCTGCCCGGACAGCATCCGCAAGGTCCGGGATCCCCCCGGTACGTCAGCCAGGGTCGCCGAGACGGCCGGATCCACTGGCGCATAGCCTCCGGCGGCCGAGCTGAAGCGGGTCTGCGTACCAGAACCGTCGCGAAACACGACCTCCCCGGCCGAGTTCGACGTCAGGTTGGCGCCGTACCCGAACGCCCAACCCGGGCCGAATGGCCCGCTCAAGGTGTCCAGCGAGTTGTACGTCCGCGTCCAGTCGATCGGGACACCGACCGAGCTGACCGTCAGGTCGGTGAACCGCTCGACCAGACCGCCCGTCGCGGTGTTCACCGGATCAGCCACTAGACGCTGGTTCCGCGTGGAGGACCCGGCGTCGCAGTCGCAGCCGAACGTCTGCTCCTTGGTGAGCGATCGAGGCGGCCCGAAGGGCTTGACCGCGGAGATGACACGCACCCGGTTGTTCGTCGCATTGGAGCCGGCGAGGTACAGATTGATCCCGTTAGAGGCGATCTGACTCACTGCGGCGAACTGTGCTTGCGCACCGACACCGTCCTGGTCGGGGAAGTCGCATCCCAACGTCGTGTTGATGCCGTGCGGCAATGGGTCGGCTCCCGCGATGACGGAGCTGTTGCCGGTTGCCTTCTCTACCGAGAACACCTGGACCGGCCAGCAGTAGTTGGGACCGTAGGACAGTCCGTTGTAGCCGGCATACGCGAGAATCAGCTGACTACCGACCGAGGTGATCGCCACACCTCCGCTCGCCCAGTTGATGAGCCGTGTATCGGCTGCGATTAGGTAGTTGCGCACGAACGCGCCCGTGTTCAAGGCAAATGCTTGAACGTATGGCTTTCCTGGGTAGCCACCGCAGTTCAGGTCATCGGTGGCCAGGTACAGCGTGGTCGAGTCCGCCGTCAGGCCCAACGTGTCCGCGCCGCCGCAACTCGGGCCATTGGGCGAGGCGAACAGACTCGACTCCCCCGTGACCGGATTGATGCGATAGACGGCACCCGAGAGTGCGTAAAGCCAGCCATCGGGACCGATCGTGAGGTGGCTGTACGACGCGAACGACATGTTCATCGCGGAGAACGTGGAGACTGCTCCGGTGGCGATCGCCATCCTGCGCAGGACACCACCCTGGATGAAGAACACGTCGTGACCGTCGGTGACGAGGTCGGTCGGGCTTGCCACCCGCGAGGTTGAGCCCGAAACGCCATCGACTCGGTCGGGATGCCCGATCGAGCCCGCCACGATGCTCGATGCTTTCGTTGAGACATTGATCTTCATGATGGTGTCCGCCGTGCCGACGAACGCCGTGGGGACATTGCTGATTACGCCGTAGGTGATGCCGGTCGTGCCGTTGAACCCGGCGGCAGTGCCGGTCCCTGCGATGGTGGTCGGTGTTGCGTTGCCAGCAAGCGTCGTGACTTCGCCGCTGTAGATCGGCGCGGCCGAGTTGACCCAGGGAAGTTGCCCAGCGGCCCATGCAACACCGGGAGCGATCTTGCGTATACGGTTGTTGCCAGCGTCTGCGACGTAGAGGTTGGTGCCATCGCCGGTGATGCTGTCGAGGCCGCTGAACCACGCATCCGTGCCGGTGCCATTCGCGTAGCCCGACGAGGCGCCCGCGATGTAGGTCGTCACTCCCGTGCTCACGTTGATCTGCGCGAGTCGTGGTCCGTACCGTGTGGGGTACTCGCAGCCCCTTCCGGTGCAGATGGCTATGTCTGCCCGCGCATACACCGAGCCCGCCTGGACGGTGAGCCCGGGGGCGGTGGCCAAATTGCCGTTGTACACGACGAGGGCTTGCGTGCCGGTCGCGATATCGACCTTTCGCAAGGACCGGCCACTTTCATAGCCACTGCAGTTGTACTCGTTCTCCGTCACGAACACATTGACACCGTCGGTGGCGATCCCGTACAGCGATCCGCCCATGCAGCCGCCGGTAACCGCCACCCACGGTGTTAGGACACCCGTGGTCAAGTCGACACGGAAGATCGTCTGATAGTCGGTGATTGCATACAGGAGGCCACCCGCTGCAGCCATCGACCGCAACTGACTGGTCGACGACGAGATGGTGGTCGTCGAGAAGTCAGCGATAGACGTCTTCCGAAGGCCGCAGGCGCTCGAGGTGTAGACGAACAGTTCATCCGCTGCGATCGCAGTCGCGGGGCTGAAGCGCGAGACTCCCGCGGAGCCGTCGACGCAGCCTGGTGAACCGGGAACCCCCGCGAGCGTCACAACCGCACCGGACAACGTCGTCTTCGACAGGTAGTCCGGGCCAGCCGCGTACAGCGCAGCACCACCGACGACACTCAGGTTGGGCGCGTCGAGCACCGCGCCAGTTCCTGTTCCTGCGGCAGTTGCAGCGCCACCCGATCCGGCGAACGTGGTGACCGTCCCGACGCTCATCCCGACCGAGGACGCGCCGGCGGACGTCAACGTCCTCAGATCGCCTTGCGCCGCGATCGCTCGCTGACCCGTTGGCGAACTCAATGCATGGGCAGGAGCGCCAATGTCCGGCGTGGCAGAGAGGGCTTCAGCGGGCACGGCGCCCGCAAAGAGCATGGTGCTGGCAACCACGACGACAAGAAGACGCGCACCAGCGCGGAACGGCGAAACCATGCGGAGAATCCCCCTGAGTCGCGGCCAATTGCCAACTGAGGGTGACTCCGACCCAGGGGTCGCCGTCCGTTGTCTGCACAGTGCAGCAGACTCGTGACACGCGCGCGGCAACTTGATGACTCTTCACTCGTTAGGACTAGCCCGACCTGACCTGGCTGGCCACGCGACGAGGTTGTGGCGTCCCAAAGGATGTATAGCCCAGCGAAAGGCGTCGTCACAGCCAGCGGCGCGGTCACCGCGTGATCGGTGAACCCTTGCTCAGCTCCCTCGAACAGAGGGCCGCACTTGGACGTCGGTCGGACGCATCAAGTGCGGCAGGATGTGTTGGCATGTGGGCTCCCGAGCACGCTTCGAAGGTCGCGTCCGAGTACCTCTCGGGCCTGGGCCGCCGGTGGAACCACGTGCGAGCAGTCGGACAACTTGCGGACGCGCTCGCTGCGGTTGGCAGCATCTCGCCTGACGTCGCGGCAGCGGCGTGGCTGCACGACTTGGGCTACGCCGAGGAACTGTCGGTCACGGGTCTCCACGCCCTCGACGGGGCAGCGTTCCTCGCCAACCAGGATGTCCCCGCGAAGGTCGTCAGTCTGGTGGCGCATCACACCGGAGCCGACTTCGAGGCGGAAGAGCGGGGCCTGACCGCTGGACTTGCCGCTATGCCTACCGCCGATCCGGCGGAGCTCGATGTCCTCACCCTTCTCGACCTAGTTGCAGCGCCGGACGGGGCGCTAACAGACCCGGAAACCCGCATTGCCGAGATCTTGGGCAGGTACCCCGCGTCAAGTCCGGTCCATCGGGCGGTCAGTCGTTCCCGTACTGAGCTCTTTGCATCCGCTGAGCGGGCGCGACTGCGGCTTGGGCTATCCGATGAATGGCCCGCCGGAGCTCTTGAGAGCGTGCTCGAGTCGTAGCCGCATCGATGCGTGAAGGTCTAGAGAGTCGATCTGCTCTGGCGTGAGCCACTCGACCTCGTCGCTCTCGGCACTCGTGCGCCTGTCGCCTCCGATGAGCCGAGCCCGGAACGCGATCGAAAACTGTTGGCGCACCTCGCCGTCGTCGTACTGCATGACGTGGTTGGGGTTGGTGTAGGTGCCGGTGATGGTCTCGACCTCGACGTCGTAGCCCGTCTCTTCCTTGACCTCGCGGATCACCGTGTCGGCGATGCTCTCGCCGGGCTCGTGACCGCCACCGGGAAGTGCCCATCGGTTGTTGTCGGTCTTGTGGATCATCAACACTCGCCCCTCGTCGTCCTGAACGATCGCAACGACGGAGGGCACGACGGAGTTGATCTCCGGCGCGTTGGGGTCATCGATGTAGTCGACGCGAGCCATGTCTTCGAGCGTACGGCTCAGACAGGTTTGGCGGCCTGCCAGGTGCGCTCGAAGGACTCCATGTAGTGCGCGAACAGTCGGCCGCCCGGGATCCGGTTGACGTGCATGATCGGCGATTGGCCGGCGGGCGCTCCAAGAGCGTGCGGGTTCACGAGCAGCTGGTCGTCGAAGCGGAAGAGTGAGGCGTAGAGCGTGCTGCCGTGCTTTCGTCCTTCGATACCTGCGACGTCTCCGAGTAGCGGCGCGAGGTACCTCCAGGTCAGGTTGCACCTGGCGGCCATGAGCTCGCCAATACCCTCCTCCTCGCCCCGGAGGACGACGGCGGGGCTCTCGGGATCCCCGAACAGCAGGCGGACACGGACGCCGCTCTTCGCTCGCGCTGCGATTCGCTCAGCGAACTCGGGGATGCCGTCGTGCAGGAAACTGCCGGCGAATGCAAGCAGGTCGATCGCCTCTCGAGCGTCGTCGATGAGTTGTTCCCAGGTCGAGACGGGTAGCGACGCGCGGCTGGGGTAGAGGTCGAGGAACTCGGCTCGTGTGGCGGACCTGGTGCGCGGGTCAGAGTCGGTGGCCGGCCACAGGAACACGTCGGACCTGCCGAGGATGTGCGCTGCGCTCATGCGGTGCGTCCGATGAGGGATCCGGTCTGTGCTGATCCAGCGCTCGACCGTCTTGGGATCGACCCCGACCTTCTCGCCGAACTGCTGGAGCGAGAGTCCCGCGTCGGTGATTGCCGCGCGAAGTCGTTCGTTCGTCATCACGCCTCCAGGGGCGTCTTGGGACGTTTACACCCATCTTAGGACGTCCCGAAACGTCCCACAACGGGGTGACGACGTCCCACTCCATCGCGGTCTGGTTGTTCGTGGGCAAGTAGCCCGAACACGAGCGCAAGGAGTCGAGATCATGGCCATCGCCAAGCGTTTCGAGATCGCCCACGAGACGGTGTTCCCCAAGGGGGCTTACCTGCGTGGGCTCGTGGAGCCCGTCACCGACTTCCAGGCCGAGCAGCGTCCGGACGGTTCGCGACCCCAGCAGCACGACAAAGAGACGGGTCTGAGGCTGTGGCAGTGCACGGTCATTGACGGCGACGACGAGGCTGGCCGCCGCGAGATCGGTGTGACGGTCAAGTTCGCCGGGGAGGTCCAGCCGGTGCCGCCGAAGAACACCTCGTCGCTACCCTGGACGCCGGTGGAGTTCGTCGGCCTGACGGCACTGCCCTACGTCGACGACTCCGGCAAGCGGCCCCGCATCGCGTGGTCGTTCCGCGCGCAGGGCTTCGCCACACCGGGCCAGTCGGCCAGGGTCGGGGAGCCAAAGGCGGCGGCGTGATGTCCGCGCTCAGTGCCACGCTGGCCTGCGACGCATCGCCAGAGCCGGGGCCGACGATTCCTGAGCTGCTCACCATGGCAGCCGACGTCGTGGCGATGGTCGACGGTCACGTGCGGTCGGCCGACATCGGACACGGCATCGTGTCGGTACACGTCACCTGCCAGTCGGCCGCCGAGTACCTGGCGTGGCGACTCGCGCTGGACCAGGTCACGGTCTACGAGCCCACCAGGACATGCCACGGATTCGCGGTCTGGAGCGGAGGCGCATGGCCCGCGGCGGAGTTCAAGGTGTTCTGCAGAGGGGACCTCGTGCCGCCCCTGCGCACGTTCCCGTGCCACGAGCTCCAGGCCGTCGCGCGCACCACCGCGCTCACCAAGGCCGCGTAGTGGATGGGGCCGCCTGGCTTCGGCTGGGCAGCGCGTTCTGGCACTTCGCGTGCTGGACGGTCCAGTCGTGGCGCACGATCCTCGTCTGCCTCGTGATCGGCAACGTATTGGTGATCGCCGATCACGAGGCGGCCGGGGTCGCGGTCTTCTGGTTGGTCCCGGCCTTGTGTGTCTTTCGAGCCGCCTGGGAGGCCATCAGTCCGCTGACCTACGAAGCCACGCTCGGTGGTCCGCTTCGTCGCCATGGCTGGCGACGTCAGGCGCGCAAGGAATGGGTCCGGGTCGCCGAGCGGTGCGGGCTCGCGTGGCCCTGGGAGAAGGGGAAGCGGAAGACCATCCCCCGCCTACTGAGGGTGCACGCTCGCGACAACACGCTCTCGCTGCGCGTTCGCGCCGCGGTTGGCCAGACCGTCGATGACTTGAACCAGGCCGTCGAGGCCATCGCGACGGCGTTCGAAGCCGAGTCCGCGGAGTCGCGTCGCGTGGGCCCGGGTGTGGTCGAGATGGTCCTGACGATGCGCGAGCTGCTGCACGAGCCAACGACGCCACAAGTGCCGCACGTTCTCGAGATGGACGCCGTGACGCTCGGGCGTCGCTCGGATGGTTCAGCGTGGCGGCTCGACCTGAATGGTCTTCACACGCTCGTCGTTGGCCGGTCGGGCGCTGGCAAGGGGTCGATCTTCTGGGGCATCGCCGGCAACTTGGCTCCGGCTGCCCACGCTGGTCTGGTGCGGCTGTGGGGCATCGACCTCAAGGGCGGCGTCGAGGTCGCGGTGGGCGCGGGCATGTTCTCGTCCATCGCGATGGATGAACAGTCCGCGCTGACCCTGCTGAGGTCGCTGCAGCAGGTGATCGTCGAGCGGCAGAGCGCCATGAGGGGCCAGTCACGTCAGTTCGAGCCGTCCCCGGGGGATCCAGCACATGTGCTTCTGATCGATGAGCTCGCTGTCCTGACTGGCTACGCCTCGCGTGACGTCATCCACGAAGGAAACACCCTCCTCAAGCGGATCTTGACCCAAGGACGCGCACTGGGCGTGATGGTCGTGGCGTTCGTCCAGGACCCGCGCAAAGAGACCGTCGGCATGCGTGAGCTGTTCACCCAGACGATCGCCCTGCGGCTCGCCTCGTCGTCCGAGACACGCATGGTCCTTGGTGACGGGTACGGCGACATGGCTCCCGCACATCGGATCGACCGGACCATGCCGGGGGCCGGCTACGTCGTGCGGGACGACGGGGTCGTCGAACGAGTCCGCGCGGACTTCTGGCCGGACGAAGTCATCCGGACGGTTTCCGAGCGGTACCCGGCACCAGCCGCACCTGTCGACTGGTACGAGAACCGCGCTCCTGTCGGCCTCGCCTCGGTCGTCACACCCGGCATGGACACGGCGCCACTTCCACGCCGACGGAGTCCGCGCAGCACCAGCGGATCCGAGGACTCCGAGGTGGAGTGATGACGACGGCGACGAGCGGTGGCTTCCGGGGGCATGGCCCGGACGCTCCCCTCGACCTGGGCAAGCTCGCCCCGGCCCAGGTGGAGTCCATCGTGGGGCGCCTTGCAGACGGCAGCATGCCGGCCCTCGCCGATGCGCTCGCCAAGGCCAGCAACTGCGTCCACCCGGTCCGGTTGGCCGGCCGATCGGAGACCGTCGATCTGCGTACGGGCGAGATCGTGAGCACGTTCCGCTCCGCCGACGAGCCGATGGGATTGCTCTACAAGCCATGTGGCAATCGCCGGGACGCGGTCTGCCCATCGTGCTCTCGCCTCTATGCACGTGACACCTTCGAGCTGATCTCCACCGGCCTGCACGGTGGCAAGGGTGTCCCCGCGGCGGTCAACGCGAACCCGCTGCTGTTCGTCACCCTGACTGCTCCGTCGTTCGGTCCCGTCCACGGTGTGCGTGAGGGGAAGCACCCTTGCTACCCCCGCACCAGGTTGGCGACGTGCCCGCACGGCCGCCGGCTGACGTGTTGGGCTAGGCACGACGCTGACGATCCCCGGGTCGGTGCGCCTCTGTGCCGCGAGTGCTACGACATCGAGTCGGCGACCGTCTGGCAATGGCACGCGCCTGAACTTTGGCGCCGCTTCACCATCGCGCTGCGTCGCCAGCTGGCCGCCGAACTCGGCGTGAGGGATCGCGACCTGAAGCAGCACGCACGGCTCGAGTACGCCAAGGTCGCTGAGTTTCAGGCGCGCGGCTTGGTCCACTTCCACGCTCTCGTGCGCATCGACGGGCCCGACGGACCCGGATCTCCCGCACCGATCCCCGCGGCCAGACTGGAAGGCGCTCTGCGCTATGCCGCAGCTGCCGCGCGGTGCACCGCCCCGCCCGTCGATGCCGCCGATGTCGAGCGGGTGCTCCGTTTCGGGGCGCAGACCGACGTCAGGATCGTCCGCTCGGGCTCCGTCGCTGGCGACGAGATCACCACAGAGCAGGTGGCCGCCTACCTGGCGAAGTACTCGACCAAGGCGGCTGGTGCCGACCCGAGACACCCTCTCCCCCACCTGGCATGGCTCACCTGGTTCTGCCGCACACTGTCCTCTCGTGCGCTCGCCGGGTGCCCGTTCGCCTGCGAGGAGCGGGCCGGCGACCGACACCCGCGACTGTGCGGAGACTGTGCTCAAAACCCGTACGCGCTCTTGGGCCGGTGGGCATCGATGCTCGGCTTTCGAGGTCACTTCTCGACGAAGTCCCGTCACTACTCAGTCACGCTCGGGGCCTTGCGCCGCGCCCGCCGGCGCTTTCAGAGTCTGGCCGTCGAATCCAGGCGCCGGGCGACTCCACTGGACACCCGCGAGCTCGAGCAGCAGCTCATGGCTGACGACGAGGAGACCACGTTGGTCGTCGGCTCGTGGGCCTACGACGGCTCGGGTTGGCCTCGGGCCGGAGACCAGGCACTCGCCGACGCGGCCGCATCACGCGCCCGGGAGTATGCCAAGTGGCGAGCCGAGCAACGCCACACGCGCACCAGCGACAACTGACAGGACGAGTGACGCAGGACGACGAGCAGGGGGATCTGAGATGAGCACAGCAAGCGTGGGAACGACAGACCGATTGACTGACCGAAGGCGCCTGTGGACGCCGGACGAGCTGGCTGACTATCTCGGGGTGACGTTGCACTGCATCTACGCCTGGTCGAGCCGCGGGGGCGGGCCGAAGGTGCTGCATGTCGGTGGCCGGTTGCGGTATCGGCCTGAGGACGTCGAGGCGTGGCTGGATCGGATCACGAGCGACCCGGACGAAGGCTGAGCCGTGGCCCGCAAACCGATCGAGCCAGGCAGGTGGGGGCGGATCACTCGTAGAGAGCTCGGGCCGGGGAAGTGGAGCGCGCGGACGAGATACCGCGACGTCAGCGGCGCTCTCCGGTCGTTGGAGGCATACGGCAAGTCGGGTCCTGCCGCCCAGTCCGCGCTGGAGGACAAGCTGCACAAGACGACCCTCGACGGCACAGCCGACGCGGGCTCAACAATCAATCCCGAGACGCGGATGACCCTCGTGTTGGATCAGTGGATCGCGGAGAAGCGCGCCGAAGGCCAACTCACGCCGCAGTCGCTCACGACCTACCTAGGGGTGCTGGAACGGGACCTGCGGCCGGCCTTCGGGGCCCTCCGAGTACGCGAGGTGACTCCAGTCGCCGTCAACCGCGTGCTCATGGCGTTGGGCCAAGCGGGGAAGTTCGATACCGCTCGTCAGGCCCGCAACGTGATGTCGCAGGTGATGACGATGTGTGTGCGCTACGGCGCAGCAGCGTTCAACCCGGTTCGCGATGCGGTGACGGTCCGCAAGCCCAAGAGGAAGGAGGTGCGGACGATCGCGCTCGAGGACATCACCCTGCTTCGCAAAGCTGTTCGAGAGTGGGAGGACCGGCCGGCGCTCCTTCGCGGCCGGCGCAACATCACGCTCCTGCCGCAGATCGTGGACACGATGCTGGGAACCGGTCTGCGGATCGGCGAGTGCCTCGCGCTGAGGGTTGAGGACGTCGACCTCGACGCGGAGATCCCCACGCTCACCGTGACCGGAACGGTCGTGCGAGTGGAGGGCCAGCTGGTGCGCCAGCCCAAGCCGAAGTCCGACTCCTCACGGCGCACCATCACGCTGCCATCGTTTGTTGTCACGGCTATCCGCGAGGCGCTCGCGCTCGGGCTCGATGGCGGACCAGACGATCTCGTCTTCCCGTCCACGAAGGGCACACCGCGCTCTCCGGGGCGAGTACGCGATCATCTGCGTGAAGCTCAAGAGGGCATCGGGGTGGACGTCACGCCGCACGACTTCCGGCGGACGGTCGCCACCCAGGTCGCCAACAGCACGACTCTGAGCAACGCCAGGGCTCTACTCGGGCATGCCGACGAGAGCACCACGGCGCGGCACTATGTGCAGCGGGTTCACGTCGCGCCAGACCTGCGTGTGGTCATCGATCGGCTGATCCAGCAGACGGCAACAGAGGTCGACTCCGGGAGCCAAAGTGGCGAGTAAATGGCGAGTGGAGAACGACGAAGGACCCCACTTCCGCGTGTTCATGCGGGTGGGGCCCTTCGGCTGGCGGTAGCGGTGGGATTTGAACCCACGGTGGACTTTCACCCACACACGCTTTCGAGGCGTGCTCCTTAGGCCGCTCGGACACGCTACCTCGGGGAGAACGGTACCTGGTCGGGTGCCCCTCCCACGAATCCGGCATCGGTCCGTCGTACCGTGGACCGATGAGCACCGCGCACGAGGCCGTCCCGATGACCGCCGGATCCCTGGCGGACGTCGTCGAGGTGCTCGCGGGCCACCGGCTCGCGGTGCTCACGGGTGCGGGCGTGTCGACGGACTCGGGGATCCCCGACTACCGCGGCCCCGACTCCCCGCCGCGCACGCCGATGACGTTCCAGCAGTTCACGTCGGACGAGGCGTTCCGCCGGCACTACTGGGCCCGCAACCACGTGGGCTGGCGGCACGTGCACCGGACCATGCCCAACGCGGGCCACCGTGCGCTTGCCGCCCTGGAGCACCGCGGGGTGGTCACGGGGCTGATCACCCAGAACGTGGACCTGCTGCACGAGGCGGCGGGGTCCCGGCACGTGATCGACCTGCACGGCCGCTACGACCGGGTGCGGTGCCTGTCGTGCGGCATCGTCATCTCCCGGGCGGAGCTGGCCGACCGCCTGGACACGCTGAACCCCGGGTTCACGGCGGCGGTCGCGGACATCGAGATCGCGCCCGACGCGGACGCCGTCATCGAGCAGACCAGCCACTTCGTCGTCGCGGCGTGCAGCGCGTGCGGCGGGATGCTCAAGCCCGACATCGTCTACTTCGGCGAGAACGTGCCGCGGGAACGGGTGGAGCGGGCGTACGCGCTGGTCGACGCCGCGGACGCGCTGCTCGTCGCCGGGTCCTCACTGACCGTGCAGTCGGGGCTGCGGTTCGTGCGGCACGCCGCGCAGACCGGCAGACCGGTGGTCGTCGTGAACCGGGGCGCCACCCGTGGGGACAAGTACGCGGCGGTGACGCTCGACGCGGGGACGTCGGAGACGCTGACAGACCTGGCCGAGACGCTGCCGACGCCCGCTCAGTCGCGCTGAGCCTCGAAGAAGCGCTGGAGCAGCAGGCCGCACTCCTCGGCGCGCACTCCCCCGACCACCTCGACCCGGTGGTTCAGCCGCCGGTCGCGCACCACGTCCCACTGCGACCCGCACGCCCCCGCCTTCGGGTCCCACGCGCCGAGCACCAGCCGCGGGATGCGCGCGAGCACGGTGGCGCCGGCGCACATGAGGCACGGCTCCAGGGTGACGACGAGCGTGCAGTCGTCGAGCCGCCACCGCCCGAGCCGTTCGGACGCGGCGCGTAGGGCCAGGATCTCCGCATGCCCCGTCGGGTCCGCCCGCGCCTCACGCACGTTGCGACCCCGACCGACGACGTCCCAGGTCGGTCCGAGGACCACCGCGCCCACCGGGACGTCTCCCGTCATCACCGCACGGCGCGCCTCGTCGAGCGCGAGACCCATCGCCCAGGCGTCCGCCGTCTGCTCCGGACGGCGGGGGTCGGTCATGGAGGCATCATGGCGCACGCGACGCCGGTAGGTTGAGCCCATGCGCCTGCACGTCGCGGACCACCCCCTGGTCGCCCACAAGCTCACCGTCCTGCGCGACGTCCACACCGCGTCGCCCACCTTCCGACTGCTCGTCGACGAGCTGGTCACGCTCCTCGCATACGAGGCGACCCGGGAGGTGCACGTCGAGTCCGTCGACATCGTCACCCCGGTCACCGCCACGACCGGCGTCAAGCTCGCCGACCCGCGCCCGCTGGTCGTGCCCATCCTGCGGGCCGGCCTGGGCATGCTCGACGGTATGACCCGCCTGCTGCCCACCGCCGAGGTCGGCTTCCTGGGCATGCAGCGCGACGAGGAGACGCTCGAGGCGATCACGTACGCCAACCGGCTCCCCGACGACCTGTCGGGCCGCCAGTGCTTCCTGCTCGACCCCATGCTGGCCACGGGCGGCACCCTGGTGGCGGCCATCGACTTCCTGCTGGCGCGCGGTGCCCGCGACGTCACGGCGGTGTGCCTGCTGGCCGCTCCGGAGGGTCTCGCGGTGGTCGAGGCGGCCGTGGGTGACCGGGCCGACGTGTCCATCGTCGTCGCGGCCGTCGACGAGCGCCTGAACGACAAGGCGTACATCGTCCCCGGGCTCGGGGACGCGGGCGACCGGCTGTACGGCGTCGTCTGAGCTGTCCACCCTGTGTCCAAGCCCTGGGATACCGACGAGTCCCCCTTGGTGACGACGAGCGGGCGTGCGACAGTCGCCCTATGACCACGTCTGCGCTGCGCCTCGTCGCCGCGTATCCGTGCGCGTGTCATCGGTCCTGATCCCCCAGGCCCTGACCCCCAGCGCGGCCCGACCGGCCGCGCACCGCGCACCCGGAGACGTCCCATGGCACTTCCCACCACCCCGTTGCCCCGCCCCCAACCCGGGCTGCTCCTGTACGTGAGCCTGCCCGAGGGGTCCGGCCGCGCGCCCGGCGACCTGGCCGAGGTGGCCGAGGTGCTGCGCGAGTTCGCCACCGAGATGCTGCCGGGCGCCGACACCTACACCGCCTTGTCGCTCGCCCCCGCGGGGTCCGACGACGTGCACCGGCTGGGTGACCGGCTCAGCCACCTGCGCCTCCTCGACGTCCTCGCCGACGCGGGGGACGTCGGCTGAGGAAGCCCTCCGGTCGCAGGTCGGGGCACCTGTCCTTACCGTGTACGGCATGCGCATCGCCATCGCAGGGGGCCACGGGCAGGTCGCGCGACTCCTGTCCCGCGACCTCAGCGCGCGGGGCGACGTCCCGGTGGCACTGGTCAGGCAGCTCGCGCACGTCGACGACGTCGCCGCGGACGGTGCCGAGGCGGTGGTCCTCGACCTCGAGCGGGCCAACGCGCTCGACGTGGCCGAGGCGATCGCCGGGGCGGATGCCGTCGTGTTCGCGGCCGGGGCCGGGCCGGGCAGCGGCATCGCCCGCAAGGACACCGTGGACCGCGCCGCGGTGGCCCTGCTGGCCGACGGTGCAGCGCACGCCGGGGTGCGCCGCTACGTCCTGATCTCCTCGATGGGAGCCGGGGCGCCGCCCCCGCCCGGGACCGACGAGGTGTTCGCCGCGTACCTCGTCGCCAAGCGTGCCGCCGAGGTCGACCTGCGGGCGCGCGACCTCGACTGGACGATCCTGCGCCCCGGGGCGCTCACGGACGAGCGGCCGACGGGTGCGGTGCGACTCGACTCCTCGGTCCCCCGCGGCTCCGTCCCCCGCGCCGACGTCGCCGCGGTGCTGGTGGCGCTCCTGCACGAGACGCGGTCGGCGGGGCTGACCCTCGAGCTGGTCGGGGGCGCGGTGCCGGTGGACGCGGCCGTCGCCGCGATCACCACCCGCACAGGCTGAGCGCGGTCAGCCGACGGACGGAGCGGACCGCAGGGTGATCGCACCGATGAGGTACTGGTCACCCGCCGTCGTGCCGCGCAAGGTGCTCACGTCGCACGCGAGCGTCACCTCGCGGAACGCCTTGGCGTCGGTGCCCAGGGAGTTGGCGGCACGCCACCCGGTCGCGGTGGAGTCGAACGCGTTGCTACCGGAGCCGCCCACCCGGGTGGGGACGAGCTGCCGCGTGACCGCGCCACCGGAGCCGGACCCCAGGCAGGTGTCGCCGAGCAGGAGCTGGTCGCCCGTGCCGGTCCGGTCGCCCTCCCAGGCCACCACGCCGATCCGTGCGGTGGTCCCCGCCTCGGCCGCGAACTCGAACGCGGGCGGCGAGGCCGTGGTGCCGATCCACTGTCCGCCGTCGTACACGGTCACCGACGCGTCCGACCCGGGGTCCGAGAACACGACGACCAGCGACCAGCCCGCGTAGTACGTCCGGTCCTTGTCGGTGGAGCCGGTACCGACGGCGACGTCCGCCACCGACCAGTCACCCGAGCCACCGCGTGCGACGACGTCGGTCACGTCCGCGAACGACTGGTAGTACTGCCGGTTGCTGTTGTCGGTCGGCTGGGCGACGGGGTCACCGGAGACCTTCTCGTACGTCCCGCCTGGGCCGCGCAGACGGGCGCTGCGCAGGTCGGTGCTCCAGTCGTCGCCCGCGGCGCGGTTGGCGGACCAGTACAGGCCGGCGAAGACGATCTCGCGGCCGGCCGGGACATCGAGCCGCGCGGTCGAGGACACCGGAACCGCGCTGCGCGGTGACTTCGGTGCGAGCGGCGCCTCGTCGAGGGCCACCATCGCGAAGGCGTTGTTGTCGCGGTCGCCGTTCGCCAGCGCGGAGGCGCACTCCGGCACGGCCGCACCACAGGTCAGCAGCGGGGCACCGATCTCGGTGACGTCCGCGCCGGAGAAGGTGTCGCGCGCGGTCAGCCCGGCCGACGAGGTCTGCACCGCCCGGTCCGCCCGCGCGTCCGCCGCCCCTGGTGCAGAGACCACGACCGACGCGTCCCCCTTCGCGCTCCCGGCCCACCGCAGGTTCACCAGCACCTGCTGCGAGGTGCCGGCCTGCACGGTCGTCAGCTGGCACGTCACGGTGCGGCGGTTCGGGGACGCCGTGCACCCGGAGGTCTGCGGACCCGGGTCGTCGAGCGCCGCCTTCAGGTGGACGGGCAGGCTCAGCGTGGCGACGGGTGTGGCCGCGTCGGCGACCGACGAGCTCACGGTGAACCACGCCGTCCCCGTGCCGTCCGGACGCAGCTGGACGTGCGGGTCGTAGCCGTCCAGGCCGAGCACGGGGCCCAGCACCTCGACCGCCACGGCGAGCGGGGTGGCCGGATCGGCGTCGGGGGCCTGCGCCGACACCGTGACCGTCTCACCGACCGGGAATGCACCCGGCACGGCTTCCACCGCGAGCGGCAGGTCCACCGTGGCGCCGGGGTCGATCCGGGCGAGGGTGCACACCACGGTCGGCCCGTCGCCGGGGCAGCTCCACGCGCCGTCCGCCACCGCCGGGCGGCCGAAGCCGAGAGTGCCGGGCCGGGTCAGCGTGACCTGCACGTTCTCCGCCGGCAGGTCGCCGGTGTTCGAGATGCTCACCGGCACGGTGGCGGGGCTGCCCAGGGCGACGGCAGCCGATCCGGGTCCGTTGACGGCCAGTGCCGCCGGCCGCTGCAGCGAGAACGGCACCGTGACGGTCTCCGACGTGAGGCGTCCGCTCGGGGCCAGCTGGAGCACGAGCGAGCGGGCGGTGACCACGTCTGCCGCACCCGCGCTCAGCAGCAGGGACAGCGGCGCGTCCGCCCGGGGGCCGACCGCACCCGGGACGCAGGTCATCGGTCCGGCGCCGGTACAGCTCCAGGCGGACCCGGGCGCCACGGCCCCGGAGACGCCCGCGGGCAGGAACACCGACACCGAGCCGGCGCCGGCGCCCAGGCCGGTGCCGCCGACGTTCGCGACCGGGAGGTCGAGCTGGCGGGTCCGCCCGGTCACCAGCGGGATCGTGCCCGGTGCGGTGCGCAGGGTGAGGCGGGCCGGCGACGCGGCGATGAGCAGCCGGATCGGCGGCGCGACGTACTCGATGCCCGTGCCCAGCACCCGCAGGCCGATCTCGCCGTCCGACCGGTCGTACGACTCGTCGATGGAGACGCGCAGGAGCAGGTTCGACGTCGACCTCGGTGGCAGCGAATCGAGCGTGCATTGCGCGACGTTGGTCCCGCCCGCGTCGACGCACACCCACCCTGCGGAGGACGGCGCGGCGAAGCGTCCCGCCGCGAGACCGGTGAAGGCGGCGGCCGCGACGCCGTCGAGCGTGACCCCCTCCGGGAGGGTGACCTCGGCCACGAGGTCCGTCGCTGCGGTCCCGCCGTTGTTGCGGACGACGACGGCGAGCTCCTGCCCACCCAGGCCGGCCTCGAGCGCGAGGCCTCCGGTCGGCAGCTCGACCCCGACGTCCGCGGGGGTCGCGGCGAGCGGGTCAGCGGGCTCGGCCGGGTCGGCCGGCGGCGTGGTGTCGGCGGGGTCGGTCGGTGCCTCGGCCGTCAGCGACGTGTCGGGGTCGACCGCCTCGTCATCGTCGTCGAGGACGATCTCGTCCGGCAGCAGCTCCGTCGGCTCCGGCGTCGGCACGTCCGTGGGCCGTGTCGACGGGGCGTCGTCGGCCGTGGACGTCGGCTCGGGCGTCGGGGTGCTCGGGGTGGCGCTCGGGGACGTCGTCGGCGCCGTGGCCGTGCTGCCCTCCGGCGAGCTGAGCAGGGTGGCGACGCTGATGGCCGCCACGGCCGCGAGCGCGACGCTGCCCACCGTGATCGCCGCGGCACCGAGCGGGATCGACGCCAGGAATGCCGCCACCCCTCCGGCCGCCGCCGCGCCGCCCGCAGCCCCGGCTCCGACCACGCCGACCGCCCCGGTCGCCGCGGCACCCGCTCCGACGCTCCCGGTCGACGCGACCGCGGCGGTGGCACCAGTGGCCCCCGCCGCACCGCCGGCCCCGGCTCCCGCACCACCGGCACCCGCCGTACCGGCTCCGGCACCGCCGGCACCCGCCGTACCGGCTCCCGCGGTCCCGGCGGTCACACCGGCCGCCGCGGCCGCGCCCGCCGCGAGCCCGCCGCCCACCGGCAGGAGCACGCCGAGAGCGCCGATCCCGACCAGGCCGAGCACCAGCGGCGCGATGACCGCGCGCATGCCGTGGTTGACGTCGCCCAGCTCCAGCAGCAGCCCGCGACAGGTCCCGCAGTCCTCGAGGTGCGCCTCCACCTGGCCGGTCTCGCGCGTGCCGAGCCCGCCGCGGACGTAGGCGCCGAGCTTCCCCGCGACCGAGCGGCAGCCCTCGTCGAGCGGGTCCTGCAGGTGCTGCTGGAGATAGGCCTGACGCAGACCTTCGCGCGCGCGGTACGCGAGCGCCGCGACCCCGTTGGCGGTCAGGCCCAGAACGGGGGCGATCTCCGCGGGACTCAGACCTTCGACCTCGGTGTGCCAGAGCACGGCCTGCCACCGCTCGGGCAGCGTGTGGAAGGCGCGCGCGACGACGCCTCGCTCGAACCCGGCCAGCGCGGGCTCGTCGGCGGTGCCTGCCCAGGCCGTGCCGGCCTCGAGGACCGCGAGGTCGTCCGTCGGCTGCACCCGCCGGGCCTTCTCCCGACGGACCGCAGCCACGCGGCGCACGACGGTGAACAGGTAGGCGCGGAACGCAGACTCGGGCCCGTTGCCGCGCTGGAGGGCCCCGAAGACGGCGGCGAACGAGTCGGCGACGACGTCGTCGGCGTCGGCCGGGGAGTCCGTGTACTGCCGCGCCACCACCCAGGCAGCGCCCGCGTGCCGCTCGTAGAGCGCGCCGATGGCAGCCGCATCGCCGGAGCGCGCGGAGACGATCAGCTCCGCGTCCCCCGTGACGCCGCTGTCCAGCTGCGTGCTTGCTGACACGAACGGCTCCTATCAGCTTTCAACGTCCGACCGCACAGACTGCCATATGCGTCGTTTCTACATAAGCGGAGACGATCCCGGCGGGTGAAAAACTTCGAGAGTGGCGTCACGCCCAACACGTGTCGGCCTCTCATCCGGCGTGACGATGAACACGGGGTCGAACAACGCCGCCCTGCCGGACGTCTCGGGAGCAGTCCCGACGGACGCCCTGCCCGCGGCGCTGCGGGAACGCTGGCGTGACGAGAGCGTCCGGTCGGTGTGGCTCCGACCGTCCGACTGGTACCACCCGGCGGTCGATGCGCTGGCCACCGCTGTGCTCACTGCGGGCGACCCCGCAGCCGCCGCGGAGGAGCTGGGTCGCGCCCGCGGGTACGACGGCGTCGGCATCGGCGAGACCGTGGACGACCTCGCCTGCCTGTACCGCACCCTCGGCGCCGCGGAGCCCCCGACGACGGTCCTGCGCGCCCTGTGCGAGGGCTGGGCCGACGGCCAGGCCGGCACGATCGCGTTCGGCTCCGCCCTCGACCCCGAGTCGGGCCTGCCGAGCCGCCAGTACCTCGCGATCCGGCTCGCCGAGACCTACCGCGACGCGACGCTGCCCACGCAGCGCGCCCGCACCTCGGGCCACCTCGGCCACCACCTGGTGGTCATCGACGTCGCCGCCGGGGACGTCGACCCGTTCACCCGTGCCGCGCGCTCGGCCGCGGTCGGCGCGGCGATGACGACCACCTACGGCGAGGGCCACCCGATGGCGACGCTGGGCGGCGGCGTCTTCGCCGTGCTCGCACGCGCCGACGAGGACCCGCACCCTCCGCTCGAGGCGCTGCACCTCGAGATCGCCCGCCGCTGCGACCTGCTCGAGCTCCGGGCGTCCACACGCCAGCCGGTGCGGGTCTGGATCGAGCCGCTGCCGGCCACGCACGAGCAGGCGCTGCGGACTCTGGACCGGGTCTCGCGGCCGTGACCGACGCACCCTGACGGGTGTCCAGGAGGTAAAGCGCAGGTCAGGGACTTCTTGGTACGGGAGTAGGGACAACTCGGGCGAATGCGTCTACCGTCGATCCATGAACTCGGCAGGACTCGCACCGAGCGGCCCGACGACGCCTTCAGGACGAAGGGCTTCCGACGCCGCTGAGCAGCACCCGCAGGACCCCGCTCGCGATCTCCCGACGCAGCCGGACCGTCGCTTCAGCGGCGCCGTGGCGCACCCCCTCCCCGCCGTCGACCCGGCCCTGGCCGACTCCGACGAGCCCGGCCCGATCCTCGCCGCGGGCGCTGCGGCCGACGTGTTCGCGCTCGACGAGCACACGGTGCTCCGTCGATACCGCTCGGGCCGCGACGCCTCCCACGAGGTCCACCTGCTCCAGCACGTCGTCGCGCACGGCTTCCCCGCCCCCGCGATCCTCCAGGCGAGCGGCCCCTCCCTCGTCATGGAGCGCCTGCACGGCCCGACCCTCCTCCAGGCCCTGACCGCGGGCGAGGTCTCCCTGTCGGACGCGGCGGAGATCCTCACCGACCTGCACGCCCGGCTGCACGCGATCACCCCGCCCGCCGGCTGGGAGCACGGCGAGCCGGCCTCGTGGCCCCTGGTCACGTCCGGTCCGGCAGTCGTCCACCTGGACCTGCACCCCGCGAACGTGATCCTCACGGAGACCCACGGACCGGCGGTCGTCGACTGGACCAACGCGCGCACCGGCACCGCCGAGCTGGACGTCTCGCTGACCGCGCTGATCCTGGCCGAGGTGGCCGTCGATGCGGGCGGCGTGTACTCGCAGGCCGCGCGCGCGTTCCTGGCGGCGTTCCTGCACGCGACGGACATCGACCCGCTGGTGGCCCTCGACGAGGCCGCCGCCGTCCGTGCGCTGGACCCGTCGCTGGTGCCGGGCGAGCGCGAGCTCGTCCCCGCCGCAGCGGTGCTGATCAGGGACCTGGTCGAGGTCGCGGCGCACCCCTGACCCCGGACACGACGACGGCCGCCCCGGTCAGCTGGGGCGGCCGTCGTGCGTCTAGGGGTCAGCGCGGGCTGAACGTCAGGCAGTCCGCCTCCTCGTGCCCGGCGCCGACGCGGATCGACTCCGCCGAGCACTCCAGCGACGAGTTGTGCACGCACTCGGCGCGCTGGCAGGCGCCCACGTGCGTGATGACCTTGTCGAGCCCGCCCTTGGTGCCCAGCGGGAAGAACGTGGTGCACTGCGCGTCACCCGTGGTGCCACCGATGTTCACGGCGGCGGCGTGGCAGTGCGAGTGGTCGTTGTACGAACAGCCGGCGACCGAGCACTCGGCGACGGCGGGCATGTCCATCAGGGTGCTCATGACGACCTCCGTGAGACGGGTTGGCCTGTTCGTCTCGACGGTAGACCCGTTCCTCCAGGCCTGCATAGGAAGGCATACCTGGCCTGACCGCAGGTGCACCGACGACGAAACGGCCGGTCCCCGGGGGGATCGGCCGTTCGTCGTGCGGGGTCGGGCGGGGGCTCAGAAGTCCCAGTCGTCGTCCTCGGTGTTCACTGCCTTGCCGATCACGTACGACGAGCCCGAGCCGGAGAAGAAGTCGTGGTTCTCGTCGGCGTTCGGCGACAGGGCCGACAGGATCGCCGGGTTGACGTCGGTCTCGTCGCGCGGGAACAGCGCCTCGTAGCCCAGGTTCATCAGGGCCTTGTTGGCGTTGTAACGCAGGAACTTCTTGACGTCCTCGGTCAGGCCGACGCCGTCGTAGAGGTCCTGCGTGTACTCCACCTCGTTGTCGTACAGCTCGAAGAGGAGCTCGAAGGTGTAGTCCTTCATCTCCGCCTTCTCGGCCGCCGACAGCTTCTCGAGGCCCTTCTGGTACTTGTAGCCGATGTAGTACCCGTGCACCGCCTCGTCGCGGATGATCAGGCGGATCAGGTCGGCCGTGTTGGTGAGCTTGGCGCGGCTGGACCAGTACATGGGCAGGTAGAAGCCCGAGTAGAACAGGAACGACTCCAGCAGCGTGCTGGCCACCTTGCGCTTCAGGGGCGAGTCGCCGCGGTAGTACTCCATGACGATCTCGGCCTTGCGCTGGAGGTTCGCGTTCTCCTCCGACCAGCGGAACGCCTCGTCGATCTCCTTGGTGGAGCACAGCGTCGAGAAGATCGAGCTGTAGGACTTGGCGTGCACCGACTCCATGAACGCGATGTTCGTGTAGACGGCCTCCTCGTGCGGCGTGATCGCGTCGGGGATGAGCGAGACGGCGCCGACCGTGCCCTGGATGGTGTCCAGGAGGGTCAGGCCGGTGAAGACGCGCATGGTGAGCGTCTTCTCCTCCTCCGTCAGCGTGGCCCACGACTGCACGTCGTTGGACACCGGGACCTTCTCGGGCAGCCAGAAGTTGCCGACGAGGCGGTCCCAGACGTCGGCGTCCTTGTCGTCGTCGAGCCGGTTCCAGTTGATCGCCGAGACGCGGCTGACGAGCTTGAGCTTCTCGCTCATCGCAGTGCTTCCTTCGAGTCGTTCAGGACGGGGGTCAGAGCATGCACGAGACGCAACCCTCGACTTCCGTACCCTCCAGCGCGAGCTGGCGCAGGCGGATGTAGTAGATCGTCTTGATGCCCTTGCGCCAGGCGTAGATCTGCGCCTTGTTCAGGTCACGGGTGGTGGCCGTGTCCTTGAAGAACAGGGTCAGCGAGAGGCCCTGGTCGACGTGCTGCGTGGCCTCGGCGTAGGTGTCGATGACCTTCTCGTAGCCGATCTCGTACGCGTCCTGGTAGTACTCCAGGTTGTCGTTGGTCATGAAGGGCGCCGGGTAGTAGACGCGCCCGATCTTGCCCTCCTTGCGGATCTCGATCTTCGACGCGATCGGGTGGATCGAGCTCGTCGAGTGGTTGATGTAGCTGATCGAGCCCGTCGGCGGCACGGCCTGCAGGTTCTGGTTGTAGATGCCGTGCTCCTTGACGAGCTCGGCCAGCGCCTTCCAGTCGTCCTGCGTCGGGATGTGCACGCCGGCCTCGGCGAACAGCGCCTCGATGCGGACCGTCTTCGGCTTCCACTCCTTCGACGTGTACTTCTCGAAGTACTCGCCGGTCGCGTACTTCGAGTCCGCGAAGCCCTCGAACGCGCGCCCGCGCTCCTGGGCCAGCAGGTTCGACGCCCGGATGGCGTGGTACGCCACCGTGTAGAAGTAGATGTTGGTGAAGTCGAGGCCCTCGTCGGACCCGTAGTAGATGCGCTCGCGGGCCAGGTAGCCGTGCAGGTTCATCTGGCCGAGGCCGATGGCGTGGCCGCCGGCGTTCGCCTTCTTGATCGACGGGACCGACTCGATGTCCGTCTGGTCGGAGACACCGGTCAGGGCGCGGATGGCCACCTCGACCGACCTGCCGAAGTCGGGCGAGTCCATCGACAGCGCGATGTTCATCGAGCCGAGGTTGCAGGAGATGTCCCGGCCGACCGTCTTGTACGAGAGGTCCTCGTTGTACTCCGACGGGGTCGAGACCTGCAGGATCTCCGAGCACAGGTTCGAGTGCGTGATCTTGCCGGCGATCGGGTTGGCCCGGTTCACCGTGTCCTCGAACATGACGTACGGGTAGCCGGACTCGAACTGCAGCTCCGCCAGCGTCTGGAAGAACTCCCGGGCGCTGATCTTGGTCTTCTTGATCCGCCCGTCGTCGACCATCTCGTAGTACTTCTCGGTGACGTTGATGTCCGCGAACGGCATCCCGTAGACGCGCTCGACGTCGTACGGCGAGAAGAGGTACATCGGCTCGTTCTTCTTGGCCAGCTCGAACGTGATGTCCGGGATGACGACGCCCAGCGAGAGGGTCTTGATGCGGATCTTCTCGTCGGCGTTCTCACGCTTGGTGTCGAGGAACCGGAAGATGTCCGGGTGGTGCGCGTGCAGGTACACCGCGCCGGCGCCCTGACGAGCACCCAGCTGGTTGGCGTACGAGAACGAGTCTTCGAGGAGCTTCATCACGGGGATGACGCCGGAGCTCTGGTTCTCGATGTGCTTGATGGGCGCGCCGTGCTCGCGGATGTTGCTGAGCAGCAGGGCCACACCGCCGCCGCGCTTGGACAGCTGGAGCGCGGAGTTGATGCCGCGGGCGATCGACTCCATGTTGTCCTCGATGCGCAGCAGGAAGCAGGAGACGGGCTCACCGCGCTGCGCCTTGCCGAGGTTGAGGAACGTGGGCGTGGCCGGCTGGAAACGGCCGGAGACGATCTCGTCGACCAGGGAGATGGCGAAGTCCTGGTTCCCCTCCGCGAGCGCGAGGGCGACCATGCAGACCCGGTCCTCGAAGCGCTCCAGGTACCGCTTCCCGTCGAACGTCTTCAGCGTGTACGACGTGTAGTACTTGAACGCGCCGAGGAACGTCTGGAAGCGGAACTTCTTGGAGTACGCGTACTCGAAGAGGGTCTTGATGAACGCGCGGTCGTACTGCGCGAGGACCTCGGGGTCGTAGTACTTGTTCTCGACCAGGTAGTCGAGCTTCTCGTTGAGGTCGTGGAAGAAGACCGTGTTCTGGTTGACGTGCTGCAGGAAGTACGCCCGCGCCGCCTCACGGTCCTTCTCGAACTGGATCTCGCCGTCGGCGCCATAGAGGTTCAGCATGGCGTTCAGGGAGTGGTAATCCAGCTCCGGCGTCTCTACGCGGGTATCTGCGACTGTCGTTGCCAAAATCTTCCCAATCCCTCACGGACGGATGTGACGTCCTCGTTCGTTCCCATGAGCTCGAACCCGTACAGGTAGGGGACCCGGCACTTGGCCGCGATGATGTCCCCCGCGATGCAGTAGGCCTCGCCGAAGTTCGTGTTGCCGGCCGCGATGACTCCGCGGATCAGCGCACGGTTGTCCTCGTCGTTGAGGAACTTGATGACCTGCCGGGGTACTGCTCCACCCTCGTTCCCTCCGCCGTACGTCGGCACGATCAGCACGTACGGCTCGGAGACGCGCAGGAACGGGTCCGACGGCCGGAGCGGGATGCGCTCGGCCGGCAGACGGAGCTTCTGCACGAAGCGGTGGGTGTTGTCCGAGGCGGAGGAGAAGTAGACCAGGGAGCTCATCGATCGGATCCCCTCAGCTCGGGTCGTGCGGTGGTGCGGGCGCGAAAAGACCCGCCGAATCGGCGCGGTCCGTGGACCAGGCGCCGATCCGGGGAGCTCGTCAGGCGACGGCTGCCAGGCGGTCGGCCAGCGCCTTGATGCGGTCCGGGCGGTAGCCCGACCAGTGCTCGCCGTCAACGATCACGACGGGGGCCTGGAGGTGACCGAGCGACATGACGTAGTCACGCGCGTCGGCGTCCTCGCTGATGTCGACGACCGTGTACTCGGTGTCGAGCTTGTCGAGCGCGCGGTACGTCGCGTTGCACTGCACGCACGCCGGCTTGCTGTAGACCGTGATCGTCATGGTGGGCTCCCCGTGTGGTCTGTCTGCGGCACGCTCCCCCCGGAGCGTTCGCGAAGCTTTTTCCTTGAAGTTGAAGGGCCCGTCTCCGGGCCGGACGAGGTGCTGAGCCTGACGAGAAGGTTCCGCACTGCGTCGTGACTAGACACTACACCTAGGGGTCCGGGACGCAATGGACCACTAGGGGTTGTAGTGACAAGCGTGTCATTCTTCACCCTGTGGAGAAGTTCCAGGCTACCGCCGACCACTGACACGGCCCCCGACCAGCGTCTACGCGGGGCTGTGCACAGGCGTCCACAGGCGCCCCTTCGACGCCCACAGGCCCGTCCACACGGCAGTCCACACCCGGCCCGTCCGATTCGTCCGGAACGCCCGGCACGACACGCCAGAGACGGATTTCCCGACCTGCACCCGACCGCCGCGTGTCGGCCGTGAGGGATGCTGTCCGCGTGCAGATCACGACGCTCGGAGGGCTCGCCATCGACGGCCGGGCCGTCCGAGGCGACCGCCTCGCGGCGCTCGTCGGCGCCCTGCTCGACGCGCGCGGTCGGGGCGTGTCGTCGGTCGCGCTCGTGGAGGTCGTCTGGGCGGGCCTCCCGCCGGAGGACGCGGCCGGCGCCGTGCAGGCCCTCGTGTCGCGCGCGCGGCGTCTCGGGTTCCCGGTCGCGGCCGCGCCGGGTGGCTACCGGCTGCCTGTCGACGGGCTCCAGATCGACGTCGACGACGCCGAGTCCCGTCTGACGCAGGCCCGCGACGCCCTGCGGGCCGGCCATCCCGCGCGCGCACGCGACCTCGCGCGGAGCGCACGCGCTCTCGTCCCCGCCGTCCCGGACCTCGCGGACGCGGCGACCACCCGCCTGCTCGGCGACGTCGTCACCGTCCTGGCCGAGGCCGGGCTCGCGCTCGCCGACGTGGACGGTGTGGCCGACGAGCTGCGCCTGCTCGCCCTTCGCACCCCTCCGGACGAGCCGCTCGTCGCCCTCCTGGTCCGCGTGCTCGCGGCGCAGGGGCGCGACGCCGAGGCGCTCGAGGTGGTCGAGCAGGTCCGCACCGAGCTGGCCGACCGCTACGGCACCGACCCGTCGCCCGTCGTCGCGCAGGCCCATCTCGCGCTGCTGCGGGGCGAGCTGGGCGCGGCCGCACCCCGGGTCGTCACGGCCCTCCCGCCGGCCTGGCGTCGCGCGGCGACCCCGCTGGTCGGCCGCGACACCGACATCGCGCAGGTGGAGTCCGCACTGGAGGCGTCGGCGCTGGTCACCGTCGTGGCCACCGGAGGAGCCGGCAAGACGCGGCTGGCCGGCGAGGTGGCCAGGCGCGCGGTCGCGGCGGGCCGACCGGTGCGCGTGGTCGAGCTGGCCGGTCTGCGCGCCCCTGCCGAGGTGCTGCCCACGGTGCTCGCCGCGATCGGCGGGTCCGACACGACCGCGACGCGCGCCGACCTGCCGACCGAGCGCCGCCTGCTCTCCCCGGAGGACCGCCTCCGGCTCGCGGCGGCGGACCTCGAGGGCCTCCTGGTGCTCGACAACTGCGAGCACGTGCTCGACGCGGCGGCGGTCGTCGTCGGCGACCTGCTGGCCGTCGCCTCCGCGGACGTGGTGGTGCTGGCGACGAGCCGCGCCCCGCTCGGCCTGGTCGGCGAGTCGGTGCACCGCCTGCTGGCGCTCCCCGACGCCGACGCCCTGGAGCTGCTGGAGTCCCGCGCGCGGGCCGGTCGCGCGACGGTCGGCTGGGACCCCGAGCGGGTGCGCGAGCTGTGCCACCGCCTGGACAACCTGCCGCTGGCGCTCGAGCTGGCCGCCGCCCGGCTGCGGGCGATGACGGTGGACGACGTGCTGGACGGGCTCAGCGACCGGTTCGCGCTCCTGGACGACGCCCTGCGCGGGCTGCCGGAACGCCACGCGAGCTTGTGGGCGATGGTGGACTGGAGCCGCGAGCTGCTCGACCCGCCGGACCGGGACCTGTTCCAGCGGCTGGCGGTCATCCCCGCGCCGTTCACCGCCGAGACGGCCGTCGCCGTCGCGGGCGCTCCTGCACCTGCCGTCCGGCGCGGGCTGGCCACCCTGGTCGAGCAGTCGCTGCTGACGCTCGACGAGCAGGACGGCGGTCCGGCGCGCTACCGGATGCTCGAGACCGTCCGCGAGTACGGCGAGGCACGCCTGGATGCCGCCGGGGGGCGCGTCGACGCGATGGCGGGCCTGGTGCGCTGGTCGGCCGCCGAGTGCGTGCGCCTGTCCGCGGGGTTCGTCGGCTCCGGCCAGGTGCGCGCGTTCGACGAGTGCGCCGCCGAGCAGGAGACGTTCCTGGCCGCCCTTCGCTGGGCCGTCGAGCACGACGACCCCGTGGGCGCGGTCGACATCACCGTCGCCCTGTTCCACCTGTGGAGCGTGCGCGGGCTGCACGTCGAGGTCATCGAGTGGGCGCACCGGGTTCTCCTCGCCGACGACCCCGCCGCCCGCCGCGCCTCGCCGATCTACCAGGGCGTCGCGTCAGGCCGACCGCTGCCCGACGCCGACCGGCTGGCCGCGACCTGCCTGTTCTCCTCGGTGAACGCCGGCGTCACCGTGTCCCAGCGGCTGGTGGCGCTCGGCGGGCGGGCGATCCGGCTGCTGACCGCCGAGCGGCCCACCGCGATCTCCCCGCGCATCACCGCCCTCGTCGCCACGATGCCTGCGCTGGTCTGGTCGGACACGTCCGTCACCTACGCGGCCGCGGATCGACTGGCGGACGCGGACGACGGGTTCCTGCAGGGGCTCGGCCTGTTCATGCGGGCGGCGGCGCAGGAGAACGCGGGCGACCCGGAGACGTCCAGCACGGACGCGCGCGCGTCGTACCGGGCGTTCGAGTCGATCGGCGACCACTGGGGCATGGGCATGGCCGCGCAGGGCGTCGGGCGGTGGCAGAGCGCGCGCGGGGAACCGGACGCACAGGAGTGGCTCCTGCGCGGCCTGCGCCACCTCGAGCTCGTCGGGGCGATGCAAGACGTGCGGAGCATCCGGGTCATGCTCGACGTGCAGCGCGCGCTCGACGGGGACGCCGACGCGCTGACGCGGCTGCGCGAGGTGACGACGTCGACGCAGATGGACGACGGCGACGCCGCCCAGGCGCTGCTCGGGCTCGCGCACGTCGCCTGCCGGGCCGGCCGGGCCGAGGAAGCGCTGGACAGCGCGGAGGCCGCGGCGGCGATCGTGGCCTCGATGACCGTGACCGTGCCCCAGGTGCGCATCGCGTTCCGCGTGGCCACCGCCGTCGTGCACCTGCGGGTCGCCGCCATGCAGCCGTCGTCCGCAGCCGCCTCGGCCGCCACGGCCGCCGAGCTCATCACCGCCGCCGCGCCCGAGGCCCGGGTCACCACCGACATGCCGGTGCTGGGATCGTTCGGGCTCGGGGTCGCCGAGCTCGCGGCCCACCGCGGCGACACCGGGCTCGCCCGCGAGCTGTGGGCGGCCGGCATCCGGCTCGGGGCCAACCTCGTGATGATGTTCCAGCTGGAGATCGAGGGAC
The DNA here is from genome assembly GCF_013359775.1 of Cellulomonas humilata. GTDB lineage: Bacteria > Actinomycetota > Actinomycetes > Actinomycetales > Cellulomonadaceae > Cellulomonas > Cellulomonas humilata. The sequence goes on along the minus strand of NZ_JABMCI010000070.1, from coordinate 548,234 downwards.
CGCTGGCCGCCGCCCTCGGCGACGACGACGACCGCGAGCGCCTGCTGGCCCCCTGGCGCGAGCGGTCGTCGACGGCTGCCGCCGACCGGATCCGGGAGCTCACCGCCGACCTCGGCTGAGGTGAGCGCCCGGACCCGGTCGCGCGTCAGACCTTGCGGCGGTAGGCCCGCATGGCCAGCGGCAGGAACACCGCGACCAGCCCGACGCACCAGGCGAGGGTCCAGTAGACGCTCTCGCCCATCGGCGTGCCGAGGAACAGTCCGCGCATCGCCTCGACCAGGTGGGTCAGCGGGTTCCACGCGACGAACGTCTGCATCCAGCCGGGCAGCGTGCCGGCCGGGACGAACACGTTCGACGCGAAGCTCAGCGGCATGATGATCAGGAACATGATCCCCTGCACGGCGCCGGAGGTGCGGACCTTCATGCCGACGAACACCGACACCCAGGACAGGGACAGGGCGAACACCACGGCGAGCAGGCAGCCCGCGACGGCGCTGAGCGGGTCGGTGAGGATCCGGAACCCCATCAGGTAGCCGATGCCGAGCGTCATCACCGTGACGATGACGTAGCGGACGACATCCCCGAGCACCGCCCCGATCAGGGGCGCCGACCGTGGGATGGGCAGCGACTTGAACCGGTCGAAGATCCCCTTCTCCAGGTCGGTGTTGAGGTTCACGCCGATGGCGATGGCGCCGGTCGCGATGGTCTGCGCGAGGATGCCCGGCAGCAGGAACTGCAGGTAGGTGTGGGTGTCCCCCGCCACCGCCCCGCCGAAGATGTAGACGAAGATCACCAGGAAGATCGCCGGCTGGAGCGTCACGTCAATGAGCGCCTCGGGCGTCCGCCACGTCTTGATCAGGCTCCGCTTGGCCAGCGACAGCGAGTGCCGGACCAGCGGGAACGGCTTGCGGGTGACGGTGGCGGCCGACGTCGGCATGGCGCGCGGGGTGCGGTGCTCGGTGAGCGTGGTCATCAGGCCACCCCCTTCGTCTCGGTGGTGTCGTCCTCAGAGGCCGTGCGGCCGGTGAGGGAGAAGAACACCTCGTCCAGGCTGGGCAGGTGCAGGGACAGCTCGGTGACACCGATGCCGGCGCTCGCCAGCCGGGACACCGTGGCGGTCAGGGCGGAGTCGTCCTGCACGGGGACCGCGAGGACGCCCTTGCGGATCTCCTCCGGCGCCGACCCGGAGGTCACCTGGCCGAGGATCGTCGCGGCCTCCGCCATGCGGGTCAGGTCCGACGGCCGCACCTCGAGGGTCTGGCCGCCGACGATCCGCTTGAGGCCCTCGGGGGTGTCGTGCGCGATGACCCGACCGTGGTCGATGACCGTGATCTCGTCGGCGAGCGCGTCCGCCTCCTCCAGGTACTGGGTGGTCAGCAGGACGGTCGAGCCGTCGGTGACCAGCGAGCGGACGACGTCCCACATGTCCTCGCGCTTGGCGGGGTCCAGGCCGGTGGTCGGCTCGTCGAGGAAGATGACGTCCGGGCGGCCGACGAGGCTCGCCGCGAGGTCGAGGCGGCGGCGCATGCCACCCGAGTAGGTCTTGGCGGGCCGGTCCGCCGCGGCGGTCAGATCGAACCACTCGAGCAGCTCGGCGGCGCGCGCCCGGGCACCGACCCGGCCGAGGTCCAGCAGCGTGCCGAACAGGACGAGGTTCTGCCGGCCGGAGAGGTCCTCGTCGACCGAGGCGTACTGGCCGGTGAGGCCGATCGACTGGCGGACGCGCTCGGCGTCCTTGACCACGTCGAAGCCGCCGATGCGGGCGTGGCCGGCGTCGGGGACGAGCAGGGTGGACAGGATGCGGACCGCGGTCGTCTTGCCGGCACCGTTGGGGCCGAGCACGCCGAGGACCGTGCCGCGGGCGACGGCGAGGTCGACGCCTTGGAGCGCCTTCGTCTCGCCGAAGTGCTTGACGAGGCCTTCTGCCTCGATCACGAGGTCGGTTGATGTCATGACCCCAGGCTGGCGGCACCCGCTGACAGCCCCCCGACACGCGGCTGACACGGGCCGTGTCGGCGGGACGCCCGAGGAAGTGAGCGCCAGGGCAGCCGGATGCTCGGACGTCCCGGTTCTCCGAGCACAACGTCCGAGGAAGTGAGCGCTGGAGCGACCAGATGCTCGGACGTCCGGGTCAGCGCAGCGCCGTCAGCAGGCGGTCGAGCTCGTCGTCGGACGTGTAGTAGTGCGGGCTCGCGCGGACGACCTCCGTGAGGCCGCGGACGCCGTAGTCGAGCTGGGCCGACGAGATCCGCGTGACGCTGACGTTCACCCCGGCGGCGGCGACGCGTGCGCGGACGTCGTCGGCACGCATCCCGTCGACCGTGAAGGTGACGATGCCGGACCGACGCACGCCCTTGTCGCGGACCGTGACGCCGAGGGTCTGCGCGAGCGCCTCGCGGAGCCGGTCCGCGAGCGCGGTGACCCGTTCCTCGATCGCGGGCAGCCCGATCGCGAGCGCGTAGTCCGCCGCTGCGCCGAGGCCCAGGTTGTCGGCGATCGACCGCTCCCACGTCTCGAACCGCAGCGCGCCGGGGACGACCTCCCACGTCGTCGGCGAGGTCCAGGTGGCTGCGCCCAGGCCGAGGACCGGCGGGACCAGTCGCTCGGTGATCGCGCGGGACGCGTAGAGGAAGCCGGTGCCGCGGGGGCCGCGCAGGAACTTGCGACCGGTGGCGGCGAGCAGGTCGCAGCCGAGGGCCGTGACGTCGACGTCCAGCTGGCCGACCGACTGGCACGCGTCGAGCAGGAACGGGACACCGGCCTTGCGGGTCAGGACACCGACCTCAGCCGCCGGGTTCACGACACCTCCCCCGGTCGGGATGTGCGTCAGGGCGACGAGGGCGACGTCGTCGTCGAGCCGACGCTCGAGCCGGTCCAGGTCGACCTGGCCGTGCTCGTCGTCCTCGATGATCTCGAGGGTGGCGCCGGTGCGCTCGCACGCCTGGAGCAGGCCGATCGCGTTGCTGATGTACTCCGTGCGCGCCGTGAGGATGCGCTGCCCCGTGGCCAGGGGGAGCGACGAGAACGCCACGTTCCAGGCGGCGGTCGCGCTCTGCACCAGGGCGATCTCGTCGGGCTGCGCGTGGACCAGCCGCGCGACCGACCCGTACACCGCCGCGACGCGGTCCTCCGACTCGGCCTCCGCCTCGTACGGACCGATCTCCGCCTCGCGGCGCAGGTGCGCGACCACCGTGTCCGTCACGACGCTCGGGCGCAGGGCGCCGCCGGCGTTGTTCAGATGGGCGACGTGGTCGACGCCGGGCGTGTCGCGGCGAACCTTGTCGAGGTCGATGCCGAGGTCGATCGTCACGGCGCCGAGTGTAGGCAGCAGACCCGCGGGGAGTCAGGTCAGCGGGAGCTGGGACGCCAGAGGACCACTGCGGCGCGGTCCGTCGTCGTCGTCGGGCGGCGGCTGCGGCTTGCCGTGCGGTTGACCGCGACCACGTCACCGCGGGGGTCGGCGGTGAAGATGCGGCGGCCGGGGTCGACGAACGCGCGCAGGTACTCGATCTGGCGTCGCAACCCGTCGAGCTCCGCCTCGAGCTCGAGGATCCGCTTGATGCCCGCCAGGTTCACGCCCTCGTCCTGCGACAGCCGCTGCACCTCGCGCAGGGTGGCGATGTCCCGCAGCGAGTACCGGCGGCCGCGGCCGCTCGCGCGACTGGGGCTGACCAGTCCGAGGCGGTCGTACTGGCGCAGGGTCTGCGGGTGCATGCCGGCCAGCTCGGCGGCGACCGAGATGACGTAGACCTTGGCGTCCTCGCCGGCCATGGCTACTTCTTCGCGGCCGCGAGCAGGTCCGCGCGCACGTCCTCACCGGACGTGGCGATGCCGAACGCCTGGACCGCCTCGCGGGCGGCAGCGTTGAGCCGCTGCGGGACGACGACCTGGACGGTGGTCAGCAGGTCTCCCTTGGTGCCGGGGACGCCCTTGCCCTTGACGCGCAGGACGCGCCCGGACGGGGTGCCCTCCGGCACGCGGACGCGGACGGACGACCCGTCGAGCGTCGGCACCTCGATCGTCGCGCCCAGCGCGGCCTCGTCGAACGCGACCGGGACGGTGATGCGCAGGTTGTCGCCGTCGAGGGAGAAGACGGGGTGCGGGGTGACGCGCACGGTGATGACCAGGTCCCCCGCGGGAGCGCCGCGCTCGCCCGGCCGACCCTTGCCGCGCAGGCGGATCTTCTGGCCGTCGCGGACACCGGCGGGGATGCGGGCGTTCACGGTACGACCCTCGACCACGAGCGAGACGGTCGATCCCTCGACGGCCTGCCGGAACGGGAGGGTGGCACTAGTAGCCAGGTCGGCGCCCTGCTGCGGGCCGGGTGCGAACCCGCCGCCCGCGTTGCCGAACAGCCCACCGAGCAGGTCCTCGAACCCGGCGGTACCCCCGGGGGCGTTGGAGTACCGGACGCGACCGCCGCCCTGCTGGCCCCCGAACATGCCGCCGAAGACGTCCTCGAACCCGGCGCCGCCGCGGCCGCCTGACGTGAAGCGCGGGCCGCCCGCCATGGCGCGCAGCTGGTCGTACTGGCCGCGCTGCTCGGTGTCGGACAGGACCGCGTAGGCCTCGCCGACGTCCTTGAACCGGGCCTCGGCCTTGGCGTCGCCCGGGTTGTGGTCCGGGTGCATCTGGCGCGCGAGCTTGCGGTACGCCTTCTTGATGGTGGCGGCGTCGGCGTCCTTGGGCACGCCGAGGACGGAGTAGAAGTCCTTCTCGAGCCAGTCCTGTCCGGTCACGCCGCCTCCTTCCTCGATCTTCGTCGCGTCCGGGCAGATGCAGGTTCTGGCCTGCACCTGCCCGGACGCTACTGGGGTTTCTACGCCTCGGGGTCCACGACTGCGACGCGGGCCGCCCGGATGATCCGGTCGGCGGTGCGGTACCCCGGCTGGAGCACCATCTGCACGGTCGACTCCGAGACGTCCGGGGCGTGCGAGTGCATGAGCGCCTCGTGGATCACGGGGTCGAACGGCTCGCCGACCGCGCCGTAGCGGACCACCCCGAAGCGACCGAGAGTCGCGTCGAGCTTCTCCGCGATGGGCAGGAACGGTCCGGTGAGGTCGCCGTGCTGACGGGCCAGCTCGATGTCGTCGAGCACCGGGATCAGCGCCTCGACGATCTCGTGCACCCCGCGGTCGTGGGCGGCGAGGGCGTCGGCCTTCGACCGCTTCACGAACCCGGAGTACTGCTGCTCGAGGTTGTAGTAGGCCGCCTTGGAGCGCTGGAGCTCGTCCAGACGCTCCGCCGCGAGCTTCTCCGCCTCGACCAGACCCTCGAGGACGACCTCCTCCTCGGCCGAGGCCGCGATGGACTCGGCGTCGGCCAGGATCTGCTCCTCGGGCGTCAGGTCACCGCCCGCGTCCTCGGTCCCGGACGTCACTTCGACGCCGCCTCGTCCTCGTCGTCGACGATCTCGGCGTCCACGACGTCCTCGTCGGACGACGCGTCAGCCGTCGGCTGCTCGTCGGCCGGCACGGATCCCGCCATGTTCTCGGCGGAGTAGATCGCCTCGCCGATCTTCTGGCTGGCCGCGAGCAGGGCCGAGTGCTTGGCCTTGACCGCGTCGACGTCGGTGCCCGCGAGCGCCGTCTTGAGCTCGCCGACCGCGGCCTGGACCTCGGTCTTGACGTCGTCGGGCAGCTTGTCCGCGTTGTCGACCAGCAGCTTCTCGGTCGAGTAGACCAGCTGCTCGGCGGAGTTGCGGGTCTCGGCCTCCTCGCGACGCGCCTTGTCCTCGGCGGCGTGCTCCTCGGCCTCGCGCACCATGCGCTCGATGTCCTCCTTGGGGAGGGCCGAGCCGCCGGTGATCGTCATCGACTGCTCCTTGTTGGTGCCGCGGTCCTTGGCGGACACGTGCACGATGCCGTTGGCGTCGATGTCGAACGTGACCTCGATCTGCGGCACACCACGCGGAGCCGGCGCGATGCCGGTGAGCTCGAACGTCCCGAGCGGCTTGTTGTCCCGCGCGAACTCACGCTCGCCCTGGAACACCTGGATCAGCACGGACGGCTGGTTGTCCTCGGCCGTCGAGAAGATCTCCGAGCGCTTGGTCGGGATGGCCGTGTTGCGCTCGATGAGCTTGGTCATCACGCCGCCCTTGGTCTCGATGCCGAGGCTCAGCGGGGTGACGTCGATGAGCAGGACGTCCTTGCGGTCGCCCTTCATGACGCCGGCCTGCAGAGCGGCACCGACGGCGACGACCTCGTCCGGGTTGACGCCCTTGTTGGGCTCCTTGCCGCCCGTGAGCTCCTTGACGACCTCGCTGACGGCCGGCATACGCGTCGAGCCGCCGACGAGCACGATGTGGTCGATCGCGGACAGCTGGATGCCGGCGTCACGGATGACGGACCGGAACGGCTCCTTGGTGCGGTCGAGCAGGTCCTGCGTCATCTGCTGGAACTGCGCGCGCGTGAGCTTGGTGTCCAGGTGGACCGGGCCGTTCTCGCTCATCGAGAGGTACTGGAGCGAGATGTTGGTGCTCGTCGCGGACGAGAGCTCCTTCTTGGCCTGCTCGGCCGCCTCGCGCAGACGCTGCACGGCGATCTTGTCCTTGGCCAGGTCGACGCCCGTGGAGTTCTTCACCTCGGAGACCAGGAAGTCGACGATCCGGTTGTCCCAGTCGTCGCCGCCCAGCCGGTTGTCGCCGGAGGTCGCGCGCACCTCGATCGTCGAGAAGCCGTCGTCGTCCTTGCCCACCTCGAGGAGGGACACGTCGAACGTGCCGCCACCGAGGTCGAAGACGAGGATGAGCTCGTCCTCCTTGCCGCGCTCCAGGCCGTAGGCCAGGGCAGCAGCGGTGGGCTCGTTGATGATGCGCAGGACGTTGAGGCCCGCGATGGCGCCGGCGTCCTTGGTGGCCTGGCGCTCGGCGTCGTTGAAGTACGCCGGGACGGTGATGACCGCATCGGTGACGGGCTCGCCCAGGTAGGCCTCCGCGTCACGCTTGAGCTTGGAGAGCACCCGCGCGCTGATCTCCTGCGCGGTGTACTTCTTGTCGTCGATCGCCTGCGACCAGTCCGTGCCCATGTGGCGCTTGACCGACGAGATCGTGCGGTCGACGTTGGTGACGGCCTGGCGCTTGGCGATCTCGCCGACCAGCACCTCACCCGTCTTGGAGAACGCGACCACCGACGGCGTCGTGCGCGACCCCTCGGCGTTGGCGATGACCGTGGGCTCGCCGCCCTCGAGGACTGCGACCACCGAGTTGGTGGTGCCGAGGTCGATGCCGACTGCTCGTGCCATGTGTGTGCCTTCTTTCGTGTCGTGCGGGGTTCATGTGGCCCGTGGAGGACCGCTCTTGAGTCCGGCTGGCTCAAGTCTGCGTCGGCATCGCGCCATGCGCAAACTCGAGAGGGTCGAACTTGAGTCTGTTGGGCTCAACCTTGACGGACCGCGAGACATTCCCTCGCCGTCGGCACACGGACGTCCCGGCTGTGGGATCTCATATGAGTTGGCCAAATCTCATCTAGTTGGCCACGGCGTGTCACGAATCTCACCTACCTGGCCACGCGTGGGGAGCTCCGGTACGAGTCCCGCCCTCCTACGCTGGCCAGCGCAACTATCCGAGGCTCTTCTGGTCGGCGACCAACCGCGACCATGTCGTCTACGAGAGCCGACTCGAGCTGGATTGGCTCTGGCTCGCGGACTTCGACCCGACGATCGCGCGCCTGGCCGCGCAACCGCTCAGGATCGTCGGGCGCGAAGGACCACGCGAGCGGGTTCGGTATCCCGACTTCTAGCGGTCGATGGCGACGGTCAAGGGCTGGTCGTCGACGTCAAGCCGGCGGCGATGCTCGCCGAGACTGCCGTGCAGGCATCTCTGGCATGGACTTCGCGAACCATGAGTGACGCTGGGATCGCTTACGAGGTGTGGTCTGGCGCGCCTGCGGTGCTCCTGCGCAATGTCCGGCTCTTGGCCTCTGCCAGACGACCGGGCCTCGTTCCGGAAGATGCGATCCGTGCTGCTACCGAGTGTTGCCCGATCACAGGGACCTCCATCGGTGAACTCGAGGCCCGGCTCGCCGCAACGACATCCGCTTCTCCTCGCGCCGCAAAATAGGTTCACCTGAACGCAGCGGGCCCCCGCTCCCTCAGAAGGGGCGGGGGCCACTGACTTGCGCAGGAAGGATCAGAAGTACCTAACGCACGACTTGGTATACGAGGTGACGTCCCCCGTGGAGGCCCACTTGATCCAGTACATGTCCTGCATGCCCTCGTTCATGGTGTGCCACCCGTTCGTCTTGAACTCCCGGTAGTTGCCCCCGGACGCCGCCTGTGCCGAGTTGCCCCACCCGACCTTCGGCCCGTCGCTACCGGTGGCGCCAATCACGTAGAACTTCAACTGCACCACATAGCCCTGATTACAGTACGAGTGGACCACGTTCCAGCGATTACTGCCGAGGGCGTTGGCGGGCGCTACGGAGCCCGGGCCGAACTGGAAGAGCCCGACGAGCAGAGCCGCGACGGCGGCGAATCGAAGAGCTCGGGTCTTGGTACCTGCTATCGCTGTCATCCGGGCACCGTAGACCATGACAAAGGCCCTAGGGGCAGGTTCGACGGGTCGTCGGAGTGGAACCGGCCCGTCTTCAGGTCGAGGTACCCCAGCGCCGTCCCGCCGGGCGTCTCCGCATACAGCCGCTCGTGCCCGTACCAGGCCCACCGCCGCACGATCCAACCCTGCCCCCTGACCGTCAAGGCGGGCCACCTGATGCCGCCATGTGCAGCAGATCGGCAGAAGTCGCCAGCACCTGAACCACCGCCGGGAGCCGACACACGAGCGCTGCTGGGCAGGCAACGCCCGCGGGTGGAGATGACCGAGGCCGAGCTCGGTGTCTCGCTTCTCTGACGTCGAGCGTGCAACCTGGGCGGCGGGCACGTGGTCAATGTAGGGACGGTCGGGGGTCTCCGAGGCCGATTCCCTCCTCGCAGGACTCCTCCTCAGTCCCGCGTACGTGGCGAACGCACGGCCCACGCCAGGGGTTTTTTATGGAGGGGTTGCTCGTCTAGCGTCGCTGGGCATGGAACCCGTCGAGGTGATCACGGTCAGGCACCCGGTCGACGGTGCACTGGTGCCCGGGTTGGTCGCGTCGCTGGACGGGCTGTGGGCGCACGACTCGCGTCGGTTCGACCCCGTGGTCGCCCGGGACTGGCCGGAGACCGACGGTGCGGGGTATGTGGAGGCGGTTGCCGGCGACCCGGACGCGGTGCTGCTCGCGCTGCGCATCGACGGCGAGGTGCAGGGCCACCTGGTCGGACGGTTCGCTCGCGCGGACAGCTTCCGCCGCGTACCCGTCGCCGTCCTCGAGAGCATGCAGGTGTCGCAGTCGCGCCGCGGGGCCGGCCGCGGCTCGGCGCTGGTCGAGGTGTTCGTCGAATGGGCGCGAGGTCGTGGCGCCCAGGTGCTGTCCGTGACCGCCGCAGCGGCCAACGACGGCGCCCGACGCTTCTACGCGGCCCACGGCTTCACCGAGCAGTCGGTGACCCACCGTCGGTGGCTGGCCCCGCCGCCGGGCTAGCGACGACGCCCTCGTCCAGGGCCTTGGGTGACGGGTTCCTACGCACGCCCTCAAGGCGGACGTCGAGGACGTCGATCACTGCGTGCATGGAACGTCTGTTCGGTGTGTTCGACGACGAGGAGTCCCTCTACGACATCGGTCGCGTGCCAGCGCGCGGCGACGAGCCCGACGTCCAGCTCGGGTTCAGCGACGTCGCGGCAGGCCCGTACGAGGCACTCGTGCACGGCACCGTCGACGTCCTGGCCGCGATGCCCGGTGTCATCGACGTCTGGCAGGAGGACCGCGAGGTGGTGCTGGTCCGGGCGCCCGGCGTCGCGACGGCCGCGCTCGCCGAGGTCGTGGACCGGTACTGGCTGCACTCGCTGCCTCGGACGAGCCCCGATCCGTCGTACGGCGAGGTCCGTCCGCCCGACGTGTCTCGCGCCTGGAGCCCGCCACCGCTCCCCGCGGGCGACCACGTGCCCGTCCAGCGCGGGCCATCGTTCGCCGACGTCGTCCGGCTGCCGCCGTCGCGCCGCAGGATGTGGACCTACCTGGTGTGCGGAGCGGTGGCGACCGCGGGCGGTCTGATCCTCACGGTGTCGGGAGAAGGCTCCGGCACGGTGCCGCTGGTCCTCGGGGTCGTCAACCTCGCGGTCGGTCTGGGGATCGTGAGGCAACGGCGAGTTCGTGCGGACTGAGGCGCACGCCGGGTCGTCGACCGCTAGACCCCCGCGCCGGCCCGCAAGGAGGGCTCGATGATCCGCGCGGACAGCACGCTGCTCGACCTGCACGCACGCGCGGTCGAGGCTGCGACCGCCGTGCTCACGCGGTACTGGCCAGAGGGCACGGTGCCGCTGGACGTCGATGTCCTGGCGGCACGGATGGGGATCGAGGTCGTCGTCGGCCGACCCGAGGGCGGCGCCGCGGTGTCGGCCGTCCGCGACGAGCACGGCGCGCGGGTGGTGCTCGCCGCGACGCTTCATCCGTCCGTGCGGTCAGCCCTCCTCGCCCGGGCGATCGGCCATCTGAGCAGGGCGGGAACGCCCTCGGCGTCGGACGCCGTGGGCGACGAGTTCACCAAGAGCTTCGTGTCCGCGCTCCGCATCCCGGAGACCGCGCTCGAGACGCTCCAGCGGGACAAGGTGTCCTGGCCCGAGATCGACGACCGCCTCGGTGTCCCCCGGAACGCGGCGCAGGACCAGCAGCGCCTCTACTGGGCACTGTGGCGGCGGCGCATCAGGCGAGCTTCGAGGCGGAGATCCGCGCCATGGAAGCGTCCACCGGTACCTGGCGGCCCCTCCCCCAGGACCCGCTCACAGGGACGCTCCGAGGCCTGAAGCGAGACGTGCGCACACGCCTGTGGGGACGGGCGACCTTCAGCGAGCCCTCGACCGTGAGCCAGAGTGGGCTCTTCGGCCGCGACCACCGCGGCGCTGATCGTGACGGCATCCTGGTCACCCCGACGGCGGTCGGCGCGGTGCCGTTCTGGTGGTCGCAGACCGCCGACGAGATCAGCCTCGGGGTCGGGGAGTCCACACGGTGGGTCGTGGCGCGGGACGACCGGGGCGTCGTTCTCGTGCACCAGCTGGTCGACGCAGTCGTCTTCGGACGTGTCGAGATCGGCCGAGGCGTTCACGGTGTGACCCACCGCGTATCGCTCGCGGACGGCACCGTCCTCGAGGACCGGTCCGACTCCGTGGACGGCTCGACCGAGTGGACGTGGGCGCCTGCGTACATCCAGCGCCGCGATCTCCTCCAGCAGGTCGACAACGCCATGACGCGCCTCGTCGGCCGAGCCGGCAGCGGGGACCCGTGGGGTCGGTCCGTGCGGGTCGACGCCGAGCTGAGCGCCGGTATCGAGGCGTATGTCAACCGCCTGTCGGGGCCGTTGAGCGGGATGTCCGACCTGGAGGGGGTCGCCGCCGTGGCCGTGCACCGGTCCCCCGAACAGCTCCTCGCGGAAGTCAGGTCGGTGATCCACGAGATGAACCGTGTGCCCCTGGCCGAAGCAGGCGGGGACCTCGGCACGGAGGTCCGCCTGATCAGCGTCCACATGACCGTTCGACACCCAGAGATCTCCCGCCCGGCACTCGGTGCACTGCTCTCCCGATGGGCCTGGGCGAACCGCTGAGGCGCAACCCGCTGCGTCTGCTGGGTCCAGGTCGACGAGCTCGCGAGCCTGGCAGCAGCGCCACGGCCCTGACTCGGCGGCGTCGTCAGTGGCGGTGCCCGATCGGGCACCGGTGTCGGCACGGCCTGTCGCCGCAACGGCCTTCCGAGCACGCCGTTCGCGGGCCAGGCTGGCTCCCCAGCAGGTCACGTCGAGGCACGGGACGAGGGCAGACCATGACGGACGGATCGGATCGTCACGGTCTGGCGTGCCAGTGCGTGCACGGGTGACGTGATGCCGTCGCTGCGTGCGATCCCGCCGACCCCCGACCGGCGGCCGGCGCCGCGCCGCGACACCCGCTCGGCGGGCACACCCGCGCCCGCCGGATCGGCGGCCGTGCTCGCTCTCCAGCGTCAGGCCGGCAACCGCGCGACGACCAGGATGCTGGTGCCGCAGGTGCAGCGTGACAACGGAAAGGGGCCCACGCCCGGCGGCGGGGGAGGCACGGTGGCCGAAGCCCCCGCCGCTCGACCCGACTTCCGGTTGAGCGTGCCGGTCGACCGGACCATGGATGCGCGCGAGTTCCTGATCCTGTTCGCCATGCACTACGAGGGCAACAACATCGCCACCCGCGACGACGCCGAGGCAGCGTTGGCCGCAGGCACCATCTACTGGGTTGACGACGCAGGTAACCCGATCCCGGTGCACGAGGGTCCGGAGGTCACCGAGGCCGACGTCGCGAAGAAGTACAAGCTCGCCACCGTCTGGGCCAAGGGACTCGACGCGATGTCGACGGACGAGCTCGACCAGCTGCGGACGGACTTCTATGCCCTCGGGAACAGCAGCGAGGCTGGGATCAACGAGCAGACCAACACGTACTTCTGGGAGCAGACCGGGTACAAGGTCGGCAAGAAGCTGGACCCGAAGAACGATCCCGACGACAGGGTCATGGCCAAGGACTGGCTGCGCTTCCGGGCACACCTGACGAGCGCCCGAGCGCAGTACATGCAGCAGCCCGCGGACCTGCGCCGTCAGCTGTACGAGCTGGTCTCGCCCGAAGCCCGGGAGTTCCTCTTCCGCAAGGACGGGAAGGGCACCCTGGAGCCGAAGGACTTCCTCACCGCGCTGCGCGTCGCCGACAAGATCGCCGGCCTCACCGCCTCCGAGCGCGCCGAGTACCTGGCCCGCGTGACCGGGACGACGGACAACTGGGACAGCTTCGAGCTGGCGATCGACCTGTACGTCGGCGAGCGCGAGGAGCGGGGCGAGGCCGGTGAGCAGCGGGAGGACGCGAAGACGCAGCTGTTCGGCGCCGACGACCTGTACAGCGCGTATCACAACTACCTCGCCCTGCGGAGCGCCGCACTCAAGAGCCCGGACGACAACCTGGCGCTCGAGCTGGAGGTCACCGAGGCCTACCAGAGGCTGGACGTCCTCATGAAGCAGCACGGCTTCTCGAAGCTCAGTGAGGTGGAGGCCTGGTTCGATCCGCGCGTCGCGGCGTTCGAGGATGCCTTCGAGAAGGAAGCGCTCTTCGTCGCCCGGGAGATGCTCGGCCGCTACCTGCACGTGCTGTACGTCGAGCGGGAACGGATCCTGGTACCGGCGAACCTGGACGTCTTCTACGGACGGCTCAAGGCCGCCGGCGAGGACCTCGAGCCCCTTGCCGAGGAGTACCCGCTGCTCCGGGACGAGGACCTGCGCGACGACCTGGCCGGGGTGCTCACCAAGTCGAGAGCGCTCTCGATGCTCCTGGAGCACTCCGCGCAGCGCGAGAAGGACATCGCCGAGACCCGGGACACCCTCCAGGAGGATCCCGACCTGGTCTACGGCTTCGACGCTCTGCGGGAGAACGCGATGGTCGCCCAGGGGGTGGACCGTGGGTCGATCTACCACCAGATCGTGCTTCGCAAGAAGGAGGACATCGAGTCCAGCGGTCTGGTGAAGAGCATCATGCTCGCGGTCATCGCGATCGCGGCCGGGCTGCTGACCGGCGGAGGAGGGGCCGTCGCCGTCCTGGGCGCGGCGACGGCGGCCGGGATCGGTGCGTTCGAAGCGCTCCAGGAGTACCGCCGCTACGAGGTCATGCATGCGGCGCACGGTGCCGGGCTCGTGTCCGACGACCCCTCGATCGCGTGGGTGATCGTGGCCGCCGTCGGCGCAGGGCTGGACCTGGCATCGGTGGGAAAGGCGGCCCGAGCGCTCCTGCCGGCGATCCGCGGGACGGACGGCTTCACGGCGACCGGCAACGTCGTCGCCTTCACCACGAAGTACGACGCCATCGTGGCCGCGACGGCCGACCCCGCCGTCGTCAAGACGCTGGCCGATGCCCGCGCCAGCATCGTGAAGGCGGCGATGGCCCGCGCTCAGGAGCAGCGAGCCTGGGCGGACATCCTGATCCCGGCGTCCCGGCTCAACGATGTCCTGTCGGCGGCCGGGGAGTCCTTCGCGCGGCTGGTGTACGCGGTCTACACCTCGCTCAACGTCCACGGCCGCAACCTCGCGAAGTTCCTGGCGACCACCCAGGCCAAGCAGCTGCTGGGCGACCTGGCCACGAACCCCGCGGCGAGCCCGGAGAGCCTGAAGGCCCTGCGCGAGGGTTTCCTCGCCGCCCTTGCCGCCCAGGAGCGCGTGGTCGCTCACGCGCGCACGCTTGGTCTGCGCGACTTCGAGATCGAGAACTGGTTCCGCGTCTGGGGCGAGAACCCGCACTATCCCGTCGAGAAGGTCATCACGGAGATGTCGGAGTACGCCGCGCCGGCGGCGAAGGGGGCGAGCAAGTTCCGCTACGCGACCGACCTGATGACCGATGCGAACAGCCGGAAGGTGCTCTCGGAGTACGACCTGCGGATCGCCGGCCGGGGCGGCATCTCCAAGATCAGCGCGAGCACGGCCGGGCCCGGGGAGAAAGCGGTGACGATCGAGGGACGCGTCCTGCCGAGCATCGAGAACCGCAACGTCAACGCTCCCAACTTCAACAAGACGTCCGAGAAGTCGGGCAGCCTCTTCACGGCCAAGGAGCTGGGGTTGAAGGCCTCGGACTGGGAGTGGGCACACCTCTGGGGACCGGGCTTCGGCGACGAGGCAGCGGCAGGGCTCATGCTGGCGCCCCGCCAGGTGAACCAGTTCGCTCAGAACAGAGGTGTCGAGGGCTACATCAGAGACCTGGCCAAGCGGGTGCGGGCCGAGGGGGGCGAGGTCCACGTCCGGGCGACCGCGACGTCGTGGGGAAACCCGACCCCCAGCGGATGGGTGCCGCCCAAAGGCGTCGACTTCCTGCAGACCGCTGAGTACCGGGTCACCATCACCCGGCCTGGCCAGGACCCGCTGGAGGCCTTGGTGAAGATCGACGTCGACGAACCACCGTTCGCAGGTGCGAAGGTGGCAGTGACGTCGGATGACGCCGACGAGCTGCTGGCCCTGACCGGGACCTAGCGCCGGGCGTCGTCAGTCGGTGCACGTGCACCTACGACGGGCACGAGAGCCTGCGGAAGGGGCACGGTGACGACGCTCGGGCATGAGTACCACCGGATCTGGTTCGGGAACGCGTCGTCGAACCTGGCGGACGGCATCACCTTCATCGCGCTGCCCTTGCTCGCGGCGACGCTCACGGACAGCCCGCTCGCGATCGCAGCGCTCGCAGTGGCGTACTCCGCGCCACGGGTGCTCTCCGTGCTCGGCATCGGCGTGCTGATCGACCGGGTCGACCGACGCCGGCTGCTCTACCTGGCCAACTTCTCGCGGGCGGCGATGTTCGCGGTGCTGGCGGTCCTCGTGGCGACTGGTGCGGCGCCGCTCGTCGTGCTGTACGCCGTGTACGCGTTCCTGGGCATCGTCGAGACGGTGTCCGACAGCGCCGCCTTCGCGGTCCTGCCGCAGGCGGTCGAACCGGCCGGCCTCGACCGCGCGAACTCGCAGATCGCCGGCACGCAGACGGTGCTGGACGAGTTCGTCGGGCCGCCGCTGGGCGGGTTCGTGTTCGCGGCTGCGGCGTTCGCGCCGTCGTCGCTCACGGCTGCGGCCTACCTCGTCGCCGGGTTCGCGTACTGCCGGCTGCGGAGTTCCTACGTCGTCGCGCCGGACGAGGGCGCCCAGGGCTCTACCGGTGTCCTCGCCGCGATCCGCGAGGGTGCGGTGTGGACGTGGCGCCACCAGGTCGTGCGCCTGCTCGTCGTCGTGGGCGCCATCGCCTCCGTCGCGTACATGATCCCGTTCTCCTACCTCGTCCTGTACGCCACAGACGAGCTGGGCCTGAGCGCGGCCGGCTACGGGTTCCTGCTGTCGTTCTCCGCGCTCGGCGGGCTGCTCGGCTCCGTCGTCGCCACCCGGCTGCGCGCCCGGCTCGGGTACGGCTGGACGATCGTGGCGGCCTTGAGCGTCGGTGCGGTGTCGTTCCTCGTCATCTCGCAGACCACCAACGTCGTCGTCGTCGCGATCGCGCTCGCGACCTACATCGCGCACGCGGTGGTGTGGAACGTCATGGCCGCCTCGGTCCGGCAGAAGGCGACGCCCGCGGCGATGATGGGCCGGGTCGGCTCGGTGAGCCGGCTGCTCGGCCTGATCGGTCTGACCGTGGGTGCCGTCGCCGGCGGCCTGCTCGCGGCGCACGTGGGATACCTGGTGCCGTTCGCCGTCGCGGGCGGACTGTTCGCCGTCGCCGCCACGATGTGCGCCGTGCGGATCCGGACGCTGCAGGCGTGGGAGGACGAGCACGAGCTCGCGACTACCGTCGCCGGCGGCGGTGAGATTCGGGCAAGTGGTTGAGACGCGAGCGGTCTCACCTGCTTGTCCAGTCGCTGGTCAGCGAGCTGGGTGTCGGACGATTCTGATGAGCTCCACACCTCCGGTCGGGGCCTGCCGCCCGGTACGCGACGAACCTCCTGACGTGACATGGAGTTGGTCGTGTGCCTCGGGCAATTTTCACCCGCAACTTGATCATGGCCTCCCCGGGTCGCGGTTAGGTTCCTCGACGGATTGCGGATCGCCCGCGCCAGATCGCCGGAGGAATGTTGCAGATGAAGACCACGTGGACCGTCCTGAGCGCCGTGCTCGGTGCTGGTGCAGCCCTGTCGTTGAGCGCGTGCGCCAGCGACGGCGACGGCTCGGCGATCGGTTTCAACGAGATCACGCGCGCGCAGTCGGACACCCTGACAAGCGCGTGCGAGCAGTTCTACGGCGAGCCGAAGCAGGTGGCGTCGCGGCTCGGGCTGTCGCTCGAACTGGAGTACGCCCCGGACGGTTCCGCCAACGGCACCTGCGAATACACCTCGCAGTACGACGACACGATCGATCTCGTCGTCTCCGAGAAGAAGCCCGAGGGGGACCTGGTGCGCGCCAAGGGCGAGAAGTACTACGTCGCCCTCTACACGCGGGACAGCTCGGGAAACGACTGGCCGGGTATCGAGAACGTGGACAAAGCCAAGAAGTGGCTCGAGAGTCGCGCGAAGGCGGTCACCGAGGACTACGACACGTGGCTCGCGTCGCTGGATCCAGCCGACGGCGAGTTCGCCGCCCGCGGTGACCAGTTCCGCACCGAGGAAGCCGGCGAGAGCGGCGCGCTCACCACGCCCGGCTCGACCGTGACGGTCCTGCCCCTCGGGACTGCGGACTACGTCGTCGTCGACGGCACGTACTTGCGCCCGGCGGACGGGCAGCGGTTCGTCTTCGCCGACCTGACCGTCGTCGACGACGCGCGCTCGACCAACGAGCTGGCGTATGAGCTCCGGGTCGACGGCCAGCCGGCCGGCGATGCCGCTCAAGAGGTCCTGGCTGGTGCCACGGCCGACGGGGCGACGGCCTCGCTATGCATCTCGGTGCCGAAGGGTGCCGCCGACGTCTCGCTCGTTGCAGCGATCGGCGGCGCGGCGCAGGCCATCTCGCTCCTCACGGCCGAGATCGAGGACGACGGACGGTCCGAGCTGCTGCAGAAGGACTTCGCAGGCGGCGCCGACGCCGAGCTCATGTTCCCGCGCGAGGTCGAGGCTGACGGAGAGACGTCCGGCTGGTCGAACGGATCGTGGAGCAGGGCCTACTCCACCTCGGCCGCGATCGCCGCGCAGGCGTTCAGCTCGGTGGCGCAGGAGTGGGCGCCGGAGGGGCAGCGGTTCCTCGGACTCACCCTGGACCCGGACAGCCCCGAGGACTCGGCGGCGCTGACCCTTGCCGACGCCACGGTGACCATCAACGGGCAGGCCTACCCGGCGCTCACGTGGGACCCCGAGCTGTCGCTCTTCCGATTCCTGATCCCGAGCGACCCGGCACGCGTGCAGATCGAGCTCAAGGTGACGCCGGACGTGAGCCGACTGAGCAACGCGTGGGGCACCGTCGACTACACGCTGGACGGGCCGGTCACGTACGAGTGGATCGTGGACCCGTCGCAGTTGCGGGCCGACACCACAGACGAGGACGAGCCGTTGACCAGCTGACGATCATCCGGATCCGAACCTGGGCCGGTGCGGCGCTCGAGCTTCCACGAAGGGAGGGCGACGCACCGGCCGTCCGGTATGAGGCGGCCGGAGCCGGACGATCGACCGTCGGGAGTACGGCGTCTCGTTCGGCACGCTTCGGGCGATGTGGCTACGGTGCGAAGATGAAGCGCTCGTTGCGGACGATGCGGTCCGCGGTCCTGGCCCTGATCGCGGCGCTCGCCCTTGTCGGCTCCGTCGGCTCCGTCGCGAGCGCTGCGCCCGCCGCCGCGTCGCGCGTCGTCTACGACGCCCTCGGGGACTCGTACGCCTCCGGGTACGGCGTCCCGCCCTACGCCGAGTGCGGCCGCTCGCAGAGCGCCTACGCCGTGCAGCTCGACGGGCGCCACCGCCTGCGGCTCGACGACTTCGTCGCCTGCGCGGGCGCCACCACGACCTCGCTGGTCACCGGGGGCCAGCTCGCCGCGCTGGACGCCGACACGGACCTGGTCACCTTGACCATCGGCGGCAACGACATCGGCTGGTCGAGCGCGGTCGCCGCCTGCCTCGGCGGCACCGACGCCCAGTGCGCAGGCACGGTCGCCCTCGTCGACACCCGGACCACGGGCCAGCTGCCGGCCCTGCTCGACACGGTGTATGCCCAGGTCGCCGCAGCCGCCCCGAACGCCCACGTCGTGGTGGCCGGCTATCCGCGGCTGTTCTCGCCCGAGTACGGCGCCTACCTCGCTGCCTCGTCGGCAGAGCTCAGCACTCTCAACGCCTCCGCGGACACCCTCGACGCGGTGATCGCTGCCGCGGCCGACCGCGCAGGCTTCCAGTTCGTGGACGTTCGTACGCGATTCGACGGCCACGGTGCGAACTCGCCGGACGCGTGGATCCTGGGCCCGACCGACCCCGGAGCGTTCCACCCGACAGTCGAGGGCTACAGGGCCTACACGGCCGCGGTGAACTCGGCGCTGGGTCCGGTCAAGCCGGGCTGCGGCAGGCACCACCGGTGAGGTGACCGAAGTCGCCCAGGTCGAACCGGCTCGAGAGCAGCCGCACTCCGTGTCGACTCGGGTTCCTCTGATCTGCTCCTCAGGGGCGGTGTGAATCGCTTCACATGGCTGCGTGGCCGACGACTGTCTGGTGGGCTTGCCCCTCCGTAGCCAGGGTCGCCACGACCCATGGACGCTGCCGTTCCTGAGAGGGATGCCCCCGTGCTCTCACTACGCAAGGTGCTGACCATGGCCACAGCGGCCCTGGTCGCCGTTGCCGGATCCGTCGCTGTCACCAGCCAGGCGAGCGCCGCTGCCGGCTGCCGTGTCGACTACGCGGTGACCAACCAGTGGCAGACCGGCTTCGGCGCGAACGTGCAGGTGACCAACCTGGGCGACCCGATCACCGCATGGGACCTCCGCTTCTCCTTCGGCGCCGGGCAGACCGTCAGCCAGCTGTGGAACGGCTCCGTCACCCAGTCCGGGGCGGCGGTGTCGGTGCGCAACGCCGCGTGGAACGGATCCATCGCCACCAACGGCAGCGCGTCGTTCGGCTTCAACGGCACGTACTCCGGCACCAACCCCAAGCCGAGCGCGTTCACGCTCAACGGTGTCGCGTGCACCGGGAGCCCGGTCACTCCGAGCAGCACGCCGACGACGTCGCCGTCGGCCACGCCGTCCCAGTCACCGAGGCCGACGACCACGCCGACCCCCACGCCGACGCCCTCGCCGACCACCGGCCCGGTCACGGGCAACGCCGCGCAGCTCATCGCCGGCCTGGGCAAGGGCTGGAACCTGGGCAACCAGCTGGAGGCCAACGTCAACGGCATCCCCAGCGAGACGGCGTGGGGCAACCCGGTCGTGACGTCCGCCCTGATCGACCGGGTCAAGGCCGCCGGCTTCACGACGATCCGGATCCCGGTCTCCTACCTCGGCAAGATCGGCTCCGCACCGAACTACACCGTCGACTCCGCCTGGCTGGGCCGGATCCAGGAGGTCGTGAACCTGGCCTACGACCGCGGGCTGTACGTGATCATCAACATGCACGGCGACGGCTACAAGAGCGTCAGCGGGGCCTGGCTCATCTGCGACGCGTCCTCGCAGGACACGATCAAGGCCAAGTACCAGAAGGTCTGGCAGCAGGTGGCGTCGAAGTTCCAGGGCTACGGCGGACGCCTGATCCTCGAGTCCATGAACGAGAACTTCGACGGGCAGTACGGCAACCCGACCCAGCCGTGCTACTCCAACATCAACGCGTACAACCAGATCTTCGTCGACACGGTGCGCCAGACCGGCGGCAACAACACCTCCCGGTGGCTGCTGGTGCCGGGCTGGAACACCAACATCGACTACACCGCCGGCAGCTACGGCTTCGTCGTGCCGACCGACCAGTACCGGTCGTCAGCCGTGCCCAGCAACGAGAAGCGCCTCATGATCTCCGCCCACTACTACGACCCGTGGGACTTCACCGGCACCGAGGACGGCACCATCACGCAGTGGGGGCCGAATGCGACCACTGCGTCGAAGAAGTCGACCTGGGGTCAGCAGGACTTCATGGACGCCCAGCTGAAGAAGATGCACGACAAGTTCGTGGTGAACGGGTACCCGGTGTTCATCGGGGAGTACGGCTCGATCGACAAGACGGCGTTCGACTCGACGAACAACAGGTATCGCGCCGACTACGCCCGCACCCTCGTCGCGACGGCGAAGAAGTACGGCGCGGCCACGGCCTACTGGGACAACGGCTACAACGGCCAGTACGGGTTCGCGCTGTTCGACCGGAGCTCCGCGACGGTGACCCAGCAGGGCATCATCACCGCCATCATGGGTTCCTGACCACGACGTCCCGACGGATGTCGGCTTGCGTAGCCAGGCACTCGTCCACGCGGCGAGCCGAGGTATCACCCCCCGTTGGTCGCGCTCTTCTCCTGTGCAGCCCGCACCGTGCGGACCACGCACCACCAGGGGAGAACAGTGGCCGACAACATGTACGCAGGCGTCTCGGTGCAGGCGTTCCCGAACGGAGACGCGGCGCTGAGCACGCCGCACGGAGACGTGAAGGCATTCCTCGACTACGTCCGGCAGTTCAGCGGGGTCAACTTCCACGCGCAGGACGACGACGTGCGCGAGTGGCGGTTCAACCGGGAGTACGACAACTGGCAGGACAGCCTCGGCATGGACTCCGTCCGGGTGCTCCACACGTACACGCACATGGGTATGGCGGCGGACGGCCGCTACGTCGCCGCGATGGGCCGCACCTGGGACAACACCTTCCTGGCTGAGTCCACGCGGATGTCGTTCGGCGACCAGCGACTGCGCTACCTGATGCTCCACGGCTGCCACTCGCTCGAGATGCAGGGGGGCCAGAACCCCTGGCGCACCTGGGCGGAACCGAACAAGGGCGCGCGGATGATCTTCGGTTTCGACGGGCTCACCTATGACGTCGGTGGGCTCGGCGCCGGGTTCTTCCGGGAGTGGAACAAGGGGAAGTCGTTCAGCCAGTCGTGGCAGGACGCGGCGTTCTCGACCCTGACGAACCACCGCCCGTCGTCGACCGCCTGCGGCGCGACCGCCGACGAGGCACAGGACCGGCTCTGGAACGAGCGCCTGTTCCACGGCGGTGCCGTCTCCGACAACTGGTACTGGTGGAGATGGGCCGGCCCGACGGTGATCGAGGTCGTCATCACGATCACGGTGCCGCCGTCACCGATGCGCCTCTCGGTGGAGCGCCGGCCCGTCGACGACGAGGCCGCGCGGAACCTGGGCGACCGGTTCGGGCTCCGGCCGTGGATCGCGTCCGCGGCGTCGCCCGATCCCGAGCACCGGGACGACGGTGGCGACGCCCTCGTCGGCCCACGCCTCGTCCTGTCGCCGGACGGAACCTACGAGGCGTTCCTGGCCGAGCCGGACCGCTACGCCCGACCGATCGACGTGGACGCCGCGAGGGACATCGCCGAGCGGACGGTCCGGTCTCTGGAGCTGGACACCGAGCTGGTCCTCGACGCCGTCACGGTCACCGAGCACGGCGGCGCGAGCCAGGACGGTGACCAGACCGAGACCGCGATCGCCGACTTCACCGCCCACTTCCGGCAGGTGTTCGACGGGACTCCGATGGCTCGAGGTCACGACGGTCACGTGAGCGTCACGCTCGACGCGGGGGGCACCGTGTGCAGCGTCTCCGACCGGACCGTCTCTGTGGTGGGCGCCGTCGAGGCTGCACCGGCCGATGGCTACGGGGTCGACGTCGACGAGGCTCTCCATCGCAGGATCGCGGACCTCGAGCGGCAGCTGCGCTGCGACGGCCGCAGCGACTCCGAGCTGGTCCTCCTGCCGGACACGCGGGACGTCTCCTACCGCATCGACCACGACTCAGCCGTCCTGGTCGCCCGCGAGGAGGTCGAGGTCCGAAGCGGCGACTTCGCCATCCGCAAGGTCGTCGAGGCGGTCCTCTAGGGCCGGTTCACACCCGTTCGACGCCGTCGGCCTGCGGGCCCCGATCGCTCTGGCGCACCTGGTACCGCACCCGGTCGCCCTCTTCCAGCGCGTCGGCACCCCGCACCACCGACACGTGCACGAACAGGTCCGCACCCCCCGCATCCGGGGTGATGAAGCCGAAGCCGCGCTCGGCGTCGTAGCGCGCGACCACGCCCTCGCCGCCACGCACAGGCCCGCCGGACTCCCTCGGCGGGCCGGATCGACTGCGACCCGACTCCGCGGGTGCACCCTGGACGAGCCTGATGTTGCGGGCCTGGAGGCCCTTCTCGCTCGTGCCGACGTCGTAGGTCACGCGATCGCCCTCGGACAGCTCGCTCACTCCCGCGGGCAGCGCCCGGACGTGGACGAAGAGGTCCTCGGCGCCCGAGTCCGGGGTGACGAACCCGAAGCCCTTCTCGCCGTCGTACCAGGACACGGTGCCGTCCGCCCCGTCGGACGCGCGAGGCCGCCCGGTCGCCTCTGCGCCGAGCGGCAGCAGGTGGTCCGCCTGCGGCCCCTTGTCGCCCTCGACCACCAGGAACGCCACCCGCTGCCCGTCCGAGATCACGCCGCCGCCCACGATGGCCGAGCTGTGCACGAAGATCTCCGCACCCCCACCATCGGGCGTGATGAAGCCGTAGCCCTTGCCCGGCTCGTACCAGGAGACCGTGCCGAGCACCCCCAGGAGTGCGTCCGGGGCGTGGTCGCCGGTGATCCGGACGCGGCGGGCCTGCGGGCCGCGGTCGCCCTCGCCCAGCTCGAACTCGACGACCTGCCCCTCGCGGAGGACGTCGTCGTTGCCGACGATCTCGGACGCGTGCACGAACAGGTCGTCGGCCCCGTCCCCGAGGTAGAGGAAGCCGAACCCCCGCTCGGCGTCGAACCAACGGACAGTTCCTTCGGGCACGGTGACTCCTAGTCGCGACAAGGGTTGCTGTCACCCATTCTCTCCCGACCGGACGGGATACGTGAGACGTGCGTCGTCTCCCGGTCGCCTCGTGCGTGCCAGGTCACGACCGAGGCTGCCCGCTCACGGGAGCTGGGCCACGATGCGTTCCACCAGCTCACGTGACTGCCCTCGCATCCCGGAAGGCCACGTCTCGTCCTCGTACGTGGTGGTGAGGTACAGGTCACGCGCGTGCTGGAGGACCGGACGAAGGTCGGCGGACAACCGCGGCAGCGCCCAGTCCGCCGCCTGGTCCTTCGAGCGGATCTCCCCCGACTCGAGGGTGCACCAGATGCGGGCACACGTGAGGATGACGTTGCGCTCGTCTCCGTCGAGGTCGGCCAGCAGCCCAGGGATGCAGTCGCGACAAGCGCGAGCGACATCGCCGGGCGGCACGGGGTCCAGGAGCTCCGAGGCCGACGGGCCGGCCACGACGTGTCCGGCCCCGAGCACCTGGGTGATCTCGATGGCGAGGTTCGGCGTCGCCGCAGGTCCGGTCACCGTGGGCTCGGCGAACGAGTCCCCCAGCCAGTCCCCGTACACGAAGTCCGCGGTCGGCGGGTAGCGCCACGGGGTCACCTGCGACTGCACGACGACGGTCAGCTCGAGAGAGCGGCCGTTGCCCCGGCTCCCGGAGATCGCCCGTATCCGGCCCGCCAGACGCGCTCGGCTCGACCGGTGCAGCGAGGTTCGGGTCACACCGAGAAGATCCACGTCGCTCGCGGGGCGCAGGCCCCCGGCCACCGACGACCCGTAGAGGTAGAGCCCCAGCAGATCGTCTCCGACGATCGCCTGGAGCTCCGCGAGCACAGCCGCCCTCTGGTCCACGCCACCAGCCTCGCGCCGTCGTCCAGCGCTTTCGTAGCGCGAGGGGCCTGAGCGGCTACGCGCGGCCGTGCGGGGCGCGCGCCCGGGCGTCCAACCGCGCGACGGACTCCCGCACGGAGCCGTGCAGCATCAGCTCCACGTCGCCGACGAGCCGGTACGGGTCCCCGACCATCCCGTCCGAGACCCACCGCAGCAGCACCGCCAGCACGGCCGACGTGTAGAAGTCGACGACCAGCGCGCGGTCGGCCGGGCTCGCCGGACCCCCGCCGCCGACCTCCTCCACCACGGCTGCGGTCACCGGCCTCATCTGCCAGAACAGGAAGCGCTCCAGCCCTGCTCGGCCCAGCCCGTCGAGGACCGCGGTCGTCGACGACCGGTTGTCCCGCAGGTACCCCATCAGGCGCACCAGCCCGTCCGCCCACGCGTCGTGATGGGCCGACACGCGCACCTGCTCCGCGACCTCGGTCTCGAACACCCACGCGGCGAGCTCCGGCACGTCGTGGAAGTGGTAGTAGAACGCCTGCCGGGTCAGCCCGCAGTCCTGCGTCAGGTGCGTGACCGTGACCCTGGCCAGCGGCTCGGACCGGAGCCGTGTCTTGAGCGCCGTCGCGAGGGCGTCGCGCGCGTCCGTGCGTCGCGCGTCCTGACGTCGCTCGTGGCTCACTCCCCCATCAACGGTCCGCCCACCCCTGGTTGCCGTAGGTCGAAGGTCCCAATGGACGACCGGCACCGCGTCCGGCGACGCCCCCGCTAGCCGCTCGCTGGACACATCCCGCTCGGTGTCCAGTGCCCGCTGGGGGGCAGCGTTCCTACCGTCGAGCAACCCCGGGGGCCGTGCCGGCCACGGGCGGTCCGCGAGGAGGTCGCGATGTTCCTGTTCGACACCATCAGCTGGCAGTCGTGGGCGATGTGGTTCGTCGTCCTCGGCGCCCTCATCGCCCTCAACGAGGTCACCCGCCGCTGGAAGTGGGCCGGCATCGCGTTCTTCGTCGCGCTGCCCCTGGTCCTGACCGTGTTCGTCTGGCCGACGACCGCCGGCGAGGGGTCGTCGACCGGCACCTGGTTCCACTGGGTGAAGGTCTACTCCGCACTTGCCGGCTGCCTCGGCTTCATGGCGCTCCGGTACGTCAGGCGACTCTCCACGAACCGCTGGATGCTGCTCTTCCCCGCGCTGATCCTCGCGCTCAACATCTGCGAGGCGGTCATCCGTGACTTCCAGGTGGCGGGCCTGCAGGGCATGCACGACGGCGTGTTCATGGTCGGCGGCGTCTGGAACTACATGAACGGGATCGCCGGCATCCTCAACGCGCTCACCATCTGCGGCTGGGTCGGGATCATCGTGTCGCGCGACAGGTCCAAGGACATGGTCTGGCCCGACATGCTCTGGTTCTGGATCGTCGCGTACGACCTGTGGAACTTCGCGTACGTCTACAACTGCGTCGGCGACCACGCGTTCTACGCCGGTGCGGCGCTGCTGATCTCCTGCACGATCCCCGCGTTCTTCCTCAAGAAGGGCGCCTGGCTCCAGCACCGCGCGCACACGCTCGCCCTGTGGATGATGTTCACGATGGCGGTCCCGACGTTCGTCACGTCCTCCCAGTTCGCCGTCCAGTCCTCGCACGACGAGGGCGCCCTCTTCGTCGTCTCGGCCCTGTCGCTCCTCGCCAACGTCGCGGTCGCGGTCTACCAGGTGCGCGTCATCGTGACCCGGCGTCGCAACCCCCTGAAGGACGAGCTGTTCACGCACCTGCGCCCGTACCGCGAGGTCCTCGAGGCGAACGCGCCGCTCGACGCCACGAACGGTGCCGCACGCAAGGAGCAGCCGCTCGCCGCCGTCTGAGCAGCACGTCGTCCGCGGGTGCCATGCTCTCCCCGTGCCTGTCTCGCCCCACGACCCACCACGAGGCGGAGTGCCGGCGGCATCGACGGACGACGCCGTGCGGACGGCGTACTCGGAGCGGGCAGACGAGTACGCGGCGGCGCTCGGCTCCCTCTCGGCGATGAACCCTCTCGACGTCCAGCTCATCTCCGACTGGGCCGCGCAGTGCCCTGGCCCGATCGTCGACGCCGGCTGCGGTCCCGGGCACTGGACCCACTTTCTCCAGGAGCGGGGTGCCGAGGTCGAGGGTGTCGATCTGGTCCCGGCGTTCGTCGAGCTGGCCCGCACACGCTTCCCGACGGTGTCCTACCGGGTGGCTCGGCTCGACGACCTCGGCCTGCCCGACCAGGCGGCCGCCGGGATCCTGGCCTGGTACTCGCTGATCCATCTCGAGCCTGCACGAGTGCCCGCAGTCCTGCGGGAGCTCCGACGCTGCCTGCGGGACGACGGCACGCTTCTCCTCGGGTGCTTCGTCAGCGAGCGGCTCGAGCCGTTCCCGCACTCGGTGGCGACGGCCTACTCGTGGCCGGTCGACGAGCTGACGCGACGCCTCGAGAGTGCGGGGTTCGTGGTCCGACACACTGAGACTCGCCCCAACCCCGCCCGGCTTGACCGCTGGCACAGCGCGCTGCTGGCGGAGCGCGCCTGACCAGGTCCGTCGCCGCAGACCTACGAAGACGCAGGTCGACGGTCCAGCTCGGACGCCAGCGCGCCGGCGTACCGGGTGCGCTCGCCGACGGCGATCCACCGCGCTTCGCGGTTCTGCTCGTACAGACGGTCGCCATGATGGCGCGGGAAGACATGGACATGGAGATGCCACACGTCCTGGTCGCCCGCCGGCTCGTTGTGCTGCCGGATCGAGATGCCGTCACAGGCGTAGGCCGTGCGCATCGCGACTGCGACCTCCTGGACCAGGTCCCACACCCCGTGACCCACCGCTCTGGGGAGCTCGTAGAGGTTCTCGTGGTGCTCGCGGGGGATCACCAACGCCCCTCCGGGGTTGGCCGGCCACCACTTGGGCGAGATGCGGGCGAGGGCCAGCTCCGTGGTCGCCACGATGTCGGTGGGTTGGTTGTACTCGTCGTAGACACCGCGCTGGAGCAGGCAGAAGGGGCAGTCGTACCCGGCCGGTTCGTGTCGGGGCGTGGTCACGGGGTCCATCCGTTCCACGCCGCCCACCAGGGCGAGCTCGAGTCCAGCTGCCCGGTGACGTCGGCAGCCGCAGCCAGCACGAGTCCGACGGTGGCCTCGTCGATCCGTCCCGTGACGCGCTGCCAGTGCAGGTCGGCCACGTCCTTCCACTCTCGCCGACCGTCGGGGTGGACGATCAGGTCCAGGCCGTGGTCGTCGGTCTCGAATCCCTCGGCACCGCGCACGATCGGCGCCTCGAAGTTGACGTACCAGTGCAGGAAGGTCCCCGCGGGGTCGAAGAACTTCCAGACCCCGTAGTGGTCGCCGGCCCGGTGCAGCTGGAGGACCACGGTCGACCCCCAGGCGGAGTGCACGCTCCACGGATGCGGACCGAAGGGGTGCGCGGGGAACGTGAACCGAGAGCCGGGATCGAGGCGGACGGCCAAGGTGTGGCCGTCGTCGGACACGACAGTCACCGGATGCTGCATCCAGACCCGCCGGTGCACCACCTCGAACCGCTGGATCGACGATCCCGCCTGGTAGATCCGCACAGCCGACGACACTAGCTGTGGACTCCGCTCCCGAGGCCGTGGATCGTCAGGGGGATGTGGCGCGGCTCGGCACGGCGACATACATCCGCCGGCTGGGACCGTGCCAGGCGTAGAGAGGGTGGCCCCGCTCTCGCGCGAGACGCGCCCACTCCATCCTGGCGAGCCGGCCGCTGAGGGAGACGAGGTCGCGGGGCCAGCCCGTGGCGGCGAGCCACGCACGCTCGAGCTCGTCGACTCTGGCGGCGAGCCGGGTCCGGTCCTCGTCGCCGTCCGCGAGATCCTCGTCGAGAAGGCCGTGCAGCAGCTCCTGCTCGTCGGCCATGGCGTCGACGAAGGCGTCGGTGCACCGGTGCAGGGTCCCGTCACCCTGCCGATCCACGATCGCCATCGCCCCCTCCGGCGGCAGGCCGGTCAGCACGGTGTACAGCGCCGCGGTGTGCCGCGGGAGCTCGCCGTACTCCTGGCGCAGCGCTCCTGCCAGGGCACGCTGGCGGTTGCCTGTGGGTACGCACGGCCCTGTGGCGGTGTCCATCTCCCGTAGTCGCCTCTCGGGCACCGTGAACACGACTGCGGCGACGCTGAGATCCAGCCTGCCGCGCAGTCGCGACACCCACCCCGCCGTCCTCATCGGCGCAGGCTATCGACCTTGCCGCGACCGAAGGGGCAGCACCGCCCGCGCCTCGGGGACGCATCGGCGCGGCGGCGCGATGGACTACCTGGCACAGTGTCGGATCCGGGGCGTGTCGTTCGTGGAACAGGTGAGAGGCGGCCGGAGCCGGCTGCCGAGAGCAAGGGAGTCATGCGATGCCGCGGTACTTGATCTCGTTCAACGAGGGCGCGATGGACCACATCCCCGACGGGGACTGGGGTGACGTGGGCAAGGCCTCGCACGCGGTGATCCAGGAGGCCGCGGACGCCGGGGTGTGGGTGTTCGCCGGCGGGCTCGAGAGGCAGCGGGCGAGCATCGTCGGCACGGACGGGATGGTCACCGACGGCCCCTTCCCGGAGACCAAGGAGGTCATCGGGGGGTTCGCGGTCGTCGACGTCGCCACGCGCGAGGAGGCGCTGGCGTGGGCCGCCAAGATCGCCGCCGGATGCCGCTGCGCGCAGGAGGTCCGGGAGCTGATGCCCGACGCCCAGACGGACGAGCTGCTGCGCAAAGGCTGATCGGTCGTCGCCGCATCCGGGTGAATCGGCTCGGAACTCGCGGGGTGCCCGCGGCGCACTGGGACGATCGACGGATGAGCTCGCTCCCCGCCGCAGGCTGGTACGACGACGGCGCCACCCGCGGTGTGCTGCGCTGGTTCGACGGTTCCGCGTGGACCGAGCACACGACGCCGACCGCCGCGCAGGTCCCGGTGCCGGTCGCTGTCACCGCGTCGGCCCCGACGTTCGGCAGCGTCCCCTCCGGGCGCATCGGGCAGTCCCTCAACCTCGCCGACCACGTCGTCGAGGGCGCGGAGTACCAGCGCAATCGGCTCGACGACGCGTTCAGGCTGCGCCGCCGGGGCTTCACGATGTTCGGCATCGCCCTCGTCGTCCTCCTGGTGACCGGCGCGATCGGCATCGCGATGCACGGCGCGGACACGATCTGGTACGTCGGGGTGGCGGGGGCCGTGTTCCTCTGCGTCCGGGCGGCGCGCGACTACCGGAACGCGACGTTCCGCGGGGCACACACGCTCACGCCGATCGCCTGGGTGCTGGCGGGAGCCGCGCTCGCCGTGGCTCTCTTCGTCCTCGTCGCCGGGCCGGTCGTCGCGATGAACTCGCTCGCGCACCTCGGGGACACCGTCGGGCAGTAGGCCCGGCTACGTGCGCGGCACGAGCCGGAACATCCCCTGCATGTCTCCGGTCGTGAACCCCTCCGACCGGTAGAGCGCATCGCCGTCGGTCGTCGCGAAGAGCCCGACGAACGCGGGCGCCGGCGCTGAGTCGGCGATCTGGTCGAGCAGCCGCCGCAGGATCGCGCGGCCGAGTCCCGTGCCTTGGTGCGCCGGCAGGACCGCGACGTCCTGGATGTAGAAGTACAGCGCGCCGTCGCCGACGACGCGGCCCATCCCGACGACCTCGTCGTCGACCAGCGCCACGACCCCCAACCGGGACCCGGTGAGCGAGGCGGCCACGGTGGCCCAGTCGAAGGCGTGCGACCAGCCGACCGCCTCCGCCAGGCGCCGGTGCTCCGCCGGCGTCGGCACGCGATCAACGAGGGTCACGGGCTGTCCCACACGTCGATTGTTCGGTCTGGCGAACGTGACAGGCAAGCCTCACTGCCAGACGGTCGCCTTGACGTCCGGCTCGACGGGCGCCTTGGGCGCCGCGGGTGCGGGGCCGGCGGCGGCCAGGTCGCGGACGTTCTTCTGGACGGCGACCACGGAGAACAGCGCCATCGCGAAGCCCAGGCCGAAGAAGCCCTTCTCCGACAGCTCCAGCGGAGCGTCGGCCAGGCCCGCGGTCACCAGCACGAGGGAGGTCAGGACCATGGCCCACGACAGGCCGAGGAAGATCGCGGTCACGGGAATGCCCTCGGCCCTGTCCCGGACCGACTTCTGCACCGCGATCGCGGAGAACAGACCGAGCAGCAGCAGCGTGCCGAGGAAGCCCTTCTCCGACGGGACCAGCTCCGCGTTCCACAGTCCGATGCCGAAGGCGCCGATCGCGATGATGAGGGCGACCCAGGACGCGCCGACGAATGCCGCGGTCGGACGTGCGGGGACGGGGTTCTGCGACATGGGGACGCTCCGGAGGTCGAGCTGCCGGCACCGTGCCAGCCGCGGCCCCGATGGTGGTGGTCCCGGGCGCCCCACCGCAAGGGTCTGGCCCGAACCTCACCTGGCCGCCCTCACCACCGCGTCACGACGAGGCGGGGAAGACGAGGCGGACGTCCTCGCCGCTCAGGTGCGCTCGGAAGCCGTCGTCCTGGACGACGACGTCCTGGAGCACGAGCCCCTCGGGCAGGCCCTCGACCTCGTGCTCGATGGTGACGAGCCCGCGCACGACCGTCCCGAGGAGGCCGGCGAGGAACGAGGGGCCGCCGATGTCGATGGCTGTCGGCTCGACGACGATCCGACCGGCGACGACCTCGACCTCTCCTGTCGCGACGACGTCGAAGCTGCGGCCGCCGACCTCGACCGTGCGCTCGACGACTGCCTCCGACGACCCGCCGGACCGCACCGTGACGTCCTCGCCGATCTCGGCGGCCACGACCTCGAACGGCACCGTGGCGTCGACGACCATCTCGCTCGCGACGAGCCCGTCGGGTCCGGTCCGCACGCCCTGGGCGGTGACGGTGACGTCGCGCAGGGTCGAGTCCGGCAAGACGACGGTTCCGGCGTCGAGCACGAGGTCGTCGAGCCACATCTCGGCGGGGTCGAGGTCGGAGGGCGGTTCGCCGCTGCCCCCGGCGCTCGGGCTCGGCCCCTGCGTCGAGGGCGCTGCGGCACCGCCCTGCGCCGGGTCGCTGATCGACCACACGAAGATCCACACGGCGAGCACCATCACGAGGACGGCGGCCGCCGCCCCGAGGAGTCCGTCGCGAAGGCGCGGGTTCATGGGGGACAGCGTGCCTGATCATGTCGACGCCGGCTCACGATCCGGCTTCGACCGGCAGCCAGAGCTCGACCGTGGCGGTGCTGAAGTCGTCGGCGCGCTCGAGTACCGCGACCACCTCGGGCCCGGGTCGCAGGCGCCACGGGTTCGACGGGAACCACTCGCTCGCCGTCGCCGCCCACACCGCCTGCAGGGTGTCCGGGTAGGGACCCGCCGCGCGGAAGACGGCCCACGAGCCGGCGTCGACGCCGATGACGTCGAGGTCGACGGGGACCTCCACGGCGTCCGTCACCGCCACCCCGTGCAGGTAGGTGAGCTCCGTGCCCTCCCGGCGGTCCGGGTCGAGGTCGGTGCTCACGGAGAGCAGGCCGTGCGGTTCCGCGTCACCCAACGCCTTCAACCGCGCATGCTCCTGCGGGGCCAGCGAGGTGACGTGCTGCTGGATGGCGGTGTTGACCCCGTGGTGCACGAGCGGGACACGGGTGGCGTGCCCGGCGAGGCGGAACGCGGGTCGGGAGACGAGTCGGACGTCCATGGGCAGTGCTCCTTCGACGGTCAGGCGGAACCTCAGCAGAGGCTGGGTGCGGAGGGGTCCACCGTCGCGCCGGGCCTGGCCCGGACTGACGCCGTGCACCGACTGGAACGCCCGCCCGAAGGCCTCCGCCGAGCCGTAGCCGTAGCGCACGGCGATACCCAGCAGGTCCGCGGACCCGCTGACGACGTCCGCCGCGGCGACGGTCATCCGCCGGCGGCGCACGTACTCCGACAGCGGCATCCCGGCCAGCGTGGAGAACATGCGGCGCAGGTGGTACTCGGTGGTGCCCAGCGCGGTCGCGAGGCCGTCGACGTCGAGCTCCTCGGTGAGGTTCTCCTCCACGAGGTCCACGAGGTGGTTCAGCCAGGCGATCACGGTGCCCCCTTCCGCTGTCCACCCTGGCGTCCGGACACGCCGCGCGACCCGATCATCGCGGTCGGATGCGATCAGGACGAGCCCTTCACGAGACCCTCGCATGTGGTGAGGTTGCCCGATGAGCCCCCTGCCCGTGCGCGCCGTGCGGGTGCAGGACCAGGAGCCCGTTCCGCGCGACGCCTGGTTCACGCAGGTGCCCGCCGTCGCCCAGGTGCTGCGCGAGGGCTGGGCCCTTGACCAGGTCACGGTGCTCGTCGGCGACAACGGGGCCGGGAAGTCCACGCTCGTCGAGGCCGTCGCCATGATGTTCGGGCTGGGGGCCGAGGGCGGCTCGACCGGGTCGAGGCACGCCACCCGCCGGTCCGAGTCCGAGCTGTGGCGGTACCTGCGGCTGGAGCGCGAGATCGGCGCCCCGCGGGGCGGGTTCTTCCTGCGCGCGGAGACGATGCACTCGTTCTACTCGTACCTCG
Source organism: Cellulomonas humilata (assembly GCF_013359775.1). Taxonomy (GTDB): domain Bacteria; phylum Actinomycetota; class Actinomycetes; order Actinomycetales; family Cellulomonadaceae; genus Cellulomonas; species Cellulomonas humilata. The sequence goes on along the minus strand of NZ_JABMCI010000070.1, from coordinate 515,490 downwards.
AGGACAACCCCGGCCGCGGGCCGGAGCCGGTGTTCCACGAGATGTCGCACGGCGAGTCGTTCCTCGCGCTGGTCACCGAACGCATGAAGCCGCGGTACCCCGGTCTGTTCCTGCTCGACGAGCCCGAGTCCGCGCTCTCGTTCACCGGGTGCCTCGCCCTGGTCTCGCACCTGACCACGCTGGTGCGCACGACGCCGTCGCAGGTGCTGCTGTCGACGCACTCGCCGGTGCTGGCGGCGATCCCAGGCGCGACGATCTACGAGGTCGGCGACTGGGGCCTACGACGCTGCGACTGGGACGAGCTGGAGCTGGTGCAGAGGTACCGCGGGTTCCTGGACGACCCGCGTCGCTACCTCCGGCACGTGATCGACGATCCTGGGTCTTGACGGTCCACTTGTTTTTTGCAAGTGTCGGTACCGCCACGAACCAGACCCACGAGAGGCAGCACCATGACCGCGATGTTCGTCAACCTGCCCGTGACCGACCTGGAGCGCGCGAAGGCGTTCTACACAGGGGTCGGATTCGCCCTCAACCCGCAGATGTCCGATCACAACGCCGCGTGCTTCGTCGTCGAGCAGGACCACAGCTACCTCATGGTCCTGCTGCGCGAGTTCTTCCAGACCTTCACCGACAAGCCGCTCGGCGACCCGGCGATGAACCCGTCGGTGTCGACCGTCGTCTTCCTCGACACCCGGGAGGCGGTCGACGCGAGGGTCACCGACGGGCTCGTCGCGGGCGGGCTGGAGGAGCGACCCGCCTCCGACTACGGCTTCATGTACCAGCGTCAGCTCACCGACCCCGACGGCAACATCCTCGAGTTCGGCTGGTTCGACCCGGCCGCCGCCACACAGGGCACCGAGGCGCTCGCGGACCAGCAGGCCTGAGGCCGATGGCTGCACGCGAGTACGGGCAGTACTGCGGCCTCACGCAGGCCCTGGAGCTCGTCGGAGAGCGCTGGGCGCTGCTCATCGTGCGGGACCTGCTGGTCGGGCCGCGCCGCTACGGGGAGCTGGCCGCAGGGCTCCCCCGCATCCCGACCAACATCCTGGCCGCACGGCTCAAGGAGCTGCAGGCCGCCGGCATCATCCGGCGGGCGCCGCGCTCACGCATCGTCATCTACGAGCTGACGCCCTACGGCCACGAGCTCGAGCCCGTCGTGCTCGCGCTCGGCGCCTGGGGCTTCAAGGCCATGGGCGACCCGCGCGACGAGCAGATCATCACCCCCGACTCGATGACGATGGCCCTGCGCACCGCGTTCCGGCCGGAGGTGGCGGTGACCCTGCCGGCGACCGCCTACGGGGCGCGGTTCGGTCCAGCCGAGCTGGTCGTCCGCGTGGACGGGTCCACCCTCGACGTGACGCGGGGTGACGGACCGGTCGACGTCGCGTTCGCCGCAGGCCCGGACATCCGCCGGATCATCTCCGGCGAGCTCGCCCCGGACCGCGCGATCGCGACCGGCGTGGTCGAGGTGCTGCGCGGGCGGGGTGAGCTCCTCGACCGCTTCGCCAGCACGTTCCACCTGGCCGCCTGACCCTCGGTCAGAACGTGAGCAGCACCTTGGTGGCGCGGCGCTCGTCCATCGCCCGGTAGCCCTCGGCGGCCTGCTCGATCGGCAGCGTGAGGTCGAAGACCGTGCCCGGGTCGATCTGCCGGTCCCAGATGAGCTTGATGAGCTCGGGCAGGAAGCGGCGCACCGGCGCGGGCCCGCCGTGCAGGTGGACGCCCGAGAAGAAGAGCTCCTGGCCGGGCAGCGCCACGTTGTGGGAGACGCCGACGTAGCCGACGTGCCCGCCGGCGCGGGTGGCGCGGATGGCCTGCATCATCGACTCCTGGGTGCCGACGGCCTCGATGGTGGAGTGCGCGCCGAGGCCGCCGGTCAGCTCCTTGATCCGTGCGACACCGGCGTCGCCGCGCTCCTCGACGATGTCGGTGGCACCGAGCTCGCGGGCAAGGGCCTGCCGGTCCGCGTGCCGGGACATGGCGATGATCCGGTCGGCGCCGAGCTGCTTGGCGGCGAGCACGCCGAGCAGGCCCACGGCGCCGTCACCGACGACCGCGACGGTCTTGCCCGGCCCGACCTCGGCGGCGACGGCGGCGAACCAGCCGGTGCCGAGGACGTCGGAGGCGGCCAGCAGCGACGGGATCAGGTCGGGGTCGGGGGTTCCGGGCGTGGCGACGAGGGTGCCGTCGGCCAGCGGGATGCGGGCGTACTCCGCCTGCGCGCCGGGGAGCGCGCCGGGCTGACGGTGCACGCAGTGGGTCTGGTAGCCCGCCAGGCAGATGTCGCACGTGTTGTCGGAGGCGAAGAACGACCCGACGACGAAGTCGCCGACCTGCACGTTCTGGACCGCTGAGCCGATCTCCTCGACGACGCCCACGTACTCGTGGCCCATCGGCTGGTGGTCGACGGCGTCCGTGCCGCGGTACGGCCACAGGTCGGACCCGCAGATGCAGGTGGCTGCGAGCTTGAGGATGGCGTCGGTCGGCTCGACGATCGTCGGCCGCTCGGTCTCGTCGACCCGGACGTCGCCCGGGGCGTACATGACGACTGCGCGCATGGTGGTGGTGCCTCTCTCTGGGGGTGTGCCCACCAGGCAACCGGACGCGGCGCGAGGTGGGGAGTCCCTGCTGAGGGGTGTACCCGCAGTGCACCTCTCCGCACGGACTCCCTCGTCGGTGCCGCGCGGCCTACCGTCGGGAGCATGGACAACCGAGCGGACGTGCGCGAGTTCCTCATGTCGCGACGGGCGAAGGTGACCCCCGAGGCGGCGGGCGTCCTTGGCGGCACCAACCGCCGCGTGCCCGGCCTGCGGCGCAGCGAGGTCGCGATCCTGGCCGGGGTGAGCGTCGAGTACTACGCCAAGCTCGAGCGCGGGGCGATCGGCGGGGCGTCGGCGTCGGTTCTCGACTCCGTCGCGCGGGCGCTCCAGCTCGACGACACCGAGCGCGCGCACCTGTTCGACCTGGCGCGGGCCGCCGACGGCATCCCCTCGTCGGGACGGCCACGCCGGCGCACGACCCGGTCGTCGACACCCCGGCCGAGCCTGCAGTGGGCACTGTCCGCGATCACCGACGGTGTGGCGTTCGTGCGTGACCAGCGCCAGGACCTGCTGGCCACCAACGCGCTCGGCCGCGCGTTCTACTCCCCCGTCATCGGCGACGGCGGCCGCACGCCGAACCTCGCCCGGTTCCAGTTCCTCGACCCCGCGGCGCGCGACTTCTACCCGGACTGGGACCTGTTCGCGGAGATGTGCGTCGCGATCATGCGCGCCGAGGCCGGACGGGACCCGCACGACAAGGGCCTGCAGGACCTCGTCGGCGAGCTGTCGACGCAGAGCGAGACGTTCCGCCGGCTCTGGGGCACCCACGACGTGCGCACCCACGGCGCCGGGACCAAGCGGTTCCACCACCCGGTGGTCGGCGACCTCACCCTCGCCTATGAGGAGCTCGCCATCACCGCCGAGCCGGGGCAGGTGCTTCTCGTCTACACAGCCGAACCGGGCTCACCGTCGGCCGAGCGCCTGCGCCTGTTGGCCTCCTGGGCGGCCGACCTGCCGTCGGTCCCGCGATGACTGACGTCGACCTGGAGGGCTTCCGCGATCACGTGCGCCGCGGGGCGGTCATCGAGGGTGGCTCGGCGCAGCACGCGTTCCTGCACCGGACCGGCCAGGACGCGCTGCAGGTGCTCGCGGAGCTGAACACCGGCTACCGCACGCCTGAAGAGGTGCGCGCCCTGCTCGCGCGGCTGACGGGTCGTCCCGTGGACGAGTCGGTCACCCTCTTCCCGCCGTTCTTCTGCGAGTTCGGCAAGAACCTCACGCTCGGCAGGGACGTCTTCATCAACATGGGCTGCACGTTCCAGGACGCCGGCGGCATCACCATCGGTGACGGCACGCTCATCGGGCACGGGAGCACCGTCGTCACCCTCAACCACGCGACGGACCCCGCACGACGAGCGGACATGCTCCCCGCGCCCGTGGTCATCGGCCGCAAGGTCTGGCTGGGTGCGGGAGTGACGATCGTGCCGGGCGTGACGATCGGCGACGGCGCGATCGTCGGGGCCGGCGCGGTGGTGACCAAGGCCGTGCCGGCCGACGCGATCGTCGCCGGCGTCCCCGCCCGGCTGATCCGGACCACGGGATTCGGCGCCTCCGAGGCCTGACAGTCAGCGGACCGACGCGGGTGCGGTAGAAAGCACCGGTGACCTCACCGGCGACCCTGCGCGAGTCGCGCGGCTTCGCCCGCCTGTGGACGGCCTCGACGGCGTCCGCGTTCGGGAGCTACATCACCGTCCTGGCGATCCAGGTGCTGGTGGTCGACGTGCTCACCGGCGACGCCGTGGACGTCGGGCTGGTCAACGCCGCGCGGTGGGTGCCGTACCTGCTGTTCGGGCTGCTCGCCGGGGTGCTCGTCGACCGGGTCCGCCGCCGACCCGTGCTCGTCGCGACGGACCTGCTCAGCGCGGTCGCGCTCTCGGCCATCCCCGTCCTGTCCGCCACGGGGTCACTGACCGTCGGCTGGCTGGCGGGGGTGATGGCGGTCTTCGGTCTGTGCACGGTGGTGGGCGACGCGGCGTTCCAGTCGTTCGTCCCCCGGCTCGTCCCGACGCGGCTGCTCGGGCCGGCGCACGCCCGGCTGGACCAGTCCGACGCGGTGGCGCAGGCGAGCGGACCCGCGGTCGCGGGCGGTCTGGTGCAGCTGCTGGGAGCACCCCTCGCGGTGCTCGTCGACGCCGTGAGCTACCTCGTCTCGGCCGTCCTCCTGATCACCGTGAAGGTGGACGAGCCTCGAGGCGAGTCCCGGCGCCGGGTACGGGACATCGGCCCCGAGATCCGCGAGGGCGTCCGGTGGATCTACCGGCACGCGACGCTGCGGCCACTGGCGCTCTCCACGCACGCGTGGTTCGCGTGCTCGGCCGTGGCGGGTGCCGTGATGACGCCCTTCGCCCTGCGGACGCTGCACCTCAGCCCCGCGACGCTCGGCCTGGCGCTGGCCGCGGCCGGCGTCGGGGCGCTCGCGGGGGCCTCCGTCGCGGTGCGGCTCGGTGACCGGTGGGGCACGGGGCACGTCGTCATCGTCGCCTGGCTCGGCACGGGGATGGCGTGGGGGCTGATGGCGGCGGCGGCGCTGCTGGTACCGGGCGGCGGCGCGTGGGCCCTCTTCGCGTTCGGACAGCTCCTGCTCGGGCTGTGCATGGGTGCCGAGAACGCCAACGAGATGGCCTACTGGCAGACCGCGACACCCGACCGGTTGCAGGGTCGGACCAACGCCACGCGGCGGTCCGCCAACCGCGCGGTGATCGTCGTCGCGGCGCCGCTGGGCGGCCTGCTCGGCGACGCAGCCGGCTATGGCACGGCCCTCGTCGTGGCCGGGGCGACCCTGCTCGTCGTCGCGACCCTGTCGCTCGCCACGGGGGTGCGGCGGGCGCGGCTCGGCGACGAGCACACGCCGACCCCTGGGTAGGGTGTCGCCGACGTCGACCTGAGGACCCCGTGATGATCGAGAGTGCCCAGCTCAGGCGTGCCGTGGAGGCCGACGGCGCCGTGACTGACGACTGGCTGGCCCTGCTGCCCGACGACGTCGAGGTGCTGGTCCGCGGCACGGCCACCGGCCCCGATGAGGCCGCCCTGCAGGTCGCGAACCTCGTGCTCGGCTCGATCGACGCGGTCGTGGCGCGCGCCGTGCGGCTGCTCACGACCCTGCTGCGCGGCGAGGGGACGTGGACGCTCAGCGGCATCGATGTCGCGGGCGCGGCGCAGCAGCAGGCGTGCGACGTCCTGCTCGAGCTCACGTTCGAGGCCGACGACGCGCCCGACGAGGACTTCTACGCCCTGTACTCCGTGTGCTTCTCGGTCGACGAGCGCAGGCCCGCCCCGCTCGACGCGCCGCACCCGTTCAAGGTCGTCGTCGAGTACCGGTGAGGCCGCCGAGGTTGGGGACGTTGGACCCTGGATTCCCGGCACGGCCAGGACGAGTGTCGAGCTGAGAGCTCACGTGGCGAGCTGTTCGGGGGAATCTCATGACGACGACACCGTTCCTGTCCCGCGCCCCGGTGCGACGGGCATCCGCACTCCTCGCGATCTTCGCGCTCGGCTGCGCACCCCTCCTCGGGTCGTGCGCCGCGGACCCCACGAGCCAGCCTACGGAGTCGACGTCGACGCCGACGGAGTCGTACCAGCCGCGGCACGAGACCACGGACCCGATCCCGGAGCCGCAGCCGACTCCGGAACCCGTCGGGGAGATCTGGCAGTGGGCGCTCGGCAGCAACGTGTGGGACGACCCCCGTCTCGCGCGCTACGCAGCCGACCTGGGAGCGCCGGACACCAGCGTCGACGTCAACGCGAACGCCGAGGGATTCCAGCTGGTCCTCGACAGCGACGGGACCGTCGTGTCGGTCGTGCTCTTCAACGACGAGACCGCGCTGGGCCTCCCCGTGTCCAGCACCAGCTTCAGTGCGTACCCGGGTGAGCTGCCGGCCGGCCTGACCTGGTCGGACACCGCGGACAGCGTGGTAGCGACGTACGGGATGGGGACTCAGTCCGGCGGCTGGGGCACCGAGATCGCGTTCACCTACGCCTGGACCGACGGCAGCTCCATCACGCTCGGCTTCGCGGCGACGCACGAGGCGCAGCTGCCCGGCGCGCCTCTCCACACGATCACCCTGCGGTGAGGGCCCGCCCGCGCACGGTCGAGCGGATCGGTCCTGGCGACCTCGTCGAGCTGGCCACGGACGTGGGCCCGGTGCCGATGAACGTCGGCGCCGTGCTGGTGCTCGCCGGGGCGACCGGCACGGGTCCGGAACACGTCGAGGCCGCCCTCGCCGAGCGGATCGGGGCCATCCCGCGTCTGGGGCAGCGGCTGGTGACACCGCCGTGGGGGCTGGGGCGGCCGTACTGGGTGGACGATCCCGCCTTCGAGCTCGCGGCGCACGTGTCCCGGGTGCGTTGTCCGGGCGCGGGCGACGACGCCGCGATGCTCCAGGTCGCCGTCGGCGCCGTCACCCGACCGCTGCCGCGCTCCCGGCCGCTGTGGCGCGCGGTGGTGGTCAGCGGGCTGAGCGACGGGCGGGTCGCGCTGGTGGTGGTGCTGCACCACGTGCTCGCCGACGGCATCGGTGGCCTCGCCGTGCTCGCGCACCTGGTCGACGGGCAGGCGGAGCCGCTCGGCATGCCGCGGGATCCCGTCCCCTCGCCCCGCGCGCGCGACCTCGTCGTCGACGCCGCCAAGGAACGGGTCCGCCTGCTGCGGGGGGCTGCGTCCGCCCTGGCGCAGCTGCGCCACGGCCGTGTCGAGCTCGGCCGCGGCGGTGGCCAGAAGGCCGCCCGGTGCTCGCTGAACGCTCCGACGGGTCCGCGGCGGCAGGTGGCCACGGTCGAGGTGGACCTGGACCCGGTGCGCGCGGCCGGTCGCCGCCACGGCGCCACCGTCAACGACGTGCTGCTGGTGGCGCTGACCGGAGCGATGGCGTGCACCCTGCGCCGCCGCGGCGAGCACGTCGAGGAGCTCGTGGTCTCGGTCCCCGTCTCGGCCCGGGCGTCGACCACCAGCGCCGACCTGGGCAACCAGGTGGGCGTGATGCCCGTCCGCGTGCCCGTCACGGGAGGGGTACCCGAGCGGATCGCTCAGGTCGCCCGCGCCACCCGGGTCCAGAAGTCCAGCTCCCGGGGCGCCTCAGCCGCGCTCGTCGGCCCTGCCTTCCGTCTCCTGGCCGCCGTCGGACTGTTCCGGTGGGCCATCGACCGGCAGCACCTCGTCAACTCGTTCCTCACCAACCTGCGCGGACCCTCCGCGGAGCTGGCGTTCGCCGGCGCCCCGATCCTGCGCGTGGTCCCGATCACGGTGACCGCGGGCAACGTGGGCGTCGCGTTCGCGGCGCTGTCGTACGCGGGAGCGCTCACCGTCACCGTCATCACCGACCCCGACGTGGTGCCGGAGACGGACGCCCTCGCGGCGGAGCTGAGGGCCGAGCTGCGGCGGATCGTCGAAAGTCCGGCACGCAGCGTCGGAACGGGGCAAGGTCGTTCGTAGCAGGGATGAGAGGACGCCCGCGACGGGGGTCCGCCGAGCACAGGGGATGGCCGAGATGCAGTATCTGGTGTCCGTGATCTTCGACGAGACGTCCGGCTTCGCGACGCCGGAGGAGATGACCGCGATCGACGAGTTCAACGACGGGCTGCGGGCCGACGGGAGCTGGGTGTTCGCCGGCGGCCTCGCGGCGCCCGACACCGCCACCGTGATCGACAACCGAGGTGCGGGCGAGGCGATCGTCACCGACGGGCCGTTCGTCGAGACGAAGGAGCACGTCGCCGGCTTCTGGATCATCGAGGCCCCCGACCTCGACGTGGCGCTGAAGCTCGCCGCCGAGGGGTCGCGCGCCTGCAACCGGAAGGTCGAGGTGCGGCCGTTCCTCTGAACCGTGCCGCGGTCGGGGAGGCGATCGCCCGGGCGCACCGCGAGGAGTGGGCGCGGGTGGTCGCCTCGCTGACCAGGCGCTTCGGTGACCTCGACGTCGCGGAGGACGCGGCTGCCGAGGCGTTCGCGGTCGCAGTCGAGCGGTGGCCGTCCGACGGCGTGCCGCCGAACCCGGGCGGTTGGTTGACCACGACCGCCAACCGGAAGGCGATCGACCGGATCCGGCGCGAGAGCAAGCGCGACGACAAGCAGAGGGCGGCGCAGATGCTGCGCGACGGGGACGCTCCGGTGCAGGGCGCCGTCGACGACGACCGGCTCCGGCTCATCTTCACGTGCTGCCACCCGGCGCTCGCGATGGAGTCCCGCGTGGCGCTCACCCTGCGCATGGTCGGCGGGCTGACCGTGCCGGAGATCGCCCGCGCGTTCCTGGTGCAGGAGTCCGCCACGGGGCAGCGGATCACGCGCGCGAAGGCGAAGGTCAAGGCCACCGGCATCCCCTACCGGGTCCCGTCGGAGGAGGACCTCCCCGCGCGCGTCTCGGGCGTGCTCGCGGTCCTCTACCTCGTGTTCAACGAGGGCTACCTGGCGACCGGTCCGGACAGCGACCCGCTCCGCCCGCACCTGACCGCCGAGGCGATCCGGCTCGCCCGCCTGGTCCGCACCCTGCTGCCCGAGGACGGCGAGGTGGCCGGGCTGCTGGCGCTGATGCTCCTCACCGAGGCTCGTCGGCCGGCGCGCGTGTCGACGAGTGGCGAGCTGATCCCCCTCGACACGCAGGACCGCGCGGCGTGGGACCCCGCCCTGATCGCCGAGGGGCACCGGCTGGTCCGCGAGCGCCTGGCCACCGGGCAGGCTCCGGGCCGGTACCAGATCCTCGCCGCGATCAACGCGGTGCACACCTCCGCCCGCGACGCGCGCGACACCGACTGGTCCCAGGTGGTGGCCCTGTACGACCAGCTGGTCCGGCTCGACCGCTCCCCGGTGGTTGCCCTCAACCGTGCGGTGGCGGTCGCCGAGCTCGACGGCCCGGAGGTGGCGCTGGCGGCCGTCGACCCGCTCGGGCAGGCGCTGGCCGGGTACCACGCGTTCCATGCCACGCGCGCGGAGCTGCTGCGCCGGCTGGGTCGCACCGCCGGGTCGCGCGAGGCGTACGACCAGGCCATCGCGCTGGCGGGCAACACCGCCGAGACCGCCTACCTGAGCCGCCGCCGCGACGAGCTGGGCTGAGGCCCACCGCCAAGTTCACCCCGCGAAGCTCCTCCGACCACAGGTGCGGCGGGCAACGATGTGCGACGACTACCGGTCCGACCCAGGGGGACGAATGACACGCACGATCCTGCCCATGCACCTCGCCCGAGCTGCGTTCGCGGTTCTTCTCGTCGCGGGGACGGTGACCGGGTGCTCCGCTGCGTCCGACGAGCCGACACCGTCGGACGAGCCCGCGGCCGCCGCCGAGAGCGCCGAGAGCGCCGAGACCGACACGGCCGACCCTGCCGCCGCAGCGCTCCAGGAGCAGAGCGACGCCCTGGACGCGTACGTCGCCGCCATGCAGTCGCAGCTCCCCGCCCTGGTGGACTCGTTCGGCGGGATGTACTCCGACATCACGATCACGGGGGTGCACCCCGACATGGTCGAGTACGCGTACGTCTACGCGGAGCAGATGGACGCCGCCACCGCCACCAGCGAGTTCGACGCCATGATCCCGACGTTGCAGTCCGCGTGCGACCGAGCGGTGTTCCCGGAGATGGCGCGCGCCGGCGTCTCCACCGACCCGAAGATCACCTACACCTACACCAACGCCGACGGCTCGACCCTCTGGTCGCACACGTTCGAACCGTCGGCGTAGAGCGCCGGCCCGGCGGTGGAGGGGACGGTCAGAGCAGCGCGGCGGTGAGGTACCCCGCGTTGATCGCCTCGCCCACCTTCGCCGGCAGCACGCAGTCGCCGATCGCGTGGACGCTGAGCCCGGTGGCGGCCAGCGCGTCGGCCAGCCGGTGCGCGGGCCGCACGCCGAACGCGGTCACCACCGTGTCGGCGTCCACGTGCACCTCGCCGTCGGGTCCGACGGCGGTCAGGCCCTTCTCGTCGATCTCGGTGACGAGGTGGCCGGTGAGCACGTGCACGCGCGCGTCCGTGAGGCTGCGCAGCAGGCTGATCGCGTTGATGAACAGCAGGTCCGCCGCGATCGCGTCGGCCTTCTCGACGATGGTGACCTCGTGGCCCGCCTCGGCCAGCTCGAGCGCCAGGTCGGCGCCCGACAGCCCTCCGCCGGCCACGACGACGCGGGAGCCCACGCGGTCCCGGTGCAGGTGCGCGTCCAGCACCTCGAGCACGTTCTCGCCGTCGACGCCCGGGATCGGCAGGACGAGCGGGTCCGCGCCGGTGGCGACCACGACCTCGTCGGCACCGGCCAGGCGGGTGTCGTCGGCCAGGATCTCGGTGCCCAGGTGCACGGTGACGGGCAGGTCGGCGATCTGCCGCCCCCACCAGCCGATCATGGCCCGCAGCTCCTTCTTGAACTCCGGGGTCGCGGCCGGCAGCAGCACCCCACCGAGGTGCTCGGACTTCTCGTAGACATCGACGGCGTGGCCGCGCAGGGCGGCGACGCGCGCTGCCTCCAGGCCGGCCGGGCCACCGCCGACGACGGCGACGTGCTTGGGCACGGCCGCGGGGACGAGGGCGCGCTCCAGCTCGTAGCCGGCGGTGGGGTTGACCGCGCAGCCGATGGTCGCGCCGGTGAAGATGGCGCCGATGCACAGCTGGTTGCAGCGGATGCAGGGCCGGATGTCGTCGCGACGCCCGTCCGCTAGCTTGGCCACCCACTCCGGGTCGGCGATGAGCCCGCGGCCGACGCCGACGAAGTCCGCGTCGCCGACGGTGAGCACGGCCTCGGCGTTCTCCGGGGTCAGGTTCCCCACGGCCATGACGGGGATGGCGACGACGGACTTCATCGCCTGCGCCGACGGGACCATGCACGCGTCGCCCAGGTAGTAGGGCGGGAACACCCAGTCCATCGCGTCGTAGGCGCCGTCGTCGACCATGAGCAGGTCGAGGCCGGCACCCTCGAGCAGACGCGCGATCTGCTGCGCCTCCACGAGGTCACGGCTGCCGGGCATCTTGTTGCTCACGGACAGCCGGAAGCTGATCGGCAGACCCGGCACCGCGGCCTTGATCGCCTGGATGATCTCGGTGGCGAACCGGGCGCGGTTCTTGATCGAGCCGCCGTACACGTCGGTGCGACGGTTCCACTGCGGGCCGAGGAACTGGTCGATCAGGTAGCCGGTGTGACCGTGCAGGTCCACCATGTCGACGCCTGCGGCCGCGCACCGGACGGCCGCGTCGGCGAAGCGGCCGACGAGCGTGCGGACCTCGTCCGTGGTCAGCGGGCGGCACAGCACCGTCGGGTCGAAGAAGTTCGGGTTGTCCGACGCCGAGACCGGCGGCTGCTCGGGCGTGTAGGCGGCGTTGTTGCGGCCCAGGCCGGCCGTGAGCTGGACCCCGAGCTTGCCGCCCTTGGCGTGCACCGCGTGGGCGAGCCGCGTGAGGGCGGGGATGGCGGCGTCCGAGTCGGCGTGGGCGAGGCCGGCCGTGAGCTCGAGGTCGCGGGACACGGCCGTGAGCTCGGTGACCACCAGGCCCGCACCGGTGCCGGCTCGCTCCGCGTACCAGGCCACCTGCCGGTCGGAGAAGTGACCGTCCGCGTCGGAGAGGCTGGTCCCCATCGGCGGCATGATCACGCGGTTGGCCAGCTCGAGGGCGCCGATGCGTCCGGGTGCGATGACGTGGGCGAACGCGGACATCGGAGTCCTTTCCTCCGGCGCGCGACGATGCGGCCGGGGCAGTGCCAGTGGTGAGGTGATCGTCCGCCGGTCGTCGAAGCGGTTCCTGGGTAGGAAGTCCCGGGTGAACCGGGTCCTGCACAGGGGCACCAGAACCGTGCACGGCCAGCACAGTGCGCCCCGGGCACCTGGTGCCACTGTGCTGCTGAGCGGGCCGGCCGGGACCGACCGCCGCGAGACGAGGAGACGTCATGACCACTCCGGACACCATCGTGCTCATCCATGGCTTCTGGGTCACGCCCCGCTCGTGGGAGGGGTGGAAGGCGCACTACGAGGCCAAGGGCTACACCGTCCACACGCCGGGCTACCCCGGGTTCGAGGTCGAGGTCGAGGCTCTGCGGGCCGACCCGACGCCGATCGCCGACCTCACGACGGACGCGATCGCGTCCCACCTCGACGAGTTCCTGAGCGCGCTGGACACCCCCACGCCGCCGATCCTCATGGGCCACTCCGCAGGCGGGACGTTCCTGCAGCTGATGCTCGACCGTGGGCACGGCAGCGCGGGCGTCGCGCTGAACTCGGCGCCGGTGGAGGGGGTCAAGACCACCCCGTGGTCGCAGCTGAAGTCGGTGTTCCCCGTGGTGAAGAACCCGGCGAACCACCACCGCGCGGTCGGCCTGTCGTTCGAGGAGTGGACGTACGCGTTCACCAACACGTACACGGAGGAGGAGTCGCGGCACTTCTACGACCGGTACCACATCCCGGCGTCGGGCCGCGTGCTCATCGACTCTGTGCTCGCGAACGTCCAGCCTGGACACCAGGACGCCTGGGTGGACTTCAGCAACCCGAACCGCGTGCCGCTGCTGTTCCTGTCGGGCTCCGAGGACCACATCATGCCGCCGTCGGTGCAGGCGTCGAACGCGAAGCACTACCGCGGCGCAGGCACCGTCACCGAGCACGAGACCTACGACGGTCGACCGCACCTCATGGTCGCCGGTCCGGGCTGGGAGGAGATCGCTGACCGTGCCCTGGACTGGGCGCTCGCGCACGCGGCCTGGGCCCCCGCGCAGAGCTCCGCCGCGTCCTGACGGTGTCCACCCTGACGTTCACGCACGTCGGCGGGCCGACGACCCTCGTGGAGGTGGACGGCTGGCGCATCCTCACGGACCCGACCTTCGACGCCCCCGGCCGGACGTACGCGTTCGGCTGGGGGACGTCGTCCCGGAAGACCACCGGCCCGGCCGTCGCGGCGGCGGACGTCGGCGACGTCGACGCGGTGCTGCTCACCCACGACCACCACGCCGACAACCTCGACGACGCCGGCCGACAGCTGCTCGGCGGCGCACCCACGATCCTGACCACCGTGCCGGGTGCGCGCCGCCTCGGTCCGCCCGCGGTGGGCCTGCGTCCGTGGGCCACGACGACACTCACCCACCCGGACCGTCCCACGCTGACCGTCACGGCGACCCCGTGCCGGCACGGACCCGTCGGCAGCCGTCCTGTCGCGGGGGCCGTCATCGGGTTCGACCTCTCGTGGGAGGGCCAGCAGCACGGGTCGCTGTGGTTCTCCGGGGACACCGTCCTGTACGGCGGGGTGCGCCAGGTGGCCGAGCGGAGGCGCGTCGGCACCGCGGTGCTGCACCTGGGTGGGGTCCGGTTCCCCGTGACGGGTCCGCTGCGCTACTCGATGACGGTCGACGACGGCCGCGAGCTGTGCCGAACCCTGAAGCCCCGGACGGTGCTACCCGTGCACTACGAGGGGTGGTCGCACTTCGTCGACCGGCCGGCCGCGCTCGAGCGACCGGAGCTGGCTCCCGATCCCGGGCGCACGACGTGGGCCGAGCCGGGCCGGCCGGTCGTGGTCGAGGTCTGAGCGCTCCCCTAGGCTGCCGGAGGTGAGCTGGCCACGGTGGTCCGTCGAGGACGTCCTCGCGCAGCGACCAGCCGTGCGCGTGAACCAGAGGGGCTACGTCCCGGGCCGCCCGATGGGCGCCACCCTCGTCTCGGACGCGATCGATCCGGTGCCGTTCCAGGTCGTCCGCGACGACGGGCTCGTCGCCCTCGACGGCACGTCGCAGCCGTGGCCGGTCCGGCCCGAACCGACCTCCGGCCTCCCGGTCCACGTCCTCGACCTCGCAGGACTGCCCGAGGGGACGTTCCACGTGCGGACCACCGACCACGTCAGCCACCCGTTCCGCGTGAATGCGCGGGTGCACGCCGACCTCGGCGCGGACGCCTTGCGCTTCTTCTCGCTCATGCGGTCGGGCGCGCCCGTCGACGTGCCCGGCTACGCGCGTCCGGCCGGGCACCCCGGAGACGTCGCCGTGCCCACCTGGACGGGTCCCGACGCGGAGCGGCTCTACCCCGGTTGGCACGACGACGGCACGTACGACGTCTCGGGCGGCTGGTACGACGCCGGCGACTACGGCAAGTACACGACCAGCGGAGCCCTCGCGGCGTGGCAGCTGCTCGGCACGCTCGACGTCCTGCCACCCGACGACCCGAGGGCCGACGCGGTGCTCGCCGAGTGCCGCTGGCAGCTCGACTGGCTGCTGCGGATGCAGGTGCCGCCGGGTCGCCCGCTCGCGGGGCTGGCGTTCCACCGCGTCCACGGGACCACCTGGTCGCCGCTGCCGGGATGGCCGCACCTCGACCCGACGGAGCGCGTCCTGCACCGGCCGTCGACCATCGCCGCACTGCACCTGGCGGCGGTCGCGGCAGCCGGCGCCCGGCACGTCCGCCCGACCGACCCCGCCTACGCCGCACGCCTGCTCGCGGCCGCGCGGTCGGCCTACGACGCCGCGCGGCGTCACCCCGACCTGCTCCCGCCGGACGACCACGCCCAGCACGGCGGCGGCCCCTACGACGACGGCGACGTGGGCGACGACTTCTACTGGGCGGCCGCCGAGCTCTGGCTGGCCACCGGCGAGCGCGTCTACGAGGAGCACGTCCTCGACTGCTCCGAGCACGCCGCCGACCCGTTCGACGCCGCCGGGTTCGACTTCCACCGCGTCAGCGCGCCCGCTCGCCTGGACCTGGCACTGCACGGGGGCCGGCTCGAGGACCACGCGCGGGTGGTCGGGAGTCTGCGCCGCGCCGCCGACCGTCTGCTCGACCTGCAGTCGCGCCAGCCGTGGGGGCAGCCCTACGCGCCGGCTGACGGGTGGGGCTGGGGGTCGAACGGCCGCATCCTCAACAACCTCGTCGTCCTCGGCGTCGCCCACCTGGTCACCGGCAGCACCGCCTACCGCGACGCGGTCGCCTCCGGCATGGACTACCTGCTGGGACGCAACGCGCTCGGGCAGAGCTACGTCACCGGGTACGGCACCGACCACAGCCACCACCAGCGCACCCGCCAGTTCGGGCACGACCTCGACCCGGCGATGCCGCCGCCGCCGCCCGGCGCCCTGGCCGGTGGCGCCAACTCGGTCCCCGCGCCGGACTTCCCCTACGACCCACGGCTCGTCGGCCTCGCACCCCAGCTCTGCTACCTGGACGAGCCGACGTCCGAGGTCACCAACGACGTCTGCATCCGGTGGAACGCGCCCCTGGTCTGGGTCGCGACGTTCCTGGACCGCTGACCGGGCGGAGGGCGTCGCCCGGTTGCGGCTCCGGTCGCCGCGCGTAGCGTGCTGAGCGACGACGACGTCCAGGGGGCACCATGACCGCGCGCACCGAGATCGAGCACATCCGCACCGACCCGGACCTTCCCCCGGTGGCGGTGGTGGAACGCGGACCGATGCCCGCGTCCCGACGCGCTGTCTTCGCGGTCGTGGCCGTGGTCGGCGCGGTCGCGTGGTCGGTGCTCGCCCTGGTGCGCGGCGAGCACGTCAACGCGGTGTGGTTCGTGTTCGCGGCCGTGTGCACCTACGTGATCGCGTACCGGTTCTACGCGCGGCTCATCGAGGCCAAGATCGTGCGCCCCCGCGACGACCGGGCCACCCCGGCCGAGCGGTACGACAACGCCAAGGACTTCATGCCGACCGATCGGCGGGTCCTGTTCGGCCACCACTTCGCGGCGATCGCCGGCGCGGGGCCCCTGGTCGGCCCCGTGCTCGCAGCCCAGATGGGGTACCTGCCGGGCACGGTGTGGATCATCGTCGGCTGCGTCGTCGGCGGGGCCGTCCAGGACTACCTCGTGCTGTCGATCTCGACCCGACGCCGCGGGCGCAGCCTGGGTCAGATGGCGCGCGACGAGCTCGGCCGGTTCGGCGGCGTCGCGGCCCTCGTGGCCGTGTTCGTCATCATGATCATCATCATCGCCGTCCTGGCGCTCGTGGTGGTCAACGCCCTCGCGGCGAGCCCCTGGGGCGTGTTCTCGCTGGCCATGACGATCCCGATCGCCCTGTTCATGGGCGTCTACCTGCGCGTCCTGCGGCCCGGCCGGATCACCGAGGTCACGATCATCGGTGTCGCGCTGCTGCTGCTGGCCATCGTCGCCGGCGGCTGGGTGGCCGAGACCGCGTGGGGGCAGGACTGGTTCACGCTCAGCCCCGTGGCGCTCGCGTGGTGGCTGGCCGCGTACGGCTTCGCGGCCTCGGTGCTGCCGGTGTGGCTGCTCCTCGCGCCCAGGGACTACCTGTCGACCTTCATGAAGGTCGGCGTGATCGTGCTGCTGGCCGTCGGGATCCTGATCGCGCGGCCGGAGGTGCAGGCACCGGCCGTCTCGTCGTTCGCGCTGCGCGGCGACGGTCCGGTGTTCGCGGGCGCGTTGTTCCCGTTCCTGTTCATCACCATCGCGTGCGGCGCGCTGTCCGGGTTCCACTCGCTCATCGCGTCCGGGACGACGCCGAAGCTGCTCGAGAAGGAGAGCCAGGCGCGGCCCATCGGGTACGGCGCGATGCTCACCGAGTCGTTCGTCGCGGTGATGGCCCTGGTCACCGCCGTCGTGATCGACCAGCACCTCTACTTCGTGATGAACGCCCCGGCGGGCGCGACCGGCGGGACGGCGGAGACGGCGGCCGAGTACGTCAACGGGCTCGGTCTGGGCGGGACGCCGATCACGGCCGGGGAGATCGAGGGTGCCGCGGCGTCGGTCGGTGAGGACTCGATCGTCTCCCGCACCGGCGGAGCGCCCACTCTCGCGTTCGGCATGTCCCAGGTGCTCAGCTCGGCCATCGGCGGCTCGGGGCTGGCGGCGTTCTGGTACCACTTCGCGATCATGTTCGAGGCGCTGTTCATCCTCACCACGGTCGACGCGGGGACGCGCGTCGCGCGGTTCATGCTCTCCGACAGCCTGGGCAACCTCGGCGGACCGATGCGCAGGTTCCGCGACCCGTCCTGGCGCGTCGGCGCGTGGGTGTGCTCCGTGGTCGTCGTCGCGGCGTGGGGGGCGATCCTGCTCATGGGCGTCACCGACCCCCTCGGCGGGATCAACACCCTGTTCCCGCTCTTCGGGATCGCGAACCAGCTGCTCGCGGCGATCGCGCTCACCGTGGTGACGGTGGTCGTGACCAAGAAGCGGCTGTACCGGTGGGTGTGGATCCCGGCGGTGCCGCTCGTGTGGGACCTGGTCGTGACGATGACCGCGTCGTACCAGAAGATCTTCTCCGCCGAGCCGCGCATCGGGTACTGGGCGCAGCACCGGGCGTTCCAGGACGCCCGGGCGGCCGGTGACCAGTCGTTCGGCGTCGCCGCGTCGCCCGCCGAGATGGACGCGGTGATCCGGAACACCGCGATCCAGGGGACGTTGTCGATCATCTTCGCCGTCCTGGTGCTCGTGGTCGTGGTGGTGGGCGCGGTCGTCATCGTGCGGTCGGTGCGCGCCGGCGGGCTGCCCTCCACCGAGGAGCCGGACGTGCCGTCACGCCTCTTCGCCCCCCGCGGCCTCGTCGCCACCCCCGCGGAGCGCGAGGTCCAGGCGCTGTGGGACGCCCGCGACCGGGACCGCGCGCCGACGGGAGCAGGGTCGTGACCGCCGGCCTGACGCAGGCCCTCATGCGGGCCGGCCACGCCGTGCGGTGGTACACGACCGCGCTGCTAGGCGACCGCGACTACGACCGCTACGTCGCGCACCTCGCACGCGTCCATCCCGGCACGGCGCCGGTGTCGGAGCGGGCGTACTGGCGCGAGCGGCACGCGGAGCAGGACGCCCACCCGGGCGCGCGCTGCTGCTGATCATCCCCGGGGCGCCGGTCGAGCAGGCCGAACAGGTCGCGCTCGTGTGCGGTGCGTCACGGCGCCGCGCTCGTGGGGCCTGCGCGCGCTTGCCCCGGGCCTGGTCCGTCTGCCTACGGTGGCACGACCGACGCGCCATCGACCGGGGGGAGCTGTGCCGTCGTGCGACGACTCATCCCTGCCCTGCTCGTGGTGGCCGCGCTCGTCCTCGCGGTCGTGCTGCTCGTCGGTCCGCTCCCGCCTGGCCCCGGACAGGCGCCGGCTCCCACCGCGACTGCCGCTCCGGCCGCCGCGCCCGACCGGGTCAGCACGGTGCTCGCGAGCGACTTCGAGGACGGCACCGACGGCTGGGAAGGCCTCGGCACCGCAGACGTCGTGGCCCGCGAGGGCGACGCCCACTCCGGGGGCTCGAGCCTGGTCACGAGCGGCCGCACCGAGGCGTGGAACGGTGCGCTGCTCGACGTCACCGGGGTTCTCACCCCCGGCACGCAGCACACGCTGTCCGTGTGGGTCCGCCTGGCGCCCGGCGTGACCTCCGTCCCGGGCGAGCTCCAGCTGACGGTCCGCCGTGACGTCGACGGCGAGCGCGTCCACGACCACCTCGTGCGCACGCCCGTCGGGGCTGAGGGATGGGTCGAGCTCCGCGCCGAGTACACCCTCCCCGACCGCGCGCAGCAGCACCCCGCGCTCTACGTCGAGTCGACCGGCACGCTCGCCGACTTCCTGCTCGACGACGTCACCGTGACCAGGCAGGCACCGCCGGTGCAGACCGACATCCCGGCGCTGCGCGAGGCCCTCGCGGACGACTTCCCCGTCGGCACCGCCGTGGGCAGTCAGGACCTGGCCGGCGCCCCCGCGGAGCTGCTCACGCGGCACTTCTCGATGATCACCCCGGAGAACGCGCTGAAGCCCGCGAGCGTCCAGCCGCGCGAGGGCGAGTTCACGTTCGAGCGCGCCGACGAGGTGCTCGACTTCGCGGTCGCCCACGGCCTTGCCGTGCACGGCCACACCCTCGTGTGGCACCGCTCGACCCCCGACTGGTTCTTCCGCGCGCCCGACGGACGCGAGCTCGGGCAGAGCCCGGCGGACCAGGCCCTCCTGCTCGCCCGCCTGGAGACGCACGTCCGGACGGTCGCGACGCACCTGGAGGACCGATACGGCGACCGGAACCCCGTGCGGTCGTGGGACGTCGTGAACGAGGCGATCGACCCGGAGCAGGACGACGGCCTGCGGCGCAACCAGTGGTACGCGGTGCTGGGACCGGACTACGTCGCGGCGGCGTTCCGGATCGCACGCGAGGCGTTCGGGCCGGACACGGTCCTGTACCTGAACGACTACGGCACCGAGAACCGGACGAAGCGCCGGGCGGCCGCGGCAGTCGTGGAGCGCCTGCTCGACGAGGGCGTCCCGATCGACGGGATCGGCCACCAGCTGCACGTCGACCTGCGGGTGCCCGTCTCGGGGATCGAGGACACCATCGCAACGTTCGAGGACCTCGGTGTGCGGCAGGCCGTCACGGAGCTCGACGTCGCGATCTCCGAGTCGACCGAGGTGCTCGACTCGGCACCCCCCGAGCGCCTCGCGGAGCAGGGCCGGTACCTCCGGGACCTGCTGGCGGCGCTCCGGCGGCACCCGGGCGCCCTCTCCTCGCTGAGCGTGTGGGGTCTGTACGACTCCCGGAGCTGGCTGCGGGCCTGGCCGACAGAGCGTCCGTTCGAGGCACCGCTCCTGTTCGACGCGCACCTGCAAGCCAAGCCGGCGTACTGGGGCCTGGTCGACCCCGACCGGCTGAACTGACCCCTCCGTGCCGACGCGTGGACGGCCGCGTCACGGACGGGGTCTGCGCCAGTCCAGCATGACGAACAGGTCGCGCTGCCCGGGGACTCCCTCGAGCACCGCGCGGGCCAGCGCCGGTTCCCCCGCCTGCTCGCACGACCACAGCTCGAAGTCGATGGTCTGCGACCAGGTGGCCGGGAGGAACCCGAGGACCGTGGCGCCGTCGAGCACCTTCACCACGTCGTGCTCGGTCCGGGCCAGCGCCACGGCGAACCCCCGCTCGGACCGGGTGGCACGGGTGGGCGCGGCTGAGTCGAGGAACCCGCGCACCCGCACGGGGACGTGACCGCCGCTCGCGGGCACGAGGCGGCCGGGCATCCGGGTCGAGGACATCGGGTCCATGCGCGGAAACTACTCCTGCGGGACACGTCGAGAAACGCGGGACGGCTCCGTTCCTCGGGTGAGAGTGCCAGTCTGGGCACGACGACGAAGGAGCAGTCATGGCCAAGTACCTGCTGATCGTGGACTTCCAGAGCGGTCCGGACGACGCGCCGATGTCGGCCTGGACCGACGACGAGGTCGCTGAGCACCTCAACTACTACGGGCGCCTGAACCGCGAGCTGATCGAGAGCGGCGAGCTGGTGGGCGGGGAGATCCTCACCGGTCCGGACCTGGCGAAGGTCGTCACGTCGGACGGCGCCAGGACGGTCGTCACGGACGGGCCGTTCCAGGAGTTCAAGGAGTGGGTGGCGGGCTACCAGATCGTCGAGACCGAGACCGAGGCGCGGGCTCTGGAGATCGCCGCGCTGGTCTCCGCGGTGCCGGGGCGCGGCGGGGTCCCGACCCAGCAGCCGATCCAGGTGCGTCGGATCATGGAGGACGGGCCGTCGGACGTCGAGGAGATGAACGCGTTCCTCGAGACGGCGAGCGACGCCCGCTGAACGTCCCGCCCGACGTCGAGGACCTGCTGCGCGAGCTGGCGCCGCAGGTCCTCGGCACGCTCGCGCGCCGGTGGGGCGACTTCGACGCCGCCGAGGACGCGGTCCAGGAGGCGCTGCTCGCGGCGGCGCAGCACTGGCCGACGGACGGGATCCCGGCGCGGCCACGAGCCTGGCTGCTGCAGACGGCGTCGCGACGGATGGTCGACCGGTGGCGCCGCGACGTCGCCCGCCGCGACCGCGAGCGCCGTGCTGCCGCGCAGCCCGCGTCCGGCGGTGCCGCGCAGGAGGACGACACCCTGACCGTCCTGTTCCTCTGCTGCCACCCGGTGCTGACCCCCACGTCCGCGATCGCGCTGACCCTGCGGGCGGTCGGCGGCCTGACGACCGCGGAGATCGCCCGGGCGTTCCTCGTGCCGGAGGCGACGATGGCGCAGCGGATCAGCCGCGCCAAGCAGCGGGTCGCGGGCGAACGGTTCTCGATGCCCGCGCCGGACGAGCGCCCGACCCGGCTGCGCAGCGTCCTGCGCGTTTTGTACCTGATGTTCAACGAGGGCTACACGGGCAGCGCCGGCGACGACCTCACGCGCGTCGACCTGTCCGACGAGGCGATCCGCATCGCGCGGCTGGTGCACGCGGCCGAGGTCGACGCCGAGGTCAGCGGCCTGCTCGCCCTCATGCTCCTGACGGACGCCCGTCGGGCCGCGCGGACCGACCAGTCGGGGACTCCGGTGACGCTGGCCGACCAGGACCGGAGCCTGTGGGACCACGCCATGATCGCCGAGGGGACCGCGCTGCTCGACGGCGCGATCGGCCGGGGTGCGGTCGGTGAGTACCAGCTCCAGGCGGCCATCGCCGCGATCCACGACCGGGCGCCCGACGCCGACGCGACGGACTGGCCCCAGATCCTCGCCCTGTACGAGCTGCTCGAGAGGATGACGGGCAGCCCCGTGGTCACGCTGAACCGCGCGGTCGCGGCGGCGATGGTCCACGGGCCGGCGGCGGGCCTGGCGATCCTCGACGGCATCGACGACGCCCTCCCCCGCGTCGACCAGCTGCGCGCCTACCTGCACGAGCGCGCCGGCGAGACAGACCTCGCGCTCACCCACTACCGGCGGGCGGCCGGCCGAGCGATCAACGTGGCGGAGCGCCGGTACCTGGACGCCCAGGTGGCCCGGCTCAGCTGAGCAGCGCCTTCATCCGTGACCGGACGAGCCGGGCCGCGCGCTCGGGAGCCAGGCGGGCCAGCAGGTCCATCACGGCCGCGTCCTTGCCGACGGTCACCCGGTAGGCGTCGCGCTCGACGGCGTCGAGGATGATCCGGGCCGCCCGCGGCGCGGACGTCATCGACCGTTCCAGGCGCCGGGCCGTCGCACCCGAGATCTCCGGGGCGATCACGCCCGAGTTCTCGACGATCCCCGTGCGCACCGCCCCGGGGAAGACCACCGTCACGGCGACGGACGTGCCGGCGAGCTCGGCGTGCAGTCCCTCGGTCAGGAGGCGGACCGCCGCCTTCGAGGCGCCGTACGCGGTCTGCCCGGGCACCGGAAGGAAACCGCCGATGCTGGAGACGTTGACCAGGTGCGCCACCGGACGCGCGACAAGGTGCGGCAGGAACGCCTTCGTCGTGTGCACCGGACCCCAGAAGTTCACCGCCATGACGCGCTCGATCTGCGGGTAGTCCAGGTCGACGAGGGAGACGAACGGCTGGATGATCCCGGCGCAGTTGACCAGCCCGTCGACCTGGCCGTGCGTACCGACGACCTGCGCGGGCAGAGCCTCGACGGCCTCCCGGTCGGCGACGTCGGCGACGTGGGTGGACAGCCGGTCCGCCGCCGGCCCCGCGCGCTCGGCAGTCTCCTCCAGGTGCTCAGCGCTGCGGCTGATCGCGGCGACCCGCGCGCCACGCCCGAGGAGCCCGAGCACGAGCTCTCGCCCGATGCCATCGCCGGCGCCCGTGACGACGACGGTCCTGCCTGCCACCCTCATCGCCAGCCCCCTGCCGATCGGTTGCGCCGACGGTACCGGTGTCCCCGCCCGCCGCTAGCGTTGCGCACATGGTGATGGACGAGATGAGCAACGACGAGATGAACCCCGGGGCACACGTCGCCGACAGCCACGACTGGATCCGCGTGCACGGAGCGCGCGAGAACAACCTCAAGGACATCAGCATCGAGCTCCCGAAGCGCCGGCTCACGGTGTTCACGGGGGTCTCCGGCTCGGGCAAGAGCTCGCTGGTGTTCGGCACGATCGCCGCCGAGTCGCAGCGGATGATCAACGAGACCTACTCCACCTTCGTCCAGGGCTTCATGCCCACCCTCGCGCGGCCGGACGTCGACGTCCTGGACGGGCTGACCACGGCGATCATCGTCGACCAGGAGCGGATGGGCGCCAACATCCGGTCGACCGTCGGCACCGCGACCGACGCCAACGCGCTGCTGCGCATCCTGTTCAGCCGGCTCGGGGTCCCGCACATCGGCTCGTCGCAGGCGTTCTCGTTCAACGTCGCGTCCATCTCGGGCGCCGGCGCGGTGACCATCGAGAAGGGTGGCACCACCACCAAGGAGCGCCGGAGCTTCTCCATCACGGGCGGCATGTGCTCCCGCTGCGAGGGTCGCGGGTCGGTCACCGACTTCGACCTCGGCCAGCTCTACGACGACAGCAAGTCGCTCAACGAGGGTGCCCTGACCATCCCCGGCTACAGCTCGGACGGCTGGTACGGGCGCATCTTCAGCGGCTCGGGCTTCTTCGACCCGGACAAGCCGATCAGCAAGTTCACCAAGAAGGAGCTGAACGACCTGCTGTACAAGGAGCCGACCAAGATCAAGGTCGACAACATCAACCTCACCTACGAGGGGCTGATCCCGAAGATCCAGAAGTCGTTCCTGGCCAAGGACGTCGAGGCCCTCCAGCCGCACATCCGGGCGTTCGTGGAGCGGACGGTCGTGTTCACCACGTGCCCCGACTGCGACGGGACGCGGCTCAACGAGGGGGCGCGGTCGTCGCGGATCGGCACGGTGAACATCGCCGACGCCTGCGCGATGCAGATCAGCGACCTGGCCGAGTGGGTGCGCGGGCTCGACGAGCCGTCCGTCGCTCCCCTGCTCACGGCCCTGCGCGAGCTGCTCGACTCGTTCGTGAGCATCGGGCTCGGGTATCTCTCGCTGGAGCGCTCGTCGGGCACGCTCTCGGGCGGCGAGGCCCAGCGCACCAAGATGATCCGCCACCTCGGCTCCTCGCTCACCGACGTGACGTACGTGTTCGACGAGCCCACGATCGGGCTGCACCCGCACGACATCCAGCGGATGAACGCGCTGCTCCTGCGCCTGCGGGACAAGGGCAACACCGTGCTGGTCGTGGAGCACAAGCCGGAGGCCATCGCGATCGCCGACCACGTGGTCGACCTCGGACCCGGCGCCGGCTCGGCGGGCGGAACGGTCTGCTTCGAGGGGAGCCTCGACGGGCTGCGGGCCAGCGGGACCATCACCGGACGCCACCTCGACGACCGGGCCTCCCTCAAGGAGTCGGTGCGGACGCCCACGGGCACGCTCGAGATCCGCGGCGCCACCACCAACAACCTGCGCGACGTCGACGTGGACATCCCGCTCGGCGTCCTCGTCGTGCTCACGGGGGTGGCCGGCTCCGGCAAGAGCTCGCTCATCCACGGGTCGATGCCGACCGGTGCGGGCGTCGTGTCCATCGACCAGGCGGGCATCAAGGGGTCGCGCCGGAGCAACCCGGCCACGTACACGGGCCTGCTCGAGCCCATCCGCAAGGCGTTCGCCAAGGCCAACGGCGTCAAGCCCGCGCTGTTCAGCGCCAACTCCGAGGGCGCCTGCCCCAGCTGCAACGGCGCCGGCGTCATCTACACGGACCTCGCGATGATGGCCGGCGTCGCCACCCCGTGCGAGCTGTGCGAGGGCAAGCGGTTCCAGGCGTCGGTGCTGGAGTACCACCTGGGCGGCCGCGACATCAGCGAGGTGCTCGCGATGTCGGTGACCGAGGCGGAGCAGTTCTTCGGCGCGGGCGACGCACGTACCCCGGCGGCGCACGCGGTTCTCGTCCGGCTCGCCGACGTCGGGCTCGGCTACCTGAGCCTCGGGCAGCCGCTGACCACCCTGTCCGGCGGCGAGCGCCAGCGGCTCAAGCTGGCCACGCGCATGGGCGACAAGGGCGGCATCTACGTCCTCGACGAGCCGACCACCGGCCTGCACCTGGCCGACGTCGAGCAGCTGCTGGGCCTGCTCGACCGGCTGGTCGACTCCGGCACCTCGGTGATCGTCGTCGAGCACCACCAGGCGGTCATGGCGCACGCCGACTGGATCATCGACCTCGGTCCGGGCGCGGGCCACGACGGCGGGCGGATCGTCTTCGAGGGCACGCCGGCCGACCTGGTCGCCGGCCGTCCCACGCTCACGGGCCAGCACCTGGCCGCCTACGTGGGTGCGGCATCGAGCAGGGATGGAGAAGCCTCCGTCGCCGTCGCTCCCTAGGGTTCTCGGCAACGGTCCAGAGAGGAAGCAGATGATGGCGAAGGCCACGAGCACGGAGTCCGAGGGGTTCACCGCGGAGGAGCGCGCCGCGATCAAGGAACGCGCCAAGGAGTCGCGCCGCAAGCAGAACGGCGAGGCCGACCTGCTCGAGAAGATCGCGGAGATGGCCGACGCCGACCGCGCGATGGCGGAGCGCATCCACGCGATCGTCACCGAGGTCGCCCCGGAGCTCGAGCCCAAGACCTGGTACGGCCAGCCGGCCTACGCGAAGGGCGGCAAGGTGGTCGTCTTCTTCCAGGCCGCGTCGAAGTTCGACACCCGGTACGCGACGCTGGGCTTCAACGACGTGGCCAACATCGACGACGGCTCCATGTGGCCGACGGCCTTCGCGATCGCCGCGCTCACGCCGGCGGACGAGAAGCGGATCGGCGAGCTCGTGAAGAAGGCGGTCAGCTGACGGTTGCCATGGCGGCGGTCTATCGATAGGTTTCTCTCGTTAATCGATAGATCGCTACCAAGGAGCACTGCCATGAGCCGACTGGCCATCCTCGCGCTGCGGGCGGTGATCGTGCTGATGTTCGCCGGCCTGCTGGCGGTGCAGATCATGATCATCCCGGCCATCGGTCGCGACATCGACGACGGCGGCGCCGCGGTGGCGCACCTGCGCTGGCCCGTGATGGTCGTCGGGTTCCTGGGCGTGCTGGCCGTGCAGGCCGCGCTCGTGTGCGTGTGGCAGCTGCTCACCCTGGTCCGGCGCGACACCGTGTTCAGCACGGCGGCGTTCCGGTACGTCGACGTCATCATCGGCGCGGCGGTCGCGGCGACCGTGCTGGCGATGATCCTGTCGTTCGTGCTCGCACCCGGCGAGGCGGTGGCGCCCGGGATCGTCCTGCTCGTCGTCATCGGCGGCATGGGCACGGCCGGGATCGCGCTGCTGGTGCTCGTCCTGCGCGTGCTGCTGGCCAAGGCGATGGTCCTCGACTCGACGGCGACCACGCTGCGTGCCGAGCTCGACGAGGTGATCTGATGCCGATCGTCGTCGACGTGGACGTGATGCTGGCCCGCCGCAAGATGTCCGTGGGCGAGCTGGCCGATCGCGTCGGCATCACCCCGGCCAACCTCGCCGTGCTGAAGAACGGTCGGGCCAAGGCAGTCCGGTTCACCACGCTCGAGGCCCTGTGCGCCGTGCTGGAGTGCCAGCCCGGGGACCTGCTGCGGCACGAGCCGTAGGCCTATCCGTTTCGCCCCCTTCCTCCGGGACCGCACTGTCCCTACACTCCGATCGAAGCGCTTCGACGATCGAGCGCGACGCCGGGGGCAACGCCGCCCCCAACGCGCTCGACGGAGAGCCGGCCGCCCCGCCGCGCGCGACACTGCGACGAAGGGCATCCCCGTGACACGACCCCTCTGGACCAGCCTCGCGGCACTCGTCGCGGCCACCGCACTGACGGCCACGCTCGCCGGACCTGCGCAGGCCGCCCCACCACCCAAGCCGGCCGCGAAGGTGGTCGCCGCGATGCAGCCCGGCTGGAACCTCGGCAACACCTTCGACGCCGTCGGCGCCGACGAGACCGCCTGGGGCAACCCGCGCGTGACCAAGAAGGTGCTCAGCCAGGTGGAGAAGCAGGGCTTCAAGAGCGTCCGCATCCCCGTCACGCTCGGCCAGCACGAGGGGCCGGCGCCGGACTACACGATCGACCCGGTGGTCCTCGACCGCGTGGAGGAGGTCGTCGACTGGGCGCTCGACGAGGACCTGTCGGTGCTCCTGGACCTGCACCACGACTCGTGGATGTGGACCAACGCGATGCCCACCCGGCACGACGAGGTGCTCGCGCAGTTCACCGCCACGTGGGAGCAGCTGGCCGAGCGGTTCCGCGACCACCCCCGCACGCTGCTGTTCGAGAGCATCAACGAGCCGCAGTTCGCCGGGTCCACGGGTGAGGCCCAGGAGTACGCGCTGCTGGACGAGCTGAACGCCGCGTTCCACCAGGTGGTGCGCTCGTCGGGTGGCAGGAACGCCGACCGCGTCCTGGTGCTGCCCACGCTGCACACCGACTCCGGGCAGGCCCGGCTCGACTCGCTGGTCCAGACGTTCACCGCGCTGAACGACCAGAACCTGGCCGCGACCTTCCACTACTACGGCTACTGGCCGTTCAGCGTGAACGTGGCGGGCGGCACCCGGTTCGACGCGACCGCGCAGCAGGACGTCACCGACACGTTCGCGCGGGTGCGCACCACCCTGGTGAACGCCGGTATCCCGGTCATCCTCGGCGAGTACGGCCTGCTCGGGTTCGACCGGCACACCGGGACGATCGAGCAGGGCGAGAAGCTGAAGTTCTTCGAGTACCTGGGGTACCAGGCGCGCACCTCCGGCGTCACGACGATGCTCTGGGACAACGGCCAGCACTTCGACCGCACCGCGTTCACGTGGCGGGACCCGGCTCTGTTCGCGCAGCTCTCGAGCAGCTGGAGGAAGCGCTCCGGCACGGCGTCCACCGACCAGGTGTTCGTGCACCCCGGTGCCGTGACCGAGCAGGCGATCACGCTCCACCTCAACGGCACGACGTTCCGGGACCTGTCGCTCGCAGGCAAGAAGCTCAAGCAGGGCCGGGACTACCAGCTGTCCGGCGGCACCCTGACCCTGCCCGCCACGCTCCTCCAGCGGCTGTCCGGCGACGGTGCCTACGGGACGAGCGCCGAGCTGGTCGCGCGGTTCTCCCAGGGCGTCCCGTGGCGGATCGAGATCGTCAACGCCGACACCCCGGTGCTCGCGGCCGCGACCGGCACCACCGACGCGTTCGCCGTGCCGACCGCCTTCCGCGGCGACCGGCTGGCCACGATGGAGGCGCGCTACCTCGACGGGTCCAACGCCGGACCGCACGGGTGGACGTCGTTCAAGGAGTTCGACGTGACGTTCGCGCCGGACGCCGCTACGGGGTCGATCCTCCTGCGCCCGGCGTTCTTCGCGGAGGTCGCCGACGCGTCCCCCGTGGTGCTCACGTTCCACTTCTGGAGCGGCGCGATCGTCCAGTACACGGTGGTCCGGAACGGGACGGCGGTGACCGGCACCGTCGGCTGAGGACGGATCGTCCGGCGTGCGCCCGTCCACGGCCGCAGCGCACGCCGGGCGCCCCCGCCTCTCTGCCTGGTGATCCGATAGTTTCGGAGTCCAGAACCTAAACGGTTCGACTGCGCCCCACAGTGTTCCCTTGGCACGAACACGTCTGCACACTGGCGTCGATAACGTTATCGACGCTCCGTGCGTCGGTACGGCGTCGGCACCCTGCGGGAAGCCGGCGCGGATCCCTCACGCACAAAGGAGTGCAGGATGTCCGAAAGTATCGGTACCGCACCGCGACGACGCCGGTCGTTCCGCGCACTGGTGGGACTCGGCGCCGCCGGTGCGCTGGTCGTCGCCGGGCTCGCCGTCGCCACCCCCGCCAGCGCCGTGTCGACCAACGAGACCGGCACCAACAACGGGTACTTCTACTCGTTCTGGACCGACTCGCAGGGCACCGTCTCGATGAACCTGGGCTCGGGCGGCAACTACTCCACGCAGTGGAGCAACACGGGCAACTTCGTCGCGGGCAAGGGCTGGAGCACCGGCGGCCGCAAGACCGTCAGCTACTCGGGCAGCTTCAACCCCTCCGGCAACGCCTACCTGACCCTGTACGGCTGGACCACGAGCCCGCTGATCGAGTACTACATCGTCGACAACTGGGGCACCTACCGGCCCACCGGCACGTTCATGGGCACGGTCACCAGCGACGGCGGCACGTACGACATCTACCGCACCCAGCGCGTGAACCAGCCCTCGATCCAGGGCACCGCGACGTTCTACCAGTACTGGAGCGTGCGGCAGTCGAAGAAGACCGGCGGCACCATCACGTCCGGCAACCACTTCGACGCGTGGGCCAGCAAGGGCATGAACCTCGGCACCCACAACTACATGATCATGGCGACCGAGGGCTACCAGAGCAGCGGCAACTCGAACATCACGGTGAGCGAGGGCTCCGGCGGCGGTGGCACCACGACGCCTCCCCCGAGCACCGGCGGCTGCTCCATCACGGCCACCCGCGGCGAGGAGTGGTCCGACCGGTTCAACGTGAGCTACACCGTCAGCGGCGCCAGCTCCTGGACGGCGACGCTCAACCTCACCGGCAGCCAGAGCGTGCAGAACAGCTGGAACGCGTCGGTCAACGGCCGGACCGTCACCTCCACGGGCTCCAACACGTTCGGTGTGACGATCATGAAGAACGGCAACAGCACGACGCCGTCGGCCACCTGCGGCACCTCCAGCGGCGGCGGCACGACGACTCCACCGCCGGCGACGTCGAGCTGCTCCGCCGGCTACGTGGGCCTCACGTTCGACGACGGCCCGAACACCGGCACCACCAACCAGCTCATCTCCACCCTGCGCAACGCGGGCGCCACTGCGACCGTGTTCCCCACCGGCTCCAACGCCCAGTCGAACGCGTCGCTCATGCAGGCCTACAAGAACGCCGGCCTGCAGATCGGCAACCACAGCTGGGACCACCCGCACCTGGTGAACCTGAGCCAGTCGGACATCCAGTCGCAGCTGTCGCGCACGCAGACCGCGATCCAGCAGACCGCCGGGGTCACCCCGACGCTCTTCCGGCCGCCGTACGGCGAGACCAACCAGACCCTCAAGAACGTCGAGTCGTCACTCGGCCTGCGCGAGATCATCTGGGACGTCGACTCGAACGACTGGAACAACGCGAGCGCCGACGCCATCCGGCAGGCGGCCGCCCGCCTCACCAACGGCCAGATCATCCTCATGCACGACTGGCCGGCCGCGACCCAGCAGGCGCTGCCGAACATCCTGAACGACCTCAAGTCCCGCAACCTGTGCACCGGGCACATCTCGAGCAGCACCGGCCGCGCGATCGCACCGTCCAGCGCCGGCGGTGGTGGCGGTGGCGGGACGACGAACCCGCCCGCCGGGTCCTGCACGGTGACCGCCACGCGCGGTGACGAGTGGTCCGACCGGTTCAACGTGAGCTACGCGGTCAGCGGCAGTAGCAGCTGGGTGGTCACGCTCAACCTGTCGGGCAGCCAGAGCGTCCAGAACAGCTGGAACGCGACGCTCAGCGGTAGCGGCACCACCCGGCAGGCACGGCCGAACGGCGCCGGCAACACGTTCGGCGTCACGATCATGAAGAACGGCAGCACGACGACACCGAGCGCCAGCTGCGCGACGGGCTGACGGACGGTCCGACGAGAGCGGCAGTCTCCCGCGAGAACGGCAGTTCACAGTGCCGTTCTCGGGTGGACTGCCGCTCTCGCGCGTCCGGCCGTCAGGCCTTCGCGCGGCCGCGGGTCCCGCGCCAGATCGCCGTCACGATCAGCGCTCCGACGATCGAGCCGATGATGCCGCTCGGGCGCAACGCCAGCCCGTCGCCGGAGAGCAGGCTGGCGAGCAGCCCCCCGACGAACGACCCGACCAGCCCGGCGACGATCGCCATGGACCAGTCGACCCCGCCGCGCTCCTTGCCGAGGATCAGCTGCGCCAGTGCACCGATCAGCATGCCGAAGAGGATCAGTCCGAGGATGAGCATGAGCCGAGACTATGACCGGTTCGTCCCGTCGACCAGGACCGCGATGCCGTCGAGCAGGCGTGTCAGCCCGAACTCGAACGCGCGGCGCGGGTCGTAGGCCGCCTGCTGGGCCTCGCCGGCGATCGGTCCGACGCGCGCGACCGTGGGGTACGCCTCGGCGTCGAACACGCGGGCGACGAACGGCTCGGTGGCGGCCCACCACTCGGCCTCGCTGATCCCGGTGGCCTGCTGGGCGGCCGCCTGCTCGACGACGCCCCGCGCGGTGCCGGCCACGAAGCCGTCGACGAGCGTGACCACCGCGTCCATCGCGACCTCGTCGAGCCCGCTGCCGTCGACCGCCCGAAGCTCGAGCTCGTACTTGGCCATCACGCCCGGGCCCAGCGGGGGACGGCCGGACGCAGCGACGTGCAGGAGCCACGGGTGTCGCTCGTACAGGGACCAGTTGGCGCGCGCGACGGCCTCGAGGCGGGCGCGCCAGTCGTCCGAGGCGGGGGCGTACAGGTCCGCCATCTCCGAGAGCACGGCGTCCACCATGAGGTCGACCAGCTCGGCCTTGCCGGGCACGTAGGTGTAGACGGTCATCGCGCCGACGCCCAGGTCGGTGGCGAGCCGGCGCATCGACAGCGCGCCGAGTCCCTCGCTGTCCGCGAGCGCGATCCCGGCGGTCACCACGCGGTCGACGGAGAGCCCGGCGGCGGCACCGCGACCGCGAGGGGCCGGCTCCGACTCGCGCCACAGCAGCGCCATGCTCCGGGCGGGGTCGCCGGTGCCTGTGATCTCCGTCATGGCACCCATCCTCTCCCGTCGGGAACACGGGGGTGACGTCGTGCGTTCCTTACCGTACAGTGTACGGCTAGACTACGGAGGAGCCCATGACAGCCATCCAGACCCTCGGACTGACCCGCCGGTACGGCGACACCACGGTGCTCGACGGCCTCGACCTCGCGGTCGAGCCGGGCACCGTGCACGGCCTGCTCGGGCCCAACGGCGCAGGAAAGACGACGGCCGTGCGCATCCTGTCGACGCTCCTGGACCCGCACGGCGGCTCGGCGCGCGTGGCCGGCTTCGACGTGGTCCGCGAGCCCGGCCAGGTGCGCCGCCACCTCGGGCTCGTCGGCCAGCACGCGGCCGTCGACGAGATCCTCGGCGGCCGCGACAACCTGGTGATGTTCGGGCGGCTGAGCCACCTGGGCACCCGGCGGGCGCGCCTCCGGGCGGACGAGCTGCTCGAGCGGTTCGACCTGGTCGACGCCGCCGACCGGCCCGTGTCCACCTACTCGGGTGGCATGCGGCGCCGGCTCGACCTGGCGGCGGGGCTCGTCCTCGACCCGACGGTGCTGCTGCTCGACGAACCGACCACCGGGCTGGACCCCGGCGGCCGGCGGGAGGTGTGGCAGTCGGTCCGGGCGCTCGTCGCGGGCGGGACCGCCGTGCTGCTCACCACCCAGTACCTCGAGGAGGTGGACCAGCTGGCGTCGCAGGTCACCGTGCTCGACCACGGCCGGGTCGCCGCCGAGGGCACCCCGGACGCGCTCAAGGCGTCGATCGGCCAGGACCGGCTGGACGTCGTCGTCCGCGACGAGGCGGACCTGCCCGCCGCCCGCTCCGCACTGCAGGCGGTGGCCGGCGATGCGGAGATCGACCTCGACGGACGTCGGGTGACCGCGACCGTCACCCACCGCGTCGCGGCCCTCACTCACGTCGTCCGCACCCTCGACGACGCCGGGATCGTCGTCGACGACGTCGTCCTGCGCCGGCCGACCCTCGACGAGGTCTTCCTGCACCTGACCGGAACGACGAAGGAGGCCGCATGACCTGGGCACTGCGTGACTCGTGGACCGTGACCCTGCGCGACCTCGGGCACTGGCGGCGTCAGCCGTGGGACCTGCTCATCGGGCTCGCGTTCCCGATCCTGCTGCTCCTCATGTTCGGCTACCTGCTGGGCGGCGCGATCGAGGTGCCCGGCGGCTACATCGAGTTCCTGTTCCCCGGCATGCTCGCCGTGACCATGGCGTTCGGCCTGGAGGGCACCATGACCGCGGTGTCGCAGGACGTGCAGCGCGGGGTGACCGACCGGTTCCGGTCGCTGCCGATGTCCCGCGCCGCGGTGCTGCTCGGTCGGGCGACCGCGGACATGCTCGCGACCGTCGTCGGCCTCGCGGTGCTGCTGGTCGCCGGGCTGGCGGTGGGGTGGCGGGTGCACGAGGGGCTCGGCAGCGCGCTGGCCGGCGTGGGGCTGCTGCTGCTCCTGCGGTTCGTGTTCCTGTGGGTCGGCATCTACCTCGGCCTGCTGTTCCGCGGGCAGGGCGGCGTGATGGCGGTGCAGATCCTGGTGTGGCCGTTCGTGTTCCTGTCGAACGCCTTCGTCCCCATCTCGACGATGCCGGGGTGGCTGCAGACGCTGTCGGCGTGGAACCCGGTCACCGCGACCGTGGCCGCGACGCGCGACCTGTTCGGCAACCCGACGGTGGCCGCCGACGGGTGGGCGTCCGACAACGTGGTGCTCCTGGCCGTGGTCTGGCCGATCGTGCTCGTCGCGATCTTCGGCACGCTGGCGGTCCGGCGCTGGGCGCACCTGGGCCGCTGACGGGGTCAGCCGACGTCGCGCCGCCGGAACACCAGCAGCGCGACGCCGGCGACCACCGCAGTGAGCACGAGCAGGTACACCGCGCCCTGGGTCTGGGACAGGACGTGCTCGACGCTCCGGCACGACTGGCCCGACGCGGTCGTCGTGCACTCCTGCGTCCAGTACGGGGCGCTGCCCGACACCCAGGCCGAGATGTTGAGGGTGAGGGTCCACGGTCGCAGCGCCTGGACCCAGTTGACCAGGATCCCCTCGACGAGCACGACCCAGCCCAGGACGATGCCGAGCACAGCCGCGGTGTGCCGCGCAAGGAAGCCGAGGGCGGCCCCGAGCACGGCGACCACCGGCGTCAGGGCGACGAGGCGCAGGGCGACGGCGACCGGGGAGTCGAGGTCCGTCGACGCCTCGGCGTTGATCGTGTCGAAGTTCCGGTAGGCGAGCCAGGACCCGCCGAGGACGATCGCGACGCCGACGGCGGCCACGGGGATGATCCCCAGCCCGGCCGCCAGCACCTTGCTCAGGTACACGCGCACGCGGCGCGGGGCGAACGTGAGCCAGTTGGCGATCGAGCCGGTGGAGAACTCCGCCGACACGAAGCTCCCGGCGAGCAGCACCGGGGCCAGGACGAGGAGCAGCGAGAGCGATGTCAGCAGGGCGGCCGTGTCGCGACCGAAGCTGGGCGCGCCACCGATCCAGTCCTGGAGCTTGGGTGCCGTCATCTCGTCGCACCCGTAGTCCACCAGTCCCGGGTCGTCGGCGGTCTCCTTGTCGGCCTCCTCCTGCGCTCGGCAGTCGGCGACGTACTGCTCGCCGTTCTGCTCCCAGTCCGTGAGCGCCTGCTCGTAGTAGACGCGAGCCTGGTCCTGCTCGGCCTGCGACGGCGGAGACGCCGAGCTCCACGCCGAGACGACCGCGAAGCAGCAGATGACCAGCACGGCGACCACCCCGGCGCGGATCAGCGCACGGGACGCGAACCGGTCCAGCTCGACCCGCAGCAGCCGGCTCACGACTCCTCCCCGGCGTGGTGCGTCGGTCGGGCGTCCCCGGTCGGTGGCGCGTGCGTCCCCGGACCTCGGCCCGCCGTGAGCTCGAGGAAGACAGACTCCAGGTCGGCGCGCAGGGGCACCAGCTCCTCGACGAACAGCTGGTGCGCCGCGAGCGCCTGCGTGATGTGCGCCGGGGGCACCCCACCGTCGACCAGCAGGTACCGGCCGTCGGGGCGCACGGTCCAGCCCTGCGCACCGAGCACCTGCTGGGCACGCTCCGGCTCGGCGACGCCCACCCGGACCGTGGCAGCCGCGCCGGTGCCGATGAGGTCGGCGACCCGACCGCTCGCGATCAGCTCGCCGCGGGCGATGATCGAGACCGTGTCGGCCACCTGCTCCACCTCGGCCAGGATGTGGCTGGAGACCAGCACGGTCTTGCCGCGGTCGGCCAGCCCGCGCATGGTCCCGCGGATCTCCCGGATCCCGGCGGGGTCGAGCCCGTTGGTCGGCTCGTCGAAGATGAGCAGGTCCGGGTCCTTGAGCAGCGTGGCGGCGATGGCGAGCCGCTGCTTCATGCCGAGCGAGTAGCCCTTGTAGCGGTCGTCGGCACGGTCCAGCAGCCCGACGTCCGAGAGCACCACGTCGACCAGCCGCGTCGGGGCGTCGATCGCCCGGGCCAGCATCGAGAGGTTCTTGCGGCCGGAGAAGCTGGGGAAGAACTTGGGCTGCTCGACGATGGCGCCGACGCGGCCGATGACCTCGGGCAGCCGCTGCGGCACCTCCTGGCCGAACAGCGACATGGTCCCGGAGTCCGCGCGGATCAGGCCCAGCAGCATCCGGATGGTCGTCGTCTTGCCGGCACCGTTCGGGCCGAGGAACCCGTGCACCCCGCCGACCGGTACGTCCAGGTCCAGCCCGCCGACCGCGACCGCCCGCCGGCCGGTCCGGCTGCGGTAGGTCTTGCGCAGGCCGCGGGTGGAGATGGCCAGTCCATCGGACGAAACAGTAGACACGGCGGTGTGCCCCTTGACGGTCGGACGCGAGGAACGAGCACGGCGCCCGGTCGCGTGCACCGTAGCGGTTCCGGGCGGACCAGATGGGCAGCTCAGCGCGTCAGCGCGGCGAGCTTGCCCTCCAGCACGCCGCGCTCCCGCGCGTTACGGCAGAGTCGCACCGCCAGCTCCAGCTCGCGACGCGCCTCGTCGGTCCGTCCCAGCCGGGTCAGCAGCTCGCCGCGGACGCTCGGCAGCAGGTGCGACCCGGAGAGCCGGTCCGTCGCGACGAGCTCGTCGACCAGCGGCAGAGCCGCCGCCGGCCCCTGCGCCATCGAGACCGCCACCGCCCGGTTGAGCTCCACCACCGGGGACGGTGCCAGGCGGCCGAGCGCCTCGTACAGCAGCACGATCCGGTCCCAGTCGGTCGCCTCGACGGACGGCGCGACCGCGTGGCACTCGGCGATCGCCGCCTGGACGCCGTACGCCCCGAGCCCGCGGCCCACACGCCCGGCGGTGGCCAGCGCAGCCCGCCCGCGCCGGATCGCCGCACGGTCCCATCGCCGACGGTCCTGCGCCTCGAGCAGGACCGGCTCGCCGTCGTCGCGCACCCGCGCCGGGAACCGGGCGGCCGTGAGCTCGAGCAGGGCGAGCAGCCCGTGCACCTCGGCCTCGTCGGGCACCAGCTGCGCCAGCACACGGGTCTGCCGGATCGCTTCGTGCGCCAGGTCGGTCCGGATCCAGTCGGCGCCGGACGTGGCCGACGAGCCCTCGGTGAACACCAGGTACAGGACGTGCAGCACCGAGGCGAGGCGGGCGCGGCGCTCGTCGGCTGGCGGCACGCCGAACGGGACCTGCGCCGCCGCGAGCGTCTTCTTGGCGCGGGTGATCCGCGCCTGGACCGTGGCGGTGGGCACCAGGAGCGCCCGGGCGATCTCGTCGCTGGTCAGGCCACCGACCACCCGGAGCGTCATCGTGACCTGGGCCTCCCGCGAGAGCACCGGGTGGCACGCGACGAACATCAGGGCCAGCACGTCGTCGTCGATCCGGTCGGGGTCCCAGTCGTCGTTGCCCTCCTCGCCCAGGTCGCGGGCGAGGAGGGTGTACCGCTCGTCGAGCGCCGACCGGCGACGGTAGGCGTCGATCGCGCGACGTCGCCCGACCGTGAGCAGCCAGCCGGCGGGGTTGCCCGGGACGCCGTCGCGCGGCCACGACACGAGCGCCGCGGCCAGCGCCTCCTGGGCCAGGTCCTCCGCGAGGGAGAAGTCCCCGGTGAACCTGGCCAGGGTGGCGACGATGCGCGCCGACTCGATCCGCCAGACGGCTTCGACGGCGTCCCGACCGGACCCGGACCGGGTCAGAGCTGGCCCGTCCGCTCCCGCCACGCCCGTTCCTTCTGGATCCACTCGTTGTCCTGGGGGAACTCGTCGATCGACGTGACCCGGCGGATCTCGGTCTTCTGGCCGGGGCCCGTCATCGGTGCGCGCTTGGCCCACTCGACGGCCTCCTCCTTGGACGCGACGTCGAGGATCCAGAAGCCGCCGAACAGCTCCTTCGTCTCGCCGTACGGGCCGTCGCTGACGACGGGCGGCTGGGAGGAGAAGTCGATCACGACCCCGTCCGCGGCGTCGTCGAGCCCCTCGGCAGCGACGAGGACGCCGGCGGAGATCATCTCGTCGTTGAACCGGCCCATCGCCTCCATGATCTGCTCGAAGTCGACGTTCTGGAACGCCTCGAACGCCTCGTCGGTCGCGCGCATGATCAGCATGTACTTCACGGTCGTCTCCTGTGTCCGGGGCCCCCTTCGGACCCTCTCACCCGTCAGTCGAGCGGCGGAACCGCCAGATCGACATCACGTCCCGACGAGTTTCGCGGACAGCCGCTCGACCAGCCGCCACCGCGACGCGGCACTCTCGACGAGCTCCAGCCCCGCCGGCTCCAGCAGCAGCAGGGGGCGTCGGCGGAAGTGCTCCCCGGCGCGGCGCGGGCTGACGCCCTCGAGCGCGCGCTGCACCGCGCGGCCCAGGCGGGCGGACGACTCCACGTGGTCCGCCATCAGCAGCAGGCCACCCGGTCGCAGCACGCGCGCGAGCTCCCGCAGCACGGCGAGCTCGTCGTCGACGCAGCAGAGGGCCAGCGTGCTGACGACCGTGTCGAACGCGTCGTCCGGCAGGTCCAGGTGCGCGGAGTCGGCCTGGATCAGCCGGGCGTCGACGCCCTGCTCGGCCGCCCGCGCGGCGGCCGCCCGCAGCATGGCTCCGCTGACGTCGGTGAGCGTGAGGTCGGTGACGCGGTCGGCGTAGTAGGGCAGGTTCGCGCCGGTGCCGACGCCGACCTCGAGGGTCCTGCCCGAGACGCGGTCGGCGATCCACTGCCGCGCGGGTGCGAACAGCCGGGGTTCGAGGAACGCGGTGGTGCGGTCGTAGGTCTTCGCCTGGTCGTCCCAGTACGCCGCACGCGAGCCGCTCATGGGGGACCAGGTTGCCACCGCACCCGACGCGTCAGCGAGCCGTGCAGCTCACCGAGGTCGCCTGCGACGAGCCCGTGCCCTGGAACCCGATCTCGACGCTGCCGCCCGCCGCGAGCCGGGAGTTCCACGCCGCCGGTCCCAGGGTGAGCGGGGCGGTGCCCAGCACCTCGCTGCTCCAGTGGTGCACGACCGCGCCGGACGGCAGGTTCACCGTGACCGTCCACCCGTCGATCGCCTGCGTCCCGGCGGTCACCCGGACGGTCGCGACGAAGCCGCCCGGCCAGGTGCTCGTCACGGTGTAGGCGGCGGTGCAGGACCGGCCCGCGGGCGCCGTCGGGGTGGGAGTGGGGGTCGGTGTCGGGGTCGGGGTCGGGGTGGCGGTCACTGTGGGTGTCGGGGTGGGTGTCGGGGTGGGCGTCGGGCTGGGCGTCGGGGTCGAGCCGCCCGTGATCGCCAGCTCCGCGCTGGTGAACCGGCCGTGCGCCCGGTTCACGTCCGTCTCGCCCGCACCGCCGTCGCAGCGCCGATCGGGATCGAACATGAGGTAGGTCCCGGAGGTGCAGGTGCCGGACGGCTCGGCGTCGCCGCCGACGACGGCCGTCCCGCCGATGCTGACCCCGCCCTGGATGAGCGCAGAGTCGCGCACGACGGCGCTGCCGCTGACCGTGCCGCCGTCGTTGACCCAGGCCAGCCCTTCGATGCGCGCGGTGCCGCTGACGGTCGAGCGGCCGTACACGGCGGCGTTGGGGCCGACGTAGGCCGTCGATGCGACGTTGGCACGCGAGTCGACCCAGCCGCCGCCGTTGGCGTGCCAGCGCCCGCCACCGGGCGCGGTGCCGCGCGTGAACCCGGGTTCGTGGCCGGAGGGCAGCGCGCCGTCGATGCGGAACTCGAACGGGTAGCGGTAGTTCTCGGGGTAGCCGTCGAGGAACCCGTGCTTCGGGACGGCGGTCGGGGTGCCGGACACGACGAGGTACACCTGCTCGCCCGCGCGCGTCTGGAAGGTCGCCTCGGTGTCCGTGCCCTGCGTGATCGGGCTGTACCGGGCGACGCCGTTGGTCACGCCGACGAACCCGTACGACCAGCCCGAGCCGCCGTTCGGGTCGACGTGCCCCTTGAGGTGCACGCGCACCAGCGCGCCGGAGGACGACGGCACGAGCGTGATCTTGGTGTAGCCGAACGCACCCGGCGCGATCCCGTCGGGCACGGCGAAGTGCTGCTGCGCGGCGTTGACGGCCTCGACCTGAACCAGGCTCTGCGGCACCACGAACGGGTAGAGGGAGTTGATGAACGGCTTCACGTCGGCGGCGTTGGCGTAGTCCCAGGTGACGTTGCGCATCGCGTACTGCGCGATCTCGGCTCCGAGCTGGTCCTGCGTGAGGCCGGCGATGCGCTTGTACGTCTCGAGCGGGTGCTCGGTGCTGCGCGCCTCGTTCCAGATGCGGTTGAAGAACGCCAGACCGCGCCGCTCGGTGATGGCCTGGAGCAGCATCCACGCGCCGTAGTGGTGCCGGCTGGACGAGAGCGGCAGGTTCTCGGTGCGGATGAACCGGGTGAGGTCACCGGCGCCCTTGCCCGGCAGGGCCTGCATGGCCATGAACTCGGCGCTGGTCTCCCAGAACGTGCCGGCCGACGCGTGCGTGAACCCGACGCCGGAGCGCCCGAGGAACGTGTAGTTCTGCAGGACGTGCGCGAGCTCGTGCACCAGTCCCCACGACCCGGGCTGCGCGGCGCCGGGCGCGAGGTTGATGACGCCGACGCGCCCGTCGGTGGAGCCGCCCGTCGCCCAGGCGTTGAGGTTCGGGTTGCTGGACCAGGTGGTCGTGATGATGACGATGATCTTGTGCTGGGCGAGCAGGCCGGCCTCGGGCGTGAAGCTCATCTGGTCGATGTAGAACGAGTACGCGCTCTCGAGCTCGCGCAGGACGTTCGCCGGGTCGAACCGGTACGCGGTGGGCGCCGTGGTGGGCGTGGTGCCGGAGAGCTCCCCCCACAGGACGACGAAGTTCTCCGACTCCGCCTTGCGGTTGTCCGCCCAGGCGACCTCGCCCGTGG
This sequence comes from Cellulomonas humilata, assembly GCF_013359775.1. GTDB lineage: Bacteria > Actinomycetota > Actinomycetes > Actinomycetales > Cellulomonadaceae > Cellulomonas > Cellulomonas humilata. The sequence continues at coordinate 475,309 of NZ_JABMCI010000070.1, read as the reverse complement.
TGCGCCAGCGCTCGGGGATCCACACGGTCTTGTCCGCGGCGTACGCGGGGCTGGCGGGCAGGGCGGCCGCCAGCGGGACGAGCACGAGGGTGAGCGCTAACACGATCGCGCGGATTCGGACGGATCGGACGAGCGGCATGCCAACTCCCTGATCGGGTTCCCGGGTCGGGTGACCCTGGCATACCGGACAGTCGTCCAACCACCCCCTTAACCGTTACAGAGTCCTCATGTGCGCTCAGCGCTTGGGCCACGTCCACGCCGGGCCGTCGAGGATCCCGGCACCCTCCACGGACGTCGCCCCGCCCGCGCCCTTGGTCAGCTCGATCGTCGTCGCTCCCGCTCCCCGCAGAGCCCGGACCAGGTCCCCGGCGTGCGTGACGACGAGCACCTGCGAGCGCTCCGCCGCGGAGGCGATCAGGGCGCCGACGGCCGGCATGAGGCTGGGGTGCAGGCTCGACTCGGGCTCGTTGAGCACCAGCAGGTCCGGCGGGCGGGTGGCGTGGGCCGCGGCGACGAGCAGCAGGAACGTGAGCGTGCCGTCCGACAGCTCGGCGGCGGAGAGCGGCCGGCGCAGGCCGGGCTGCGTCATCGCGACCCGGCAGGCGCCGTCGTCGTCCTCGGTGACCACCACGCGTGAACCAGGGAACGCGACGTCGACCGACGCCTGGAGCGCGTCCGCGTCACCCGCGAGCTGGATGGTCAGCAGCGCCGCCGCCAGGTCGTCGCCGGACGCGGACAGGACCGGGGTGTACGTCGCGACGCCGGGTCCTCGGACCGCACTGTCGGCGTCCGTGCGCAGGTGGTCGTAGAAGCGCCAGCGGCGGGCCTGCTCCCGCAGCGCGAACAGGTCCGGGGTGGCGGCCGGGTCCGCGAGCAGCGCCATCACCGACTCGTGGGCGTTCACGGTGAGGGGCGCGGTCATCCACGCGCCGTCGTCGTCCCGCGTCCGGACGCGCGTGCCCGTGCGCTCGGTGAGGAGCGTCGACGGCCGCAGCACCGGGCCGGCCCAGACCACCTCCGACTTGATCTCCGGGTCGAGCTTGAACGGTCCCAGCTGCGGCAGGCCCAGGTCGATCGCGTACGAGAGGTCCTCGGTGGCGATGCCCAGCCGGACCGCGACCGGCCCCTCCGGACGTCGACCGGCGTGCACCGCGGACCGCATCCCGCCCTCGCGCGCCAGCGACGAGACGGCACCGTCCCGGGCCACCTCGGCGAGCAGGCGCAGCGCCCGGTACACGCTCGTCTTGCCGCTCCCGTTGGCACCGGTGACCACCGTCAGTCCGCCCAGGCCGACCACCAGGGAGCGCAGGCTTCTGTACCCCTCGACCGCCAGCGTCCGGATCATGGCGCGACCCTAGCGGCGGGCGCCGACGCTCAGACCGGTTCGAGGAGGACGACCGGGATCACGCGGGACGTCCGCTCCTGGTACCGCGCGTAGTTCGGCAGCGCCTCGACGATCCGCGGCCACAGCCGGTCGCGCTCGTCCGTCGTCGCCACCCGGGCCAGCATCGGACGGGCCGGGCCGCCGCCGACCGCCACGCGCACCTGCGGGTGCTCGCGCAGGTTGAGGAACCAGGACGGGTGCTCGTCGTTCCCCCCGGCGGACGCCACGATGACGAGCGTCTCCCCCAGGGTCACCGGTGCCGTGAGCATCGACGACCTCGGGCGGCCCGACCGGCGTCCGACTGTCACCAGCTCGAGCGACGGCAGACCGACCAGCTCGCCGCCGAACCGTCCTCGGGTCAGCCCGACGATCGCGCGGTGCAGCCAGCTCAGGGACCGCATGAGGACGGTGCTGGTCATGGTCGGCGTCTCAGGAACATGACTCGATGAGAGCACGTGTCGCACCGCGGTGCGACGATTCTCCGATGACCCGCTTCGTCGTCGACGCCGCCGCCGCGCTCCGGCTGGCGGCGGAGGACACCCCCGTGCCCGGCGCCCACGTGCTGCTGGCCCCGACCCTCCTGCGCTCGCAGGCGCTGTCCGCGATGCACGAGGCCGTCCACCGCGGCGAGCTCACCTCCGCCGAGGCCCGCGAGCGGCTCGCGGGCCTGAACCGGATGAGGATCCGGCTGCTCGGCGACGGCGTCCTGCGGAGCACCGCCTGGAAGATCGCCGACGAGCTCGGCTGGGAGTCGACGTTCGCCGCCGAGTACGTCGCGCTCACACGGCTCCAGGCCGACTACCTGGTCAGCCTCGACGACGACCTCGTGCGCGCGGTCGCCGGGGTCGTGGCGACCGCGCCGTTCGAGGCCCTGCTGGACCCCGACGCATGAACGTGACGCTCAGCCCGTGGTCGACCGACGACGACGAGGCCCTCGCTGCCGCCGTGCGGGAGAGCCCCGACCTGGCGGTCCAGCTCGGGAACGGGGCGCTCGGCACTCCCGCGGCGGCCCGCAGCTACATCGAGCGGTACCTCACCAACGACGACGGAACGGCCGCGTTCGCCATCCGGGTCGACGGGACCGCGGTCGGCCACGTCGCCCTCAGCCACATCGAGCGCAGGCACGACACCGCGTGGGCCTCGTACTGGGTGTCGGCCAGCCGCCGCGGCCACGGCCTGGCCTCCCGCGCGCTCGCCACGGTCGCCGCCCACGCGTTCGACACCCTGGGCCTGTTCCGGCTCGAGCTCGGGCACCGCGTGAACAACCCCGCGTCCTGCCGGGTGGCCTCGGCCGCGGGGTTCTCCGCCGAGGGGATCGCACGGTCGAAGCTCCGGTACGGCAGCGACCGGTTCCACGTGGAGACGCACGCGCGCCTGGCCACGGACCCCCGACCGACCCTCGCGCTCGTCCCGGTCGCCCGCGAGACCGTACCGGTGCGGTGATCTCGCAATCGAGTGGTGCTCCTGACCGGGGCACTGCCAGAGTGACGCCCGCCCGAGCACAGGAGGTCGGTCATGCCCGCACTCGCCGGACGCGTGGTCCTGGTGACCGGCGCCAGTCGTCGGATCGCGATCGGCGCCGGGGTGGCCCGTCGGCTGGTGGCTGACGGCGCCGCGCTGCTGCTGCACACCTGGTCGCCGCACGACGCGGAGCAGCCCTGGGGTGCCGACGAGGGCGGCGTCGACGCGCTGGTCGCCGAGCTGCGCGCGGCCGGTGGGACGGTCGAGCACGTCGCGGCGGACCTCGCCGACCCGGAAGCCCCGCACGCGCTCGTCGACGCCGCCCACTCCGCGTTCGGGCGGCTCGACGCCGTCGTGGCCAACCATGCCCGCAGCTCGGGGCAGAACCTGGAGCAGCTGACCGCCCACGAGATCGACCTCTCGTACGCGGTGAACACCCGCGCGACCCTGCTGCTGGTCCAGGCGTTCGCCGCTCGGCACGACGGGTCCCCGGGCGGGCGGGTCGTCGTCTTCACCTCTGGGCAGTACCGGGGCGCGATGCCCGACGAGCTGCCGTACATCGCGTCGAAGGCCGCCCTGCACGAGCTGACGGCGAGCCTTGCCGTGCACCTCATGCCTCGCGGCATCACGGTCAACTGCGTCAACCCCGGACCTAACGACACCGGGTACGCCGACGCCGCAGCGCACGCTGCCGTCTCCGCGCGCAGCCCCGGTGGCCGGTGGAGCACCCCGGCCGACGCCGCTCGGCTGGTCGCGTGGCTACTCAGCGACGAGGCCGACTGGGTGACCGGCCAGACCATCGCGTCCGACGGTGGCTTCTCGTCCCTCTGAGCGGGCTCTACGCTCGCACGCGTGAGCGAGATCGCCCAGCTGCCGGCGGAGCATCCCTGGGCCACCGTCGGCGTCATCGCCGCCGTCCTCCTGATCGGCTGGCTGCTCCGGCCGCGCGGCATCCGGCCCGAGCACCGGCCACGAGGTGCAGCACCCCGGCCCGGCGAGGTGTGGTTCGCGCAGGTGCCGTTCGAGGACGGCACCGGCAGCAAGGACCGGCCCGTGCTGGTCCTGTCGGTGCTGGGCGGGTCGTGCGAGGTCGCCCGGTTCACGTCGCGGGACCGCACCGGCCGACGCGACTACCTCCCGGTGCCGCAGGGCACACCCGGCCTGCCCAAGGCCAGCTGGCTCGACCGGCGGCCCATCACCCTGGACCGCTCAGCGCTGCGCCGACACGTCGGGGAGCCGGGCGAGGCGTTCGTCGCCTGGTACCGCGGCTCGGCGGAAGATCTCGGGTGACCCGTTCGCCGGCGTCGGCTACCGTCTCGCCCTTGTGAGCCGGATCGTCGACGTCGTCGTCCCGCGCAGGCTGGGCACCGGGTTCCGGTGGCTGCTGGCCTCGTCGTGGAGCTCGAACCTCGGCGACGGCATCGTCATCGCGGCGGGTCCCCTGCTCGTGGCGTCGCGCACCGAGGACGCGTTCCTCGTGGCGCTCGCGGCCCTGCTCCAGTGGCTGCCACCGCTGCTGTTCGGCCTGTGGGCGGGCGCGCTCACGGACCGGTTGGACCGGCGCCGGCTCGTGATCCTGGTCGACTCGCTCCGCACGCTCGTGCTCCTGCTGCTGGCCGCCGCGGTCGCCCTCGACACCGCGCCGATCGTGCTCATCCTGGTGGCGATGTTCCTGCTGGGCACCGCGGAGACGTTCGCCGACAACGCGTCGAGCACCCTGGTGCCGATGCTCGTCCAGCGCGACGACCTGGCGCTGGCCAACAGCCGCATCCAGGCGGGGTTCGTCACCGTCAACCAGCTGATCGGCCCGCCGCTGGGGGCGTTCCTGTTCGCGGTCGGGCAGGCGTGGCCGTTCGCCACCGAGGCGGTGCTGGTCGCGGCGGGCGCGGTGCTCGTCTCACGGATCTCGCTGCCCCCGCACCTGAGCGAACCGCGGACCACCCACCTGCGGCACGACATCGCCGAGGGTGTCCGCTGGGTGCGGCACCACGCGGCCGTGCGGACCCTGGTGCTCACCATCCTCATCTTCAACGTGACGTTCGGGGCGGCGTGGTCGGTGCTCGTCCTGTACGCACGCGAGCAGCTGGGGCTCGGGGCGATCGGCTTCGGGCTGATCACCACGGTCGGGGCCGTCGGCGGGCTGGTCGGGACGGTGTCCTACGGCTGGATCACCCGGCGGGTCAGCCTGGCCAACCTCATGCGGATCGGGCTGATCGTCGAGACCCTCACGCACCTCGCGCTGGCGCTCACCACGACGGCCTGGTTCGCGCTGGTCGTGTTCTTCGTGTTCGGTGCGCACGCGTTCGTGTGGGGCACCACCTCGGTGACGATCCGGCAGCGCGCGGTGCCGACCGAGCTCCAGGGCCGGGTCGGGAGCGTGAACCTGGTGGGGGTGTTCGGCGGGCTGGTGGTCGGCGCGGGGATCGGTGGGCTGCTCGCGCAGCGGTACGGGGTCACCGCGCCGTTCTGGTTCGCGTTCGTCGGGTCCGCGATCTTCGTCGTGCTCATCTGGCACCAGCTGCGGTATGTGGCGCACACCGACGAGCTGGACGCACCGGCGGCGTCCTGAGCCTCAGCCGGTCCCGGACGGTCCCAGGGGGACCAGCCGCGCCTCCGTCACGCCGGCGCGCTCCAGCTCCTCGACGAGGATCGTCATCATCGTCCGCGCCGCCTCCGGGTAGCCGACGCCCTCGGTGTCGATCCAGTACCCGAGGCCGGTGCCGTCGTCGGTCGGATCGCTGACGTAGTCGAGGATCCTGCCCTCGGCGAGGTCGAGCGACTCGGCGTCGGCGTGCTCCACGCCCTCGGCGTCGACGGCGAAGAAGCGCGTAGCGGCGGCGGCCATGGCGACGCGCACGGCCGCCGGGTCGTCACCGACGACGGTGACCCCGTTGTCGAGGGCCTGCGTCATGCCCCACTCGTTCGTCACCGGTGCGAAGAGCGCGGGGTCCACCGTGATGCTGCCCGTGCCGAACTGCGCGGTGACCGCGGCGCCCCAGGCAGCCGAGATCGCGGGCAGGTCGGCGGGCTCCAGCACGTACTCCATGGCGTAGTAGGCGGCCTCGATCGCCTCGGCCCACCGTGCCTCGACGGTCGGGTCGGGCGTGGGGGTGCTCGGCGTGGGCGACGCCGTCGGTGAGGGCTGCTCGACCCGCGTGATCGCACGCGCCTCGCGTTCGACGCCGACCGGTCCGCACGCCGACAGCAGCAACGCTCCGACGACGACGAGCACCGTACGAGGACCGCGCACCGCACTCCTTCCGACGAGGGGGTTCACCGGTCCATCGGCAGGCGGCAGCGCTCGCTGGAGGTTTGACGGCTGTATCGAGATCGATCAATATAGGCAGGTGCCCACCACCCTGGCCTCGTCCGCGATGAGCGCCGACTCCGCCGACCACGTGGCGCACGCCCTCAAGGCGCTCGCGGACCCGCTGCGTCTGCGCGCGCTCTCGCTCATCGCCGCCAGCCCGTCGGGCGAGGCGTGCGTCGAGGACGTCAGCGAGCTCACGTCGGTGTCGCAGCCGACCGTCTCCCACCACCTCAGGGTGCTCAAGGACGCGGGCCTGGTCACGGCCGAGCGCCGGGGCACGTGGGTCTGGTACCGGCTCGCGCCGGAGCACCGCGGCGCGGTCCGCGCGGTGCTGGGAGCATTCGAGGCCGCCGAGGGACGTCCGGCGGAGGCCGTCCCGGACCTCGACCGGCACCTTGACCGCATCGCCGGCGACCTCGCCGCGCGATATCCGACGATCGGCACCGCCCGGGTCCGCGACGTCGTGCGCGACTCCTCGACCGCGCTCGCGCGCACCGGTCCGCGGGCGCACCTCGTCGGGCTCACCGAGCGGTTCGCGCGGCAGCGCCTCGACGACCTCGTGCGCATCGACGGCGGCCCGGCCGTCCCGCGCGTGCTCTTCGTCTGCGTCGCCAACGCCGGCCGCTCGCAGCTGGCCGCGGCCCTGCTCCAGCGCTACGCGGGCGACGCGGTCCTGGCACGGTCGGCCGGCTCGTCGCCCGCCGCCGCCATCCACACGCACGTCCGCCCGGAGCTCGCGGCGCTGGGGGCCGACGGCTTCCCCAAGCCGCTGACCGACGACGCCGTCCGCGCCGCCGACGTGGTGGTGACCATGGGCTGCGGCGACGTCTGCCCGGTCTACCCGGGCATCCGCTACGAGGACTGGGCGGTGGGCGACCCCGCCCTCGCCTCCCCCGACGGCGTCGCGGCGATCCGCGCCGACATCGACTCCCGTGTCCAGACCCTGCTCACCACCCTTGGAGTGTCATGACCCAGCCCAGCGTCCTGTTCGTCTGCGTGCACAACGCCGGCCGGTCCCAGATGGCGGCCGGCTTCCTGAAGGCCCTGTCCGGCGGCGCCGTCGAGGTCCTGTCCGCCGGGTCCATGCCGGCCGACCAGGTGAACCCGGTCGCGGTCGACGCGATGGCGGAGGTCGGCATCGACATCCGCGCCGAGCAGCCGAAGGTGCTCACCACCGAGGCCGTCAAGGCGTCCGACGTCGTCGTGACCATGGGCTGCGGGGATGCGTGCCCCTACTTCCCGGGCAAGCGGTACGAGGACTGGGTGCTCGAGGACCCCGCCGGTCAGGGCATCGAGTCGGTCCGCCCGATCCGCGACGAGATCCGCGGCCGGATCCTCACCCTGCTCGACGAGCTGGGCGTGGAGCCCGTCGGCGCGTGACCGCCCTGGTCCGTCGGCTGGGGGTCGCCGACGCGGTCGTCGTGGGGCTCGGCGCGATGCTGGGCGCCGGGGTGTTCGCCGCCTTCGCGCCCGCGGCCGAGGCCGCCGGGTCGGGACTGCTGATCGGGCTGGCGATCGCCGCGGTGGTGGCGTTCTGCAACGCCACGTCGTCGGCACGGTTGGCGGCGCTGTACCCCGAGTCGGGCGGCACCTACGTCTACGCGCGCCGCAGGCTCGGCCGGTTCTGGGGGTTCCAGGCGGGCTGGTCGTTCGTCGTCGGCAAGACGGCGAGCTGCGCGGCGATGGCCCTGACGTTCGCGTCCTACGCCGCACCCGGGCACACCCGGCTGGTCGGCATCCTCGCGGTCGTCGCGATCACCGCGCTGAACTACCGCGGCGTGCGGAAGTCGGCCGTGGTCACGCGGGTGATCGTCGCCCTCACGCTGGTGACGCTCGCGGTCGTCGTCGCGGCGTCGGTAGCGGGCGGGACCGCGTCGACGGAGAACCTCGCGGGCGTCGACCTCGGCGGCGTGCTGCAGTCCGCGGGCCTGCTGTTCTTCGCGTTCGCGGGGTACGCGCGGATCGCGACGCTGGGCGAGGAGGTGGTCGATCCCCGCCGCACGATCCCCCGGGCGATCCCGCTCGCGCTCGGCATCGTGCTGGTGGTCTACCTGGTGGTCGGCGTCAGCGCGCTGCTCGCGGTCGGGCCCGACGCTCTGGCCGCCACCGCCGCACCCCTGCGCGCGGTGGTCGAGGCGGGGTCGTGGGCCGCCCTCAGCCCGGTCGTCCAGGTCGGTGCCGCCGTCGCGTCGCTCGGAGCCCTGCTGGCCCTGGTGCTGGGGGTGTCACGCACCATCCTGGCGATGGCCCGCGAGCGCGAGCTCCCGCCCTCTCTCGCGGCCGTCCACCCGCGGTACGGCGTCCCGTACCGGGCGGAGCTTGCGGTCGCGGCGGTCGTGATCGTGCTCGTCGCGACGCTGGACGTGCGCGGCGCGATCGGGTTCTCGTCGTTCGGCGTCCTCACCTACTACGCCCTGACCAACGCGAGCGCCCTGCGCCTGCGGGCTGACGAGGGCCGACCACCCCGCTGGGTCTGCGTGCTCGGGCTGGTCGGCTGCGTGGTCCTCGCGCTGACGCTGCCGCTGCCGTCGGTGCTCGGCGGGCTCGCCGTCGCGCTGGTCGGCGCGGGTGTCTGGTGGATCCGGCGAGAGCGCGGCCGCGGATGACCGCGGCCGCGCTCGTCACGCCGCGGCGCAGCAGACGGTGGGTGCCGCCCGGAACGTCAGCCGCGGAAGGCGCCAGGAGCGCACCGGCTTCGGCGTGCGCTCGGGCTTCGGCGCGCGCTCCTCGAGGAGGAACCGGCGACTCAGCTCCAGCTCCAGCTCGCGCTCGCGCTGCTCGTACAGCACTGCGAACAGCTCCGGGTGCATGGCCTACTCCTCGGTGAGGGGCTTGCGGGCGCGGACCACGGCGCCGTGCATGCCGTCCGCGACCTGGTGGGTAAAGGTGACCTCGGCGTCGGTGAACCCGGCGCGGGACAGCCCGTCGAGGTACTCGGTGCGGGACAGGGCGCCCGCGATGCACCCGACGTACGAGCCGCGCTCGGCGCGCTGCTCGGGCGTGAGGTGGTCCTCGGCGACGACGTCGGAGATCCCCACGCGGCCGCCGGGCGTGAGCACCCGGAACGCCTCGGAGAGCACGGCCTGCTTGTCGGTGGACAGGTTGACCACGCAGTTGGAGATGACGACATCGACCGCGTTGTCGTCCAGGGGCAGGTCCTCGATGGTGCCCTTGCGGAACTCCACGTTGGTCGCCCCCGCCTTGACCGCGTTGGCGCGGGCCAGGTCGAGCATCTCGTCGGTCATGTCCACCCCGTAGGCAAACCCTGCGGGGCCCACGCGTCGGGCGGACAGCAGCACGTCGATCCCGCCGCCCGAGCCGAGGTCGAGCACACGCTCCCCGGCCTTCAGCTCCGCGACCGCCAGCGGGTTACCGCAGCCGAGCGATGCCGCCAGCGCCTCGGCCGGGATGCTCACCGCGTCCTGCGCGTCGTACAGGCCGGCGCCGAACTTCTCGTCGACGTCGACCGCCGAGCCTGGCGTGCAGCACTCGCTCCCGCCGCAACACCCCTCGGCCTCGGCCTGTGACTGCACCGCCGCCAACGCGTAGCGCTGACGCACCTGCTCCCGCACCTCGTCCATCTCGTCCGCCTCCTCAGGCATCGACAACCATCAATGGAGAAGATGCACCCATCCATCGACGGTTGTCAATATCGACAGATGTCAATGTCTGAGGCAGACTTGTCCCATGGCTCTCGATCTCCTGCCCGTCGTCTCCGCCACCGGCGGGGCGTGCTGCACCCCGCTGACCCGCGACGCGATCACGGAGCAGGCAGCCGTCGGCCTGTCCCAGGTGCTCAAGGCGCTGGCCGACCCCGCCCGCCTGCGCCTACTGTCGCTCATCGCGTCGCACGACGGCGCCGAGGCGTGCGTCTGCGACCTGACCGAGCCGGTCGGGCTCAGCCAGCCGACGGTGTCGCACCATCTCAAGGTCCTGGTCGACGCCGGCCTGGTCACGCGCGACAAGCGCGGCGTCTGGGCCTACTACGCGCTGGTGCCCGGGGCGCTCGACGCCGTGACCCACCAGCTCGGCACGCACCTGACCGCGGGCGCGGCCTCATGAGAGTGCTCCCCCTGACCGCCGAGCACTGGCCCGCGGTCGAGCGCATCTACGCCGCCGGGATCGCCACCGGGCACGCGACGTTCGAGTCCGCGCCGCCCACGTGGGAGGCGTTCGACGCGGCACGGCTGCCGGCGCACCGGCTCGTCGCGGTCGACGACGACGGCGCCGTCGTCGGCTGGGCGGCCGCCGTCCCCGTCTCCGACCGGTGCGCGTACGCCGGGGTCATCGAGCACTCGGTGTACGTCGACCCCGCCGCGCAGGGCCGCGGGATCGGCCGGACCCTGCTGGGCGCGCTGCTGGAGAACGCCCGTGCGGAGGGGATCTGGACCGTGCAGTCCGGCATCTTCCCCGAGAACGCGACGAGCCTGGCCGTGCACGCGGCCGCCGGGTTCCGGGTGGTCGGCACGCGCGAGCGCCTCGGCCGGATGACCTACGGGCCGCTGGCCGACCAGTGGCGGGACGTCGTCCTCGTCGAGAAGCGCCTCTGACTCAGCGGTGGTGCGGCGGCACCGGGTAGAGCGTGTGCTCGGTGTGCTGGAGCACGTTGGTGACCAGCGCGGACACGTGCTCGTTGGCCTGCGAGTAGTAGATCGTCGTGCCGTCGCGGCGGGCCGTGACCAGGTGGCCGGCGCGCAGCTTGGCCAGGTGCTGGGAGACGGCGGGGGTCGGGCGGTCGAGCGCCTCGGCGATGGCGGTCACGGACAGCTCCGTCCCGTCCAGCAGGGCGAGGACGGCCAGCCGCGTGCGGTCGGCGAGCAGGCGAAGGATGTCGACCGCGTGGTCGAGGTCGGCTGCGTCGGTGAGGTTCGTGGCCATCGTCGTCATGATCGCAGGCTCGGTACCCGCTCGGGGCTCGGCCAGAGGAGCGTCGCGGTGATCGTTCCCGCGGTGGCGATGACCGCCAGCACGACGGCGGCCGCCCCCAGCCCGACCGTGCCGAGCCAGCCGGCGAGCGGGTAGGTGACCAGCCAGCACGCGTGCGACAGGGAGAACTGCGCCGCGAACGCCGACGGGAGGTCCTCGGTGGGCACCTCCCGGCGCACGAGCCGGCCGACGGGGGTCTCGACGGCCGCCCAGCCGAGCCCGACGAGCACCCAGAGCACGGTCACGGCGGCGAGGCTGTGCAGTGCGACGGGGATGGCGGCCGTGGTGGTCGCGAGGAGCACCGCCCCGCCCAGCATCACGCGGCGCTCGGAGGCGTGCCGCAGCAGCCGCGGGAGCGCCACCGCCGCGGCCATCGAGCCCACGCCGAGCGCGGCGAGCACCAGCGCGACCACACCCTCCCCGAGCCCGAGCTCGCCGCGGACGATCACCACGGTCTGCACCAGCACGAACGCACCCGCGGCCGCGACCACGAGGTTGAGCGCGAGGACCGGCCGCAGCGCCCGCGTCCGCACGAACAGCGCCGCACCTCGCTGCACCTCCACGACGAACCGCTCCTGCACCTGCACGGCTCCGCGCGGCAGGACCACCGAGCCCACCAGCAGCGCGGACCCGGCGAACCCGATGGCGGTCCCGACGAAGAGCGCGTCGGACGGGATCAGGAGCAGCAGGGCCGCCGCGAGCACGGGCGCCAGCACCGACTCAAGGTCGTACGCGAGCCGGGACAGCGACAGGGCCGAGGTGTAGTCGTCCTCGTCGGGAAGCACCTGCGGGATGACCGACTGGAACGTCGGGGTGAACGTCGCCGACGCCGCCTGGAGCACGAAGATCAGGACGAACACCTGCCAGACCTCTCCGACGAACGGCAGCATCGAGGCCACGAGCAGCCGCAGCACGTCGGACCCGATGAGCACCGCCTTCCGCGGCAGTCGCGCCACGACGACGGCCGCGACCGGCGCGACGAGCACGTACGCGAGCATCTTGATCGCGAGGGCCGTGCCGAGCACCGAGCCCGCGTCTTCGCCCGCGAGGTCGTACGCCAGCAGGCCGAGCGCGACCGTCGCGAGCCCGGTTCCGGCCAGCGCCACCACCTGTGCGGCGAACAGCCGGCGGTACACGGGGTGGGCGAGGGCGCGGAGCATCCTTCTATTATTGCGCATCTACGCAAGCACTGAATACACGATCGGCTGTACTCTCGCCGGATGGAGACAGTGACCCTCACGCACACTGCCGCGCTCGCGCGGCTCGGGCACGCGCTCTCGGACGAGACCCGCACCCGCATCCTGCTCGTCCTGCGCGAGGCCCCGGCCTACCCGTCCGACCTCGCGGACGCGCTCGGCGTCTCCCGTCAGGTGATGTCCAACCAGCTCGCCTGCCTGCGCGGCTGCGGGCTCGTCGAGGCGGTCCCCGACGGCCGGCGCACCTGGTACCGGCTGGCCGACGCCCACCTGGCCCCCGCCCTCGACGACCTGCTCCGGCTCGTCGTCGCCGTCGACCCCTCCTGCTGCGGATCGGACGGGTGCACATGCTCCTGACCCGACGCACGGTCCTGCAGCGGCGCATCCGGTGGGTCGTCGCCCTGACGATCGCCTACAACGTGGTGGAGGCGGTGGTCGCGCTGGTCGCCGGGCAGATGGCGTCGTCGTCGGCTCTCCTGGCGTTCGGGCTCGACTCGGTGGTCGAGGTCTTGTCGGCCGCCGCGGTCGCGTGGCAGTTCGCGGCACCCGATCCCGAGAGCCGCGAGCGCACCGCTCTGCGACTGATCGCCTTCTCGTTCTTCGGGCTCGCCCTCGTGGTCACCCTCGACTCGGTGCGGACGCTGCTCGGCGGCTCGGAGCCGGAGCCCTCGACGGTCGGCATCGTGCTGGCCGCCGCGAGCCTGGTGATCATGCCGCTGTTCTCGTGGTTCGAGCGCCGGACCGGTCGCGAGCTGGGCTCCGCCTCGGCGGTCGCTGACTCGAGGCAGACCCTGCTCTGCGCCTGGCTGTCCGGCGTCCTGCTGGCGGGTCTCGTGCTCAACAGCACGCTCGGGTGGACGTGGGCGGACCCGCTCGCCGCGCTGGTGATCGCCGGGTTCGCGGTGCGCGAGGGCCTCGAGGCGTGGCGCGGGGACGCCTGCACCGTGCCGGTCAGCGCCCTGCTGGAGTCGGACGGCGACTAGCCGGTCACGTGCGCGACGATCCGCTTGATCGTCTCGTCGTCCCGCAGGATGCGGCGGTGGCCCAGCCCGTCGCTCACCACCAGCTCCGCACCCGGCCACGCGCGGGCGATCCGGACGCCGTCCGCGTGGTCGGCCTCCTTGTCGGCGCGGTCGCTCAGCACGAGCGTCGCGGGCAGCGGCCGGCCGGCGTTGGCGGCCCGCACGGGGATGTCGAGCTCCGCCAGCCGGCGGCCCGCCACCTTCTCCATGCGGACGACGAACCGGTGCCGGGTCCGCTCGCTGAACCCCAGGGTGTGCGCGAAGCCGACCGTGTAGGTGGACGGGTCGGCCAGCGGCGTGACCAGCACGAGGCGCTCGGTCGGCGTCCCGTCCAGGACGGCGAGCGCGCTCGCGGCCGCGCCCATGGAGTGGCCCACGACCGCACGGGCCGGACCGTGCGCGTCGATGACCGTGCCGAGCGCCGCCATCATCTCGGGCAGGGTCGTCCGCCGACGACCGAGGGCGCCGGGGCCCGAGTCGCCGTGCGCGGGTGCGTCGTACGCGACCACCCGCAGCCCCGCTGCGACGAGCGGCTCGACCAGGGAGCGCAGCTGCCCGCGGTGCCCGCCCCAGCCGTGCACCAGGTAGACGGTCGGCCCGTCGCCCCAGACCTGCCCGGCGATCGGTCCGGTGCGGAAGGCGGCGCCGCCGGGGATGGCCGCGGGGTGCTTCGCGCGCGCCGGGGTGCACCAGAGCCGCAGCGCGCCACGGGCGACGAGCTCAGGCGCCACGCGGTCGAGGGCGCCCACCGCCGCCCGGACCAGCGGCGGAACGGGCGGGAGCTGTGTACGAACGGTCGTGCTTTTTTCAGTCGACAGCTGGGTCATTTCGGGTCTCCCAGAAGAAGTCAGCGGAGGAGGAACTGCAGCAGCCGCTCGAACGCGAAGCGGGTGTGCGGTTCGGCCGCCGGGTCACGCAGCAGCCGGAAGGCGTGGAAGTGCGCGAGCATCAACCCGTGCAGGTCGTGCGCGAACTGCTCGGGCGCCAGGTCGTCGCGGAACGCCCCGTCCTTGGCGCCGGAGCGGTAGACCTGCGCGAGCGACTCGGCGAGGTCCCAGTGGTCGCGGACCAGCTGGTCGCGGACCGGGCCGGGCTGGTCGTCGAACTCCGTGGCCGCCGAGACGAACAGGCAGCCGGCCGCGCCGGAGGACGACGTGGTGAGCCACTTCTCGAACAGGGTGCGGACGCGCTGCTCCCCGCGGGGTGCCGCGAGCGCCGGACGGATCACCTGGTCGACGAAGTGCTGCCGCGCGCTGGCGAGCACGGCCAGCTGGAGCGCCTCCTTGGACCGGAAGTGCGCGTAGAGGCCGGACTTCGACAGGCCCGTGGCGGACGCGAGCGTGCCGATGGTCAGGCCGGCGACACCAAGGCGCCCGGCGATCTCGACCGCCTGGTCGATCACCGCCTGACGCGTGTCGTCTCCCTTGCCCATGGAGTATGAATAGCACGATCGTGCGGTCCCGCGCATCTACCACGTCCCCCGACGGGGTCATCCGGCCGGACGACCCACGGCACCCGTCCCCCCGGGCGATACCGTCGACGCCATGGCGCTGCTCGACAGCAAGACGATCCTCGTGACCGGTGTGCTCACCGAGGGCTCGATCGCGTTCCACGTCGCCCGGCTGGCCCAGGAGCAGGGTGCCCAGGTGGTGCTCACCTCCTTCGGGCGCCAGCAGCGGCTGACCGAGGCCATCGCCCGACGCCTCCCCGCACCGGCACCGGTGGTCCGCCTCGACGTCA
The DNA here is from genome assembly GCF_013359775.1 of Cellulomonas humilata. GTDB lineage: Bacteria > Actinomycetota > Actinomycetes > Actinomycetales > Cellulomonadaceae > Cellulomonas > Cellulomonas humilata. Next base: position 460,270 of record NZ_JABMCI010000070.1, on the reverse strand, counting down.
CCTCCGCCGAGGACCTGGCCGCGCTGGCGGGTGCGGTGGGCGAGCACGCCGACCGGCTCGACGGGGTGGTCCACTCGATCGGCTTCGCGCCGCAGGCCGTGCTGGGCGGGAACTTCCTCGGCGGAGAGTGGTCCGACGTGGCCACGGCACTGGAGATCTCGGCCTACTCGCTCAAGTCGCTCGCCGTCGCCGCACAGCCGCTCATGGTTCGGGGCAGCTCGCTGGTGGGCCTGACGTTCGACGCGACCGTCGCGTGGCCGGTCTACGACTGGATGGGCGTGGCCAAGGCGGCGCTGGAGTCCACGTCCCGGTACCTCGCCCGCGACCTCGGGCCCCACGGCATCCGGTGCAACCTCGTCGCCGCCGGCCCGATCCGGTCGACCGCGGCCAAGGCGATCCCCGGCTTCGAGGCCATCGAGGGCGGCTGGGACGCCCGGGCACCGCTCGGCTGGGACGTCGGCGACGCCGGTCCGACGGCCCGCGCGGTGGTCGCCCTGCTCTCGGACTGGTTCCCGGCGACGACGGGCGAGATCGTGCACGTCGACGGCGGCGTGCACGCGATGGGGATGTGACAGGGGCCGTTGGTCCCGGCTCGACGCCGCACCCTTCACCTACGGTTGCGTAACTTACGCTCCCGTAGGTCTGGAGAGGTTCGATGCCGACACCCCCGCCACTGACGTCCCTGCGGCGCGCGCTGCCGACGATCATCCAGGGCGGGATGGGCGTCGCCGTCTCGTCGTGGCGGCTGGCCTCGGCGGTCGCCCGGCGCGGGCAGCTCGGCGTGGTGTCCGGCACCGCGCTCGACCTCGTGCTGGCCCGCCGCCTCGAGGACGGGGACCTCGACGGTTCGGCCCGCCGCGCGATGGCCGCGTTCCCGGTGCCGGCGATCGTCGAGCGCGTGCTCAAGCGGCACCTGCGCCCCGGCGGCCGGGCGGTGGGCGTCGCGTACACGCCGGTCCCCCGGCTGAGCCTGCGCCCGGGACGCGCCGTCCAGGAGCTCACCGTGCTGGCCAGCTTCGTCGAGGTCTGGCTGGCCAAGGAGGGTCACGACGGCCCCGTCGGCATCAACTGCCTGGAGAAGGTCCAGATGGCGATGCCCGCCGCGGTGTACGGCGCGATGCTCGCCGGGGTCGACGCGGTGCTCGTCGGTGCCGGCATCCCCCGCCACCTGCCGCACCTGCTCGACGAGCTCGCCGCCAACCGCCCCACCCAGCTGCCCGTCGACGTCGCCGGCGACCCGGGCGGTGACCACGTCGTCGCGATCGACCCGCCGGACCTCCTCGGCCCCGACCTGCCGGCCCTCGACCGTCCGTTCTTCCTCGCGATCGTGTCCAGCGAGGTCCTGGCCGCCTACCTCACCCGCGACCCGGCCATCCGGCCCGACGGGTTCGTCATCGAGGGCCCCCGGGCCGGCGGTCACAACGCGCCGCCGCGCGGCCGCCCGGTGCGCGACGAGCGCGGCCAGCCGGTGTTCGGCGACCGTGACCAGGCTGACGTCGGCAAGGTCGCCGCGGTCGGGCTGCCGTTCTGGCTGGCCGGCTCGCTCGGCACGCCCGAGGCGGTCCGCGAGGCCCTCGCCGCCGGCGCCACCGGCGTCCAGGTGGGGACCGCCTTCGCGCTCAGCTCCGACTCCGGCCTGACCGACGAGCTGCGCGAACGCCTCCTCGCCCTGCTGCGCACCGGTGACCTGGAGGTGCTCACCGACGGCGACGCCTCGCCGACGGGCTTCCCGTTCAAGGTCGCCCAGCTGACCGGGACGCTCTCCGACCCGGCGATCCGCAGCGCCCGGCCGCGGCTGTGCGACCTCGGCTACCTGCGCTCCCCGTACCTCAAGGGCGACGGCAAGGTCGGGTTCCGCTGCCCCGCCGAGCCGGTCGCGATGTACGTCAAGAAGGGTGGCTCCGAGGAGGACACCGAGGGTCGGGCATGCCTGTGCAACGCCCTCTCGGCCGACGTGGGCCTCGGCCAGACCCGGCCGGACGGGCGCGAGGAGGAGGCCCTGGTCACCCTCGGGACCGACCTCGACGGCGCCGGCCGCCTGGCGGACCTGCACCCCGACGGCTGGTCGGCGGACCAGGTGCTCGACTGGCTCCTCGAGCCGGCCCTGTAGAGCCCTTGGTCCCGGTCGCGCGCCGGGGTCCGACGGATACTCGGTGAGCGCCCGTCACCGACCTCGGAGGACCCCATGACCACGCAGCACGTCGAGATCTCGACCGCCACGCCCGCCCCGGCCGAGCAGGCCCACGTGTGCGGCTGCGGGCACGCGACCGACCAGGAGATCGTGCTCGACGTGCACAGCCTGCCGCGCCCGATCCGTCACGCGGCGATCCGCGGCGCGTTCAGCGCGATCCCGGTCGGTGGCTCGATGGTGCTCGTCGCGCCGCACAAGCCGCTCCCCCTGCTCGCGCAGCTGGAGCAGGACGCCCCCGGCGCGCTGGCCGTCGAGTTCCTGGTCGACGAGCCCACCGAGTGCCGGGTGCGCCTCACCCGCGTCTAGGCAGCCATCAGGGCGACGCCCAGCGCGGCCGCCCCGAGGCAGAGCAGCACCGAGCCGACCGCGTTCGCGGTCGCTCGGCGCAGCTCGCCGGCCTGGATCAGTCGGACGGTCTCCACCATCGCGGTCGAGAACGTGGTGTACCCGCCGCAGAACCCGGTCGCGGCCACCACCAGCCACGTCGAGCCGAGGCCGTGGTACAGGTGCGCGCCGTTGAGCAGCCCGATGAGGAACGACCCGGTCACGTTGACCACCAGGGTGGCCAACGGGAAGACCCGGCTCCAGCGGGTGCGGACCGAGCCGTCGACGACGAACCGGGACGCGGCGCCGATGCCGCCGAAGACGGCGATGAGCAGGACGGTCATCGCACCCGCCGGGACCCGAGCGCGACGCCCGCGAGGCACGCCAGCAGCCCGAGGACCACGCTGAGCGTCCCGTAGGCCGCGCTCAGGGCCACCTGGTCGGCGGCGATCAGCCGCTCCATCTCGAGGGCCAGGCTGGAGAACGTGGTGAACCCACCGAGCACCCCCGTGCCCGCGCCCAGGCGTACCAGCCGGCCTCGTCGGGACTCCTGACCGTGGCGCAGCAGCGCCTCGAGCAGGACGCCGAGCAGGAACGACCCGAGCACGTTGACGACGAACGTCGCCGTCGGCCACCCGGCGGCGGACGTGCCCAACCACTCGGAGACCGCCCAGCGGGCCGTCGTCCCCACCGCTCCGCCCAGCGCCACGACCGCGACGAGCCTCGGATCGAGGTGCGGGGGTCGGGTCACGGATGGTCCTGCGGGACGATCGTGACCGGCAGCGGCTGCGTGTGCGCCAGGTGCCCGGCGGTCGAGCCGCCGATGAGGTGGTTCATCCAGCCGCCGAGGCCGGGGCGGCGGCTGCCGACGACGATCATCGAGGCGCCCGTCTGCCGCCCGACGTGCGCCAGCTCCCGCGACGCCTCGCCGACGGTGTAGACGAACCGCCACGGCACGTCGATGCCCGCGAAGTTCCGCTCGACCTCCGCGGCCGTCGACGTCTCCGCGGCGACTTCGTCCTCCCGCTCGTCGACGTGGTCCGGGTCCAGCGGCGTGGTGACCAGGGTGCCGTCCGGCTCCCGCGCGACGAACGTGCGGGCGGCGTCCGACCACACGCAGACCAGGGCGGCGCCCATCGCGCGGGCGAGGTCCGCCGCCCGGTGCACGACCGCCGGGGACTGGCCCGGGATCACCCCGACGACGACAGTCGGACCGCCCGGCGTCGGCACGCCGTGCCACGCGTGCGGTGCGGAACGGGTCACCCGCCGAGGCTACGCGGGAACACCGGTCGGGCCGCGGAGGTTGCGATGACCCATGACCACTATCGGATTCATCGGCGCAGGCCACATCGGCGGCACGCTCGCCCAGCTCGCGATCTCGCACGGCTACGACGTCGTCGTCAGCAACTCCCGGGGACCGGAGACACTCACCGACCTGGTGGAGCAGCTGGGCGACCGCGCCCGCGCGGGCACGTCGGCCGAGGCCGCCGCCGCCGGGGACGTCGTCGTGGTCACGATCCCCACCAAGAACGTGAACGACGTCCCGGTCGAGCAGCTCGCCGGCAAGGTCGTCATCGACACCAACAACTACTACCCGCAGCGCGACGGCCAGATCGAGGCGCTCGACAACGAGTCCACGACAGTCTCGGAGCTGCTCCAGTCGCACCTGCCGGCGTCGCACGTGGTCAAGGCGTTCAACCACATCATGTTCAGCGACCTCGCCACGCAGGGCGTCCCCGCCGGCACCCCGCAGCGCCGGGCGCTGGCCGTGGCCGGCGACTCCGACGAGGCGCGCGCCGCCGTGTCCGAGCTGATCGACGAGCTCGGCTTCGACGCGGTCGACGTCGGCCCGCTGGCGGAGGGCTGGCGCTACCAGCGCGACACCGCGGCCTACGTGCAGCGGTTCGACGCCGACGGCCTGCGCGCCGCCCTGTCGAAGGCCGTGCGCTACCGCGACATGTGACGCAGAAGTACCGGACGGCCTGCGCTCCCCTCGCCGCGCAGGCCGTCCGGTGGCTCAGCGGGTGGCCGGGACCCTGACCAGCTGCTTGGGCCCGTCGTTGCCGTACTCGTCGGACGGGTGCCCCAGCTCCACGAACCAGCTGGGCTCCAGCAGGTCGGCTCCGCCCTCGTAGGGCGCGGCCCAGTACGCCAGCACGCTGGACACGACCGACAGCTTCTCGGTCCGGCCCGCGCGGTGCCGCGCGGCCTCCAGCACCCGCTCGAGCACCTCGCCCTCCTCGACCAGCTCGGCCTCGCGGTACAGCTCGACGGCGTCCCAGGTGGTCGCCATCAGGCGCAGCGGGCGGTCGTCGTCGAGGAACGTGGCGTTCACGCCCGCCCGCGGACCCGTCACCGGGATGCCGTCGAGCGTGACCCGGGCGCGCACGTCGGTCTTCACGGCGAACCGCGTCCGCTCCTTGCCGTCGAACCGCACGGCGTGGGTGACGATCGCGTCGATGCTGGACTCCAGCCGCACGCCGTCGATCCGCGCGACCGCCGGGCCGAGCCCGTACCGCTCGGTGAGCTCGGAAGCCACGCTGACGGCCTTGTCGGCGGGCAACGGCTCCGCGGGGTCCTTCTCCGGGTCGGTGGCGGCGACACCGCGGGCGAGGTCGACGAGGGTCGTGACGCCGGCCAGCCGGTTGCCGGGCCCGCCGTGCACGAGCGTCGCCTCCTTGCCGACGACGGCGTACGCCTCCTCGGTGCGCACGACGTCGCCGTCGACGCGGAACGCCTCGGCGAGCGCGCGCAGGCGCTCGTCGTCCAGGGCAGCAGGTCGCACGCGGGCGACCGAGATCGTGGTCATGACGGTTCCTCTCGAGAGTCGGGGGTGCTCAGCAGGCGTGCGGGATCCAGGTCCACGAGAACCAGGAGCCGCCGCGGTGCGGGTCGGCGCTGACGAACCCGTGGTCGTGCAGGAAGTCGGCGCCGGTGTTGGTGCCCGGGGCGTTGGCGTAGAGCACCGCCGACTCCACCCAGCTGGGCTGCGTGAACTCCGCCATCCAGAACCACGCGTCGATCACGCGCATGGGGTGGCGCCCGATGAGGAACTCCGGGATGCCGTACATGGCCGTGAGCCAGCGTCCGTCCATCGCGGAGGCGAACGCCCGCCCCGGGTTGGCCAGGTCGAGGCTGGTGGTGGTGAAGCTGAGGATCGCGTGCAGGCCCTCGAAGGCGTCGGCCCACCGGTCGAACACGTCCCGGTTGGCGCCCTGCTGGACCGCGTCCATCTGCAGCGTGTTGCAGACCTCCAGACCCAGCCACTCCAGGTCGCCGTGGCCCAGACGCAGGTCGCCGTCGTTGCCGGCCGACGTCGAGGTGAAGTCCCCCCGCACCTGCGAGTCGTCCGGCACGTCGCTGCGGAAGTAGAAGCCGCTCGGGCTGCCGTGGCCCGTGAAGTAGACGATGTCCGCCTGCTCCACCCACTGATCGGCGTGGCCACCGCGGGCGTTCGCCTTGAAGTCGTCCTCGAACGCGTTCCCGTCGCCCCAGTTGAAGATCCCGGTCCCGCTGTCGTGGTTGCGCAGCTCGTCCCAGAACCCGCCCGCGTCCTCGTGCTCGTGCGTCAGCGGATTGAGGTTGTTGTACGCGTTGATCCACTCCGTGCCGATGCCGTACGACATCGCCATCCCCCTTCGTCGCCGGACCTGTCACCTGGGAAGAGAGGCGCTGCGGGGTGGTGATACGCACGCGGCGGGTCATATCTGCTCGCTCGCGTGCGCGCCCGGTCGTACCGTCCGGCTCATGGACCTGCCCCGTCACCACACGATCCGCGAGACCAGCCACCGGATCATCGACCCGTTCACCGACCACCAGCTGGCGACCCTCGGCCGCGCGCTGCGCCTCGATCCCGGCGCCACCGTGCTCGACCTCGCGTGCGGGAAGGGCGAGCTCCTGTGCACCTGGGCGCGGGACCACCAGACGGTCGGCACGGGGGTGGACCTGAGCACGGTGTTCGTCGCCGCGGCCCGGGAGCGGGCCACCTCGCTGAACGTCGACGTGACGTTCGTGCAGGGCGACGCCTCCTCGTACGTGGCCCACGAGCCGGTCGACGTCGCGTCGTGCGTCGGGGCGACGTGGATCGGCGGCGGAGTCGTCGGCACCCTGGAGCTGCTCGGGCGGTCCCTGAAGCCCCGCGGCATCGCGCTGATCGGCGAGCCGTTCTGGCGGGCCGGGCCGCCGAACGAGTTCCTGTCCCTGCCCGACCTGGTCCGGCAGCTCGGCGACGCCGGCTGGGACCTGGTGGAGATGGTGCTGGCCGACGAGCACAGCTGGGACCGGTACGTGGCCGCGCAGTGGCTGAACATCCGCCGGTTCCTCGACGAGCACCCCGACGACGAGCTGGCCCCGGCCTTCCGCGAGGAGCTGTCGACGGGGCCGCTCGACTACGTGACGAACCAGCGCCCGAACCTGGGCTGGGGCGTCTTCGCGCTCATGCGGCGCCCCTGATGGACCCCTCGGCGGTGCGCGCCTACTACGCCTCGAAGAGCGAGCACGAGCGGGACCGGCTCCTCTCCCCGGAGGGCCTGCTCGAGCGCGTGCTGACCACCCGCCTCCTCGAACCGCACCTCGGTGCGCCCGGCCGAGCGCTCGACCTCGGCGGCGGAACCGGACCGTACTCGGTGTGGCTGGCCGAGCTGGGCTGGGAGGTCTCGCTGGCCGACCTGTCCCCTGAGCTCCTCGCGATCGCCGAGTCCTCGCTGCCCGCCGGCACCGTCCAGGAGGTCGTCGAGATCGACGCCCGGGACCTGTCGCGCTGGGCCGACGGGACGTTCGACGCGGTCCTCTCCCTCGGGCCGATGTACCACCTGACCACCGCGCACGACCGCGCGCTCGCCGCCTCCGAGCTGGCCCGCGTCACGCGTCCCGGCGGGGTCGTCGCCGTCGCGCTCATGCCGCGGTACACCTCCGTCCGGCGCGTGCTCTCGCTCCCCGACGAGCGGTGGCAGCTGGCCGACCCGGCGTTCGTCGACCGGCTGCTGGACGAGGGCGTCCTGGAGAACGCGGTGCCCGGGCGCTTCACGCACGTGTACGGGGTGCAGCCGACCGAGGTGTGCCCGTTCTTCGAGTCGCACGGGTTCTCGTCGCTGCTGCTGGCGTCGACGCACGGGTTCCTCACCGGCGTCGAGGACGGGCTCGAGGGGCTGCGGGTCGAGCACCCCGCCGCGTACCTCGGTCTGCTGGACCGTGTGGTGGCCCTCGCGTCGGACCCCGGCACGCTCGCGACCGCCGGCCACCTGCTGTACGTGGGGCGCAGGGCATGAGGCGCGCCCGGGCCGTCGTCGTCGCGCTCGTCGCGCTCGCGGGCTGCGCAGGTGCTCCTGACGAGCCCTTCCCGACCACGCTCGACGCGACGTTCTCGCTGTACACGCACTGCGGCATCCACGAGCTGACCTACGACGGCGGCTGGTACGTGCGGCAGGGCGGCCGGCTCGACGACGGCTCGGGCAACCCGCCGGTCGGCTGGGACAACCCCACCCAGGCGGGGACGCTCACCGTGACCGGCGACGAGGCCGTGTTCACCGACGCCGCCGGCCACGAGGAGCACTTCGTCCTGCGGCCCGGCGCGGACGAGCCGCTGGAGCTCTGCTCCTAGACCCCGACGAGCCCCGACTCGTAGGCCGCGATCACCAGCTGGACCCGGTCGCGGCAGCCGAGCTTGCGCAGGGCCTCCGACACGTGGGACTTCACGGTCGGCTCGGCGATCCACAGCTCCGCACCGATCTCCGCGTTCGACAGCCCGCGGGCCACCGCGCGCAGGATCTCCAGCTCGCGCGGGGTCAGGTCCGCGATGCCCGCCATCGGCGCGGGCACCGGTGCGCGCGCGGTGAAGTCCTCGACCAGCCTCCGGGTGACCGTCGGGCCCAGCAGCATCGACCCGTCCGCGACCATCCGCACCGCCTCGACCAGCCGGGCCGCGGTGACGTCCTTGAGCAGGAAGCCGCTGGCACCCGCGCGCAGGGCGTCGTACACGTACTCGTCCAGGTCGAACGTGGTGAGGATCAGGACCCGGGTGGCCGGGTGCTCGGCCGTGATGCGGGCAGTGGCCGCGATCCCGTCGAGGTGCGGCATCCGCACGTCGACCACTGCGACATCGGGCTTCTCGGCCGCGACCAGCGCCAGCAGCTCGCGGCCGTCGTTCGCGGCGCCGACCACCTGCAGGTCGGGTGCCGACCCGAGGATCGCGGCGAAGCCCAGCAGGACGACGGGCTGGTCGTCGGCGACGACGACGCGGGTCACCGGGGCACCACGGGCACCTGGATCTCCAGCACGAACTCCTCGTCGTCCATCACGGCCGTCATCGTGCCACCCAGCGCCTCGACGCGTTCACGCATCCCGATCAGCCCGCGCCCCGGCTCGGCGACGCGCTCGGCGGGGTTGGTCATCCGGAAGCCGACCGCGCCGTTCGCCTGCATCCGGCTCAACCGCGCGGTCACCCCGGGCGCGTGCCGACGGGCGTTGGTCAGCCCCTCCTGCACAGCCCGGTACAACACGTAGCCGGTGGCCGGCGGGACGTCGCGCCACTCCCCGTCGAGGGTGACCGCCTGGCCCGCCGCGACCGCGCTGGCCACCAGGTCGTCGACGTCGCACGCGGTCGGCTGCGGGGTGCGCTCGCCCTCGTCGGACGTGCGCTGCAGGACGACGAGCACCTGGCGCAGCTCGGTGAGGGCCTCGCGGGCGTCGGTCGCGATGGCGGCCAGCACCCCGCGGGCGTCGTCGTTCAGGTCCGGGTGGACGAAGGGCGCCGACTCCGCGCGCACCGCGACCAGCGACACGTGGTGGGCGACGACGTCGTGCAGGTCGCGGGCCAGCCGGGCGCGCTCACCGGCCAGGGACTCGACCACCAGTGCGTGCTGCTCCGTGACGTGCGCGGCGGCGTGCCGGGCGCTCGACCGGTACCCGGCTCCTATCGCCGCCGAGATGCCCACGGCGGAGGCCATCACCGTGAGGTACACGACGAACACGACTGCCTGGAAGCCGGCGCTCGTCCCCGAGCTGACCAGCCCGATCGGGAGGATCGCCTCCGCGTCGGACGCGCAGTACCAGGTGATGATGAGGACGGCCACGACGAACGGCAGGACCGCCCGCCGGATCCCGTCGAGGGCGGCGACCACCGCCACGGCCACGGTGCCGAGCCACCAGCCCCACACGAACCACCCGGTGAACGGCACGAGCACCCACGGGGCCACCGTCAGCAGCGTCGCCCAGCCCGGGGACCGTCGCGCGAGCAGCACACCTGCGACGACGCCCACCCCCGCGGCCAGGGTGAGGCTCTTCGAGACCGTGACCCAGGCCGGGTCGCCGCTCTGCGAGCCGGCGAGGAAGCTCGGTGTGATCACCAGGAAGCCGCCGACGATCGCCGCGAAGACTGCAGGTGTGACCCACGGGCGCCACTCGGCGACGGGGGCGACCGGGCGACCGTGGTTCACCTGCGCGAGCGGCGCGGCTGTGGTCATGGCGACATCGTGACCTGTGCCCGGGTCACGGCGCCTCAGCCGCGCGGCGGAGATCGGACTCCACCTCCCGGATCGGGCCATGATGTACCCAGCACACGCCCGCCCATCCCGAGGAGTCCCGCTGTGTCCCTGACCGTCCCCGCCCTGCTCACCCCCTCCGCCGGCGCCCCGTTCGAGCGCGGCACCGTCGAGCGCCGTGAGCTGGGCGAGCACGACGTCCTCATCGACATCGCGTACGCGGGCATCTGCCACTCCGACATCCACCAGGCGCGCGAGGAGTGGGGCAGGGCGATCTTCCCGATGGTCCCCGGGCACGAGATCGCCGGCGTGATCTCCGCGGTCGGGTCCGGCGTCACCACGCACCAGGTCGGCGACCGCGCGGGCGTCGGCTGCTTCGTCGACTCCTGCCGCGAGTGCGAGATGTGCCTGGCGGGCGAGGAGCAGTTCTGCCTGAAGGGCAACGTCGGCACCTACAACTCCAAGGCCTACGACGGCACCCCCACCTACGGCGGCTACTCGACGCAGATCGTCGTCGACGAGAGCTACGCCCTGCGCATCCCCGAGGGCATCTCCCTGGACGTCGCCGCCCCGCTGCTCTGCGCCGGCATCACCCTCTACTCGCCCCTGAAGCACTGGGGTGCCGGACCCGGCACGAAGGTCGCGATCGTCGGCATGGGCGGGCTCGGGCACATGGGCGTGCAGCTGGCGCACGCGCTCGGCGCCGAGGTCACCGTGCTCAGCCAGTCGCTGTCCAAGCAGGCGGACGGGCTCGCCCTGGGCGCCGACCACTACTACGCGACGAGCGACCGGCAGACGTTCCGCGACCTGCGCCGCTCGTTCGACCTGATCATCAGCACGGTCGGCGCGGACATCGACGTCGACGCGTACCTGTCGCTGCTGCGGTTCGAGGGGTCGCTGGTGTTCGTCGGGCTGCCCGAGAACAAGCAGGCGTTCCGCGTCTTCTCGCTCACCGCGGCCCGTCGGAACCTGTCCGGGTCCAACATCGGCGGGATTCGCGAGACCCAGGAGATGCTCGACTTCTGCGCGGCGCACGGGATCGGCTCGGTCGTCGAGACCATCACCGCCGACGACGTCGACAAGGCCTACGACCGCGTCGTGAACAGCGACGTCCGCTACCGCTTCGTCATCGACACGTCCACGATCCCCGCCGGCTGACGTACGGCGCCGCGCCCGGCCGCAGGTGACGAGTGCGGCAGTTTCCGACGAGATCGTGAGTTGCAGCTGCCGATCTCGTCGGAAACTGCCGATCTCGTGCGCCGGGGCGGTCAGGCGTGGGCGCCGACGACCTGACGGGCGATCGGCTCGACCATCTACTCCGTCTGGTACCTGGGCCTGCTGGTCCTCGGCGTCACGCTGCTGCGCTCCCCGTCCCGCACGCCCGCTGACCACGCCTGACTCCGGCGCGGCACCTACCGTGGGCGGGTGGACCCCATCCAGGCCGTCGCGCCCCCGCTGCGTGGGCGGGTGATCCTGTCGCAGGACTGGGTACGGGTCAGCTTCCTGCACTGGCGGGTGCCGTCCGACACCGTCGCGCCGCTGCTTCCCGCGGGGACCCGGCCCGACGAGTTCGACGGCAGCTCCTGGGTGGGGCTCATCGCGTTCCGGATGGAGCGGTTCACGCTCGTCCCCGGACCTGCGCTGCCGTACATCGGCGACTTCCCCGAGATCAACGTGCGGCTGTACACGGTCGACGACGACGGCCGGCGCGGGGTCCTGTTCCGGTCGCTGGAGGCCTCCCGGGCGGTCACCGTGCTCGGCGCGCGGACCGTCATGAACGTGCCGTACCAGTGGGCGCGGATGTCGATCCGGCGATCCGACGATGCCCTCGACTACCGGTCGACCCGGCTCACCGGCGACCGGCCCTCGTCGCGGATCGTCGTGCGGCCGTCGTCGGACGTCGTCGCCGACGACCCGATGGCCGACTTCCTCACCGCACGCTGGGGCATGCACACCGTCCTGCGCGGGCGGACGCGGTTCGTGCCGAACGAGCACGAGCCCTGGCCGTTGCGGCGGGCGAGCCTGGTCTCGCTCGACGACGAGCTCGTCGCCGCGGGCGGTCTGCCCAGGGTGGCGTCGCGACCGCCGGACTCGGTGCTGTACTCGCCGGGGGTGCACGCGCGGTTCGCGATGCCGCTGTAGCCCTGATCAGTCGGTCGCGGCCAGCGTCTCGCGCAGGACCAGGATCGCCTTCGGGCCGACTCCGTGCAGCCGCAGGAGCTCGTCGAGGTCCACGCCACGGACGTCGTCGAGCGTCGTGATGCCCGCCAGCGCCAGCGCACGGGTGGCAGGTGCGCCGATGCTGCGCGGCAGCGGGGTGGGCGTCGTCGACTCGGCCATGGTCCCGATCCTCCCACCGCCGTTCAGGTGAACGAGCCCCGTCGATGGCTCGGGCGTGCGTCATCATCGTCGCCATGCTCTCCGCCGACGACGTGCTGCAGGCGCGGTTCGCCGCCACGAAGTTCCGCCCCGGGTACGACCAGGTCGAGGTCGACGACCTGCTCGACCGGGTCGCCGATGCCCTGCGGACCGGGGGCGACGTGGCCGACCTCGGCTCGGTCCGGCTCACGCAGACCCAGTGGCGCGAGGGGTACGACATCGCCGAGGTCGACGCGTTCCTCGACGAGGCCCGCGTGAGCCTGGCGGCACCCCGGCCTGTGGTGCCCCCCGGGCAGGTCGACGAGCCTCCCCGACCGCGGCCGACGGGCCTCGCCCTGGTGCGGACGGTCCTGGTGTCGATGCTCGTCGGCGAACCGCCCGAGGGACCGCCGCGCCCGATCCGACCGTCCCGAGCCGCTCGCGCCTCGGCCAAGCGCGTCATGGTCACCCGCGACGGCGTCGCGTGGCGAGCGCGGGGCGGGCGCGAGGGCCGGCTCGCTGTCGCGGAGATCGCTCGGGTCGCCACGATGCGGCTCGAGTACGCGAGCAGCAGCAGCTCCGGACCGCTGGTCGGCTACGCCCTCGTCGTCGACCACGCCGGAGGCGTGCGCCTCCGGGTCTCGCACCCGCAGAAGTCGTCGTCTGACTTCTGGGAGCCGCTCGGCGTCCCCGTCACGCAGGAGCGGTTCGTGATGGGCCGACCCAAGGACGCTCGTCGACGGTGGCCCGAGGCGTTCTCCTGGTTCCACGCCTACCCGTTCGTGACGGTCACGCTCGCCGCGGTGGGCTGGATGCTCGTGGTCGTCCCGGTGCTCGACTGGGTCTACGGCGTCTAGGTCGACGTCGGACACGCCGAGGCACCCCGCAGCGGGTGCTGCGGGGTGCCTCGGAGTGGTGGGTCAGTCCTGCGGCGTCGCCTCGCCGGCCAGGATCAGGTACAGGTCCCGGCGCGCGCGGTCGAGGACCTCGAGCGCCTTGGTCGCCTGCTGGTCCGTGCCGGTGCGGGCGACCTGGTGGGCCGCCGCGCCGAGCGCCTCGAGGGCACCGCGCAGCGCGCGACCCGGGGAGGCGGGCCGGTTCGCGGCGTCCTCCCACGGGCTGCCGAGCTGCTCGGCGTTCTCGGTGACGTAGGTGCCACCGGCCTCGGTGAGGGTGGCCATCTTGCGGCCGGACTCGGCCGTGATCGCCACCAGGCCCTCGTCCTCGAGCAGGTTGAGCGCCGGGTAGATGGCGCCCGGGCTGGGTCGCCACGTGCCACCCGACCGCTCGCCGATCTGCTGGATCAGCTGGTAGCCGTGCATCGGCTCCTCGGCGAGGAGCAGCAGGATCGCGGCGCGGATGTCACCCCGACCGGCGCGACGGCCGGGGCCGCGGCCACCGGGACCGCCGAAGCTGCGCGGTCCGCCGGGGCCGAAGCCGGGACCGCCGAACCCGCGACCGCGGTGCTCGTGGTGCTCGTGCGGGAAGGCGCCGCGGGGTCCGCCGCGCCGGGGGTCGAAGCCCTCCTCGTAGGGGGCCTCGGGGAAGTCGCCGCGTCGGCGACGGTTGCGGCCGCGCTGCGCGGTCGGGTCGGAGGTGTCGAACGAGGGGCCGGCGAAGCGGCCGTCGGGGTGAGAGTGAGGGTGTCGCATGGGAGTGTCTCCTCGAGGCTGTGGTCCGCCGGGCCGGTGCGGCCCTGTCGCGGATCCGGGAGGTCTCGCGATCTCGACCGGGTGACTCAAAGATATATCGTCGATAGATCTTTGACAACCCCTAGCGATACCTCGCTCTCAGAGCCGAGCGAGGACCGCCCCGCCGTGCACCCCGAGCACCTGGCCGGTGGTCCACCCCGCGTCCGGCGATGCCAGGTAGGCGACCGCCGCGGCGATCTCCTCCACCGTCCCCGGCCGGCCCATCGGCACCCGCGCCAGGCGCCGCTGGAACTCGGCGTCGTCGAGCCTGCCCGCCCAGAACTCGGTGTCGGGCACGAACCCCGGCGCGACGGCGTTCACCGCGATCCCGTCAGCGGCCACCGCGGCGGCGGTCCCGGTGACCCACGAGTTGATCGCGGCCTTGGCGGCGCCGTACGAGCCGGCGCCCCGCAGAGCGGCCACGGAGCTCATCGCGACGATCCGCCCACCCGGCCGCGGCATGGCCGGCAGCAGGGCCTCACCCAGCAGCACCGTGGTCAGCACGTTGAGGCGGAACTCCTCGATCCACACGTCGGCCTTCGCCGCCAGACCGGCGCCGCGGGACGATCACCACGTCGTCCGCAGTCCTCATCGGTCCACCGAATCACCGCCGTGCGACTCTGTCGATCGGGATCTGCGACGTGCGTCATGCCACGACGAACCGACGACCAGCACGAGAGGACGGCCATGACGACCACCGAGTACATCGTGGCGCTGTACGGCGACCAGACGGTCTGGCACGGCGACGGGGCCCCCGACCGCCTCCCGGGCCACCGGGTGCACGAGGAGTTCGGACGCGCCTGCGCCGACGGCGGGCACGTCATCCACGACAGCGCCGAGCTCCACCACTCCGTGTCGCGGGTGGTGCGCCTCCGAGACGGCCGGATCTCGGTGACGGACGGGCCGTTCGCCGAGCTCACCGAGGTCCTCGCGGGCTTCTACCGGATCGCGACCGATGACGTGGACGGGCTGGCCGCCCTCGTCGGCGAGCTGATCCGCGGGACCGGCGAGGTGGCGGAGATCCGGGAGTCGATCGCTCCTCCGGAGGGCCTGTGACGGCTGCGACCACCCCTCGCGCGGACCCTGCGGCTCACCCCTGGTGCTGCGCGAGCTGGATCAGGTTCCCGCAGGTGTCGTCGAGGGTCGCGACGATCACCGGCCCCATGTCCGTCGGCGGCTGCACGAACCGCACACCGAGTGCCGTGAGCCGCTCGTACTCGGCGGCGAGGTCGTCGACCCCGAACGACGCGGCCGGGATCCCGTCCTCGACCAGCGCCGCCTTGTACGGGCCGACCGCCGGGTGGCTGCTCGGCTCCAGGAGCAGCTCCACGCCGTCCGGGGCCGCCGGCGACACGACGGTCAGCCAGCGGTCGTCGCCGCCGAGCGGGATGTCGTTCTTGGGCACGAAGCCGAGCAAGCCGGTGTAGAAGTCCAGCGCCTTGCTCTGGTCGTCGACGAACACGCTGGTCACGGTGAGGTGGATCATCAGGACTCTCCTTGGTCGGGGGCGGGCCAGCGCGCGGTGATCTCACGCAGGGGCCCGGTGTCGAGGTGGTGGAACTTGTAGCGGCCCTCGCGGCGGACCGTGACGAGCCCGGCCTCCTGGAGCACGTCGAGGTGCTGCGAGACGGCCTGGCGCGTGGACCCGAGCCCGTGCCGCATGGTCAGCCGGGTGCACAGCTCGAACAGGGACTGCCCGTCGCGCTCCTGGAGCTCGTCGAGGATCGCGCGGCGCGTGGCGTCCGCAAGGGCCTTGTAGATGTCGGCTGCCACGCCTCTTGTATAGGCAAGCAGTCACTTGCCTGTCAAGGGGTGTCGATTTCCGGAACCCTCGCGCGTCATCACCCCGACCGGCACAGTGGACGCATGAGGGAGATGACGACATGACCAACCGGTGGATAGTGCTGCTCTGGGGCGACGAGGACTTCTGGGAAGGCGCGTCGCCCGAGACCCAAGAGCGCATCATGAACGAGCACCAGGCGTACTCCGACGCGTGCGACGAGCGCGGCTACAAGATCCTCGGCGGCGAGGAGCTGGGCTTCTCCAAGAACGCAGTCACGGTGCGCGCCGACGGCGCCACCCTGGCCATCACCGACGGCCCGTACGTGGAGCTGGCCGAGCACCTCGGCGGCTACTACGTCATCGAGACCGACGACGTGCAGGGCCTCGCCCGGCTGACCGGAGAGCTGCTTCTCACCGACGGCGGCGGCATCGAGCTGCGGCCCGTCGTGGTGCACGACGCATGAGCGCCAAGACGTTCGTCCTCCTCATGTACGCCACCGAGGGCGACTGGGACGCGGCCGACGAGGCGACCAAGGCCGAGTACTACCGGCAGCACGGCGACTACGACGACCAGGCCGCCGACTTCGGCGTGACGTTCCTGGCCAGCGAGGCGCTCCAGTCGGTGACCACGGCCGTCACCCTGCGGCGGTCCGGCGACGACGCGGAGATCACCGAGGGCCCTTTCGCCGAGACCGTCGAGCAGCTCGGTGGCTTCTACCTGGTCACCGCGCCCGACCGGGACGCCGTGCTGCGGCACGCGATGCTGCTGCCCGAGTACACGATCGAGGTCCGCGAGATCGCGCAGATGTGAGTGTGTCGATCCCGGTGCGACCCGCTCGTCATCGGGGCAGCGGGACGCACCGGGCGTCCTCCCACCTCCTAGGAGACGACATGGCCGAGTTCACCGTGGTGCTCCACCGCGACGACGCGCACGACGCGCAGCTGACCGACGAGGAGCGCGCACGTGCGTGGGCGGCCCACCTCGGCTTCCAGCAGCACTGCGCAGAGCAGGGCTGGGAGATCGTCACGACGCGCGCCCTCGGAGCGGCCTCCCGGGGTCGGTCGCTGCGGTCCGACGGCCGCGCCGGGGTGGTCGTCACCGACGGCCCCTACGCCGAGACCGCGGAGCAGGTGGCGGGGTTCTACCTGGTCGCCCGCACCTCGCTGGGAGCGCTCACCGAGGCCGTCAGCGCGCTGGTGCTCAACGGGGAGTCCGTCGAGATCCGACCGACCGTGCGGTTCGTCGACGGTGTCCCCGTGGACGGGATCGACGCGGTCTCGGCGCCGGCGTCGTGAGGTTCGTCGTCCTGGCGTTCGACGACGCCCTGCTGCCCGCCGGCGGCCTCACACTGGGCTCCGTGGACACGGCGACCTCGGTGCAGGACCGCACCCTGCGGGACGGCGCGTTCGAGGGCCCGACGTCGGCGCTGACGGGCATCCAGGTGCTCGACGCACCCGACCTGGACGTGGTGCTGGAGTCCCTCCCCCCGACCGGCACGTTCGAGGTGCGACCCGCTTGGTGACCCCTGCCGACTCCGCCCTCGCCGACGCCTGGCGCGACCACTGGTCCCGGCTGATCGGCCTCCTCATCGGCCAGTTCGCGCGCCCCGACCTGGCGGAGGACGCCGTCTCCGACGCGTTCGAGTCGGCCGCGCGGCACTGGCCGGTGGACGGGGTCCCGACGAACACCGGCGCGTGGCTGCTCACGGCCGCGCGCCGCCGAGTCCTCGACCGCCTGCGCTCGGAGGCGGTGCAGCGACGGAAGGAGCCGTTGATGGTGGTCGACGACGAGATGCGTGCCGCCGCCGCAGCAGCCGTCGACCCCGGCGCCCACGTGGCCGACGAGCAGCTCCGGCTGATCTTCGCCTGCTGCCACCCCGCGATCGCGCCCGACGACCGCGTCGCCCTGACCCTGCGGTTCGTCGTCGGCCTCACCACCACCGAGATCGGCCGGCTCCTGCTCGTCCAGGAGTCCACCATGGCCGCGCGGCTGACCCGCGCGAAGAAGCGGCTGGCGTCCTCCGGCATCCCCTTCGCGACTCCCGCTGCAGCCCGGCTGGACGAGCGCCTGGACGTCGTCGCGACCGTCGTCTACCTGGCCTTCACGTCCGGGTACCACCCCGGCGAGGGCGCGGTCCCGCTGCGCGTCGACCTCGGCGACGAGGCCATCCGGCTGCTGCGCGTGCTCGACGGCCTGCTCCCCGGACGCGCCGTCGTCCGCGCCCTGCTGGCGCTGCTGCTCCTCCAGCACTCCCGCCGCGACACCCGCCTGGACACCGCGGGGGCGCTGGTCCTGCTCCCCGACCAGGACCGCTCCCGCTGGCACCGCGACGAGATCGCCGAGGGCGTCGCGCTGCTGGAGTCGCTGGCCGCCCGTGGGGCCGGCTGGACCGCTCCCGCTTCCGACGCCGCCGCCCCTGCGGGTCGCTCAGCGCCTGCGGGTGCAACCGCGACCGCGGACCCCACCGACTCCGCGGATAGCTCGGCGCCGTCGGGTCGTGGCGCGGACCCAGCGGCTCGCGAGCCTGCGTCGCCGCTGGCCGACGCGCCCGCCCCGGGCCACCAGACCCGTCTCGCGACCGAGTACCGCCTCCAGGCCCTCATCGCCGCCGAGCACGCGACCGCACCCACCTCCGCAGACACCCGCTGGCCCGTCATCGCCAACCTCTACGCCCAGCTCGAGGCCCTCACCGGCTCGCCGGTCGTCCGCCTGGCCCGCGCGGTGGCGGTGTCGGAGGCGTCAGGCCCGGAGGCAGGTCTGCAGCTGCTGGAGGGCCTCGACGACGCCCTCCCCCGCCACCACCGAGTCCCCGCGGTCCGCGCGGAGCTCCTCGCCCGGGCAGGCCACCGAGAGGCAGCCGCCGACGCGTACCGCGCAGCCCTGTCCCTGGTCACCAACCCGACAGAGCGCACCTACCTCCAGTCCCGCCTGACGTCCCTGGGCCGCCGCTGACTTCGTGAGTTCCCGTCGACTTCGTGAGCCACACCAGCCGAACTCGACTGCAACTCACGAACTCGCCGATCCGCCCACACCGACGCTCGCCGGGTGGGCCGTCCACTGGTCGCGGCATCCCGTGCCGGCACCGTCCCCCGCGCGGCCAGCCTGGCGGGATGCCTCGACGAGCCGATGACCGCTCCACGCCCGACAGCCTCAAGGTTCCGGCGGTGCGCCTCGCCAGGAACAACGACCCCGCCGTCGTCCGACAGCGACATCGCTCCGGCGAGTGGGAGCGGATCAGCCGAGGCACCTACCTCGCCGGTGCACCCGGGCCCGATCGTCTCGCCGATGTGGCTCTCGGCCGGATCATCGGTCTCCATCGGCGACTCCAGGTCCCGCACTGGTTCAGCCACGAGTCGGCGGCCCTGCTCTGGGGCTTGGACCAGTGGGTCGCTCCTCGCACCACGCACGTGATCCAGGAGTACAGGACGAGCTCAGCAGGTGACCCTTCGGTGACCCGGCACTTCACCAGGACGTCCGACGACGAGCTGACGATGCGCCGAGGGCTGCCCGCCACCACCCTCGAGCGGACGGTGGTCGACTGCGCAGCCAGCCTCGCTCCGCTGCACGGACTGGTCATCGCCGACTCCGCGCTCCGCTGCGGCGCCGACGCCACGCGCCTGACCGAGCTGCTCGCCGCGCGGCGGGGCGACCGCGGCATCGTTAGGGCGCGCGCTGTCGTCGGGTTCGCCGACGACGGCGCCGAGTCACCTGGCGAGTCCGCGACGCGCTTCATCGTCCTGCGGGACGGCCTCCCCGTCCCGACGACCCAGATCCCCGTCGCCACGCGCCTCGGCACGTTCTGGGCAGATCTCGGCTGGCCCGAGTGGAAGCTGCTGCTGGAGTACGACGGTCGTTCGAAGTACGCGGACAGCTCCACGGAGGTGTTCATGCGGGAGAAGCGACGGCACGACGCACTCGTCGAGACCGGGTGGCGAGCTCTCCGCGTGACGAAGGAGGACCTCCGCGGCACGCTGCTGCTCCGTCGGCTGCTCCCCCTGATCCCGTCTCGCCTGGCCGCGACGCTGCGGCGACGACCAGAGTTGAGTTCGTGAGTTCCAGCCGAGTTCGGTAGGTGCAGCTCACGAACTCGACTGAGACTCACGAACTCACGGCCCGGCCCCCGCCGTCAGCCCAGTAGGAGGAGGGCCAGCAGCGTCACGTTCAGGGCGACCACCAGCGCCACCACCAGGACCAGGGTCGCGTGGAGCCACGGGCCGTTGCGGTGGTCGCCCATGACGGTGCGGGAGCGGGTCAGGGCGACCAGGGGGATGACCGCGAACGGGATGCCGAAGCTGAGCACCACCTGCGACAGGACCAGGGTCCAGGTGGCGTCGGCGCCGATCGCCAGGAGCACGATCGCGGGGATCAGGGTGACCACGCGGCGGACCAGCAGGGGGATGCGGCGGTGGATCAGGCCCTCCATGATCGTCGCGCCCGCGTACGCGCCGACCGAGGTGGAGGCCAGGCCCGACGCCAGCAGGCCGATGGCGAACGCGATGCCGATGCCGATGCCCAGCGCGGCGACGATGGCGTCGTAGGCGCCGGGGATCGAGTCGGTGCCGGGGACGCCGCGCAGCCCGGACGCGGCCAGCAGCAGGAGCCCGATGTTCACGATCCCGGCGACCACCAGCGCCGCGCCGACGTCCCACCGGGTCGAGCGCAGCAGCCCGTGCAGGGCGGACCCGGAGGCGCGGCCGTGCCGGTCGCGGACCAGGGCCGAGTGCACGTAGATCGCGTGCGGCATGACGGTCGCGCCCAGCATCGAGGCGGCGAGCAGGACCGAGTCGGTGCCGTCGAACCGGGGCACCAGACCGGAGAGGATGCCTCTCGCGGACGGGGGCGAGACGAACAACCCGGCCAGGAACCCGATGCTGATGATGGCGAGCAGGGCGACGATGACGTACTCGAACCGCCGCTGCCCGTACCGGTTCTGCGTGGCCAGCAGCAGCATGGACACGACGCCGACGATCAGCCCGCCGAGCGGCAGCGGGACGCCGAACAGCAGGTTCAGGGCGATCGCGCCGCCGACCACCTCGGCGATGTCGGTGGCCGCCGCGACCACCTCGGCCTGCGCCCAGAACGCCAGCCGCGGCCCCCGCCGCATCCGCTGCCCGAGCACCCCCGGCAGCGAGTCGCCGGTGACGAGCCCGAGCTTGGCGGACTGGTACTGGACCAGCACGGCCATCGCGTTCGCCGCGACGAGCACCCACAGGAGCAGGTAGCCGTACCGGGCGCCGGCGGTGAGGTTGGCGGCGACGTTGCCCGGGTCGACGTACGCGATGGCGGCGACGAACGCCGGTCCGAGCAGCAGCGGGGCACGACGACGCCGTGGCGTCCCGACCTGGACGGCGTCGTCCGTCGCGCTGCTGACCATGCTCCACCTCAGAAAGTTCGGACTACCGAACTCATGCTAGCGGACACACGGAACCTGCGGCGCAACGACATGACGAGGCGCGCGCGGAGGCCGTCACGCAGCCGTCGGGACCTCGCGCTCCCAGCCGTCGGCGGTCGGCCGGAAGCCCACCCGCTCCAGGTACGCCGTCGCCTCGGTCGCGGGCGAGCCGCCCACCACCAGCCGGCGGAACCCGTGCGAGGCGAACACCCCGCTGTCCCGGTACACGAACTCCCCGGGCGTGAAGTCCCGGTAGCGCGGCGTCACGTAGTCCAGGTCCACGCGGCCCACCCCGTCGCCGGCGGACCGGACCACGACCGCACCGACCAGCTCGTCGCCGCGGACCACGACGAACGACGCCGACGGCGCTGGGTCGGCGGCACTGAACCCCGGGTGGAACCGGGCGATGTCCGGGGCGTGCGACTCCAGCAGGTGCTGCAGCACGGCGTCGTCGGAGGGCACCTCGAGGACCCCGTACACCTGGGCGTCGTGGCGCTCGCGCTGCAGCCGGACCAGCCAGTAGACGTCGATGATCGCGATGACCCCGTTCATCACGGCGAACGGCCAGATCTCGATCACCACGTTGTACGCCGTGGCGATCACGGCCCCCACGAGGTTGATCACGCGGAAGCGCAGCACCCTGGCCTGCGTGAGCGAGATGATGACCAGCAACGAGCCGATCCAGCCGACGATCTCCCACCACACCATCCGGCGAGCGTAGCGACGTCACGGAAAAGGTCTCGCCAGCACGGTGCCGACGGGCGGATCGTGGACGACATGACGACGTGGTCGATCCGAGAGGTACCGGTGTCCGAGACGGCGGACGCGCCCGAGGCGTGGCTGCTGCACGGCTACACGGGGGCGATGAACGACGGCCTCCTGCACGCGTGGGGGAACCGCGACTTCGAGCGCACCGCGACCGAGATCCTCGGGTCGATGCACGACCAGAAGTACGACCGGAAGCCGCGCCTGGTCGCGGTGGCCGACGACGCGCATGATGCCCCGGACCCGGACCGCGTCCTGGGCTACGCGATGATCAACCTCCCGCAGCAGGACAACACCCACACGGGACACGTGGAGGTCGGCGTCCGCCCGGACCACCGCCGGCAGGGCATCGGGTCGTCGCTGTTCGACGCGGCCCTCGCACTGGTCCGCGACGCCGGCCGCACGCAGGTCACCGCCTCCAGCGACCAGCAGGTCGAGCCGCCCGAGGGTCCTGGCACGCTCGCGGCGACGACCGGAGTGGGCCGGGTGGCGATCGACGCCGACGGCCCCCGGTTCCTGAGCAAGCGCGGTTTCGCCCTCGAGCAGGTCGAGCGGTACTCGGTGTTCGACCTGCCCTTCGACCCGGAGCTCATGGCGAAGCAGCGCGCGGAGGCGGAGGCGCACGCCGGCCCGGACTACCGCCTGGTGACGTGGCAGAGCCACGTGCCGGAGGAGTGGATCGAGTCGTACGCGCTGCTGAACACCCGGATGAGCACGGACGCGCCGCTGGGAGGGATCGACCTCGAGGAGGACGTCTGGGACGCGGAGCGGGTCCGCACCCTGGAGAAGCAGTACCAGGAGCGCGAGCTGGAGCTGCTGGTGCTCGCCGCCGAGCACATCCCGACGCACACGCTCGCGGCGTTCACCTGCTTCATGGCGGTCCCCAACAGCGACGAGTTCGTGCACCAGGACGACACCCTCGTGCTGAAGGAGCACCGTGGGAAGCGACTCGGCATGCTCATCAAGGCGGCCAACCTGCAGCGGCTCGCGGCGGAGCGGCCGACCGTCCGGCGCGTGGGCACGTGGAACGCCGAGGAGAACTCCTACATGCTCGGCATCAACGTGGCGCTCGGGTTCCGGCCCGCCGGCGGCTCCGGGGAGTGGCAGCTCAAGCTGAGCTGACGTGGGCCGTGCCGGCCCGCGAGCGCGGCACGGACTGCTGCCACCAGCCGGACCAGCGGTGCTCGATCTCGGCGATGGTCGCGTCGTCGAGCCCGTAGGTGGACAGGATGGCGTCGACGGTGCCGTAGGGCGGGGCGATCCCCGCGGGCGTCTCCATGACCACCAGGAACGACTCGGTGATCCCGTGCAGCCGCAGGCCGAGCTGGAGCGGCGTCCGGTAGATCAGGGTGCCGCCCAGCAGGGTCCCGTCCGGGCGACGTGCCTGCACGTGCCCGCCGACGGGCACCCCGTGGATCCCCATCAGGCCGGCCCGGTCGAGCAGGCGGTCCCCCCGTGGGCCGGCGGTGAGCCCGAAGACGCTCAGCGTTCGCCGGTCCTGGTCGGGGTGGATGCTGAGCGCGAACTGGAGCTGGTGGGCGTACGCGATCCAGCCCTCGTCGATCTCGTCGCGCACCCCGTCGAAGAGGGCCAGCCCCTGGTGGCTGCGTCGGGTGACGGTCAGGTGGGTGAGGTGGGGCTCGTGCACGGCTGAGCGCAGCGTGAGCTTGTCGTGGTGCGGCAGGGACAGGGAGTGGATGGTCTCGTCGCCGACGACGTCCTGCGACTCGACGGCACCGTCGACGAACACCTGCCGGATCTCGGCGTCGAGCCCGGGGTGGTCCCACCCGTACCAGCGGCGCACCAGCGCGGGATCGCGCAGGTAGGACCAGACCGTCCCCAGCGACACGGGGATGTCCACCGACACGACCTCACGGAGCTCCAGCGTCATCGCCATCACCTCGGTGCTCGCCAACACTCGGACACTCCGACCGTAGCCCGACGCGACCACAACCGCGATCAGTCGTCGAGGACTGCCAGCGCGTCGGGGTCCACCGCGAGCTCCACCACGTCCCCCGCGGCCCACCGACCGCCCACCGGCCCGAGTGCGGTCACGACCCCGATGCCGTCGACGTCCACCCGGACCTCCGACCGGCCGCGCCGCGACGAGACGCCGCGCACCGTGCCCTTGGCGACGCCGGACCGGCCGACCACGAACGCCCCCTCGGCGAGCGCGAGGGTCGCTGGCGACGGCCGCGCGCCGATGGCCTCACGCAGCGGCGCAGCGGCGGGGCTGTCGAGCGGGACGAACGCCTCGTAGCCGAGGAACGACGCCACCTCGCGCGAGGCCGGCCGGCTCCAGAGGTCCGCGGGTGCGTCGACCTGGAGCAGCTTCCCGGACGCCATGACGGCCACCCGGTCGGCGACCGCGAAGGCCTCGTCCTGGTCGTGCGTGACGAACACGGCGGTGGTGCCGGTGGCGACGAGGGCCGCGCGCAGGTCGACGGCGAGGCGCTCGCGCAGGGCTCGGTCGAGGGCGGAGAGCGGCTCGTCGAGCAGCAGCAGCCGCGGGGCGGGCGCAAGGGCACGGGCGAGGGCGACGCGCTGACGTTCCCCGCCCGACAGGGTCGCGACCGCGCGCGACTCGTAGCCGGCGAGACCGACGAGCTCCAGCAGCTCCGCCACGCGCACGGCGGACCGGGCCGGCAGGCCGTAGGAGACGTTCCCCCCGACCGACCGGTGCGCGAAGAGCTGCCCGTCCTGGAACATCAGCCCGAACCCGCGCCGGTGCACGGGCACCCCGGCCACCGAGATGCCGTCCCACGCGACGGTGCCCTCCACCGGTTCGAGCCCGGCGACCGCGCGCAACAGCGACGACTTCCCGCAGCCGGACGGCCCGAGCAGCGCGACGACGGACCCGGTCGGGACGTCGAGGGACACCCCGTCCACCGCGGCGACCGAGCCGTACCGGACGACGACGTCCCGCAAGGACAGACCGCTCCTCACCACTCACCTCCCGCGCCGGGGGCGCGCAGCCGTTCGCAGAGCGCCACGATCCCCGCCGTGAGCAGCGCGAGCACGACGGACGCGGCGAGCGCCATGCCGTAGGACTCCGGACCCGGCCGCCCGATCAGCCGGAAGATCACCACCGGCAGCGTCGGCCGGTCCGGGCGCGCGAGGAAGGACGTGGCACCGAACTCCCCCAGCGACGCGGCGAACGCGAACCCGACCGCGAGGCCGAGGGACCGGGTGGCGATCGACAGGTCCACCGTCCGCAGCACCCGGCCGGGCGCGGCGCCCAGGGTGGCGGCCGCCTCGCGCAGCCGGGGGTCGATGGCCCGCAGGACGGGCAGGACCGTCCGCACGACGAGGGGCACGGCGACGACCGCCTGCGCGATCGGCACCAGCACGGGGCTGGTCCGCAGGTCCACGGGCAGCCCGAACGGGTGGTGCATGGACAGCAGGAACCCGAACCCGACGGTCACCGCGGACACCCCGAGCGGGAGCATGAACAGCGCGTCCAGGCCGACGACCGCGCGCCGACCGATCGCGCGGCGCGGCCGCCGGGACACCACGAGCGCCACCAGCCCGCCGACCACGAGGGCGATCACGGTGGCGTCGAGCGCGACCCGCAGCGAGTTGAGCGTGGCCTGCCAGACGGTCACCGTCAGCGCGCCGCCGGTGGTGCCGAGCGCGGTGTAGTGGTCCAGCCCCCACCCGGCGTCGGTGCGCAGCGACCGGACCACGAGGTTGACCAGCGGGAGGGCGAGCAGCAGGACGACGACCGCCGTGACGGTCGTGGCGACGAGGGTCAGTGCGTGACCGTCGCCGGCCGGCATGCCCGCGGGCCGACGCAGCCGCAGCGGTCGCACCGACGCGTCCGGGAGGGTGAGCGCCAGTGCGCGCTCGCGCGTGGAGCGGGCGCGCGCGGCGACCGCCAGGGCCCCGGCCACCACCACCAGCTGCACGACCGAGAGCACGGCGGCCGCGCGCAGGTCGAGGAACTGCGTCGTCTGCACCCAGATCTCGGTCTCGATGGTGCCGAACTGGAGCCCGCCGAGCACCAGGACGGTGCCGAACGCGGTCGCGCAGTAGAGGAAGGTCAGGGAGGCCGCGGACGCGATCGCGGGGGTCAGCGCGGGGAGCGTCACTGTCCGGAACGCCCGCCACGGCGAGGCACCCAGCGCGCGCGCCGCCTGCTCCGCCCGGGGGTCCAGCCGCTCCCAGAGCCCGCCGACCGCACGCACGACCACCGCGTAGTTGAAGAACACGAGGGCCGCGACGATGGCGGCGAACGTGCCGTCCAGCTGCAGGAACCCGAGCGGCCCGCCGCTGACCAGCAGCGACCGGAACGCGACGCCGACCACGACGGTCGGCAGGACGAACGGCACGGTCACGAACGCCCGCAGCAGGGTGCGGCCGCGGAACGTGTGCCGGTAGAGCACGTAGGCCCCGGGCACCCCGAGCGCGACCGACAGCAGAGTCCCCAAGGAAGCCTGCGCCAGTGTCAGCCCGATGATCCGCCAGGTGCGCGGGCGCGAGAACACGTCCGCGAAGCCGCCGAGATCCAGGTGCCCGTCGACGACGAACCCCTTCGCGATCATCTCGACCACGGGCCACGCGAAGAACAGCCCGAGGAACACCAGCGGCACCGCGACCGCCACCACCCAGAACGCGACGACGCGCGACCGTCCCGACGCACCCGCGGACGGGGCGGCGTCGGGACGGTCGAGCGTGACGGTCATCAGGGTCAGCCGATCACCGTGTCCGACCACTCGGTCAGCCACGCCTCGCGGTTCTCGGTGATGTCCGCGGGGTCGACCTCGAACGGGTCGGTGGCCAGCGGGGCGAACGCCGCCCACTCCGCTGGGAGCGTGGCCGTCGGGCTCGACGGGTACATGTACATGGACACCGGGATGTCGTTCTGGACCTCGTCGGTGCGCAGGAAGTCGAGCAGCTGCTGCGCGCCCGTCGGGTTGGCCGCACCGGTCAGCACGCCCGCGTACTCGGTCTGCCGGAAGCAGGTGTCCAGGAGCGCGCCGGTGGTCGGCGCGGTGCCGCCCTCCGGCACGGTGTACGGCGGCGACGACGCGTAGGACAGGACGATCGGGCGCGGGCCGTCGGCGCCCCCGCCGGAGAAGTCCGTGTAGTAGGCGTCGGACCAGCCGTCGGCCACCTTCAGACCGTTGGCCTTGAGCGCGGACCAGTAGTCCTGCCACCCGTCCTCGCCGAACGCGCCGACGGTCGCCAGCAGGAACGACAGCCCCGGCGACGAGGTCACCGCGTTGGGCACCACGAGCAGGTCCTTGTACTCCGGCTCGGTCAGGTCCTCGAGCGTCACCGGCTCGGCCAGGCCGTGCGCGGCGAACCAGGTGTGGTCCACGTTGATGCAGACGTCGCCGTAGTCGATGGGCACGAGCGCGCCCTCGAACACGCCTTCGGCCTCGGTGGTCGTCGGCGCGACGACGCCCTCGTCGACCGCCCGGGACGCGAACGTGTTGTCGATGCCGAAGACCACGTCGCCCAGCGGCGCGTCCTTGGTGAGGACCAGCTGGTTGACCAGCGTGCCGCCGTCGCCCGGCTGGACGACCTCGACGGTCAGCCCGGTCTGCTCCTCGAAGTCCGCGAGGATGCCCTCGGAGAGCGCGAACGAGTCGTGCGTGACCAGGGTGACCGTGTCGCTGGACGCGCTGGCGCTCGGCTCGTCGGAACCGATGGCCGAGCAGCCGGCCAGGGCAGCCACGACGGCTGCGGTGCCGACGACACGGAGCGAGTGGATCCTCGCCATGGGTGATGCTCCTCCTCGATAGCAAAAGGAGGGGGTCGTCGCGCTCAGCCGGGTGGCCGATCACGAGGACTGAGAAGCCCGACTCCCTACGCCGGTATCAACCGGATCAGGTTCGAGGGTCTGCGGTTCTCCGCACTCTCAGCGTCCAGACCGTTGGGTCCGACGCTCCCCTGTCGTTCGCCGCAGATCCTACGCCGCTGTGGAGCAGCGCGGACGCTCGCGTCCGACTACGGTCGTCACCAGACCCATCGACCACCCCGGAGGCTCACTCGTGGACGACAAGCAGACCCAGTCCCTCGTCGCCAAGCTCATCGGCACCGGCGCGGCCCTGGCCGCCGCCTTCGTGGTCCAGCAGGTGCTCGCGCAGGCGTGGAAGGCCAAGACCGGTCACAAGCCGCCGAAGGCCGACGACCAGGGCGATGCCGGGCTGTCCGAGGTCGTCGCGGCTGCCGCGCTCACCGGCGCCCTCGTCGCGATGGCCCGGGTGCTGGCCACCCGCGGGACCGCCCGGTTCACCGCGCGCGTGGACTCGAAGCCGAACCTGAACCCGACCGACTGAGCTCGGGCGCCACGCTCGGCAGCCGGGTGATCCCGAACTCCCGCAGCACCCGCTTCGCGGCGTACCAGCCGCCGAGCCCGTGCACGCCGGGTCCGGGCGGGGTCGACGCCGAGCACAGGTAGACCCCGTCGCGGCCGGAGGAGTACGGGTCCCACCGCCGGGTCGGCCGCGCGAACAGCTGGCCGATGCTGGCGGCCCCCGCGGAGATGTCGCCGTCGACGTAGTTCTGGTTGTGCTCGCTCATCCGTGACGCCTGGGTGCACCGGGACGTGACGACGACGTCGCGGAACCCGGGTGCGTACCGCTCGATGTGCCGGGTGACCGCCTCGGTGACGTCCACGTCCGAGCCGGCCGGGACGTGCGCGTAGGTCCACAGCGGCCGCCGACCGTCCACCAGCCGCGTGCCGTCCACCACGGTCGGGTCGCTGACCAGCGTCATCGGCAGGCCGGCATGCTCGCCGCGCGCCACGTCACCCTCCGCCCGGGCCATCTCCGCGCGGGTGCCCCCGACGTGCACGGTCCCCGCGAGCCCGACCTCCCGCACCGTCCACGGCACCGGACCGTCGAGCACGAAGTCGACCTTCGCGGCGGCGTCGCCGTACCGGAACGCGTCCAGGGCGGTGCGCGCCCGCGGGGGCAGCTTGTCGCCGAGCACCTCGACCAGCGTGCGGGGGGTGGTGTCGAAGACGTAGCAGTGCGCGGGCGGCAGGTCGGCGAACCGGCGCACGCGGTGGTCGGTGCGGATGAGGCCGTCGTGGGCCTCGAGGTCCGCGCGCAGCGCCGCGACGAGCGCACCCGACCCACCCCGCGGGATCGGCCAGCCGCCCTCGGCGTGCGCGAGTGTGGCCAGCAGGAGCGCCGTACCGGCGGCCGCGAACGACGGCAGCGGGGAGATCGCGTGCGCCGCGACGCCGGTGAGCAGCGCGGGGGCGACCTCGTCGACGAACCGCCGGTCCCACGCCCGCGTGCCCTGCTCGAGCACCCCGAGCCCGAAGCGCAGCGCGGCGCGCGGGTCGACCACCGGGATCGACCGCTTGTCCCCGAGCGCCACGCGCACCGCGGGGTCCGCGGCCCCCCCGACCAGCGACCGCCACGTGGGGCCGTCCACGCCGAGCGCCTCGACCGTGCGCTCCAGGTCCCGGAAGGCGATCCCCGCGCGCCCACCCGGCAGCGGCTGCGCGTACGACACCTCGGGCACCAGCAGCTCGACCCCGCGCGCGGCCAGGTCGAACTCCTGGAAGAACGGCGACGCCCACGCCATCGGGTGCACGGCCGAGCAGACGTCGTGGGTGATCCCGTCGGCCAGACCGAGGTCCAGCGTCCGCGCGCCCCCGCCCACGGTCGGCTCGGCCTCCAGGACCAGCACGCCCAGCCCGGCGCGCGCCAGGGTGACCGCCGCGGCGAGGCCGTTGGGCCCCGAGCCGACCACCACCACGTCCCGTCGGGTCATGCGTGCCTCCTGAGCCTCAGTCTCGGGGGTCGTCGTCCTCCGCGCGACCATGGTCGCGCACCCGCGCGCGCTCCTGGTCGCTGGTCAGCTCGTCGACCACCAGCAGGTCGCTGCGCACCTTGCCGGTCCGGTAGCCCGCCCGGCCCACCATGTGCGCCGCCACGGGCGCGGTGAGCATCTGGAACACGGCCACCAGGACCAGCGCCCACACCGCGCCGCCGGACCGCAGCCGCAGCGCGAGGCCGATGAGCACCAGGATCAGGCCGAGCACCTGCGGCTTGGTTCCCGCGTGCATGCGGGCCAGCAGGTCGGGGAACCGCAGGACGCCGACGCCCGCCGCGAACGCGAGGAACGCGCCGCCCAGCAGGCACACCGCGGAGGCCACGTCGGCGACCGTCGTCCACTGGTCGGTGGTCACGATCGGACCTCCCCCTCGGCGCCGCCGCCGTGGTGCTCGTCGGTCTCCGTGCGACGCCCCGAGCGGCGGCTCTCCTCGGCGACGTCCTCGTTGTCGATGCGCTCGGCCTCCTGCGCCGCGATCTCCTCGCGCGTCCGCACACGCCCCTCGCCCTCGGGCTCGACGGACGCGAACCGCGCGATGGTCACCGACCCCACGAACCCGACCAGCGACAGGACCACGAGGATCGGCACCACGTCGGCGCGCCGGTTGACGGCCGCGTACAGGGCCACCGCGGCGATCATCGTGGTGACGACGATGTCCAGCGCGATCGTCCGGTCGAGCATCGACGGACCCTTCTCGGCCCGGATCACGGCCAGGAACGCGCCGATGGTGAGCAGCACCCCGCAGACCACGACGACGGCGGTCACGCGCGCACCCCCAGCCCGGCGGCGTCGAGCTCCTCGTCGGACGCGAACGCCCGCATGACCCGCTCCTCCTGGTCCAGCACCGACTGCCGCGCGGCCTCGATGCCGCCGCTCTGCCGCACGTCGAGCACGTGCAGGTAGAGCATCCCGGTCAGGCGGTGCGCCTCGACCACCAGGGAGCCCGGCACCAGTGACGCCAGCTCCGCGGTCAGGGTCAGGTACAGGTCCGAGTGGCTGCGCAGCTGCACGCCGATCACCGCGCCGCGGGGCACGTAGCGCGGGCGGAGGGCGATGAGGCTGACCTCGAACGACGCCCGCACCAGGTCCGCCGCGAAGCGCGCGACGAGCCGCAGGACGCCGACCGGCCGGAACCGCCCGTGGAAGTCGATGGGCGCCATCCGCAGTCCGGCCGTGACCGCCAGCGCGATGAGCAGCCCGGCGAGGATGTTGCCGATCGTGAGGTCGCCCCACAGGAACACCCAGACCACCGTCAGCCAGACGACCGTGGCCCACTGGGTGTGCCAGCGGCGCCGGCGCGGGTGCAGGCTCATCCCTCGTCCTCCGCCACGTCGTCCGACACGCCCTGGCCCCGCTCACCGTCGGGCAGCACGGCGTCGACGTACGGGCTGCGCTCCGCCAGGTCCACCGCGGCACGCTCGGTGTAGGCGTACAACGGTCCGGCCGCGACCGTGAGAAGCAGCCCGACCGCGACGAGCGCCGCCGTGGGCGCCACCATGCCGAACGGCAGCCGGACCGGCGGGCGCGGCTCCGAGGGCGTCTGCCAGAACGCCTTGTTCCACGCCTTCACCAGCGCGTAGAGCGTGAGCAGGGAGGTCACCACGCTGCCGACCACGAGGACGTACGCCAGCGGAGTACCCACTTGTACACCGGCCTCGAGCAGACCCACCTTGCCCAGGAACCCGGACAGCGGCGGGATGCCGGCCAGGTTCATGGCGGGCACGAAGAACAGGATCGCCAGCACCGGTGTCAGCTTGGCCAGTCCGCCCAGCTTGGTCAGGGACGTGGACCCGCCCGCGCGTTCCACCAGGCCCACCACCAGGAACAGCGCGGTCTGCACGGTGATGTGGTGCGCGACGTAGTAGATGGCGGCGGTGTACCCCAGGTCGGTGGCCAGCGCGATGCCGAACACCATGAAGCCGATGTGGCTGACCAGCGTGAACGACAGGAGTCGCTTGATGTCGTCCTGCGCGACCGCGCCGAGGATCCCGATCACCATCGTCGCCAGCGCGGCCCACAGCAGGGCGTCGTCCAGCCGGCCGTCGGGGAACAGCAGGGTCTGCGCGCGGATGATCGCGTACACGCCGACCTTGGTCAGCAGGCCCGCGAACACCGCCGTGACCGGTGCGGGGGCGGTCGGGTAGGAGTCGGGCAGCCACGCGGACAGCGGGAAGATCGCCGCCTTGATGGCGAACGCCAGCAGGAGCAGCACCTGGAGCACGAGCCGGACCCCGGGGTCGATCTCGGGCAGCCGGAGCGCCAGCTGCGCCAGGTTCACCGTGCCGGTGGCGGCGTAGATCATCGCGATCGCCACGAGGAACAGCACCGAGCTCAGCAGCGCGACGACGATGTAGATGGTCCCCGCCCGGATGCGCTCGCCGGTGCCGCCGAGCGTGATGAGCACGTAGCTGGCCGCCAGCAGGATCTCGAAGCCGACGTAGAGGTTGAACAGGTCGCCGGACAGGAACGCGTTGGCGACGCCTGCCGTCAGCACCAGGTACGTCGGGTGGTAGATGGAGACGGGCGCGGACTCCTCGTCGTCCTCGCCACCCTGTGCGAGGGAGTACAGGAGCACGCAGAGGGTGACTGCGCTGGAGATGGTGAGCATGAGCGCGGACAGCCGGTCGGCCACCAGGTCGATGCCCACGGGAGCGGCCCACCCGCCGACGTCGACCACCAGGGGGCCGTCGTCGGCGAGGACGAGGAGCGTCACGCTGACCGCGAGCACGAGGCTCAGCGCCGTCACGGACACGAGCCGCTGCACGTTCGGCCGGCGGTAGAGCGCGAGCGCGAGCCCGGCCGCGGACAGCGGGATGACGACGGGCAGCGGGACGATCCAGGAGAGGTCGCTCATCGCTCCCCCTCCAGCACGCGGGCGGGTGCGCCCTCGTCGGTCTCGTCGCGCGCCTCGGCGGCCTCCTCGTCGAGCGTCTCCGCGGCGACCTCCGTGTCCGCGTCCGTGGTCGCGCGCTCGTTCGCGGCGGCCAGGCGGGCGATGTTGCGGTCCTCGACGTCGTCCTGCACCTCGTCGTGCCGGTGCAGCTGCCACGAGCGATAGGCCATGGCCAGCAGGAACGCGGTCATGCCGAGCGTGATGACGATGGCCGTGAGCACCATCGCCTGCGGCAGCGGGTCGCTCATCTGCCCCTCGGGCGTCGCGCCCACGATCGGGGGGCGCCCGGCCGCGCCGCCCGCCACCAGGAACAGCAGGTTGGCGCCGTTGCCGATGAGGATGACGCCGATGAGCACGCGCGACAGGCTCCGCTCCAGCAGCAGGTAGACGCCCGCGGCGAAGAGCACGCCGATGGTGACGACGAGGACGATGTTCGGGCTCATGTCGATCACGGCACGCCCCCGTCCCAGCCGGCGGGCTTGGCACCGGCGGCCACCTGGGCAGGCACGTCGCCGTCGACGTCGCCGCCCGCCGCGTCGCCCCCGACCGGGTCCTCGCCCGTCTCCGCGCGCCGGTCGATCTCCGCACCGAGGCTGCGCAGGATGTCGAGCACCAGGCCGACGACCACCAGGTACACCCCGATGTCGAAGAAGAGCGACGTGACCAGGTGCAGGTCGCCGATCACGGGCAGGTGGATGTCGAAGATCCACGACTGGAGCACCTCGCCCCCGGCCAGCAGCGCGAGCAGCCCGACGCCTGCCGACAGGAACAGCCCGAGCCCGAGCAGGAGGCCCGGCTGCACCGGTGCCGCCTCGCCCAGCTCGTACCGACCGCCCGCCAGGTACCGCACGATGAGCGCGATGCCCGTGACCAGCCCCGCCGCGAACCCGCCGCCCGGGGCGTTGTGGCCGCTGAACAGCAGGTACACGGAGTAGACGATCATCGTGTGGAAGAGCAGGCGGACGACGACCTCGAAGATCACCGACCGCCGCTGCGGCGCCAGCGTCCGGCCGGCCTGGAGCCACTCGCGGCCGCGGGACGCGCTCGACGGCACCGCGGACTCGTCGCGGTCGGCCACCATCCCGCCGGCGTCGACCGCGGCGGAGTCGCCCCCGGGCCGGCGCAGCGCGGCCATGGGATCGGCCGTCCCGCCCCAGACCGCCCGGTCCACGCGGGCCTCGTCGGCCCGGTAGATGGCGCCGCCGCGGCGGGAGAGGAAGACGAGCGACGCGACACCGGTCGCGGCCACCAGGAGCACCGAGATCTCGCCCATCGTGTCCCAGGCGCGGATGTCGACCAGCGTGACGTTGACGATGTTCTTGCCCCCGCCGAAGGTCACCGCCTCCTGCGCGAAGTCCGTGGACACCGGCAGGTGGATCCGGGCGCTGGGCGCGACGAGCGCGATCCCCGCCACGGTCAGCCCCACCGCGACGCCGAGGCCCAGCCGCACCCACCGGCTGGCGGCGAGCGGTCGGTCGGAGAAGTACGGGGGGAGCCGGCGCAGGACGAGCACGAACACGACCAGGGTCACGGTCTCGACGAGCACCTGCGTGAGGGCCAGGTCCGGGGCGCCGTGCAGCAGGTACAGACCGGCCATCGAGTAGCCGCCGATGCCCAGCAGGATCACCGCCTTGAGCCGCCGCCGTGCGCGGGTGACCAGCAGGGCGGAGACGATGGTGCCGGCCGCGAACACCAGCTGTGCGGGGTTGTCCCAGAACGTGAACTGCGTCGGGAACACCGTGCTGCCCAGGGCCGTGCCGCCCACCGCCACGACGAACACGATGAGGATCAGGCCGAGGTACAGCGGCAGCGAGCCGCGCTGGGTGACCGCGGTGACGTCGGCCGCCACGTCGTCCAGGCGCCGCATGAACCGCCGGTACACCCGGTCGGCCTCGGGGCCGTGGTACGCCGCGGTCTGCCACCGCTCCACGCGGTCCCGGACCAGGAACAGCAGGGCGCCGGCCAGCAGGATCGCGAGCGTGAGCACGAACGTCGGCGTGAGTCCCGCCCAGAGCACCAGGTGCCCGGGCTCGCCCTCCGGGTAGGTGGCGGCGTACGGCTCCAGCAGGTGCTCGCCCAGCTGCGGCAGCAGGGCGACGGCCAGGCCGAGGACCGCGAGGATCATCGCCGGCCACACCAGCAGCAGCGACGGGTGGGTGATGCGGGCCGGCTCCGCCTCGTCGTGCGCGGCCTCGTGGATCGACGTCCCGGGAGCGGTGGACTCCGCGGACTCGACCACGGCCTCGGGCACCACGGCGGGCTTGGTCGAGAAGGCTCCCCACCACAGGCGCAGCCCGTACGCGACCGTCAGCGCCGAGCCGACGGCGACCGCGACCAGCACGATCGTGCCGACCGGCGCGTCGAGGTGCCCGACCGCCTCGAGCCCTGCCTCCTTGGCCACGTACCCCGCGAACGGCGGCAGCCCGATCATCGAGGCCGTGGCCAGCGCGCCGGCGAGCGCGGTCAGCTTGAGCTCGCGACCCACCCCCGACAGCCGCCGCAGGTCACGGGTGCCGGTGGCGGCGTCGACCACACCGACGACCAGGAACAGCGCGGCCTTGAACATCGCGTGTGCGCCGAGCATCGCCAGCCCCGCGAGCGCCGTCGCCCGCGTGCCCAGCCCCACCAGAAGCACGATCAGGCCGAGCTGGCTGACGGTGCCGAACGCGAGGATGAGCTTGAGGTCGTGCTGGCGCAGCGCGCGGTACCCGCCGAGCAGCATGGTCCCGCAGCCGAGCGAGATGACGATCCACTGCCACACCGGGGTGGTCGAGTAGGCCGGTGCGAACCGCGCGACCAGGTAGACACCGGCCTTCACCATGGCTGCGGCGTGCAGGTAGGCGCTGACCGGGGTCGGCGCCGCCATCGCCGCGGGCAGCCAGAAGTGGAACGGGATCAGCGCCGACTTGGTGACCGCCCCAGCCAGCAGGCAGACGATCGCGACGGTGACCGTGGTGGTGCCCTGCGGCGGGTCGGCGATCACCTCGGACAGCCGGAAGGTGCCCGCCGCCTCGCCCAGCAGCACGAGGCCGACCAGCATGGCGAGCCCGCCCGCCGTGGTGATGACGATGGCCTGCATGGCCGCGCGCCGGCTCGCCTTGCGCTCGGCGTAGTGCCCGATGAGCACGTACGACGTCACCGTCGTCAGCTCCCAGAACACGAACATCAGCAGCAGGTCGTCGGCCGCGACCAGGCCGAGCATCGAGCCCGAGAACGCGACGAACACGCCACCGAACCGCCCGAGCCCGGATGCGCTCGACTTGAAGTACGCGGCGCAGTAGATGAGCACCAGGGCGCCGACGCCGCCGACCACCAGGGTCATCAGCCACGACAGCGTGTCCAGCCGGAACGTGAGCTCGAGCCCGAGCACAGGGATCCACTCGAGCTGCTCGACCGGCCCGTTCCCGGCCTGCACCTGCGACGTCCACGTCAGCGCCCAGACGGCGGCGCTGGCCGGTGCGAGCGCCAGGACCCAGAACGCCTTGCGGCCCATCCAGTTCAGCAGAGCGGGCGCGACGACGGCTGCGGCCAGGTGAACGGCGAGCAGCAGCAGCACGTCCGGCTCCGTCCTGTAGGGGCGGGTGGTCGGTCGGTCGTCGAGTTCTCGGTGTGAGGCGCAGGTACGGGCATGCGCCGGAAGCCATGGCTAGCGCCCCCGCGATGCACTGAAGATTTGGTCAAGACTCTACCAACCGGATTCCCATGCCACTTCCCACGGCGGTCGGTCCCACGGTCGACGGCCCTCGCGCCGCTAGCGTGGCGGCGTGAATGCGCTGCAGGTGGTGTGCCTGGTCCTGGTGATCGTCGCGACCGTCGTCGGGGTCGCGGTGTTCGCGCGCGGGATCGGCGCGATCGTGCGGACCGTCCGGGTCGGGGGGCCGGTCGCCGCGCGGTTGACCCCCGTGGGGCCGCGGCTGGCGACGCTGGCGCGCGAGGTGCTGGGGCACGGCAGGTTCCAGCACAAGCCGGTGGTGAAGGTGGCGCACTGGGTGGTGATGGTCTCGTTCCCCGTGCTGTTCCTCACACTGCTGACCGGGTACGGGCAGGTGGTCGATCCCGGGTACGCGCTGCCGCTGATCGGCCACTTCGCGCCGCTGGAGTGGGCGATCGAGGCGATCGCGTGGGCCTCTCTGCTGGGCATCGTGGCCCTGACCGTGCTGCGGATCCGGCTGGGCGCCCGGCGGAAGGACTCCCGGTTCTTCGGGTCGAACCAGGCGCAGGCGTTCTTCGTCGAGGCGACCGTGCTGGCCGTGGTGCTGGCCGTGCTCGTGCTGCGCGGGCTGGAGTACGCGCTGGGGTCGGCGAGCGCGTGGCACTTCCCGCTGACCGCATGGTTCGGCTCGGCGTGGACGGGGGTGCCGACGGCGACGCTGGAGAACGCGGTCGTCGTCGTCGCGACCGTGAAGATCGCCGTGTCGATGTCGTGGTTCGTCGTCGTCGGCCTCCAGCCCACGATGGGCGTCGCGTGGCACCGGTTCCTGGCGATCGTCAACGTGTACGCGCGCCGCGAGGCCACCGGCGGACCGGCGCTCGGTCCGCTCCAGCCGCTCCCGGTGGACCTGCTCGGCGAGGCCGAGCTGCCCGACGACGTGCGCCTCGGCGTCGGCGCCATCGAGGACTTCACGTGGAAGGGCCTGCTCGACTTCTCCACCTGCACCGAGTGCGGCCGCTGCCAGGACCAGTGCCCGGCCTGGGCGACGGGCAAGCCGTTGAGCCCGAAGCTCGTCACGCTGGCGCTGCGGGACCACGCGGCGGCCACGGCTCCGTACCTGCAGGCGGGCTCCGCTTCTCATCAGGGGCTCGACCTGCTCGGCACGGGAGTCATCGACCCCGACGCCCTCTGGGCCTGCACCATGTGCGGCGCGTGCGTGCAGCAGTGCCCGGTGGACATCGAGCACGTGGACGCGATCTCCGACATGCGGCGCTACCAGGTGCTCATGGAGTCGGCGTTCCCCAAGGAGCTGGGCGGCACGTTCAGCAAGCTGGAGCGGCAGGGCAACCCGTGGGGGCTGCCGGCGCGCAACCGGCTCGCCTGGGCGAAGGGGCTGGAGTTCGAGGTGCCGGTGGTCGGCGTCGACGTGGAGTCGGCGGCCGAGGTCGAGTACCTGTTCTGGGTCGGCTGCGCCGGCGCGTACGAGGACCGGGCCATCCGCACGACGAAGGCCGTCGCGGAGCTGCTGCACACGGCCGGGGTCAGCTTCGCGGTGCTGGGTGACGGCGAGTCCTGCACGGGTGACCCGGCGCGGCGGGCCGGCAACGAGCTGCTGTTCCAGATGCTCGCGAGCGCCAACGTCGAGATGCTCAACGAGGTCGGCGCCCAGCGGATCGTGGTCACGTGCGCACACTGCTTCAACACGATCGCCCGCGAGTACCCCCAGCTGGGCGGTCGCTACGAGGTGGTCCACCACACCGAGCTGCTGAACACCCTGGTCGCGGACGGCCGGCTGACTCTGCTGCCCTCGACAGACGAGCGCACCATCACCTATCACGACCCCTGCTACCTCGGCCGGCACAACCAGGTCTACGCGCCGCCGCGGGAGCTGCTCGGCGCGATCCCCGGCGTGCAGCTGGCCGAGATGCCGCGCAACCGCGAGCAGGCGTTCTGCTGCGGTGGCGGCGGCGCGCGGGTGTGGATGGAGGAGTCCCTGGGGACCCGCATCGGCACTGCCCGGGCCGAGGAGGCCATCGCCACGGGCGCGTCCGTCGTCGCGACCGCCTGCCCGTTCTGCACGGTGATGCTCTCCGACGGGGTCGCCGCCGCCGACCAGACCGTGGGCGTCCCCGAGGTCACCGACATCGCCCTGCTGCTCCTGGACCGGGTGCGCGAGTGATCGGCCCCCGCAGCACCGAGCAGCGCCGCAACGACGCCCTCTACCGGCTCGGTCACGACGTCGACGCCTGGGTGGCGACCACCGACACCGCCACCGGCGCCCCCCGCCTGACCCCGCTGTCGTTCCTGTGGCACGACGAGACGCTGCTGTTCGCCACGTCCGCGTCCGGCGCGACCGGCCGGAACCTCGCCGCGAACCCGTCCGTGCAGGTGGGCATCGGGCTCACCCGTGACGTGGTGCTGGTGCAGGGGACGGTCGAGGTCGTGCCGACCGTGCCGGAGGCGCTCGGGGACGCGTTCGCGACGAAGACCGGGTTCGACCCGCGCACGATCGCGGCGGCCTTCCCGTACTTCCGGCTCACCCCGCGGAGCATCCAGGTCTGGCGCGAGGAGGACGAGCTGGCCGGGCGCTGGCTGATGCGCGACGGGGAGTGGCGGTAGCGGATCGCTCGCGTGCGGACCTCGTTCCGCTGGGCGCGACGAAGTCTTCACACGAACGCGGCTCCTACCACGGCTCCTACCGGGGTGCCTTCCAGTAGCCGCAGAACGTGACGTTGGCCTTGGGGACGCTGCGCTCGTTCACCAGGAGCCGGCGGACGCCCGTGGCGATCGCCGACTCCCCGACCGCGAACGCGTACGGCGTGCCCGCGGGCCAGTCCAGCTCCCGGAGCCGGCCGAGCGCGGTGCCGCCGTCGGCGCGGGAGACCCAGTGCACGGTCATCCCCGCGGGGGCGTCGACGTCCTGGGCGTCGGCGGCGTCGATGAGCTCGACGATCGCGTGCCCGACCGTGTCCCGAGGGAGGTCCCGCAGGATCCCCGCGACGGCCGGCAGCCCGGACTCGTCGGCCAGCAGCAGCGTCCAGTCCGCCGGCACGGGCGCCCAGCCGCAGCCCTGGTCGATGAGCGCGACCTCGGCACCAGGCTCGACGGACTCGGCCCACGGACCGGCGACGCCCGCGGTGCCGTGGCAGACGAAGTCGATGTCGAGCTCGGGCAGCTCCGGCCGGAACGCGCGCACGGTGTAGCTGCGGATCACCGGCCGGGTCGACTTCGGGAGCACCAGGTAGCGCAGGTAGGACCGGGTGTCGAAGCGGTCGGGCAGGTTGTCGAACCGCGCGTGGTCGTCGACCGGCACCGCGAGCCGGAACCACTGGTCGAACCCGCGGTACTCGAACCGGCGCAGGTCGTCGCCGGCCAGGGTCACCCGGACCATGTGCGGGGTGACGCGCTCAGTGCGGGCCACGTGCGCGTGCACCAGCCCGCTCGGCGCGTGCGTGACGGTGATGCTGCTCATGCGGTCTCCGAAGGTGTCGGCAGGGTCAGAAAGGCCAGCTGCGCGCGCTTGTGCGGCAGCTCGATCACGGGGCCGGCGACGAAGCCGGAGCGGGTCATGCGCGCGAGCGCGCGGTCGTTGCGGACGTCGGGCTCGGCCACGATGCGACGCGCCCCCGGTTGACCGAGCAGGAACGCGACGATCGCGCCGAGCAGCCGGGTGGTGGACCCGGGGCGGCCGCCCACGCCGAGGAGCAGGTGGACCCCGACGTCGCCGGGCTGCACGTCGTAGCACTCGCCCACCGGGTCGTCGGCCGGGTCGTAGGCCTGCAGGAGCGCGACGGGCTCGTCGTCGCGGTGGACCAGGAACGCGTGGTGGGTGGGCAGTGCGTCGACGAACGCGTACGTGTCCCGCAGCTCCTCGCGCGTCAGCGACCCGAGCCCCCAGAACTCGGTGCCGGGCGCGGTGACCCACGCGTGGATCGTGTCGAGGTCGGCGTCCGGGTCGAGGACGCGCGTGGTGATCCGGCCCAGGCCGTCGACCGTCCGCTCGTCGAC
The DNA here is from genome assembly GCF_013359775.1 of Cellulomonas humilata. GTDB lineage: Bacteria > Actinomycetota > Actinomycetes > Actinomycetales > Cellulomonadaceae > Cellulomonas > Cellulomonas humilata. The sequence continues at coordinate 419,935 of NZ_JABMCI010000070.1, read as the reverse complement.
CACCTCCCCGCGCCTCACGCCCGCTCCTCGCGCAGCAGCGCCCAGTCGGTGACCACCTGCACCGTCCGCGCCGCTGCCCACGTGGTCAGCTGGTCGGTGGCGTGCGGGCTGGCCGGGTCGCCCGACGCCCCGAACGGGACGCCCCAGCGGCTGCGGTCGCGGTCGTCGAGGTCCCACACCCACCGCGCGACCGAGCCGCGCCACGACACGTCGCTCACGCCCGGCACGCTCGCCGTGCAACGGACGCAGTCGGTGTCGCCGGAGAGCGGGATCGGCTCGACCACCGGGCCGGGGAAGCCCAGCAGGGTGGGGACGGGCTGGAGACGGTGGCGATGGCCCCACCGCGCGCTGGGGCGCTCCAGCGCTGCACGCTCCAGCGCCTCGCGCGCCACGGCGTCCCCGTCGATCCCCAGCGACGCCGCTCCCAGCAGCCGCGCGAGCGAGTCGGCCACCCGCGGTCCGACGCCCAGCCACGGGTCGAGCAGCACCCCGCGACCGTGCGGGGCGTGCAGGGGCGCGAGTGCGGGGTGGGCGGTCAGCAGCAGGGCGACCTCGGTGCGCCAGGCGGCGAACGCCCCCGCGTCCGTGCTCTCGGCGTCCATGTGCCGGTCCCACGCGAGCAGCCGATCCCGCAGCGCGGCGGCGGCCGGGGAGAGTCCGACGGCCTGCCTGACCCAGCGCAGCAGCTCGTCGGCGCTGCCCTGCAGGGTGTCGCCGTGGATCACGGCCATGTCGGCCGGCGCGAATGGTCCACCTCCGTCGAGCAGCTGCCTGATCCGTCGTGCACGGTGAGGTGCCACGTACGCGCGACCGAGGTCGCGCGTGGCGGCCGCAGGCTTCTCGTTGGCGTCGACCGCGCTCTCCGTCACCGGGGTCGCTTCCGCCAGCACGTGCCACGGGGCGGGGCGCGCCGCGTCCGACCAGGCGTCGTGCGGCACGCGTCGGTCGGCGGCCGCCCGGGTCACGACGAGTCCCGCGTCGAGGCTGAGCACCGTGCCGTCGGCGTCGGCCGTGAGCACGCGGTTGACCGGGTCGACCCAGCCGCGGAGTGCCTCGACCACGTCGCCGGCCGTCCGCGCGCGCAGCAGGGGCAGCAGGCAGGAGAAGCCGACGTCTGACGCGACGCGCGCGGGGAACCGGACGCTCAGCCCGTCGAGCACCATCGGCCCGCGGTCCGTCTCGACCACGTCCACCTCGACGTCGGCGCCATCGCGCACGCGGATGGTCTCGACGGTCCGGCTCACCGGCGCCCACCCGTCCGGGCCGAGCGCGGACAGACCGTCGTCGGAGAGCCGCTCCCGGAACACCTCCACGTGGTGCGCGATCGCGTTGGTGATCCCCCACGCGGCCGTCCCCGTGTGCCCGAAGTGCTGCACCCCCGGCACCCCGGGGAACGCCAGCCCGAGCACGTCGAACTCCGGGCACGCGAGCCTGACCTGCTGGTACACGCCCGGCAGCTCGATCATCCGGTGCGGGTCGCCCGCGAGCAGCGGCTTCCCGGAGGCCGTCCGGGACCCGTGCAAGGCCCACGCGTTGGAGCCGGAGCTCTCCGGCTCGGCGGAGTCGAACAGGTCGATCGCGTCGTCGCCGAGCGTCAGGCGCACGTGCTCGTTCCAGAGCAGCCGCGGGAACATCGAGAACAGCGCGTGGTTCACGAGCATGATCCCGAGCGGGACCCAGGTGGGCCAGGGGTCGTCGGGGTCCAGCCCCGCGTTCACGCCCTCCACGTACGCGTCCACGAATGCCCGGTCCTCGTCCGCGAGCGCCGCGTGGGCCCGCTGCGCGGTGTCGGCCAGCCGGGCCCGACGGGCGAACCGGTCCCACTCGAGGCCGTCGGCGCCGATCCGCTCGGCCAGCCGCCCCTCGGCCCGCCACCGGTCCACCTCGATCTGCCACGCCCGGTCGCGCGCGGTCACCAGGCCCTGCTCGCGGGCCACCGCCAGCGGGTCCGCCGCCCGGACGTGGGGCACGCCGAGGGCGTCACGGAAGACGGTCATGCGATCGGGTTCGCGAGCGTGCCGGCGTAGATGAGCGACGACGACTGGTCGGTCAGGTCCACCATCTGGAGGGTGTTCCGCAGCTGGAGCCGGTTGAGGCACGAGTGCGCGAACCGCTCGGCACGCAGATCGACGCCCGTCTCCAGGCCGGGGTGGTCGGCGGCGTGCTGGTCGACGCACTCGCGCACCAGCGCCCAGAACGCGTCCTGCGGCAGCACGCCGTCCGTGTCGAGGACTGCCGCGAGGTGCCGGAACACCCCGTCGAACACGTCGGTGAAGATCGCGAGCGCCTGCTCGTCGGCATCGACAGGATGCCGGACGCGAGACACGCTCTCGGGCAGCGGCCGGTCCCCCAGCACGGCGACCTCCTCGCCGATGTCCTTCATGAAGACGCGAGCCGGCGCGTGCCCGTCGAGCACGAGGATGAGGTTCTCCCCGTGCGGCATGAACGCGAGCTCGTGCACCAGCAGACAGTGCACCAGCGGGCGCAGGTAGGCACGCAGATATCGCCGCACCCAGTCCTGCGGGGTCAGTCCCGACGCCCGGACGCAGGCCGTGACGAACGCGTGGCCGTCGGCGTCGCGGTGCAGCAGCGCGGCCATCGTCGCCAGCTGCTCGGTCGGTCCCACGAGCGGGACCGGGCTCTCGCGCCAGAGTGCGGCGAGCATCTTGCGGTGCGGGTTCGACGCGGGGGTCCGGTGGTAGACGTCGCCGGTGTAGCCGATCGACACCCGCTCGCGCAGCACCTCGAACCCGCACTCCGCGAGCGTCGGGTCGACGCCGACCAGGTCGAACACCCAGTCGTTGATCGCCGGGCTGTCCCGCATGTACGCCGGCGACAGCCCCCGCAGGAACCCCATGTTCTGGATCGCGAGCGCGACCTTCACGTAGTGCCGGCCCGGCCGTGTGACGTTGAAGAGCGTCCGGATCGACTGCTGCGCCACGTACTCGTCGTCCCCGTGGCCCAGCGGCACCAGGTCGCGGCGGGCCACGTCGGGCGCGAACGTCACGGCCACCCGGTGCTCCCACTGCCACGGGTGCACCGGCAGGTAGCGGTAGTCGGCGGGATCCGCACCCTCCGCCCGCAGCACGGCCTCGAACCGGTCCAGGGTCCGCGGGCCCAGCTCGTCCAGGTAGAACGCGTCCTCGTCCAGCCCGGTCCCGAGCGCCAGGTGGCTCGATGCCTTGCGCACCCCGAGCCACAGCGGCCGGATCGGGGTACCGGCCTCGGGCGAGTACGTCGCATGCTCCGAGACCCCGAAGCCGATGCGGCCGTTGTTGGCGACGAACGACGGGTGTCCCTCGGTCATCGCGCGCTCGATGGTCGGCAGGTCGGCGTGCAGCAGGTCGATCGACGACGGGCCGCCGTGGTACGCCTTGAACGCGGCGCTGGCCAGCGTCGAGGACAGCTCCTCGAGGTACACGGCGAGCAGCGCGTCGGGGATCTGGAGCAGCGGCTGGAGCTCGAGGACCAGCGCGAGGGCGTCGAGCGGGGCATCCACACCGTCGACGGTGCGCGTGACGGACTGCTCGTCGATCGCCCAGTGCTCGAGCGCCAGCCGGCGGGCGCGGAAGCGGTAGACCACGTCCCCCAGCGTGACCCGATAGCCCGCCGGATCCGCGGCGGGCGCGAGCAGCCGCTCGTGGGCGAACTCGGAGAGCGCCTTGGTCACCAGGTGCCGGTGCGCGACGCCCATGGCCACGGGATTGAGGTGCGGCGCGAGCATCGGTCGGGTGAGCAGCTCGGTCATCGTCGGCTCCCCACGGCTGCGAACGTCTCCCGCGTGCACACCGCGAGCGACGCGCGCTTGCCCGGCAGCTCGATCTCGCGCAGCACCCGGAACCCGACCTCGGCGTTCTTCGCCGCGATCCGCGCGTTGCGCACGTCCGGCTCGACGACCACCCTCGTGGCCCCCAGCTCGCCGAAGCAGAACGCCACGGTCGCCGCCATGACGGCCGACGTCAGCCCGTGCACCGGCTCCCCGGTCGGCGGGCTGACCAGCAGGTGCATCCCGAGGTCGCCGGCCTGAACCTCGGGCACCTCGGCGAGCAGCAGGACCGTCGGGTCGTAGGTCTCGACGAGGAACGTGGGCACGTCGTCGACGAACCCGATCCAGGCGTCCTGCCGGGGGTCGGCCGCGACGCCGGCCAGATAGTCGCGGACGTCGTCGAGGGACAGCCCGCCCATCTGCCAGAACGCCGACGCGGGATGCGTGAGCCAGCCGTGCACGAGGGGTGCGTACCGGTGCCGGTCGAGCGGCAGGATCTCGATGCTCATCGGACCGCCGCCCCCGCCGGCACGCCGAACTGCTGGAACGCGATCCGCCGCTCGATCGGATAGACCTCCCGGCCGGTGATCGACGCGAGGATCGAGGAGTTCCGCCACGCCCCGAACCCCAGGTCCGGCGCGGTCAGGCCGTGGGTGTGCTCCTCGGCGTTCTGCACGAACACCCGCCCGCGCCCGCCGTCGACCGAGTAGTCCCGCGCGACCGCGAACCTCCCGGTGTCGTCCCAGTCGAGCAGGTGCCGGATGCCGAGCACGAAGTCGGGCACCTGCGCGGTGTACCCGGTGGCCAGCACCAGCGCGTCCGTCCGGCGCTCGTAGACCTCGTCCAGCTGGGCGTGCCGCAGGGTCAGGGTGAACGCGCCGCCGTCCCACGCGGCGCCGAGCAGCTCGGTGTCGGTGAGCAGCGTCGTCGGCACCGGGCCGTCGAGGCTCAGGCGGTAGAGGGTGTCGTAGATGTCGTCGACCAGGTCACCGCTGATCCCCTTGTAGAGCGACCGCTGCTCGCGTCCCAGCCGCCTGCGCAGCTCCGCGGGGAGCGCGTGGAAGTGGTCGGTGTACTCCGGGGAGGTCAGCTCCAGCGTGAGCTTCGTGTACTCCATCGGGAAGAACCGCGGCGACCGCGTCACCCAGTCCAGCCGGTGCGTGGTGCCCAGCAGGTCCCGGTAGATCTCCGCGGCCGACTGCCCGCTGCCGACCACCGTGACGGACCCCGCGGTGCGCAGCGCGTCCCGATGAGCCAGGTAGCCGGCGCTGTGCACCACCGGCCCGCGCACGTGCTCCGGCACCACCGGCTGCGTCCCCACCCCGAGCACCACGTGCCGCCCCCGGTACGACTCGCCGCGGTCGGTGGTGACGACGTAGTGGTCGCCCTCCTGCTCCAGCCCGACGACGCGCCGACCCCACCGCAGCGACGGCAGCTGCGCGGCCACCCACCGGCAGTAGGCGTCGTACTCCGCGCGCAGCGGGTAGAAGCTCTCGCGGATGTAGAACGGGTACAGCCGACCCGTCGCCTTGAGGTGGTTGAGGAACGAGTACGGCGAGGTCGGGTCCGCCATGGACACGAGGTCCGCGAGGAACGGGACCTGGATCGTGGCGCCCTCGATCATCATCCCGGGATGCCAGCGGAACTCCTCGGCGGCGTCGAGGAACACCGCATCCAGGCCGTCGACCGGCGCGCTGAGCGCGGCGAGCCCCAGGTTGAAGGGCCCGATCCCGATGCCGACGACGTCGTGGACCCTCATCGGGCACCCACCTCGGCTGCGCCCACCAGGTCGTCGCGTTCGACCAGCGCCGAGGCCGCTCCCCGGACCAGCTCCAGCACCCCGCGCACGTCGTCCAGCGTGGTGTCGGGGTTGAGCAGGGTGAGCTTGAGGCACGGCCGCCCGTCCACCACGGTCTTCGCGACGACGGCCCGTCCCGACTCGAACAGGACGCGCCGCACCAGCGGCACCAGCCGGTCCGCCTGCGCGTCCGACACGTCGACCGGCTGGTACCGGAACAGGACCGTGCTCAGCTGGGTGCGGCCGATCAGCTCGAAGTCGACGTCCCGCTCCAGCTCGTCGTGCACCCGCGCGGCCAGGTCCAGCACCGTGTCGAACATCGACCCGATGCCGTCCGCGCCGAGCGCCCGCAGCGTGGTCCACAGCTTGAGCGCGTCGAACCGGCGGGTCGTCTGCAGCGACTTGTCCACCTGGTTCGGCTCCTCGGCGTCGGCCGGGTTGAGGTAGTCCGCGTGCCACGTGACGTACCGCAGGTCGGCCGGCTCGCGCACCAGCACCGCGCTGGAGGACACCGGCTGGAAGAAGCTCTTGTGGAAGTCGACCGTCACCGACCTCGCTCGCTCGATCCCGTCCAGCAGGTGCCGCCGCGTGGGCGACACCAGCAGCCCGCACCCGTACGCGGCGTCCACGTGCAACCAGACGCCCGCCCGGTCGCACTCGTCGGCGATCGCGTCCAGCGGGTCGATCCGTCCGCGGTCGGTGGTGCCGGCGGTCGCGACGACGCACATCGGCACCCGGTCGATCGCCGCCAGGGTGTCCAGCGCACCCGCCAGCGCCGCCGGGTCCATCCGGCCGTGCGCGTCGGTGCGGACCAGGAGGACCGCCTCGTCGCCCAGCCCGAGCAGGCGCGCGGACTTCTGGACGCTGAAGTGGCTGGACGCAGTGGCGAGGATGACCAGCCCCGTCCCCTGCGCGCCGGCCGCGTCCCGCGCCATCAGCAGCGCCTGCAGGTTCGACTGCGTGCCGCCCGACGTGAACACCCCGTCCCCGGCCGCGAACCCGATCCGGCCGCACGTCCAGTCGACGAGCTTGCGCTCCATCAGCGTCCCGACCGTCGACTGGTCGTAGGTGTCCAGCGACGGGTTCACGGCCGCGATGAACGCCTCCGCAACCACTGCCGGCACCGCGACCGGGCAGTTCAGGTGTGCCGCATACGCCGGGTGGTGGAACCAGACCGCGTGCTCGCCGACGAGGTCGTCGGCCTCCCGCAGAGCGGTCGCGGTCCCGAGGCCGACCGCATCCAGGTCGACCGAGTCCACGAGCTCCTGGAGCTGCTCGCGGCTCGCGCCCGAGAACGGTTGCGGGGTGTCGCGCAGGCGGCCGGCGATCCGGTCGACGGTCTCGCGCATCGCCTCGACGTACCGGTCGGCGGACGTGGCGGACAACAGCTCGTGCACGCGGAGAGCCCCTTCTCGCGACGGTTCTTAGGTAGTCCTAAGTAAGCCTCGCCTAACCTAGTGGAATCCGGGCAGGCGTCAACCCGCCGTCCACGCACGGTCTCGTCGAATCGATCCGATCTCACCTCGGAAGGCGCTATCCACGGGACGTGCCCGGATGTCACGATGGAACCCGTGACAGCCGGCCCCCACCCGCACCTCGCCGTGATCGACATCGACGGCGCCCACCCGGTCCGGTCCGTCGTCCGCCTGCTCGGAGCACACCGACGACGGGTCCTGTCCGCCGTCGCGTTCTTCACCATGAAGGACGTCCCGCTCTGGCTCATGCCCGTGATCACGGGCAAGGTCATCGACGTCGTCGTCTCCGGTGGTCCGACGAGCGAGCTCTGGCTCTGGGCGGCGGTCGCGGTCGCCGCCCTGCTGCAGAACTACCCCAACCACGTGCAGTGGACCAAGCTGTTCATGGGCGCGGTCCGGCAGATCGGCGCCGACCTGCGCAACGGCCTGACCGCCCGGCTGCAGAGCCTGTCGATCGGGTTCCACTCGCGGGTCAGCGCCTCGATCGTGCAGACGAAGGTGGTCCGCGACGTCGAGAACGTCGAGGTGATGCTCCAGCAGATCGCCCACCCCCTGCTGTCCGCGACCATGGTGATGCTCGGCGCGATCGTGATGACCGCGCTGGCCGTCCCCGAGTTCCTGCCCGTCTACGCGTTGACCATCCCGCTCGCAGTCCTGCTGCGGTTCGTGCTGGCGCGGCGGTCGCGCGAGCGCAACGAGTCGTTCCGCCGCGAGGTCGAGCACTTCTCCGCCCGCGTCGGCGAGATGGCCACGCTGATGCCGATCACCCGCGCGCACGGCCTGGAGTCCACCGCCGAGGAGCGCGTCGCCGTCGGCGCCGAGGGTGTCCGGTCCGCCGGGTACCGGCTCGACGTGCTCAACGGCCGGTTCGCGTCACTGAGCTGGGTCAGCCTCCAGCTGCTCGGCGTCCTCTGCCTGGTACTGGCCGCCTGGGTCTCGATCACCGGCGTCATCTCGATCACGCCCGGCCAGGTGGTGCTGCTCAGCTCCTACTTCGCGCTCATCACCGGCTCGGTGACCAACCTGCTGATGCTCCTGCCCATCGGCGCCAAGGGCCTCGAGTCGGTCCGGTCCATCGCGGAGGTCATGCAGGAGCCCGACCTGGAGGAGAACGCCGGCAAGCGCCGGGTCGACCACGTGGAGGGCCGGCTCACCCTCGAGCACGTGCACTTCCGCTACCCCGACGCGGACACCGATGCGCTCGACGGCATCGACCTCGACATCGAGGCCGGGCAGACCGTCGCGTTCGTCGGACCCTCGGGGTCCGGCAAGTCCACCGTGCTCAACCTCGCGCTCGGCTTCCTGCGCCCCACCGGCGGGCGGCTGCTGCTCGACGGCGTCGACACCGCCCACCTCGACCTGCGCTCCGTCCGCCGGCACGTGTCCGTCGTGCCCCAGGAGTCGGTGCTGTTCGAGGGGTCCATCCGGGACAACGTCGCCTACGGCATGCCGCGGGCCACCGACGCGCGCGTCCGTCAGGCGCTCGTCGACGCGAACGCGGCCGAGATCGTCGACGCCCTCCCCGACGGCTGGGACACCGTGGTCGGCGAGCGCGGCGCCCGGCTGTCCGGCGGCCAGCGGCAGCGGATCGCGATCGCGAGGGCCCTCGTCCGCGACCCGCGCATCCTGCTGCTCGATGAGGCCACGTCCGCCCTCGACCCGGAGTCGGAGGCCGCCGTCAAGGAGGCGCTGGCGCGGCTCATGCGCGGACGGACCACGCTCGTCGTCGCGCACCGGCTCTCGACCATCCGCTCCGCCGACCGGATCGTCGTCCTCGACGGCGCCCGCGTGGTGGAGGTCGGCACGCACGAGGACCTGCTCGCCGCCGACGGACGCTACGCCCGTTTGCAGCGCGCGCAGCAGGTGTAGACCTCAGCGCTCGAACGCCCACGTCCGGTCGGTCAGCATGCGGGCGATCGCCAGCCCGATCGCGAGCGCGGCGACGACCAGCGCCGCCTGCACCCCGAACGAGAGCGCCTCGACCGTCTCTCCGTTGGAGATGTGGAACACCGCCCGGTACGCCAGCACGCCCGGCACCATGATCGTCACCGCCGGGACGTAGACGGTGATCCGGGGGACGTCGAGCCGCGGCGCGACGACCGCCGTCAGCAGCCCGACCACGAGCGCGGCGACCGCGGCGGCCGCCTGCGGGGGCACGGCGCCCTCGACCATCACGATGCGCAGGACGTTGGCCACCATGCCGACGCCGGCCGCGGCGAGCGCAATCCGCCACGGGCTGTTGAACATGAGCGCGAAGCCGAGGACGCCCAGGAAGCTGGCGACGAAGCGGAGAGTCATCAGGAGGCCGGGGTCCAGGGCGGCGGGGGTCGGCGGGTCGGGCGTGAGCCCCACGATCAGGGAGAGCGCCCAGACCGCGAGCGCGGCGGACGTGAGGATCATCAGCGCGTACGTCAGCCGCGCGACCCCCGCCGAGAAGTCCAGCTTGGCCAGGTCCAGGAAGCCCGTGACCAGCGGGAACCCGGGGATCAGGAACAGCACCGCGGAGACGTACCCGGCGTCGTGCCCGGCACCCGTCGCACCCGTCACGTCCAGCAGGCCCACGAACCCCAGGTAGCCCAGGCACGCGACCGTCGCGCAGAGCATGGTGACGCCGAACTGGTTGAACCCGCGGTGGAGCATCGTGCGCCGCAGGGCCTGGCCGAGGAACGCCCCGACGAACACCCCGAGCACCTCGACGACCCCTCCGCTGTTCAGGAACGAGAAGGCGGCACACGCGATCGCCGCCCATAGCGCGTTGAGCACCACCGGGTACAGGGGCGGCTTGCCGGCGATGCGGTCCAGCTCGGCGGAGACTGCCTCGACGGTCGCGTGCCCGGCCGACTCCAGCCGACCGGCGAGGTGCTCGAGGCTGGTCAGCCGGTCGACGTTGACGCCGATGGTGCGCACCTCGACGACCTCGGTCCGAAAGCTCGGGCCCCGGTGCGAGGTCGTCGTGATCTCCGTCAGCGTCACGTGGGCCTCGTGCCGGTCGATGCCCAGCGCCCGGGCCACCCGGGCCATCGACGCCTTGACCCGGTACGACCCCGTCCCCGCCGACAGGCTCAGCCGCCCGACCCGCAGCACGACGCCGGACCGGCGGATCAGCTCGAGCTCGTCGTCGTCGGGCGCGGTGGGCATGGACCCATGATGGTGTGCCGACGAAGCACCCGGTGGGCCGATCGTCCCCACGGTTCGCTGGAGCGACCCCTCACTCTCCCTGCCCGTCACTGGCGGCTCGCCGAGCCCCGTGCGTCGTCGCGCATCGAGCGCACGTCAGTCCCGCCGGACACGTCGGGCGCGTTGATCGTCCGACCGTCGCGTCGCCGGCGGAACGTGTAGCGCATCGGTGCGAACGGGGGCTCGGCGTCGGGCGGCCGGCCGGACAGGACTCGTCGGCTGGCGTGGCGCTCGATCGTCAGGTCCAGCCGGTGCACCTCGTGGTGGTGGTAGTCGCACAGGAGCACGCCGTTCTCGATCGAGGTCGAGCCGCGATCCCGGTCCCACCAGCGGCTGTGGTGCACCTGCGACCAGCGCGCCGACGTGTGGCACCCGTTCCAGGCGCACTGCCGGTCCCGCGCCACGACCGCCCGCCGGTGCACGCCTGCGTAGGTGCGCTTGGTGCGCCCGAGATCCAGCGGCACTCCTTCCGCGCTCATGACGATCCGCGCGATCTCGCAGTCGCACAGCGCCTGCGCCAGCTCCGACATGGCGACGGGCGTCCCGTCCTCCAGCGTCGCAGGCACCACCGGTGCCCACGCCACAGGTGCTGGACTCGTTGACCCAACTGAGCCGAGGTCGTCGACCATCACGGCACGTTCTTCGGGGCCGACCACTGCCTCGCGGCTGCGCTGGTGATCGCGCAAGGCGGCGAACGTCTCCGCGGGCACGATGAGCGACACATGCGGCCTGCTGCCCGCTCCGGGCGCGGTCGCACCGCCGGCCGCTGCCGGTCCCGCCTCCAGCCCCGCACACGCGCGCCGGGCCAGCGCCACCAGGGCATCGGCGTTCGCCTGCGCGGGAGACCGCGTCTCGTCGGGCGCCTGCCCGGTGGAGTCCAGCGCCGCCTGGAGCGCCTCACCGGCGACCCGGTCGAGGAACCCCTTCAGGTACGTCCCCCGTGCCTGGTGCGAGAGCACCAGCGACCGCTCGCGCCGGGCGGCCTCGTGCGAGTCCTCCAGCGCCTGCGGGTCCTGCGCCGCGGCCAGCTGCGCGAGGGAGCGCGCGAAGTCCGGCGCCGACTGCGCGGACGCCAGCTGCACCACCGTCGCCTGCATGTCCGCCGACCGGAGCACCTGTGCGACCTCCGGCGACGCGGTCGCGGCGACCCGCGCCAGGACGTCCAGGTGGCCGAGCGGCACCCGCCCGTCGCCGACCGCGTCCGCCACGGCCGGCATCGACACCAGCGCGTCGGCCTGCCGGACCTCGCGGGTCGCCTCCGCCGTTCCCGTGCGGGTGAGCCGCGCCCGTGCGGCCTCGAACGACCGGTCCCCCGGTCGCTGCGACGTGCCGGCGTCGCGCTCCGCCACGAGCAACCGCGCGCGTGCCCGGGAGAGCTGCGCCGCGACGAGGTCGAGCGACGTCAGCGCCGCCGACCGCTCGGAGCCCGACCAGTCCGCACACTCGGCGACCCGCTCGACGAGGGCCGACGCCGACGCACGCAGGTGCGCGAGGGGCTCGGCAGCCCTCGTCGATCCTTCGTGCACGGCTTCGAACATACGTACGACTGTAGGCGATTCGAACAGGAGAAACAACTCCTGACCTGCGGAAACATATCCACAGACCCCTGCGCCGAGCCGCCCACAGCCCCTAGTCGCCCACCACCCGCAGCAACCGCAGCAGCTCCGCCTGGTCGTCCGGCGACAGCCGCCCCAGCCGCTCCGCCGCCCCCTCGTGCCGCTGCGCGGAGATCGCCGTCAACAAGGAACGCCCGGCAGGCGTCAGCTCCAGCAGGGTCGCGCGCCGGTCGGTCGGGTCGGGCAGTCGTCGGACCAGCCCGTCGGCCTCGGCGGCATCGACCTTCGACGTCACGGACCGCGGTGCCACGTCGAGCGACGCTGCCAGCTCGCCCAGCCGGCACGGCCCGTCGCACCGCTCCAGCGTGCGCAGCATCCGCAGCTGTCCGGGCGTCGTGCCCTGCACCTCGAGCTGGGCAGCGGCATCGCGCCGCACGCCACGGAGCACGCCATGCAGGAGCTCGAGCAGCTCACCGGACTCGTTCACGGGCAGAGACTATCCCAAGTTGTGATCCAAGCACATAGTGAGTTAACCTCAGCATCGGCATCACGAGTCCCCGGAATCAGCCACCACCCCGGCCGGTTCCCCCAGGGACGCACCAGAACCAAGGAGGTGGGCCCGTGTCCATGACGACCGGAAGCCCCAACATGCGCAGCTTCGCCAAGGACCGCACCGTGGCGGACCACAAGCTGACCCGCGACACCCTGCGGCGGATCCTCCAGTTCGCGCGCCCCTACAAGGCCAAGCTCGCGGTCTTCGTCGGCCTCATCGCCCTCGAGGCGGCGGCCGGCGCGGTCACCCCCTTGCTGTTCAAGCACCTCATCGACGACGGCATCACCGCCGGCAACACCCGGGTGGTCCTCGTCATCGCGGCGATCGTCGCCGTCCTGGCGATCGTCAGCGCCGGCCTGTCGGTCGCCGACCGCTGGGTGTCGTCGCAGGTGGGCGAGGGCCTGATCCTCGACCTGCGCACCGAGGTCTTCGACCACGTGCAGCGGATGCCGCTCGCGTTCTTCAGCCGCGCCAAGACGGGCGCGCTGGTGCAACGGCTCAACGGCGACGTGCTGGGTGCGCAGCAGGCGTTCACGTCCACGCTCCAGAACGTGGTGAGCAACTCGCTGACCATCGTCTTCGTGCTCGCCGCCATGCTCAGCATGTCCTGGCAGCTCACCCTGCTCAGCCTCGTCCTGCTCCCCGCGTTCGTCCTGCCCGCCCGCTGGTTCGGCAAGAAGATCGCGGCGATCACCCGGGAGAGCTACGCCCTCAACGCCGACGCCGCCCAGATCATGAACGAGCGGTTCAACGTCGCGGGCGCCCACCTGGTGAAGATCTTCGGCGACCCGGAGCGGGAGTCGACCAACTACGCCGCCCAGGTCGGCCGCGTCCGGGACATCGGCGTCACCCGAGCCCTGTACTCCACCTGGTTCCGGGTCGGCCTGACCACGCTCGCATCGGTCGCGGTCGCCATCGTCTACGGCCTCGGCGGCGTGATGGCGATCCGTGGCGAGCTGACCGTCGGCGTCGTCGTCGCGCTGACGGCCTACCTCGCCCGTCTCTACGGGCCCCTCACGGCGATGTCGAACGTCCAGGTGGACGTCATGACCGCGCTGGTCAGCTTCGAGCGGGTGCTCGAGGTGCTCGACCTGGAGCCGACGGTGACCGAGAAGCCCGACGCGATCGACCTGCGCGTCGAGAAGGCCACGCACGGCGCGACCGTCGAGCTCGACGCGGTCGGCTTCCGCTACCCGGGGGCCGACGAGGTGTCACTGGCCTCCCTGGAGTCCGTCGCGACCCTGCGCAACGAGCCGATCGAGGACACCCTGCGCGACGTCAGCTTCACCGTTCCCGCGGGCCACATGGTCGCGCTGGTCGGCCACTCCGGTGCCGGCAAGACGACGATCTCCCAGCTGGTCACCCGCATGTACGACCCGACGCGCGGCGCGGTGCGAATCGCCGGCGCCGACCTGCGCGACGTGACGCACGAGTCCCTGCGCGCGACCGTCGGCGTGGTCAGCCAGGAGGCGCACCTGTTCCACGACACCATCGCGGAGAACCTGCGCTACGCCCGCCCGGAGGCCACGGACGCCGACATCGAGCGCGCGCTGGAGCAGGCCCACATCGCGCAGCTCGTCGCGACCCTGCCCGACGGCATCCACACGGTGGTCGGCGACCGCGGCTACCGCCTCTCCGGTGGGGAGCGCCAGCGGCTCGCGATCGCGCGCATGCTGCTCAAGGCGCCCGACGTCGTCATCCTCGACGAGGCCACCGCGCACCTCGACTCCGGCTCGGAGGCTGCCGTGCAGGCGGCGCTCGACGAGGCCCTGTCCGGCCGCACGAGCATCGTCATCGCCCACCGCCTGTCCACCATCCGGCAGGCCGACGCCATCGTGGTCCTCGACCACGGCCGAGTCATCGACCAGGGCACGCACACCGAGCTGCTGGCCCGCGGCGGTGTGTACGCGGAGCTGTACCGGACCCAGTTCGCCAGCACGGAGGGCGCGGAGCCCGCTACCGTCGCCGCATGATCGGACGGATCGACGAGGTGGTCGTCGACTGCGCGGACCCGGGGGCGCTCGCGCGCTTCTGGGCCGACGTGCTCGGCGGCACCCCACGGGCGCGCGACGACGACTGGCACTACGTCGACCCGCCCGGCTGGACGCGCCTCGCGTTCCAGCGGGTGCCCGAGGGCAAGGTGGTGAAGAACCGCCTGCACCTCGACGTCGAGGTCGCCGACATCGCGGCGGCCACCGAGCAGGCCGAGGCACTGGGCGCGACGAGGTTCGGTGAGGTCCACGACGACACCGCCGGCTCGTTCCAGGTGCTGCTCGACCCGGAGGGCAACGAGTGGTGCGTGGTGAAGCCCGCGTGACGCGCGCCGCCGCCCTGCTCGTCGCGGCGATCCTCGTCCTCGGTGTCACCTCGTGCGTGCCCGGCGCGTCCGGGGCGTCGTGCCAGGCCGACTACCCCTCCTACGGCACGACCGCGGAGCTCGAGGACAGCGCCGACCTCATCGTGCGGGGCACGTTCACCGCGCTGGAGGACGACGACACCGAGGGCTACCCGCGCACGGTCGCGATGGTCGACGTCGTGGCGACCGCGACGGGCGACGCGACCCCGGGGTCGGCCCTGGAGATCGCCTACACCCGGTGCGACGACGCCGTGCAGCTGGGCCTGGAGGTCGGCGACGAGTACGTGCTCCTGCTCTCCGACCCCGCCGATGATGCGCTGCCGACGCCGGTGAACATCTCCCAGGCCTTCTACCCGGTCGAGGACGGCCGTGCCGTCGCCACACCCGACAACCCCGTCGAGCTCACCCCCGCGACCCTCCAGGCGCTCGGCCTCTCCTGAAACCTGTTGCGGTCGTCGTGCCGACGGTGCACGGTCGGCGCATGAGCGTCCCTCCTCGCCTCGCGCCCCTGCTCGCCGAGTACGACTTCGCGAGCGAGCGCCTGGTGCACCGACTGACCGGACCGACAGTCGACAGCGGCGACGGCCTCCAGGTCGAGGTCCCACCGCTCACCGACGCCGAGCTCCTGTGGGAGCCAGTGCCGGGCGCGTGGACGATCCGCCGCCAGGCGGACGGACCAGGGGGTCTGGGCGCGACGCGGCTGGTCGGGTCGGGCGAGTGGGGTCACGACGGCGGCCGCCCGCACCCCTGGCCGCCGCCGGTCACCTCCATCGGCTGGCGGATCAACCACGTGACCAAGACGCTGGCCGGGCGGGCGGACCACACCGACGGCACCCACACCCACACGGAGCAGGGCGACGAGCCGCAGGGCACCGCCGCGGGAGCGATCGACCACCTGACCGCGGCCCTCGCGGCCTGGCGCGCGACGCTCCTGGGGGCCGACGACGCCGCTCTCGACACGGTCGGCTACAGCACGTACCCGAACGGCTCCGACGCCGAGGACGTCTTCCTCGACGTCGTCTGGTGGATGAACCAGGAGGTCGTCCACCACGGCGCCGAGATCGCCCTTCTGCGGGACCTCTACCTGCGGCTAGCGTGACGAGCGTGACCTTCTGGATCTGCGGCACGTGCGCCGTGGAGAGCGCCGAGCAGGACGACGTGTGCGCCATCTGCGCCGACGAGCGCCAGTGGGTGCCGGCCACCGGCCAGCGCTGGACCACCCTGGAGGACCTCCGCGCGGAGGGCTACCGCGCGCACCTCGAGGAGCTCGAGCTCGACCTCTACGCGATCACCAGCACCCCGGCCGCCGGCATCGGCCAGCAGTCGAAGCTGCTGGTCACCCCCGACGGCAGCCTGCTGTGGGACCCGATCGGCTTCTTCGACGACGAGGTCGTCCACGCGATCCTCGCGCTCGGCCCGGTCCGCGCGATCGTCGCCAGCCACCCGCACATGTACGGCATCCAGGTGGAGTGGAGCCGCGCGCTGGGCCACGCACCGGTGCTCGTCGCCGAGACCGACGCCCGCTGGCTCAACCGGCCGGACCACGTGATCCAGACGTGGTCCGGCGAGCTCGAGGTCCTGCCCGGCGTCACCCTGTCGCAGCCCGGCGGCCACTTCCCCGGCAGCGCGATCGCGCACTGGGCGGCCGGCGCGGCGGGCCTGGGCGTCGTGCTCAGCGGCGACACGGTCTTCGCCAACCCGGACCGCAAGTCGGTCGCGTTCATGCGCAGCTACCCGAACCACCTGCCGCTGTCCGGCGCCGTCACTCGCCGGGTCGCCGACCACCTCGACCGCCTGGAGTTCGACCGCCTCTACGGCAACTTCGCGAACGTCATCGCGTCCGACGCCAAGGCGGTCGTCCGCCGCTCCGCGGACCGCCACATCGGCTGGGTGAACGGCGACTTCGACCACCTGACCTGACGGCCCCTACGAGCCGAGGGCCTCCTCCAGCCGGTCGACGAACGCCGCCTGCGCCTTCACCACGAGCCGACGAGCGTCGTCCGGCGCGAACCATCCCGCCCGGTCCAGCTCGGGGACCAGGAGCGTCTTGCCCGACCGCGGCGGCCAGGCGACCTCCACCAGGTTGCTGGCGATCTCGGACGCGTCCAGATCCCCCTCGAGCGCCCACGCGGTCACCACCTTGCCGCCGCTCTGCTTCACGTCCCCGAGGGGAAGGGGTTCTGACGACGGCGCGGCCACCCCGAGCTCCTCCGCGAACTCCCGCAACGCGGTCTGGAACGGGTCCTCGCCCGGCGACGGCTCCCCCTTGGGGATCGTCCACGCGCCCTCGTCCTTGCGCGCCCAGAACGGCCCGCCCATGTGCCCCAGCAGCACCTCGAGCCCGGCGGTGCGCCGGAACAGCAGGATCCCCGCGCTCGTCCGCGCGCTCACAGCGGCAGCCCCGCCAGGATCGCGTCGACGGTCTCGTCCGGCGTCTGCTCGGACGTGTCCAGCCACAGCCCTGTCCGCGGCGTCCCGTCGCGCAGTCCGGCGTCGAGCTGCTCGACGGTCCACGCCCCGTAGCCGGTCTTGCCCCGCCCCGCCTCGCGCGCCGCCACCGTCGATGCGGACGGCGCCAGCACGACCACCCACGGCGGGTTCCGGAACATCGCCACCCACGAGGGCAGGTCGTCCCCGAGCGCGATGTCCTGGACGACCGCGGTGAACCCGGCGTCGGCATACTCGTCGGCCACCATCGCGGCCAACCGGTAGCGCAGCCGCAGCTGCGCGAGCGACTCCGCCGACAGGTCGGTCCCTACCTCGGCTCGTCCCGAGACGACCATCCGCCGGAACACGTCGCCCCGCACGTGCACGGACCGTGGCAGCCGCTCGGCCAGCAGCTGCGCCACGGTCGACTTCCCGGCGGCCATGATCCCGGTGATCAGGACCACGGTGCCGGTCACGGGGCAGCCACGGTCAGACGTCCTCGGGGTCGACCAGGAAGTCGGCCTCGTCGGCGATCTCCCCGCCGATCGCCCCGTGGACCGCGCGGGCGACGGCCTGCACCAGCGGAGCGGCGCGGGACCGGGCCACGCGGTGCTCGAACGACGGCCGCTCGGCCTCGAGCTCCTCGATGAACTGGGGCTCCCAGTGCACGCGGTAGGCCACGACGCCGTCCTGGGTCCACGCCAGGTCGCGCATCAGGGGCGGCAGGGTCGTCTCGACGCCGGCCTCGACCGAGAGCATCCCGTCGTGCCCCAGGTCCACGAGCACGCCGTACGCCTCGGGCACGGGCGGCACCGCGATCATCAGCTCGTCGAACGCCGACGCCTCGTCCATCAGGCGCTGGCGCTCTGCCTCGTCGTCGACCCCGTACCGGTCCAGCGCCGCGGACAGCCCGCGACCGCCGGCCTCGGCCACCCACCCCGGCCGCCCGGCCGCGTCGCGCCCGGCGCCCCGCTGCGGCCCGGTCCACGTGCCGGTCGCCTCGCTGAGCCGCGCCCTGGCCTGCACCGACTGGACCACGGCGAGCGCCTCCGCGGGCTCCAGCCAGGCGTCGGAGAGCACGGTCAGGTCGATCGCGCTGTCCACGTCCGGCGTGAGCACGGTGCCGTGCTCCCCGATCCGCACGGAGCCGCCCAGGCGTCGCGCCGCGGCCACGAGCCACTGGAGGACGCGCTCCTCCTCGCGGATCGGCATGCCCTCGGGGAACGCGCGCTTGAGCCCGTCGCGGTCACCGCCCGGGTACGGCTTCTCGCCGCGCTCCCGCGGGGCCACCAGCACGTACGCCAGCGTCGAGGTGGTCGGCAGGCCCAGGCTCACGGCGTCCTCGGCCTCGACGCGGTAGGGCCCGGTGAGCGAGGACAGCCGGGCCAGCCGCAGCGTGCGGGCGGGGGTGGTCGACGATCCCACGGCGCGGATGCCGAGCGCCGCGGTCATCGGGCCCATGATCCCGCGCGGCTGCGGGACCACGTCCGAGTCCTCCCAGCGCGCCTGCGCGAACCGGCTGATCGCCAGCACCTCGACCTCGTCGGCGCCCACGTCCTCCGGCAGCCCCAGCAGGTGCCGGCTGCGCAGCGCGGGGTCGCCGGCCTGGATGCGCGGCAGGCTCGCCATCGCTCAGACGTCCGTCCGGTGGAAGTTCTGCCAGGACCGCGACGCCGTCGGCCCGCGCTGCCCCTGGTACCGCGAGCCGTACTCCGAGGACCCGTAGGGGTGCTCGGACGGCGACGACAGCCGGAAGAAGCACATCTGGCCGATCTTCATGCCGGGCCACAGCAGGATCGGCAGCGTGGCCACGTTCGACAGCTCCAGGGTCACGTGCCCGGAGAACCCGGGGTCGATGAACCCCGCGGTCGAGTGCGTGAGCAGGCCGAGCCGGCCCAGCGACGACTTCCCCTCGAGCCGCGCGGCGATGTCGTCGGGCAGGGTCACCGCCTCGTACGTCGAGCCGAGGACGAACTCGCCGGGGTGCAGGACGAACGACTCGCCGGCGCCGACCTCGACCAGCCGCGTGAGCTCCGGCTGGTCGGCCGCGGGGTCGATGAACGGGTACTTGTGGTTGTCGAACAGCCGGAAGTACCGGTCGAGGCGCACGTCGATGCTCGACGGCTGGAGCATGGCCGGCTCGTAGGGGTCGAGGGCCACGCGGCCCGACTCGAGCTCGGCCTTGATGTCGCGGTCGGAGAGCAGCACGGGGCCACGGTAGTCCGGTTGGCCGCGCGGTCCGGGCAGGTCCGGTCGGTGGACCGGAGCGGGATCGCGGCCGCTCCGACCAGGATTTCCCCCTCGTTGACCCCCTGGCCCGTTCCCCCATGCGATCCGGGCGGCTATGCTCCTGTCCGGGAGTTGCGTGGGAGCGCTCTCGCACACTGATATCGCGCCGGAAGCACGACGCACCACCCGCACTGGTGCGGGGGGAGGTCGGGGAGCCGCAGGCGCCACTGCCGAGCACTCGAGGGGCAAGTCCATGCGGTACGGCCATTTTGACGACGAGGCACGCGAGTACGTCATCGAGACGCCTCACACGCCCTATCCGTGGATCAACTACCTGGGCTCCGAGCAGTTCTTCTCGCTCATCTCGCACCAGTCCGGCGGGTACTCGTTCTACCGCGACGCCAAGATGCGCCGCCTGACGCGGTACCGCTACAACAACATCCCCGCGGACGCGGGCGGCCGGTACTTCTACGTGAACGACGGCGGCGACGTGTGGACCCCGTCGTGGCTGCCGGTCAAGGCGGACCTGGACCACTTCGAGACGCGCCACGGCCTCGGCTACACGCGCATCACGGGTGAGCGCCGCGGCATCTCCGTCGAGACCCTGTTCTTCGTGCCCATCGGCGAGACCGCCGAGATCCAGAAGGTCACGGTCACCAACACGTCCGACGCCGAGAAGTCGATCTCCCTCTTCTCGTTCGTCGAGTTCTGCCTCTGGAACGCGCAGGACGACCAGACCAACTACCAGCGGAACCTGTCGATCGGCGAGGTCGAGGTCGAGCAGGACGGGCCGTACGGGTCCGCGGTGTTCCACAAGACCGAGTACCGCGAGCGCCGCGACCACTACGCCGTGTACGGCGTGAACACGCACGCGGCCGGCTTCGACACCGACCGCGACACGTTCGTCGGCGCCTACAACGGCCTCGGTGAGGCAGCGGTCCCCCGCAGCGGGAAGTCCACCGACTCCGTGGCGTCCGGCTGGTACCCGATCGGCTCGCACTCGGTCGAGCTCACGCTGGCACCGGGCGAGTCCCGCGCGCTGACCTACGTGCTCGGCTACATCGAGAACCCCGACGAGCAGAAGTGGGCCGACGACGCCCACCAGGTCATCAACAAGGAGCCCGCGCACGCGCTGCTGGGCCGCTTCGCGACGACCGAGCAGACCGACGCCGCCTTCGAGCAGCTCCGCGCGCACTGGACCGGCCTGCTGTCCACGTACTCGGTGAAGTCCGACGACGAGAAGCTGGACCGGATGGTCAACATCTGGAACCAGTACCAGTGCATGGTCACGTTCAACATGTCGCGCTCGGCGTCGTTCTTCGAGACCGGCATCGGCCGCGGGATGGGCTTCCGCGACTCCAACCAGGACCTGCTGGGCTTCGTGCACCTCATCCCCGAGCGTGCCCGCGAGCGCATCATCGACATCGCGTCGACGCAGTTCGAGGACGGCTCGGCGTACCACCAGTACCAGCCGCTGACGAAGCGCGGGAACAACGACATCGGCTCTGGCTTCAACGACGACCCGCTGTGGCTCATCGCCGGCGTGGCCGCGTACATCAAGGAGACCGGCGACGTCGGGATCCTCGACGAGCCCGTGCCGTTCGACAACGCGCCCGGCTCCGAGGTGCCGCTGTTCGAGCACCTGGTCCGCTCGTTCCAGTTCACGGTCGACAACCGCGGCCCGCACGGCCTGCCGCTCATCGGCCGCGCGGACTGGAACGACTGCCTCAACCTCAACTGCTTCTCGACGACCCCCGGCGAGTCGTTCCAGACGACGGAGAACCAGGCCGGCGGCCACGCCGAGTCGGTGTTCATCGCCGCGCAGTTCGTCCTCTACGGCGCCGAGTTCGCCGAGCTGGCGTCGCGCCGCGGCCTCCCCGAGGTCGCGTCGCAGGCCCGCAAGGTGGTCGACGAGGTCCGCGAGGCCGTGCTCGAGCACGGCTGGGACGGCGAGTGGTTCCTGCGCGCGTACGACTTCTACGGAAACCCCGTGGGCACCGACGCCAAGCCCGAGGGCAAGATCTGGATCGAGCCGCAGGGCTTCGCCGTGATGGCGGGCATCGGCGTCGACGGCACATCGACCGACTCCCCGGCCATCAAGGCCCTCGACTCCGTCGGCGAGATGCTGGGCACCCCGCACGGCCTGGTGCTCCAGTACCCCGCGTACACGACGTACCAGATCGAGCTCGGCGAGGTCTCCACCTACCCGCCCGGGTACAAGGAGAACGGTGGCATCTTCTGCCACAACAACCCCTGGGTGATCATCGGCGAGACCGTGGTGGGCCGCGGCGCCAAGGCGTTCGACTACTACAAGCGGATCACCCCGGCGTACCGCGAGGACATCTCCGACGTCCACAAGCTCGAGCCGTACGTGTACGCGCAGATGATCGCGGGCAAGCAGGCGTCGCGCGCCGGCGAGGCCAAGAACTCCTGGCTGACCGGCACGGCGGCGTGGAACTTCGTCGCGGTGTCCCAGTACCTGCTCGGCGTGCGTCCGGACTACGACGGCCTCGTCGTCGACCCGCAAATCGGCCCGGACGTCCCCTCGTTCACCGTGACGCGCGTCGCCCGCGGCGCCACGTACGAGATCCACGTGACCAACTCCGGCGTCGAGGGTGCTCGCGGCACCCTGACGGTCGACGGCACCCCGGTCGAGGGCAACCTCGTCCCGTACGCCGCCGAAGGCTCGGTCGTCCGCGTCGAGGTCACCGTCTGACCCCGCGGGGCGCTGACGGGATGCTGTGATGACGGCTGTCCAGGAGATCGAAGCGCTTCCGTCCGTCGTCGCGGAGCGGATGGTCACCCTCCGCAACGGGACCTGGGAGCTCGACGTGCTGCCGGCGACGGGTGCGTCCCTCGCCGGCGGGCGGATCCGCACCTCGGACGGGGTCTGGCGCGACCTGCTGCGCCCGACCCGGCGGACGGTGCTGGGCGAGCCCGAGAAGTGCTCCAGCTTCCCGATGGTCCCGTGGTCCAACCGCATCCGGGACGGCGTGCTGCCGTTCGGCGACCGCACCTGGCAGCTCCAGCGCAACGGGGCTGACGGCACGGCCATCCACGGCGCCGCCCGGCACTCCGCCTGGACGGCGACCGACCGCACCGAGACGCGCGTGGTCCTCGAGCTCGACACCACCGGCCTGGTCGGCGTGAACTTCCCGTGGCAGTTCCGCGCGCAGATCACCTACGCGCTGGCCGGCGACAAGCTCGTCGTCGGGACGTCGGTGCGCAACGTCGACCGCGAGCCGTTCCCCGCCGGGTTCGGGCACCACCCGTACTTCCAGCGCACGCTGTCGCCGGTGGGCACCTCGGCGCCCCCGACTCCGGGGCAGCCCGTGCTCGAGGTCCCCGCGCATCAGGGGTACTCGCTGGTCAACGCCCTCGCGTCCGGCCCCGCCGGCGCCCTGCCGCAGCGCGCCGACTTCCGGGTGGCCCGCCCGCTGACCTCGACGTTCGTCGACGACGTGCTCACCGCGTGGGAGCCCGGCGCGCCCGTGCGGATCAGCTACCAGGACCTCGGCGTGAGCGTCGACCTGCACGCCGACCCCGTCTACGCGCACCTGGTCCTGTACGCGCCCCGCAAGCGGCCGTACTTCGCGGTGGAGCCGGTGACCAACGTGAACAACGGGTTCTCGCTGCACGCCGCGGGCGTCCCGGGCACCGGCGTCTTCGTCCTGGAGCCCGGCGAGGAGCGCTGCGGCGGGTTCACGATGACGCTGCGCAGCTGAGTTCGCTGTCGTGACCGGTCCGGGTATGATTCCTGGCGGACCGATCACGACGGTCCACGCGGGTGTAGTTCAGTGGCAGAACTTCAGCTTCCCAAGCTGATAGCGCGAGTTCGATTCTCGTCACCCGCTCCATGTGTCTGCAGGTCAGGGCCTGCGTCGGAGGTGTCGGCGCCGTTAGAGCGTCGCGAAGCTCTCGATCCCGGCGAGCGTGAGCACCTCAGCGCCGACCTCGGGGCACTCCTGCGCGATCAGGGTGTCGATCTCGGTGCCGTCGGGCACCGCGCCCTGACCCTCGTACCAGCTGTAGAGGTTCACGGTCACGTTGGCCATCGCCCCCACCTCCGAGCCGATCTCCCGCAGCTGGGGCAGCTGGCCGGCGAGGTACTCGCACAGGTCCGCGCCGGAGACACTGCTCTCGGCGTCAGGTGCCGCACTCTCCTCGGCCTTCGGCGGAGCGCTCTCGGCCGACTCTGTCGCGGGCGGGGCGGACGGTGACTCCTCGGTGGGATCCGCGTTCGAGCACGCGGCCAGGCACAGCACAGCTCCGAGCCCCAACGACCACGATGACCAGTTCGTCCCGGTGTGCGCCATCCGGCGATCGTTCCACACCGGCCGCCGTCGGCCAGGGCGGGTTCGGACCAATCGTGCACGGCCTGCACCGGGTCGCGCGGGACCCTTGACAAGTTTTCTCGTCAAGGGCATCGTGATGCTCATGCAGGACGTCGAGGTCATCGAGAGCGCGGAGGCAGCCGCCGCCGCGCTGGATCCGGTGCGGGCCCGGCTGCTCAGCGAGCTGGCCGTGCCCGCCTCCGCCGCCGGGCTCGCCGCCCGGGTCGGCATCACGCGCCAGAAGGTCAACTACTACCTCAAGTCGCTCGAGGCGCACGGTCTGGTCGAGCTGTCGGAGGAGCGTCGGCACGGGGGCATCACCGAGCGGGTGCTCCAGGCGTCGGCGACGTCGTACGTCGTGTCGCCGGCGGCCGTGAGCGTGTCCGCGGCCGACCCCGACGCCAACGCCGACCACCTGTCGGCGGGGTACCTCGTCGCGCTGGCCGGCCGGCTGGTGCGCGAGGTCGGCGCCCTGGCACGCCGGGCCGGCACCTCCGGCGGACGCCTGCCGACGCTGACCATCGACACGCAGATCGGCTTCCGGTCGGCCGCCGACCGGGCTGCGTTCGCGGACGACCTGACCGCCGCGGTGCTCGACCTGGCCGCGCGCTACCACCACGACGACGGGCGCCTGCACCGGCTCGTCGTCGCCGCCCACCCCGTCCCAGAGGAGATGAACCCGTGAGCACGATCACCAACGTCCCGTACCGCCTGGAGTTCAGCGTCGAGGTCCCCGGCACCCCCGAGCAGGTCTGGGACGCCATCGCCACCGCCAAGGGCATGAGCGCGTGGTTCGGGCCGACCGAGCTGGAGGAGCACGAAGGTGGCTCCCTGCGCTTCGTCATGGGCCCCGAGATGGACTCGACCGGCCAGGTCACCGGCTGGGAGCCGCCGCGCCGCCTCGTCTACGAGGAGGACTGGGCCGCCCTGATGGGCAAGGACCCGGAGTCCCTCAGCCCGCTGACGTCCGAGTTCGTGGTCGAGGCGAAGTCCGGCGGCACCTGCGTCGTGCGCGTCACCAGCAGCGGCTTCGGCATCGGTGCGGACTGGGAGCAGGAGTGGTGGGACACGCTCGCTCCCGGCTGGATGCCGTTCTTCGACAACCTGCGCCTCTACCTGGCGCACTTCCCGGGCCAGGAAGCCACCCATCTGGAGGCCGCCGCCACCCACCCCGGAGACCCGGAGGCCCTCTGGTCGGCCCTGCGCACGTCGCTCGGCCTGGGAGACGAGGGCGCGACGGTCGACGTGCGCGGCGCCACCGGCACGGTCGAGCGGGTCGGCGAGCGACAGACGCTGATCCGGCTGACTGCGCCGGTGCCCGGGATGCTCAGCGTCTACTCGTGGGGCATGGGCGACGGCACCGCGACGGCGGGAGTCCGGGCGTACCTGTTCTCGGCCGACGCGGCGGACTACGTGCGGAGCGAGGAGCCCGCCTGGCAGGCGTGGCTGCAAGGCCTGTCGGTCCCTGCCTGATCCTCGGCGCGGGTGACCCCATCGCCCCGGGGTCACCCGCGCCGTCGGTCGGCGGTTCCGCCGCTCAGTACGTGAACGCCGCCAGCTCCGCCCGCAGGTCGGCGGACAGCCGCGCGAGCTCACCCACGGAGGACGCCATCTGCACCAGCGTCTGGGACGAGGATGCCGCGCCGGACGCCACACCGGAGATGTTGACGGCGATCTCCCCGGAGCCGGTGGCGGCCTCCGCGACCGAGCGGGACATCTCCTTGGTGGTCGCGGTCTGCTCCTCGACCGCCGCGGCGATCGTCGTCTGGTAGTCGTTGATCGACGCGATGATCGCGGAGATCTCCCCGATCGCGTCGACCGCTCCACCGGTGTCGGCCTGGATCGCCTCGACCTGACGGGTGATCTCCTCGGTCGCCTGGGCGGTCTCCCGCGCGAGCTCCTTGACCTCGCCGGCGACGACGGCGAACCCCTTGCCCGACTCCCCCGCCCGAGCGGCCTCGATGGTCGCGTTCAGAGCCAGCAGGTTGGTCTGCTCCGCGATCGACGCGATCGCCTTGACCACGTTGCCGATCTCCAGCGAGCTGGTGCCGAGCTTGCCGACCGTCGCACTGGTGCTCGCGACGACGCCCGTGGCGCGCTCCGCGACCCGGGCGGCGTCGTTGGCGTTCTGCGCGATCTCCCGGATGGAGGCGTCCATCTGCTCCGCCCCCGCGGCGACGGTCTGCACGTTCCGGGACACCTGCTCCGAGGCGGCGGCCACGACGCCGGCCTGGACGCTGGTCTCCTCCGAGCCGGCGGCGACCTCGCCGTTGGCTGCGGACAGCTCCTCGGCGGCGGCGGCCACGGTGTGCGACATCTCGATGACCTTGGAGATCACGGCCCGGAGCGCGGCCTGGGTGACGCCGAGCGCCGCCGCCATCTGGCCGATCTCGTCGCCGGAGCGGGGCGTCGCCGCGACGGTGAGGTCGCCGGTCGCCATCGCGTCGACGGCACGCTTGACGTCCACCACGGCGCGCCGGATCGACCCGGCGAGCAGGACGCCGAGCAGAGACGCGAGCAGGACGCCGACGAGCAGGATCGCCACGGTCCACCTCGTCGAGGCCGACGCCTCGGCCTCGACCCGGTCGGTGATCGCGTCCATCGACTCGGTGACCTGAGCATCGACCTCGGTCAGGCTGGCGATCATCGCGGCACCCAGGTCGGCAGCGCCGCCGGCGCGCACCTCGGCGAACAGCGGCCGGTCGTCGGCCATCGCGGCCGCCATGAGGTCACCGTCCACCATGGCGCGGTAGTTCGCCCACGAGGTCGTGAACTCGTCCCAGTTGGCCGGGAGGTCGCCGCCGTGCACTCCCTGGTACGCCGCCGCGAAGTCGCTGGACGCCGTGTCCATCGACGCGTAGGCGTCCTGCAGCTTGTCGAACTGCGCCTGCTTGCCCTCTCCCTCGTACGCCATCACCAGCGGGATGAACATCCGCACGGTCCACAGCGCGTCCTTGAGTGCCGCGAGCGATGTCCCGACGGTGGACTGGGTGGCAGCCATCTCGGTCGCGTCACCCTTGATGTTCTGCACCTGCACGACGGCGAAGGCGCCCAGTGCGCTCGACGCGATGGCGAACACGGCGACCAGTCCCAGGATCTTGACGCGGATCGAGGCGCGGGAGAGTCGGGTCGAGACGGACACGGGAGGGCTCCTGACGTGACAGTGGCGCCCGAGCGCACCGCAGGTGCGTCGCTGGCGACGTTGCACACGCGGGCACCTGCTCTGATCGGCCGGGGCCCCCTCGAACTGAGGGGTACCGGTGGGCAACCACGTCGCGCAGGGCCGGTCCCCACCCTCCTGGAGACCGGCCCTGCGACGTCATGACCAGAGTGCCCCCTCGTGCCCTCCGGAGTCAAGCAGTCTTTGACGCCCGTCACACGAGCGCCATGACGGGAAGGTGGTGCGACACGGAGTGCGGGGTACCGGTCGGGGCCAGGCCGGGTGCCACACTCGTCGCGTGAGCGCGCAGCGCAGCGAGCTGAAGAACATCGGGTACGAGATCTTCATCGGCGCGCTGTCGCTGCTGTCGATCTTCAACCTGGTCCTCGTCGCGGTGGCCCGGGGCGACGGTGACCTGCAGAACGTCCTGCTGGCGATGAACGCGATCTTCAGCGGCGTCTTCCTCATCGACTTCACCTACCGGCTCACCACCGCACCCTCGCGCAAGGACTACTTCTTCCGGCACTTCGGCTGGGCCGACCTGCTCGCCAGCCTGCCGCTGGCCCAGCTCAAGTTCCTGCGCATCTTCCGCCTGGTCCGCGTCTTCCGGCTCATGCGGGGCGTCGGCGGCCGCTCCGTCCTGCGGACCCTCGTGCGGGACCGAGCAGGCAGCGCGCTGTTCACGCTCCTGCTCACGGGCATCCTCGTGCTCCAGTTCGGCAGCCTCACGATCCTGCGCGTCGAGGTCGACGCCCCGGACGCCAACATCACGACCGCGTCGGACGCCCTCTGGTACACCGTCGTCACCATCTCGACCGTCGGCTACGGCGACCAGTTCCCCGTGACGACCGCCGGCCGGATCGTCGGCGCGATCATCATCGTGGTCGGTGTCGGCATCTTCGGGACGTTCACCGGCTACCTGGCCAACCTGTTCCTGACCCCGCGGAAGGCTCCCGAGCGGGTCGATGCGCTCACGCAGCTGCGGCACGTCCTCGACCTGCCGGGCGTCACGGTCGAGGACGTCGGTCGCGTGCTCGCCCTGCACCGCGACGGGCGCCCGGACTGAGCGCTCAGGTCAGGTCGAGCGTGAGCGTCCTGCCCCAGCCGTGCCGCTGCGCCTCCGTGAACCCGACGCGCGAGTAGAACGCGATCGCGCCCTCGTTCCGGCTGTCGACGCCGAGGTGCAGCCCGGGCACCCCGCGCTCGCGCAGCGCCGCCGAGAGCGTCTCGACGAGCCGGCGCCCCAGGCCCTGGCCCTGCGCGCGGGGGAGCAGGTCGATGTGCATGTGGGCGGGGAACCGGTCCGCCAGCGACTCGTCGGCGGCCGTCCACTCGTGGATCCGGCCGACGAGCACGTGGTCCTCGGTGCCGTCGTGCGGGTCCTCGGACAGCGGGTAGCGCGCCCGCAGCGTCGGCCACCAGGCCCGCTCGAGCCACTGCTCGAACCGCTGGGTGTCCGCTGTCGCCAGGATGTAGCCCGCCGGGCCGAGCTCGTCCACGACCACGAACGTCAGGCCGGGATCGGCGATCGGGTAGGGCCCCGCGTAGACGTGTCCCAGCAGGTCAGGATCGTGGTAGAGCGCCGTGGCGTCGCGACCCGCCTCGCCGGTGAGCAGGCAGATCCGGTAGAGCGCGGGCAGGTCGGACGGGTGGAACGGCCGGATGGCAGCGGGCATGATCACGACCTTCTCACGGGCTCACCCACCCTCGGGGTTCCAGGTCCAGGGTCAACCTGCCGATGACTAGGGTGTGACGCTCCTCACCGACACCACCCCCGACCTGATGCACCAGGCATTCATCGTCGCCGTCGGCAAGTGTGACGACGACGGGAACCCCCTGGGCCCCCTCTACAGCGTGCTCAGCACCGCGACCACCTTCCACGCCAGCGTCGTCGTCTCGACGCCCGAGGAAGCGTTCGCCCTCGCGCGCGACCGGATCGCCCTCCAGCCCGAACCCTGGGCGTGGGAGATCGTCAGCCTGCTGCACTGATCACCGCAGCGGGCGGAAGAACGCCCGCAGGTCGGCGAGGAGCAGGTCCGGCGCCTCGAGCGCCGCGAAGTGGCCACCTCGGTCGTGCTCGGTCCAGTGCACGAGCCGGTGGTCCCGCTCGTCGGCGCGCCGGACGGCGGGGTCGGTGGGGAAGAGCGCGCGGCCGAACGGGACGTCGTCGCGGACGCGGGTGCCAGGAGGAGCGACCCGGTTCTCGTAGTACAGGTGGGCGGACGTCGGGCCGGTGCCGGTGACCCACAGGAGCGTCGCCAGGTCGAGCACGTGGTCCCGACCGATCGCCTCTGCGGGGTCGTCGATCGCGGGGTCGGTCCAGTCGTGCAGCTTGTCGACGATCCACGCGAGCTGCGCGACGGGCGAGTCGGCCAGGGCGTAGCCGATCGTGTGCGGCCGGGTGGACTGCAGCGCGGCGTAGCCGGTGTCGGTCGCGCGACGGCGGTCGGCCCAGGCCAGCCGCTCGGACTCCGCAGCCGTCAGCCGGTCGTCCGGCCCGATCTGCGGCACGTCCAGGTTGCCGTGCACGTGCACGCCGACGACGCGACCGGGCGCCACGCGGCCGAGCTCCGGCGAGACCACCGACCCCGTGTCCCCGCCCGCGGCCCCGTACCGGGTGTACCCGAGCGAGTCCATGAGCACCGCCCACGCCCGGGCGATCCGGCGATGGTCCCAGCCCTCGGCCGACAGCGGGGTGGACCAGCCGACGCCGGGAAGGTGCGGGACCACCACGTGGAACGCGTCCGGCCCGGGAGCGGTCAGCGGGCCCAGCAGGTCCAGGTAGTCGAGGACCGAGCCGGGCCAGCCGTGCGTCAGCACCAGGGGCAGGGCGTGCGGGTCCGCCGAGCGGGCGTGCAGCGCGTGGATCGTCTGCCCGTCGATCTCGGTGCGGACCTGCTCGACCGCGTTCAGCCGCCTCTCGACCGCACGCCAGTCGTACGCGTCGTGCCAGTCCGCGACCAGTGGGCGCAGCTGGTCCGCGGGCACGCCACGCGACCAGCCGGCCGACTCCAGGGTCTGTGGCCAGCGGGTGCGGACGAGGCGGTCGCGCAGGTCGTCGAGGACCTCGCCGGGCACGCGGACCGTGAACGGCTGCACCGTCAGGCGTCGCCCGCCGCCGAGTAGGTCTTCTCCGGCCAGTACGCCCACTCCTCGAACAGCTCGGCGCGTCCGTCCGGCCCGAACTTCAGCACCCACAGGTCCTTGTACTCCTGCGGCTTGTCCCCGCCGTACTGCACCTCGACCCGGACCACCGCGTCCTGGCCGTCGGCCGCGATGACCTCGAACGTCATGGTGAACGGCGTGGGGTCCACCCAGAACCCCCGGATCGCCTCGATCCCCTCGAGCGGCTCGGGGTCGTACGGCGAGCGCAGGTACCGCGCGTCCTCCGCGAACAGGCGGTCGAGCCCGTCCACGTCCTGCGTGCGCCACGCGTGCTCGTACCGCTCCACCCAGCCCGTGACCGCATCCCTGCCCATCGACGCCTCCTCCGCTCGGATCGTGCCACCGAGTCTCCACCCGGCCACCCACAGCGCGCCGACCTGCGCGCCGACCTGCGCAGGAGGCACGGTCGTAAGACACACTCCTCTGTGTGACCGACCTGCTCTCCTCCCCGCGCCCCCTGGGCGAACCGGGGGCAGTCGACCACCGTGCCGACTGGTCCTGGCTCCCCGACCCCGCGGACGTGCCGACCGCGTCGGGCCTGGCGCGCGCCCGCGACGAGGCCGAGCGGCTGCTCGCCGACCACGGCGTCACGTACGGCGCGGACCAGGAGGACGGCGAGCACCCCTGGCACCTGGACCCGCTGCCGGTCATCGTCGACGAGCCGGAGTGGGCCCGCCTCGACGCGGGACTGGTGCAGCGGGCGGAGCTGCTGGACGCGATCCTCCAGGACGCGTACGGCCACCGGCTGCTGCTCAGCGACAAGCTGCTGCCCCCGACGGTCGTGCTGGGCCACCCCGGCTTCGTGCGCGCGGTCGACGGGCTGCGGCTGCCGGGCGGCCGGGAGCTGGTCCTCACCGCCACCGACCTGGTGCGTGACGGGTCGGGGGCCTGGTGCGCGGTCGCCGACCGGACCCAGGCGCCCTCGGGCGTCGGGTACGCGATGGAGGACCGGCGCATCGTGGCGCAGGTGCTCTCGGGGGTCTACCGGCAGGCGTCGATCCAACGGCTCGGGCCGTTCTTCCGCGCGCTGCGGCTGGCGCTGCGGGCCGTCGCCCCCGGTCACGCCGAGCAGCCGCGGGTGGTCCTGCTGACGTCCGGACCGTCCAGCGAGACCGCGTTCGACCAGGCGTACCTGGCCTCCATGCTCGGCCTGCCGCTGGTCGAGGGGTCGGACCTGCTGGTCCGCGACGGCCGCGTGTGGATGCGCGGTGTCGAGGGCCTGGAGCCGGTCGACGTGGTCCTGCGGCGCGTCGACGCCGAGTGGTGCGACCCGCTGGACCTGCGGCAGGGGTCACGGCTGGGCGTCCCCGGGCTGGTCCGGGCGGTGCGTGCCGGAACCGTCAGCGTGGTCAACCCGCTGGGCAGCTCGGTGCTGGAGAAC
This sequence comes from Cellulomonas humilata, assembly GCF_013359775.1. Lineage (GTDB taxonomy): Bacteria > Actinomycetota > Actinomycetes > Actinomycetales > Cellulomonadaceae > Cellulomonas > Cellulomonas humilata. The sequence continues at coordinate 388,558 of NZ_JABMCI010000070.1, read as the reverse complement.
CCGGCCCTGCTCACCTACCTCCCGCGGCTGGCCAACGCGGTGCTGGACCAGGACCTCGCGCTGCCGTCGGCCCCCACGTGGTGGTGCGGCGAGCCGCGGTCCCTGCAGCACGTGCTGACGCGCCTGGACCAGCTGGTCATCCTGCCCACGGTCCGCGGCACCGATGTGGGCACGATCCTCGGCTGGACCCTGAGCCACCGGGAGCGCGAGCAGCTGGCCGCCCGGATCAGCGCCGAGCCGTGGCTGTGGGTCGGCCAGGAGCCGGTGGGTCCGGCCGGTCCGACGATCGACGGCGCGCCCGTCGGCGTCGGCAGCGACCTCCCCTCCGCCGAGGGCATCGGCCCGGCCGACCTCGGACCGCGCGCGGCCGTCCTGCGGACCTACGCGGTGGCGCACCGCGCGACGTACACCGTGATGGCCGGCGGGCTGGCGCGCGTCGCGTCCGGGCACGTCGTCTCGTCGGCCCTCGGCGCCGCCGCCAAGGACGTGTGGGTGCTCTCCACGCAGCCGGACGCGCCGCTGGAGCCGTGGGTGCCGTCCGACGAGTCGTCGGCGAGCGAGGTGCCGGTCCCTCGCGGTCCGGCCACGGGCATCTCCCCGCGCACCGCGGAGAACCTGTACTGGATGGGCCGCTACGCCGAGCGCGCGGAGGACGCCAGCCGGGTGATGCGCGTGGTCGTCGACCGCTGGGACGACTTCCACCAGCGTCCGGGCTCGGCGGGCGGGCGCGCGCTCGCGGTGCTCCTCTCGTCGCTGACGTCCACCGAGCAGTCGACGCCCGCGTTCCGGGACCTGGTGCTGGATCCCCAGACGTCCGGCACGGTCGCCCGCTCGGTCCGCCGCCTGGCCGCGTCGGCCGCCGCGGTCCGCGACCAGCTCTCGACCGACACGTTCGGACCGCTCGCCCGCATCGAGCGTGCGCTGCGCGACGAGCGCAACAAGACCCGCGGCCGCACGCCCGGCACGGACTCGCTCGACCTCGGGGTGGTCAGCGGGAACGCGGCGACGGCCGGGCTGCGACCCGTGCTCGACAAGGTGCTGGAAGGCCTGCTCGCCATCGCCGGCATCACGGCCGAGGGGCTGGTGCGGGACGTCGGCTGGCAGTTCCTCGACGCCGGTCGGCGCATCGAGCGCGCGCAGCACCTGGTGGAGAGCCTGCTGGCCACCGTGGTGCAGCAGCGGCCCGCCGACGTGGACTCGGTGGTCCGCGAGTCGGTGCTGCTGGCGCACGAGTCGGCCATCACCTTCCGGCGTCGCCACCAGACCGGCGCAGGCCTGGCGGAGGTGCTCGAGCTGCTCCTCCTCGACCCCACCAACCCCCGCTCGCTGGCCTACCAGCTGGACCGGCTCCAGGAGTCGCTCGCGCTGGTCCCCCTGGCCGGCCGCGCACCCGACCAGCGCGACCACCTGCTGTCCGACGTCGTCGACCTGCTGGCCGAGGTGGACCCCGTGGCGATCGCCGGCGCGGTCACCGAGGACGGGCGGCGCGCGCGGCTGGCGGAGGCCCTCGAGTCGATGCTCTGGCGGCTGCACGCGGCGGCCGACGAGATCGAACGCGTGCACTTCGTCCGGCTGGCCCCGAGCCGCGCGCTCGAGGACCCGTGGGACGCCCGGGACGGTGGTGGCGAGTGACCCGCACCTACGACCTGGTGCACCGCACCACGTACACCTACGCCAACGTGGTGACCGACTCCTACGGACGCACGACGATGACCCCGCGGGACGTGCCCGGGCAGGCCTGCCTGTCGACGACCGTCGAGATCGAGCCGTCGCCCTCCGACACCGCCGCGCACGTGGACTACTGGGGTAACCGGACCACCTACTTCGGGGTCACGACGCCCCACACCCGGCTGGTCGTCACCGCGCGCTCCACCATCGAGGTCACCCGGCACGCCCCCGACCCCGCGGCGCTGCCGACCGTCGGGTGGCACGAGGTCGCGCGTCGCGTCGCGACCGGCGAGGTCGGTCGCCTGGACCCGAGCATCGTCGACCTGCGCGAGGCCATGCTGCCGTCCCCGCACGTGGCCTTCGCCGACGAGGTGCGCGACTGGGCCGCCCCGACGTTCGAGACGGACCGGCCGGTGGTCGAGGTGCTGGTCGAGCTGGCGCACCGGATCCGCACGGAGATCGCGTACCGCTCCGGCTCCACCACGGTGCACACGACGCAGGCGCAGCTGCTCGCGCAGAAGGCCGGGGTCTGCCAGGACTTCGCGCACCTGATGATCGCCGCGCTGCGCCTGCACGGGCTGCCCGCCCGGTACTCCAGCGGCTACATCGAGACGCGTCCGGCCCCCGGGCGGGAGAAGCTCCGGGGCGCCGACGCCTCGCACGCGTGGGTGTCGGCGTGGGTCCCCGGCGCCGGCTGGGTGGAGGTCGACCCCACCAACGACCAGCTGGTGGACGACCGGTACGTGCTGCTCGGCTGGGGCCGCGACTACGACGACGTGCCGCCGCTGCGCGGGGTCATCTTCACCGAGGGCTCCGGCTCGCGCCTGACCGTGTCCGTCGACCTGGTCCCGTCCGGCGCGGAGCCGTACCTCTGACCTAGCGTCGCGCGGTCGCCCGGTCCCGCAGCTCGTCGGGCGACACGACGAACCCGCCGTTGTCCACGACCGTCCCGCCGACGGCCCGCCACAGGGCGGCCGCGACGCGCGCGATCGACGGCTGCACCCGCGACCGGGCGATCAGATGCAGCTGCGACGGGTGCTCGTTGCGCAGCTCGGCCGGCTCGGGCGGCTGCCAGCTGACGTGGTACGACCAGGGCCCGAACTCCCGCCAGTCCAGCCGGGACAGCGCCACGGGGACCTCGCTGGAGCGGCCGGTCTTCACGGTGATCGCGCCGTCGTACTCGAACGTCGCGGTCACGGAGAACGTCGGCGGGCCGGAGCTGCCCTCGGCCTGCTGCGGGCGCGGGACGTCGGTGGGGCCTACCCGCGCGCCGGTCATCGCCGGCCGCACGAGGGGGAGCGCGTCCTGCGCGGACAACGGGATGGGCGACCAGAGGGTCAGGTCGATCGCGGAGCCGGGATCGGGCACGACGACCTGGGTGCGCTCCGCCGGGACGATGCTGCCGGCGGCACGGCGGGCGGCCGCGGACATCCAGCCGTAGACCAGGTCGAGCGACGCGCGCGGGTCGGCGGGCACGAGGGCGTACAGGTCGACGTCCTGGGGTGACAGACCGGCGGCCTGCGCGTCCGCGGGGCCGGCGGGCGTCGGACCCTCGAGCGAGGCGGCTCCGTCCAGCCGCAGCAGGCCCGGCGTCGGCTCGGCCACGTCGGCGACGATGCCCCGGAACCGCGCGCCGGTCATGGGTCGCGCGCTCGCCGAGGCCTGCGCGGCGGTCACCGGCTCGCGGCTCCATGCCGCGTCGGGGAACCACGCGGTGGCCATCGCGACGACGTCGGCGCCGCGCGGCACGACGAGGACGTGGCGGCCGTCGAGCTCCCTCGGGAGGACGACCAGCGGCAGGATCATGCGGCCGGACGGTACACAGGTTGTGATGCGGGCGTGTTACGTCCCGGCGCGCCTGCTCGGCGAGTCTGCGCTGGTCACCGGGTTATCCACAACTTAAACGTTGTTGCTCACGTCTGTGGACGGACGTTGTGGACAAAACTCCAGGTCGCTCTGCTCCTGCGTTCCGCTGCGGGCGGGTGCGCTGGCGCGCCCCCACCCTCCGCTGCACTCCGGACCAACGCTCCCGTCACCCGTGGACGTCGTGGAGGTGGTGGACGACGTCGTGCAGGAAGTACTGGCCGAGGGTCAGCACGGTGAACTCCGACCCGTTCGAGCGTCGGCCCGCCCGGTCCCACTGCGGGTCGGCCACCGAGTCGAACCGGTCGGCGACCACCTCGGCCGCGTCCGCCAGCTCGTCGGCCACCACGAGCGGGTCCTGGAGGTCGTACCGGTCCGCGAGCGCCGTGGCGTCCTGGTCCCAGTTCTCGAACAGCGGGTCGTCCTGCGTGAGCAGCAGCTCGAGACGGCCGTCGAAGATCCGCAGGACGTCCCGCACGTGCGCGCCGTACTCGAGGGTCGACCACGTGGTCGGCGCCGGCCGCACGCGGGCGTCGGGGCGGTGCAGGGCGGACACCCATCGCGGCGTGAGGTCCCGGACGGTGCCGCCGATGGCCGGCCCGTCGACGTCGGTCGCGGTGAACCCGCACTCGGGGCAGCGCTGCGACAGCACCCACGTCCAGTCCTTGGTGTCCGGCTGGATCTCCTCGTTGCTCATGCACGGCACGCTAGACGACGGACCGCCGGATCGTCCGCCACCGACCATCGAGTTCCCGCCAGCTCAGAGCACCCCCGCGGCGCGCAGGTCCCCCACCTCCTCGTCGGTGAGCAGCCGCGACCGGATCATGAACCGGACCCCCTCGGGTGCCTCCAGCGAGAACCCGGCCCCGCGGCCCGGAACCACGTCGACCGTGAGGTGCGTGTGCTTCCAGTACTCGTACTGCGCCTTGCTCATCCAGAACGGCACCGCGCCGCCGTCCCCGAGCGCGAGGTCGCCGAGGTAGGCGTCGGCGTCGCCGGTCAGGAAGTCCCCCTGCGCGAAGCACATCGGCGACGACCCGTCGCAGCAGCCCCCCGACTGGTGGAACATCAGCTCACCGTGCTGCGCGCGCAGCTGCCGCAGCAGTCTCGCCGCGGCGTCGGTGAGATCAACCCGGTCCGCCATGGTCATCGACCCTCCCTCTCGTCGGGCGTGGGCTCCCCGCCGGCCCACGCCCGACGCACCGGACCTGTCAGAAGAAGCCGAGCTTGGCGCCCGAGTACGACACCAGCAGGTTCTTGGTCTGCTGGTAGTGGTCGAGCATCATCTTGTGGTTCTCGCGTCCGACGCCCGAGCCCTTGTAGCCGCCGAACGCGGCCGCCGCCGGGTACGCGTGGTAGCAGTTGGTCCAGACGCGGCCCGCCTGGATGTCCCGGCCCGCGCGGTAGGCGATGTTCGCCTCCCGGGTCCACACGCCGGCACCCAGGCCGTACAGGGTGTCGTTGGCCATGTGGATGGCGTCGGAGTAGTCGGAGAAGCTCGTCACCGCGACCACCGGCCCGAAGATCTCCTCCTGGAAGATCCGCATCGAGTTCTTGCCCTCGAAGATCGTCGGCTGCACGTAGTAGCCGTCGGCGAGGTCGCCGTCCAGGTGCCTGCGCCCTCCGCCTGTGAGCACCTTGGCGCCCTCGGCCTTGCCGATGTCGATGTAGCTGAGGATCTTCTCGAGCTGGTCGTTGGACGCCTGCGCGCCGATCATCGTCTCGGTGTCCAGCGGGTTGCCCTGCACGATCGCCTCGGTGCGCGCGATGGCGTCGGCCAGGAAGCCGTCGTAGATCGACTCCTGGATCAGCGCCCTCGACGGGCACGTGCAGACCTCGCCCTGGTTGAGCGCGAACATGCCGAAGCCCTCGAGCGCCTTGTCGTAGAACTCGTCGTTCGCGCGCGCGACGTCCTCGAAGAACAGGTTCGGGCTCTTGCCGCCCAGCTCCAGGGTCACCGGGATGATGTTCTGCGACGCGTACTGCATGATCAGCCGGCCGGTCGTCGTCTCGCCGGTGAACGCGATCTTGCGGATCCGCGGCGACGACGCCAGCGGCTTGCCGGCCTCGACCCCGAACCCGTTGACGATGTTGAGCACACCTGCCGGGATGAGGTCCCCGACGAGGTCCATGAGCAGCAGGATCGACGCGGGCGTCTGCTCGGCCGGCTTGAGCACCACGCAGTTGCCCGCCGCGAGCGCCGGCGCCAGCTTCCACGTGGCCATGAGGATCGGGAAGTTCCACGGGATGATCTGCCCGACCACGCCGAGCGGCTCGTGGAAGTGGTACGCCACGGTGTCCTCGTCGAGCTGCGAGATCGACCCCTCCTGCGCCCGGATCGCCCCCGCGAAGTACCGGAAGTGGTCGATCGCCAGCGGGATGTCGCACGCGAGGGTCTCGCGCACCGGCTTGCCGTTCTCCCACGACTCCGCGACGGCGAGCATCTCGAGGTTCTGCTCCATGCGGTCGGCGATCTTGTTGAGGATCACCGCGCGCTCGGTCGGGGACGTCTTGCCCCAGCTGCGCGCCGCGCCGTGGGCCGCATCGAGCGCCCGCTCGATGTCGTCGGCGTCCCCCCGGGCGACCTCGCAGAACGTCCTGCCGGTCACGGGGCTCGGGTTCTCGAAGTAGCGGCCGGCCGCCGGGGCGACGAACTCGCCGCCGATCCAGTGGTCGTAGCGGTCGCGGTACGTGGCGATGCTCCCGGGCGTCCCGGGTGCTGCGTAGACGGTCATCGCGCCTCCTGGCAGTTCCTGGCCGCGGCACCGTTGCCGCGTCCGAGTCGGACGCTAGGTCGGCCGAGGTTGCAGGAGGGTTGCAGCCGGGGCTCGCGGGCGCGAGAACAACCTGGGTCGCGCCAGTGGCCCGCAGAACGCGACCCAGGTTGTTCTCGGGCAGCGGCGGACGGGGGCGGCGGACGGGCAGCGGACGTCAGGTCCGGCGGGCCGGGGGCGGGTCCAGCCGGCGGCCCAGCAGGTCGAGGCGGCCCGCGGCGCGCACGTGCACCGGGGAGCCCTTCGGCGCCAGCCACGCCAGACGCTCCCACGCCTGCCAGTCGTCGGCGCCCTCGTCGGACGCGACCCACCGGCTGACGACGCCCGGCAGCGGACTGGCCAGCACCGCGGCGCGCAGGTCGGCCGAGAGCTCCTCACGGATCCGCTCGATGCCCGGTGCGACCGACCGGGGCAGCACCGGACCGGGGTAGGAGGCCAGTGCCGAGTCGGGGTCGCCGGCGGCGAGCAGCTCCTGGACCCGGTCCGCGTCGGTGCGCAGCGGGCCGGTCAGCCGGTAGGGCCGGGACTCGCTGAGCAGGGGGCCGACGAGCCGCCGCAGCCGCGACACCTCGGCGCGGACGGTCACGTCGGAGAGCTCGTGCTCGCTGAGCAGCACGGCGAGCTCGTCGGCGGACAGGCCCGCCGGGTGGCGCGCGAGCAGCAGGAGGATCTCGGCGTGCCGCAGGCTGAGGCGGACGTCCGAGCCGGCCACGTGCAGGAGCGGGGTGCCGAGCACCCGCAGCCGCGACGGGGTCGGCGCGGACCGCCCGGCGAGGAACGGGCGGGCCACGACACGTGCGAGCTCGGCCTCGACCGCCGCGACCGTCGCTCTGACCAGGGACATCACGAGTGCCGACGCCACCGCCGGTCCCCCGGTCACGTCGAGCACCCCGAGCACCTGGCCGGTCGGGGAGTGCACCGGGGCGGCCGCGCAGTTCCACGGCTGGACCTTGCGCGCGTAGTGCTCGCTGCCCACCACCTGCACCGGCCGGTCCGTGGCGAGCGCGGTGCCGGGGGCGTTGGTGCCGGCGCAGTCCTCGCGCCAGACGGCCCCCTCGACGAACCCGACCCCCTCGACCCGGCGGCGCAGGGCGCGGTCGCCCTCGACCCACAGGAGCCGGCCGACGTCGTCGGTCAGCGCCGTGACCCAGCCGGCGTCGGATCCCGGGGCCACGAGGAGGTCGCGGACCACGGGCATCGCGACCGCGAGCGGCAGCCCGTTCCGGTACCCGTCGAGGACGTTCCCGGCCATGTCGACCGGCGCGTTCTGCACCTCCGGGTCGACCCCGCTGCGCAGGCTCCGGCGCCACGAGTCGGCGACCAGGGTCCGGACGGTCCTGTCAGGGGCGCGGCCGGTGGTGACGAACCGCTCGTGGGCAGCGCGCAGACGAGCGGTGTCGGTGAGGTCCGTCATCGGTCTCCCCTCGACGTCGTCGTCGAGATCGTGCACGCGCGCGGCGGCCGACCGGCCCCCGCGCTGTAGGCAGTGTACGAAGATCCCGCTCGATCGGCCCGTGCGCTTTTGGTGACAGAACGTGCGATGATGTCACGATGCCCAAGATCATCGGCGGCTCCCTGCACGAGCACCGGGAACAGACGCGCCAGAAGCTCTTCGCGGCGCTCTCGGCACTCATGGCCGAGCAGGGGTTCGACGCCATCACGCTGGCGGAGATCGCGTCCGCCGCCGGCGTCGGTCGCACGGCTGTCTACAACCACTTCCCCGACAAGGAGTCCCTCCTGCTCGGGTTCATCACGCACGAGACCGAGCAGTACGCGGCCACGCTCCAGCGCTCGCTCGACGACATCGAGGACCCGACCGAGCAGCTCCAGACCTACGTCCGCCAGCAGGCCGCGCTGACCCGCGTCTACCACCTGGCCCCCGGGCCGGAGCTGCGGTCGGTCCTGTCCCGCGGCACCCAGCAGCGCGTCCGGGAGCACGTGATGGTGGTCGAGCAGATCCTGCGCCGGATCCTCGCGGCCGGCATCGAGTCCGGCGCGTTCCCCGCGCAGGACCTGGACGTCACGGTTCCCCTGGTCAACGCCTGCCTGTCGGGGCGCGGCGTGCCCTCCGAGGGGCCCGAGCGCGAGCGGGCGATCGAGCAGACCGAGGCGTTCGTGCTCCGCGCCGTCGGGGCGACCGCCTCCGTGCCTCTCTCGGCGCCGTCCTTCGTGTCGGCCTGACCCCCGGTGGCCAAGCGCGCACGCGGCGGACCGCCCCCCGCCCACCACGGCAGCCACCCCTCCGACCGACGACCCAGGACCCGCCCCGCACCGCGGCGGTCCACCGAGCTCGAGCTCACCTTCCTGCCGGGGCTCGAGTCCGCGGTCGCCGACGAGGCCGCCGAGGTCCTCATGCTCGACGGCGCACCGACGCCCGTGCCCGGCCGCGAGGACGCCCTCGACGTCGCGACGTGGGGTCCGCCCGCCGACGTGCTCGGCCTGCGCACCGCGGTCGCGGCCTTCCTCGTCCTCCGGTTCGACGTCCCCCGCCCCAAGTCGCTGACCAGCGGCGACCACCTGTCCCGGATCGTCGAGGCGATGTACACGTCGCTGCGGACGGGCAGCTCCTCGACGTTCCGGTTCGAGGCCGCGGGCAGCGACTCCACGGTCTTCGCGCGGCTGGCCGACCTGCTCGCCGAGGCCACCGGCCTGCGGTACGACGAGGCGCAGGGCGAGCTCGTCCTGCGCGTGCGCCGCGGCGTGCGTCCGGGCCCGTCCGGCGACCCCGGCTGGGACGTCCTGGTCCGGCTCGGCTCGCGGCCCCTGTCCGCCCGCCGCTGGCGCGTCACCGACTTCCCCGGCGCGGTGAACGCGACGATCGCGGCCGCGATGGTGCGGCTGGGCGAGGTCCGCGAGCAGGACCGCGTGCTCAACCTCATGTGCGGCTCCGGCACCCTGCTGGTCGAGCGCCTGTCCGCCGGTCCCGCAGCCGAGGCCGTCGGGGTGGACCTGTCCGCCGACGCCCTCACCGCGTCCGCGGAGAACCTCGGCGCCGCCGCGCATGCGGGCGACGCCCGACTGCTGACCGCCGACTGCACCGGCCCCGCGCTGGTCGAGGCCGTCGGCACCGGCTGGGACCTGCTGCTCGCCGACCCCCCGTGGGGCACGCTGCACGGCACGCACGCCACCAACGCCGAGGTGCACGCCGGGATGCTCCAGGCGGCCTACGACGCCGCCGCTCCGGGCGCGCGGTTCGTCGTCCTCACGCACGAGGTCAAGGTCATGGAGCGCTGCCTGCGCGACGCCGACGCCCTCTGGCGGATCCGCTCCACCACCAGGGTGTTCGCCAAGGGCCACCACCCGCGCATCTACGTCCTCGACCGCACCTGATCCGCCCCTCCGACCTGCTACGTTCCCCGGCCATGGGACTCTTCCGCCGCTCCCCCGAGCAGGTCCGCACGCGCCAGGACGCCGCCATCGCCGACTTCTGGTCGTGGTGGTCGACGGAGGGCCACGACCAGGCGGCCGCGGTGTTCGACGACGACGCGCGGACGTCGCAGGACCTCAACGCGTTCGCCAGGGCGGTCGCCAGCAGGACCGACCCGCTGGGTCTCGCGTTCGAGACCGGACCCGGCAGGGTCGCGCGGCACGTCCTCGTCGTGACGGCCGCGGGTGACCCGAACCTGCGGGAGCTCGCGCAGCGCTGGCTCGCCGCGGCGCCGGCGCCTGACGACGCGTTCGAGTACGCCGCGTTCCGTCAGCCGGTCGCCGACCCCTCCGGCACGTCCCTGCGCTTCGGGGACACCGTGGTGGACATCGCCTCGATGACCGTCGTCCCGCAGGTCGACGGTCGCGAGGTGCACGTCGCCGTCAGCCACCCGGCCTTCGCCGGCGCGCCCGAGGAGGTCCGCGGACAGGTCACGTTCCTGTTCCTCGACGCCCTGCTCGGCGAGGAGGCCGTCGAGGCCGGCATCGGCGCCGTCACCTGGACCGGCGACCCGCAGCCCGACGGCATCCCGATCCTCGGCCTGCCCGCCCTGGTCGAGTCCGCCCGCCGCGGCCTCCCGGAGGCGGACAACGCGCTCTGACCCGACCGATGTCGGTGAGAATGGTCCCGTGCGTGAGAGCAGACTGCCCCGGGTCCGTGCGTCCGAGCTGGTCGGGCGGGGGTGGCTGAACACCGGCGGCCGTGACGTCACGCTGGCCGACCTGCGCGGCAAGATCGTCCTCCTCGACTTCTGGACGTTCTGCTGCATCAACTGCCTGCACGTCCTGGACGAGCTGCGCGAGCTCGAGGAGCAGCATCGCGACGTGCTGGTGATCGTCGGCGTGCACTCCCCGAAGTTCGTGCACGAAGCCGATCCCGTGGCGCTGGCCGCCGCGGTCGAGCGGTACGAGGTGCACCACCCGGTGCTCGACGACCCGCAGCTGGTCACGTGGTCGGCGTACACCGCGCGAGCGTGGCCGACGCTCGTCGTCATCGACCCCGAGGGCTACGTGGTCGCGCAGATGGCCGGCGAGGGGCACAAGCGCAACGTCGAGATCCTGGTCGGCGAGCTGATCGCCGAGCACGAGGCCAAGGGCACGCTGCACCGCGGCGACGGACCCTACGTCCCGCCGGCGCCCGCGGAGGGCACGCTCCGGTTCCCCGCCAAGGCGATCGTGCTCCCCGACGGGCACCTGCTGGTCGCGGACGCCGGGCACCACAGCCTGGCCGAGCTCGAGGCGGACGGCGAGACGCTGGTCCGGCGGATCGGCTCGGGCGAGCGGGGGCTGGTGGACGGCGGTCCCGACCAGGCCCGGTTCAGCGAGCCGAACGGCCTGTGCCTGGTCCCGGACGAGCTGCGGTCGGTCCTCGGCTACGACGTGCTCGTCGCCGACACGGTCAACCACGCGCTGCGCGGGGTGCGCCTCGCGGACGGGTCGGTCACCACCGTGGCCGGGACCGGCGAGCAGTACATGGTCGGGGCAGCGGACAACTTCCTGGCGTCGGACGAGGACGAGGACGAGGCAGACGAGGAGCTCGCGTCCGTCGCCGTGATCGGGGAGCCGGGCGACGCCGTCGCGGGACTCACGGCACGCGCCGGCACGTTCGTCCCCGGCCCTCGTCGGCACAAGCTGTCCTCCCCCTGGGACGTCGCCTGGTCGGAGCCGTTGGGCGCGTTCGTCGTCGCGATGGCCGGCAACCACACCCTCTGGGCGTTCGACGACAAGCAGGGGTCGATCGACCTGCTCGGCGGCACCATGAACGAGGGCCTGCTCGACGGTCCGCTGCACGAGGCGTGGTTCGCGCAGCCGTCGGGGCTCGCGGTCGCCTCCGACGACCGGATCTGGCTGGCCGACTCCGAGACCTCCGCGCTGCGCTGGGTGGACCCGGTGGAGCGGACCGTGCACACGGTCGTCGGCGAGGGGCTGTTCGACTTCGGCCACCGCGACGGTCCGGCCGCCGAGGCCCGCCTCCAGCACCCCCTCGGCGTGGCGGTCCTGCCCGACGGCTCGGTGGTCGTCGCCGACACCTACAACGGCGCCGTCCGCCGGTATGCCGACGGGGAGGTCAGCACGCTCGCCACCGACCTCGCGGAGCCCAGCGGGATCGTCGTGCTCGACGGCGGCTCGACCCTGCTCGTCGTCGAGTCGGCGGCGCACCGGCTCACGCGGATCGCCCTGGCCGCCAGGCTCGTCGGCCAGATCCTCGACTCCGGCAGCCACCGCACGCAGCGCCCGGTCACCGAGCTGGCGCCCGGTGAGGTGCGGCTGGACGTGGTGTTCACCCCGGCGGCCGGGCAGAAGTACGACGACCGCTACGGTCCGTCCACCCGGCTCCAGGTCTCGTCGACGCCGCCCGGGCTGCTGCTCGACGGCGCCGGCGACGACGTCCCGCTGGACCGGGTGCTGCGGCTGGACCCGACCGTGACGGAGGGCGTCCTGCACGTCACGGCGCACGCCGCCAGCTGCGACGCCGACCCCGCGATCGAGTACCCGGCGTGCCACCTCAACGCGCAGGACTGGGGCGTACCGATCCGCCTGGTCGAGGGCGCACCGGCCGTCCTGACCCTGCCCCTGCACGGCTGACCGGGGTTGACGCCTCGCACCGCGCGCGAGGAGCCTGAACGGATCGGGAGCGGCGAGCTACGCGCAGGGCGGGCGCTCGGGGTGAGCGGGCAAGGGAGCCGCGACGGCGGGAACTCACTCTCGCCCGCCACCGACCTGGGGGGTAGGCCATGCACCGGCTCGCGGCGAAGAACAAGTACGTCGGCTTCCTGTTCATGAAGATCAGTCCTGAGTACTTCGCGCTCGGGCGCAAGGGAATCCATGAGGTCTCCGTCAGCCACGCCGACGACCTCTCGAAGTTCTCCGACCTGCTCACGCACGTGGTGACCAGCGGGCTCAACGGCAAGTACGACCAGATCACGATCGTCGAGGCCGACACCCTCGAGCAGATCCACGCCGCCGCGACCGAGTTCCGGATGGGCGCCAAGGCGGCGTACATCGACGTGGTCGACGTCATGGTGGGCATCAAGGCGCCGCCGCGCAAGCACGGTGTCCGGCTGAGCGAGGCGGACGCCGAGTCTGCGGAGTCGCAGCAGGCGTCGCAGTAGGCGCTCAGCGCGCTCCGAGCACCGCCACCGCGGCGAGGGCGTCCAGCGACGTCGCGACGACCTCGCCGGTGGCGGCCGTCGCCGACATGCCGATCTCGACCTGCCACAGGTCGTGGATGACGACGGCGGTCGACGACTCGACGCCCATCTCGGCGGGGCTGCCGCCACGGGCGACCGCGGACGGCGGCTCGTCGGGGCTGCGCCGGGTCAGGACGGCCCACGCGGACCCGCCCAGCGTCTCGGTGGCGGCGGCCGCGAACGCGCACAGGCGCGGGACGACGCCGGACTGGGCGGCGACGATCGCGGCGGTCGCGGCCACCAGCACGCGCTCGGCGGTGACCGCGGGGTCGGCCGCGGCCGGCACCATCGACCGCAGCGCCCGGGCGCGAGCCCGCTTGGCCTTGTACTGCGCGGTGTCGGCCTGCCGGAACAGGTGCCGCGCGGACACCGACCCGGTCACGGCCGTGGAGGCGATGCCGTAGGAGATCGCAGCGCCGTGCGGCAGGGGGAACTCGGCGATGGTTGCGGCCATGACGTCCGCCACCTCGGCGCGCCGGCGCCCGACCGTCACCAGGCAGAACTCGTCGCCGCCGATGCGCGCGGCGGTGGAGCCGGGCAGCGCGTTGGAGGCGCGGCTGAGGACGTCCGCCACCGAGCGCAGGAGGTCGTCGCCGGTGTCGTGGCCCAGCTCGTCGTTCACGCGCTTGAGCCCGTCGACGTCGCACATGACGATGCACGTCTCGTTGCCCGACTCGAGCGCGGCCTCGGCCTCGGCGTCGGCGATCCGGCGGTTGGCCAGCCCGGTCAGCGGGTCGTCGGCGACGAGGTGGCGGACCTGCGCCTCGAGGTCCACCCGCGCGATCGCGCCGGCGACGAGCGCCGCGAGCACCTCGGCCCGGGCGATGTCGTCCACCCGGAACGGCGGGCCCGGCCGCGTGCGGACCGCGTAGATCTGGCCCCAGACGCTGCCGTTCACCACCAGCGGAGCCGCGAGCGCGCTGGCGGCGTCCAGCTCCTTGAGCGTGTCCACCTCGACCGGGTCGCCCGCGTCGGGGTCGTCCGGCACGGTCAGCTCGTCGTGCACGGTGCGGGCGTGGGCCACCCAGCTGGAGCGGTCACGGATGAGCGCGCGCAGCGCGGGGCGGTCGTCGGCGCGGTACGACCCCCGTGCCATCCACACCGCCCGGGGGTCGGTGGGGGCGGGGTCGACGAGCACCACCCGGCACGTGTCCTGGTCGATCCGGCAGACCGCGATGCGCCGGGCGCCGAGCATCTCGACGCCGGTGGTCGCCGCCACCTGGGCGACCTCGTCGATCGTCCGGCAGCGCTCCAGACGGTGCGCAGCGAGCGCGAGCGCGCGCACGCCGACGACGCCCGCGGCAGACCTGCTCTCCGCGCGCGCACCCTGAGCGGCCGTACCTGGTCGCGTCACGTCGCCCATCATCGACCCTCGATCCCGCCTGGTGCGACGCACACGGATGAGAGGTGCGTGAGATCACCCGTCTTGGGGAAGCGATAACGATTCCGACGGCGGTGCGTGCTCGCCCGGCGGGTGGGTCCGGAGCTCGCCGCGCACGGCCGAGATGAGCCTTCGTCAGGCGCTGGCGCGGATCGCACCGACCACACGCACACGCACGTCCACCCCGTCGACCGCGCCCGGCAGGTCCGGTCCGGGGCTCCGGGACACGTTCACCTGGAGCTGGTAGCCGTCGGAGGCGCGGGCGATGCCGATCCCGCGCACGTCCGAGCGCCCCTTCAAGGCCATCCGCAGGTGCTCTTTCGCTGCCCGGGCCTGCTCGAGGTCCGCCATGGTGTCCCGCCTCCCGCCGACCGCGACCGCAGCGGGGGCTACGGTCCGACGATCGTCAGACCAGTGTGACCCCGAGTGCGTCCAGAACGGCATCGATCGGGTTGAGGTACGTCAACCCGGTGCCATTGTCCCCTCCCGACTCCGAGCCTGCAAAGAGCAGACCGAGGGCGACCCCGTCCTCGCGGAAGACGAGCGAGCCGGAGTCACCGCCGCGGGAGAACGGACCGGTGCCGGTGGACTCGACCTCGATCTGGTTGTCGAAGCTCAGCTCCCCGAGCTCCTCGCCGTAGCCGACGACCACGTTGTCGAGCTCGATCGCCGTCACCTGCCCGTAGGTGATCGACGTGGTGCGGCCGATCTTGCTGACCTTCTCGCCGCCCAGCGCGACCGCCGTGGTGGTGATCCGGCCGACCGGGTACTCCGGGTCCACCTCCTGGTCGGTCAGGAGGGCGAGCGCGCAGTCCACCGTGGCGTCACGGCCGGGCTCCAGGTCCACCCGCGCGGCGAGCGTGCCGACCTGGTCCCGCGGCGACCGTCCGCCGTCCGCCGGCCCGGGCTGGAGGATGACGTCGCCCACCCGGGCCTGCGGGCGGCCGGAGAGCACGTGGTAGTTGGACAGGGCATGCACCACCCCGTCCTTGTGCACGAACGCGCCGAGCGTCCCGGCGGTGACGTCGACGTGGGCGATCGAGACGCCCGGCCGCAGCGGACGCACGCGACCGGTCTCGCCCAGGGACCGGGCGGTGATCACCGGGGGGCGCGGCCGGACCTTGGTCGGGTCGTCGGCCAGGGTGGAGATCCGGCCCGTGCGGCGGACGTCGACGTCCGGCCCGACCTCGGCGACGACCTTGCGCGCGATGCTGCGGACGGACGGCAGCCCCAGGCGGTAGCGGACCGCCAGCGCGTACGACCCGTCGGGCTGAGGTGCGAGACCGATGGCCAGCGCCGGGCCGCCGTCGGCGAGGTCCGACGGCCGCACCACCCGCTCGGACAGCTCCCTGACCAGGTCCGTCGCCTGTGCCTTGACCTCGCGTGCCTTGCCCTTGTCCATGCATCCCCCTGCTGGTCGGTTCGCCCGGTCCGTCCCGGAGCGCTGCCAGTCTGCCGGTCACCGCCCACACGCGCAGGGGTTCAGAGGTAGGCCGCCGCCTGGATCCCGAACAGCTCGGCGTACAGGCCGCCACGGGCCACCAGCTCCTCGTGCGAGCCGGACTCGACGATCCGGCGGTCGGCGACCACCAGGATCAGGTCGGCCATGCGGACGGTGGAGAACCGGTGCGAGACCAGCAGGGTCACGGCGCCGGTCGTCGCGCCGACGGCCCTCGCGTGGGCCGCGTACCGCTCGTACAGGTCGTGCTCGGCCTGGGCGTCGAGGGCCGACGTCGGCTCGTCGAGCACCACCAGCAGCGGCTGCTCGCGCATCATCGCCCGGCCGAGCGCGAGCTTCTGCCACTGCCCGCCGGACAGCTGGGCGCCGTCCGCGTGGCTGGTGCCCAGCTGCGTGTCGAGCCCGTCCTCCAGGCGGTCCAGCACGTCCGCGGAGTGCGCCCGGTCCAGGGCGCCGAGCACCGCGTCGTCGGACCCGATCCGGGGCAGGTCCCCCACACCGACGTTCTGCCGCGCGAGCAGCTCGAACCGGCAGAAGTCCTGGAACCCCGCAGCCGTGCGGTCGCGCCAGGCCACGGGGTCGAGGTCGTGCAGGTCGACGCCGTCCACCGTGATCGTGCCGGTCGTCGGTGCGTAGAACCGGCACAGGAGCTTGACCAGCGTGGTCTTGCCGGCACCGTTCTCGCCGACGATGGCGACGCTGGTGCCGGCCGGCAGCACCAGGTCGACGCCCTCCAGGACGGGCGCGTCCGTGCCGGGGTAGGTGAACGAGACGCCGTCGAACCGGATGCCGTCGCGCAGCACGTCCGGGGCGGAGACGGACGCTCCCCGCACCGTCTGTGCCTGCACCAGCGACCGCATCCAGGCGAGGTCGGTCATGGTCCGGGCTGCCCGCTGCAGCTGCTGGAGGATCGTGACCGCGGCGGTGACCTGCTGATTCACCTGCGACGCCAGCGTGATCACCAGCACGACGTCGCCGACGGTCCGGCGGCCGGCGACGGCGTCGCGCAGGACGAGCAGGGTCGCGGCGACGTACGCGACCGCGAACGCCAGCTGACCGGCGGCACGCAGGGCGTCGGCACGCACCTCGCCCGCCCAGAGCACCGCGGTGGCCGCGTCCCACGACCGAGCCAGCCGCGTCCGCACCTCCTCGCCCAGCCCGCAGGTGCGCAGCTCCTTGGCGGCGTTGGCGTCGAGCGACAGGACGAACAGGTGCCGTGCGCGGCGGTTGTCGGTCGCGGCGGCGGTCCGCGCGGCACCCAGCACGCTCTCCGCGCGGCGGCCGAGCACCAGCGGCGGCACGGCGGCCAGCGGCAGGAGCAGGAGCCACGGGTTCAGCTGCGCCAGCAGGACGCCGGTGATGAGCAGCGCGACGCCGAGCCCGATCGCCGACAGCAGCGCCTGCATGGACCCCCAGCCGGAACGGTCGAGCTCGGTGCGCAGCACCTGGAGCCGGTCCGCATACTCCGGCCGCTCGTGGTGCTCGATGCCG
Source organism: Cellulomonas humilata (assembly GCF_013359775.1). Lineage (GTDB taxonomy): Bacteria > Actinomycetota > Actinomycetes > Actinomycetales > Cellulomonadaceae > Cellulomonas > Cellulomonas humilata. The sequence continues at coordinate 371,305 of NZ_JABMCI010000070.1, read as the reverse complement.
GGGGAGTCGTGGGAGAGCCCGATGAGGTCGCGCTCCAGGCGCATGACCGCCTCGTCACCGAGCTCGAAGTAGAAGATGTGCGCGAAGTGCCCGGCCGTGAGCGCGGCGACCACCAGCACCGCGACGAGCACCGCCGCCACCGACGCACGCCGGGCGTCCCCCGCCACGGCCGCGTCGGTCAGCGCGGCGAGCGCGGGCGCAGCCAGCGGCAGCGCCACCGACTGCAGCACCATGAGGACTGCGGAGAGCGTCAGCTTGCCGGGGCTGATGCTCGCCGCCAGCCGCAGCAGCGCCCAGCTCCCCCGCACCGTCTGCCTCATGCGTCGACCTCGTTCCCGTCCGCGTCCAGCCCGGCGGCGAACCGTTCTGCCTGCAGCCGGAACAGCCGCGCGTAGTGCCCGTCGGCCGCGACGAGCTCGTCGTGGGTGCCCTGCTCGACCACCCGGCCGGCGTCGATGACGACGATCCGGTCCGCCCGGCGCACGCTGGAGAACCGGTGCGAGATGAGCACCGAGGTCACCCCGCGCGTGAGGTCGACGAACCGGTCGAAGAACGCCGCCTCCGCCCGGACGTCGAGCGCGGAGGTCGGCTCGTCCAGCACCAGCAGCCGCGCTCCCGCCTCCAGCGCGTACAGCGAGCGCGCGATGGCGATCCGCTGCCACTGGCCGCCGGACAGGTCCGCGCCGCCCTCGTAGGCGCGGGACAGGGTGGTGTCGAAGCCGGCAGGCAGGGCGTCAACGGCGTCGGCGATCCCCGCGCGCTCCGCCGCGCCGCGGACGACGGCCGGGTCCCGCGGGGCGTGCACGGCGCCGACCAGGATGTTGTCCGACGCCGACAGCTCGTAGCGGACGAAGTCCTGGAAGACCACGCTGACCTGGCGGCGCCAGGCGGCGACGTCGAGGTCGGCCAGGTCGGTCCCGTCGACCGTGAGGCGGCCCGCGGTGGGCTCGTGCAGCCGGGTCAGCAGCTTGACCAGCGTGGTCTTGCCGGCACCGTTGACGCCGACGATCGCGGTGCACAGCCCCGCCGGCAGGTCCAGGTCGAGGCCGTCGAGCACCGGCCGACCGCTGCCGGGGTACGTGAAGTGCACGTCCTCGAACCGCACCGACGCCTCGGGCGCCCCGGGCGGAACGGGCCGTCCGGGTCCCGACGAGGCCAGCCGCGCCTCGGCCGCGTCCATCCGCTCCTCGAACTCGGCCAGCGCCGCGACGGCCTGCATGCCGTACTGCGTCTGCACGTCCGACTCCGGGTAGTACTCGCCGAGCGCGATCGCGGCGACGACCGCCTGGATGCCGAGCGCCAGCGCGGTGAGCGTGATCTCGCCCGCGGCCGCCGACCGCCCGATCGACACCAGCACCGCGGCGCCGACCACCAGCCCGATCGCCGTGTAGACGAGGTAGGGGACCAGGTAGATCTGCCGGCGGCGCGCCGCGACCGGGTCGAGCATCCGCCGGGTGGCGTCGCTGTACTCGTCGGTGAACCAGCCGGCCAGCCCGAACACCCGCATCTCCTTGGCGGCCGCCGGGCCCATGGCCACCTCGCGCAGGTACACGGACCTCCGACGGAAGCCGATGACGTTCCTCCACACCTGCGAGTACCGCCGCAGCCCGCCGCGCTGCCCGTACCGGAACACGAGGGTGGCCGCGAGGACCGCCGCCGCGGCCGGCCAGGACACCACCACGCCGATGACTGCGACGAAACCGAGCAGCTGCACGTACCGCGCGACCAGGGCGAGCAGCCCCGCGGCCGACGCCCCCGGGCTGCGGAAGTCGGCCTCGAACTCCCTCGTCGCCTCCGTCAGCGCCTCGAGGGTGGCCTGGTCCTCCATCGGCGCGATGGAGGTGGACCGCAGGGCGATGCGCAGCGCCCGGTCGCGCAGGGCGCCGTCGATCCGGCGCTGCATCCGCACACCCAGCGCGGTCTGCACGGGCGCGAGCACCTGCCTGGCCAGGAACAGGACCGCCGCCAGCACGAAGGTCCGCACGAGCGAGCTCCACGCGGCAGAGCCCGTGCCGCCCTCGACCGCCGCGGGCACCTGCCCGACCACCACGCTGGTGGCCAGCACGAACGCGACCGGGAGGAGACCGAGCACCAGGTTGAGCGTCGTCAGCCCGATCACCAGGCCGGAGCCCGCCGTGGGCAGCAGGCGCGCGATGTCCCGGCGGGGCAGGACCGCGGTGCGGTACCAGGACCGGAGCATGGGACTCCTTCGACCGGGCTGTGGGAGCGCGTCCAACCTAGTGGCGGGCCTCACCCGGTGCACGAGGTTTGGCGAGGCTCAGTCGGAGGGGCGTGACGACACCGGGCGGGCGTCCGGTGGCGCGGTTCCGATGTCCGCCACGGGACGCGGCTCGTACGGCTCGGGCGTCGCGTCCGCACGCAAGATGCGCCCGAGCCGGAACCACCGCAGGTCCTGCCGGGCCTGGCACCACGCGACGACGTACCAGGTGCCCTCGGTCCGGGCGAGGACGACCGGCTCGATGCGCCGACGACTGACCATGCCGTCCGTGCGGCGGTACTCGATGGCCAGCACGCGGCGTCGCCCCAGCGACTCCTCGACCCCGCGGAGCACCTGCGGTGGCACGTCGTCCCCCGCCCGGTCCGGCCGCGACCAGACCCGACCGGCCAGCTCGTCGGCGCGGGCGCGGTCGGCCGGCGGGAGCGCGTCGAGCACCTTGGCGCGGGCGGCCGCGGCGTCGGTGCCGAACGGGCTCCCCGCCGGCAGCGCCCGGACGGCGAGCGACAGGGCGACCGCCTGCGCAGGCGTGAAGTTCACCGGCGGCAGGCCGACCGACGAGTCGAGCACGTAGCCCCCGCCGAGACCCGCTTGCGCAACGACCGGCAGCCCGGCCTGCTGGAGCGCCGACACGTCCCGCTTGACCGTGCGCGGCGACACCTCGAAGAGGCGGGCCAGCCGCGTGCTCGTCGTGCCGGAGCGGCCGACGCGGCGCAGCTCCTCGGCGAGCGCGTACAGACGGTCGGTGCGGTTCATGGTTCCAGCATGGTGACACAAAGGTGACACCCCGTTGTCACCAGCCCGGGTTCACGCTGGGTCCATGACCACCTCACTGATCCTCATCCCCGGTTTCTGGCTCGGCGGCTGGGCGTGGGACGACGTCGTCGCCGCCCTGCCCGACGAGCTCGACGTGCACGCACCGACCCTGCCCGGTGTCGAGCCCGGAGCCGACCGTGCCGGCATCACGCGCGCCGACCACGTCCGCGCCGTCACCGACCTCGTCGACTCCCTGGAGGGCGACGTCGTCCTCGTCGGGCACAGCGGCGGTGGAGCGCTCGTCGGCGAGGTCGTCGACCAGCGACCCGACCGCGTGCGGCGCGCGATCTACGTGGACTCCGGCCCGCTCGTCGAGGGCGCCGCGATCGACGCCTCCGCGACCGAGCAGGTCGAGGTCCCGCTGCCCAGCTGGGAGGAGTTCGCGGCCCAGGGGTCGAGCACCGAGGGCATCGACGACGAGGGCCTCGCGGAGTTCCGTCGCCGCGCTGTCCCGCACCCGGCCGAGGTCGTGCGCGGCGCGGTGCACGTGGGCGACCCGCGGCGGTTCGACGTGCCGGCCACCGCGGTCTGCACGAGCATCCCGGCGGCGCAGCTCAAGACGATGGTGAACGGCGGGCCGCCGTTCCACACCGAGCTCGGCGAGATCCACGACCTCGCCTGGGTGGACCTGCCGACGGGCCACTGGCCGATGTTCTCGCGGCCGGCGGACCTCGCCGCGGTCCTCGCGGAGGCCGCCCGCGCGTGACTTGACACGATTTGTCCCACGGGAGCACGGTGGACGGCGCGGACGTCGGCCAGGGGGTGCCTGGTCGCGCCGTCCCTCGGGGGAAGCATGGGTGTCGCAGCAGCCACCTCGGTCCGTCGGACTCTGACGGTCCTCGTCAGCGCGTGGGCGCTGGTCGCGCTGGTCCTGCTGGGGGCTCCGCCCTCGGTGGCGGCCGGCCCCGGTCCGGCGACGACCCTGTCGGTGCGGGCACCGGCGAGCGCGACCGCCGGCGTGGCGTTCACCGTGACAGTCACCGCCAGGGACTCGGCCGGGCACATCGCCACCGGCTACCGCGGCAAAGTCACCCTGACCAGCGACGACCCCCGCAACCCGACCCTGCACAGCGGCTACGCCTTCACCGCCACCGACAAGGGCGTGCACACCTTCGTCGCCACCCTGCGCACCGCCGGCGCGCACACCCTGACCGCCACCGGCACCGGCACCACCCTCACCGGCACCGCCCGCACCACCGTCACCGCCGCAGCCGCCACCCGGTTCGCCGTCACCGGCCCCACCACCACCGACCCCGGCCAACCGTTCACCGTGCAGGTCGTCGCCAAGGACCCCTGGTTCAACTACGCCCGCACCTACCGCGGCACCATCACCTTCACCAGCACCGACCCCGCCGCCACCCTGCCCGCTCCCTACACGTTCACCGCCACCGACAACGGCGTGCACACCTTCCCCGGCCTCGTCCTGCGCAGCCCCGGACCCCGCACCCTGACCGCCACCGACACCACGATCACCGGCACTCTGACCGTCACCGTCACCAGCACCGCAGGCGTCTACACCTGGGGGGACGGCCAGACGGGCGTGCTCGGCGACGGCACGACCGCCGATCGATCGTTGCCCGTGCGCGTCCTGAGCGGAGAGTGGGCGGACGTCGAGACCAGCACGTGGTCGGACTTCGCCATCCGGGCCGACCGCACCTTGTGGGGCTGGGGTAACGACGGCTGGGGTCAGGTAGGGACCGGACCGGGTTACGGGACCCTGCTCCCGCGCCAGGTGGGCACCCAGGCCGACTGGGGGGTCGTCGCCGCCGGCTACCAGCACACGATGGCCATCCGGACCAACGGCAGCCTGTGGGGCTGGGGCGACAACGAGTACTACGCGCTCGGCACCGGCCCGTACCCCGGGCCGGAACCGCAGACGCAGGACGCGCCGGTCAAGGTCGGGACCGACCGGAACTGGGCGTCCATCGCCGCCGGGCTGTTCCACTCTGCCGGCGTGCGCACCGACGGCACGCTCTGGGGGTGGGGCGCCAACGACCCCGGGCCGTTCGGCGATCCCTCAGGTGGGACCAGAACCATCCCCTTCCAGGTAGGGACGGACACCGACTGGGCTGTGGTCTCCTCCGGCGGCGACTCCCACACCGTCGCGCTGAAGAAGGACGGCACGATGTGGATGCTCATGGACGCAGCCGTCCAGCTCGGCGCCGGGTACACCTGGGTCGCGATCGACGTGGGATGGAGCTTCGACGTCGCGATCCGGAGCGACGGCACCCTCTGGACGTTCGGACCCTTCACGCCCCTCACGCAGGTGGGCACCGACGCGGGCTGGGTCAGGGCCTCCGCGGGCGGCGGGCACGGCCTCGCGCTGCGGGCCGACGGGAGCCTCTGGGCGTGGGGGGCCAACGACGACGGCCAGCTCGGCGACGGCACCACGACCGCCCGCCCGACGCCGGTCCAGGTGGGCCTCGGCCGGCAGTGGGTGGACGCGGCCGCGGGCTTCCAGCACAGCATCGCCATCGCCAAGTGATCGAGGTGCATCCACGGACGGGCACGCGGCCGAAGAGGGGGTGTCAGCACATCGGCCGCCCCGGCGTACCCGCCAGGGCCAGTCCTCGAAGGACGCACCATGCGCACACGCCTGTTCTCCGGCATCGCCGCCGGAACCCTCGCCCTCGTCACGCTCGCCGCGGTCCCCGCGACCGCGGCCGACCCCGCCAAGCTGAGCGTGCTCCACGGCGTCCCCGGCCTCACCGTGGACGTCTGGGTCAACGGCGAGCGCACGCTCGACGACTTCACGCCGGGTTCGCTCGCCGGCCCGCTCGACCTGCCGGCCGGCACGTACACGGTCGCCATCACGGCGGCCGACGCGGCAGACGCCAGCTCGCCGGCCATCGGCCCGGTCGACCTCGCTCTCGAGGCCGGCAAGAACTACACGGCCGTCGCGCACCTCGACGCCGCGGCCGCGCCGACCGCCACCCTGTTCACCAACGACATCTCCACCACCGCCGCGGGCGAGGGCCGGCTCACGGTCCGGCACGTCGCCGCGGCCCCCGGGGTCGACGTGCTCGCCGGCACGACGCCCGTGATCACCAACCTCACCAACCCGACCGAGAAGGTGCTCAACCTCCCGGCAGGCACGGTGTCCGCCAGCGTGACCGCCACCGGGACCACGACGCCCGCGCTGCTCGGCCCGGCCGACGTCGCGATCGTCGAGGGCACCAGCACGATCGTCTACGCCTGGGGCAACGCGACCGCGTCGCCGTCCACCCTGGCGCTCGCCACGCAGACCATCGCCGGCCTGCACAGCAACCCGTCCGGCGTGAACGCGGGCCAGGTCGGTCTCGTCTCCGACGACGGCTCGTCCGCGTGGACCTTCGCGATCGCGGGGCTGGCCGTCGCCGGCCTGGTCGGTGCCGGGTTCGCACGTCGCGCCGCGATGCAGCGGAGCTGATCCTGCACATGAACGTCACGTCGCGGCCCGGGAGAGCGTTCGCGCGCTCCCGGGCCTCGGCACGCGCGCTCGCGGCCATCGTCGCACTCGGCGCTGCTCTGAGTCTGATGATCAGCCCGCTGACCGCGTGCACCGGCCCGGAACCCTCTGCCGGACCGGTGGTCGCGGCGTCACCGTCTCCCACGGCGACGCCGCGACCGACCCCCACCACGGTGCTCCCGCAGGTCCCGGTGGTCGACGCCGCCCTCGGCGCCCCCGTCGCCGCGACACCCCCGCCCGTGCGCCTCGTCGTGCCGGACGTGGGCATCGACATGGCCGTCGACCCGGTCGGGGTGCGCGACGACGGCGAGATGGAGATCCCCGAGGACGCCGACCGCGCGGGGTGGTACCGCTTCGGTCCCGCGCCCGCCGACCCCACCGGTGCGACCGTCGTCGCCGCGCACGTGGACAGCGTGCAGACCGGGATCGGCCAGTTCGCCCGGCTGCTCGAGGTGGCGGTCGGGGCGGGGATCACCGTGACGTCGGCCGACGGCGGCGTGCGCGAGTACCGGGTAGTCGGCGTCGAGAGGATCGCGAAGGAGGGTGCGCCCGTGGACCAGTGGTTCGACCGGTCCGGCGCGCCGCGACTCGTGCTGGTGACCTGCGGTGGCACGTTCCGCCGCGACATCGGGCACTATACGGACAACGTCGTCGTCACCGCCGAGCCGATCGGTGGGTAGCCGTGACTACGCTGCTGAGCGCTCCCGTCCGTCGGGGGCCGACGAGGGAGGAGCCGTCCGTGAGCGCACCCGGGACCGGGTCCGCTGACTCGACGCGCCCTCGTGCGGTGCATCGGCTCGACCCCGACGGCGAGGGTGTCGAGGAGCTCGGTGCCGCGTTCGTGCGCGGCGACGAGACGGCGATCGCCGAGGCGTACCGGCGCTGGTCCGCGCTCGTGCACACGGTCGCGCTCCGCTCGCTCGGCAGCGTCACCGACGCGGAGGACGTCACGCAGCAGGTGTTCGTCGAGGCGTGGCGCAGCCGCGAGCGGTTCGACCCGGACAAGTCCCGGCTCCCCGCCTGGCTGCTCGGCATCACGCGGCACGTCGTCGCCGACACCCACGAGAGACGCTCGCGCGACCGCCGTCTGCGCGACAAGACGGTGGCCGGCGCCTCCGACCTGCCCGTGCCATCGGTCGACGGCCGGGTGGTCGACCGGGTGGTCGTCGCCGACGAGCTCGACCGGCTCGGGGACCCGCAGCGCACGATCCTGCGGCTCGCGTTCTTCGACGACCTCACGCACGACCAGATCGCGACCCGGCTCGACCTGCCGCTCGGCACGGTGAAGAGCCACGTCCGGCGCAGCCTCGCCCGGCTGCGGACCCGATGGGAGGTGGATGGTGCCGTTCGATGAGTCCCACGTGGACGACGACGTGCTCGCGCTCCTCGCCCTCGGGGAGCCCGTGGCGTCGACGTCGGACCTTGCCCACATCGAGGAGTGCGAGCGGTGCTCCGACGAGCTCGACTCGCTGCGCGACGTCGTGGTCCTGGCCCGCACCGGCGACGGTCCGCTCGTCGCGCCCGCCCCGCAGGTGTGGGACCGGATCGCCGGCGAGCTCGGCCTCGCCGCCGTCGCCGCCGCGGCAGAGCCCGCACCGGTCGTGTCCCTGGACTCCCGCCGCCGACGCCCGACCGCGTGGGGCTGGATCGCCGGCGCTGCGGCCGCGGGCCTGGTGGTCGGGGGCGGCGGTGCCTGGTGGGTGGCCAACCGCGCCGACCCGGTGACCGTGCAGGCGACCGCGGTGCTCGAGCCCCTGCCGGGCTGGGACGCGTCGGGGTCCGCGGTCGTCGAGACGCGCTCCGACGGCAGCCGCGTGCTGGTGGTGGACCTCGCCAAGGACACCCCGTCGGACGACGCGTTCCGCGAGGTCTGGCTGCTCAAGCCCGACGTCAGCGGGCTGGTGAGCCTGGGCACCCTCGAGGGCACGTCCGGGCGGTTCGACCTGCCCGCGGGCCTCGACCTCAGCCAGTTCTCCGTGGTCGATGTGTCCGAGGAGCAGTTCGACGGCGACCCGGCGCACTCCGGCGACTCGATCGTGCGGGGACCGCTCGAGGCATGAGAAACGCCCCCTCCCGAGGGAGGGGGCGTTCTCGTGGTGCACTGCGTCAGACGGCGGGCGGTGCCGCCGGCGGCGGCTGCTGCTGGTACGTCTGCTGCACCGGCGCGGCCGGCGGGGCCGCGGGAGCTGCCTGGGCGGGCGGCGCGTTCGGCGTGGTGCGCTGCTCGACGACCGCCGTGTGTGACGTGTGGTTGCGCTGGCTGTTGAGGACGATCGCCAGGATCAGCGCGATGACACCGGCGCCCATGCAGATGTAGCCGATCACCGTCAGGTTGACACCCTCGACGGCGTCGCTGACGCCGAACGAGAGGATCGCGCCGATGACGATGAGGGCGATTCCGCCTCCGATACCCATGTCGGTCCTTCCGTCGAGGCGCGCGGGTGTCGCGCGGCCTTGACCGGTGAGTCTGGTGCCGACCGGGCCACCCCGCACGTCGAGAGCGCTCGTCACCCGAGGATCTGCGGATACTCACCCGATCGGGCGAGGACGTGCTCGGCCAGGAATGCCTCGACCACCTGGTACCAGACCACGGCGTGCTGCGGGCTGAGCACCCAGTGGTTCTCGTCGGGGAAGTAGAGGAACCGGTGGGGGGTCTTGCCGTCCTCGTCGGCGGGCAGGCCGCTCTTGGCCAGCAGCTCGTACCAGAGGCGCAGACCCTCGCCGATGGGCACGCGGTAGTCCTTGTCGCCGTGCACGACGAGCATGGGCGTGACGATCTTGTCGACGAACCGGTGCGGGGAGTTCTCCAGCGCCATCTCGTCGGTCATCTCGCGCTGCCAGTAGTAGGCCGCGTCCGTCGTCGGCCCGAACTGGTCCAGTGCCCACAGGCTCGCGTGCGTGACGATCGCCCGGAACCGGTCCGTGTGCCCCGCCACCCAGTTGGCCATGTAGCCGCCGAACGAGCCACCCATCGCGGCCGTGCGCGTCTCGTCGATGTCGTCGCGCGCCTCGACCGCGTCCGTGATCGCCATGAGGTCGGTGTACGGCGCCGCGCCCCACGCCCCCCAGCCGTCCTGGATGAACTCCTGGCCGTAGCCGGTGGACAGCGCCGGGTCCGGGAGGAGCACCGCGTACCCCCGCGCGACGAGGATCCACGGGTTCCACCGCCACGACCACGCGTTCCACGAGCCGAGCGGGCCGCCGTGGATCCAGAGCAGCAGCGGCGCCTTCTCCGTGGTGGTCGGCAGCGCCAGCCACCCGCGCACCCGTCGGCCGTCCTCCGTGGTCGTCTCGACCTCCGTCAGCGTGCCGGGCAGCTCCGGGGTCGCGGCCGGGCTGCGCAGCGGGGTCGTCGCCCCCGTCTCCAGGTCGATCCGCACCGGGTGCGAGGGCGCCTCGTACGACGACCGCAGCGCGAACGCGACCGTGCCGTCCGGGCTGACCGACACGTCCGTGAACGTCGCGTCATCGCTGGTCAGACGCGTGATCTCGTCCGACTCCAGGTCGAGCCGGAACACCGGGCCGCGGCCGTCGTCGTCCGCCGTCACCAGCAGGCCCGTGCTGTCCGGCAGCCAGACCGAGGCCGACGGCCACCGGTCCCAGCTCTCGACGAGCGTCCGCGCCTCGCCGCCGGCCAGCGGGACGATCTGGAGGGTGACGCGCGGAGCGACGTGCGGCGTGCTCAGGGACTCGCGCGCGAACACGACCCACTGCCCGTCCGGCGAGATGACGGGCGACCACAGGTCGGCGCCCAGGTCGTCGACGAGGACGCGGTGCTCCCCCGACGCCACATCGATCGCCACCAGCCGCCCCCGCTGCTCGCCCTTGGCCAACGGCAGGTTCCACCCGGTGACCACGGTGCGACCGTCGGGGCTGATCGCCGAGCCCTGCTCCACCAGCGCCGACCGCGCCCCGGGAGTCACGTCCTTGAGGGTGAGCCGCGGGTCCTTGGCGTCGGCCAGGGGTGCGACGACGTCCGAGCCGACATCCGCGACGAACAGGTGCGGCGACTCGGGGCCGAGGTCGTGGTCCCAGTACCGGACCGGGTAGCCGTCGTGCAGGATCGCCGCGACCTTCTTCTCCTTGCGCGTCTTGCGCAGCTTCTCGTCGGCCTCGGCGTCCGTGGCGCTGGGCAGCACGTCGGAGCCGACCAGGACGACGTCCGCGTCCTTGGCCACGTGCACCCCGCCCAGACCGGCCGCCCGGTCCGCCACCACGCGCGCCTCCGCACCGTCCCGCGGCAGCAGCCACAGCGCCGGCACCGGCTCGTCGTCGCCGCCGTCCTTCCCGTCCGGGTCCGGCCGAGCGCTGGTGAACAGCAGGTCCCCGCTGCTGGTGAACGCGGCGCTCGACTCGCCCTTGGCACTGCGCGTGAGCCTGCGCGCAGGCCGCTCGCCGGTCGGGTCAACCTCCCAGAGGGCGGTCACGAACTTGGTCTTCTTGGCGTCGAGCGTCGCGACGCTGGTCACGAGCCGGGTGCCGTCCGCATCGAGCACGAGGCCGCTCAGCCGAGGGACGGCGACGTACTGGTCGAGGTCATCAAAGGGCGTCGAAGTCATGCGCACCGTCCTACCACCCCGACCTGGGCCCCGTCCGCCGAGTTGCGCGGCCGGTTGGTTCCCACGGCCGGCGCGGTCCGCCGCCGGTCGGGCGGCGAGAACAACACCAGTGACTGTCTCGACGGCCCATCCGCCACCCTCGTTGTTCTCGGCACCGACGGTCCCGGTCGTGGTTGGAGGTCGGCGGTGAGAACAACATGAGTCGCGGAATGCAGCCCCGAAGCGCGACTCATGTTGTTCTCAGCGCTGCTCGGATCGCGGTGGGGATCGTGGTGCCGGTGGCGACGTCTGATGCCGTGAAGCGGAGCACCCGTGCCGAGCCCCAGGTGACGAGCGCGTTCTGCCGGTGACGGTCGTGGAAGAGCGCGTCGGGTGTCTCGTGGAACTCCCGCCCGTCGATCTCGGCGATCAGCCATCCACCGTCGTCCAGCCGCCAGCCCAGGTCGCCGCGGCCCAGGAACCGACCGCTCGGTGACCTGATCTCGACCTGGAGCTGGTGCGGCGGAACACCGGCGTCCACGCACTGGAGCCGCGCGAACGTCTCGAGCGGAGACTCTGCGCGGGGATCCACGTGTCCGAACACCCGGTCAGCGAGCCGTGCGCTCCCGCGTCGGCCCCGGAGGCGGTGGCGGATGTCGTCGAGATCGGCAGGCGTCTGGAGCCCCCGCCGGAGGCAGTCGTCGAGCACCGCGACCCCGTTCGCACGAGGTAGCCCTGGCAGCGCCTGCACGAGTGCCGAGCCCAGCGCCACGATCCCGTGCCCGGCGAACGTGCCCACGACCGGCGCCCTCACCTGCCGTACGCGGATCCCGTCCCTGCCGCGCCCGAACCGGCCCTCGGGCAGCGCCACCTCGGGGACGATGTCCAGCGGCAGACCCGCCACTCCGAGCAGGGCGAGCGCACACGACCCCACCGCGATCGCGTCGGGTCCGTACGCGAGCAGACCGATCCACGCGGCACGACGACGCCGATGATCCGCGTCACGCCGACGATCCCGGGCCGGCTCGATGTCGTAGACGCCATGAGTCACCCGCTGGACCACTCCTGCGTCGACGAGGCGTCCGCGTCGGTGCGCGTCGACGCCAGCCGCCGCGAGCTGAGCCGCTGCCAGGAGCCCTTCCTGCCGAAACGCGAGCGACCTGAGCGTCGGGGGCACGGGCCGCGGAGTACGCACGTCCACCAGCACAGCCACAGACGCTCCGCGGTGGGCGCACACCCGTCCGACCGGTGGTTCGAGCGCGCATCTGGTGGGCTGTGGACGGATGGCGGGAACCGTGCGGGTCACACCCGTTGTCCACAGTTGCGTGGGCGGCCGTGACGGGGAGTGTCCGGTTTCGGTACGTTCGCCCGCATGCCCTGGTGGAGCGGTCGTCGCGCACGTGCCCTGATCGCTGTGCCTGTGACTGCCGTGCTGCTCCTGACCGGCTGCACCGGAGGTCCACCGACTGCGACCGAGTCGACGACGGCTCCCCCGGTGGAGACCTCGACGCCTACGCCGACCCCCACCCCGACCCCGACCCCGACCCCGACGCCCACGCCCACGGTGGACGTCACCGTGAAACCCGAGCGGCCGGCGGCGCTGGACGAGCCGCCGAGTGTCGAGGGAGCGGTGGCGGTGGCGAAGTACTTCCTAGCGCTCTATCCGTACGCGTTCGCGACGGGCGACCTAGAACCGTGGGACGCGCTCGGCCATCCCAAGTGCCTCTACTGCGCCAATGTCCGGACGGAAGTACAGGATCAGCTTGCCCAGGGGCTTCACGACGTAGGCGGAGAAGCCGTCGTCCAGTCCGCGAGTGGTGCTGAAGTGAGCCCCGGCGCGTTCTACAAGGTGGACATTGACCTGACTCAGTCGGCGTCGCGGTCCGTGAACGCAGCAGGCGAGACCGTGGAGGAGTATCCCGGGCCGCATGCATTCCACTTCGACATCGCCGCAGTCTGGGAAGAGGGCCGGTGGGCCATCCGTGAGGCAACCCCGACAAGGGCGCCTGGCTCGTGAAGCGACCTGCCGCGATCGCTCTGTCTGCGGTGTTCCTGCTGGTTGCTTTCGCAGCCCCATCCGCGGCCAGGAGCTATGACGGAACGGCCGGTGGCGATGCCGTCAGCGTGACCGCATTCGAAGGTGAGCAGGCATTGCGCGCCTACGTCCGTGCCGCCGTCTCGCCGCGCATCGAGCTCTACCAGCTGCGCCGCGCCGCCCTGTGCAATGTCACCTCCGGCACCCTGGAGTCCGACATCGGCGGCGTGTGCGCCCCCGCCGACGGGTCGGTCGTCCCCAACTGCGACGGCGATCCACCCGTGCAACCCCTCTGGCGCCGCGACCGTGCGCTGCCCACCGACCCGTGGCAACCCTGGCGCATGATTGCCGGTTGGTCGTGCCCTGACGACCTGCTGCCCACCCTCACCGCGGAGGACTTCCGCCGTCTGCCGATCGTCCCGCAGGTCATCCAGATGCAGCCGGACCGTGGGTGGGTGCTGGTGAACAAGGAGACCATCGTCCTGACCGACCCCGCCGAGCAGACGTTCCGCACGGACCTGTTCGGCTACGGCATCGACGTCATCGCCACGCCAACCCAGTACACGTGGGACTTCCGCGACGAGTCCACGCACCTCACCACGGACAGCCCCGGCCACCCATACCCGGGCTTCGATGTCTTCCACGTCTACGACCAACCGGGCACCACCGCGATCAGCCTGACCACCACGTGGTCCGGCCGCTACCGGGTCGACGGCGACGGCACGTGGCGCGAGGTCGTCGGAACCGCCGAGACGACGAGCACCACGGCACCGTTCGAGATCGTCGAACGGCGCTCGCACCTGGTCGCCGAGGACTGCAACCAGAACCCCGACCAGCCCGGATGCGGCTGACCGAGCAGACGCCGAGCAGACGCGTGCAGGGCCGGGCGGGGCCGCGCAGGACCGCGCTGAACCGAGGCAGCTCAGGGCCTCGGGGGCAGCTCCGGGTGCGCGTCGCGGTCGGCCAGCTGCGCCAGCATCGCGTTGTACTCGTCCATCTCCACGTCGCCGTCGCGGTCCACCTGCCGGTCGCGTCGGCGGGCGGTGCGGTCGTCGTCGCGCGACCAGGCGATCGCGACCCCGATCGCCAGGGCCAGGGTCGGGATCTCCCCGATGCCCCAGGTGATCGCCCCGCCGGCCTGCTGGTCGGCGATCGCGGACGCGCCCCAGGGGCGGCCCATGAGGCCGAACCAGTCGGCGACCAGCAGCACGTCCCCGGTGACGAGGGTGACTCCGAAGAACGCGTGGAACACCATCGTCGCGAACAGGAGCAGGAGGCGCTGCGGGTAGGCCAGCCGGCGCGGACCGGGGTCGATCCCGACGAGCGCGTTGACGAACAGGTACCCGGCCGCGGTGAAGTGCACGACCATCGCCAGGTGCCCGACGGGGCTGCGCAGCGACCACTCGAACAGGCCGGAGTAGTAGAAGAGCAGCATCGACCCGATGAAGTTCACGGCGGCGACGACGGGGTGCGCCAGGAAGTGCCCGACGCGGCTGTCGACGATCGTGAGGATCCACTCGCGGGGGCCGCGGGAGGCGTCGTCGCGCAGCTGCGTCGACCGCACGGGCAGGGCGCGCAAGGCCAGGGTGATGGGGGCGGAGAGGGCCAGGAACAGGGGAACGACCATCGCGAGCACCATGTGCTGGACCATGTGCGCGCTGAACAGGACGTGCCCGTAGAGCGCGGGTCCGCCGTTGGTGGCCCAGAAGAACAGGACCATGCCGACGGTCCACGACGCGGCGCGCAGCCAGGACCAGGTGTCGCCGCGCCGACGGAGCCGGAGCACCCAGCGCCAGTAGACGATCAGGCCGGCCACCGCCGCGGACGCGAGCACGAGGTCCCAGCGCCACTCGGTGAGCCAGCGGAGGCCGGTGGGAACCGGCGGTAGGGGGTGACCGGTCAGCTGGTAGGCCGGGGACTGGTCGAGCGGCGGCTCCTCCGACACCGGCGGCGCGGTCTCCCCGAGCGCGACCGCGACCCCGGAGACCGCCCCCATGACGGTGAGCTCGACGAGCACGAGGCGCCAGAACAGCCAGTCGCTGGTGCGCGCCGCGAGTCGCGGCAGGACGGACCGCCGGTGCGCGAGACCGAGCAGCCCGAGCACGCCGAACAGGGCGACCTTGGTGAGCAGGAGCAGACCGTACGAGCTGGTCAGGTCCGACCAGCCGCTGGTGCGCAGCAGCCCGTTGACCAGCCCCGACACGGCCACGGCCGCGAAGCACCAGCCGGCGATGGCCGAGTACCGCGCGACCGACGCGGGCAGGTCGGTGCCGACGCGCCGGACCAGCAGCGCCAGCGCGGTGAGGGCCCCGATCCAGATCGCCGCGCCGACCAGGTGCACCACCATCGACGACGTCGCGATGTCGTGCCCCGAGGCTCCCGCGGCGTGCCCGAGCTGAGCCTGCTGCCAGAGCGCGACCAGCACGAGCGCCGCGGTCCAGGCCGCGCCGGTGGGTGTGGCGACGACGAGCGCGAGGGCGGTGACCACGGCGGCGACCGTGGTGACGAGCAGGAGGGTGCGCCCGAGGTCGATCTGCGTGACGAACACGCCGAGCTCGGCGCCGAACGTCGCGGAGTCCAGGCTCCGGCCGGCGACGCCGGCGTACGTGAGGATGAGGTGCGCGATCGACAGGAGCGTCCACACGCCGGCGGCGAACCCGGCCAGGACCGTGCTGCGCGGGTACGCCCGCCCGTCCGCGGTGCCGACTCCCGCCCGGGCGGTGCGCGTCGACGCCACGGCCGCCCGGCGGGGCAGCACGCACACGGCGAGCACGAGTGCGCCGAGCGTCACCGTCCCGGCGAGCTCGGTGAGCGCCTCGGTGGCGGGCAGACCCCAGCGGACCGCGGAGCCCGGGTCGCGCAGCAGCGCGGGGAGGGCGGCTCCGGAGAACGCGACGCCCAGCAGCGCGGCGACGACGGCCGCGACCACCAGGGCGAGGACGCGCCACGGGCTCGGCGGCCGACGTTCGTCGACCCCGGGCCTGCCGGCGCCCGCGCGGCCGGCGCTCGTCACCGGCGCAGTCATCTCACCAGCGTAGGTCGCTCTGCGCGCCCGTCGAACATGCCGTCGGTCACGGCGTCGGGCCCTCCGACGACCCGGTCGCCGTGGGTGCGGGCCGCCTGCGCACCAGCAGCAACGCGACCACGCCGCCGACCACGACGAGCACGGCGACGACGCCGACGAGCACGGGCCCGGAGACGCGACCCGCCAGCTCGGTGGCGGCCAGGGAGGTGGGCGAGGCCGACGGTGCCGGCGTCACCTCGGCCGAGGTGCTGGGCGTCGGTGTCGGTGTCGGCGACGCCGTCATGGTCGGCGCAGGCGTCGCGACCCCGTACGACGTGGCCCCCGCGGCCGTGAACCGGAACTGGTCCTCGACGGGGTGCCCGTCCGCCGCCGTGACCCGGTACAGGACCGTGTACTCGCCGGCCGGGAGCTCGCCGGTGACGGCCTGGGAGACGGTGTTGTCGACGAGCACCGGCGGTCCGATGTTCACCATGCGCTCGTCGAACGCGTGCACCATGATCGTCGTCCCCACGGCCAGCACCGGCTCGCTGAAGGTCATCGTGATGATCTCCGGCACCACGGGGACGGTCGAGCCGGCGGCGGGGTCGGTGCTCTGGAGCACGGTGTGCGCCTGCGCGGCGGGGGCGGCGAGGACCACCGCGGCGAGCGCGAGGGCGACGCCGAGGAGCCCGGCGAGGGTGGCGGTGCGGACAGGGCGGAGCGAGGGCATGACGGATCCTTGGGATCGGGACGAGGGGTGAGGGCGGACGCGGGCGGGCGGCTCCCTCGACGACCGATCAGCGCGGAGGGACCACGGGCGACTGCCAGGCGGGTGGACCGCGCAGGGGCACCGCGTCGCGCCACCACGCGTACCCGGACCAGGGGACGTCGACGGGCGTCGGCAGCGTCGGCCGCGGGACGACGACGGCGGCCGCCTCCGAGCCGACCAGCGGCGCCAGCCAGGCGGCGATCCCCCACAGTGCGCGGTCGGCGCCGGCGAGGACGAGCGCAGCGACGACGGCCGCGGCGACGTGCAGGACGAGCACGGCCGAGGCGCCCAGCAGCGGCGGCGCGAGCGTCTGCTCGACAGCCGAGCAGGCTGCCAGCGGCTCCATCGCCATGCCCGCGTGGTGCACGTGCCCGAACAGCGCGGCCTGGCCGTCCGGACCCGGTACGCAGGCCATCGTGGTGAACAGGCTGAACGACGAGTGGATGGCGAGCTGGCCCACGCCGAGGAGCGCGAGCGCCCCGACCGTGCCGACGCGTCGCGCGGTGAGCACGACGGCGGCCGCGAGGGTGACGGCGGTCAGGGTGACCAGCACGACCGTCGGCGGCAGCGCCCCGCCCGCCAGCACGTGCGCCAGCGACGCCAGCGCGACGGTGACGGCGGCGACCACCCCGGCGCGCACGAGGCGCAACGGTCCGGTCGCGGGCGCAGGCATCCCGACACGGTAGCGGCCGGCGCACCGCGCGTCCGCAGGTGCGAAGCGATTATCCGCACGGGGAACACATCCCGGGTGGCCGGTTGTTGCGACACGTCGCAGGATGGTTGTCCTGCGCAATCAATCCGCGAGAAGGTCCGATGTCGCAGCAGAGCACCGCCCCGGCCGACGCCGCACCGGCCACCTTCACGCCGCCGACCCACCGCGAGATCCTCACGATCCTCGGCGGGCTGATGCTCGGCATGTTCCTGGCCGCGCTCGACCAGACCATCGTCGCCACCTCCATCCGGACCATCGGCGACGACCTGCACGGACTGTCCCTCCAGGCGTGGGTCACCACGGCGTACCTGCTGACCGCCACGATCTCGACCCCGCTGTACGGCAAGCTCTCCGACATCTACGGCCGCAAGCCGCTGTACATGATCTCGATCTCGATCTTCGTCGTCGGCTCGCTGCTGTCCGGCACGGCGGACTCGATGTACCAGCTGGCCGTGTACCGCGGCGTGCAGGGCCTCGGCGCCGGCGGGCTCATGGCGCTGGCCATCACGATCCTCGGCGACCTCGTCGCCCCCCGGGAGCGCGCCCGCTACCAGGCGTACTTCCTCGCCGTGTTCGGGACGTCGTCGGTGCTCGGGCCGGTGGTCGGCGGGTTCTTCGCGGGCGCCGACACGATCCTCGGGGTGGAGGGCTGGCGCTGGGTCTTCCTGATCAACGTGCCCATCGGGATCGTCGCGATCCTCGTCATCTCGCGCGTGCTGCACCTGCCGCCGCTGAAGCGCGTCGACCACCGGATCGACTACCCGGGCGCGCTGGCGCTGGTGGTCGCCCTGGTCCCGCTGCTGGTGGTGGCCGAGCAGGGCCGCATCTGGGGCTGGGACTCCACCCGCTCGATCGCCTGCTACGTGATCGGGGTGGTCGGGGTGGTCGCGTTCATCCTGGCCGAGCGGTACGCCAAGGCGGACGCGATCCTGCCGCTCTACCTGTTCCGCAACCGCACCTTCTCGGTCGGCGCGGGCGCCAACACCGTCATCGGTCTGGGCATGTTCGGCGGCCTGGCGACGCTCCCGCTCTACCTCCAGATCGTCAAGGGCCAGTCGCCCACCGAGGCCGGCCTGACGCTCATCCCGTTCACGCTCGGCATCATGACCGGCTCGATCGTCGCGGGTCAGATGACCTCCCGCACCGGGCGCTACAAGATCTTCCCGGTGATCGGCACGATCCTCATGGGCATCGGCGCCCTGCTGTTCTCGCGCCTCGAGGCCGGGACCGGCCTGCCCTACGTGTTCGCGGTGTCGATCGTGTTCGGGCTGGGGCTGGGGCTCACCATGCAGCCGCTCGTGCTCGCCGTGCAGAACGCGGTGCCCGTGCGGGACATGGGCGTCGCCACCTCGTCGTCCCTCTTCTTCCGGCAGATGGGCGGGACGCTGGGCACCGCCGTGTTCCTCTCCGTCCTCTTCTCCACGGTCGGCGGCAACATCGCGTCGGCGTTCCGGACCGCGTCGGCGACGCCCGAGTTCCAGGCCGCCCTCGCGGACCCCGCGGTCGTCGCCGACCCGGCGAACGCCCCGGTCCTGGCGATGGTGCAGGGCGGTGGTGGAGTGCCGTCGCTGGACGACTCGTCGTTCATCAACAACCTCGACCCGCGCCTCGCGCAGCCGTTCCTCGACGGGTTCGCGCAGTCGGTGGACACCGTCCTGCTGCTCGCCGCGATCATCATGGCGTTCGGCGTGATCCTCACGGTCCTGCTCCCCGAGCTCCCGCTGCGGAACGTGTCCGGCATCCAGGGGAGGTTCGACGACGACGCCGCGGCCGCCGCGCAGCCGCAGCCCGCCGCCGCCGCGACCGCTGTCGGCGGGGTCGCGGGGATCGTCGCCGACGAGGCCGCCGTCGACCGCGCGCACGCGCAGGGTTCCCACCGGACCGAGTGAACTGGTCTGCTGATCGGTGAACCTGGACGGCCCCGGCACCGTGACACTGGGTGATGGTCCCGAGCACGTCCCGACACGGAGGTGGAGATGTCCCGGTCGACGAAGGAGCTTCCCGCAGCAGCACCGCTCGACTCGCACACGTGTGACGGGTGTCTGGAACGTCGGGAGGTGCTCGTCCGGGCAGGCCTCGTGACGATGGGCGTCGCCGCGGCGGGTGTCCTGGCTGCCTGCGGCGGCGGGACGGACACCCCGTCGGAAGGCTCGTCCGACGGATCGGCGGGTGAGTCGTCCGCGGCGGCGGGGGGTGCCCTGGCGCAGGTCTCCGACATCCCGGTGGGCGGGGCGATCTCCGCGACGGACGCCGACGGCAAGCCGATCTTCCTGGTGCAGCCGGAGGCCGGCACGGTGGTCGGCCTGTCGGCCGTCTGCACGCACCAGGGCTGCACGGTCGCGGTCGACGGCGAGGAGCTGGCGTGCCCCTGCCACGGGTCGGTCTTCGACCTGACCGGTGCCAACGTCTCCGGACCGGCGGACAAGCCCCTGCCCGCGTTCGACGTGCACGTGAGCGACGGCGCGGTCCTCGCGGGAAAGGCCTGAGCCATGGTCCTGCGGGTGCTCACAGCGGTCTGCGTCGCGGTGTCGGCGGTCGTCCACCTCTACCTGTGGCAGGACGGGATGAAGTCCGTCGACGTCGTCGGCCCGGCGTTCCTGCTCAACGGCGTCGGCGGCCTGGTGATCGCCGTCCTGGTGATCGTCTGGCGGCACTGGATCCCGCTGCTCGGCGCGGTGGGGTTCGGCGTCGCCACGCTGACGGCGTTCGTCATCTCGACGACGCCGAGCGGGTTCTTCGGGGTGCACGAGCGCTGGGTGGGTCTGCCGGTGTGGCTGTCGGCCATCTCGGAGATCGGCGCGATCGTGCTCGGCGGCGCGGCGCTCGTCGTGGAACGCCGGGGTGCGGTCAGTCCAGCGGGAGCTGCTGTCCGTCGAGGATGAGCCGGCCCGCGCGCGCCTTCGTCTCGAACGGGTCGGTCTGCCACAGCGCACTGAGCGTCTCGACGTCCTCGATCGTGTAGCCGGCGGACCAGAACGCGTCCGCCTCGGCCTGCCCGGGCAGCGCGACCCGGCCGGGTGCCACGGGGGGCGTGTCGCCGTCCAGGAGCAGCTGCCCGGCGCGCGCCTTCGTCTCGGTGGTGTCGGTGTGCCACAGCTCCTCGAGCGCGGTGACGTCCTCGGGGGTGTACCCGGCAGCCCAGAAGGCCTCGTACTGCTCCCGGGTGTAGCCCGCCGGCATCGCCGACCAGTCGATCCCCACCGACTGCACGACGACCTCGAACCTGCGGGCGGCGTCGGAGTACGGGTTGGCCGCTGCGGCCGCACCCGCCCCGGCGACGGCCAGCGCGGACGTGACGACGCCGGCCGCGACCAGCTTCCCGCCGCGTCGCCGCAGGGTGGTCACCGTGGCCTCCGGCGGGTGGGCGAGCTCGGCCCGGAGCCGGGCCGCGACGAGAGCAGGGTCGGGCTGCTCGGCGTCGCGAGAGTGCAGCGCACGGGTGATCCGGGCGATCAGCTCGTCGTCGTGCGGGTGCTCGCTCATCGCTTCTCCGTTCGGGTCGAGCTGTCGGTGTCACGCAAGGTCGCCAGCGCCCGCGAGGCGTGGGAGCGGACCGTGGCCGGGGACGTGCCCAGGACCTGGGAGATCTCCATGTCGCTGAGGCCCTCGTAGTACCGGAGCACCAGCACCGCGCGCTGACGCGGAGGCAGGGCCTCGAGGCGTCTCCACATCGCGTCCTGGTGCACGACGTCGTCGGCGTGGTCGCCGTGCGCGTCGGAGTGGGCGGCCAGGACCTCGTCCGTGGCCGGGCGGATGGTCCGCACGTGCCAGCGCCGGCGCCAGGACAGGTGCTCGTTGGTGACCATCCGGCGCAGGTACAGGTCGGGCCGCTCCAGCAGGGCGATCCGGGTCCAGCGCACGTGCGCACGCAGCAGGACCTCCTGCACGAGGTCGGCAGCCGTGTGGCCGTCGCCGGTCAGCACGGTGGCGTACCGCAGCAGCCCGGCCAGGTGGACGCGCACGAGGTCGTCGAGCGCGGGCTCCACCACGGGGATCGCGGCGCTGTCGACGCTCATCGTCGGACTCCGGCCAGGTCGTCCAGCGGCGCGCCCCGGGGCAGGGGGCGCGGGTCGAGGCACCGGGCGAGCAGGGCCTCCACCAACGCGGCGCGCCTGACGATCGCGGGTCCGTCGAGGTCGCCGGGCAGGATCCGCACCTCGACGGTGTCGCGCAGGGGGCGGTCGGTGACGAGCTGGGTGAGGTTCACGTCGGCGTACTTGGTGAGGCCGATCGAGCGCGCTGCGGCGACGGTGAACCCCGGCTGCTCGACGAGCTCGAGCAACGCGTCGGGCAGCGGCGCGAGCCGTCGGCAGGCGGGGTTGGTGCCCAGGGCGGCCCACAGCTCCTCGCGCCGGTGGCCGAACAGCCGTACCAGGTTGGCGAACGACTCCGGCCGGCGGAACGGTGCCCCGTCCACGTGCAGGTGCACCGCGGCCTCCTGCGGAACGGTGAAGCCGAGCTCGCGAGCCGGGGCGAGCAGCCGCTCCAGCGCGACGGCGTGGTCGGCGGACAGCGGCGGCGTGATGATCTCGCAGGGTCGCTCCCGACCCGCCGGCAGCGGCATCGCCACGGCGACGGTGGCGCCGCGGGTGTCGTCGACGCGCACCGCCGAGCCGACGACCTCCGCCCGCACCCCGAACAGCTCGGCCACCCGGTCCAGCACCGTCGTCAGGGGTGCGTCCGGGTCCGCGTGCCGCTCGACCAGGCGCAGCAGCCGGGCGTCGTCGCACAGCACCCGGTACCAGCCCCGGTGCCCGGAGCGTCCGGGCACCGGGAGCAGATCGGCCTCGAGGGTGATGTCGTCGACGAGCCGCGCCACCGGACGACCGTCGGCGTCGACCACGTCGAACGCCGGCGACAGGTGCCGGAAGACGCCCACGCCGGGCACCACCGACGGCTCGGAGTCGGTGTGGAAGGACCGCCGCACCCGGCCGTCGCAGCGCGCCGCGAGCTCGTCGGCCAGCACCTGCCGGTCGGAACCGGCGGGCGCCAGCAGCTCGATCTCGAAGCCGGTCCGCAGCGACAGCACGTCCACGTCGTCTCCCCTCGCGAAGGTCGTCAGGTCAGGAGGTGGCGGGGGTACCGCTCGGGGCCACGGGAGGAGTCTGCCCGTCGAGGATCATCTGGCCCGCGCGCGCCTTGGTCTCGCCGAACTCGCTGTGCCAGAGCTCGGCGAGCGCCTCGACGTCCTCCCCCGTGTACCCGGCGCCGAAGAGCGCGTCGAGCTGGGCGCCGGTGATCTCGACCGTCGGGGTCGACTCGCCGCCGCCCGGCGCCACCGGCACGGGCTGCCCGTCGAGCAGCAGCTGGCCGGCCCGCGCCTTGGTCTCCGTCGTGTCCAGGTTCCAGAGCGCACCCAGCTCCTCGACGTTCTCGGGCGTGTACCCCGCACCCCAGAAGGCCTGGTACTGCTCCGGCGTGTACCCGTCGGGCATCGTCGACCAGTCGACGCCCGCCGACTGCAGGATCTCGGTGACCGACCGCGACAGGGCCGAGGTGGGGGCGGCCGCCGTGGCGACGCCGGTGCCGGCGACGCAGAGGCCGACGGCGACGGCTCCGACGGCGACGAAGCGTCGGGTGCGGGTGGTGCTGGGGTTCATGGCGTCCTCCGGGAGCTGCGTGCGGATGGGCTTACCCCCCTAGAACGCGGCTCGACGCCCAGGTGTGCAGTCCGGGCTACGCGCCGTCGAGCAGCCGGCGCTCGTAGGCGGCCACCACCTGCGCAGACGTCCAGCCCTCGGTGCCGACGGCCTGGTCGCGGCCGACGTACGGTCCGCGGCCCCGCTCGGCGCCGAGCCAGCACGCCTCGTCGAGGAACACCGCCCGCGCCTGCGCGAACGACCGCGACGCGAACAGGGTGCTCTCGGCGCCGGCGTCCCGGTAGCCCACGACGAATCCGTCGGGCCCGTCCACGAACGTGATGCACTCGTCGCCCGGCGGACCGCCGACCGTGAAGTCCGCGCCGTCGACCAGGCCGTTGTCGAGGGCGTCGTCGCGCAGGTCGGCTAGGTCCGGGGATCCCGCCGGGGATGACGTGCCGGTCGGTGTCGAAGGCGACCGGACGGCACCAGCCACCTTCACCAGGATCCGGAACCGCCGCAGGTCCCGGACGGTCAGCGGGACCAGGTTGGTGTCGAGGAA
Source organism: Cellulomonas humilata (assembly GCF_013359775.1). Taxonomy (GTDB): domain Bacteria; phylum Actinomycetota; class Actinomycetes; order Actinomycetales; family Cellulomonadaceae; genus Cellulomonas; species Cellulomonas humilata. The sequence continues at coordinate 347,606 of NZ_JABMCI010000070.1, read as the reverse complement.
CCGCACTCCGTCGTCCCCGACCTCGTCGAGGCGGACCAGCCCGTCGACCACCAGCGGGCTGGTCGTGTCCACCCGGTAGCGGTGCGCGACCGGGCCCAGCGGGGTGCGCACCAGCACGTCGCCGCGCTCGTAGCCGACCCGGTGCAGCTCGAGGTCGTCGTGCGCGGTGAGGGTGCGGGTCATCCCGCGAGTGTCACACGGCAGGCGAGGCTCAGCCCCACACGAGCCCGTGGGACGGGTCGTGCAGCACGCGGGCCACGTCGGCCAGCACCTGCGACCCGAGCGCCCCGTCCACCAGCCGGTGGTCGACGCTCAGGGCCAGCTGCGTGACGTGGCGGATCTTGATCTTGCCCTTGTGCACCCACGGCTGCTCGCGGATGGCGCCGAACGCGAGGATCGCGGCCTCACCCGGGTTGAGGATCGGCGTGCCCGTGTCGATGCCGAACACCCCGACGTTGGTGATCGTGATGGTGCCGTCGGACATGTCGGCGGGCGTCGCCTTCCCCGACCGGGCGGTTGCGGTGAGCTCCGCCAGGGCGGTCGCCAGCTCCTTGAGCCCCAGGCGGTGCGCGTCCTTGATGTTCGGGACCACCAGGCCGCGGGGGGTCGACGCCGCGATGCCGAGGTTGATGTAGTGCTTGTAGACGATTTCCTGCGACGCGTCGTCCCAGCTGGCGTTCACGTCCGGGTGCCGGCGCACGGCGAGCATGAGCGCCTTGGCGGCGATCAGCAGGGGCGTGACGCGGACGTCGGCGAACTCCCGGTCGGCCCGCAGGCGCTCGACCAGCTTCATGGTCTTGGTGACGTCGATGGTGTGGAAGACCGTGACGTGCGGGGCGGTGAACGCGCTGGTCACCATGGCCTCGGCGGTCCGCTTGCGCACCGACTTCACCGGGACGCGCGTCTGGCGGCCGTCGGAGGAGACCGTGCCGCTGGCGAGCCAGGGCGCGTCGTCGCCGGGGTAGGTGGCCAGCGTCCGCGCCTCGGCCTGGGCCGCACGGCCGAGCACGTCCTCGCGGGTGACGATGCCGCCGGGGCCGGTCGGCGAGACCGAGTCCAGGTCCACCCCGAGCTCGCGCGCGAGCTTGCGGACGGGCGGCTTGGCCAGCGCGTGCCGGGTGGCCTCGCGCTGCGAGGGCGTGGCCGCCGCCGGGGTCCCGTCGGGGGTCCGGTCCCGCCGGGTCGTGCTGGTCTCGGCCAACCCGTAGCCGACGAGCACGGCCTCGCGGGCGGGCTCGGGCTCCTTCTCGGGGGCGCGCGCCGGACGTGCCGCCTCGATCTCGTCGGACCCGCCCGGCTCGACGCCCGCGTGCCGGTTGCCGCCGCCTCGGTGCCCGTGCTCGATCGCGCCACCCTTCGGCGCGGCCGCCACCGGTGCGGGTGTCTCGTCGACGGGCGCCGCGCCGGTCGGGTCCGTGTCGACCTCGATGATCGGCGTCCCGACGTCCACCGTCTGCCCCGGCTCGACCATCAGGCGGGTGACGACGCCGGCCCAGGGGCTCGGCAGGTCGACCAGCGACTTGGCGGTCTCGATCTCGACGATCGTCTGGTTGACCTCGACCGTGTCGCCGACCGCCACGTGCCACGCGACGATCTCGGCCTCGGTCAGGCCCTCGCCCGCGTCGGGGAGCGGGAACTGCTGGTACGTCGGCACGGGGTGTCTCCTCAGAAGGCCAGCGAGCGGTCGACCGCATCGAGGACGCGATCGAGCCCGGGCAGGTAGTCGTGCTCGATCTTGGCCACCGGGTAGGGGGTGTGGAACCCGCCGACCCGCAGCACGGGGGCCTCCAGGTGGTAGAAGCACTCCTCGGTGATGCGCGCGGCCACCTCGGCGCCGGTGCCGTAGAGCACGGGCGCCTCGTGCACGACGACGCAGCGGCCGGTCCGCTTGACGGAGGCTGCGACCGTCGCGGTGTCCAGCGGGGACAGGGTCCGCAGGTCGACGACCTCGACGCTCGTGCCCTCGGCGGCGGCCGTCTCGGCGGCCTTCAGCGCGGTCTGCACGGTCGGGCCGTAGGCGACGAGCGTGAGGTCGGTCCCCTCGCGCAGCACCTTGGCCGTGTCGAGCGCGGGGTGCGGGGCGTCCACCGCGCCGTCGAGGTCGACGTCGCCCTTCTCCCAGTAGCGACCCTTGGGCTCGAAGAACAGCACCGGGTCCGGCGACGCGATCGCCTGCTGGATCATCGCGAACGCCTCGGCCGGGCTGGACGGGCTGACCACGCGCAGGCCTGCCGTGTGCGCGAACAGCGCCTCGGGCGACTCGCTGTGGTGCTCGACCGCGCCGATGCCGCCGCCGTAGGGCACGCGGATGACGACGGGCAGGGTCAGCCGGCCCTTCGACCGGTAGTGCATCTTGGCCAGCTGCGTCGTGATCTGGTCGAACGCCGGGAAGATGAACCCGTCGAACTGGATCTCGCACACCGGCCGGTACCCGCGCAGGGCCAGGCCGATCGCGGTCCCGACGATGCCCGACTCCGCGAGCGGCGTGTCGACGACGCGGTCCTGGCCGAAGTCCTTCTGGAGGCCGTCGGTCACGCGGAACACCCCGCCCAGCGCCCCGATGTCCTCGCCCATGAGGAGCACCTTGGGGCTCTGCTCGAGCGCCTTGCGCAGCCCGAGGTTGATCGCCTTGGCGAACGTGATCGTAGTCATCGGTGGCTCCCCTCGCCCTCCAGGAACGAGGCTTCGTAGGCCTCGAACCACTGGCGCTCGGACTCGACGACCGCGTGCGGCGTCGCGTACACGTGCTCGAACATCGAGGCGGCCGACGGGCGACCCATCCCCCGCACCGCGGTCCGGATGCGCTCGCCGAGCGCGTCGCCCTCGGCGGCCAGCCCGTCGACGTAGTCCTGCGGCAGCTCGCCGCGGTCCTCGAGGTGCAGCCGGAGCCGGTCGATGGGGTCGCGCTGACGCCAGTACTCCTCCTCGGCGGCCGAGCGGTACTTGCTCGGGTCGTCGGAGGTGGTGTGCGCGCCCATCCGGTAGGTGAACGCCTCGATGAACGTCGGCCCGCCACCGGACCGCGCCCGCTCGAGGGCCTCCGCCGTGACCGCGTACGTGGCGATCACGTCGTTGCCGTCCACCCGGACGCTCGGGATGCCGAAGCCGGGACCGCGGTCGGCCAGCGGAACGCGGGACTGCCGGCTCGTGGGCTCCGAGATGGCCCACTGGTTGTTCTGGCAGAAGAAGACGACCGGGGCGTTGTTCACCGCGGCGAAGACGAGCGCCTCGTTCACGTCGCCCTGCGAGGTGGAGCCGTCACCGAAGTACGTGACGACGGCCGCATCCCGCGCCGGGTCGCCCGTGCCGACCGCCCCGTCGCGCTGGAGGCCCATCGCGTAGCCGGTGGCGTGCAGCGTGTGCGAGCCGATGACCAGCGTGTACAGGTGGAACCCGTACGCCGTCGGGTCCCAGCCGCCGTGGTCGATGCCGCGGAACAGCCGCAGCACCTCCGCCAGGTCGACGCCGCGCGTGTGGGCGACCCCGTGCTCGCGGTAGCTGGGGAACACCTGGTCCTGCGGCAGGAGCGCGCGGCCGGAGCCCACCTGCGCGGCCTCCTGGCCGAGGCACTGGGCGTACAGGGCCAGCTCGCCCTGGCGCTGGAGGGACGTCGACTCGTTGTCGAACCGGCGCACCAGCACCATGTCGCGGTACAGCCCGCGCAGGGCGTCGGCGTCGAGGTGCGCGACGCGGGGGTCGTAGTCGGGGTGAGCCGTGCGGTGACCTGCGGGGGTCAGCAGCTGCACGAGGCCGTCGTCGGTCAGCGGGCCGTTCGGGACCACGCGGTTCTCCTTCGCGGGTGCTGCGGCGGGGGCCGCGCCGGGATCAGTCTCGAAACCTACGTCAGCGTAGGCTACGGCACCGTAGGTAGCGCGCGAAGGACCCCGACAAGCCTCGGCGCACGGCCTTGTGGACTGTCTACACCCACCACGGATCGGCTAGCACGCTCAGCGAGCCAGCCACTCCGAGGTGATCTCGAGCAGCAGGTCGGTGGCCTCGGGCTCCCCGACGCTCACCCGGACGCCGTCGCCCTGGAACGGCCGGACGAGCACGCCGGCGCGGCCGGATCGCTCCGCGAACGCCGACGACTGGTCGGCGAGCGGCAGCCACACGAAGTTCGCCTGGCTGTCCGGCACGGTCCACCCCTGCTTCCGCAGCCCGGCGAGCAGGCGCGAACGTTCGACCACGATCGCGTCCACCCGGGTCATCAGCTCGGCCGTCGCGCGCAGCGACGCCAGTGCGGCCAGCTGGCCGACGTGGGACACCCCGAACGGCGTCGACGCCGCGCGGATCCCCGCCGCCAGCCGCGGACGCGCCACCGCGTAGCCCACCCGCAGACCGGCCAGCCCGAACGCCTTGGAGAACGTGCGGAGCAGCACCACGTTGGGGTGGTCGGCGAACACGGCCAGGCCGTCGGGGGCGTCGGCGTCGCGGACGAACTCGACGTAGGCCTCGTCCAGCACCACCAGCACGTCCTTGCGGACGGCGGCCAGGAACGTGGCCAGCTCGTCGGCGTGCACCGCGGGGCCGGTCGGGTTGTTGGGCGTGCAGACCAGCACCGCCTTGGTGCGCGGGGTGATCGCCGCCGCCATCGCCTCCAGGTCCAGCCGGCCGTCGTCGCGCACCGGCACGTGCACCCCGACACCGCCTGCCAGCGTGATGGCGATCGGGTACGCCTCGAAGGAGCGCCACGGGACCACGACCTCGTCGCCGGGCTCGCACACCGCGGTGAGCACGTGGCCCAGCACCGCGACCGAGCCGCAGCCCGCAACGATGTTCTCCGGGGCCACCCGCAGCGACGCCGCGATGGCCCCGGTCAGCTCCGTGGCGTACATGTCCGGGTACCGGTTGACGTCCTCGGCCGCGTCGGAGATGGCCAGGATCACCGAGGGCAGCGGCGGGTACGGGTTCTCGTTGGACGACAGCTTGTACGCGGCCGCACCGACGGGGACGCGCGCCCCCGGGACGTACGGCGGCAGGTCGGACAGTGCCTGGCGGAGGGGGACGCGGGTCACGGGCCTCAGCATGCCACCGCGCACCTAGGACCCCGGCGCGACCGCAGAACGCGACTCCCGTAGTTCTCGACAGTGCCCCGGTCTGCGGTGGCAGGATCGACCGCATGGCCTTCCTCGTCCGCGTCCTCATCAACGCAGTCGCCCTCTGGTTCGCGACGCTGATCCTGCCGGGGCTCCACATCGTCGGCGGCGACAGCAACTGGGAGACCCTCGGGATCATCCTGCTCATCGCGCTGGTCTTCGGGCTCGTCAATGCGATCGTCAAGCCGATCGTCGCGTTCATCTCGATCCCGCTGTACATCCTCACGCTCGGCCTGTTCACCATCATCGTGAACGCGCTCATGCTCATGCTCACCGCCTGGATCACCGAGGCGACCAGCTGGGGTCTGCGGATCGACAACTTCGGCACCGCCTGCTGGGGGGCGATCATCGTCTCGATCGTGAGCCTCGTCCTGTCGGTCCTGATCCCCGGCGACCGCACGCGGAGCTCGTCGTCGACCGAGGTCAGCTACTAGGCCACACCCTCGGCGGCTGCGCGGCGACGAGCGCCGGGTCCCGCGTCGCCTGGAACTGCCGGGTCACTCCCGTGGTGCCCGGCGGACCGAGCACGTCCGCGACGGCGGCGTCGAACGCCCGCAGGCCAGGGCTGCCCGCCAGCTCACGGTCGGCGACGTCCGCGGTCTCGACGTACCGCGCGATCGCGTGCGCACCCACCGGGTCGGGCACGGGCGGGCCGCCCGTCACGTCCAGGTCGCGGGTCACCACCGTCACCCGGCCGGCAGTCGTGTCCGGCGTGCCGTCGAGCTGAGGGACGGCGTCGCCCGTGTGCCGGTAGTGCCGGACCTCCACGCCGGCGGGTGCAGACCGGGGGAGGTCCGGGCTGCCCGCCGTGGCGATGGCGCGCACGGTGTACGTGCTCCCGACGGCCGCGGCGACCGACACGGCGACCATCCCGCCCAGGCTGTGCCCCGCGAGCATCACCGGCTCGTCGGCCCGGATCCCCGCCCGCCGCATCGAGTCCAGCACCGCGTCCGTCACGTCGTCCGACAGCGCGGCGAGCAGCCGCAGGTCGGTGGTCAGGTCCAGCGGCGTCACGTCGTTGGGCAGCCAGCTCTCCGTGCCCGGGATCTCGACGATCCAGGCGCGCGTGCCGTCGGGGTGCGTGAGCTGCTGCACCGAGATGACGCCCGTGGGGGTGCCCGCCAGGCCGGTCTCCGTGCCGTCCTGGTAGCTCCGGCCCACGTTGGCCAGCACTCCCGCGGTCGTCCGTGGCACGGGCAGCTGCGGAGGACGCGCCCGCACCAGGAGAGCCGTGGGACCTGCCGGCGGGAGCAGACCGGACAGGAGCCCGGCGGCGTCCTGCACGGGCCGGAGCCTGGGGATCTGGCGCCCGGGCGCCGCCGAGCGAACGAACGCGCCGGCCGCCAGGATGCCCAGCTCCGCGCGGCCGTCGGCCGTGAGCATCCCGGGAGTCTCGCGCGCCGCCGGGCCCAGGCGCCGCGCGAGCCAGGGGAGCACCGGGTCGGGCCGGCGCAGGAGCAGGGCGCGTCCGACGCTGCCCGCGAGCACGCTGCCGACCGCCGCCACCCCGAGCACGACGCCGGCGGCCCCGAGAAGGCCCGCGGCGACCGGCTGCTCGCCGAGCTGCGACGCCGTGGTGACGACACCCACCCGCAGGGCAAGGTGCGCCATCGACTCGGCCTCCGTGTACACCTCGACCACCCGGCACAGCGCGGCGGCCAGCTCGCGCAGGTGGTCCGCGACCCGACCCGGCGAGCTGGACGCCTCCCGGGCGTCGGTGAGGGCGCGCCGCGCCTCGGCACCGACCGGGGTCACGGAGCACGTCCGCGACGCCAGCCCCAGGGACCACGCCGCCGCGTCGAGCCGGTCCGCGGCGCCCTCCAGCAGCCGGCACGCGAAGGTGAGCTCCTCGAGGTCGACGACCGTCGGGCCGGGACCGCCGAGGACGCGGTACCCGCTGGCCCAGTCGGCCACCGCGCTCACCGGTACCACGCCGGGGCGAGCGACTGCGCCTCCACGTCGCTCGCGGCGACCGGCTGCACGGTCTGCTCGATCACCGTCCGCACCTGCGCGACGCACACCGTGGCCTCGTCCAGGGCGATGCGGAACCGGTCGGCGGCGTCGGAGGACCACTCGGTCTGCGCGGCGCCGCGCAGCGCTCGGGTCGCGCCCTCGACGTCGTCCAGGGCCCGGAGCACGAGGGGGAGTCCGGCGTCGCGATGCATGCGCAGGACGCTACGAAGCCCGACGAACCTGTGGACCTGACCTGTGCGCGCCCGGGGGCTGTGGGCGGATCAGGCGGTCGGTCGCGGAAGCATCACCGCGGCGAGCGTGAGGGCGGCCACCAGCGCTGCCGCGCGCCAGAGGTCGCCCTCCGCCACGCCGACCAGCAGCATCGCCACCACGGTCAGCAGCTGCGCGCCTACCTGCACGACCGCCACCTCGCGCAGCCCGCGCACGAGGACGGCGACCTCGACCCGCGTCCGCCACGACGTCCGCGCGCAGACGGCTCCCGCCCACAGGGTCAGGTGCACGAGCAGGACGAGGACCATCACCACGGAGAGCGCGGGCGGGTCGCCGACGAGCAGCCGCGTCCCGGCGACGAGCACCACGAGCGCGGCCAGACCGAGTCCCGGGGAGAGCACCGCGGCCCCGACCAGCGCGACGAGCCCGGCGACGAGCACCGCGGGCGGCCGCGGGCCGGGGCCCGCGCACACCACCGCCAGCGAGGCCGCCGACAGGAGCGCCAGGGAGGCGCGCAGCGCCCACGCGGGCACCGGCCGGTCCAGCTCCAGCGTGATCTCGCTCATCGCGACGCCCCCGCCCGCCGCTGCGCCCGCCGAGCCAGGGACGCGAGCGCGAGGTGCGGCTGGTCGCGCCAGGTCACCAGCTCGACGTCGAGGTCCACCAGCTCGGCCAGCCGGTCCTCGCGCGCCACCCGGATCAACCGCATCGCCAGCCGCTCGCGATCGCCCAGCTGGCGCTCGCGCAGGGTGGGCAGCACGTCGACCGCGATCACGCGGTGCCCGGCACGCCGCCAGACGGAGGCGACCAGCGCGGCCTCGTCGTCGAGGAACGTGGAGAAGAGCAGGACCAGCGCACCCGACGGGATCTGCGGGGCGCGCAGCCGGCGCAGCGGGTCCCCCTCCGGCCGGGTCAGGGCCAGCGCGTGCCGGATGCGGTCCAGCTGCCGGCGTCCGCCGCCGGGCGGGAGCGGTCGGCGCAGCGCGCCGAGGTCGTCGAGCCCGACGCGGTCGCCCAGGTCGAGGAACCCCTGCGCCGCGGACGTCGCAGCCTGCCGGGCCAGGTCCAGGGACGTCGGGTCCTCGGCCTTCGCCGGGGTCGAGCCGCGCCAGGTCATCGGGTCGGGGCCGACGTCGTCGCGCGAGTCCACGACGAGCACCACGACCGCCTCCGCGAGCGCGTGCTCCCGCCGGACGTAGAGCTCGTGCAGGTCGGGGGCGCGTCGGGCGGTGACGCGCCAGTCGATCCGCCGCAGCCGGTCGCCGGGCGAGAACGGGTGGACGTCGCGCAGGCCACCGCCCTCGCCGGGCCGTCGGGACTCGTGCGCGCCGGTGAGCCCGCGCAGCCGCGGGGGCAGCGGCAGGTCGCCGAGCGGTCGAGGAGCGGGGAGCACGAGGGCGGAGCGCGACGCGACCGGGCTGGGCTCCGACACGCTGGCGGCGCCGGGCCCGACGCCCTGCACGTCGACGAACGCCACCTCCTGCGGACCCGTCCGGACCGTGTGGACGACGAGCGGGAGCCGCCGCGAGCGCTCGACCCGCACCCACGCCTCCGTGAGCACGCGCGCCCCGCGGCGCACCCCGACCAGCACGTCGGTGGGCGCGGTGGTCACGATGTCGGCGCGCAGGCTCCCGGCGGCGGGCGGCTCCTCCGACGCCTCCAGCCGCACGGTCGGGTCCGTCGACGGTCGGCGACGCCAGTCCCACACCCCCGCGACCAGTGGCGCCGCGCCGAGCACCGCGACGTCCGGCCGCCCGGCCAGCGCCCCGACGGCGACGAGCGCGAGGCCGACGACGACCCCGGCAGCCGTCGCGCGCGAGCGCTCCCAGATCATCCGCGTCGCGCCGTCGTCGGCCCCGCCACCCGCGTCAGCACGTCCGCCACGACCTTCTGCGGCGCCGTGCCGGTGGCCCACGCCTGCGGGGTCAGGGAGAGCCGGTGCGCGAGCGCGGGAACAGCGACCGCCTTGACGTCCTCGGGGGTGACGAAGTCACGGCCGCTCAGCACGGCGAGCGACCGCGCGACGAGCACGAGCGCCTGCGACCCGCGCGGCGACGCACCCACCTCGACGGCGTCGTGCGTGCGGGTGGCCGCCGCGAGGTCGACGCAGTACCGCAGGATGTCGCCGTCGACCGTGACCTCCTCGACCCCTGCCTGCATCGCCCGCAGGGTGGGGGCGTCGACGACGGTCCGCACCGACCCCATCTCCTGCCGCCGCGCGAGCCGCCGCGACAGCACGTCGACCTCCGCGTCCCGCTCCGGGTAGCCGACTGCCACGCGGACCATGAACCGGTCGAGCTGCGCCTCCGGCAGCGGGTAGGTGCCCTCGTACTCCACCGGGTTGGACGTCGCGACCACGTGGAACGGGTCGGGGAGCGGGTACGTCTCCCCGTCCACGGTCACCTGCCGCTCCGCCATCGCCTCCAGCAGCGCCGACTGCGTCTTCGGGGCGGTCCGGTTGATCTCGTCGGCCAGCAGGAGACCCGCGAACACCGGTCCGGGCCGGAACAGGAACGACGCCGTCGCCGGGTCGAAGACGCTGGACCCGGTGATGTCCGACGGCAGCAGGTCGGGCGTGCACTGCACCCGCCGGAACGCGAGGCCGAGCGCGGTGGCCAGGCTCCGTGCGGCCAGCGTCTTGCCGAGCCCCGGCACGTCCTCGAAGAGCACGTGGCCGCCGCCGAGGATGGCCGCGAGCGCGACCTTCAGGGGCTCGCGCATGCCGACGACGAGCGTCGCGACCTCGTCGAGCACGGCGCTCCCACGGTCCGCGACCTGCGCGACGGTCAGGGGCGTGGGCTGGTCAGTCATCGGCGGGGGCTCCATCGTCGGTCGGGGTGGCACGCCTCGGTCCGAGGCGGTCGAGCACGTCCAGGGTGTGCGCCACGTCGGCGATGGTCGGCAGCGGCGCACTGGTCCGGGTCAGGGTGCGGACGGCGCGGGTGCCCAGCAGGGTCTCGGTCCCGGGGTCGTCGATCGTCAGCCCGTGCCGGGCGAGCCGGCTCCGCGCCACCTCGCGCAGCCGCCGCAGCACGCGCTCGCCGATCCGCCCGTCCCGCCCGACCATCGCCCACGCCAGGTCCTGCACCTCGCCACGCGCACCGTGCCGGCGGTCCAGGCGATCACGGGTCCACCCGGGGTCCGGGGTGCCGTCCAGGCGCGTGAGCAGCAGCACCCCGACGGCGACCATCAGGCCGAGCAGCGCGGACGTCTGCACGGCCAGCCCCGCCGCCCACGCTCCGAGGAAGCCGACGGCCAACCCGGCGAGCGGTCGCCAGTCCCACCACCTCATGCGTCCTCCTCCGGCCGTCGGCCGAGGTCGTCGGCGATCGCGGCCAGGCTGTCCCTGGCGCGCGCGACGTCCTCGGGGGTGAGCACGTGCTCGGAGTACCGCGCCGCCAGGTACAGCTGCAAGAGCGCGCGGGTCGCGTCCGGGTCCGCCCGAGTGGCATCGAGCACCTCGACGGTGAACTCCGTCGCCGTCTGCGCGCGGTCCCGCACGAGCCCGCTGCGCTCAGCCGACGCCTCCAGCGCGACCCAGGCGGCGATCACCGCGTCCCCGGGCGGCACCTCGTCCTCGAGCACCTGCGCGGCCCGCCGGACCCCCTCGCGCAGCGCGGGCGTCGCACTGTCCACGACGTCACCACCGAGCTCGATGTCCGGCGCCGCCGAGTCCACCTCCTGCGGTGCCCGCCGGCCGAACAGCTCCCGGATCCGCCGCACCAGCAGCCCGACACCGATCACGATGAGCGCACCGATGATCGCGGTGAGCAGCAGGTAGACCCAGCGCTGGCCCCCCAGCGACACCAGCTCGCCGTCGAGGGGCGTCTCCACGGGGATCGGGGTGGCGGTGCTCGTCGCGAGCACCGGCGGAGGGAACGTGAACGGCTCACGGACCGCGTTGCGCCGGCCGAGCCGGAACGGACCTGCCAGCGCGGCTCCGACGACCGCGACCACCACGAACGCGCCGACCAGCAGGACCGCGCCGGGCCTGCGTGCTGGGGGCGCCACGGAGCTCCTCGTCGTCGGGAACCGACGGGATGCGCCGGTGGGGTCAGGCTACTGACCGCGTCCTCGGACACCGCCGCACGCGACCGGACCGCTCTGGGACACTGGCCCCATGCCTTCTCGTGTCCGGCTCGCGGACGTCACGCCCCCCATCGCGCTCGGCCCCCTCGACGGTCGCTACCGTGCCGCCGTCGCGCCGCTGGTCGACCACCTGAGCGAGGCCGCGCTCAACCGCGAGCGGGTGCACGTCGAGGTCGAGTGGCTGATCCACCTGGCGGGGTACTCGGGAAGCCCAGTCGTCCCGGGCGCCCCCACGCTCACGGCGGCCGACGAGCAGTACCTGCGGGACGTCGTCGACACCTTCGGTCCCGACGAGGTCGCGGAGCTGGCCGCGATCGAGAAGATCACCGTGCACGACGTCAAGGCGGTGGAGTACTTCCTCAAGAGCCGGCTCGCGTCCGCGCCCGAGGGGTCGGCGCTGCGGGACGTCGGCGAGCTGGTGCACTTCGCGTGCACGAGCGAGGACATCAACAACCTGTCGTACGCGCTGATGGTCCGCGGTGCGGTGCAGGACGTCTGGGCACCCGCGGCGACGGAGCTCGTCGACCAGGTCGCGGGGCTCGCGCACGAGCTGAAGGACCAGCCGATGCTGGCGCTGACGCACGGGCAGCCGGCGACGCCGACGACGCTCGGCAAGGAGCTCGCGGTCCTCGCGCACCGGCTGCGGCGCCAGCTGCGGCGGATCGCGTCCGACGAGTACCTGGGCAAGCTCAACGGCGCGACCGGCACGTACGGGGCCCACGTCGTCGCGGTCCCGGGTGCGGACTGGCCCGCGGTCAGCAAGACGTTCGTCGAGCACCTGGGCCTGACCTGGAACCCGCTGACCACGCAGATCGAGTCGCACGACTGGCAGGCCGAGCTGTACGCCGACGTCGCGCGGTTCAACCGCGTGCTGCACAACCTGGCCACCGACGTGTGGACGTACATCTCGCGCGGGGTCTTCATCCAGATCCCGGTCGCGGGCGCCACCGGCAGCTCGACCATGCCGCACAAGGTGAACCCGATCCGGTTCGAGAACGCCGAGGCCAACCTGGAGCTCTCGTCGGCCCTGCTGGACACCCTGGCCAGCACCCTGGTGACCAGCCGGCTCCAGCGCGACCTGACCGACTCCACCACGCAGCGCAACATCGGTCCCGCTTTCGGGCACTCGCTGCTGGCCATCGACAACGTGGCCCGCGGTCTGCGCGCGCTGTCGGTCGACACGGCCCTGCTGGCGCGCGAGCTCGACGAGAACTGGGAGACGCTCGGCGAGCCCGTGCAGTCGGCGATGCGCGCCGCGTCGGTGGCCGGCGTCACCGGTATGGAGAACCCGTACGAGCGGCTCAAGGAGCTCACCCGGGGCCGCCGCCTGACGGCCGCCGACATGCGCGAGTTCATCGGCGGGCTCGGGCTTCCCGACGACGTCGCCGCGCGCCTCGCCGCCCTCACGCCCGCGTCCTACACGGGACTGGCGGGCGATCTGGTCGTATACCTCGACGCCTGACGGACCGCCAGAGCAACTAGGCCGTTCGGGTGAACGCGGGGCGTCCACTTTGCCACTTATGCCTGCCGCCCGACGGAAGGCGAATCGGTTCGACGGGACCGCTCTCAGGGCCTCTGACCTGCATCTTCACTCAAATGAGTGATCCCTCCTGGACACGTGCCCTATTTGGGTTGCACAATCGTGCACCGACCGGTCGGAAACATCCGGTTCATCCCTTTTCTGGCAAGGAAGCCCATCGTGACGCTCATGCAGAAGGCGATCACGCCAGCGCTCACCCGCGCTCACCTCACCGCGGGGCACGATCGTCTGGCGGGGTACGTGGTGCGCGCCGAGGACGTCGCCTTCGCGACGACTCCGGCCCAGCTGTTCGAGGTGCACGGCCTGGGCTATGAGGGCTCCCCCTTCAGCCCGTACGACCGCTCGATCGACGTGCTGCGCTTCGAGTCGTCCCCGCAGCTCCAGTACCGCGACGTGCCGGGCTACATCCTGCCGCTGTGGTGGCTCCGCCACTCCCGCATCCCCCCGGGCGCCGAGCTCATCCGCATCTACGACAACGGCACGTCCACGCTGCTGGCCCGCTACGGCGACGTCGGCGCCGGCTGGACCGTCACGCAGCTGGGCGCGCCCCGCCCCTCGCTCGCCTCCCTGTCCCGCTGCGTCGGGCCCGTCGCCAAGTGGCACGGCGCCTACCTCGAGGCCGACGTGGTCGACAACGGCCACACCGTGGTCCTCGCCCTGGCCAACCCCCCGCTGGCCGAGACCGGGTTCCACCAGTCGCCGTCGGGCCGCTGGTACCGCCGTGTGGCCCGCGAGGACGTCACCGAGCTGTTCGAGCTGGACCTGACGGCCCGCTGGAACGGCCTGAGCGTCCGGGTCGTCGACCAGTGGCAGGACGCCCAGCGCTACGTCGTCGCCCGCATCTCGCACCTGGGCGACGACATCGAGCGTGCCGAGCGTCTGCACCTCAACCGCGTCGAGGCCGGCGTGTACGAGGGCATCGTCTACGCCGCCGAGCTGACCGACATCCAGACCAACCAGGTGGTCCCTCACACCTGGGCCCCCGGACCTGCTGCCCCCCGACAGCAGGTGGTGCGCTCCTGAGCGCATCATCCCGAGGGTTCCTCACCAGGGTCACGCCACAGCTGCTGTGACCCTCGCGGAACGCGTGCCGGGCCTGGCCCTCCCCCCCGTCCAGGCCCGGCACGCTCCACCTCCGGATCGCCGACGACCATGTCGTTGAGCTCGGTATCCGTCCTCTGAGCGATCACAAGGACGTGGTCAGCGCCCCAGCAGGCTCAGTGCGCGTTGGCCGCCACGGCCGGCACCGGGATCGACGCCAGCTCCGTCAGCGCGACCGCGTAGGTCGCCGCGTCACCGGCGCGGGCCGCCTCGCGGGCGCGGACGGTCGGTGCGTGCAGCGCCGCACGGGTGCGGCGGCGCAGGGCCCGCTCCGCGCGCTCGTCGCGAAGCTCGGTGGGCAGCGCGCTCAGGCCGGCCTCGAGCCCGCCGAGCACGCGGGTCCGCTCCGCGACGACGGCCGGGTTCCAGTCGCGCACCCGACGGTCGGCCTCGTACGCCTCGGCTGCGGCCTCGACGACCTCGTGCGCGGCGCGCACCGCGGCGTGCTCGGCGGGGGCGTGCTCCGCGACGGTGTGCAGGCTGACCAGCCGGACGCCGGGCAGGCTGCGGACGCCCGGATCGACGTCGTGCCGCAGGGCGAGGTCCACGACGGTGAGCGAGGACGGCGTCCCGACGCGCGCGGCGGCGAGCGCGTCGACGCCGAGCACCGCACCCGCGGCACCGCTGCACGCGACCACCAGGTCCACGTCGGACACCTCGGCCGCGAGGTCGGCCGACGCCGGCAGCGAGCGGACGCCGCGGGCGGCCGCGAACGAACCGGCGCGGCCGGAGGCGGAGTAGACGCGGATGTCCCGCGCGCCCCGGGCCTTGAGGGCGGCCAGCGAGGCCCCCGCGTAGGAGCCGGTGCCGATGAGCACGCAGCGCACGGCGGACCAGTCGGGCAGGTGCTGCTCGGCGATGTCCAGCGCGACGCCGACCACCGAGCGTCCGGTGGCGCCGAGCCCGGTCCGGCTCTCGACCGAGCGTGAGACGCGCGACGCCGCCTGGAACAGGGACTCGAGGCCGGAGGTGGTGGTGCGGTCGCGGCGGGCGGTGGTCAGCGCGCGGCGGACCTGACCGGCGATCTCCCGCTCGCCGACCACCATGGAGTCGAGGCCGCTGGCGACGGAGAACAGGTGGGCGGCCGCCTCGGTCCCGGTCCGCACGCGGAGGTGGCCGGAGACCTGGTCGGCGGTGTAGCCGGAGCGGCCGGCGACGGCGACGGCAGCGGTGGCCAGAGCCGACGGGGTGTCGGCGGCGTCGTCGACCTCCAGGTACAGCTCGAACCGGTTGCACGTCGCCAGGACGACGGCACCGGACACGGACGCGACCGAGCCCACGAGCTCGGACGCGACGGCCTGCACGTCCGACGAGAGACGTTCCAGCACATCGAGGTCGAGGTCGTGGTGGCTGGCAGCGAGGGACAGCAGCACCACGTCCCCGAGTTAATCATCTCGACAATTGTCCGGCACAATCGAACCCGTGATCCTTCCTTCCTCGCACCCCCTCGTCGACGGCCGCACGGAGAATTCTTCGCTCGTGCGCGCCTATTCCGGCGAGCGGCCCGCGCGTCGGCCGGTGTGGTTCATGCGGCAGGCCGGACGGTCCCTGCCCGAGTACCGCGAGGCGCGCGTCGGCACGGCCATGCTGGACGCCTGCCTGGACCCGGCGCTGGCCAGCGAGATCACCCTGCAGCCGGTGCGCCGGCACGACGTGGACGCGGCGATCTTCTTCTCGGACATCGTCGTGCCACTCAAGCTCGCGGGCGTCGACGTGGAGATCAAGCCGGGCGTCGGCCCCGTGATGGGCTCCGCGGTCCGGACGGCCGACGACGTGGCGCGCCTGCGCGACCTCGGCCCGCTGACCCCGCAGGCGCTCCAGCCGGTCTCGGACGGCGTCGCGCTGACGGTCGCGGCCCTCGGCTCCACACCCCTGATCGGCTTCGCCGGTGCGCCCTTCACGCTCGCCGCTTACCTGGTCGAGGGCGGGCCGTCGCGCGACCACCTGGCCGCCCGCACCCTCATGCACGCCGACCCGGCCACGTGGACCGCGCTCACCGAGTGGGCCGCGGACGTGACCGGGGCCTTCCTGCGCGCGCAGGTGCTGGCCGGCGCCAGCGCGACGCAGCTCTTCGACTCGTGGGCGGGCTCGCTGGGCCTGGCCGACTACACGGCCCACGTCGCGCCGGCGTCGGCCCGCGCACTGAGCCACGTGCAGGACCTGGGCGTGAAGAAGGTCCACTTCGGCACCGGCACCAGCGAGCTGCTCGGCGCCATGCGGGACGTGGGTGCGGATGTCATCGGCGTCGACTACCGGCTGCCGCTGGACGAGGCGAACCGGCGGCTCGGCGGCACGACGCCCCTCCAGGGGAACATCGACCCGGCCCTGCTGGCCGCCCCCTGGCCGGTGCTGGAGGCGCACGTCCGGGACGTCGTCGCGCGCGGGTCGGTGGCCCCCGGGCACGTGGTGAACCTCGGTCACGGCGTGCCGCCGGAGACCGACCCGACCGTCCTGACGCGGGTGGCCCAGCTGGTCCACGAGATCTGACGATGACCTGGGACGCGGTCGTCGTCGGCGGCGGCATCGCGGGCCTCGTCGCGGCCCGGGAGCTCGTCCACGAGGGCGTGCGCACGCTCGTGCTCGAGGGGCGCGACGCACCCGGCGGGGCGGTCCGCGGGCACACGGTCGCCGGGTTGCGGCTCGATGCCGGCGCGGAGTCCTTCGCCACGCGCGGCGGCACGGTGACGGCGCTGCTCGACGAGCTCGGCCTGACCGACCGCGTCCGCACGCCCGAGCCGCACGGCTCCTGGGTGCACCTGCCGCACGGCGACGGCCCGCTGCCGCGCACCGGCCTGCTCGGCATCCCCGCGGACCCGTGGGCGGCCGACGTGCGCCGCACGCTCGGACCGCTGGGTGCGCTGCGCGCGAGCCTCGACCTCGCGCTCCCGCCGACCCACGCGGACACGCTCGGCGAGCTGGTCCGCCGACGCATGGGCGCCCGGGTGCTGGACCGCCTGGTGCGGCCCGTGGTCGGCGGGGTGCACGCAGCCGATCCCGACGATCTCGCGGTCGACGCGGTCTCACCCGGCCTGCCCGACGCCCTCCGCCGCGAGCGCGGCTCCCTCTCCCGGGCGGTCCGGAGCCTGCGCGCGGCGGCGCCCGCCGGCTCGGCAGTGCAGGGGATCGACGGCGGGCTGCACGTGCTCGTGGACGTCCTCGTCGCGGACATCGAGGCGCACGGGGGCACGGTCCGCACGCACGCGACCGTCACGTCCCTGGACGACGAGCGCACGGACCGCTGGGTGCTCGCCACCCCGGCGGCGCGCGACCTGCTCGGCCTGTCGGTCGGCAGTCCCGACCCGGGGGCGCAGGTCACGCTGGTCACGCTGGTGCTCGACGCCCCCGCGCTCGACGCCGCACCACGCGGCACCGGCGTGCTCGTCGCGCGCGAGGCCACCGACGTCACGGCCAAGGCGCTCACGCACGGCACCGCCAAGTGGGCCTGGCTCGCGCGGGCGGCCGGCCCCGGGCGGCACGTCGTGCGGCTGTCGTACGGCCGGGCGGGCGTCGACGCCCCCGAGCCCGACGTGGACCTGGCCCTGCGCGACGCGGCGACGCTGCTGGGCGTCCCGCTGACCCGGGACCAGCTGGTCGGTCAGGCTGCCGTCCGGTGGACGCAGGCCCTCCCGCGGCCCAGCGCGGAGCACGCGCGGGTGGTGACCGACGTCCGGGCCGCGGTGGACGCGATGCCGGGGGTGGCCGTCTGCGGCGCCTGGGTGGCCGGCAACGGGCTCGCGTCGGTGATCCCCGATGCCCGCGCCGCAGCGCTCTCGGTGCTCTGATCGACATTCACCGGGTCATTTTCTGACAACGCGTCGCCAACGGTGGAAGAATGTCGCAGGTCACATTCTCCGCCGATATTTTCTGACAGGCTGTCACCACCGCGTCACAGTTTTTCTCGGAAGTCCCCGGACTTCTCCCGCACTTCGACATCCCCGCGACGGAGGGGGACACTGACGGCATGCTCCAGCACGTGCGGGTCGGGACCCGCGCGAGCGCCCTCGCGCTCACCCAGACCGGCCACGTGGTCGACGCCCTGTCCACCCTGGGGCGCGGCGACCTCACCCTCGAGACCGTCCACGTCCGCACGGACGGCGACCGGCTGACCGGCTCGCTGCAGAGCCTGGGCGGCACCGGCGTCTTCGTGACCGCGTTGCGCGACGCCCTGCTCGACGGCCGCTGCGATGTCGCGGTGCACTCGCTCAAGGACCTGCCCACGGGTGACGTCGACGGCATCTCGGTCGTCGTGCCGCCGCGCGAGGACCCGAGCGACGCGCTCTGCGCCCGCGACGGCCTGACGCTGGCGGGCCTGCCACAGGGCGCCACCGTCGGCACCGGGTCCCCGCGCCGGGCCGCCCAGCTGCTCGCCGCCCGCCCCGACCTCGTGGTCGTCGACATCCGCGGCAACGTCGACACCCGCCTCGGGCGCGTGGCGGGCGCGCGCAGCGGGACGGGCGACCTGGACGCGGTGGTCCTGGCGCGAGCCGGTCTGGCCCGGCTGGGCCGCCTCGATGCGGTCACCGAGACGTTCGGCGTGGACGTCATGGCCCCCGCGCCCGGGCAGGGGGCACTCGCGGTCGAGGTCCGCACCGCCGACCGCGTGCCCGGCACCCCCCTCGACGCGGCCCTGCGCGCGCTCGACCACCGACCCACCCACCTGGCCGTCGTCGCCGAGCGGGCCCTGCTCGCCCGCCTCGAGGCCGGCTGTGCCGCGCCCATCGGCGCCGTCGCCCAGCTGGCCGACCACGGCCGGTCGCTGAGCCTCGAGGCGGTGATCGCCCGCCCCGACGGCTCCGCGTCCCTGCGCCGCGGCGCCGCGACCACGCTCGGCGCGGACAGCGCCGCCGACGCCCGCCGCCTGGGCGTGGAGCTGGCCGAGCTCCTGCTCGGAGCCGGCGCCGCCGACCTCGCCGTCCTGGGCGCCGCCCGATGACCGCGCCGCCCGTGCTCCCCCTGTCCGGCTGGCGCGTGCTCGTCCCCCGCCCCTCTGCCGGCCGCAGCCCCGCCGAGGTCGCGCTCGCCGCCGCCGGCGCCGAGGCGGTCGTCGTGCCGCTCATCGAGACCGTGCCGCCCGAGGACCCCACCGAGCTGGACGACGCCCTGCTGGCCCTGGAGTCGGGCTGGTACTCGTGGCTCGTGCTCACCAGCGCGGCCGCGGTCCCGGTGCTGGTGGACCGTGCGCAGGAGAGCGCCGGCAGCCTGACGCAGCTGCTCGCCGACGGGAAGGTGCGCGTCGCCGCCATCGGCCCCGGCACCGCTCGCGCGCTGCGGGAGGCCGGCGTCGAGGCCGACCTGGTGCCGCGCGGCGAGTCCTCCTCCCGCGCCCTCGTCGAGGCGTGGCCGGAACCCGCCGATCCCGCCCGCGTGCTGTTCCCCCGCGGCGACCTGGCGGCGGCGACGGTCACCGACGGGCTGCGCGACCGCGGCTGGGACGTCACCGACGTCGTGGCCTACCGGACCATCTCGGCGGCACCGCCCCCCGACGACGTCCGCGAGGCCTGGACCGACGGCACCATCCGCGCCGCCCTGCTCACCTCGGCGAGCACCGTCCGGGAGCTCGCCGCGCGCCTGGGCACACCCCCGACGACCACGCTGCTGATCGGCATCGGCCCGTCGACCGCCGCGGAGGCCGCCCGCCTGGGCCTGCCGCTGGCGGGCATCGCGACCGAGCAGACGATGCTCGGCATGGTCGACGCCCTGACCCGCGCGGTCACCACCGTGCTGCCCGGCCCGATCCCCAGCCCCGAGGAGCTCTGATGACGGACGCACGCCGGATCCGCCCCCGGCGCCTGCGCGCCACCCCGGCGCTGCGCCGCCTGACCGCCGAGACGCGCCTCGACGCCGCGCAGCTGGTGCTCCCGGTGTTCGTCAAGGAGGGGCTGGCCGAGCCGCGCGAGATCAGCTCCATGCCCGGCGTCTACCAGCACACCCGCGACTCGCTGCGGAAGGCGGTCGCCGAGGCGGCCGGCGCGGGGCTGGGCGGCGTGATGCTCTTCGCCATCCCGACGGTGCGGGACGCGGTCGGGTCGCAGGCCACGGACCCCGACGGCATCCTCAACCTCGCGATCGCGGACACGGTCGCCGAGGTGGGGGACGCGCTCGTCGTCCAGGCCGACCTGTGCCTCGACGAGTTCACCGACCACGGGCACTGCGGGGTGCTCACGCCCGGCGGGGCCGTGGACAACGACGCGACCCTGGTGCGGTACGCGGAGATGGCCCTGGCGCAGGCGGAGGCGGGCGCCCACCTGGTGGGGCTCAGCGGGATGATGGACGGCCAGGTCGGGTACGTGCGGGACGCCCTGGACGCGGCCGGTCGCGACGACGTCGCCGTGCTGGCCTACGCCGCCAAGTACGCGTCGGCCTTCTACGGTCCGTTCCGCGACGCGGTCGAGTCGCAGCTCGACGGCGACCGCCGGACCTACCAGATGGACCCGGCGAACCGTCGGGAGGCCGTCCGCGAGGTGGCCCTCGACATCGCGGAGGGCGCCGACATCGTCATGGTCAAGCCGGCCCTGGCGTACCTCGACATCCTCGCCGACGTGGCCGCGATGTCGTCAGTTCCGGTCGCGGCCTACCAGGTGTCCGGCGAATACGCCATGATCGAGGCCGCCGCCGCGAGAGGGTGGATCGAGCGCAGACGGGCGATCCTGGAGTCCGTGCTCAGCATCCGTCGTGCCGGTGCCGATCACGTGCTTACGTACTCTGCGACAGAGCTGGCCGGATGGCTGGCAGAGGAGATCCGATGAGCGTCACCACCAACGCGACGACGAGCGAGACGGTGTTCGCGCGCGCGCAAGCCGTCATCCCAGGCGGGGTCAACTCCCCCGTCCGCGCGTACGGCAACGTCGGCGGCACCCCCCGGTTCCTCGCGTCCGCCCAGGGCGCCTACGTCACGGACGTCGACGGCAACGAGTACGTCGACCTGGTCGGCTCCTGGGGCCCGGCCCTCCTCGGCCACGCGCACCCCGAGGTGGTGGAGGCGGTCCGCGAGGCCGCCGGACACGGTCTGAGCTTCGGCGCACCCACCGTCACCGAGGTGGACCTCGTCGACGAGATCCGCTCGCGGGTCCCCCCGGCCGAGAAGGTGCGCCTGGTGTCCACCGGCACCGAGGCGACCATGACCGCGCTGCGTCTCGCCCGGGCGTTCACCGGCCGGGACCTGATCGTGAAGTTCGCCGGCTGCTACCACGGCCACGTCGACGCGCTCCTGGCCTCGGCCGGCTCCGGCGTCGCGACCCTCGGCCTGCCCGACTCCGCCGGCGTCTCCGCCGCGGTCGCCGCCGAGACGATCGTCGTCCCCTACAACGACGTCGAGGCCCTCGAGGCCGCGTTCGCCGAGCACGGCGACCGCATCGCCGCGGTGATCACCGAGGCCGCACCCGCCAACATGGGCGTGGTCCCGCCGCTGCCCGGGTTCAACGCCAACCTGCGCCGCCTCACGCTCCTGCACGGCGCGCTGCTCATCCAGGACGAGGTCCTCACCGGCTTCCGGGTCGGGTACTCCGGCTGGTGGGGGCTCGAGGGCCTGCGCGAGGGCTGGTCGGCGGACCTGCACACGTTCGGCAAGGTCATCGGCGGTGGCCTGCCGGTCGCCGCGGTCGGTGGGCGCCGGGACGTCATGGCGCTGCTGGCCCCCGTCGGCCCGGTCTACCAGGCCGGCACGCTGTCCGGGAACCCGGTGGCGACGGCCGCGGGCCTCGCGACGCTGCGGCTGGCCGACCTGGACGTGTACGCGCGGGTCGACGCCGTCTCCGCGCAGCTGCGCGCCGAGCTGGGTGCCGCCCTGTCCGCCGAGGGTCTGCCGCACGCGATCCAGTGGGCGGGGAACCTGTTCAGCACGTTCTTCGGTGCCGACGCCGCCGCGCACGGGGCTCGGAACTACGACGCCGTGCTGGCCACCGAGTCGTGGCGGTACGCGCCGTTCTTCCACTCGCTGCTGG
Source organism: Cellulomonas humilata (assembly GCF_013359775.1). Classification (GTDB taxonomy): domain Bacteria; phylum Actinomycetota; class Actinomycetes; order Actinomycetales; family Cellulomonadaceae; genus Cellulomonas; species Cellulomonas humilata. Next base: position 325,656 of record NZ_JABMCI010000070.1, on the reverse strand, counting down.
AGTCCGGGGTGTACGCGCCGCCGTCGCCGTTCGAGGCCTGGTTCGTCTCGGCTGCGCACGACGACGCCGCGGTGGACCGGATCGTCTCCGCCCTCCCGGTCGCCGTCCGCGCGGCCGCGCAGGCCACGGCGCCGACCGACTGACCGTCCCTACGGGTTGAGCCAGGCGTCCTCGCGGGCGCCGAGCTCCCGCACGTGCGGGGGCAGCTCACGGGACACCAGCGCCGCCAAGGTCACCTGGTCGAGCACGTCGCGGACGCTCACGCGCAGCGCGACCCACACCTGGAGCAGCGCCTCCGCCGACCCGCCGTACTCGAGCGCGGTGGGCCGCTCGTCGCGGACGGTGACCAGCGGACCGTCGACCGCGCGGATGACGTCGGCCAGCGTGATCTCGTCGGCCGGCCGCGCCAGGCGGTAGCCACCGGACCGCCCGCGGACGCTGGACACCACGCCGCCGCGTCGCAGGTCACCGAGGATGCGCTCCAGGAACGCGACCGGGAGCTGCTGCCCGCCGGCCAGGTCGTCCGCGCGCACCGGGTCCCCGTGAGGGGACGCCGCCAGCTCGGCGCACGCCCGCACCGCATAGTCCGCCTTCGCCGAGACCCGCATGCCGCTGATTCTGCCCCCCCGGCTGCGTCCGGAATACCCCATGGGGGTATCGTGTTGCGCAAAGAGCACCCGCTCGACGACGAAAGAGGCCCCCATGCACGGCTACACGGACGCCAAGGACGACTACCTCAAGCGCCTGCGCCGGGTGGAGGGCCAGGTGCGCGGCATCGCCCGGATGGTCGACGAGGACGTGTACTGCATCGACATCCTCACCCAGGTCGCCGCCGTCACGAAGGCCCTCCAGGCCGTGAGCATCGGCCTGGTCGAGGACCACCTCGCGCACTGCGTCGTCGACGCCGCCCGCCAGTCCCCCGAGGAGGGAGCGGCGAAGGTGAAGGAAGCCTCCGACGCCATCGCCCGCCTCGTCCGCAGCTAAGACACCCAACCAAGGAGCACCACCATGAGCACCAACACGATCACCACCACGTTCGGCGTCGACGGCATGACCTGCGGCCACTGCGTCTCCGCGGTCACCTCCGAGCTGTCCGCCGTGCCGAGCGTCAAGGACGTCACCGTCCAGCTGGTGGTCGGCGGGTCGTCGACGGTCTCGGTCGTCTCCGACACGCCCCTGGCCGACGACGCGATCGCGGCGGCAGTCGTCGAGGCCGGCTACGCCGTGACCCCGCGCAGGTCACTGCTGTGACAGAGACAGAGGCCCGGACCGAGCGGACCGTCGATCTCGCGATCGAGGGCATGACCTGCGCCTCCTGCGTGGCGCGCGTCGAGAAGAAGCTGAACCGGCTGCCGGGCGTCGAGGCGACCGTGAACCTGCCGCTGGAGTCGGCGCACGTCCGCGTGGACGGGCCCACTGCCACGGAGGACCTGCTCGCCGCGGTCCGCGCCGCCGGGTACGGCGCCACGGTCGTCACCCCGCCCCACCAGCAGCAGCCGCACCACGCCGACATGGACCCGATCGAGCACGCCCTCTCGGGCCACTCGATGGCGCCCGGCCACGACATGGACCCCGACGAGGACACGTCGGCCCCGACCGACACCCGCGGCAACGACCTGCGCAGCCGGCTGCGCGTCGCCGCGGTGCTCACGGTCCCCGTCCTGCTGATCTCGATGATCCCCGCGCTCCAGTTCACCGGCTGGCAGTGGGTCGTCGCCGCGCTGGCCATGCCCGTGGTCACCTGGGCGGCCTGGCCGTTCCACCGCGCCGCGTTCCGGGCCGCCCGGCACGGCGCCTCGACCATGGACACGCTGGTCTCCATCGGCATCATCGCCGCGACGGCGTGGTCCCTGTGGGCCCTCCTGGTCGGCGGAGCCGGCGAGCCCGGCATGACCATGACGCCCACGCTCTGGCCCCGGGCGGCCGAGGAGGGCATGACGGTCCCCGAGCTGTACTTCGAGGTCGCGGCCGTCGTCACCACGTTCCTGCTGGCCGGCCGGTACGCCGAGCACCGGTCGCGCCGCCGTGCGGGCGACGCCCTGCGCGCGCTGCTGGACCTGGGCGCCAAGGACGCGTCGCTGCTGGTCGACGGCATCGAGCGGCGTGTCCCCGTCGACCGGCTGGTCGTCGGCGACGAGTTCGTCGTGCGTCCGGGGGAGAAGGTGGCCACCGACGGGCTGGTGGTCAGCGGCACCTCCGCGCTGGACACCTCGCTGCTCACGGGCGAGCCCGTGCCGGTCGACGTCGGCCCCGGCGACGAGGTCACCGGCGCGACGATCAACACCTCCGGCGCGCTCGTCGTGCGGGCCACCCGCGTGGGCGCCGAGACGCGGCTGGCGCAGATCGGCCGGCTGGTCGCGGCCGCGCAGACCGGCAAGGCCCCCGTGCAGCGGCTCGCCGACCGGATCTCCGCGGTCTTCGTCCCCGTGGTGCTCGTCCTCGCGCTCGGCACGCTGGCCGCCTGGCTGCTCACCGGCTCGGGCGTGCAGGCCGCGTTCACCGCCGCGGTCGCCGTGCTGATCATCGCGTGCCCCTGCGCCCTCGGCCTGGCCACGCCCACCGCGCTGCTGGTCGGCACCGGCCGCGGCGCGCAGCGGGGCATCCTCATCAAGGGCCCCGAGATCCTCGAGCAGACCCGCACCATCGACACCGTCGTGCTGGACAAGACGGGGACCGTGACCGAGGGCCGGATGTCCCTGGTCCAGGTGGTCGGCGGGGACGAGGTCCTGCGGTACGCCGCCGCCGTCGAGCAGCTCGCCGAGCACCCGATCGGTCAGGCCATCGCCGCGGCCGCCGGCCGCACGGACGGCCCGACCGGGGGCGACGGCGTCATCATCGGCTCCGACCAGGTGCTCGACTTCCGCGCCGAGGCCGGGCACGGCGTCTCCGGCGTGGTCCGCACCGCGCACGCGGGCGTCGGGCTGGGTCGTCGCGTCCTCGTCGGCAAGCCCGCGTGGCTGACGGAGCAGGGCATCGACCCGACCGGCTTCCAGGGCCCGTTCGACGCCGCCGAGGCCGACGGCGCCACCGCGGTGATGGTCGCCTGGGACGGCTCGCCACGCGGCGTGCTGGTGCTGCGCGACCCGGTCAAGGCGACCTCCGCGCAGGCGGTCGCCGAGCTCCGCGCGCTCGGCCTGCGCCCGGTCCTGCTCACCGGCGACAACGCGGGCGCGGCCCGCGCGGCCGCGCGCGAGGTCGGGATCTCCGAGGACGACGTCATCGCCCACGTGCTGCCCGCCGACAAGGTCGCGGTCGTGGCCCGGCTGCAGGCCGAGGGCGCGCGCGTCGCGATGGTCGGCGACGGGGTCAACGACGCCGCCGCCCTGGCCACCGCCGACCTTGGCCTTGCCATGGGCACCGGCACCGACGTGGCCATCGAGGCCGCCGACATCACGCTGGTCCGCGGTGACCTGCGCTCCGCCGGCGACGCGATCCGGCTGTCCCGGCGCACCCTCCGCGTGATCAAGCAGAACCTGTTCTGGGCGTTCGCCTACAACGTCGCCGCGATCCCGCTGGCCGCCCTCGGCCTGCTCAACCCGATGATCGCGGGCGCCGCGATGGCGCTCTCGTCGGTGCTGGTGGTGGGCAACTCCCTGCGGCTGCGACGGTTCGAGTAGGGCTCAGTGGAACCGGCGGCCCTCGTCGCGGCGGTACGCCGTCACGGCGAGGGCCGCGAACACCGCCGTCCACGCGAGGATCACCACGAGCGCCCCCGCGTAGGCCTCGTACCCGGTCACCGCCTGCACGGCCAGGTCACGGGCGGCCCGCGACGGCAGGAACTTCGACAGGGTGTCCAGCCACCCCGGGAACGCCTCCGGCGGCAGGAACAGCCCGCCGGCGAACGCGAGCGGGAACAGCGTCGCCTGGACCACCGCGATCGCGGCCTTCGAGCTCAGCCGGTACCCGATCGCCAGCCCGAGCAGCAGGAACGGCACCGCCACGGCGGGCACCATCGCGATCGCCGCGACCGCCTGGCCGGGGGTGAGCGTGGCCGCCGTGAGGAACGTCCCGAGCAGGACCAGCGGCACCAGGGCGAGGTAGGACCAGAGCACGCCGTTGAGCACGCGTCCGACCAGCCGCGGTCCGGCGCCCGCGGGCAGCGTGCGCAGGAACGGGTCGAACGGCAGCGCACGGTCCTCGGAGACCCCCACGCCGAACGAGAACAGGCACGTGGACATCACCGCGAACACCCCGAGCTGCGCGATCGCGGCGGTGGCGATCCCTGGGTCGTCGGCGACCGCCCGCTGCGGGATGACGAAGAACAGCAGCGCCAGCGACGGGAACAGCAGGTTGCCGATCACCGCGATGGGGATGCGGACGGTCTCCAGGAACTGGAACCTGGCGTGCAGGACGGCCAGCGACCAGAACGGGCGTGGGGCGAGCACGGTGCTCATCGGACGACCTCCTCCTTCTTCTGCGTGAGCGTGAGGAACGCCTCCTCCAGCGAGGCACCGCGCACCTCCAGGCCTTCGAACGGCACGTCCTGCTCGACGAGGGCGCGCACCACGCGGTCGGCGTCCGACGCGAGCACCGTCCAGCGCCCGTCGGCGCCCTGCTGCGCACTGGCTGCTCCGGGCAGCCGCGCCAGGTCGACGGCGTCAACGCGCGGCACCGAGAAGAGCACGCGGCGCAGCCCGACGAGCCCGAGCACCGAGGTCAGGGTGTCGTCGGCGAGCACGCGCCCGCCGCCGATCACCACCACCCGCTCCGCGAGCGCCTCGATCTCCTCGAGGTAGTGGCTGGTCAGCAGCACGGTCGCGCCGTCCGCGTGGTAGTCGCGCAGCGCCTGCCACAAGATGTGCCGCGCCTCGACGTCGAGCCCGGTGGTCGGCTCGTCCAGGAGCACCAGCCGCGGCCGGCCCACCAGCGCGAGCGCCACGGCGAGCCGCCGCTTCTGCCCACCGGACAGACCGCCCGTCTGCCGCGCGACCAGCTCCTCGAGCCCGAACCGCGCGAGCACCTCGGCCCGCGTCATGGGAGCGGGGTAGTGCCTCGCGACGAGGTCCACGACCTCCCCGACCGTCAGCGTCGGCGGCAGCCCGGTCTCCTGCGGCGTGGTCCCCAGCGCGATCCGCGACGAGGCGTGGCGGGGGTCGCCGCCGAACAGCCGGACCGTGCCGGAGTCGGCCTTGCGCAGGCCGCTGACCAGGCTGAGCAGCGTGGTCTTGCCCGCGCCGTTGGGACCGAGCAGCCCGACCAGCTCCCCCTCGCCGACCGTGACGGACACGTCGTCCAGCGCGGTCACCGCCCCGAACGTGCGGGTGACGCGCTCCAGCTCCACGACGGCGGTCATGACGTTCCTCCCAACAGAGCACGCAGCGACTGCGTGTACCTCTCGAACGCGAGCCGTCCGGCCAGCGTCAGCTCCACGTACGTGGCCGGGGTCCGGCCCTCATGGGTCTTGGTGATCTGCACGTAGTCCGCCTCCTCGAGTCGGCGCAGGTGGGTGGACAGGTTCCCCGCGGTCATGTCGAGCAGCTTCTGCAGCCGCGGGAAGGAGATGCGGTCGCGCGCACCGAGGGACGCCAGGGTGGCGACGACCCGGAGCCGCGCCTGCGCGTGGATGACGGGGTCCAGCTGCTCGTCAGGCACGGGACCGCAGCCGCGAGACGAGTCCGAGCACGAGCATCCCGCCGCCGCCCGCGAGCGCCATGACCAGGTACGACCCCGGCAGGCCGGTGAGCGCGGCGGCCGCCCCGACGAGCGCCATCCAGCCGCCGATCACGTACATCGGCGTGTCCTGCCAGAGCAGACCGCCCGCGAGGTACAGCAGGCCCACCACCAGGGCGGCGATCGCGTTGGCGGCCAGCCCGGTCACCTCGTCCGACGCCCCCGCCCGGCCCAGCCCGGCGACGATCAGGCTCTGCGCGGCGAACCCGATCGGCCACGCCCAGCCGTACAGGGCTCCCTGACGTGCCCCGGCCCCGGCGATCCCGTGCGTCCGGCGCAGCACGTGCACGATCGTCAGCGTCACGGCCACCAGGCCGAGGCCGATCGCGACGACCACCGCGAGCACCGACGGGCGGCGGTCGTCGCGGGCGGTCAGCCACATCGCGCCGTACCCGACCAGCCAGGCGATGCCCCAGAGGCCGAAGATCCAGGTGCTCGACGGGCGGGTGCCCTCGGCCCGGGCGCGCTGCGCGGCGATGATCGCGAGGGCGTCCGCCGGGTCCGGTGCCTCGTCCGCACCGGCCGGGCTCGCGTCGCGCGGCTGCTCGGTCGTCATCGCTCCTCCTAGGTTTGCACCACAAAGTAGTTTGTCACCGTGCATCCTGGCAAGGGGGAGTTTCAGGTCCGGTCCAGCCGGCGTCCAGGTGCGCGGCCTACGCTGCGAGCCATGACTGCGCCGACGCCCGCCGACGCGACCCCTGACCTCGCCGCCTCGGCGCTCGCGGCCCCGCCGCCCAGCCAGCGCGCCTACCGCCGTCGGCTGACCACCGAGATCTGGATCGTGCTCGGGCTGTCGCTGGGCAAGTCCGGGCTCTACGCGGTGGTCAACATCATCGACCGGCTCACCGCCGGTCCCCCGCTGGCCGACCAGTCGACCACCCTCAACCCCAGCCGCTCGCCGCGCCCCTGGCTCGACCTGACCTACCAGCTGCTCCAGATCGGCTTCGCCCTGGTCCCGGTCGCGCTGGCCCTGTACCTGCTCTCGGCCAACGGGAAGTCGGCGGTCCGCCGCATCGGGCTCGAGCTCACGCGCCCCTGGCGGGATCTCGCGGTGGGCGTGGGCCTGGCCGCCCTGATCGGCATCCCCGGGCTCGGCCTGTACGCGGCGGCGCGGGCGCTCGGGCTGGCCGTCGAGGTGCAGGCGTCCGCCCTGAACGCCGCCTGGTGGACCATCCCCGTGCTCCTGCTCGCGGCGCTGCAGAACGCGCTGCTCGAGGAGGTCATCGTCGTCGGCTACCTCATGGAGCGGCTGCGCGAGCTGCGCTGGAGCGCGCCTGCGATCGTCGTGGCCAGCGCCCTCCTACGCGGCTCCTACCACCTGTACCAGGGCTGGGGCGCGTTCGTCGGGAACGCGATCATGGGCCTGCTGTTCGCCGAGTACTACCGGCGCAGGCGACGGGTCATGCCGCTCGTCATGGCGCACACGCTCATGGACATGGTCGTGTTCGTCGGCTACGCGCTCGTCCCCGCCGCGTGGCTCGCGGCGATCGGGCTGAACTAGGTCGTCAGACCGTGGCCGACCCCTGGTCCAGCTGCTTCGCCAGCTGCTTGGTGGCGAAGCCGCTCACGATGAGCACCACGCCGCCGACGAACGCGTACAGGCCCAGCAGCACGACGATGACGCTCACCGACGTCTGCGGGTTCATGATCAGCAGCAGCCCGAACAGGAACGCGATCAGGCCGAAGGTCAGCACCCAGTACCAGCCGATGTCCCGCGACCGGTACAGGACCACCGCGGCAATCACCGACAGGATCCCGAGCACCAGCACCCACAGCGCGATCAGGTAGAAGATCACCTGCGCGGTCGGCCCGGTCCACACCACGGCGGTCACACCGAACGCGATGCCGACGAGGCCCGAGATCAGCCACCAGCCGGCACCCGGCTCCTTGCGGTTGCCCAGCCACTGCGCGATGGCCACCAGCCCGTCGATGATCGCGAACACCCCGAACACCCACACGAGCGCCTTCACCGTGCCCAGCGGCTGCACCAGCATGAACAGCCCCAGGATCACCAGCACCACGCCGCGCAGGATCGGGAGCCACCAGATCCGGCGGAGCGCGGACGAGACGTCGGCCGTGAGTTCGTCGGACATCGGAGCCTCCCGGCACGTTGGAGCGACATGATCCCGCTCCTCACGCTAGTTGGAGGATCCGGACGAAGCACCCCGACGCGCGCGAACCCGTCCCGGCAGGTCACGCGCCCTACCGAGCGCGTGCGGCGTGGCTGCCTAGACTCGCCCCTATGCCCGCGACGCCCGCCAGTCGCGCAGCGGCAGACGCCGCTGCGCCCACGGACGTCGTCGCGCCCGCCGAGGTCGAGGTGGCGGCAGATCCTGCACGCGAGGTCGTGATCCACGACGTGCCCACCGTCCGCGTGCACCACCCGAGCGACCTGCTGGGCACCGTGCTGTCCGCCCTCGGCATCGCGCTCGTGCTGGTGCTGGCGACGTACGCCCACAACACGACCACCGGCGTGGCGGAGGACGTCCAGGGCTTCGCCACGCTGCTCAAGCGGATCCTCTTCGTCCCCGTCACGCTGCTCGAGGGCTTCGTCATCGTCGCCGTCCCCCTCGCGGTCATCACCGAGCTCGCAATCCGCCGGCTCGGCCGGCAGCTGGTCGAGGGTCTGGTCGCCGCGCTCGCCGCCCTCGCCCTCAACGCGGCCGTCTACTGGGCGATCACCACGCTCGGGTCCGACGAGCTCGTGATCGGCATGTCGATCCGGTCGGACAACGAGTGGATCGTCACGCTCCCCGGGTACGTCGCGCTGCTGGTCGGCCTGCTCACGGTCGTCGGTCCGCGTGGTCGCCGCCGGACGGTCAAGTGGTCGTGGAACCTCATCTGGGTCGCGGTCGGCGTGCTGCTCATCACCGCCGGCGTCTCGCTGCCGGGGCTGGCCGTCTCCTTCCTGATCGGCCGGGTGACGGGGCTCGGGGTGCGCTACCTGTCCGGCGTGCAGTCGGAGCGGGCGTACGGGGCGAGCCTGGTGGCCGGCGTGCGGCGCGCCGGGTTCGAGCCCGTCCAGCTGAGCCGGGTGGCGGACGCGACGACGGAGGCGGAGTCCGAGGTCGGGGCCGACGAGCTCGACGGCGACTCCGCCGCCCGGGCGCTCACCCGCTCCACCGACCACCGCGTGTACGAGCTGACGACCGACGACGGCGACGAGCTGGACCTGGTGGTCGTGGACGGCGACCGGCAGGTGGTCGGCATGCTGACCCGGCTGTGGCGGTCGCTGCGGCTGCGCGGGATCGAAGGGCGCTCGGTGGTGTCGCTGCGACAGGCGGCCGAGCGGACCGCCCTGCTCGCCTACGCCGCGCGCGCCGCCGGCGTCCGCACCCCCAAGCTGCTGAGCATCGCCGAGGCCGACGACTCCATGCTGCTGGTCCAGGAGCGCCCCGGGCACGCGGTCCCGCTGAGCGACCTGGCCACCGAGGAGCTCACCGACGAGGTCCTCCAGGAGCTCTGGGCGCAGCTCCAGCTCGCGCACGACGCCGGGATCGCCCACCGCTCGCTGACCAGCGACGTCCTGCTGGTCGAGACGGTCGTCGGCCGCCCCGTCGTCTGGCTGACCAGCTGGGAGCAGGGCGACGTCGCCTCCTCGGAGCTGGCCCGTCGCATGGACGTCACCCAGCTGGTCGCGCTGCTCGCCCTGCGGGTGGGGGCCACGCGCGCGCTCGAGTCGGCCGCGAACGTCGTCCCCGCCGAGCACGTCGCGGCGATCGGCCCCCTGCTCCAGACGATCACGCTGCCCCGCCTGACCCGCGACGAGATGCGGGCGGACAAGAAGGTGCTGGCGGAGCTCCGGTCGGCACTCGTCGCCCGGCTCCCCGAGGCCGACGTGGAGCCGCAGCAGCTGGTCCGCTTCGGCGCCCGCACCGTGCTGACGATCGTCGTGCCGATCATCGCGATCGTCTTCGTCATCACCAGCATCAACGTCGACGAGATCACCTCCGCGCTCGCCGCCGGTGACTGGCGCTGGACGGTGGTCGCGTTCGCGCTCGGGCTCATCACACTCGTCGGGGCGGCGCTGGCGTTCGTCGCGTTCTCGCCCGTCAAGCTCCCGCTGTGGCGCGCCACGCTGGTGCAGACCGCCGCCACCTTCGTCGGGCTGGCCGCACCCGCCGGCATCGGACCCGCCGCGCTGAACCTGCGGATGCTCACCAAGCGCGGGGTGTCGACCACCCTGGCCGCGGCCACCGTCGCACTCGTCCAGGTGAGCCAGTTCGTCGTCACGCTCGGTCTGCTGCTGGTCCTGACCATCGCGTCCGGCAACAAGGAGTCGGCGCTGCCGGTCTCGCCCGTCGTCCTGCTCGTCCTGGGGATCGTCGCCGCGCTGGTCGCGTCGGCGCTCCTGGTGCCCAAGGTGCGTCAGTGGGCGCTGGCCAAGACCATGCCGACCCTGCGCCAGACGTGGCCGCGCCTCATCGAGGTGCTCGGGCAGCCCTGGCGGCTGGCGCTGGCCGTGGGCGGCAACCTGCTGATGACGCTCGGCTTCATCTTCGCGTTCGACGCGAGCCTCGCCGCGTTCGGGCAGGACGCCACGCTCATCCAGGTGGCACTCGTCTACCTGGCGGGCAACACCGCGGGCGCCCTCGTCCCGACCCCCGGCGGCATGGGCACCATCGAGCTGTCCCTCGCGAGCACGCTCACCTTCATCACCGGCATCAACCCCGGTATCGCGACGTCGATCGCCGTGCTGTTCCGCGTGGCCACCTACTGGCTGCGCATCCCCCTCGGCTGGGTGGCCATGCGGGTGCTGCAGAAGACCGGCGAGCTCTAGGCAGCTCGTCGGTCAGAGCGACCGGTCAGGCGAGGGCCTTGGCCTTGAGCGTCGCGAACTCGCCCGCGTCGATGGTGCCGGCGTCGAGGAGGGCCTTGGCCTCCGCGATGTGCTCCACCGGAGACTTGCCCGCCACCTCGCGGATGTAGGTGTCGGTGTCGGACTTCGCCTTCTGGATCGCCTCGACCTGGCGCTCCGCCATCCCCTTGCCGCGGGCGATCACGTAGATCAGCGCGGTCAGGAACGGGAGGAAGACCAGCGCGATGAGCCACACGGCCTTCGCGAATCCGCCGAGATCCCGGTCGCGGAACAGGTCCCCGATGATCTGGAACAGGATGATGAGGTACGCGAAGAACAGGAACCAGTAGACCAGCAGCCAGAACCAATCCAAGAAGCTGTTCATGGCACCCTCTCTCGACGGCAGCCCCCCGAGCGGCGAGCTCGCTCGCGTCCGACAGTATCGGACATCCCACGCAAACGGCACCCTCGACGTGCGGCTGCGCGGCCCTGACCTGCGGCATCACAGAACCCCCCGGACCATGACGGTCCGAGGGGTTCTGGGAAGAGGGTTGCGGTGCCTGTGCTCAGGCGGCCGCGTGCTCACGCTGGGCCGGAACCAGCTCGATCACGCTGCGACGCGCAGCCAGCCCAGCCCACGCGGTGACGCGCAGGGCCGGGATCACCGGGGTGATGTTGGAGGTCTCGGAAGGGTCCGCTGAGTATCCGCGCTGGTCCATGGGACTGTCCTGTCTGTTCGGTAGCCCGGCTGACCCTGTAGGTCCCGTGGCTTTGCGTCCCCTCCTTGCAGAGGGTTTGCCGTTTCGCTGACAAGTCCGACATTAGAGCAACATGAGAGTCCGTGGAAGCGTGTCACCGCAACCAGAACCGGACATACGCCCTTTTCACCCGCTCGGGCGTATCTGAGCGGTTGCTCCACGCTCGTCGCCGGTCACCCGAAGGTGAACGAGAAGACCTGGACCCCTGACTGCGCAGTCAGCTCGACGGTGCCGCTGCGTACTGAATCGTCATCGACCAGCGCATACGCCCGCGGCGAGCCGTCGACCGCCAGCTCCACCCGGTCCACGACCGTCCCGTCCTCGTCGCGGACGGTGGCCGTGACCGCCCCCGTCCCGCCGAGGACCACCTGCACCACCTCGGCGTGGTATCGCAGGCGCAGCCGTGCGTCGGGTCCCGCGGTCGCCCCCTGGTAGTCGGTGGTCCACGTCCCGCCGAGCGCGACCGTGTCCGCCGGCTGGTCCTCGGGGAGCGTGTACGTCGACTCGCCCTCGCGGTACTCGCCGGACACGTTGGACTTCTTGCTCACCGACAGGAAGGTCTCCTGGGTCACGTCGGCCACCGGGGTGGTGTCGTCCACCTGCGTCCGCGCGCCGAGGGTCACCCCCGGGTCCGCCTGCGTCAGGAGCTCCCGGATCAGGGTCTCGGTCTGGGCGTAGCCGCCCTCGCCCTGCGACACCTGGCGGATCTGACCGTCGGCGTCGATCAGGTAGTGCGCCGGCCAGTAGCGGTTCCGGTAGGCGGTCCAGGTGGCGTACGCGTTGTCCTGCGCCACGGGGTAGGTGATGCCCAGCCGCTCGGCGCCGTCGACGACGTTCCGGGTCTCGCGCTCGAACGCGTACTCGGGTGTGTGCACCCCGATCACGACCAGGCCGTCGTCGCGGTAGGCCTCCTCCCAGGCCGTGACGTGCGGCACCGAGCGCTGGCAGTTGATGCAGGAGTACGCCCAGAAGTCGAGCAGGACCACCTTGCCGCGCAGGTCCGCCAGGTCCACCGGGGCGCCGTCCGGCGTGTTCAGCCAGGTGTCGATGCCTCGGATGGCCGGCGCGGGTCCGCAGTCCTCGAGCTCCGCGGAGTTGTTGCTGCACTCGGCCAGCTGCCGGTTCTCGTCCGTCACCAGCCCGCCGAGGTCCAGCTGCTCGCGCACGGTCTCGTTGGCGGCGACCCTCGCCTGGAGCTGCTCCGTGTAGCCGGGCAGCGCGCGCTGGATGGCGTCGGTGAGGTTGAATGCCAACGCCAGGGCCAGCGCGACCATCAGCACCCCGCCCGCCGCGCGGATCGCTCGCTGGTGGGTGCGGAACGCGGCGATGCGCTCGGCCACGCGACGGCCCGCCAGCGCCAGGATCAGCAGCGGGATCGCCGCGCCCAGCGCGAACGACACCGTCAGGACGACCGTGCCCGGGCCCACCGAGCCCGTCGCTCCGGCCACCGTGATCGCCGCCAGCACCGGTCCCGCGCACGGCACGTACACCGCGCCGAGCCCCAGGCCCAGCACGAAGCCGCCGCGGCCGGCACCCGGCGCGCGCTTCGGGGTCAGCCGCTGGAACGGGCGCTCCAGGACCTCCTCGAACCGGGGCACCAGCAGGCCGACCCCCAGCAGCGCCAGCACCGCGATGCCCGCCCAGCGCAGCAGGTCCTGCGGCAGCCCGAGCAGGTTCAGCAGCACGGTGCCGACGAGGGTGACCAGCGTGAAGCTGGTGACCAGGCCGGCGATGACGAGGTAGGGGCGGCGCGCCGACGACGTGTCGCGCTTCTCGTTCTCCTCGGCAGGCGGTTCCAGGATCGCGACGCCACCGAGGGCTGATCCGGTGCTCGTCGTGCCGGTGCCGGTCGCGACCCGGGTCCCCGAGAGGAACGACGGTTGCGCCATCGCCCCCACCGAGCCGGCCGCGCCCTTGCCGGCGCCTCCCGAGACCACCTTCGTGGCGGGTCGACCGCGTGCCCCCTGCACGCCACCCGCGAAGAACACCACGGGCAGCACGGGCAGGATGCACGGCGAGATGCCGGTGATGAGGCCACCGACGAGCCCGATGAGCGCGAGCGTGAGCAGGTCCATGGCGGGGGTTCGCCGCGGCGGCCCCCGGGGATGGGTCGAGAACTCGTCGGAACTCCCACCCATCCGCTCCACCGACGGTCCCGAACCCCACCCGAGAGATGACCGGAAACCGTCAAAGGAGTCACCATGCGCACCACGAACCGCACCCGCATCGCCGCCGTCTTGCTCGCCGGCGTCACGGGCCTCGCCCTGACCGCGTGCAGCTCCGGCGCGAGCGACGACACCGCCGGCTCCGACTCGTCGGCCATGGAGACGCCCATGGAGACGCCGTCGGACATGGCGACCGAGGACGACATGATGACGGCCGACCCGGCCGCCGACCTCGTCGGTCCCGGCTGTGCCGACTACGCCGCCGCCGTCCCCGACGGCCCCGGCTCGGTGACCGGCATGTCGACCGACCCGGTCGCCGTGGCCGCGTCCAACAACCCGCTGCTGACCACCCTCGTCGCGGCCGTGTCCGGGCAGCTCAACCCCGACGTCAACCTCGTCGACACCCTCAACGGTGCCGAGTTCACGGTGTTCGCGCCGGTCGACGACGCGTTCGCCAAGATCGACCCCGCCACCATCGAGTCGCTCAAGACCGACGCCACGACGCTCTCGTCGATCCTCACCTACCACGTGGTGCCCGGGCAGCTGTCGCCCGACATGGTGGCCGGCACGCAGACCACCGTCCAGGGCGGGACCGTCGAGGTCACCGGCTCCGGCGACTCGCTGATGGTCAACGGCGCCACCGTCGTCTGCGGAGGCGTGCACACCGCCAACGCGACCGTCTACCTCATCGACTCGGTGCTCATGCCGACGATGTGACGACCCGACGGGCCGGTCGCTGAGGCGATCGGCCCGTCTGCGCTCGCCCGGTCAGCGGGCGAGCAGCGGAGCCCCCTCGCAGGGTACGGCGAGGGGGCTTCGTCGCGTCCGGGTGCGGATCAGCCGGCCGTCACCCGTCCTCGAGTTCGTGGGTTCCGGTCGAGTTCGTGAGCTCGAACTGCCGATCACGCCTGCAACTCACGAACTCGTGCGGGACGGCGCGGGGCGGCGCGCAGCGGGACGGCGCGGGCGGAGCCGGTCAGGTGGTGGAGAGGACGACCAGCGGGTCCGTCGTCGGCTGCGTGGAGCCGGCCGCCGGTTCGATCGTGATCGCCAGTGCAGAGCCTGCGGTGAAGTCGTCGGCCAGCTGACGGACCGAGCCGGCGTCGTCGGCCATCACACCCGCCGAGGCGGCGCCGTCGGCGTCGACGACCCAGAGCTGGTACGCCTTGTCGTCGCCGGGGTCCGGCAGGCCGGTCGCGCTGAACAGGGCACGGTCGTCGGTGAGGATCGCCGTGGCGGTGCCGCCGCCGGTGACGTCGCCGTGCACGACGACGGCCGACGGGTCGGTGAGCAGGTCCGCGAGCGCCTGCTGCTGCTGCTCCGCCTCGTTGGCGCGCTGCGCCTGCTGGACCGCGAGCGCGGTCGGCACTGCGGCACCGATGACGACGGCCGCCGCGACGGCGAGCCAGCGCGTGCGCGACGGACGACGCCGGTCGGCGAGGTTCGTGACGCCCGGCGTCTGGGCGTCGGACGATGCGGGACCCTCGGGCGACGCAGGGACGCCATCCGACGCGGACGGGGGACCCGCCGGAGCGTCCGCCACCGCGTGGCGCGGGCCTGCTAGCGGGCCGAGCTGCGGCACGTCGGCGATCGCGGCCAGGACCGAGGCGCGCAGCGCGGCCGGGGGTTCGCCGGCGACGGCGTCGCCCAGGGTCGCCGCGACGGCGGCGAGCTGCGCGAGCTCGGCGGCGGCCTCGGGGTCGCTGGCGACGAGCTGTTCCACGACCGCGCGCTCGTCGGGGTCCACGGCGTCCAGCGCGTACGCGCCGAGCAGGGAGCGGGGGTCGTCGTCGGAGATCGTCATGACGTCACCCCCAAGCAGTCGCGCAGGCGGAGCAGGCCGTCCCGGATCCGGCTCTTCACGGTGGGCAGCGGCGCGGCGAGGTCGTCGGCCACCTCACGGTAGGTCCGGCCGCCGTAGTAGGCGAGGACCACGGCCTGCTTCTGGGTGGACGTCAGGGTGCCCAGGCAGTCGCGGACGCGGACCTGCTCGAGAGCGGACTCCACCTCGTCGGCGACCACGTCGAACTCCCGCTCGGTGCTCGCGTCGAGCACGCGCTGGTCGCGGTCGCGCTGGGCCTGCACGGCACGGACGCGGTCGACGGCCCGCCGGTGGGCGAGCGTCAGCGTCCAGGTGCGGGCGGAGCCGCGGGCGGCGTCGAACCGGGCGGCGGTGCGCCAGACCTCGACCCAGACCTCCTGCGCGACCTCCGCGGCGTGGTCGGGGTCCCGCAGGACGCCGAGGCAGGTGCCGAACACCCCGCGGCCGAGGGTGTCGTAGAGGACGGCGAACGCCGAGTCGTCACCCTGCGCGACGTCCGCAAGCAGGGACTCGGCGGAGCGGGGCACGTCAGCCTCGTCCGGTCCTCGCTCCACGCGGGCCAGTGTGCCCCACCGCATCGCCGCTCGCCCTTCGACGGTCGCGCGCCGCACGCCGGTGCGCCGCGGGAGGCACACCGGTGGAGTCGACAGCTCTAGCAGGGACATCGGGTCCGTCGTCCGTCGGGTCGGATGGGTCAGCAGTGGTTCGACGCCGACGCCCGCACGGATGGCTCAGAGCAACCCGATGTCCCCCAGGTCCCCTCCGGTGCCGGCGGCCGGCTCGTCGTCGGCGAGCCGGAGCGCGAGCTGCGTCTCCCACCGCGCCATCTCGGGCTCGATCAGCGGGTCCGTCAGCTGGAGCTCGAGCCGGCACCCCCACGCCTCGCCCTCGGGGGTGTCCCAGCGGTCGAACCGCAGCCCCTCGGCCGCGGCCCACGCCTGCATCCCCGCCGCGACCTGCACCAGCTCGTCGGGCGGACCGACGTGGCTGGTCACCGCGTACCGACCGGCAGGCAGGACGCCGGTGACGACGCCCCCGTCCGTCCAGTGCACTGCCTCGGCGAGCGGCACGCCGGCCTCGACGACCATGCCGCGTCCCGGGTCGATCACGGCGTACCGGAAGAAGGGCGGGCCGGCCGGGTGCAGGCTGTGCGCGGTGAGCCAGGCGAACAGCTCCGGGAACCCACCCGCGGCGCGGGCGAACGTGCCTGGGGTGACCGACGCACTGATGCCCACGTAGGGCGTGGCAGGCCGGTCCACCAGCACCGGGATCTCCGTCGAACGCGTCATCGCTCAGCCTCCTGGGCAGAGGCTACGACCGTGCGGTGGGTGCCGCAGCCTCAGCGGTGCAGAGCGAGCGCCGCGGAGCGGTGGGCGTCGTGACGGCGCTCCGCGGCCTCCCGCTCGGCTCGCTGCCAGGGTTCGAGGACGACCCGGGGCCGCGGGGTCCGGCGGGGAGCTCGCGTGCGGAGCGCCAGCCGGGGGACGGGGATGCGCACGGTGCGCACGTCGTACGTCAGCGCGACCATGTCACGCCTCCTTGGATGCGTCGGGAGAGAGCGGGTGGGGGGCGTCGGGCGCCTCCGGACCGGGTGCGGGATCGACCGCGAGGTCGGGGTGGCTGGTGGCGAACCAGCGCATGAGCAGGGCGCCCGCCGGACGCGTCGAGGCGTCCTTGGTGCGGGCGACGTACGGCTCGAGCAGGGCGCCGACCGCCTGGAGCAGGGCGTCCGTCTCGTCGGGCGTCGCCCAGAAGGCGTCCTTGGTCATCGACGCCGGGAGCGGCCGGCCGGCCAGCTCCGCGCCACGGTCGGCGCGCTGGTGCAGGAAGCCGATGAAGCCCTCGGCCTCCTGGCGGACGGCGACCTCGGCCAGCTCGACGACCGCGCGCACCGACCCGGGGACCGACTCGTCGGGCACGAACTGCTCGCGGTGGGTGCTGGGGCGCCAGGGCCGCTCACGTCCGCGCGGCTCGGCGGGCTCGATGAACCCGTAGCGGGCCAGCAGGCGCAGGTGGAACGAGCAGTTGGCCACCGACTCGCCGGTGTGCTTGGCGCACTGGGTGGCGGTGGCCTCGCCGGTGTCGTCGAGGTACTCGAGCAGCGCGAGCCGCAGGGGGTGCGCCAGCGCGCGGATCCGCTCCGGGTCGCTCCGGCTCAGCCGGGTCTCGTTGGTCTGCTCGGTGCTCATGGTGCGACTGTAGAACGCGCAATGGTCGTTGCGCAATAGTTCTTGCGAAAGAGATGTTGTGGACGACGAAGGCCCCCACCGCCGACGAAGGCCCCCACCGCCATGGTGGGGGCCTTCGCGTGGTGCGGGGACGGGTCAGATCACTTGAACGCGTCCTTGATGTTCTCGCCAGCCTGCTTCACGTTCGCGCTGGCCTGATCGCCCTTGCCCTCTGCTTCGAGACGCTCGTCGTCAGTCGCCTTGCCGGCCGCTTCCTTGACCTTGCCCTTGGCTTCTTCCGCAGCGTTGCTGATCTTGTCGTCGAGACCCATCAGAATCACTCCTCTCGGGTTGGCAACTCCTCGACGCTACGACGAGCCCGCGCGCCCCGCATCCGCAACGACCGCGTCGCGCAGGGCGCCCAGCACCTGCTCCCAGTTGGCGGTGGCGTGCGACGCCTCCTCGGCCGAACCGTTCCCGTCCTGCTCGAGCGTGACGGTCGTGGACCCCTCGTCCTCGTCGAACGTGAACGTCAGGTGGTGGTAGCTCTCGGGCACGTCAGGCTGCCCGCTCAGGGGTGAGTAGTGCGTGTAGCGCAGGCGTCGGGGACGGTCGACCTCGAGGATCTCGCCGTGGTCCTGGAACGGTCTGCCGTCCCACTCGCCGTCGAAGGTGATGGGCACGCCGACCACGTAGGCGCTGGTCACGCGCGCGCCCATCATCCAGGTGGCCTCCGGATCGACGAGGGTGTCCCAGACGGTCTCGGCCGACGCCGGGACGTCGACGGATGCCCGGGCGACATGGTTCTCCGACATGGACCCTCCCCTGCGGTGAGCGTGGTCTCGCTGCCATCGTCGGACATCGTGGCGATCCCCGCGCGCCGGGCGCCGGCCGCCCGGCTCAGTCGGTGGCGGCCTCTTCGCGCAGGCGCGGCTCGGTCCGCCGGGACGGGGCGAAGCCGGACTTGTCGGCGTAGAACGCGCGCACCTCGTCCATGTCCGCGGTGACGTCGCCCGTGAGGTGCAGCGTCGGGCCCAGGCCGGCCGTCATGGTGGTCCGGTCGACGTAGCCGAGCGTCACCGGCAGGTCCGTCGCGCGGGCGATCCGGTAGAACCCCGACTTCCAGCCGGAGCCGCTGCGCGTCCCCTCGGGGGTGACGACGAGGTAGAAGCGGTCGCCGCCCTGGATCCGCGCCACGAGCTCGTCGACCAGGCCGGCGGGGTCGCGACGGTCCACCGGGATGCCGCCGAGCGCCCGCATGACCGGTCCCGCGGGTCCGCGGAACAATTGGTGCTTGCCGAGCCACTTGACGGTCAGGTCGGCCTCGCCGCTGATCGCGAGCATGAGGATGAAGTCCCAGTTGGACGTGTGCGGCGCTCCGATCAGCAGGCCGGCGCCGTCGACCGGCACGCGTTCGGTCAGCAGGGTCCAGCGGCTCAGGCGCCAGTAGGCGCGGGCCAGGGTCCGTCGGAGCGTCACGCCGGGACCGTACCCGAACGATCGGCCCGCTCCGAGTCACACCCTCGTGTGCAGTCTTTCGATGGTCTCTTGACTGTGCGGGCGACCGTTCGTAGTGTCTGGTCACTACCTCGCAAGAATTCGACAGTCAGCACGCACAAAGTGGTGCGGAGACTGGCACTACTCGGCCCTGGGGCACCGACGCCCCTCCGCCGGTCCGGCCCCCTGCGTCCAGCGTCGGGCGCTCGAGACACGGGCAGCGCACTCGGTATCGACCCCGCCGCCCCGGCGGGAGAACGAGGACGACCCATGAGAAGGAACGTCAGGCTCGCCGTCGTGGCCACCGCCGCGGCGGCGCTCGTCGCACCGCTCGGCCTCGCGGTCTTCGCGCAGGGAGCGGCCGCGGCCGGCCCGAACCTCGCCGCGGGCAGGCCCGCCACCGCCAGCAGCACCGTGGACGTCTACGGCGCCGGCAACGTCACGGACGGCAACCAGGCCACGTACTGGGAGTCCGCCAACAACCAGTTCCCGCAGTGGGTGCAGGTGGACCTCGGCAGCGCCGCCACGGTCACGGACCTCACGCTGAAGCTGCCGACCGGGGCGTGGGGCGCGCGGACGCAGACCCTCACGGTCCAGGGCTCCACCAACGGCTCGACGTTCACCACGCTCAAGGCCCAGGCGGGCTACACGTTCGACCCGGGCACCGCCAGCACCGTGAGCGTCGACGTCACCGACACGTCCGTCCGGTACGTGCGGCTGAGCATCACCGGGAACACCGGCTGGCCGGCGGGGCAGCTCTCGGAGCTCGAGGTGCACGGCACCGCGACGCCGGACCCGACGCCGACGCCGACGCCGACCACGCCTCCCACCGGCCAGAACCTCGCGCTCAGCCGGCCCATCGCCGCGTCCTCCACCGAGTGGACCTACGTGGCCGCGAACGCGGTCGACGGGAACCTCGGCACGTACTGGGAGGGCGCCGGCGGTCAGTACCCGGGCAACCTCACGGTCACGCTCGCGTCGGCCAGCCAGCTCTCGGCGGTGACGGTCAAGCTCAACCCGGACGGCGCGTGGGGCAACCGCACCCAGACCTTCTCCGTGGAGGGCCGCACCGGCACCGGCGCGTTCACCACGCTGGCGCCGTCGGCCGCCCGCGCGTTCAGCCCGTCGACCGGCAACACGGTCACCGTGCCCGTGAGCGGCACCGCGACCGACGTCCGGCTCGTGTTCGCCGGCAACACCGGCGCGGGCAACGGCCAGGTGGCCGAGCTGCAGGTGTTCGGCGCAGCGGCCCCGAACCCCGACCTCACGGTCACCGGCGTCACCGGCCCGGCGAACGCGACCGAGTCCACGCCTGTCACGCTCACCGCGACGGTGAGGAACATCGGCACGTCGGCGTCGGCTGCCACGGCGCTCGCCTTCGTGGTCGACGGCCAGAACGCCGTCAACGCGAGCGTCGGTGCGCTCGCCGCAGGTGCGACGGCCACCGTGAGCGGATCGATCGGCGCCCGCGCCGCCGGCTCGTACACGATCGGCGCGGTGGCGGACCCGGCCAACACCGTGGTCGAGCAGAACGAGTCCAACAACGCGTTCACCAACCCCACCCGGCTCGTCGTGTCTCCCGTGCCCAGCTCCGACCTGGTCCCCGTGGTCAGCTGGAGCCCGAGCAACCCGGCGGCGGGTGCGGTCGTCACGTTCACCGGAGCGGTCGCCAACAACGGCAACATCGCCACGTCGACCGCGGCGCACGGACTGACGGTCACCATCAAGGACTCGACGACCGGCACGGTGGTGAAGACGCTCACCGGCTCGATCGGCGGCGCGATCGCCGCCGGGACGACGAGCGGGACCGTGACCCTGGGCACCTGGACGGCCGGCAACGGCACGTACGACGTGTCCAGCGCCGTCGCCGCCGACTCCATGGAGGTGCCCGGCAAGCAGGCCAACAACGTGGTCACCGGCGGCATCTTCGTCGGCCGCGGCGCCCGACTGCCGTTCGACATGTACGAGGCCGAGGACGGTCGCACGGGCGGCGGCGCGGTGCTCGTCGGCCCCAACCGCACGGTCGGCGACCTCGCCGGCGAGGCCTCCGGCCGTCGCGCTGCCACCCTGTCCGCCACGGGCTCGTACGTCGAGTGGACGACGAAGAACCCGACGAACACCCTGGTCACCCGCTTCTCCATCCCGGACAACGCGGCCGGGACGGGCCAGTCGGGCAGCATCGACATCGTCGTCAACGGCACCTACCTCAAGCGCCTCGACCTGACCTCACGGTTCGCGTGGCTGTACGGCGACGAGCGCAGCCCCAACAACCAGCCGGGCTCCGGAGGGCCGCGGCACGTCTACGACGAGGCCAGCACCCTGCTGGGCACCACCGTCCCGGCCGGCGCGACCATCCGCCTGCAGCGCACGGCCAGCAACCCGCAGCCGGTGACGATCGACTTCATCAACACCGAGCTGGCCACCGCCGACCCGAACCCGAACCCGGCGCAGTACGTGCAGCCCACCGGGTTCACGCACCAGGACGTGCAGAACGCGCTCGACAAGGCCCGCATGGACACCACCGGCACGGTCAAGGGCGTCTACCTGCCCGCCGGCGACTACTCCACGTCGAGCAAGTTCCAGGTGTACGGCAAGGCGGTCGACATCGTCGGCGCCGGCCCCTGGTTCACGCGGTTCTTCGCGCCCATCGGTCAGGAGAACACCGACGTCGGCTTCCGCGCAGAGGCGTCGTCCAACGGGTCGAAGTTCCGCGGGTTCGCCTACTTCGGCAACTACACGTCGCGGATCGACGGCCCGGGCAAGGTGCTGGACTTCACCAACGTCGCCAACATGACGGTCGACGACCTCTGGGTCGAGCACATGATCTGCATGTTCTGGGCGTCCAACATGGACAACAGCACCATCACCGACTCGCGCATCCGGAACACGTTCGCCGACGGCATCAACATGACCAACGGCAGCGCCAACAACCGGGTGGCCAACATCGAGGCGCGCGGCACGGGCGACGACTCGTTCGCCCTGTTCGCGGCCACCGACGCGGGCGGCACGGGCCAGACCGGCAACGTCTACGAGAACCTCACGTCGCTGGTCACGTGGCGCGCGGCGGGGCTGGCGGTCTACGGCGGGTACGGAAACACGTTCCGGAACATCTACATCGCGGACACGCTCGTGTACTCCGGCATCACGATCAGCTCGCTCGACTTCGGGTACCCGATGGACGAGTTCGGCTCCGCGGCGCCGACGAGCTTCCAGAACATCTCGATCGTGCGGGCGGGCGGCCACTTCTGGGGCAACCAGACGTTCCCCGCCATCTGGGTGTTCTCCGCGTCCAAGAAGTTCCAGGGCATCCGGGTCAGCGACGTGGACATCGTCGACCCGACGTACTCCGGGATCATGTTCCAGACCAACTACACCGGCCCCACCTCACCGCAGAACCCCATCACCGACACCACGTTCACCAACGTGTCGATCACGGGGGCCCGCAAGAGCGGCGACGCCTGGGACGCCAAGTCCGGGTTCGGCATCTGGGCCAACGAGATGCCCGAGCAGGGTCAGGGTCCGGCGGTGGGCTCGGTGACGTTCACCAACCTGCGCCTGAGCAACAACGCGCAGGACATCAAGAACACGACGTCCACCTTCACGATCATCCGCAACTAGTCACACCCCACGGTTCGCCCGGGCCTCCCGAGGGCCCGGGCGGGCGACGGCGGACGGTCGGTGTGCGGTCCCGACCGTCCGTCGTCGTACGGAGACGTCAGCGCGTGACGGCGAGTCGCGCGGGAGGCTGAGCTGCCCGGGCGCGACGGATGAGCTCCCCGGGCACGCGCACCGCGCGTGATCGCGTCGGCATGAACCGCACGAAGAACCCGACCCGCATCGCCCACGCCACCCACCCGGTGAGCGGCAGCCCGTACAGGTCGGCGACACCGCGACCGACCCCGAACGACGCCGCCTGCCCGAGCCCGAGGTACCGGAACCGACGGCCCGGACGGCCCGCCAGCGCGCGGGCGACGTTGCGGCCCACCTGGTCGCCGGCCTTGATCGCCCACAGCGCGTTGGCGGTCACCGGGATCCCGCTGCGCGGGTGCGCGACCGACGCCGCGTCGCCGGCGGACCAGACGTCCGGTGCGACGAGCAGCTCCCGCGTGGTCACCAGGCGTCCGCGGTCGTCGCGAGGCAGCCGCTCGAGACCGGGCAGGGCGACCGCGCGCTGACCGGTGGTGGCCAGGACGGTGTGCGTGCGGACCACCGACCCGTCGGACAGGGTGACCGACCCGTCCTCGGCCGCCACCACCCGCACCCCCGTGCGGACGTCGACACCGAGCCGCGACAGCTCGGTGGTGCAGCGCGCGGCCAGTCGGGGCTGCTCGGTGTGCAGCGCGGGCACCACCCGGTCCGCCGACTGCACCAGCACCACCTGCGGCACCCGTGCGGCGAGCGCAGCGGCGAGCTCGACCCCCGCGAGCCCGCCGCCGACGACCACCACGGGACCGTCCACCACGCGCACCCGCTGGAGCAGCTCGGCCAGGTCGCCGGGTCCGCGCAGGGTCAGCCCTCGACCGGCGAGCCCGTCGACCGCGTCCAGGGGCTCGCGCCCGCCTGTCCCGACGACGAGCGCGTCGTAGGTCAGGTCCTCGTCCCCGTCGACCCCGGAGTAGTGCACCCGCCGGGCGACGAGGTCCACCCGCGTGACCCGGGCGTGTAGCACGCGGGCGCGCGGCATCGCCTCCGTCAGCGGCGTCTGCGTCAGCGCGATCGGCAGCAGCCCGGCGACCACCTCCCCGGTGAACCCGTGGAAGTTGTGCACCGTGTCAGCGCTGAGCACGACGATCTCGACCTCACCACGCCGCAGGGCCCCGCGCAGCCGGCGCACGAGCGCGCCGTACGCGTGCAGGGTCACGTAACCGCCGCCGAGGAGAACGACGCGCCTCATCGCGCGGCCGCCAACGGCCGACCGAAGCTCGCCGGTGCGGCCGCGGTGAACCCGTGGTGCGCGAACCGGTCGGCCAGGCCCCGGATGTGCGACACGTGGTCGAGCGTCGGCACTCCCGTCGAGAAGTGGCCCACGTGCCCGGCCAGCCCCAGCAGGAACGTCTCCGCGAAGCACGCGTACGCCTGGCCGCGCGGCAGCCCGATGTCCCCGCCGCGCAGGTGCATGCCGGGGATCTCGACGACCCCGCCGTCCACCAGCGTCACGTCGGGCCGCGCCGCCGCGAGGTCGGGCGAGGTGTTCCGGGGCTGCGTCGCGTCCAGCACGCGAGCGCCCGGCGCCAGGTGCTCGGCGCCGAGCAGGGCGTCCGCCGACGCCGTCAGCAGCACGACGGCGTCGCAGCCGCGCACGTCGTGAAGGTCGGTCGAGGTGGTCGTCGGCACCCGGCCCCCGACCTCCGCGGCCAGCGCCTGCAGCTTGACGGCCCCGCGGGCGACCAGCAGCAGGGAGTCGACCGAGCCGCCGGCGGCGAGCAGGCGGACCAGCGTGGTGCCCACCGACCCCGTGGCGCCGACGACCGCCACGCGACGGTCGGACAGGTCCGCCACCAGGTCCAGCAGCTGGTCCTCGACGATCGCGGCGGTGTACGCGTTGCCGTTGGTGACGCCGATGTCCGTGCGCCCGCGCAGCGTGGCGCCGCCCGCGGTGACCGTCGCCGTGAGCGCCCCGAGGCCGACGACGCCCGCACCGAGCCGCGCGGCGTGGTCGATCGCCCGACCGACGCGCGCGCGGCCCTCGTGCGGCTCGGACAGCAGGTGCCGCGCCCCGAACGGGACGAGCACCACGTGGCCCACCGGCCGGTCGTCGAGCAGGATCCGGGACATCGCGTACGGCGGGAGGCGGCGGACGGCGGTCTCGACGATCCCCTCCGGCACGCGACCCAGCGGTCGCCAGATCCGCGCGAGGTCCTGCGCGATGCGGCCCCGTGGGTGGACCAGGAAAGCGAACGGTGCAGCGGTGCTCATCGGTTGCTCCCCTGTGGCGGGTGGGTCTGTGCCCCGAAGGGGCGCGTACGCACCACGGAGATACAGGGGAAGCCAAGCAAGCGAATGTGTCGGTGAGATGGCGCGCGGGTGGGTTCACCCGCAGGTTCACACTTCCGTGGTCCAGGTGTGCTGCGGGTCATAGCCCAGCAGGCGTCGGGCCTTGTCGATGGACAGCAGCGTCTCGCGGCCCTCGATCGGACGAGTGACGGGAAGGTCCGGGAAGTACTCGGCGACGAGCTCGGCCGACGGCCTCTCCAGCACGGTGTCCGGCGACGCGACGATGAACGCCTCGAACCCCGTGAGGTCGCTCTCGAGCGCGAGCCGTACCGCCAGCGCCCCGTCGCGGGCGTCGATGTAGCCCCAGAGGTTCCAGATCCGGCTGCGGGGGTCGTCCGCGAAGGACGGGAACGCGGCGTAGTCGGCGACGTCCATCACGTTCGAGAAGCGCAGGCCGATGAGCTTGAGCTCCGGGTCCCACCGCGTGAAGTGCCGGGCCATCTCCTCCTCGACCGCCTTGCCCAGCGAGTAGGTGCTCTCCGGGCGGACCGCGTACTCCTCGTCGACCGGGACGTACGGCGGCGGTGTCTCGAAGGGCAGGCCGAGGACGGTCTCGCTGGACGCCCAGACGACGTTCTTGATGCCCGCCCGGCGCGCGGCGCTGAACACGTGGTGGGTGGCGACGACGTTGTTGGCGAACGTGGCACCGCTCGGGCGCAGGCCCGGCGCGGGGATCGCGGCGAGGTGCACCACCGCGTCGACGCCGTCGTACCGGTCGTCGATGCCGGTCAGCGCCTCGGTCACCTGGCCCAGGTCGGTGAGGTCGACCCGGCTGAACACCGCCTTCTGACCCTCCGGTGGCAGGACCGTGTCGACGTTCACCACGTCGTACCCGTGCTCGGCCAGGTGCGCCACGACCGCACGACCGAGCTTGCCGCTGCCGCCGGTCACCACGACGCGGCTCATGAGGCGTCCAGCCACACGTGCGACGGCGGGACCAGGGCCTCCAGCGCCGGCCACAGCGCCGGTGGCAGCGGCTCGGAGGCCAGATCCAGGGTGCGGGCGACGCGGCCGGGGCGGCTCATGCCCACGATCGTGGAGGCGATGCGGGGGTCACGCAGCGAGAACTGGAGCGCGGCCGTGCCGAGGTCGGCGTGGAAGTCGGCGCACACCCCCCGCATCGCGTCGATCGCCGCGAGGGTCTCGGGCGGTGCCGGCCGGTAGCCGTAGCTCGACGGACCGCCGGACTGGAACGCCAGGATCCCGCCGCCGTAGACCGCCGCGTTGAGGATCCCCATCCCCTGCCGGACCGCCTCGTCGAGCAGCGGTCCCGCGCTGCGGTCCACGAGCGTCCAGCGGTTGTGCACCAGCAGGACGTCGAAGACGCCGAGGTCCAGGTACTTCGCGATCTCCTGCACGCGGCCGCCCGCCAGGCCGATCGCGCCGACCTGACCCTCCTCCTTCAGGCGCACGAGCGCCTCGACCGGTCCACCCGGTGCGGACATCTCCGCGAAGTCGAACGACTCCGGGTCGTGCAGGTGCACCAGCGGCAGGTGGTCGAGGCCGAGGCGCTCGCGGCTCTCCGCCACCGACGCGCGCACCCGGTCCGCCGAGTAGTCGCGGCCGGACGGGTCCACCTTGGTGGCGATGACGACGCCCTCGGGGACGCCTCCGGCCTCGACCAGGGCGGCACCGATCCGGCGCTCGCTCTCACCGTCGGAGTAGCCGTTGGACGTGTCGATGAACCGGATCGGGCTGTCGAGCGCGGCCAGCACGGTGGCGACGCCCTCGTCGGCCGAGACGTCCCGGCCGAAGAGCGCCGGCATGCTGCCGAGGGGTCCACCGCCGAGACAGACGGCCGAGACCTTCAGGCCCGTGGGGCCGAGGTCGCGGATCCAGGCGGACTGACCAGGGGCGTAGTCGGGCTGCTTCATCACGCCATCCCATCACGGGGGGTCAGAAATGTCCGGTCGTTCGCTAGCGTCAGGCGCACAGCGGTTCGAGCAGGGGAGCGCACATGAGCCAGGCCGAGGTCGTCGCCAAGCCGTCGCCCCTGCAAGGGGTGCTCGACTGGATCGAGCGGGTGGGCAACAAGGTCCCCCATCCGGTGATCATCTTCCTCATCCTCATCGCGTTCATCATGGTGCTCTCGGCGGCGTTCCAGGCGGCCGGGAGCACCGTCACGTTCGAGCAGGCGCAGATCGGCGCCGAGGAACCCGTCACCGTCACGGTGGCCGCGCAGAGCCTCCTCGACGGTGATGGCCTGCGGTTCGTGTTCACCTCACCGGTGGCCAACTTCAACAACTTCGGCGTGGTCGGCGTCATCGTCGTGGCCATGATCGGCGTGGGCATGGCCGAGGAGGTCGGCCTGATCGCCTCGTTCATCAAGCGCCTGGTCAAGGTCACCCCGCCGCGTGCGATCACGTTCATCATCGTCCTCCTGGGCGTCCTGTCCTCCATCGCCACCGACGCCGGCTACCTGGTGCTCATCCCGCTGGCCGCCGCGGTGTTCCTGTCCCTCGGCCGGCACCCGCTGGCCGGACTCGCGGCCGCCTTCGCCGGCGTCGGCGGCGGCTTCGCGGTGAACGTGCTGATCACGCCCGTCGACGGGATGCTCGCGGAGATCACCAACGAGGCCATCGCCGACCCGGCCAACCACGTCGCCATCACCGGCAACCTGTTCTTCGGGATCGTCTCGACGCTCTTGGTCACGGTCGTCGTCACGCTGCTCACCGAGAAGTTCGTCGAGCCGCGCCTGGGCGTCTACCACCCGTCGGAAGGGCCCGACACGGCCGACGAGCCACCCTCCGGCGAGCTCAGCGACGCGGAGAAGAACGGCCTGCGCTGGGCGTTCTGGGCCTTCCTCGGCACCACGGCGGTCGTGCTGGCGCTCTCGCTCCCGCCGAACGCCCTGCTGCGCAACCCTGAGACCGGCAGCCTGATCGAGGACTCTCCGCTGCTGAACTCGATCATCTTCCTGATCCTCGTGTACTTCTTCGTGATGGGGCTGGCCTACGGCAAGGGCGCCGGCACCATCCACGGCTCGATGGACGTCATCAACCCGATGACCAAGACCATCGCCGGCCTCTCCGGGCTGATCTTCCTGCTCCTCGTGATCAGCCAGTTCATCGCGTACTTCAACTACTCGAACCTGGGCACCATCGCCGCGGTGAACATGGCCGACACCCTCGAGGCCGCCAACCTGAGCACCGTCTGGCTGATCCTCGGGCTCATCGCGATGACCGCGATCATCGACATCTTCATCGGCGGCGTCGTGCCCAAGTGGGCCATCTTCGCGCCCGTGTTCGTGCCGCTGTTCATCCAGCTGGGCATCTCCCCGGACCTGGCCATGGCCGCCTACCGCGTGGGCGACTCGCCCGTGAACGTGGCCACGCCGCTGATGCCGTACTTCGCGCTCATCGTGATCTTCGCCGAGCGGTACCGCCGCAAGGTCGGCGTCGGATCCGTCATCTCGCTGATGCTCCCGTACACCGTGGTCCTGCTGATCACGTGGTCCGCGCTCCTGGTGGTCTGGTACCTGCTGGGCATCCCGCTGGGCCCGGGGGCGTCGATCTACCTCACCTAGCGTTCCTGGTGCTCGCGTGAAGACTTGGTCGCGCTCAGAGCGACGAAGTCTTCACACGAGGACGGCTGGACGCGGCTCCTGCGGGGGACGGTTCGGGCGCCGCCCTCACTCCAGCCACACGATCGTGGCGAGCGCCAGCACCATCACGACCCAGCTCACCGCGGACGGCTTCTTCAGCGTCACGACGACCCCCTGCCCCGAGGGTCTGCGCCGGATGTCGTCGCCGCGATCCCGGGACCGACGGCGTGAGGACCACCAGGAGGCACAGGTAGATCACCGCCAGGACGCCCGCGACGCCGACCAGCACGACCGTGCTGAGGAGTGCACCGGGTTCGATCGGCTCGTCGTTCCCGTGCTGGATCGCGATGAACGCAGCCATGCCGGCGAGTGCCGCTCCCAGCGCTTCGGCGGTCGCACCCCAGTGCCCCCCCGAGTTCCACCGGTCGCGACGCCCGAAGTGGAACACCGCCCCGCCGCTCCACGCTCCGACCAACCCGAGAAGCCCGGCCACCACTGCGAGCGCCTCAGACAACGCACCCTCCGAGCCGGTGGAACGCGGTGACCACGCCTGTCGACACGACGCTCTGCGCCTTCGCCTGCACGGTCACGCGCGCAATGTAGCGGAGCCGTCAGCTCACGAGGAGGCGGACCAGCACCGTCACGACGAAGACCGCCACGCACGCCGTGCGCGGACCGGAGGGGTTGCCCCACCCCTCGAGCACGGTCATGTGCGGTGGCCTGCGCGTGACGTCCACCACGGTCGTCACGACGAGACCGAGGCCCGAGACCACGAGCAGCGCGTCGAGCACCGTCGTCACCGCGCAAGCTCCGGGTCGGTGGTCAGCTCCACGTTGGCCCACAGCTCGTACCCGAGCGGTTCCAGGTGGGCGATGAGCGCTCGGCGGACGCGGTCCTCGCCGGCCACGTCCCACTCGCCGGACGGCACGACGAAGTCGACCTCCACGTACAGCCGGCTGCCCAGCTTGGTGGAGCGGACGAACGGCTCGTCGAGCCCGAACTCTGCTCGCACCGACGCCACCGCCGCGTCGAGGGTGTTCTGCACGAGGGGAGGCGGCGCCGCCTCCAGCAGCTCGAGCCCGGCCGCCCGCAGCAGCCGCAGCGGGATCGGCGCCAGCACCAGGCACGCCACCAGGACGAGCACCGGGTCGACGTACCGGACGACGTCGCCGACGGACGACAGCGCCAACGCGAGACCCGCGCCGACCGCGAACACCAGGCTCAGCAGCGCACCCGCCCGCCACTGCGCCACCTCCGCCGCCACCAGCTCCGAGGAGGGTGCGCGGTGGGTCAGCCAGCGGGCCAGCGCGTAGGAGCACGTCATCGTGATCAGCCCGTACGCGACGACGGTGCCGGCCGCGACGTCCGAGCCGCCGGCCGTGATGATCGCGACGGCGTCGACCGCGGCGTAGAGCAGGGTGCCCAGCAGCGCCACCCCCTGGACCGCGATGGCCAGGGGCGTGACGGCCGCCTTGCCGAACGGGAACCGGGTGGTGGGGCTCTCCGCGGCGGCGCGCGACGCCATCAAGGACAGTGCCGAGAGCACGATGCCGAGCAGGATGAACGCGCCGTCGAACAGCAGCACGCGCGACTGGGCAGCGATGCCCCAGACGACCGCGAGGGTGCCCAGGACGGCGGCTCCGGCGATCGACTCGTGGATCGCGCGCCGCTCGGTCACGTCGCGGTCACCGGGCGGCCGCGAACGTCGACGCGACCTCCACGAGCAGCCGCGCACCGAACCCGGTCGCACCCTTGGTCCGCCAGGCGTCGTCGGCGTCGGACCGCATGGTCCCGGCGATGTCGAGGTGCGTCCACGGGGTGTCCCCCACCCACTCGGCCAGGAACAGGGCGGCGGTGATGGCCCCGGCGTACTCGCCGCCGAGGTTCTTGATGTCCGCCACCTCGGAGTCCAGCTGCTTGCGGTACCGCCGGTCCAGCGGCAGCCGCCACACCTGCTCGTCGGTGTGCTCAGCGGCGGCCTCGACCAGGTCGAGCATGCGGTCGTCGTTGCCGATGACTGCCGCCGTCAGCATGCCGAGCGCGGCCAGGGCGGCCCCGGTCAACGTGGCGATGTCCACGATCGCGTCGACGCCGTCCTCGTTCGCGAGCGCGATCGCGTCGGCCATGACCAGGCGCCCCTCGGCGTCGGTGTTCACCACCTCGATGGTCCGCCCGCTGCGGCTGGTGAGGACGTCCCCGAGCTTGGTCGCCGAGCCCGACGGCATGTTGTCCGTGCAGGCCAGGTAGGCGCTGACCGCCACGGGGACGTCCAGGTCCGCGAGTGCCGTCATCGCCGCCAGCACCGCGCCGGCACCGCTCATGTCCATCTTCATCGCCGCGTGCATCGCGTTGGACGGCTTGAGGCTGATCCCGCCGGAGTCGTAGGTGATGCCCTTGCCGACGAACCCGAGGTGACCTGTCGGTTCGGTCGCGGGCACATAGCGGATGACGATCATGCGCGGCTCGACCACCGACCCCGCGTTCACGCCGAGCAGCCCTCCGCAGCCCATCTCGATCAGGGCCTCCTGGTCGAAGACCTCGATGTCCAGCCCGTGCTCGCCGGCCAGCCAGACGGCGATGTCGGCCAGGTCCGGGGCGGTCAGGTGTCCGGCGGGGGTGCTGGCCAGGTCGCGGGACAGGGATGCTGCCCGGGCGAGCACGACACCTCGGTCGGCACCGCGGCGGGCATCGTCGGCGGACTCGTCGGCCACGAGGAGCACGATCTCCCGGACCGGCACCGTCGACGGGTCGGTCTTGAGCGCGTCGTACCGGTAGCGGCCGAGCAGGATCCCCTCGACGACCGCCTGGGCCGCGCTCGCCACCGAGGCACCGGCCCCGACCAGGTCGGTGGTCAGGACGTCGTCGCGACCCGCGGCTCGCGCGAACGCCGCCGCCGCGTCGCGCAACGAGGCGGCGGACGGGTCGTCGCCGACGCCGGTCGCGACCACCGCGCCCCCCTCGCGCGGCAGGATCAGGACCTCGCCCACGGACCCGCGGAACCCCCACTCGGTGAGCCCGGCGCGGTCCAGGGGCACTCCCGAGGGCACCTCGCCGGTGGCGGTCACGGCCAGCCCGAGAGCGCGACCGGCTCCCGCACCGGGTGGCGCCACCCGGACCGAGACGTCCTCGAACAGCGCGCGTGAGGGGATCGGGTCGAACGTCATCGTCGTGCTCCTTACGTGGGCCAGATGACTGGGATGAGCAGGATGGCGACGACGAACCACGCCGTCGTGGTCGCGAGGCCGAGCTTCCAGTAGTCGCTGAACGTGTAGCCGCCCGGACCCATGACCATCATGTTCGCGGGGGTGGCGATCGGGGTGAGGAACGACGCGGCTCCCGCCACCGCGACGAGCATGAGGACCGGCGCGAGCGCCACCCCGGAGGCGTCGGCCATGGCGACCGCTATCGGCGCGACGATGAGCACGGTGGCCGTGTTGCTCACCACCTGGCCGAGCGCGAGCGTCAGGACGAACAGGGTGGCCAGCACGACGCGCGGACCCCCGTCGCCGATCAGGTCCACCAACCGGCCGGCCACCAGGTCGGCGGCACCGGACGAGGCGATCGCGACCGACAGCGGGATCAGCCCGCCGACCAGGACGACGACCTGCCACGACACCGCCCGGTACGCCTCCGGTACGCCGACGACGCCGGTCATCACCATGAGCGTCGCCCCGATCAGCCCGGCGATCGCGGGCGGGACGACTCCGGTGGCCAGCAGCGCGACCGTGACGACGAGCACCGCGACCGCCCGCCACGCCTTCGGCCCGAGCGCCACGGTCTGCCGCCGGACCAGCTCGGGGCTGTCGACGATGAGCACGTCGTCCCCGGCCGCGAACGCCTCGACGGCGGGCCACGGGCCGTGCACCAGGAGCGAGTCCCCCTCGGCCAGCACCAGGTGGTCGGCCCCGCGGTCCTTGCCCAGCCTGCGTACGCCCAGCACCGTGACGCCGGAGCGGACCAGCCCCGCGAACACGACCTGGCCGATCACCCGCGAGCGCGGCCGGACCACCATCTCCGCGACGCCCACCTCGCGGCCCAGGAGCGCCTCGCGCGTGCCCCGGGACAGCGGGGTCGTCGCGACGGTCAGCGCGTGCCGCTCGACCAATGACGCGATCCCCGCGTTGTCGCCCGTCACCACGACGACGTCCCCGACGCTCAGCGTCTCGTCCTCGGCGGCAGGCTCACCCGTGGCCCGCTGCACCCCGATGAGCACCACGCCGTCCGGCACCTCGACCTGCACGCGCCGGCTGCCGATCACGTCGGACCCCGGGTCGACCGCGAGGCGGAAGAAGCCGACGTCCAGGCTGTAGTGCTCGACCAGGGTGTCGACGTGCCGGGAGTAGTCGGCGGGCAGCGCGGTGGGCGAGCGGTCGGGCAGCAGGCGCTGGCCGACGAGCACCGAGACCGCGATCGTCGCGAGCACCAGCGGCAGCCCGATCAGGCCGAACTCGAAGAACCCGAACTGCTCGCCCGTGGCGGTGACCAGCGCGTCGGACACGATGACGTTCACTGTGCTGCCGCTGAGCACCAGGAGCGCCCCGGCGCTGGCCGCGAACGCGAGCGGCATGAGCATCTGCGACGTCGACTGCTTCGAGCGTCGCGACGCCAGCACCACCACCGGCAGCAGCGCGGCGGCCGCGCCGTTGGGGGTGACCAGTGCCGCCATCAGTGCGGACAAGAACATGAGGGCGATCAGCAGCCGGTTCCGTGCCGTCCCCGCGCGGGCGATCAGCTGCTGACCGGCCCACGCAGTGACGCCCGACGACTCGAGTCCCTCGCTGAGCACGAACAGCGACGCGATGAACACGACGACCGGATCCCCGAACCCGGCGACCGCCTCGTTGGCGGTGATCAGGCCGGTGGCGTAGAGGGTCAGCGCGGTGAGGATCGCGACGACGCCGACCGAGAGGCGGTTCCAGACGAACAGCCCGACGCAGCCCGCCAGCACCAGCAGGCTGACGGTAGCGTCGGACATATCGCCAAACTAGGGCACGAGCACCCGCTCGCGAACGGGTGCCGACACACCCTTCACCAGCAACCACAGCAGGAACGCGATCTCGGAGATCCCCCCGACCACACCCAGGGCGAGCGCGACGCCGTCCGCACCCGGCGCGACCAGCTCGACGACGAGCCCGAGCAGGTACCCCACTCCACCCACGATCAGGGCGTACCCGAGCACGCGCGGCATCATTCCCGACCGGACCACCAGGTAGCCGAGCGGGATGAGCCAGCCGCCGAAGAAGACCTGCGCGATCAGGTAACCGACCCCGTGCAGGTCGAGGAACAGCACGGCGAGCTCGTCGGCCCCCCGCTGCGCCGCGAGCACGGCGCCCGCGTGGTTGACGAGGTCCAGGCTCTGGATGGCCACGCTGCCCGCGTTCATGGTGAGCATCGCGACCGCCGCGACGCGGTGGACGTCCTTGAACAGCGCGTAGAGGGCGAGGCCGACGAGCAGGAAGCACGTGTAGGCGACGACGTCGGCGGCGAACGCGACCTTCATGAGCCCGGCGCTGTCGCGGAGGGCTTGGGCGACGTCGTCGGACGCCTTGATGGTCGATCGCGCTCCCAGCTCCGCGAACCCACCGCAGACGGCGACGACGAGGTAGAGCAGACCGGCAAGTCGAGCAGTGCGCATGGCAGTGCCTCTCTGTGGGCAGGACGGATCGCGAGACCGCGTGGCCTCGTGCGGGTGGAACCTGGCGTCAGCCCGGGTACTGGAAGACGTCGTCGAGCGGGACGTCGAACACGCGGGCGATCTGGAAGGCCATCTCGAGCGACGGGGAGTAGCGGCCCTGCTCGATCGCGATGACGGTCTGGCGGGTGACGCCGATGCGCTCGGCCAGCTCGGCCTGGGTCATCTCCCCGTGCGTGAACCGGAGGGCGCGGATGGCGTTCGTGACCTGCGTGGGCTTCACCACGTGGAGAAGTCCCGTCGGTAGGCGGCGAGCTTGGTGACGCCGCCGAGGATCGCGGACAGGACGAAGCAGAGGTAGACGGCGTTGGCGATCCAGAACCAGTCGACCTCGAGCAGCGCCAGGACCATCGCGGCGAGCGCACCGATCACGACGAACGACTGGCCGGTGCGATCGCCGAGCCGGCTGATCTCCTTGTCACGCTGGTCCGTGAGGTGCCCGTCGCGGCGGTTGGCCAGCGCGACCCCGATGGACCCGATGATGGCCAACACGATCGCGCCGCCGATCGACCACAGCAGCGGACCGGCGTAGGCGACCTCGGTCAGGGGCGTGTCCCGCGCCCGGGCCAGCACCACCACGACGTAGACCCCGTACGCGAGCACGGAGACGACGAGGGAGACCCAGACGTTCCGCTCTTCGTAGGACATCAACGCTCCTGGGCGACAGTGAGGACGGTCTTGCCACGGGCGTGCTCGGCGATCAGCCGGCGCACGGCCTCCGGGGCGTCGCTCAGAGGGTAGGTCCGCTCGATCGCGGGGGTGAGCGACCCTGCCTCGGCGAGCTCGCGGAGCCGGTCGAGCTTGGCGCGGCTCGGCGTCGCGAAGACGGGGCGCAGTCGCTGGGAGACGAACGGGTTCACGACGAGCGCCTGCGCGAGCCGGGCCATCGGCCCGATCACCCGACCGCCGCCGCCACCGGACAGGTGGAGCGTGCCGCGCGGGGCCAGTGCCCGCCGGTACGCCGCGAGGCTCCGGTTGCCGACGAGGTCGATGATCAGGTCGTACCGGGTGCTGCCGCTGGTGAAGTCGGAGCGTTGGTAGTCGACGACGTGGTCCGCACCGAGGTTCGTGACGAGCTCGACGTTCCGACCGCTGCACACCCCGGTCACCTCGGCGCCGAGCGCCTTGGCCGCCTGCACCGCGAACGAGCCGACCCCTCCGGAGGCGCCGTTGACCAGCACCTTCTGCCCGGGCCGGACCCCGGCGACGCAGTCGAGAGCGGTGCCGGCGGCCAGCGGCAGCGTGGCGGCCTCCGCGAAGCTCAGGTTCACGGGCTTGCGACCGACGAGCTTCGCCCGCACGGCCACGTACTGCGCCCACGAGCCCGCGGACGCCTCGGCGTAGACCTCGTCACCTGCCGCCAGGTCGGTGACGTCCGCACCGACAGCCTCGACGACCCCGGCGAGGTCCCTGCCGGGGACGGTGTACCGCGGCCGCCGCAACCCCATGGCGGCCCGGATCAGCGACGGCCTGCCGGTCACCATGGCGACGTCGGCGAAGTTCAGCGAGGACGCGTGCACCCGGACGAGGACCTCGTCCGGCTTCGGCTCCGGCCGCGCGACGGTCCGGTGGGTGAGGACGGTCTCGGGCGCTCCGTACGCGCTCTGGACGATCGCCTGCATGGTGCGAGTCTCGGTCTCGACGCTCATCGGAGCCTCCGTGTAAAGAATTGTTGACACGGCGAAGGTATGGCGAACCAGACACCGTGTCAAGAGTTCTTTACACGTCGGAAGGGGCGCGGCGCGGGGACCGACCCGCGCCGCGTCCAGTCACGACTCCTGCTGCTCCAGCCAGGTCAGGATCGCCTCGTTGGTCTCCTCCGGCTTCTCCTCCTGGATCCAGTGACCGCAGTCGAGGCTGACCACGTCCGCGCGCGGCACGAAGTCGGTCAGGTTCTCGGACTTCGCGACCGTGTCCCGGTCGCCGTAGATCATGAGGGCGGGCTGCCGGACGATCGGGTCCACGTCCGCCAGCAGGTGCCAGTTGCGGTCGAGGTTCCGGTACCAGTTGAGGCCGCCCGTGAACCCCGACGACTCGAATGCGGAGACAAGGACGGCCAGCTCGTCGTCGCTCAGGACGGCTTCACCCCTCGGCGTCTCCGCCAGGGCGAGGTTGATCATCGCCATACCCGGCGCCGGCTCCGCGGGCTGCTCGTTCTTCCGGTACAGGTTGCGCAGGAACCGGGAGGTGTTCGCCTCGAGCACCGCGTCTGCGACACCGGGCTGTCGGTTGAAGTGGACGAGGTAGAGGTCGCCGCCGAACACCGCCTCCAGGAACTCGATCGGGGGCACCGGGCCGCGCTCCATGTACGGCAGGCTCAGGTTGATCACCTTGTTCACGCGGTGCGGGTGCAGCTGGGCCAGCCCCCAGACGACGTTGGCCCCCCAGTCGTGCCCGACGAACGTGGCGTCGTCGTACCCGTAGTGGTCCAGCAGTGCCACGAGGTCGCCCGTCAGGTGCGCGATGTCGTAGTCCGTCACCTCGGTCGGACGGGACGAGTTCCCGTAGCCCCGCTGGTTCGGGACGATGACGTGGTAGCCCGCTGCGAAGAGGGCGGGCACCTGGTGGCGCCAGGAGAACGCGTGCTCCGGCCAGCCGTGACAGAGCACGACGGGCCGTCCGGCGTTGTGCGCGCCTGCGTCGAACACCTCCAACTTCACGCCGTTGACGGAGATCAAGGTCGGCTCGGGAAAACTGGTGGGATCGAACACGGCGACGTTCCTCTCGGTGGGTGACGCCATCACCGTAGGAAGCATTGCGGACAGGATCGGTCCTCGATCGATGCCAGACTTCGACCATGCGGAAGGACCCCACCGGTCGAGCGCTCCAGCTGCTCTCGCTCCTGCAGACCCATCGCTGGTGGCGTGGAGCCGAGCTCGCGGAACGCCTCGAGATCACAGAGCGATCGGTGCGCCGTGACGTCGACCGGCTGCGCGAGCTGGGCTACCCGGTCGACGCCACGTCGGGAAAGCACGGGGGCTACCGACTTGCCACGGGCGCGCACCTGCCACCCCTGGTCCTCGACGACGACGAGGCCGTCGCGGTCGCCGTCGGGCTGCGCTACGCCGCCGAGGCGGCGATCGGCGGCATGGAGGAGGCGTCGCTCCGCGCACTGACCACGATCGAACAGCTGCTGCCGCATCGCCTCCGCCGACGGGTGTCGGCGCTCCGCTCGAGCGTCGCGTCGATGCGATCTCCGGCCGAGGACGACGTCGTCGACCCCGAGGCGCTCAGCGTGCTCGCCGCGGCGTGCCGCGACCGTGAGGACGTGCGTTTCGACTACCGACGACGTGATGGCACGGCCAGCCGACGGCTCGTCCAGCCACACCAGCTCGTCACCGCCGGCCGTCGCTGGTACCTCGTGGCCTGGGACCAGGGGCGCGACGACTGGCGCACGTTCCGGCTGGACCGGCTTCGGGAGCCCCGGCCGGCGGGCAGTCACTTCGCGCCGCGCCAGATCCCGGGTGGCGATGCGGCGAGCTTCGTCGCGAGCTCACTCGGCTCGTTGTTCCGTCAGCACCGAGCGACGCTCGTCATCGGCGCCCCGTTCGACGAGCTCGAGGGTGCGCTCCGCTGGGTGGACCACACACCGGTCGAGACGGAGGCGGACTCGTGCGTCGTCCAGATCCGCAGCGAGGATCTCGAGTGGCTCGCCGTGATCGTCGCCCGCATCGCGCTCACCGGCCCGGTGTCCGTCGTCGAACCAGCCGAGCTCGCCGACACGGTCCTCCGGCTCGCCTCGAACCTCGCTAGAGCACCCGCGCCAGGTTCTCCAGCGCCACCAGCGGGTCCGGGCCGACCGGGATCAGCACCGTCGTCGTGACCCCCGCGTCGTGCAGCTGCCCGATGCGGGTGCGGGCGTCGTCCGTCGTCCCGACGACGGCGAGCTGGTCGACCCACCCGTCGGGCAGCGCCGCGACGAACTCCGCCCGGGTCGCCGCCGACGCCCGGAGCGCGCGGAACTCGTCGGCGAACGGCAGGGGCGCGATGTGCACGTCCCAGTCGGGCTCGCCGATCCACTCCAGCGCGGGCCGGGCGGCGGTGCGGGCGGCGTCGGCAGAGTCGTCGACCACCGCGACGCAGTAGGCGACGATCCGGTGCTCCCGCGTCGGCGCGATGTGCCGGAGCGCGTCGGCCACATACTCGGGCGTGACCGGCTCGGCCAGGATCGTGCCGTCCGCAGAGCGGCCCGCGAGCGCGAGCGACTTGGGTCCGCGGACCCCGGCCAGCACGCGCGGCACGCTGCTCGGCGGGGTGTTCAGGTCGATCGCGTCGAGGTTCACGTAGCGGCCCTCGGCGTCCACTGGCCCTCCGCGGAGCACAGCCCGCACCGCGTCGAGGTGTTCCCCGAGCATGGTCAGCGGGCTGGCCGGCCACGCGCCGACCTGCGTCATCCAGCCACGCATCCCGTGCCCGATGCCCACGTCGATCCGCCCCGGGAACAGCTCCGCAAGCGTCGCGGCCTCCATCGCGGTGAACGCCGCGTTCCGGACCGCCGCCGGCAGGATGCCGATGCCGACCCGGATGCGCTCGGTCATCGCCAGAGCGGCGGCGGCCTGCGCGACGCCGCCGCGGAAGAAGCAGTCCTCGACCACCCAGAGCTCGTCGAACCCGAGCGCCTCGGCCCGCCGTGCGAAGGTCCGGAACAGGTCGGCGGGCAGGTCCCGCGGGAGCATGACGCCAATGGCACGCTCAGTCATCAGATCTCCTTGATCACCCGCGCGGGGTTGCCCACCGCGACGACGTTGGCGGGCAGGTCCTTGGTGACCACGGCGCCGGCGCCGACCACCGTGTTGTCGCCGATGGTCACGCCCGGGCAGACGATGGCCCCGCCGCCGAGCCAGACGTTGTTGCCGATCGTGATCGGCTTGGCGGCCTCGAGCTTGTTCCGCCGCGGCTCGGGGTCCACCGGGTGGATCGGGGTGAGCAGCTGGACGTTCGGGCCGATCTGCACGTCGTCGCCGATGTGGATGGGCGCCACGTCGAGCGCGACGAGCCCGAAGTTGGCGAACGTCCGCGCACCCACGTGCAGGTGCACGCCGTAGTCGACGTACAGGGGCGGGCGGATCCACGTGTCCTCGACCAGTGAGCCCAGCAGCTCGCGCAGGCGGTCGACGGCGTCGTCGTCGCCGTCCTTCACGGCCTGCGCGAACCGCTCCGCGCGGGCCTGGGCGGCGCCGGTCAGCTCCTGGATCTGGGCGTCGGCCTCGTACCAGTCGCCGGCGACCATGCGCTCGTACTGCGTCCGGGTGTCCTCGTCAGTCATGCGTCCGACGCTCTCACAGCCGCGGGTCCACCGGCTCGGACTCCAGGGCCAGCACCGCGAACACCGGCTCGTGCACGCGCCACAGCGGCTCCCCGGCGACCAGCCGGTCCAGCGACTCCAGCCCGAGCGCGTACTCGCGCAGCGCCAGACCACGCTTGCGCCCGAGCGAGCGCACCTTCAGCCGGTCCAGGTGCTGGGTGTACTCCGGGCCGTAGATGATCCGCAGGTACTCGCGCCCGCGGACCTTCAGGCCCGGCTGCACCAGCCCGCGCCGGCCGTGCACCAGGTTGGCGAACGGCTTGACCACCATCCCCTCCCCGCCGGCCGCGGTGAGCTCCTCCCACCAGTCGATGCCCGGCTGCGGCTCGGCGACGTCGACCTCCAGCCGCTTCGTGGTGCGCAGCAGCGCCGGGTCGGCGTCGACCAGCCGGTCGATGACGGACAGGTGCCAGCCGTGGTCGCGGTCGTGGAACGTGGCGCCCGCGGCGGCCAGCACCTGGAACGGTGCCAGCTGGACGCCCTCGAGCCCGTCGGTCGGCCAGACGTAGCGGCGGTAGGCGTCGACGAAGAGACCGGCGTCCTCCACCCGCCGCCGCGTCCGGTCGAGCAGGTCGCCGATCTCCAGCCCCCGACCGGCGACGGCCTCGAGCGAGGACACCGCCGACGGCAGCATCGCCCGCGCGGCCGCGCCCGTCGCGGCGTACTGCTCGCGCAGCAGGGGTGCGGCCTTGAGCGACCAGGGCAGCAGCTCGGCGTCCAGCAGCAGCCAGTCGGTGCCGAGCTCCTCCCAGAGCCCGGCTCGCGTGACCGCGGCGCGGACACCCGCCAGGAACACCTCGGTCAGCGGCCGGTCGAAGAACGCCCGCCCGGTCCTCGTCCAGACCGCCCCGGTCTCGCCGTCGGGAGCACCCGACCAGCGGAACCCGTCCCGGCACACCAGCAAGGTCGCCCGTGAGCCCATGTGCTTCTCCTCGCAGATCACCCGCGTGACGCCCGAGGCTGCGAACGCCGAGAACGCCTCCGCAGGGTGCTCCAGCACGCCCGGCAGCGGGGAGGTCGCCACCGGCGCCATCGTCGGCGGCAGGTACGGCACCCACCGCGGGTGCAGCGCGAACCGGCTCATCACCTCCAGCGCGGCGACCGCGTTCTCCTCGTCGATGGTGACCCGCCCGTGGTGCCGGGTCTCCACCGACCGCCGCCCGAGCACGTCCTCGATGTCGAGCACGTCGTCCGGGCGGACCTGCTCGGGGACCAGGAACGGCCGCGCCGGCTCGTACCAGACCTGCTCGGCCGGCACCTGGACGAGCTCCTTGGTCGGGTACCGCAGCGCGGTCAGGTGTCCCCCGAACACGACGCCGGTGTCCAGGCACATCGTGTTGTTGACCCATTGCGGGACCGGGGTCGGCGTGTGCCCGTACAGGACCATCGCGCGGCCGCGGTACTCGTCGGCCCACGGGTACCGCACCGGCAGCCCGAACTCGTCGGTCTCCCCGGTGGTGTCCCCGTACAGGGCGAAGCTGCGCACGCGTCCCGACGCCCGCCCGTGGTACGCCTCCTTGAGCCCGGCGTGCGCGACGACGAGCCGCCCGTCGTCGAGCACCAGGTGCGAGACCAGCCCGTCCGCCCACGCCCGGACCTGCGCGGAGAACTCCGCGCCCTCGGCCTCCAGCTGCGCCAGCGACGTCTCCAGCCCGTGGCTGACCTGCACGTTCCGGCCGCCCAGCGCGCGCACCAGCTTGTGCTCGTGGTTGCCCGGCACCGCGAGCGCGTGGCCCGCGGCGGTCATCCCCATGGCCAGCCGCAGCACGCCCGGGGTGTCCGGGCCGCGGTCGACCAGGTCACCGAGGAAGACGACCTTCCGGCCCTCCGGGTGCACGGCGTCGACCGGTCGCCCGGCGTCGTCGCGGACCAGCACGTAGCCGAGCCTCTCCAGCAGCGACTCCAGCTCGGACCGGCAGCCATGCACGTCGCCGACGACGTCGAACGGGCCGTGCTCGTCGCGCAGGTCGTTGTGCAGGCGGGTACGGGTGATCGTCGCCGACTCGACCTCCTCGACCGTGCGCAGCACGTGCACCTGCCGGAACCCCTCGCGGGCCAGACCGCCGACCGCGCGACGCACCAGGTCGTGCTGGCGCTTCACCACCCGCTCCGGCAGCGCTCTGTCGCCCCGGCCGCGGTTGCGCTCCAGGCACTCGTCCAGCGGCAGGTCCAGCACGATCGCGACCGGCAGCACGTCGTGCGCGCGCGCCAGCTCGACCACGTGCTTGCGGGCGTCGCGCTGGGCGTTCGTGGCGTCGACGACCGTCAGCCGGCCGCGGTCCAGGCGCTTGCCGACGACGAACCCCAGCACCTCGAACGCGTCCTTGGTGGCGTCCTGGTCGGTCTCGTCGTCGGACACCATGGCGCGGCAGGCGTCGCTGGACACCACCTCGTACTGCCCGAACCGCTCGCGTGCGAAGGTCGACTTCCCCGACCCGGACGCGCCGACCAGCGCCACCAGGGACAGCTCCGGGATCTCCAGCGCGGTCATGCCGCCGCTCCGAGCGTGAAGACCAGCAGCTGCGTCGGCGGACCGACCTCGGGGTCGACGTCACCGACCGCACCGGCGCGGAACGTGTACCCGTACGCCGCGCACACCCCGGCGGCCCACGCCTCGCCCTGCGCGCGCGTCCACTCGAACCGGTGGTCCGTGTGGCGCATGGTCCCCGCGTGCAGCGTCGGGTAGCGCACGTTGAACTCCTCGTTCGGCGTGGTGACGATGACGGTCCGCGGGCGGGCGTCCCCGAACACGGTCCGCTCCAGCGACGGCAGCCGGTCCGCGTCCACGTGCTCGACGACCTCCATGAGCACCACCGCGTCGGCACCGGCCAGCCGCGCGTCCCGGTACGTCACCGACGACTGGAGCAGCGTGAGCCGCGCGCGGACGGTGTCGGGCATCCGGTCCAGGCCCAGCCGCTCGGCCGCGCGCCGCAGCGCCCGGTGCGACACGTCGGCGCCGACCACCCGCGTGAACGACGGGTCCGCCAGCAGCTCGCGCAGCAGTGCACCCTCGCCGCACCCCAGGTCGACGACGGACGCCGCACGGGCCGACCGCAGCTCCGCGAGCACGACCTCACGCCGGACCTGGGAGAGCGGGCGTACCTCCGGAACAGACGGCTCGTCGGGAGTGGCGGGCACCTCGACGACGCCCAGCCGCTCCACCGCGTCCGCCACGTACTCGCGTCGGTGTGCCAGCGACCGCCGCAGGATCCAGTCCCGCTCCGGGTGGTCGCCCAGCCACTCGCCCGCGCTGCGCACCAGCTTGTCGACCTCGTCGGGTCCCACCCAGTAGTGCTTGCCGCCGTCCAGCGCCGGGAGCAGCACGTACAGGTGCCGCAGCGCGTCCGCCACGGTGAACGTCCCGGTCAGGCGCACGTCGGCGTACGGCGAGTCGCCCCACGCGGGGACGGCGGGATCGAGCGGGCCGACGCCGGCCGAGACCTGCCACCCGAGCGGCTCGAACAGCCGCGCCACCAGCGCGGCATCGCCGTCGTCCGGCACGGCCGGCACGTGGATCTCCAGCGGCAGCGGGACGCCGACGAGGTCCGGCCGCGCCGCGCAGGTGCCGGCCATCGCCGACCGGAACACGCGCCCCAGCGCGACCGCCAGCAGCGAGCTCGCGGCGTAGGGCCGGTCGTTGACGTAGGCGCCGAGCGCGAACCCGTCGCCGAACCGGTTGCCGCGCGCCAGCTCCACCGGGTCGACCTCGAGCAGCAGCGCGACCGTGCAGCGCTCGTCGGTGGACTCGGGGTAGAAGACGTGCGCCGTGCCCACGGACAGGTCGAACGCCTGCACCCGGTCGGGGTGCTTGTGCAGGAGGAAGCCCAGGTCGCTCGCGGAGTCGGCCGTCGACGTCAGGGTGAGGAACACCGGGCCATTGTGTCGGCGCCGGGGTCCCCTGACCTGCGGATTACTCGACCGTCACCCCTGCGCCGCCCGCAGGAACTGCTCCAGCAGCGGTCCTGCCGTGGTCGACCCGTACTCGCCCACGTCGACGAACACCGCGACCGCGAGGTCCCCCTGGACGGCGATCATCCACACGTGGTTCTGCAGGTTGCCCGCCTCGCCGAACTGCGCGGTGCCGGTCTTGGCCGCGACCTCGTCGCCGGGGACGTCCTGGAGGAACGTCGCGCCGCCCTCGGTCACCACGCCGCGCATCAGCTGCTTCAGGGTGGCGGCCTCGTCGGCGGTCAGCGGGACGGCGGCGCGCGCGGTCTCCGTCGGGTCGTCGGTGGACGTCTCGTCGTCCGCCTCCGGCGCCGCGGCACCCTCGACCGGGACGACGATCTGCGGCACCACGGTCGACCCCTTTGCCACCGAGGCGGCGACCGTCGCCATGCCCAGCGGCGAGGCGAGCACCCGGCCCTGCCCGATCATCGACGCGGCGTGGTCCGTGCCGTCCGAGTCGGCGGGGACGTCCCCGAGGAACGCCGGGAAGCCGAGCGACGCGTTCGGGTCCAGCCCGAGCGATCCGGCGGCGTCGATGAGCGCGTCCTGGGTCGCCTGGTCGCGTGCCGAGATGAACGCCGTGTTGCAGGAGTTGGCGAAGGCGGTCCGCAGGGGGATGGTGCCCAGCTTGTCCGTGGGGTACTCGGGGAAGTTGGAGAACGATCGTCCGTCGACGCTCACCGTGGTCGGGCAGGTGGTGTCGCTGTCCGCCGTGAGCCCC
The DNA here is from genome assembly GCF_013359775.1 of Cellulomonas humilata. Classification (GTDB taxonomy): domain Bacteria; phylum Actinomycetota; class Actinomycetes; order Actinomycetales; family Cellulomonadaceae; genus Cellulomonas; species Cellulomonas humilata. Next base: position 281,574 of record NZ_JABMCI010000070.1, on the reverse strand, counting down.
GACCGCAGCAAGGCGAGCGCGGTGACCACCTTGAACGTGGAGCCGGGGGCGAACTGGCCGAGCGTGGCCGTCGACATGCCCTCGCCGCCCACCCCGCTCGCGGCGGCGAGCACCTCGCCGGTCGACGGGCGGATGGCGACGATCGCGTTGGCCGGCCCGACGGTGGCGACGATCGACTCGGCCGCCTCCTGCAGGCGCACGTCGAGGGTGGTGGTGAGCGGGGTGCCGGGGGTGGGCGCGACGTCGTACAGCTGGCGCGGGGCGGCGCCGTCGGCCTGCGCGGCGGTGATGGTCAGTCCGGGCAGTCCGCGCAGCTGGGCGTCGTACTGGCGCTGGAGCCCGGACAGTCCCGCGAGGTCTCCGGGGGACACCGCGCCGTCCGACTTCTCGATGATCTCGGCCGTCGCGGGGCCGACGGTGCCCAGGATCGGCCGGGCGAACTGGCGGGTGGGAGCCAGCGGCAGCGTGTCCGGCACCTCGATCACGCCGGGCAGCCCGACGAGCGCGGTGAGGTCGTAGCCGGGGTCGCCGTCGCGGATGGTGATCGCCTCGACGAAGGCCTTCTCCCCGGCACCGAGCACCTTGGCGGCGTACGAGTCGCTGTCGATCCCCAGCTGCCGCCCCAGCTCGCGCGCCGCCGCCTCCTGCTCGGGGGCCGCGATCTTCGTCTTGTCGATCCCGACGCGGTGGACGCGCCGCGGCTCGACGATGACCGCCCCGCCGGCGCCCAGCACGTTGGCGCGGTCGGCCCGTGTCCGCTCGACGCTCAGCACCTCGCCCGCCACGAGGTCCGGCGCGAGCAGCGCGGGCGCCCACGTGACGTGCCAGACGTCCTCGTCGTCGCGCGCGAGCCTGGCGTGCGTCTCGTACGTCCAGTCGGAGTCGCTCTCGTCGACGTCCCACGTGAACCCGAGCGTCGTCGTGGCGACGTCCTCGTCCTGCTCGTCGACCTCCGTCGACACGACCGTCACGGTGGGCTGCCACGGGGCGAGACCCTCGTAGGCGCTGGTGCGGGCCGCGGTCGCCGCGGTGACGTCGGCAGCGCCGCCGGCGAAGGGGGCCTTGGTGAAGTCGCCGGACGTGAGCGCAGCGGCGAGCGCCTCGGTCGCGCTCGTCGGGTCGGGCGGCTCGGGCGAGCACCCGGTCAGGCCCACCGCCGCGAGCACCAGGGCGATCCCGCCACCCACGAGCCGCCGACCGGCCACTGCGCGTTCACCTGCGAACGACATGCTGTCCCCTCGTCGCGCGGCATCGCGCCGCTTCCTGCTGCTGCACGCCCGGCTCACCCGCCCGCACGGCGCCCCGAGAGCGTGTCACCACCGGGTGACGTCGCGGGCGGGAACGGTGCAGCCTTCACGACTCCTCCCCAGACGGGGTCACCCGAACACCCCCGCCGGGTCGTAGGTCCGCCGCACCTGAGCCAGCCGGTCCGCCGTCTCCGGCGTCCAGACCGCCGACCCGGTGCCGGCGAAGTTCGGGTTGACCTCGGTCGACGCCCACGGGGCCAACGCCTCGACGACCGCGTCGGCAGCGGCCGGCAGCTCGGCGAACCGGCTCGGGTTGCCGCTCGCGACCGACACGACGAACGCCGACCCGCGCCCCGACACCGCCGACCCGTCGGGGACGTCGACGCCGGTGGCGCCGGCGACGTGCCGCAGCTCGGCGGCCATGAACGGGGTCGACGCGTCGGCGCCCACGAGCCCGAGCCAGGTGCTCGCGAGCGCGTCGTCGGCGCGGTCGAGCAGCATCCCGCGCACCCACCCGGGTCCGGGCTGCCCCGGGTCGTTGTGGATCTCCCCCGCGCGGGCCGCGGGCAGCACGCCGACCGTGTCCAGGAACGCCGGCGCGAGGGCCCGCAGGGGAGCGGCGGCTGCCTTGCCCGCGGCCTCGTCACCGGGCCGGGCGACGCGCAGCAGCAGGACGGTGCGGCCGCGCAGGAACGGCGGGATCGCCTCCAGCGGCGGGAAGCGCACGATCGCCGCACTGGTGGTCGTCGCGGGGTCCGCCGTCGAGGTCCACGCCAGCCAGCCGCGCACCGCGGGCTCGATGTGCTCGGCGCCGAAGAACAGGGTGCCCGCGTAGAGCTCGGGCATCTCGACCAGGCGCAGGCGCACCTGCGTCACCACGCCGAGGCCGACCTTGCCGCCCCGGAGCGCCCAGAAGAGGTCGGGGTGCTCGTCGGCCGACGCCTCGACCACCTCACCCGTCCCCGTGACGACGGTGACGGACTCGAGCAGGTCGGAGCTGTACCCGTGGCTGCGGGCGACGGGACCGAGCCCCCCGCCGAGGAGGTAGCCGGCCACGCCGACGTTGGCCGAGGAGCCCGCGATCGGTGTGAGCCCGTGGGCGTCGGCGGCGGGGACCACGTCGGACCAGCGCGCCCCGGCGCCGATCGTCGCCACCCGGGCGTCCGGGTCGACGTCGACGCCTCCGAGCCGGCGGGTGGTGAGCAGGACGCCCGAGGTCACGGGCGTGGTGGCGCCGTGGCCCGTGGCCAGCACGTGGACGGGTACGCCCTGCTCGGCGGCCCACCGCACGGTCTCCGCGACGTCCTGGGTGCTCGCGGCGCCGACCGCGACGTCGGGCGCGTGGACGACCGCGCGGTTGTGCGGGGCGATCTCGTCGGCGAACCCGTCCTGGTCCGGGGTGAGCACGGGGCCGGTGACGCGGGAGGTGAGGAGGTGAGACATACCCTGACTCCTTGCAGGTGGTTGGTCGTCAGGAAGGGAACGCTGCCACCCTTGCACCCCCCTCCGACACTCCTTTGCGGGACGATCGCGGGGTGACCGACACGTTCACCTACGTCACCCACGAGCCCACGGGTGCCCTCGGGCGGTCCGTGGCAAGCGTCTGGTACGCCCGCGGCCGGCTGCGTGCCCCGGCCGAGCGGATCGCGCCGACCGGGTCGGCCGTCCTGGGCCTCGTGCTCGGGCCGCCGATCGCGCAGGTGGCGCGCAACGGGACCGGCGACGTGCACGTGGCCCGGACCGGGTTCCTGCTGGGCCCCGACGACCAGCCGATGCTCAACCGGCCCCTCGGCGAGACGTGGTGCGTCGGCGTGGTCGCGACGCCGATCGGGTGCGCGACCGCGTTCGACGTCGACCCGCGGGCGCTCCGGGGCCGGCTGGTCGGAGCGCAGGCGTGGGCGCCGCTGCGTCGGCAGCTGCTGGGGCTCGAGGACCCGGACGCGATGATCGCCGCGGTCGAGGCCGCCCTCGCGGAGTCCGTGGCCGAACGGGAGCACGCGCTACCCCGCTGCACCGACGCGGTCGAGGCAGCGGTGCGGGTCCTCGTCGCGGAGCCGGGCCGCCCGGTCGCCGACGTCGCGCGGTCGCTGCACCTGTCGCACGCCCACCTGGACCGCGGGTTCCGGCGCGTGGTCGGGCTGAGTCCCGGCACGTTCGCGCGGGTGGCCCGGATGCGCGACCTGCTGGCGTCGCTGGACACCGGGCGTCCGGTCGGCTGGGGGCAGGTGGCCGCCGACCGCGGCTGGTACGACCAGGCGCACCTCATCCGGCACTTCCGCCGGCACACGGGCACGACGCCGGCCGCGTACCTCGCCGCGTACCGCGCGGTCTACGGGGACGCCCCCACCGAGCCCGGGTTCGCACCGGTGGTCAATCCCGTCCAAGACCGCGTCGGCCCGGACGCCTAGCGTCGCGCCATGACCACCGCGATCGACACCACCACGAGCATCGCCGCCCCGCCCGACGCGGTCTGGGCGGCGCTCACCGACTGGTCCCTGGCGCCGCAGTGGATGCCCGGCGTCTCCGCCATGGCCGGGCCGCTGGCGCGGGGGGCGACGGTGACGTTCACCGTGCGCGGCAAGGAACGGACCGCCCTCGTCGACGATCTCGACGCGTCCCACCGCCTGGCCCTGCTGTCGCGTTCCGGACCGGTGACCGCCGTGTACACCTACACGCTCGCCCCGACCGCCGCCGGCACCGACCTCCGCCTGGTCGCCGACGTCGTCGTGCGCGGGCCCCTGCAGCTCCTGGCGGGGGTCGTCCGCCGTTCGATCGCCACGGAGGACGGCGTCCAGCCCGAGCGCCTGCGGGCGGTGGTCGAGGCGGTCAGCCGACCAGCCGGCTGACCGCGCGGTGCAGGTCCGCCCGCGTCCGGTCCAGGTCCGGTCCGGGTGCGAGCGTCACGCCGTGCACCAGCCCGAGCACCTGGGCCAGCAGCCGGTCCGCGGCCCAGTCGTCGTCGCCGCGCGCAGCACGCAGGGCCGCGACCTTGCGCGCGTGCGACTCCACCGACTGCGGCAGCCGCGCCAGCACGGCCGGCCGCTCGAGGTTGTGCCACAGGAGCAGCCGCACCAGCGACGGGTGCGCCAGGTTGAAGTCGAGGATCCGCACCGCGTAGCCGGGCAGGTCGGCCGCGTCGAACGGCACCGCGTCCAGCAGCTGCTCGATCCGGTCCTCGATCACGGCGTCGAACAGCTGGTCCTTGCTGGTGAAGTAGGCGTAGATCCGCTGCTTGTTGGCCCCGGCGCGCTCGGCGATCCGGTCCACGCGCGCGCCGGCCAGCCCGCGCTCGGCGAACTCGTCGGCGGCCGCGTCCAGGATCCGGCGCGGGGTGTCGGCGGCCATCATGCGGGCAGGGACGTCCCGGTCAGGTCCTCCGTCACGGCCCAGAGGCGCGCCGCTGTGTCGTCGTCGCGCATCCGGCGGTTCAGCCGGGCGGGGCCGGTGGGGCCGACGAGGCCGAACCGGCCGGACGGGCCGTAGTAGCCGTCCTCGACCGCGCGGGGGTCGGCCGCCGCGAACAGCATCGGCTCGGCGCCCTGCTCCGGCTGCTGCGACGGGACGAACGGCAGGTTGCCGATGGGCGAGCGGTGCACCGAGTCCCGGCCGAGCGAGGCGCCGGCGGTCTGGAGGTTGGTCTGCGTGAACCCCGGGTGGGCGGCGTTGCTGCGCAGGGTCCAGCCGCGCTGCATCGAGACGCGCGCCAGCTGCCGGGACAGCAGCAGGTCGGCCAGCTTGGACTGCGCGTACGACCGCGTCGGGCTGTAGCGCCGACGGGTCCACTGGAGGTCGTCGAACCGGATGCGGCCCACGTTGGCCATGCCGCTGCTCATCGTGGTCACCCGGCCCTCGGGGGCGGCGAGCAGGAGCGGCAGCAGGAGGTTGGTGAGCGCGAACGGGCCGAGGTAGTTGGTGCCCAGCTGGAGCTCGAAGCCGTCCTCGGTCTCGAAGCGCGTCGGCGGGGCCATCACGCCGGCGTTGTTGATCAGGGTGTCCAGGTGCGGGAGGTCGCGCGCGAGCGCCTCGGCGAACGCACGCACCGAGGCCAGGGAGGCGAGGTCCAGCAGACGCACCTCCGCGGAGGCGTCGGGGTGCGCCGCGACGATCTCGGCGAGCGCCTTCTCGCCCTTCTCGGCGTTGCGCACCGCGAGCACCACGTGCGCGCCGGCCGCGGCGAGCCGTTCGGCGGCCTCCCGCCCGGTGCCGCTGTTGGCCCCGGTGACGACGACGGTGCGGCCGGACTGATCGGGGACGACGTACACGGTGGGCTCCTCAGCGACGACAACCAACTGGTTAGTTGGTGACCTTAACATGCGCCCCGGGTGCGCGCGGGGTCGAATGGAGGCATGACCACTGTCCCTCTCCTCACCCTGAACACCGGCGTCCAGATCCCCCAGCTGGGGTTCGGCGTCTTCCAGATCGACCCCGCCGAGACCAAGGACGCGGTCCTGGCGGCCTTCGAGGTCGGCTACCGCCACATCGACACCGCGCAGATGTACGGCAACGAGAAGGGCGTCGGCGATGCCGTCGCCGCCTCCGGCCTGGACCGCAAGGACGTCTTCCTCACCAGCAAGCTGAACAACGACATGCACGATCCCGAGCAGGCGGCGGTCGCGTTCGACGTCACGCTCGAGGCGCTCGGCACGGACTACGTGGACCTGTTCCTCATCCACTGGCCGCTGGCGACGGTGAGCGACTTCGTCGAGACCTGGAAGGCGATGGAGGACTTCTACCGGTCCGGCCGCGCCAAGTCGATCGGCGTCTCCAACTTCCAGCCGCACCACCTGAACCGTCTGCGGGCGGAAGCCACCATCACCCCCGCCGTGAACCAGATCGAGGTGCACCCGTACCTCACGCAGGAGGCGGTGCGCGCGTACGGCACCGAGCACGGGATCGCCACCGAGGCGTGGAGCCCGATCGCTCAGGGCAAGGTGCTGGACGACCCGACGATCGTGCGGATCGCTGAGGCTCTGGGCAAGACCCCCGCGCAGGTCACGCTGCGGTGGCACCTCCAGCGCGGCGACATCGTCTTCCCCAAGTCGGTCACCCGCAGCCGCATCGAGGAGAACTTCGCGATCTTCGACTTCGAGCTCTCCGACCTGGACGTGGCGGACATCTCCGGTCTGAACCGTGACGAGCGCACCGGCCCGGACCCGGACACGTTCGACTACGTTCCTTCGTAGCTGTCGATCCGGCTGCTCACCGTTCGTACGGAGGGTGAGCAGCCGGCGCAGGGCCGGCGACGCACACCGAGGAGAACGTGATGAGCCACTACCTGCTGAGCGTCATCGAGCCCGTCGGCCCGGCCCCCGACCCGGAGTTCCTGGAGCCGATCATGAAGGCGGTCGGGGAGGTCGACCACGCCATGCACGACGCCGGCGTCTGGGTCTACTCCGGCGGCCTGCACCAGCCCAGCACCGCGACCGTGCTGCGCGCCACCGACGGTCAGGTGGTCACCACGGACGGCCCGTACGTCGAGGCCAAGGAGCACCTGGGCGGCTTCACGATCATCGACGCCGACGACCTCGACGCGGCCCTCGACTGGGGCGGCAAGCTGGCCGTCGCCACGGGGCTGCCGATCGAGGTGCGGCCGTTCCGCTACCAGTGACCGACGAGGACGCGATCGCGCGGGTGTTCCGCGCGGAGCACGGCCGCGCGGTCGCTGTCCTCGCCCGGTCCTTCGGTGACCTCGACGTCGCGGAGGAAGCGGTGCAGGACGCGTTCGTCGCAGCAGTCCAGCGCTGGCCCGCGGACGGCGTCCCACCCAGCCCGGCCGGCTGGATCATCACCACGGCCAAGCGCAAGGCGATCGACCGCCTGCGCCGTGAGGCGTCCCGGGACGACCGGCACGCCCAGGCCGCCCTGCTGCACGAGCGCGAGGAACCGGTGGAGGTGGGGCCCGTGCGCGACGACCGGCTCCGGCTCGTGTTCACCTGCTGCCACCCCGCGCTGTCCGTCGAGGCTCAGGTGGCGCTCACGCTGCGGCTGCTCGGCGGGCTGACCACCGAGGAGATCGCCCGGGCGTTCCTGGTACCGGAGCCGACGATGGCGCAGCGGCTGGTGCGCGCCAAGGGCAAGATCCGCGACGCCCGCATCCCTTACCGGGTGCCCCGCGACGCCGACCTGCCCGACCGGCTCCGGGCGGTGCTGGCGGTGGTCTACCTGGTGTTCACCACCGGCTCGGCCGCCCTCACCCGCGACGACCTCTGCGCCGAGGCGATCCGGCTGGGCCGCGTCCTGGTCGAGCTCATGCCCGACGAGCCCGAGGCCCTGGGCCTGCTCGCGCTCATGCTGCTCACCGACGCCCGCCGCGACGCCCGGGTGACGGCCACCGGGGAGCTGGTGCTCCTGCGCGACCAGGACCGCGCGCTCTGGGACGCGGAGCAGCTGGACGAGGGTCGCGACCTGGTGCGCCGGTGCCTGCGGCGCGACCACCTCGGTCCGTACCAGCTCCAGGCCGCGATGCAGGCGGTGCACAGCGAGCCGGCCGGGACCGACTGGCGGCAGATCGTGCTCCTGTACGACCAGCTGATGTCGATCTCCCCCAGCCCGGTGGTCGCGCTCAACCGGGCCGTCGCGGTGGCGGAGCTGGAGGGGCCTTCTGCCGGGCTCGCGCTGGTGGACGGGCTGCCGCTGGAGCGGTTCTACCTGTTCCACGCCGTCCGGGCCGACCTGCTGCGCCGCCTCGACCGGTCGACGGACGCAGCGGCCGCCTACGACGCCGCGCTCGCCCTGACCGCCAACGACGCGGAGCGTGACTTCCTCACCCGCAGCCGCGACGCGCTCAGCCCAGCCGGCTGACCAGTCCCGCGCGGACCGCGAACCACTCCGCGGCGACGATCGAGAAGTACGCCGTGTCCCGCAGACCGCCGTCCGTGGCCACCGTGTGGACCCGGCGGACGCCCTCGAACGTCCCGCCGATCCGCTCGATGGCCGCCCGTGAGGCCGCGTTGCGCGCATCGGTCTTGAGGGTGACGCGCAGGCTCTTCCACGTCTCGAACGCGTGCGTGAGCAGCAGCACCTTGGTCTCCGTGTTCACCGCGGTGCGCTGCGCCGACGCCGCGTACCAGGTGCTCCCGATCTCGGCGACGGACGGCGGGTGCTCGTCGCTCGGCGCTCCGCCGACCCCGATGCCGGGAGGCCACGGCGCCGGGTCCGCGAACACCTCGAGGTCCAGGAACCGTGTGCTGCCCACGAGCGCGCCGTCCGTCAGGCGACGCACCGCGAACGGCACCGCGCGGCCGCCCGCGGCGTGCTCGAGGGCGGCCTCGACGTACGTCCTGGTCTCGTCGAGGCCGTCGGGCACCCATGTGAACCCGTAGCTGCCGCGCTCCTCGGCGGCGGCCACGGCGAGCGCGTCGACGTGCGCGAGGGCCAGCGGCTCGAGCTGGACGTGCCGGCCGGTCAGGGTGAAGGGCGCGATCATGCGCCCATCGTGCCCGACGCCCTCACGCCTCGGCGTGCGCGTTCGCCGCGTGGATCGCCCGCCGCCCGCCCGGCACGATCAGCGCCAGCGCCACCACCAGCAGCAGCGCGACCCCGGACCAGATCAGCAGCGACTCCACCGAGAACCGGTCCGCGAGCGGCCCGAAGACCGCCATGCCGAACGGCATCGACACGGCCATGACGATGCCGACGAACCCGAACACCCGTCCCTGCATCTCCGGCTCCACGGTCTCCTGGAGCACCGTGAACGAGGGGGTGGAGAACGCCGGCACGGCCAGCCCGAGCAGGAACATGAACCCGAAGAACACCCAGAGGTTGGTGGACAGGCCGAGCCCGACGGAGATGCCACCGAACACCAGCGTGGAGCCCAGGATCATCCGGACCCGGTTCCACTTCCCCGCCCAGGCGGCCACCGCCGCGCCGCCGAGCACCATGCCGATGCTGAACGCGAGCTCGTTGGCGGTCAGCTTCCACACCTCCTCGCCGAACGTCCGCACGATCATCAGCGGCGTCAGGTACGACGGCGCCACGATGAGCACGAACACCACGGCGTACAGGGCGAGCACCCAGCGGACGAACGCGTGCGAGGCGACGTACCTGACGCCGCCCACCAGGTCGTCGAAGTAGCCGAGGTGCTCGGTCTCCGCCGAGCGCACCAGCCGCGGGACCGTGATCAGCAGCAGCAGGCCGATCCCGATGACGGCGGTCACCACGTCGATGTAGAACACCGCCACGATGGACATGCTGGCGTAGACCGCGGCCGCGGCCGCCGGGGCGACGAGCATCATGGCCGACTGGATGGTGCCGTTGATGCCGTTGACCCGCATGAGCTTGTCGGCCGGGACGATCTGCGGCAGGAGCGCGGCGACCGCCGGCATCTGGATCCCTGCGCCGGCCGAGCGGATGGCGATCGCCACGAAGATCAGCCAGAGGTCCGTGGCACCGGCCGCCATGAACATCGCGAGCGCCAGCGTGACGATCGCGATGGTGGCATCGGCGCCGATGATCAGCTTCTTGCGATCCAGCCGGTCCGCCCACACGCCGCCGAAGATCGAGATCACCGCCTGCGGCAGGAACCCGAACACCGCGTACAGGGCCATCACCCCGCCGGACTTGGTCTCCAGGGTCAGGTGCCACATCACGGCGTACTGGACGAGCATCGAGCCGAACAGCGAGACCGTCTGGCCGGACAGGAAGATCGTGACGTCCCGGCGCCACCCGGGTCGCTCGGGCGCGGGGACCTCCACGTCCGTCTGCGTCGGTTCGGTCATGCCACCCATGCTGTCAGCCGGCACCGACATCGGTCTCCGGAGATTCGACGCCTGCCGCAGCCGCGCGAGCCATCAGCAGGTCCCTCTCCCGCCGCGTCGGAGCCAGCGCCGCCGCCCGCTCCAGCTCGTCGGCCGCCTCGTCGGCCCGGCCGAGCCGGAGCAGCACGTCCCCACGGACCGCCCCGTACAGGTGGTACCGCGCCAGCCGCGGGTCGGCGTGCACGGCGTCGAGGGCGTCGAGCGCCGCCTGCGGCCCGTCCGCGTGCAGCACCGCGACGGCCCGGTTGAGCTCGACCACGGGGGACGGGGCCAGCTGCGCCAGGGCGTCGTAGAGGGCCACGATCGCCTCCCAGTCGGTCTCGTCGAACGACCGGGCACGGCTGTGGCACGCCGCGATCGCCGCCTGCACGGTGTACGGACCGAGCGGCCGGCCCAGCGAGATCGACCGGTCCAGCGCCCCCAGGCCGTGCGCGATCATCGTCCGGTCCCACCGTCGGCGGTCCTGGTCCTGCAGCAGGACGCCGTCGGCGCGGGCGTCGAAGCGGGACGCCTGGAGCTCCATCAGGGCGACCAGCCCGTGCACCTCCGGCTCGCGCGGGAGGAGCCCGGCGAGAACCCGGCCCAGGCGCATCGCCTCGTCGGCCAGGTCCCGGCGCACCCACCGCTCGCCGCTGGTGGACGAGTGGCCCTCGGTGAAGATCAGGTAGACCACCTCGAGCACCGAGCCCACCCGCGCCGGGAGTGCGTCCGCCTGCGGCACCTCGAACGGCACCTGGGCCTCGGCCAGCGTGCGCTTGGCGCGGGAGATCCGCTGGCCGATCGTGGGCGACGGGACCAGGTACGCGCGGGCGATCTCGTCGGTCGTCAGGCCGCCGAACAGCCGGAGGGTGAGCGCGATCCGCGACTCCCGCGGCAGCACCGGGTGGCAGGTGAGGAACACCAGCGCGAGCAGGTCGTCGCCGATGGGCTCGTCGACGATCCTGTCCGCGGCCGCCTCGTCGACCAGCGAGTGCGCGACGACGGCGTACTTGGCGTCGCGGTTCCGCTCCCGTCGGACCAGGTCGATCGCCCGGTGCCGCGCGGTGACCATGAGCCACGCACCGGGCGAGTCCGGGACGCCCGTGACCGGCCACTGCTCCAGCGCGGCCACGAACGCGTCCTGCGCCAGCTCCTCGGCGAGCCCGACGTCCCGGACCAGGCGGGTGAGCGAGGCGATGAGGCGCGGCGACTCGATCCGCCAGATGACCTCGACGGTCCGCCGCGCGTCGCTCATCAGCCCTGCTGGGCCTTCAGCCGGTCGACGATCGCCTGCTCCCGCTCCAGCACCTCGGGCGAGACCACCTTCGCGAAGTCCTCCATCTCGAAGAACGGCCGGATCTCGAGCACCGAGCGCATGCCCTGCGTGGACGGGCACCGCTTGGCCCACTCGACCGCCTCGTCCAGCGAGCTCACCTGCCAGATCCAGTAGCCGGCGATGATCTCCTTGGCCTCCGCGAACGGGCCGTCCACCACCGAGACCTCGCCGCTGGTGTCCCGGACCACCTTGGCGCCGGCCTTGCTCGGCTGCAGCCCCTCGCCGACGAGCATGATCCCGGCGTTCACCAGCTGCTCGTTGTAGACGTTCATCTCCCGGAACATCTCGTCCGTGGGCGCGATCTTGTCCTCGTCGGCTCCGTCGCCCTTGATCATGACCAGGACCTTCATGGTGCTCTCCTCCGCTCGGTGGCCACCTCGACGCTAGTGCCGGGGCGGTGCCTTCACCATGGACGTCGAACGGGCGGCGGCGGCTTCGACAGCGGGTGGCGACGAGTTCGCGTGGGACGCTGGTCCGGTGAGGCTCTTCGCGCGTCGAGTTGTGGTTCTCGCGGATGTCGGTGACGGGTTCGTCGCCGGCGAGGCGGTCGCGCTCCAGACCGGCTTCGCGGGCGCCCTGAGTCCTGCGGAGCGCGCCTCGCAGGTGCCCGTGCCCGTCGAGCTGACGCTCGAGTCGGAGGGCGGCAGGCGCATCGTCGTGGTGTGCCGCAACCACGTGGTCGGGTTCGTGCCGCCGTCGCACGAGGAGTCCGCGCGCGCGCAGCTCGCCGCCGCCGGCCGGGCGCGGCTGGAGACCCCCGGGCAGGTGTTCCGCGACACCGAGGGGTGGTGGCGGCTGTGGGTCGGGCCGCCCCGCGCGGGGGGCTTCCCGGGCCCGGAACCCGGGGCCGACACCCTCGGCGTACCGCGTCGCAAGATCTTCGGCATCGCCCTCCCGGACGACGAGGGGCTAAGGTAGGTGTACTAGTTCGTCTACCAAGGAGATCCCTCGTGCCCGCTCTCTACACCGCCATCGCCACCGCGACCGGGGAGGGCCGCGCCGGAGGACGGGCCGTCAGCGACGACGGGACCCTCGACCTCACGCTCGCCGTCCCCGCCGCCCTCGGCGGTCGCGGCGGCGGCACCAACCCGGAGCAGCTCTTCGCCGCCGGCTGGGCGTCGTGCTTCCACTCGGCCCTCAAGACGGTCGCGGCTGCGGAGAAGACCCCGCTGTCCGACTCGGCGGTCGTCGCGGAGATCGGCCTGGTGACCACCGAGTCCGGCGGCTTCACCATCGAGGCGGCGCTGCACACCGAGATCTCCGGGCTCGACCAGGCCACGGCCGAGCGCCTCGTGGCCCGCGCGCACGAGGTCTGCCCCTACTCGAACGCCACGCGGGGCAACATCGCCGTCCGCCTGACGACGACGACCGACGCCTCATGAACGTCTCCCGGACCGCCCGCGCGTTCGCGACGGTGCTCCGCGGCGACGTCGTCGCGGACCCGCCCAGCCGGGGCAGCGGGATCCGCCGGACGGTCGGCCGACTGTGGCTCGGCGCCACCCTCGCGTTCGCGGGGACCTCGCACCTGACGGTCGCGCGCGAGGAGTTCCAGGCGCAGGTGCCCACGTGGTTCCCGGCCGACCCGGACGCCGTCGTCCTCGCGTCCGGGGTGGTGGAGATCGCGCTCGGGGTGGCCCTGCTCGCCGCGCCAGGCCGGCGGCGTGCGGCCGTCGGGTGGATCGCCGCCGGGTTCTTCGTGGCGATCTTCCCCGGCAACATCTCCCAGCTGGTCACCCGGACCGACGCCTTCGGGCTGGAGTCCGACACGGCGCGCGCCGTCCGGCTGCTCGGCCAGCCGGTCCTGGTGCTCTGGGCGCTGTGGTCGACGGGCGCCTGGCGGTCGCTGCGTGCCGCGCTGGCTGCGCAGCCCGCAGAGGTGCTGCCGCGATGACAGCCGCCCTGGCGGACGCCCCGATCGTCGGGCGGCCGACGCGCGACGGCGGGCAGTCCGACGTCGCCCGTCGGATCCTCGACGCGGCGGCGCCCCGGTTCTACCTCGAGGGGATCCGCGCGGTCAGCGCCGACGCGGTCATGGCGGAGGCCGGGGTCACCAAGGTGACCTTCTACCGGCACTTCCCGACGAAGGACCACCTGGTCGAGGCGTACCTTGAGACGGTCGCCGCGGCGGAGCGGCACGCGGTCCTGGCCTGGCGCGCCGAGCACGTCGGTGATCCGACGGCGGTCCTGGCGGCCTACGCGGACCAGCTCGCGGCCCAGGTGTGCGGGGGCGCCTTCCGCGGCTGCCCGTTCCTCAACGCGGCCGCGGAGTACCCCGACGTCACGCACCCCGTCCGCGCCGTGGCCGAGCGGCACCGCCAGTGGCTCCGGGACGTGGCCGAGGAGCTGGCCACCGAGCTGGGCCTCCCGGAGCCCCGCTCGGTCGCGGTGCAGCTCGTCATCCTGCGCGACGGGGCCATGTCCACCGGCGCGGGGGTCGAGCCCGCCGAGGTCGGGCGAGCGCTGCGCCGAGCGGGACGGGCCGTCCTGCGAACCTGACGACGAAGGGCCTGACCGCGACGGTCAGGCCCTTCGCCGTTCACCGGTCAGCTCAGGGGACCGGCCACTCCAGCACCGTGCTCGGACCCGCGAAGGTCGGCGTCACGGGGTCGCCCGTGTCGTTGACCACGTGGTCGATGGTGCCCGCCGCGTTCAGCGAGACCGTCAGCACGTTGTGCAGCCTCACGCCCGGCGTGACCGGCACCTCGTAGGCCCGGCTGAGGTGCAGGGTCGGGTTCACGTTGGTGTAGATGTACGCACCCATGCCCCAGCCCTCGTGCACCTTGACCTTGTCGCCCACCTTGTAGGCGGCCCAGCCGTTGACGCCGTCGTGCTGCCAGGACGCCTGGTCGGGCGCGTCGTAGGGCAGCTCGTTCTGGAACATGATCGTCTTGCCGCGCTCGCCGTTCCAGATGACGTTGTACTTCTGGTAGTGCTCGGAGAACAGGCCCGTCGCGGTGACGTCGTTGCCGTTGACCAGCACGCCGGTCTCGGCCGTGTTGATGTCCCAGCCGACGCCGGTGCCGTGGTCCGCCCGCCACGCCCACGTGTGGTCGATGATCGTCTGGTTGGTGTTGACCACCAGGCTCTGCGTGGCCTTGCCGACGTCCTCGCCACCGATGCGGAAGAACACGTCCTGCACCGCGGTCGGGTTGTTCGCGCTGCTCAGCCGCGGCTTCTTGTGCTTGCCGTCGATCGTGGAGAGCTTGGTGCCCAGCTGCAGGAGCGCCGGGGAGTTCTTCGTGCCGGCGTCGAACATGATCCCCGCGATGTCGATGCCGGGGACGTCGAGCGTCTGCATGGCGACCACCCCGTTGTCCGGGATGATCGTCGCCAGCCCGAGGCCGAGCACCACCTGGTTGGGCCAGATCACGTTGAGCGTCCGGTTCACGTGGTAGACGCCGGGCGTGAACAGCACGTTCTTGCCGAGGGCCAGCGCGGTGTTGATCTTCGAGGCGCTGTCACCCGGCTTGGCGACGAAGAACTTGCTCAGCGGCAGCGACTTGCCGGGCGTGCTGCCCGCGGCCCAGGTGGCTCCCGCGGAGTTCTTCTGCGCCGCCGGGACGAACACCTGGTACTTGCCGGCGTCGTCCACGTAGAGGTACGGCTTCTCCTTGGAGGCCGGTGTGGTGTCGAGCGTCGTGTACTTGGGCTCGCCGACCACCGGGCTGAAGTTCGTGGCGGGAGCACCCTGGACGCCCGCGAACACCTGGTTCCAGACGCTGTTGCTCCAGCCGGCGACCGAGCCGTTCCGGACCAGGAACTGCTGCTGGCTGCCGCTGACCACGAAGGGCAGCGTCGAGTCGGCGATGAAGCCGCCGGACGCGTACTGCGGGCCGGCCGTGCAGTAGTCCATCAGGCTGACGTTGGCGCCCGTGACGTTCACGCGCCGCATCGGGGCGGCCTGCGAGACGGCCCAGAAGTTGGCCGAGCTGCGGCAGCCGTCGGCGTCACCGGCCGCGTACTGGATGGTCAGGTTGGACAGCGAGCGCCAGAAGTTCACCAGCGCGATGCAGTTGGGGTCCGCGCCCTCGGGCACGGGGAGGCACTGGTTGTAGACCTCGATGGCGCCGTTGATGACCACGTCGCCCGGGTCCTGCCCCAGACCGGCGACCTCGGTGAAGTAGCCGACCTCGAACCGGAGCGGCTGCTCGGGCGTCCCGTAGGTGCCGGGCTTGAACAGCAGCGCGTACCGGCCCTGACCGAAGTGCGCGGGGACCTGCTGGGTCGCGATGGCGTCGACCGTCGCCTGGATCTGCTCGATCGGCTGGCTGGGGTCGAACACGATTGTGTTCGGGCCGAGGTCGACCGGTGGCGCCGCCTGGGCCGGTGCGGCGATCAGGGGGACCAGGGCGACCGCGAGCGCGGTCGCGAGAACCGTCGCCGTCCGCCGGCGTCGGGGACGCGAGGGGCTCTGCCTACGAAGGAGCATGAGGGACCTTTCTCCGCACAGGGGACGTCGCAAGACGGCTCCCCGCGCGCGAGGAGGCACCGCCGTTGGCGCCGGTGACCGGACATTCGGTGCCGGTCAGGACGAAAGGTACTCAGTTGGTGACTCGTGTCAACCCTGACAGGTCGGTAAGTGTTTGCCCGATCGGGTGACGTCCCCGCTGGTCAGCCGGTCTGGGCCAGCCGGGCGATCCACGCCGGGGTGGCGCGGCCGCGCCCGCGGTCGGTGACCACGCGCAGCCGCGCCGCCGCCACCTCGGACCGGGAGACGGGGACCATCGGCCGGGCGGTGGACGGGCGCACCGGGGTCAGGTCGTCGGCGGGGACGAAGTCCGCATCGTCGCCGGCCCCGCGCTCCGCGGCGGCGTCGAGCACGTCGAGCGACAGGCCCGCCAGGAACGCGTCGTCGTCGGGACCGGCCAGCGGGGACGACGCCAGCAGCGCCAGCGCGTCGAACCCCACCGCCCGCTTGCTCTCGTCCGGCGAGAACGACAGGTCCACGGCCCACTGCACACGCGCCCACCACTGCGCGCGGGAGTCGGCGCCGGTGCGCTGCCGCACCGTGAGGATCCCGACGATCAGCGCACCGATCGCGCCGAAGGCCGCCACCAGCGGACCGAGGGTCGCGACGACCACGTACCAGGGCTCGTCCGGCACCGCGCTCACCAGTCCTGCAGCCACCAGCCCGCTCATCCAGCCTCCCCGAGTCGATGCCGGTCGCGAGCGTATCGGGCGCGGGTCGATAGTGGACCGACACGATCCGCCGACGCTCGAGGGAGAGCCCCATGGCCGGCACGGGAACCAAGGACGACCCCTGGCAGCTCACCACGGCACCCGGCTCGTCGGCGTACTCGATGTACCGCGACGAGTCCGCCGACCCGCCCGCGCTCGTCTGCCAGGTGGGTTCGACGACGCTGAGGTACCACCTCAGCGCGGTCGACGACCTGCACGCGTGGCTGCTGGAGCAGGGCGGCGCGGTGCCCCTCGGCGCCGCGGACGAGCTGAAGCCGGCCGCGCCCGGGACCGTCGAGGCGTGGGGTCGTGACGAGTCCAACCCGGTGGGCGGCTGGTACGGGTTGCGCAAGGGCTACCGCGGCCGGTTCGGCATGTACCTGCCCCCGCTGCTCGAAGCCCTCGGCCTGGCGGAGCTGACCCACGACGCCCGCAACAACACGGTCCGCGCCCTGCCGCGCTGAGGGCGCGCTGAGAGGTCGGGGCGCGCACGTCGGGCTCGCCCTAGCGTGACTGCCATGACGATCGCCACGGCGTGGGGCGTGACCGGGTCCGAGCAGCACCGCTCCTACCCGTGCGACGACCTGGTCCCGGCTCCCGCCCAGCGGCTGTTCCGCGGCGTGGACGTCGCGGCGCCGCCCGACGTGGTCTACCGGTGGCTGTGCCAGTTCCGCGTCGCGCCCTACAGCTACGACTGGATCGACAACGCCGGCCGCCGCAGCCCTCGCAGACCGCTGCCCTGGACGTGGGACCTGGAGGTGGGCCAGACGTTCTCGCGGATCTTCACGCTCGTCTCGTTCGCCACCGACGATCACCTGACCGTGCGGATGAACCCGGCCGGCGCCCGGATGTTCGGGGACGTCGCCGTCACCTACGCGGTCCTCCCGAGCGGCCGGGAGCGCAGCCGGCTGGTGGCGGTGCTCCGCTCCCCGCAGCCGACCAGCCGACCGGGAGCGGTGGGCGCGTGGCTGCTGGCGTGGGGCGACCTGGTGATGATGCGCAAGCAGCTCCTGAC
Source organism: Cellulomonas humilata (assembly GCF_013359775.1). GTDB lineage: Bacteria > Actinomycetota > Actinomycetes > Actinomycetales > Cellulomonadaceae > Cellulomonas > Cellulomonas humilata. The sequence continues at coordinate 264,063 of NZ_JABMCI010000070.1, read as the reverse complement.
GTTCGCGCACCTCGCGGCCGCGGAGCACGGCGCTCAGTCCAGCGTGTAGTCGAACCGCATCCGGTGCGTGCCGTCCGCGTCCACCTCGAGCGCGCCGCTGCCCGTGATGCCGGCGAGCTCGCCGGTGCCGCTCGACGGGACGACCACGAAGTGCTCGTCGTACCGGTCCGTGCCGTGCGTCGAGGCCGCGTGGACGAAGTTGAAGGTGCCGGAGCGCCCGTCGAGGCTGCCCTCGAACGACTCCATCGCGACGTACGTGCCGACGCCTCGCTCCGGGTCGAACGCCGACGTGAACAGGGTGGTCGAGCGGCCCGCGACGCCGCCCGCGTACTGCTTGACCATCGTCGCCACCCCCACGGAGAGCGCCGTGCTGACCGGCTCGGCATCCTGCGCGACCGGCACCCCGGCGAACCCGCTGACCGTGAACGTTCCCTCGGTGATCATGGTCGGGACGCTAGCGAGGACCACCCACACCCCCGTACAGCCCGACCAGCTCGGCGCCGAGCACCGCCAGCTCGGCCCGGACGGACGCCGGCTCCAGCACCTCCACCGCCGCACCGAACCCCGCCAGGTGCTCGGCCACCGACCGGGCGGTGTGCGACCCCACCTCGAGCCGCACCCGGCCGTCGGCGTCGGCCCCGAGCACGGTGACGTGCCGCCCGAACTGGCCGCGCAGCACGCGCACGTGGAACGGGGTCGTCAGCACGGTCGCGGTCACCCGCGAGCGGCGCTCCTCGACCTCGTCGACCACCGACTCCCAGATCCCGGCCACGTCGAGGTCGTCGGGCCGCACCGCCGCTGCGTCGAGCACGGCCAGGCTGATGATCCGGTCCAGCCGGAACGTGCGCCGGCCCGCGGGTGTCCCGGCCACGAGGTACCAGTGCTCGCCCTTGTCGACGAGCGCCCACGGGTCGACGGTCCGCTCGGACTCGCCGGCACGGCCCCGGTAGACGAGCGTCACCTGCCGCCGGCGAACGACCGCCCCCTGGAGCTCCGCGACCCACGGCTGCCGTGCCCGGGCCGACGAGCCCCACCCGACCGGGTCCACCAGCACCGCGCGCCCGGCCGCCTCGGCCTCCGCCCGGAACGTGGCCGGCAGGGCCCGGACGAGCTTGCGGAGGGCCGAGGTGGCCTCGGCCGACCGGTCGGAGGACGACCCGAGCAGCAGGAACAGCGCCTGCGCCTCGGGCGCGGTCAACCCGGTGAGGTCGGTCCGCGCACCGCCGACGAGCGACCAGCCGCCCCCGCGACCCGGTTGCGGGTAGACCGGGATGCCCGCGGTGGACAGTGCCTCGAGGTCACGCCGGGCCGTCGCGACCGACACCTCGAGCTCGTCGGCGACCTCCGCGGCGGTCACCCGCCCGCGTGCCTGCATCAGCAGGAGGGTGGCCACCAACCGGTCTGCGCGCATGCCTCAAGAGTGGATCAGAAAGTGCTCAGACGGTGAGCACTTAGGTGCGGAGAGTGGAGACATGACGACACACACGAACACCTTTCGCGGCCTCGCCAACGTCTCCTTCTTCGCCGACGACCTCGACGCCGCGCGCGCCTGGTACACGGAGCTGTTCGGCTTCGAGCCGTACTTCGTCCGCGACGGCTACGTCGAGTTCCGGATCGGCGACCACCTCGACGAGCTCGGGATCATCGACCGCCGCTACGTCCCCGGCGCGGGTGGTCCCACCGGGGCCGTCGTCTCCTGGCACGTCGACGACCTCGAGGGCACCCTCGCACGGCTCCTCGAGCTCGGCGCCACCGAGCACGAGGGGATCGTGGAGCGCGGCGCCGGGTTCATCACCGCCTCGGTGGTCGACCCGTTCGGCAACCTCCTGGGCATCATGACCAACCCGCACTGGCTGGAGGTCGTCAGCTGACGCGCTTCCTCGCCTGCATGTAGTGCGCCCGCGCCTCGGGATCCAGTCGCTCCAGGGAGTACCGCAGGGTGGTCCGCGGCATCGTCGCGGCATGCTCGTCGAGGTAGGCAAGGAGTCGCGCCTCGTCCTTCTTGCCCGCCTCGCGCAGCATCCACCCGATCGCCTTGTGCATCAGGTCGTGCCGGTCCGCCTCCAGCAGCGCGGCCAGCGCGAACGTGTGGTCCAGGGACCCGGAGCGGATCAGCGGGAAGGTCCCGACGATCGCGATGCGGCGCTCCCACAGCAGGTCCGAGGCCGCCAGGCGGTAGAGCACGTCGGTCGACAGACCGGCCAGCACCGCGCGGCCGAGCACGTCCGGCGCGCTGGCGTCGACCAGGTCCCAGTTGTTCACGCGGTCGGTGCGCCGCAGGTACAGGTCGAGCAGCTCGCGCCGCCGCTGCGACGAGGTCCGCTTCGCCGCGCACTCGAGCGCCATGATCTTCAGCGCCAGCAGCCGCACCTCGTGCCGCTCGTCCTCGAGCAGCTCCTCGAGCGCCGCCGGCGGCAGGCCCAGGTTCTCCTTGGCGACGGTCGTCACCTGAGGCACGGTCAACCCGAGGAAGCGGTCGCCCTCGCCGTACTCTCCCGGCCCGCTCTTGAAGAACCGCGCCATCCCGGCCGCCCGCTCGGGGTCCGCCATCGCGCCCAGGCGGTCGACGGCGGTGCTCACCCGACGGTGCTCATCCGACGGTGCTCATCCGACGGTGACCGTCAGGACGGCCACGTCGTCGCGACGGATCTCCGCCGGGGCCAGCGCCTCGATCAGCTTCCAGGGCTCTCCGGACGCCGCCGAGACGACCGTCGCGACCAGCCGGGCCAGGCCCGCACGCAGGTTCTCCCGCCGGCGCTCCACCAGGCCGTCCGTGTAGAGGACGAGCACGTCGCCGGGGAACAGCGTGACCGTGTGGTCGTGGCGGGCCACCCCCGCCCGGAACCCGAGCAGCATGCTCGGCTCACCCTCCAGCACGTCGGCCGTACCGTCGGTCCGCAGCAGCACGGGGGGCGGGTGGCCGGCGCTGGACCACCGCAGCTCGCGACCGCCGTCCGCGCCCGGCGGGTCCAGGTGGGCCAGCACGGCCGAGCCCGTCGCCCGCAGCCCCACGCCCAGGTTCGCGTCGTCCAGCCGGCGCAGGATGGCGCCGGGCGGCTCCTGGAAGGTCCAGGTCAGCCCGCGCAGCATGGACCGGAGCTGCCCCATGAGGGCCGCGGCGCCCATGTCGTGCCCGGTCACGTCGCCGATCATCAGCGCCGTCGACCCGTCGGGCAGCGCGATGGCGTCGTACCAGTCCCCGCCGACGTCCTCGCCCATCGAGGCCGGGGCGTACGCGGCGGTGATCGTGAGGCCGTCGACCGTCGGCAGGTCGGTCAGCATCGCGGCCTGGAGCACGTGCGCGACCTCCCGCCGCGCCTCCAGCAGCTGCGCGCGGTCGAGCGCCAGGGCGGCGTACGCGGCCAGCGCGCTGAGCACCGACCGGGCGTCGGCGTCCATGTCCCGCGCCAGCTCCCACCGGAGCAGCACCGCGCCCAGCACCCCGGTCGCCGCGGTCAGCGGCAGGATCGCCAGCGCGCCGTCACCGCCCAGGCCGGCGGTCGAGGGGAAGGCGGCCGCCATGGCCGCGGCGTCCTCGAAGATCTGCGGGCCCCCGCCGGTCACGGCCACCACGGACGGCCACCGCGCGTCGGACAGCGCCACGTCCCTCCACAGCACCGCCGGCACCCCGTCGACCTCCTCGTGACGCACCCAGCGCAGGTGCTGCTCGTGCACCACCGCCACCGCGGTCCGCCGCGAGCCGGCCGCCGTCACCGCGACCCGCTGGATGGTGTCCAGCACGTCGTCCACGGACACCGCGTCCGCGAACGCCTCCGACATGAGCAGCAGGAGCCGCGCGTGCCGGTCGCTCTGCGTGGCCGCGCGCTGCGCCCGCCGCGCCCGCTCCCCGAGCGACCGCAGCTGGACCTCCGACGAGCACGCCTGCGCCAGGTCGGCGAGCACGGCCAGCTCCTCGGTGGTCCACACCCGCGGCTCGTCGTCGATCGCGCACAGGGAGCCGACCGCCTGGCCGTCCAGGTCGCGCACCGGGAAGCCGGCGTAGGCGATGGCGCTCAGGTCGGGGATGGCCAGGTTGTCGCGCAGGAACTCGACCTCGCGGGCGTCGGTGACCACCAGCGGCGCGTCCGAGCTCACCACGTACTGGCAGAACGAGTGCGACAGCTCCGTCCCGCGCCGCGACATCCACGGCTCGGGCAGGCCGAGCGCCCCGGGGAACACCTGGCCGACCTCGTCGACGAACGACACCAGCGACACCGGAGCACCGACGTACGCCTGCGCGAGGCGCGCGAACCGCTGGTACGTCGGGTCGGCCTGCCCCTCGGGCCCGGCGTACGCATCGCTCACGGGCTGATTGTGCCTGCCACCGGCCCCATGCCGCAGTCCGGCAGCCCTACGGCAGCGTCCCGACGACCACGGTGGCCTCGGTGTCGTCGTCGACGACCACCCGCGCCACCAGCCCGGCGGCGGTGAACGCGGCCACGGCGGGCGGCACCTGGGCCTCGCTGGACTCCACCAGCAGGTGCCCGCCCGGCGCCAGCCAACGCGGCGCCGCCGCCGCCACGCGGCGCAGCACGTCCAGGCCGTCGGGACCGCCGTCAAGGGTGACCCGGGGCTCGTGCAGCCGGGCCTCGGGCGGCATGAGGCCGATCGCGTCGGTCGGCACGTACGGCACGTTCGCGACGAGCAGCTGGACCCAGCCGCGCAGCGACGCCGGCAGCGGCTGGTCCAGGTCCCCCTCGAACACCTGCCCCCCGACCGCCCCCACGTTCCGGCGCGCGCAGCGGACCGCCGCGGGCTCCACGTCGGCCGCGTAGAGCTCGACCGACCCGAGCTCGTGCGCGAGCGCCACCCCCAGCGCCCCAGAGCCGCAGCAGAGGTCCAGCACCACGACCGGCTCGGTGGTCCGCGGAGCCAGCCGTGCGGCCTCCCGGACCAGCAGCTCGGTGCGGCGACGCGGCACGAACACCCCGGGGTCGATCTCGATGCGCAGCCCACAGAACTGCGCCCACCCGACGACGACCTCGAGCGGCTGCCCGGCGACCCGACGCGCGACCAGCGCCTCCAGGTCGTCGGACCCCGCCTCGAGCAGGATCGCCGCCTCGTCCTCGGCGAACACGCAGCCGGCGGCGCGCAGCGTGGCGGTGATCTGCTGGTGGGTCAGGGGCACGGCGGGCAGGCTACGCCCGCGCTCCGGCCTGCGTGATGCGCAGGATCACGCGGTTGTCGTCGCCCTTGCGGCCCAGCTTCTCGATCCCCATCATCACGCGGTACTCGAGGCCGTACTTCTCGACCATCACCTCGTTGCACCGCTCACGCGCGGCGTCGTCGTCGAGGATCGCGCCGACGCCGGTCACCGTGGGGGCGTCGTCGTCGACGTTCCCGAAGCGGCTGCTCGGCGTCATCTCGACGCGGGGGTCACGCCCGAGCCGCTTGACCTTGCCGCTGCCCCGCGGGGTGGTCACCAGCAGGGCGTCGCCGTCGCGGCCCACCCACACGGTCGTCGGCACCCCGACACCGGACTTGCGGAACGTGGTCAGGGAGATGAACCCCTCGTCGGCGAGGGCGTCGAAAGTCGTCATGCGCGATGGTCACCCACGCACGAGGCGGCCGCACCCCGTGGGGTACGGCCGCCTCGGAGGGACGGGTCAGGCGGTGGCGTAGCCGACCGGTGCAGCGGCGTCCGCGCCCCGGTACGCGCTCGAGTCGTAGCTGAGGATGTAGAGGAAGATGACGGGCAGGAAGAACAGGCCGACCGTGAAGCCAGCCCCGTGACCGAACGAGGTCGACAGCGCCTGCCAGATCAGGACGAGGACCACGATGTTCACGAGCGGGATGAAGAGCAGGACGAACCACCACAGCGGCTTGCCCACGACCTTGAGCAGGACGATCGTGTTCCAGAACGGGACGAACGCCTGCCAGGTGGGCTCGCCGGCCTTCTTGAAGATCCCGTAGACCGAGAAGGCGCCGATCAGGTAGCCGACGAGGCTGCTGAAGACGATGGGGATCGGGTTGACCTCGGCGGTCGTGGTGGCCACCTCGGTGGCGAGTGTTGTGATGAGCATGCGCGGACAGTAGCGACAAACTCGCGCCCGCGTGCCCGAAACCACGCACCGTCTCATCGCGGGTTCTGGGAGCCGCCGGTGTGCTATCTGGACGCGTTCCACTAGCCTTGCCGCCGACCCGTCCTGCTCCTACCGTGGCGGGACACACGGCGACGGCCCGGGCAGGTGGGCCCCCTCAGAGAGGCCCGCCCATGACGGTTCCGCAGGTGTCCCTGAGGTCGCAGATCTGGCGCAGGAAGCCGATCACCGCCGCGTCCACGAAGTCGAGCGAGGGTCTGGAGCGCTCGCTCGGCACGTTCACGCTGATGATGTTCGGCGTCGGCGCGACCGTGGGCACCGGTGTCTTCTTCGTCATGCACGAGGCGGTGCCCGACGCCGGTCCCGCCGTGGTGATCTCGTTCCTGCTCGCGGGCCTGGCCGCCGGGCTGTCGGCGCTGTCCTACGCGGAGATGGCGTCGGCGGTGCCGGTCTCGGGCTCCACGTACTCCTACGCGTACGCCACGCTCGGCGAGGTGGTCGCGATGGGGGTCGCGGCCTGCCTGCTCCTCGAGTACGGCGTGTCCACGGCGGCCGTGGCGGTCGGCTGGAGCGGCTACCTGAACCAGCTGCTGCACAACCTGATCGGCTGGGAGATCCCGACGGCGCTGTCCGCCGCGCCGTGGGACGCCGACCCGGGCCTGATCAACCTGCCGGCTCTGATCCTGGTCGCCCTGTGCGCGGTCCTGCTGATCCGGGGCGCGTCCGAGTCCGCCAGGATCAACGCCGCGATGGTCATCATCAAGCTGGCGGTGCTGCTGCTCTTCGTGGCGGTCGCCTTCACCGGGTTCAACGCCGACAACTTCGCGGACTTCGCCCCCATGGGCGTCACGGGGATCACGGCAGCCGCCGGCACGATCTTCTTCACGTTCATCGGTCTCGACGCCATCTCCACCGCGGGCGACGAGGTGCGCGACCCGCAGAAGACCATGCCGCGCGCGATCCTCGGCGCGCTGGCGATCGTCACCACCATCTACGTCCTGGTGGCCGTGTCCGCCCTCGGCACGCAGCCCTGGGAGGCGTTCAGCGACACCGAGCAGGGCGAGGCCGGTCTGGCCAAGATCCTGGAGGACGTCGTCGGTGCCACCTGGCCGGGCACGATCCTGTCCGCCGGTGCGGTCATCTCGATCTTCTCGGTGACCCTGGTGACGATGTACGGGCAGACGCGCATCCTGTTCGCCATCGGTCGCGACGGCCTGCTGCCCAAGTCGTTCTCCCGCGTCAACCCGCGCACGCACACCCCGGTGAACAACACGGTCATCGTCGCGATCGTCGTCGGGCTGCTGGCCGCGTTCATCCCGCTCGACTACCTGTGGGACCTGGTGTCCATCGGCACCCTGATCGCGTTCATCGTGGTCTCGGTCGGCGTCATCATCCTGCGTCGCACCCGCCCCGACCTGCCCCGCGGGTTCAAGGTCCCCGGCTACCCGGTCACCCCGGTGCTCGCCGTGCTGGCCTGCCTCTACATCCTGTCCGGGCTGCACTGGTACACGTACGCGTGGTTCCTGCTGTGGCTCTCCGTGGTGCTCGCGTTCTACTTCCTGTGGGGCCGCAAGCACTCGGTGCTCCAGCGCGCGGCCGAGGCCGGGATCCTGGACGACGAGGAGGTCCGATGACGATCGTCGTCGGCGCCAACCCCTTCGGGGACTCGCACGCCGCGATCGACCTCGGTGTCACGCTGGCCCGCACGCTGCCGGAGGCGACAGGCCCGGACGTGCTGGTGATCGCGACCGTCGTCCCGCCCGGCTGGACCGTGCCGTCGATGGCGCGGGTCGACGGCGAGATGCAGGAGTGGGTCCAGGCCCGGGCCGACGAGGCGGAGGCCGCGGTGCTCAACTTCCTCGACGGCCGCGCCGACGACCTGACCATCGAGTTCGTCCGCCTGCACGACCGCTCGACGCCGCGGGCGCTCGCCGCCCTGGCCGAGGAGCGGGACGCGACCGCCCTGGTGCTCGGCTCGTCGCCCGCCGGTGCACCGGGCCGCGTGGTGATCGGGTCCACCGCCGACTACCTGCTGCACTCGTCCCCGGTCCCGCTCGCCATCGCGCCGCACTCCTACCGGTGCCCGCCCAGCCCGGCCGACGTGGCCGCGCACCGGCTCACCTGCTCGTTCAGCGGCACCGACCTCGCCTCCGCGGCCGTCCGGTGGGCGGCCCGGCTCACGCGCGAGATCGACGTCCGGCTGCGGATCGCCACGTTCGGCGTCCGGTCGCCGACCATGTACCCGCCCGAGGTCGGCACCGCCATCGAGGCGGAGGTGAACGAGCAGTGGCGCGCGCAGATGGCCGACGCGCAGCACGCCCTCCAGGCCCGGCTCGGCGGCGAGCTGGACGACGACGTCGAGCTGGTCGTCGCGTCCGGCAGCAGCTGGTGGGAGGCGCTCACGTCCGTCGACTGGATGCCGAACGAGCTGCTGATCCTCGGCTCGTCGAGCGCGGGCGCGCTGCGCCGCGTGTTCCTGGGCACCAACGCGACGCGCATCATCCGGCACGCGCCCGTGCCCGTGCTGGTGGTGCCGCGCGACGAGCTGTGACTGATCAGTCGGCGGCCGGGGCACCCTCGGTCAGGTCCTCGGACGTGTCCGGCTGGTAGACGCACACCCACAGGGTGTCCGGGCGGACGGTGACCTCGAGGGTGGCCGACGGCTCGATCACGTCGCCGTCCAGCTGACGGGGCTGCGGGCGGTCGCTGGTGATGGTGATCCGCGAGCCGCGCAGCACCTCCATGTTGGGCACCTTGTTGCGGCCCGGGCGCAGCACACCGAACGCGGTCTGGATCCAGTGGCCCAGGTTCTTCGGCGCCAGGACGGCGACATCCATCTGGCCGTTGTCCGGCTCGGCGTCAGGCAGCAGGTTCACGCCGCCCTGGAGCCGGCCGACGTTGCCGACGAGCACCGTGCGCGCGCGGCGGCGCAGGACGGGGTAGTCGTCGACCTGGATCTCGACCTTCATCTCGGCGTCGTTGAGGTGCTTGAGCGCCGAGTACACGTACGCCACGGACCCGAGCACGGCCTTGAGCTTGGTGGGGGCGTCGTCGACCATCGCCGCGTCCAGGCCCATGCCGGCCATGACCGCGAACGTCTGGCCCTCGACCTCGCCCAGGTCGACCAGGCGGCGGCCCCGGTCCAGGGCCAGCTGCACGCCCTCGATCGTGTTGGTCGGGATGCCGAGGTTCGTCGCGAGCAGGTTGCCCGTGCCGCCCGGCAGGATCGCGAGCGCGGCCTCGGTGCCGGCCAGCCCGTCGATGCACGCGCGCACGGTCCCGTCACCGCCGGCGACGAACACCACGTCGGCTCCGTCGGCCACCGCCTGCTCGGCCTGGCCGGTGCCCGGGTCCTCCGCGGTGGTCTCCAGCCACGCCGGCTCGGGCCAGCCCGCCTCGGCCAGCTGCTCCCGGATGCCGGCGCGGAGCTCGTCGAGACCTTCGACCCGGTTGGGGTTGACGATGACCGCCGACCGCAGCGGGGCGTGGTCGAGGCGTTGCTCGGCGGGCGTCTCGTGGGGGATCGTCACGTCGGCGAGTATGAGCCCGGCTCCGCCGACCGGCCACTCGGAACGGGCACCGTACGCTGCCGCGGTGATCACCGACGTGCTCGATGCCTGGACCCCCCACGACCCCGCGCAGGCCGGGCTGCTCGAGGAGTACCGCGCGTTCGTCGCCGCGTCGGGGCCGGCCGCGATCGACCGGTCGCTGGCCCCCGAGCACCTCACGGCGAGCTGCTTCGTCCTCACGCCGGACCTGTCGAGCGTGCTGCTCTGCTTCCACCGCAAGGGGCAGTTCTGGGTGCAGCTGGGTGGCCACCTGGAGCCCGGTGACACCTCGTTGGCCGACGCCGCCCACCGGGAGGCCCGTGAGGAGGGCGGCATCGTCGACCTGCTCCCCGGCGGTCCTCTGCCCGCCGACGTGCACCGCCACGAACTGTCCGCCGCCTTCGGTCGGTGCCGCGTGCACTGGGACGTCGGGTTCGTCGCCTACGCGCCCGCCGGCGCGGTGCCCGTCGTCAGTGACGAGAGCGAGCAGGTGGCGTGGTTCGCGGTCGACGCGCTCCCGACCGGCACGCCCGAGGACTTCGCGGTCCGCCTGCGGACGGTGCTCGACGAGGTCCTGGCCACCCGGTAGCACGCGGGGCAGACTGCTGGCCATGACCGTGGCCTTCCTGCTCACCACCCTGGTCATCGTCGCGACCCCGGGCACGGGCGTCATCTACACGTTGAGCGCCGGCCTCTCGCGCGGCACGCGCGCCAGCCTGGTGGCCGCCTTCGGGTGCACGCTCGGCATCATGCCGCACGTCGTCGCCGCGATGACCGGGCTCGCCGCGGTGCTCAACACCAGCGCGGTCGCGTTCCAGACGCTCAAGCTCCTGGGCGTCGCCTACCTGCTCTACATGGCTGTGCGCATGTGGCGGGACCGGTCGGAGATCGTCGTCAGCGGGCAGACCGAGCCGCTGTCCGCGGGCCGCGTCATCTGGTCCGCGGTGCTGCTGAACGTGCTCAACCCGAAGCTGACGATCTTCTTTTTCGCGTTCCTGCCGCAGTTCGTGCGTCCCGACGAGCCGGGTGCGCTCCTGCACATGGTCGCGCTGAGCGGGGTGTTCATGGCGATGACGTTCGTCGTGTTCGGGATCTACGGCGCGTGCGCGGCCGCCGTGCGCTCGCAGGTGGTCTCCCGGCCGCGCGTGGTCCTGTGGATGCGACGGACCTTCGCGGGCGCGTTCGTCGCCCTCGGCGCCAGGCTGGCCCTGACCGACCGGTGACGGGCTAGGCGTCGACCGGCTCGACGGTCCCGACCTGGACGCTCCCGCCGGTCATCGCGTCGGAGAGGCAGTCGAGCACGCGCTGCACGTCTGCCTCGGTGGCTCCCGTCGCGAACACGGCCGTCACGGTCGACTGCCAGGTCGTCGGGCTGGTCAGCGCGGGATCGTCGAGGCACGAGGCCCAGTCGCCCTCCGGCTCGGTGAGCTGGACCGCCCACGGTCCGTCGTCGGGGATCCCGGTCGGTCGCGTCCCGAGCCCGGCCAGGGCGGACAGCGCCAGCGCCAGCGCGAGCACCAGGGCCGCGACGACGCCGACCTTCCCTCTGATCGCTCGCACCCCACGATCCTACGGCCCGTCATTGCACCATTCGGTTCAGTGTCCTATGGTGAACCACATGGTTCAGCATGACACGCTCGACCGGATCTACTCGGCCCTGGCGGACTCGACCCGGCGCGACATCCTCACGCGACTCGGAGAGGGCCCCGCCAGCATCGGGGAGCTCGCCGGGCCGCACGGCATGACCCTCACCGGCATGACCAAGCACGTCCGGGTCCTGGAGGACGCCGGACTGGTCCGCACCGAGAAGGTCGGCCGCTCGCGGCAGTGCCGGCTCGGCGAGGAGCGACTGGACGACGCCATGGCGTGGATCTCCTTCTACCAGCGGCTCTGGGAGCGTCGGCTCGACGGTCTCGAGGCCTACTTCACACTCCAGAGAGGCACCGACTCATGACCACCACCGACACCCTCGAGCTGCGCATGACGCGCGTCCTGCCGGCCACCCCGGAGCAGGTGTTCGACGCGTACACCGACGCGGAGAAGCAGAAGATCTGGTTCTCGATCCTCGACGAGACGCCTGGGATCGTGGAGATCACCGTCGACCTCCGCGTCGGCGGCCAGCAGACCGCCGTCTGGGGGCCGGACCGCGACACCCTCTTCCACGAGACCCAGACGTTCCTGGTCATCGACCGCCCGCACCGGCTGGTCACCGAGTCGTCCGGCGGCGGCCCGGACGGCTCGTCCATGACCACGCGCGTCGACATCACGTTCGAAGCGGTCGAGGGCGGCACCCTCATGACCATCGTGCAGAGCGGCTTCCCGGCGGTGGAGGTGCGTGACTTCTTCGGGCAGGAGGTCTGGGTCGGGGCGCTCGACCGCATCGAGGCGTTCCTGGTGCGGCAGTGACCGCCACCGCCACGCCGGTGCGCACGCGGCCGGCCACGCTCGTCGTGGTCGGAGCGGTCCTCGTCGCCGTCGTCGTCAACCTGGCGATCTACGGGATCGGGCGTGCGGCGGGGGCGGACTACGAGTTCACGGCGGCGGGCGGGTCGCCGTCGGCGGTCGACGCGCTGACCGTCGCGGGGTTCACCGCGGTGCCGCTGCTCGTCGGCCTCACCGTGGCCGCCCTGCTCCGGCGCTGGTCGTGGGTGATCCCCACCGCGCTCGTCGTCGCCCCCGTGCTCGCCGTCGGGACGATCCTCGTGATGACCGTCCCCGCGGACTTCGACACCGCGAGCACCGTCGCGCTCGCCTGCTGCCACCTGGCGCTCGTGCCCACCTCGGTGCTCGCCCTGCGCGCCCTGCGCGATTGACGTTGCCGCACCGCGGGGACGGGCACGAGGCTGGTCGGATGATCGACCTCGTGCACGTCCCCGCGGACCCCGCCCACCCCGACGCCTGGACCGTCGAGGGGACGGTGCACGTCAGTGATGCCGTCGACCTGGCCATCCACGGCTCGACGGACTTCGCCGTCGACGTGCCGACCACCCGCGCCACGCTCAGCGAGCCGCACCGCAAGGTCCACCGCCTCGTCGCGGTCCCGCGCGGCTCGCGGGAGCCGCGGACCGTCGTCGGACGGGCGATCATCGGCCTCCCCCTGGTCGGCAACGCGCACGTCGCCGTCGTCTACGTCGCCGTGCACCCCGACTGGAGACGACGCGGCATCGGCTCGACGCTCTGGGACGCGGGGCTCGCGATCGCCCGCGACGCAGGCCGCCGGGTCGTCATCTCCGACTCCAGCTACGCGCCCGAGCCCCCGCCGGGGCCGGACGCCCTCGAGTCCCCGACCGGCAGCGGACGCATCCCGCTCCACGACGACGCCACCCGGTTCGCGCTCGCCCGCGGGTTCACGCTCGAGCAGGTGGTCCGGCACTCCGTGCTCGACCTCCCGGTCGCCGAGTCGGTGCTGGGCCCGCTGCGGCGCGATCCCGGACCCGACTACCGCGTCCACACCATGCGGGACGAGTACGCCGCCGAGTGGCTCGACCAGCTGGCCGTGCTCAAGACCCGGATGAGCACCGACGCCCCGTCGGCCGGCCTCGACCTGACCGAGGACCCGTGGGACGCCGACCGCGTCGTCGCGAACGCCGCCGACATGCGCTCGCGCGGGCAGGGGTTCCTCGTGGCGGTCGTCGAGCACGTGCCCACCCGGACGCTCGCCGCGTTCTCGATGGTCGAGTACCCGCTGGACAAGCCGGCCGTGGTGTTCCAGGGCGACACCCTGGTGCTGCGCGAGCACCGCGGGAACGGCCTCGGGATGCTGGCCAAGATCGCCGTGCTCGACGCGCTCCCGGGCGTCCGGCCCGCCGCCGAGCGCATCCACACCTGGAACGCGCAGGAGAACGCGCACATGCTCGCGATCAACGTGGCGCTCGGGTTCCGGCAGGCCAGCGTCGACGCGGAGTGGCAGCGGGCGCTGTGAGCCTGTCGGGGGCGCGTGCGAGCATGCGCGGGTGACCGGCACCGCGCAGAGCACAGGGCGTCCCGGGTCGGTCCGTGAGGCGGCCGGGGGCCTCGGCGCGCTCACGCTCGCGACCTTCGTCGCGATCACCACGGAGCTGGTTCCCGTCGGGCTGCTCCCGCAGATCAGCTCCGACCTGGAGGTGACCGAGTCCATCGCCGGGCTGCTGGTCACCGTGTACGCGCTCATGGTCGCCGTGCTGGCGATCCCGCTGACCCTGGGCACCCGCCGCCTGCCGCGCAAGGGGCTGCTGCTGTGCACGCTCGTCGCCTACACGGTCAGCAACGCGCTCGTCGGGATCGCGCCGTCGTTCGGGCTGGTCGCCGCGGGGCGCGCGGTCGGCGGGATCGCGCACGCGCTGTTCTTCTCGCTGAGCATCGGGTACGCGTCGCGGCTCGTCCTGCCGCAGGTCACCGGTCGGGCGCTCGCCCTGGTCACCGCGGGGGCGTCCGCCGGGCTCGTGCTCGGCGTCCCGCTGTCCACCGCGCTGGGTATCGCCATCGGCTGGCGCAACGGGTTCCTCGTCCTCGCCGCGGGGTGCGCGCTGGCGACGCTGCTGGTGGCGCTGCTGCTCCCGCCCGTCTCCGCCGCCGACGACGCCCGCCACCCCGAGCACACCCGTACCGACCGCCGGACCCGGCTCGGGGCCGTGTCCGCGGCGAACACGCTCACCTACCTCGCGCAGTACACCGTCTACACCTACGTGTCGGTGATCCTGCTGGCGACCGGGCTGAGCGAGACCGCCGTCGGTCCGGTGCTCCTCGGGCTCGGCGCGGTGGGACTGGTCGGCACCGCGTACGCCGCACTGTCCCTCGACCGGAACCCCCGGCGCGGGACCCTGGTGGTGCACGCGGTCATGGCGCTCGCGCTGCTGGCGCTCGGGCTCGTGTTCCCGTCGCGCGTCGGGGTGCTGGTCGCGGCGGCCGTGTGGTCCGGCGCGTTCGGCGCGATGGCGTCCGTGTTCCAGGCCGCCGCCATCCGCACGCGCGGTGGCTCCCCCGACGTGATCGGCGCGCTCGTGAACGCGACGGCGAACATCGGCATCGGCGGCGGCGCGGCGCTCGGCGCGCTCGTGCTCGTCGGGCCCGGCCTCGGCGCCCTGCCCTACGCCGGCGCCGGGCTGGTGGCGGTCAGCCTGGTGGTGATCGCGGTGGCGCGACGCGCGTTCCCCGCGGGGATCGAGAGCGACGAGTAGTCAGCCCGCAGCCGGCTCGTCGACGTCGGCCTCGGCGTCCGGCGCCGGCGGCAGCTCCTTCGCCTTCGGCAGGTCCTCCCCCGACAGCCACGAGTACCACGCGGTCGCCGGCCCGCCCTGGAGCAGCACCGCGCGCGTCAGCAGGGTGAGCGGCACCGCGAGGATGGCACCCAGCGGCCCGATGACGAACGTCCAGAAGATGACCGACACGAAGCTGAGCGTGAGCGTGATGTTCACGGCGTCGGAGACGAACTTCGGCTGCACCAGCACCTGGAGCACCACGTTGACCACGCTGTAGACGGCGACCACCGCGAGCGCCAGCGGCCAGCCGCCCACCACCAGGGCGAGCAGCGTGGGCGGGACGACGCCGATGACGAAGCCGACGTTCGGGATGAAGTTGGTGACGAACGCCAGGATCGCCCACACCGCCGGCGCGGGGACGCCGAGCGCCCACAGGGCGACCCCGTCGATGATCGCGACGACGGCACCGAACGAGGCGCTGACCACGAAGTAGCGGCGGACCCCGATGTTGAAGGTGGTGGCGCGGCCGAGCACGTTGCCCTGCGTCGCCCCGAAGTGGTCGTCGGCCCCGTCGTACCGCGCGGCGTCGACCGAGATGAAGATGACGTAGGTGACCACGACGAAGAGGGTCGTGAGGATGCCCATCACCGCACCGCCCAGAGACGCGGCCACGCCCACCAGCTGCGACGGCTGCAGGGCGTCCCGGATCGAGTCGATCGAGCTCTGGTCCACCCCGAGCGACGCGAGCCACGCGGTGACGTCCGTGATCGACGACTGCAGCTCGTTCAGGTAGTCCTGGACCAGCCCGCCGAACTGGATGCCGGCGAACGTCAGCATGGCGATCAGGGCGAGCAGGATCAGGTAGACGACGAGGATGACGACGGTCGTCGCGGCGGCGCGCGGCCAGCCCCGGCGCTCCAGGGGGTGCCGGAGCGGGTGCACGATGATCACGAGCACGGCAGCGAGGAACAGCGGGGCGAGCACCTCGCGCGCCGCGTGCATCCCGGCGAGCACCACGACGGCGGCCGAGAGGAACAGGAGTGTCCGGGTCGAGGGCGCGAGGCCCTGGGGCGATGCCATGGGCGCGTGCTCCTTCGAGGGTCTCACCGAGCAGGTGCTCGCAAGATACAAGGCATCGGGCCGTCAGGCAGGGACGACGACGTCCCCGGACCGGTGCAGCTTGTGCCAGGGCAGCCGCGCACCGGCGACCGCGCTGGCGATCGACTGGATGACGACGAGGTAGATGAGCTGTCGGTAGAACACCTGCTGGAGCGGGAGGCTCCACAGCGGCCGGAGGCGCTCTCCGTCCAGGTGCAGGGCGTACGCGGTCACCGCCGTCTGGAGCAGGGCGAAGGCGAGCCAGATCGTGAGCACCGACTGCGCGTTGCCCGTGAACAGCCCGTAGAGCGCGAACAGGTCGATGGCCGGCGCCAGCAGCGGCAGGAGCACCTGGAACAGGAGCATGTACGGGATGCCGATCAGCCCGAGCCGGCGACCGCTGCCTCCGCGGTCGAGGACGGCGTGGCGGTGCTTCCAGAGGCACTGCATGGTGCCGTAGCTCCACCGGTACCGCTGGCGCCAGAGGTCGTTGACGCTGCTCGGCGCCTCGGTCCACGCGCGCGCCCGCTCCTCGTGCACCACCCGGTAGCCCGCCCGCAGGACGCCCATGGTGATGTCCGTGTCCTCGGCCAGCGTCTCGGAGCTCAGGCCGCCCGCCGCCTCGACGGCCTGCCGGCGGAACGCACCCGCCGCGCCGGGCACGGTGGTGATGCACCCCCACAGGTCCTGCAGGCGGCGGTCCAGGTTGAACCCGCTCACGTACTCCAGGTGCTGCCAGCGCCCGAGCAGACCCCGGCGGTTGCCGACCTTCGTGTTGCCGCTGACGGCGCCGACCTCCGGGTCGCGCAGGGGCTGGATCAGCAGCCGGATGGTGTCGGGCTCGAACACGGTGTCGCCGTCGAGCATCACCAGCACGTCGTGCGACGCCACCCGGGTGCCGGTGCGCAGCGCGGCCGCCTTGCCGCCGTTGGCCTGGCGCACGAGACGCACCCCCGGCAGCCCGAGGCGTTCGACCACGTCGGCGGTGCCGTCGGTCGACCCGTCATCGATGACGACGACCTCCAGGTCCGGGTGGTCGCCGGCGACGAGCGACCGCACGGCGCGTTCGATGCCGACCGCCTCGTTGTACGCGGGCACGAGCACGCTCACGGGGGGCAGCCACGGCTCGCCGGCCACCCGCCGCGCCGACACCCGGACGTGGTGCGGGGCCAGCGCGACGACCAGCACCGTCCGCAGGAGCGACAGCAGGCCGAACCCGAGCACCGCCCAGCTCACGGCGGTGACCAGCCACGAGGACGCATGGACGGCGAACTCCAGGACGTGCCCCTGGAACGCGGGGACGGCCGCGGCGGGCCGGGACGCGCCACCCGTCAGACCGATGCCCTCGGACACCGTGGTGAACCGGTAGCCGGCGGCCCGGTAGCTCTCGATCAGCGCGGGCAGCGCCGCGATCGTCTCCGACCGGTCACCCCCGCCGTCGTGCAGCAGGACGATGTGCCCGTCGGTGCCGGTGGGCCCGCCGTTCGCGACGATCTGCTCGACCCCGGGGCTGCTCCAGTCCTTGGTGTCCCGGTCGGCCAGCACCACCAGGTAGCCGGCGTCGGTGGCACTCGTCGCGGCCGAGAGCTCGGCGGCGTCGAGGGTGCCGGGCGACGACGAGTACGGCGGACGCAGCAGCGACGTGCTCAGACCCGTGCTGCCCGCCAGGCCGAGCTGGCCCAGCGAGAGCTCGAGGTTCCGGCGCCAGCCCGGGACGGCCGACAGGTCGGCGTGCGACCACGTGTGCTCCCCGATCTCGTGCCCGTCCGCCAGCACCTCACGCACGAGCGCCGGGTCCTCGACGGCCCGGGCGCCCACGACGAAGAAGGTCGCGGGGACGTCCTCCCTGGCCAGCACCTCGAGGACCTGCGGCGTCCATCGCGCGTCCGGACCGTCGTCGAACGTGAGCGCGACCGTCCGGTCCTGCATCGGCACGCCCACCAGCCGGCCACGGTCCTGCACCAGGACCGGACCCCCGGTCGGCGCGTCGGCGGCGACGCGCTCCCTCGGCTCGACGGTCCCGGCCCCGCCGACGCCGGACGAGAGCGTCTGGAGCCCGAGCGCCAGGAGCAGCGCGGAGAGCACCGCGACGAGCAGGAACCAGTGCGCCAGCGCGGGGCGCCGCGCGACGTACTCCACGTGCGCGCCGCGCCGACGCGTGGGCACAGCTGCCATGCCGACCATCTCGTCCAGCACGGTGCTCAGCCCTTGGTCGGGCGCGGGGTCGGGACGGCCGCGTGCGTCGACGCCGGAACGGGCTTGGCGGTCGGGTCGTTGCCCGGCGCGTCGGCCGACTGCCCGGGCGCCTCCGCGGAGCGGCCCGGCGCGGCCGTCGGGGTGGGCGTCGCGACGGGGACCTCCACGACCGCGGGTGCCGGCTCGGTCGTCGCTGCCGGCACGGTCGCCTGCGTCGGTGACACGCGCGCCGCGGGCGTGGTGCTCGGCGTCGTCGAGGGAGTGGCCGACGGGGTGGTCAGCGGTGCGAGCGGTGCACTGTCCGAACCGGGGTCCGCGAGCGCAGGAGCCACCGGACCGGGCAGCAGCGGGCCCAGGCCGGGGACGGCGAGCCGGCTCATGCCGACCGGGAGCACGAGGGCGACGACGACGAGCGCGCAGTAGAGCCCCACGAGGAGACCGAGGGTCCACATGACCCGCCGGACCGTGCGGCCCCGGCGCCCGGAAGGGTCGACGAAGACCGCTCGCGGGGTGCCCGACAGACCGCTCATCCTCGTCCTCTCGTCGTGGGACAACGGACGATCCTCCCACGGCACCCCTCGGACGGAGGATTCGCCCAGGTCAGGCCACCCCCGCGGGCCCGGCGAGCCGCCACTCCCGCGGGGTCGTGCCGAACGCGTCCCGGAACAGCCGTCCGAAGTGCGAGGCGTCGGCGAACCCCCAGCGAGCCCCGACGGTCGCGGCGGTGAGGTGCGCGGACGCGGGGTCGCGCAGGTCTCGTCGGCACGCCTCGAGACGGGCGGTCCGGATCCAGTCCCCCAGCCGGATCCCGGCACGCGCCAGCTCCGCGTAGAGGTGCCGGACGGAGACGTGGTGCGCCGCGGCGATCGTCGCGGCCGACAGGCCCCGGTCGGCCAGGTGCGCGCGGACGTACTCCTGGACGCGCAGGACGAGCGACCCGTGCAGCGGTGCGGCAGCGAGCCCGGGGTCGGCGACGTGGGTGGCGATGAGCGCGCGGAGCAGGTCGATGCTCGGCCCGGCGACGAGGGCCGCGGCGGTCGGGTCGTCGAGGACGTCGGTGCTCCCGAGCGAGTCGAAGTACGGCGCGACCACGGCCGCGAGCGCGTTGTTGTCCGGCCCGATCCGTAGCCCGGTCACCGCGGCGAGCGCCCCGTCCGCGAGCGCGAGCGCGCTGCGAGGGACCTGGAAGTAGTGCAGCTCGGTGCGGTCGGTGTTGAGCACGGTGTACGGCCGGGTGCTCTCGTAGACCACCATGTCGCCCGCGCGCAGCACGGCCTGGTGGTCACCCTGCGCGACCATCGTCGTGCCCGACACCTGCACCGCGAGGAAGACGGTCGGGTCGTGGTCCTGCCGCGCCAGGGCCGGGGTCCGCCGCAGCATCGTCGGTGTGGACCGGGCGGACGAGAAGTTCACCGGCCCCGCCTGCGCGACCTTGCAGAGCACCTCGATCTGCGGTCCCGGCCGGTCGTAGTCGATCTCGACGGGCAGCACCCCGGCCCAGATGGCGTCGTGGATGATCTCGATGCGGTCGTCGGGCGGCAGGTCGTCGGACCGTAGGACCAGGCTCATACCGGAACCTCACAAGTCGGGCATCGCGGTTGTGAGCAACCGTACGGTCGAGGACCCGTCCCTGGCACCTGCCGTCTCACGACAGATCGTGCACGGCCGGACCAGATCGGTGCACGCAGGGGCCACCGATCCGGGCACGCCCGTCCGGAGACTGGCCTCACCCGCCGTCGCCCGAAGGGAACCGACCATGAGCCCCACCGTCGTCCTGATCCACGGAGCATTCGCCGACGCCTCTGGCTGGGGAGGCGTCATCAGCCGCCTGAGCGCAGCCGGGATCTCCGCGTACGCGCCCGCCAACCCCCTGCGCAGCGTGTCCGGGGACGCGGCCTACGTCCGGTCCTTCGTGTCGACGATCGAGGGTCCCGTCATCCTCGTCGGCCACTCCTACGGCGGCGCGGTCATCACCAACGCGGCCGTGGGCGCCGACAACGTGAAGGCCCTCGTCTACATCGCGGCGTTCGCGCTCGAGGAGGGAGAGGCAGCAGGTGCCGCGACGGCCCTCGGCGCCGACGGTCCGCCGCCGGACCTCACGCAGGTCATCACGGTGCGCCCGTTCCCGGACGCCGGGGAGGGCAACGCCGACGCCTACCTCAACGTCGACATCTTCCCGCAGACCTTCTGCCAGGACCTGCCCCCGGAGGTGGGCGCCGTGATGGCCGTCTCCCAGCGGCCCGCCGCGCTCGCGACCCTCGGGGAGCCCTCCGGGCCGCCCGCGTGGAAGACGCTCCCGTCCTGGTACCTGGTCGCGTCGTCGGACCGGGTCATCCCGCCGGCCGCCGAGCGTGCGATGGCCGCCCGCGCCGGCTCGACGACCGTCGAGATCGACAGCTCGCACGTCGCGATGATCAGCCACCCCGACGAGGTCGCGGCCCTCATCCAGCAGGCGGTCGCCGGGGTGGGGTGACCAGCGGGGCGGGGAACCGGGGCATGACCGGCGTGCCGTGCAGCCACGCGGTGAGCCGGTCGGCCTCGGCGTCCAGGGCGGCGCGGGCGTCAGCACCGACGTCCTCGAGCAGGACCAGGTCGACGGCCCCGTCCCTCGTCGACCAGCCGCCGACGATCCGCCCGTCCACCCAGACGGTCGCGCCCCCGTTTCCCACCGAGTCGAACACCTGCGCCCGGTACGGCCCGAGGTACCAGTCGCGCTCGGACCACCCCATCGTCGTCGGGTCGAGAGCGGGCAGCAGGGCGACCCAGGGCTCCACCGGCCCGACGGGGTCGACGTCGTCGGGCATGACCCAGCCGGTCCCGCCGTCGAGCGCGACCTCGACCGCGCCGACGTCCCGCAGCGCCCGCCGCACGGCGGTGAGCGTCGAGCCCAGCCACCACTTCACGTCGAGCGTGGTCCCCGGACCGAACCGGCGCAGCCACCGCTCGACCAGCTGCGCCCGGGCGACGTCCTCGGGGACGGCCGGGATCTCCGCACCGAGCCAGTCGCTGGCGAGCGCCCAGGTGGGCCGTGAGCTGGTCCACGAGCCGAGGTTGCCGGCCCGGACGATCGTCCCGGCGGCCTGCAGGCAGGTCATCACGCGCGACACCACCGCGAACGATCCCGCCCACGACTTCCCGTGCCCGTACGCGATGGCGCCCTCCAGCAGCGGTTCCCGCTCGCGCAGCTGCGCCGCGGTCAGGGGCCCGTCGGCGAGGCCCGCGACCGCTGCGGTCGTGACCTCGTCGAACCAGCGCTCCGCGTCCTCGACCAGCCCCGCCTCCCGGACCTCCTTCTCGAGCCGCCGCCGCTCGACGCCCGCCACGCGGTTGCTCGACGCCGCCTGCACGACCGGCAGCAGCTCGCGCGTGACCGCGAACAGGGTGCGCCGCATCGCCAGGTGCTTGACCAGCGTGCGGTCGTCGTAGAGCGCCCGGTCGAGGTCCGGCACCGTGAAGTCGTCCATCCGCGCCCACGCGGACAGGTAGAGCCCCGTGGGGTCGGTGCCGTGCAGGCACACCATGGCCTCCGCGGCAGCCTCGACCGAACCCACCCGGAACGGCGGCGCCACCACGTGCCGACGAGCCAGCCGTGCCCGGCGCTCGGCGACGTCGATGTGGATCACGTGCCGATGGTGTCGGGCGCCGGGGTCTGGCACAACCGTCCTAGGCTCGGGCGATGATCGAGGTCAGCGCACCCGACGGCCGCACGCTGCGCGCCTACGACGTCCCCGTCGACGAGCCACGACTCACCGTCGTCTGGCACCACGGCACCCCGAACGTGGGCACGCCCCCGGAGCCGCTGCTGCCCCTGAGCTCGGCCATCCGCTGGGTCTCGTACGACCGGCCCGGCTACGGCGGCTCCACCCCGCACCCCGGCCGGGACATCGCCTCGGCTGCCACCGATGTGGAGGCGATCGTGGACGCGCTCGGCATCGACCGGTTCGCGGTCCTCGGCCACTCGGGCGGCGGTCCGCACGCGCTCGCCTGCGCCGCGCTCCTCGGTGACCGGGTCGTCGCGGCGGTGAGCGGGTCGGGCCTCGCGCCCTACCCGGCCGACGGTCTCGACTGGCTCGCCGGCATCAACCCCACCGGCACCGCGGAGCTGCACGCCGCCATCGACGGCCGCGACGCCCTCGAACGCGAGCTGACCACCGGCGAGTACGACCCGGAGATGTTCACGCCCTCCGACCACGCGGCCCTCGACGGCGTCTGGGGCTGGCTCGCGCAGATCGCCGGCGAGGCGCAGAAGGACGGCATCGGCGGGATGGTCGACGACGACCTGGCCTACGTCGCGCCCTGGGGGTTCGACCCCGCAGACATCACCGCCCCGGTCCTGCTCCTGCACGGTGAGGCGGACCGCGTGGTGCCGGCGGCGCACAGCCGGTGGCTGGCCCAGCGGATCCCGTCGGCGGAGCTGTGGCTGCGCCCCGGTGACGGGCACGTGTCGGTGCTGGGTGCGGCCTCCGACGCGTTGGACTGGCTGCTGACGCGCGTGTGAATCGCTTCGGCGCCTGGTCACCCCGGCCCGGTGTCGTGAGGGTGGACGGACGCCCCCGTCGCCCCGTCAGCGACACGGTTGCTGGCGAGGGCGCTTCCGGGGGGTCAACGACGACGTCTTCGAGAAGGGGAACCCATGTCTGTCCGAGCACGACCTCGCACTCTGGCCACCGCGCTCCTCGCGGTGGTCCTGGCGCTGGGTGCTGCGGTCATCACCTCGCAGCCTGCGTCCGCCCACGGGTCGGTCACCGACCCACCCACCCGCAACTACGGCTGTTGGGAGCGTTGGGGCAGCAACCACCTCGACCCCACCATGGAGCAGAAGGACCCCATGTGCTGGCAGGCCTGGAAGGCCGACCCGAACGCCATGTGGAACTGGAACGGGCTCTACCGCGAGAACGTGGGCGGCAACCACCAGGCGGTCATCCCGAACGGTCAGCTGTGCTCCGGCGGCCGCACGCAGTCGCCGCGCTACGACGCCCTCGACGCGGTCGGCCCGTGGGTGGCCAAGGGTGTCCCGACGTCGTTCACCCTGACCCTGACCGACGGCGCCAAGCACGGTGCCGACTACCTGCGCATCTACGTCTCGAAGGCGGGCTTCGACCCGACCACCGAGGCGCTCGGCTGGGACGACCTCGACCTGGTCAAGGAGACCGGCCGCTACGGCACCACCGGGCTCTACCAGACCGACGTGAACCTGTCCGGCCGCAGCGGCCGTGCGGTCCTCTACACGATCTGGCAGGCCAGCCACCTCGACCAGCCGTACTACCTGTGCAGCGACATCAACATCGGCGGGGGCACGACGACTCCCACTCCGACGCCGACCCCCACGGTCACCCCGACGCCGACGCCCACCCCCACGGTGACGCCCACCCCGACGCCGACGCCGACGGTCACGCCGACGCCGACCCCGACCCCGACCGGCGGGACCGGCGCGTGCACGGCGACGGTGAAGGTGGTCAACGCCTGGCCCGGCGCGTTCGTCGGTGAGGTCACGATCACGGCCGGCTCGACCGCACTGACCGGCTGGCACACGTCCGTCGCGGGCGCGAGCCTGACCCAGGCGTGGAACGGCTCCCTGTCGGGTGCCAACACCATCACCAGTGCTGCGTGGAACAGCGCAGTTCCCGCCGGTGGCACCACCACCGCGGGCTTCATCGCCAACGGCAGCGGTACCGGCCTGACGGCCACCTGCGGCACGCACTGATCGACCGGGCGCCCGCCCGTCCCCTGCCAGGGGGCGGGCGGGCGCCGCCTCGGGTGCGGTCTACTGACCGCATGGCATCCGAGCCCGTCGCGACCATCGAGCGGCACGCCACCTGGAAGGAGCTGTTCTTCGACCTGGTGGTCGTCGCAGGCGTCGGCCAGCTGGCCCACCTGCTGCACGAGGACACCGAGCCCACCACCCTCGGCCTGTACGCCGTCCTCTACCTGGCGTTCTGGATCTCCTGGGCCGGCTTCGCGGTGTACGGGAACATCGCGGGCGACGACGCGCGCACCGGCGTCCTGATCACCGCGATGCTCGGGCTCGCCGTGATGGCGGCGTCGGTGCCGGGCATCCACGGGTCACGGTCCAACGCGTTCGTCATCGCGTACGTCGCGCTGCGCTGGTTCTCCGGTGCGGTCATCGCGCGGGGGAAGGTGCTGCTCGACTGGCCGCTGGCGCAGTACGGGCTCGGGGCGGTGCCGTGGCTCGTCTCCCTGTGGGTGGACGCGCCGCTGAAGTACTGGCTGTGGGTGGTCGGGATCGCCATCGACCTCGTCGTGCTGCTTCTTGCCTCGGCCACGCGCACGATGCAGAACGCCGAGGAGCGCCTGGAGCGCGGGCAGGGCGGAAGGCGGGGCGGTCCCGGGGGTGGCCGGCCCTTCGTGCTCCAGGGCACCCACACCGACGAGGAGCACCTCGCGGAGCGCCTCGGCCTGTTCGTCATCATCGTGCTGGGCGAGGGCCTCATCCAGATCATCGACGCCGCCGCCGACTCCGAGACCTGGAACCGGGACCCGGCTCTGGTCGCGCTCGGTGCGTTCGCCCTGCTGGCTGCGGTGTGGACCGCGGGGCTGCTGCACGGGACCGCGGGCATCCCCCAGCTCAGGCCGCACACGGTCGCGCCACGGATCGTCATGCTCCTGCACGCGCTGCTGACCGGGGCGCTCGCGGCACTGGCCGCCGCCCTCGGGGTCGCCGTCGAGCACGCCCACGAGCCTCTGCCCGACGAGTACCGGACGCTGCTGTGCGGCGCGGTCGCGGCCTACTGCGCGATCGGTGTGGTCACCGCCCTGCTGGTGGGCAAGAACCGCCGCTGGATCCTCGCCCGTGGAGTGCCGAGCATCCTGGTTCCTGTGGCGCTGGTCTTCCTGTGGCCGGACCTGTCGGTCGGCGTGCTCGTGTGGCTGCTCGTGGCCGTCGTGGTGTGGCTCGTGCTGGAGAAGCCGGCGGACGGACGACCACGGCGGGAGCGCCGGCGGCCCGGCGTCAGCTGATCCACGAACGCCGACGCTCGCGCGCCCGGACCACCAGCACAACGGCGGTCCAGAGCAGCGCGACCGACGCGAAGAACGTGGTCACGGCGATCAGGGTGCCCGGGAACTGTTCCCGGAGCACCCCGCTGCAGTACTCGGCGACGGTCGTGCCCGGGGCCAGCTCCATCGAGAAGCTGTCCTCGACGCAGTTCTTGTCGATGGCGTAGGCGCCGAGCGCCAGGAACAGACCCCACGGGATCAGGAGGACGAGCAGCCAGCGCAGCTCCTCCCCGAGCGACATCGGCCGCCGACCCCACAGCCGGCGCTCGGCCTGGGCACGCCGCCGCAGCGCTCGCACGCCCAGCACGACCCCCACGGGGAGCAGCACCCAGCAGGTGATCACGAACAGCACCGCCCCACCTCCGCGTCGACGGTAGAGCGACGCGGACCGGGCGGCGCCCGAACGACGCGGCCGTCACCCGGACGGCTCACGGCAGGGTGACAGGCAACCCCCACGCCTCGAAGTGCTCCGGGCCGATGAACGCGGTCAGCTCAGCCACCTGGTCCCCGCGGAACGTGAGGACGTCGATCGACCAGGCGCGATGGACGTCCTCGCCGGGTGCCCGCAGGTAGGACGCGA
This sequence comes from Cellulomonas humilata, assembly GCF_013359775.1. Lineage (GTDB taxonomy): Bacteria > Actinomycetota > Actinomycetes > Actinomycetales > Cellulomonadaceae > Cellulomonas > Cellulomonas humilata. The sequence continues at coordinate 238,406 of NZ_JABMCI010000070.1, read as the reverse complement.
CCGCCGGCTGGCCGTTCGCGCTCGTCGGAACGTGCCGCCAGGAGCCGCACGTGAAGGCGACCGTCGTCGCGAAGTCGCCCACGGCGGGACGTCCCCGGTACCAGTGCGGCAGCGGCGGCATCGACCACGTGACGTCCTCGGTGACCAGGGACAGCAGGAGGTCCACGTCCCCGCGCTCGAGGGCCGACGAGTACGCCGCCACGACCTCCCGGACGCGCGCATCGGCCGCCGGCTGGTGGTCCCGCGCCGGCACCTTCTCCGCGACCGTGGCCCGCGCACGCTGCAGTGCGCTGTTCACCGACGCGACCGTCGTGTCCATCCACATGGCGATCTCGGCGGCCGAGAACCCGAGCACCTCGAAGAGCAGGAGCGCGGCCCGCTGGTTGCCGGGCAGGTGCTGGAGCGCGGCGACGAACGCGAGCTCGACCGACTCCCGCTGCTCGTAGCGCGCGTCCGGGTAGGGGCCGAGCCACGCGACCTCGGTCTGGGGCGCGTCGCCGACGACGGCCTGGTCGCTCGACGGGCCGAGGTCGACGGGCAGGGCGCGACGACCGCGCTGGGCGATCGCGTCGAGGCAGGTGTTGGTGGCGATGCGGTAGAGCCAAGAACGCAGGGAGCTCCGGCCCTCGAACCCGTCGATGGCCCGCCAGGCCCGGAGCAGCGCGTCCTGCAGGGCGTCGTCGGCGTCGTGCACCGAGCCGAGCATGCGGTAGCAGTGCGCGTGCAGCTCACCCCGCAGCGGCGCGACGAGCTCGGTGAAGTCCTGTGCGCGGATCTCGGAGACGTCCGTCATGACCGATGATTCTCCCCCGCCGCGCAAGTCCTACCGGCATGACCACACTCACCACCGCCACCACCCTCGACGTCCCCGGCGCCCGGCTCCACTACGAGCTCCGCGGGACCGGGCCCCTGATCGTCCTCGTCGGCGCCCCGATGGACGCCACCTCGTTCGCACCGCTCGCCGACCTGCTGGCCACCGACCACACCGTCCTGACCACCGACCCCCGCGGCATCAACCGCAGCCCGGTCGACCACCCCGACCAGGACTCGACCCCCGTCGACCGGGCCGCGGACCTGGCCGCGCTGATCCGGCACGTCGACGCCGGACCCGCCACGGTGCTCGGGTCCAGCGGCGGGGCCGTCAGCCTGCTCGCGCTCGTCGAGCGGAACCCGGAGCTGGTCCGCACGGCGGTCGTGCACGAGCCGCCCCTGGAGGAGCTGCTCCCCGACCACGCCGACCTGTACGAAGAGACCGAGCGCATGATCGCCACCTACCTGACGGGCGACACCCGGTCGGCGTGGCAGCAGTTCATGGTCATCGGGAACCTCCAGATGCCCGACGAGCTGTTCGAGATGTTCTTCGGCTCCCCGCGCGAGGGGCAGGCAGCGGCCGACGAGCACTTCCAGTTCGTGCACATGATCCGGCACACCGTGCGCTTCCGGCCGAACATCGACGCGCTCACGGCGGCGCCGACGCGGCTGGTGATCGGCATCGGCGAGGAGTCCACCGGTCAGCTGTGCGACCGCACCTCGCGCGCGCTGGCCGACCTGCTCGGCCTCGAACCGACCCTGTTCCCCGGCGACCACATCGGCTTCGCCGAGCAGCCGGACGCGTTCGCGGTGCGGCTCCGCGAGATCCTGGGCGCATGAGCCTCGACGCCTCGTTCACCGCGCCCATCCGGAAGGACGGAGCCTTCGCCACCTACCTGGAGCTGGACGGCTCCGCCGAGCTGCTGGGTACCCGCAAGGCGGTCAAGGTCACCGGCACGCTCGATGGGCACGGCTTCGCCGCGACCCTGATGCCGTCGGGCACCGGACCGCACTGGCTCCCCCTGCGCAAGGCCCTGTGCACGACGATCGGCAAGAGCTCGGCGGGCGAGCTGGTGGAGGTGCACCTCCGGGAGCGACTCTCCTGAACCGGGCTCGCGCCTGCTGCTCGAGCTCCCCCGCCGACATCGTGGCGTACCTGAGGGCCCTCGGCTGACCGAGGGCCCTCAGGTGCGTGCTCAGCTGCCGGTGATCGTGAACTGCGACCCGGGCTGCCGGACCACGTCCCCGTCGGCGTTCCCGGCGAACGTCACGTTGGACAGGATCGCGTTGCCGCTCACCCCGCTCATCGCGAGGATGCCGGCCCCGTTGCGGGAGTTCGTGATCCGCACGTTCGTGATCCGGACGTCGGGCATGGCGCCGCCACCGTTCTTGAACTGGATGCCGTCATAGGTGGAGTCGTCGATGTCGGTGTCCCGGATGGTGACGCCGGTGATCGGGAGCGTGGAGGGGAACAGGGTGATGGCCCCGAACTCCTGGTCCTCGTTCCAGAACGTGCCGCCGGTCCGGTAGAGCCCGTTGTTGGCGATCAGCGTGGTCCCGCCGAAGGGCAGGGGGCTGTGGTCGGTCGCCAGCATGATGCCCGGGTAGTTCATGGTGTCGTAGACGAGGTTGTTCTCGATCGACTGGTCGGAGCCGCCGTAGATGGCGATCCCGTTGGCGCGCCACGGCAGCTGGATCGTGTTGTTCACGAAGTGGTTGTCGCGGGCGTTGTCGAGGTTCCGGTCCTTGACGTACGGGTTGGCCCAGATGGCCAGCGAGTCGTCGCCGGTGGTGCGGAACGAGGAGTTGAACACCCTCGAGCTCCGCGTGCCGTTGGAGAAGTTGATCCCGTCGGCGTAGGTGTTGCGGATGCGCATGCCCGTGAACTGCAACCCGTCGGCGGGGCCCCAGAGCTCGGGGATGTTGTCGTAGTCGCGGCCCACCCAGGCACCCACGTTGGCGTGCTCGATCCACACGTTGCTGATCGCGGTGCCGGCACCGAACCGGCCGTTGAGGCCGACGCCGCCCTCGTCGTTCCCGTCGCCGCCGCGGATCCGGCCGGAGCCGAAGATGGCGATGTCGGAGATCTGGGTGTTCTTGTCGATGTCGAACCCGAAGTTGCCCTCGTGCGGGTGGTTGAGGGTGTTGGCGTCCTGCGGCTCGATCAGCGAGTACAGCTGCGAGCGCCACATGCCCGCCCCGCGGATCGTCACGTTCGAGATGCCCACCTGGTTGTACGTGCCGCGGTTCAGCGGGTCGTCGGTGAGGATCTTCTTCTCCTGCCGCCACTGGCCCTCGGGGATCCAGACGCAGCTGATCTGGCCGTTCTGGTCGGCCGTCACGGCCGCCTGGAGGGCAGCGGTGTCGTCGACGCCGTCGTTCGGGACCGCCCCGTAGGCCGTGATCGAGGTGCACTCCGCGGGCTTGGGCAGCGCGGGCGCCACCTGCTCGAGGTCGATCAGGTCGAGGACGTAGAACGCCGCGGTGTCGCCGGCGTCGCGCTGGAGCCGGAACGTGGTGCCGGCCGGGTAGGACTGCGCGAGCAGAGCGTGGGACTCGTCGAACAGCCGGCGGGCGTCGCCGCCCGGGGTGTTGGTGAGGCCCTCGGGCTGGTCCGACGTCCCGTAGAGCCAGCTGTGCCGGCTGCTGAGCGTGACCTTCTGCACGAACGTGCCGTTGGCGTACAGGCTGATCGTCGCCTCCTGGCCGCCGCCGCCTGCCGCGTCCGGGATGGAGTTCCGGATCACGATCGAGTTGGTGGCGTTGGTCGACGTGAACTGCACGTACTGCCCCTGCGCGGTCAGGCGCACCGACTTGCGGCCCGAGGACTCGGTCCCGACGTTGGTGTGCCCGAACGTCCGCAGTGCGTCCGCCTCGACCAGGGTGCCGGTGTAGGTGCCGGCCTCGGCCTCGTAGGACGTGTACGGGACGGCCGCCCCGCGTCCCACGACGATCGACTGGGCGAGCGTGTTGTTGGCCTCGTTGGTCTCCGCGACGGCGTTCGTCGCGTCGGCCGTGGCGGTCAGCGTGGCCCCGCCGGTGACCGCGGTCCACGTGCCGCTGATCGGGACGACCGCCGTGGCGCCCGAGGCCAGGGATCCGGTCGTGCCGTTCAGGGTGGTGGTGCCGACTGCCAGCCGCGTGGTGGAGGCGGCGGCCGCCGACGAGCCGCGGTTCTTCACGGTGACGGTGAACGACACCGACGAGCCGACCGCGGGGTTGGCCGGGTTGGAGGCGATGGCGAGGACCTGCAGGTCAGGGCCGGGCGCCTCGGTGACGACCACCTTGGTCGGGTTGCTGAACGCGTTGTTGGCGTCGTTCTGCTCGACGACCGTGTTGGCGGGGTCGACGACCGCGCCGATCGTGTACGACCCGGCGGGCCGGGTGCCGATGGCCTTGGAGACGGTCGTCGACTGTCCGGCCGCGAGCGCGGGCACGGCGACCGAGTCCACGCGAGCCCCGTCGACCGTGAGGTCCACGGTCGTCGCGGCCGACGCCAGGTTGCCGCCGTTCCGCACGGTCGCGGCGAGCGTGATCGCCGCGGTCTCGACGGGTGCGGCCGGGCTGGCCGTGACCGCGGTGACCGTGAGGTCCGGGTTGGGGGCGGGGATGCCGACCACCTGGAGCACCGAGACCTGCCCGTTGCCGGCACCCGTGTTGGCGGTGAAGGCGAGGCGGACGTCGGTGGCCGAGCCGCTCACCGGGATCGTCACCTTGTTGCCCGACGCCGGCGCGAAGGCGTAGGCGGCCGACGCCTTGAGCGTGCTCCATGCCCCGGTGCCGACGCGGCCCTCGATCGAGAACGTCTGCGTGCGCGCACCCCAGGCAGCCACCGGCGGTACGCCGACGACCACCTGCTGGAGGGTCGACTGCGACGCCAGGTTCACGGCCAGCCAGCTCGGGTACGCACCGCCCGCGCCCTCCCAGTAGGTGGTCGGATCGGCGTCGACCGCGTTCCCGGCGACGAACGAGAACTCGGTCGACGATGCCGTCGCGGTCCGTCCGGCGGCGAGGTCCTCTCCTGTGCCACCCGGCGTGTTCACCACGAGGGATGCCGTGGCGCTGTTGTTGCTCTCGTTCGACTCGGCGATCGACCCGGCCGGGTCGATCGTGGCGACGAGCGCGTAGGTGCCGGCGGCCCGGGTGCCGATGCTGACGGACACGTTCTGCTGCGCACCGGCGGCGAGCGCCCCGACGTTCGCGGAGCCGACGGCGGTGCCGTTCAGGGTGAGCGCGACGGTCGTCGCGGCCGAGCCGGCCGTGCCGGTGTTGCGCGCGGTGCCGGTGACGGTGATGACGTCCGTGGGGGTCGGGCTGGCGGGCGAGGTACCCGTGAGGCTGACCTGGAGGTCTGCGGCGGTGGGCTCCGGTCCGGAGGACACGACGACCGAGCCGGTCGCCGTGTTGTTGGTCTCGTCGGACTCGGCGACAGTGTTCGCCGGGTCGACCGTGACCGTGAGCGGGTAGGTGCCGGTGGCCCGGGTGCCCGCGTTCACGGTGACCGTGGTCTGCGCACCGGCCGCGAGCGCCGGGACGTTCATCGTGCCGACGGTCGTGCCACCGATCGCGACGACGGCCGTGGTGGCGGCCGAGCCGGCTGTCCCGGAGTTCCGGACCGTGGCGCCGACGGAGATCGCCTGCGTCGGCGTCACCGTGATCGGGTTCGTCGTCAGCGCGACCTGGAGGTCAGGGCTTGTGGGCACCGGCGTTGTGCTGCCGAACACCTGCAGCTCGGCGACCTGGGCGTTGGACGAGCCGGTGTTCGCGGTGAACACGAGGCGGACGTCCGTCGCGGACCCGGTGACCGGGACGGTCACGGTGTTCCCGGACGACGGGCTGAACGCGTAGGCCGCGGAAGCCTTGAGGGTGCTCCACGAGCCGCTGCCCGTGCGGCCCTCGACCGCGAACGTCTGCGTCCGGGTGCTCCAGGCGGCGTCGGGGTTGAGCTTGACGACGACGCCGGTCAGCGTGGACTGCGCGGCCAGCGACACCGTGAGGTTCGACGGATACGCACCCGGCGCACCCTCCCAGTAGGTGGCGGTGGAGCCGTCGACCGCGTTGCCGGCGACGTACGTCTGCTGCACGGAGGTCGCGGTGATCGGGCGGCCCTGTGCGAGGTTGCTGCCCTCGGGCGGGTCGACCGGCGGTGTCGACGAGGTGCCGTACACCTCGACCTCGGACAGCTGCGCGGCGGGCCAGCCGGTGTTGGCGCTCACGGCGGCGCGCACGTAGCGGGCGCTGGTGTCGGTCACGTCGACGGCGACGCTGTTGCCGCCGGTGAACGCGTAGGACGCGGACGCCTTGAGCGTCGTGAAGCTGGACCCGTCGGTCGAGCCCTGGAGCGTGACTGTCTCGTTCCGGGCGCCCCAGCCGCCGGGGATCTTGAGGGTGACGTCGGTGACCGTCGCGGCGGCGCCGAGGTCCACCTGGACCCACTGCGGGAACGCGTTGTTCACCGACTCCCAGTAGCTGGCCTGGTTCCCGTCGGTGACGTTGCCGGCGACGTAGGTCTGGTTCGAGCTGCTGGCGGTGGCGGGCTTGCCCGCAGAGAGCAGCACGGGGGCGGCGGACGCACCCTGTGCCACGAGCGCGACGCCCAGGGGCGCGACGAGCGCGATCGTGGCACCGGCCACGATCGCGTGCTTCAACCGAGTTCTCATGGACGTCCTCGTTCTCCCTGCGTCATTGCAGGGGTCGACCCCGTGAGGGGTGTGGAGAGCGGACGGCGAGATGAGTGCGGTTCATCGCGACCGGGATGCACGGCTTTGTGCATTCTGTTGTCGCGTTCTTGCAGTAGTGAGGTGCGACATTACGAACATCTCGCGCATCCCGTCAAGGGCGCGTGTCACCGGGTCACGCTAGGTTCTCCACGAGAGAGAGGGGACGCCCATGTCGTTCCAGGCCTACCTGGACACCATCGAGGACAAGACCGGTCTCACGCCGCGGCAGCTGGTGGCGATCGCGCACGAGAAGGGCCTCGACGCGCCGGGCGCCAAGGCCGGCGGCGTGGTGACGTGGCTGGCGGAGGACTACGGCCTCGGTCGCGGGCACGCCATGGCGCTGTGGCACGTCATCTCGAAGGGCCCGACCATCAGCACCAAGCACGTCGGCACGGACAGCGTGCACCGCGACGAGTCCGAGAAGCTGTGGCTCGACGGCAAGGCGACGAAGCCGACCTGACATGACGACGACCGACGAGTACATCGCGACGTTCCCCGACGAGGTCCGCCCGATCCTGACCGAGGTCGCCGAGGCGCTGCGGCGAGCCGAGCTCGTCGAGCGCATCGCCGTCGCGCTGCGCGCACAGCACCCCTAGAACGTCGCGGCCAGCTTCTCGAGCGACGACTCCAGGCCCTGCCGGGACAGCTCGGCGGTCTGCGCGTCGGCGTACCCGCGCTCCACGATCGTCATGAGCCCGTCGCGCACGGTGACGACGTGCGGCACCTCGCGCGGGATGCCGGGCGGAAAGCCGAGGTCCTGCGGGTCGTAGGAGCCACCGTCGGCATCGCTGAACCCGTTGACGAACTCCAGCCGCTCGCCGTCGACGATGCGGGTGTAGGTCCACGTGTTCCAGAGGTCGACCCCGTCGGGCGTGCGCATGGCCACGAGCGAGATCCCGCCCACCCGCACGTCCATCCGGGCGACCGGGCACGTGAACCCCTGCGGTCCCCACCACCTGCGCACGACGTCGGACTCCGTCCAGGCCGCCCAGAGCGCGCCGGCCGGGGCGTCGAACGCCCGCTGCACCTCGAGGTCGGTCATGACGCCAGCACCTCGTCGAGCATCCCCATCGACGCGCGCGTCCCGGACTCGAGCCCACCGGACGGCACCCAGCCGTCGCGGTCCTCGACCGAGGCGAAGAGCGACACCGACGTCAGGCGGGACCCGGTCGGCGTGGGCTCGAACGTCTCGACGACCAGCTGCAGGGCACCCGGTCCGCCGGGCTCGAACTCGCAGGTCGACACGAGGCGGTGCGGCGCGGTGACCTCGTGGAAGACCCCGCGCATCGGGTACTCGGTACCGTCGGCGCGGGTCATCACCAGCCGCCACCGCCCGCCGACCCGCAGGTCGTGCTCGTCGACGACGACCGCGAACCGCTCCGACCCCTTCCAGCGCGGCATCAGCTCCGGGTCCGTGTACGCCCGGAAAGCCACCTCGGGCGGCGCCTCGAAGTCGTGCACGACGACGACGTCCTGCCGGCCGGGCTCGACGATCAGCTCAGTGGTTCCCATCGTGGTTCCCCTCGTCCTTGCGAAGTGCGGCGATCTCGCGGTCCAGGGCGTCGAAGCGCTGCCGGAACGCCGCCCGGTGGTGCTCGAGCCAGTCGGTGGCGTCGTCCAGCGCGTCCTCGCGGAGCCGGCTCGGCCGCCACTGCGCGCGCCTGCCCCGGGTGATCAGGCCGGCCTCCTCGAGCACCCGGAGGTGCTTGGAGACAGCCTGCGTGGTCATGTCGAACGGTTCCGCCAACTCGGCCACGGTCGCCTCACCGTCGGCCAGCCGGGCGAGGATCGCTCGGCGGGTCGGATCAGCGAGGGCCGCGAATGTCGCGCTCAGCGGATCCACCTGTGAAACCTCTCGGTTGTGCAACCTCTTGGTTGAAGAGTGCTCCTGCGGCGCCCCGCTCGTCAAGCGCATACGCTCGCGAAGGCGGCGACGCCGCTGCACGGCTGCGAGACGAGGGAGTGTCCATGAGCATCAACGACGACGACATCACCAGCGAGCCGGCACCCGCAGGCGAGGGCGTGGCGGACGGCGGCGCGAACCCCGGCGGGCACGACGGCGGCGCGGACGGCTCGGCCGGCGAGGGCACCGCGGACGGTGGCGCCAACCCCGACGGGCACGACGGCGGTGCCGACGGCTCCGCGGGCGAGGGTGTGGCCGACGGCGGTGCCAACCCCGGTGGACACGACGGCGGGGCGGACGGCTCGGCGTAGTGCCGAACGACGCACTGACGGAGCGCGGACCGGTCCTCCGGTCCGCGCTCTCGCGCTGCATCAACGTGCCGACGGAGGTGTTCGCCCGCGAGCACTGGGGGCGCGCGCCCCTGCTGTCGGCGGCGAACGACGACTTCGCGGACCTGTTCTCCCCTGCCGCCGTGGACGAGCTCGTCGGCCGGCGCGGCCTGCGGACGCCGTTCGTCCGGCTGGCCCACGAGGGCAGCGTGCTCGCACCGGAACGGTTCACGTCCTCCGGCGGGTTCGGCGCCGAGGTGTCCGACCAGGTCTCCAGCGACAAGGTGCTCGCCGAGTTCGCCGCGGGCGCGACGATCGTGCTCCAGGGCCTGCACCGGATGTGGCCGCCCCTGGTCGACTTCACGCGGCGGCTGGTCGAGGAGCTCGGTCACCCGGCGCAGGTCAACGCGTACGTCACGCCCCCGTCGTCGCAGGGGTTCTCGCCGCACTACGACACCCACGACGTGTTCGTCCTCCAGGTGTCCAACGAGAAGCACTGGGTCATCCACGCGCCCGTCCACCCGGACCCGCTGAAGGACCAGGTGTGGACGGACCACAAGGCCGCGGTCGCCGACGCCGGCCGCGGGGAGCCCGTCATCGACCAGGTGCTCCGGCCCGGCGACGCCCTCTACCTCCCCCGCGGCTGGATCCACTCCGCGAAGGCCCTGGGTGACACGTCCATCCACCTGACCGTCGGCATGGCGGCCTACACGCGTGCCGACGTCGTCGACACGCTGCTCAGCCTCGTCGGCGACACCGCGTCGTTGCGCGCGTCCCTGCCCCTGGGCGTCGACGTGTCCGACCCGGACCAGCTCCGGGCAGTCGTCGAGGAGACCGTCGCCGACCTGGTCCGCGCGCTCACGTCGACCCCCGATCCCGCGGAGCTCTCCGCTCGTCGGCTCGGAGCCCGGTTCGGCCGCGACACCCGTCCGGAGCCCGTGGCGCCGCTGGCCACCCTGTCCGCGATCACCCGCCTGACGGAGGCGACGTGCGTCCGGTGGCGGCCCTCGCTCGGTGGTCGGGTCGAGACCGTGGGCGACCGCGTCCGGATCACCGCCCGCGGCACCGTGCTGTCCCTCCCAGTCGAGGCCGCGGACGCGATCCGTGCCCTGCGCACCGGTGACCCGGTGGCCGTCGGGTCCCTGCCCGGGCTCGACCTGGCCAGCGCGCTCGTCGTCGTCCGGCGCCTCCTGCGCGAGGGCGTGGTGGTGACGTCGCCGTGACCGAGGGGTGGGTGCCGTGCAGCGACGGCGCCCGCGCACGCGGCGACTCGCTCGTGGCCACCGGCTCGCACGGCGACCGCTGGTTCCTGGTCGAGAACCAGGCGGGGTGGGGTCGGCACGCCCTGCTCGACCCGCCGTTCGAGCACGACCTCGGGCGCGCGCTCGTGCACCGGATCGAGGACGCCGGCATCCGGCCGCTCGCCATCCGCCGCCCAGGCCGACGCACAGCGCAGATCGGTGTCCGGTGGGCGCTCGTCGACTCGCGCCCAGGCCGGGAGTCCGTGCGCTGGGGGCAGGTGGAGGCGCCCCGAGACCTGCTCGACGTGCCGCTCGACGGGTCGGCGGGCGTCGCGTCCGACCGGCCTGTCTTCGCGGTGTGCGCGCACGGCCGGCACGACCAGTGCTGCGCGGTCCGCGGCCGGTCGGTCGCGGCCCGCCTGGCGGTCGAGTACCCGGAGGAGACCTGGGAGTGCTCGCACCTGGGCGGCGACCGGTTCGCCGGCACGATGGTGCTCCTGCCGCACGGGCTCTACTACGGCTGGGTCGACGACGGCGACGCGGTCACGGTCGCCGACGCCTACCTCGCCGGACGCGTGGAGCCGCGGTTCCTGCGCGGACGCAGCGCGTACTCGCACCCGGTGCAGGCCGCGCAGCACTTCGCGCGCGCCTCGCTCCGCGACGACGGGCTCGACGCGTACCCCCCGCTGCACGAGGAGCGCACCGACGACGGCTGGTCCGTGCGGCTGGACTCCGCTGCCGGCCCCGTCACGGTGACGCTCGTCGAGACGTCGTCGGCACCCCTGCTCTCCACGTGCGCCGCGACGCGCGCCCTGCCGGTGCGTCAGTGGGCGCTCGACCGGATCGCCTACGGGAGGATGTAGCCCGCCGCGCGGAACAGCTCGTACCACTCCGGGCGCGTCAGGCGGATGTCCGACCCCTGCGCCGCACCGGTCACGCGGTCCGGGCTCGTCGTGCCGAGCACTACCTGCATCTGCGCCGGGTGCCGGGTGATCCACGCGGTGGCGATCGCGATGGGCGGGACGTCGTACTTCTCGGCCAGCCGGTCGATGACGGCGTTCAGCTCGGGGTAGTCGGCCGAACCGAGGAAGACCCCGGTGAAGAAGCCCGCCTGGAACGGGGACCACGCCTGGATGGTGATGTCGTGCAGGCGGCAGTAGTCGAGGATGCCGCCGTCGCGGTCGATCGACTGGTCCTCGGCCTGCATGTTCGCCGTGACGCCGCGGGCGATGATCGGCGCGTGCGTGATCGACAGCTGGAGCTGGTTGGCCACGATCGGCTGGCGCACCGACTTCTTCAGCAGCGCGATCTGGCCGGGGGTCTGGTTGGAGACGCCGAACGCGCGCACCTTGCCCGCGGCTTCGAGCTCGTCGAACGCCCGCGCCACCTCGTCGGGCTCCACCAGCGCGTCCGGGCGGTGCAGCAGCAGGATGTCGACGTAGTCCGTGCCGAGCGCGTCGAGCGAACCGTCGACCGACTCGATGATGTGCTCGTAGGAGAAGTCGAACCCGTCCGGCGGCACGATCCCGCACTTGGTCTGGATGACGACCTCAGCGCGGTCGGCCGGTGTCAGTCGCATCGCCTCGGCGTAGCGGCGCTCGCACACGTGCATGGACCCGCCGTAGATGTCGGCGTGGTCGATCATCGTGATCCCGGCGTCGCGGGCTGCGGCGACGAGCGTGCGGATCTCCTCGTCGGACTTGTCGGTGATGCGCATCAGGCCGAGCACCACGTTGGGGACGACGATGTCCGTGCCGGGCAGGGTGAAGGTCTTCATGGGCCCATGCTGCGCTGGATCACCGGTGCCGGCGAGCCGGACTCTCAGACGGGGATCGTCACGAAGAACCCGCCCTCACCGACCGTGGCGTGCACCCCGTGGCCGTCGAGCAGCTCCACGGCGGCGCAGCCCTGCACCTCCGCGTCCACGAGCCGGCAGAGCAGCGTCGGTCCGGCGGGGACGTCGAGGGTGAACCGCCCTCCGCCGCCGACCGGAGCGACGATGCCGCCCGCCTCGGTGACCGCGTCCGGGTCGAGCGGCTCGTGGAAGTACCGCAGCTGGTCATCCGGGACGCGCTCGTCGAGGTCGGGCCAGAGCCGGTCGATGCCACCCGGTCCGGGCAGCGCGACGATCCAGCCGTCCTCGAGGGGGACGTCGGCCAGCCCGGTGTCGTCGATGGCGACGAGCCGGCCCTGCACTCCGTTTGCGGGCGCCGAGCACCCGGCGACGACGCCAGCCAGCACCAGCGCGGCTCCGGCCACGCGTCTCATCGGTTTGCGTGAAGACTGTGTTGCGCCCAGCGGAACGAAGTCTTCACGCAGACGTCCCCGTGACCAGGAACCCCGCCCGCAGCAGCGCCTCGTCGCGCGACGACGGGCCGACCAGCAGCTCGAACTGGCCGGGCTCGACGATCCGCCGCCCGCCCGCGTCGACCAACGTGCAGTCCGCGACCGGGAGCTCGAGGTCGACGACCACCCGCTCGCCCGGCGCGACGTCCACCTGCCGATACGTCTTGAGCTCCTTGATCGCCCAGGTCACCGACGTGACCGTGTCCCGCACGTAGACCTGCACGGTCTCGCGCGACGGACGGTCCCCTGTGTTGTGCAGCGTGACCTGCGCGCGGACGGTGTCGCCGATGCCCAGGACGGGCTCGAGGACGCGCAGGTCCGCGTAGTCGACGGTGGTGTACGACAACCCCTCGCCGAACGCGAACGGCACGCGCTGCGTGAGGTCCGCGTACCGGGTGCCGTGCTGGCCGGGCAGCTGGTTGTAGAACACGGGGAGCTGGCCCACGTGCTCGGCGAACGAGATCGGCAGGCGGCCGGACGGCTCGATCCGCCCCAGCACCAGCTCCGCGATCGCCTGCCCGCCGAGCATGCCGGGGTTCGCGGCCCAGATGATCGCCGCGGCGTTCGTCGCGCTGGGCGGGAGGACGAGCGGCTTGCTCGCGATGACGACGACGACCAGCGGCTTCCCGGTCGCCGCGAGGGCGTCGAGCAGGGCGACCTGTCCGCCGACCAGCTCGAGCGTGGCCGTGGACCGACCCTCGCCGACGAGCTCGATGCGGTCACCGACGACGGCGACGACGACATCGGCGGCCGCGGCTGCCTCCACGGCCTGCGCGATGAGCGACTCGTCCGGCGTCGCCGGGAACACGACCTGCGGGCGCGGCTGGCCGTCGGGGAAGTACTCGCCCTCGGGGTCGACGCCCAGCGTGAGGATCTCGGCGCCGCGCGCGTGCGTGACTGTCCAGCCTTCCGGGACGTGGCGGCGGAAGCCGTCGAGGACGGTCTGCGTCATCTCGCGCGGGTGGCCGTCGGGCATCCAGTCGGCCTGGCCCGAGGCGCCCGCCCAGTCGCCGAGCTGGGTGTGCTGGTCGTCGGCGTTGGGGCCGACGACGGCGATGGTCCTCGTGCTCGCGGCGAGCGGGAGCGTGCCGTCGTTGGTGAGCAGGACGAGGGACCGGCGGGCCACCTCGAGGTTGAGCTCGGCGTGCTCCGCGGACCCGATCACCTCGGTCTGGCGCTCCACGCTCGGGTGGCGGGGGTCCTCGAACAGGCCCAGCTCGAACTTCAGCGTGAGGATCCGGCCGACGGCGGCGTCGAGGGCGGCCTCGTCGAGAAGGCCGTCGCGGACCGCCTCCTGCGCCCCCTCGAAGAAGCCGGGCGTCGTCATCACCATGTCGTTGCCGGCCCGCACGGCGGCGGCCGACGCGTGCGCGTAGTCGGGCTGGATGTGCTGCTCCCAGACCATCCGGCCGACGTTGTCCCAGTCGGTGATCAGCGTGCCCTCGTAGCCCCACTCGCCGCGGAGCACGTCGTTGAGGAGCCAGTCGTTGATGGTGATCGGCACGCCGTCCATCGACTGGTAGCCGAGCATGAACGTCCGGCAGCCCTCGCGGGCCACGCGCTCGAACGGGGGCAGGAACCACGAGCGGAGCTTGCGGCGGCTGATGTCCGCCTCGGTGGCGTCGCGGCCGCCCTGGGTCTCGGAGTACCCGGCGAAGTGCTTGGCGGTCGCCAGGATCGCGGTCGGGTCGGACAGCCCGTCGCCCTGGTAGCCGCGGACCATGGCCGACGACAGCTCGCCGATGAGGAACGGGTCCTCGCCGAACGACTCGCTCACGCGGCCCCAGCGCAGGTCCCGGGCGATGCAGAGCACCGGGGAGAACGTCCAGTGGATGCCGGTCGCGGCCACCTCGACCGCGGTCGCCCGGGCGGCCCGCTCCAGCAGGTCGGCGTCCCAGCTGGCGGCCATGCCGAGCTGCGTCGGGAAGATCGTCGCGCCCTCCCAGAAGGAGTGCCCGTGGATGCAGTCGTCCGCGATCAGCAGCGGGATCCGCAGCCGGGTCTGCGCGGTGAGCTCGTGCGCCTGACGGACCCGCTCGGGGGACGTGTGCAGGATCGACCCGACGTGCAGGTTGAGCACCAGGTCCTCGACGCCGCCCTGGGCGTTGAGCTGCATCATCTGCCCGACCTTCTCCTCGAGCGTCATCCGCCCGACGAGGTCGGCGACGCGCTCCGCGACGGTGAGGCTGGCGTCCTGGTACGGCGCGTTCATGAGGATGTCCCGTGGTCGGATCGATTCGACGATGATGTCTGCGGGACACCCTAGAGGAGCGTGAGATGACCGACGAGTACGACGCCGTCCGAGCTGCGATGGAGACCGGCGGGCTGTACGTGGACTACGGACCCGGGCTGGAGGCGCTCGAGGCGGAGCGCGTCGCCGGCAAGGAGCTGGTCTACGACTTCAACCGCTCCCGACCGGGCGATGCCGCCCTGCGGACCACTCTGTTGCAGGAGCTGCTCGGGTCGGTCGGTGAGGGTGTGTGGATCGAGCCGCCGTTCCACGTGTCCTATGGGTCGCACGTGCACATCGGGTCCCACTTCTACGCGAACTTCAACCTCGCCATCGTCGACGACGCCTCCGTGGTGATCGGGGACCGCGTGATGATCGCGCCGAACGTCACCCTCTCGACCGCCGGCCACCCGACCGTGCCCGAGGAGCGCGTCGGTGGGCTGCAGTTCTCCCTGCCCGTGCGGATCGGGGACGACGTGTGGATCGGGTCGAACGTGGTCGTCCTGCCTGGCGTGACCATCGGCGCGGGCAGCGTGATCGGTGCCGGCAGCGTGGTCACGCACGACATCCCGCCGCGCGTGGTGGCCGTCGGCGTGCCGTGCAGGGTGCTGCGTTCGGTCGACGAGCCGACCGGCCGATAGGACCTCCGCCAACGATGTGCGCGGGCTAGAGGCGTATGTCAGTGGCGGATCGTACACTTGTTCGATAGCCCGAGCGGGCTGCGAGTAGGTGACGGGCGGTGGTCACGGTGACGGCAGTGCTCGAGTGGCGCGCGGTCGATGACCCACTGGTCACACCCGCCTCGCCCTCGATGGTCTGGGCCGACTCCGGGCGTGGTGCTCGTCCCGGGGTGTCGCCGACCGTCCCCGCGGGTGCGCGTGTGGTGGACCTGGGTGCCGTAGAGGAGTTCCCTCTGCCCGGTGTGGATGTCGCTGCGCTCGTCGCGATGCTGGGTTCCGTGCCGGTCGCGGAGGTGTCGGGGGCGGCGTTGGTCAACGGGGTGGCGGCCTGGCAGCAGGTCCTGACCATGGTCCAGGCCGCGCAGGCGGTCTGGGTCCGTGAGCTGGAAGCCCGCACACCGGACGCGCTGCGTCACGTCCCGGACGAGCTCGCGTGCGTCCTGGTGTCCACCAAACGCCACGCAGAGACCGTGTTCCTGCGCGCCTGGGGCACCGGACAGCACCCGGCCCTGAACGACGCCTGGACGGCCGGGGCGATCGACACCCGCAAGGTCGACGTGATCCTGGACGAGATCCACCGGTCTGGCACGGCCCTGTCCGCCCATGAGGTCGACGCGGCGGTGAGCGACGCGGTCGACCGGGCCGCGGAGCTGACCGGACCCCAGCTGACCCGGCACCTGCGCGCCACCCTGATCGCCGCCGACCCCGCCGTCGCCGAACAACGCCGGCTGGTCGAGCGACAGCGGCGCGGGGTGTTCCTGGAGCTGGCCCCCGACGCGATGGCCCGCCTGATCGCCTACCTGCCCGCCGCCGACGCCACCGCCGCATTCACCGCGATCGACGCCCTCGCCGGGCACGCCGCCATCGACGGCGACACCCGCAGCATCGACCAACGCCGCGCCGACGCGTTCAGTGACGTGTTCACCTCGATCCTGGACCGGCAGACCACCCCGGACGGGACACCGCTGCCCACCCGGCACGGGCAACGGGTCGCCCTGCAGGTCACCGTGGCCGCCAGCACCCTGGCCGGCCTGGACGACCGGCCCGCGATGCTCGGCTCCTACGGGCCGATCCCCGCCCAGGTCGCCCGCGAGCTCGCCCAGGACGCCACCTGGCGCCGCCTCCTGACCGACCCCACCACCGGCCAGGCCCGCAACGTCGGCACCCATTCCTACCGGCCCGGCGCCGACCTGACCCGCACCGTGCAAGCCCGCGACGTGACCTGCACCTTCCCCGGCTGCCGCCAACCCGCCACCCGCTGCGAGATCGACCACCGCACCCCCTATGACCACACCCGCACCACAAGCGGCGACCAGACCTGCGAAGCGAACCTGCACTCACTGTGCACACACCACCACCAAGCGAAGACCAAGGGCTGGTGGCAGGTCACCCACAACCACCACACCGGGATCTCCACCTGGACCGACCGCCACGGACTGACCTACGCCCGCCACCCCATCCCCATCCACACCACCCCCGACGCACTCATCCACCGTCGACGATCAGCGCCACGAGCTGACTCCGGTGACCCGCCCTTCTGAGGTGCGCGCGCCTTCTGGCTACCCGGTGACGCGGTAGTCGAGCAGCAGGTGGCCGGTCGGGGAGGCCTCGGCTCGGATCGTGTCGAGCTGGATCGACGGCAGCCCGTCGAGCAGCCGGCGTCCGCCGCCGGCGACGGTCGGCGCGACCACGAGTCTGAGCTCGTCGACGACGCCGGCCGCGAGCAGCGACTGCGCGACGGAGATGCTGGCGTGCACGCCGATGTCGCCGCCCGGACGGCTCGTCAGATCGTGCACGAACTCGACCAGGTCGCCGTCGACCGCTGTCGCGTGCGCCCACCCCGGGTCCAGCGGTGTCGAGGTAGCGATGTACTTGGTGACCCCGTTGATGAAGTCCGCGAACGGCTGCATCGTGCTGGTCGGCCAGTACCCGGCCCACTCCTCGTAGCTGCGCCGACCGAGGAGGACCGTGTCCTGCGTCGCGATCACCGCGGCGAGGTTGGCGTCCAGCTCGTCGTCCCAGGTGGTGAAGAATCCCGAGGGATCCTCGGCCACGCCGTCGAGTGACACCAGCTCGTACAGGACGACCTTTCGCACGACAGGCACCTCCGGTGGAGCTCGACGCCCCGGAGCAGACGGTTCGGGGATCCCCCTCGCCCTGATCCAGGATCCTAGCCAGCGCGAGCGAGCATCGGTCGGCGCGGGCCGGTCGGCGCGGGCCGGTCGGCGCGGGCCGGTCGGCGCGGGCCGGTCGTCGCGGTCGGGGGTCCCCGCTACCTTGGCGCATGCGTATCGCGGTCCTGTCCGACGTGCACGGGAACCTGACCGCATTCGACGCGGTGCTGGCCGACATCGACGCCCGCGGGATCGCGACGATCCTCAACCTCGGCGACGTGGCCGGGAAGGGACCGCGCGGCTCGGCGGCGATCGCCCGCACGCGCGATCGCTGCGCTGTCACGATCCGCGGCAACTGGGACGACTTCCTGCCGGTGTCGGCGGACCACGAGGACCCGGCGATCCGCTGGTGGCACGACGAGCTCAGCGGCGACGACCGCGCCTGGCTCGCGGCGCTCCCGCTCAGCCACCACCTCGCGCTCGCCGGCCGAAGGATCCGGCTGGTCCACGCGTCGGCGACCAGCGTCTACACCCGCGTGCACTTCCACCACACCGAGGACGAGTTCGCGGAGATGTTCGCCACCACTGAGCTCACGGGCGCGGGTCCGGAGCCGACGGTCGTGCTCTACGGCGACGTCCACGACGCCTACGTCGAGACCGACCACGGCCGGACGCTGGTGAACGTGGGCAGCGTCGGCAACCCGCTCGACGAGACGACCGCGTCGTACGTGATCCTCGAGGCCCTCGGTGACACGTTCAGCATCCAGATCGTCCGCGTCCCGTACGACATCGAGGCGGAGCTCGCGGTGGCTGACGCACTCGGGATGCCGACGCTCGAGGAGTGGTCGATCGAGCTGCGCACCGCGATCTACCGCGGCCGGCACACGGCGCTGGGGCTCACCACGCCCCGGTGATCGTCACCAGTGCGAGCCCGGAGATCAGCCCGGCCCCCATGATCGCGCCGGTCATCCCCGCCGCCTGCCGACCGAGCTGCCGCCAGGCCACGACGACGGGGACGCCCCAGACGAGCACCGCGACCGCGAGCAGCACCCGCGAGATGACCACGCCCGTCGGACTCGGCTGCGACGCCATGAACGGGTGTCCGAGGAGCGCGCTCTCGAACCAGAGGAAGGCCGACAGCGGAACCATCGCGATCCCGACGGTGACGACCTGCACGATCGACCAACCGCGGCGGCTCATGCGGGAAGAGTAGGGATCCCGCGGGCTAGGAGCGTCGGCTCTCACTCGCGCGGCCGAACGTCAGGCCGCCCGGCGCACCGCGATCACATTGTCGGAGACCTCGGCGGTCTGACCGTCCGGGCCGGTCGCCGTGCGCCGGGGGGCGTCGAGCCTCTCGATGGTCCACGCGTCGTCGAGGTCGAACGAGGCCAGCGACTCGGCGGGCGTCGGGAAGACCCAGTGCTGGTCCCAGAACCAGGGGGCCGACGACGCATGCTCGATCACCACGAACAGTCCGCCCGGCGCGACCAGCTGGGCCGCGCGGTGCAGCACCGCCGCGCGCGGGAACTCCTCCGGTCCGTGGAGGTAGGTGGCGGTCACCAGGTCGAACGGGCCGGTCGGCATCGACTCACGCAGGTCGTGCTGCTCGACCGTCACCTGAGAGGACAGCCCGGAGTCCGCGGCCTCCTGCGCCACGCGACCGAGCGCGATCGCGGCGGCGTCGACCGCGGTGACGTGCCAGCCGAGCGACGCCAACCAGAGGGCGTCGCCGCCGTGGCCGCAGCCGAGGTCGACCGCTCGGCCCGGGGTCGGAGCCAGCGCGCCGAGCACGTCGACCAGCGCCGCGTTCGGGCGCGTCCCCCACGACGGGTCGACCGTCGCGTAGTGCTCGTCCCAGTAGTGCTCGCCGTGCGTGTGCTCAGTCATGCTCGCCATCGTCGGCGGCGACCGCAGAGGTCGGCAAGCGACGTTGCTGGTCCGGCAACCCCACCGCCGTCACCAGCCGCCGCACGACGCCGTCCGGGTCCGCCTCCCACTCGGTCGCGAGCACCTGCACCACGCGCCAGCCGCCGGAGCGCAGGGCGGTCGGCTGCGTGACGCGGCGCTCGTCGAGGGAGTGCGCGGCGAGCCGGGCGGACTGGTCGACCAGCACACCGACGGTGTGGGCGGGGGCGCCAGCCGGGCGCAGGGCCAGATCGCACCGGAACGCCGACTGCCCGACGCCGGCGACGACCTCCACCCCGGCCGCGCGGACGGCGTCGGCGATCTGCTCGACGATCGGCGGGACGACCGCGACCGGCGACCGTCCGGACCGTTCGCGCAGGCCCGCCAGCACCCCGGCGGCCGCGGCGGCGTCCCCGTTGGAGACCGCGTCGGCGTAGTGCAGGAAGCCGCGCAGGGTGTTGGCGCCGTCGTTGTAGACGTTGGTGATCGCGGTGTGGTCGATGCTGCTGACCAGGACCATGTGCCGGCGGGCACGGCTGAAGATGACGTTGAGGCGCTTCTCGCCGCCCGCGTTGTTGATCGGTCCGAAGTTCATGCGCATGCGACCGTCCGGCCCGGCGGCGTAGCAGACGCTCATGAGGATGACGTCGCGCTCGTCGCCCTGCACGTTCTCGAGGTTCTTCACGAACAGACCGACCACCTGGCCGTCCTCCTCGCGGGTCAGCTCGGCGTCGTACAGGCGGGCGAACTCGGCGTCCTCGCGGCCCAGCCGCTCCAGCGCCCGCTCGACCTCCGACTGCTGCGCCTCCGAGAACGCGACGATCCCGAGCGTCTGGCCGGTGCCCCGCACCAGGAGCTCGCGCACCAGGTGCGCGATCCAGACGGCCTCCTGCGGGTTGGTCCGCTGCGTGTAGACGCCGTCGAGCACCCGCATCGCGCTGATGCTCCGCTCGAGCAGGCCGTCGACGGCGGCAGCGACGTCCGCCGGGGCTGGCAGGGGACCGACCGTCACCTCCAGGGGGCGCGCGCGGACGTGGGTGAGGGTGCGGTCCGGGATCGTCGTCAGGCGGCCCTCGTAGAACGCCGAGTTGCTGAACTGGATCAGCGCCTCGTACTGGCTGCGGTAGTGCCAGGTGAGCATGGTCGACGGCAGCCGCACGGACCCGACCGCGAGGAAGCTGTCGGAGTCGAGCACCACACCGGCGGTCTCCTCGTCGCCGTCCGTCACCGCAGCACCCACCTGGAAGTACCGCGACGGCGGCAGCTGCATCCGGTCGCCGACGACGATCACCTGCGCACCGCGGAACAGCGCCGGCACGGCCTCCTCGACGGGGATCTGGCTGGCCTCGTCGAAGATCACGACGTCGAACGTGGTCTCCAGCGGCAGGGTGTCCGACAGCGACGACGGGCTCATCAGCCACACCGGTCGCATCGCCGCGACCACCGCCCCCGGATCGGCGGAGGCGAGGTACCGGATCGACTTGTACGCGCGGACCTTGCCGAACTCGTGCTCCAGCTCGCGCCGGCCAGCCATCCAGACGGCCTTGAGCGCGCGGTCCTCCAGGTGCATGCCGCTCACGCTGCGCTGCGAGTGCGCGACCGCCTCGACGAACTGCGCACGCAGGCGAGCGGTGACGACGTCGGCGTTGGCGCGCTGGAGCTCCGGGGCGCGCTCGGCCACCCGGTCCAGCAGGTCGGCCAGCCGGTCGCCGTCGAGCCGGCTGAGCGCGGGCTCCTGCGCGCGGGCCTCCCGCATCGACGCGGCGACGACGGCGTGCTCCAGCTGGTCCGGGGACGCGTCGAGCTGCCGGAGCGCGCGGAGCACGGTGGGCGCCGCCGCGAGATCCCGCAGGGTGCCGGCCGCCGCGCGCACGAGCGCCTGCCCGTCGGCGCCCGTGAGCCCGCGCAGCTCGTCCCGCAGGGCGCTCATCGGCAGGTCGTCGGCTCCGGCGACGAGCCCGGTCAGGTGCGTCCGGACCGTCTCGACCAGCTCCGGCAGCCGGTCGAGGACGTCGTCCGGCTCGGTGTCCGCCAACCGTGTGCGCCAGACCGCGAGCGGACCCGTGTACGTCCGGATGGCCACCAGACGGTCCGAGAGGACCGCGAGGTCGCCGTGCCCCCAGTCGCGGGCGAGCTCCTGCGAGAGTGCGTCGGCGCGGGCGGCGGTGTCGTAGCGCGCGACGAGGAGCTCCAGCGCCTGCGTGGCGGTCGGCCGGAGCTGCCGGTCGCCCGCGTCGAACCCCGCGTCCACCAGCTTGCGCACCCGGCGCCAGCCGCCGTCGAGAAACTTCCACACCGACGTCTCGCGGCGCCGGGCGATCTCCAGGGCGGCCGCCGCGTCCGGGGCCGAGAGCGGCTCGCGCCAGCCGGAGGCACCGCGGTCGGCTGCGTCCGCCACCGCCTCGGTCTCCCGCCAGGCGACCGTCGCCTCCTGGAGCCGGCGGGCGGCCGGCGTGCGCGGGGTGACCGCCGAGCCGAGGTCGCGCTGGACCAGCGGCGCGAGCACCGCGTGCATCTGCCCGACCGCGTCGGCGTCGTCCACGGTGAGGTCGTCCCCGTCGCCCAGGACGGCCAGCACCGCATCGACGGCCGCGGCCGCGTCCTGCGCCCGCTGGGCGACGACCGCGTCGGCGCGCGGCTGGTCGAGGACCGCGGGGTCGATCAGGCGGGCCGGGGTCCGTGCGAGCACCGGGGCGGCGCCGGCGCGAGCCAGCGCGGCGACGAGGGCGTCGACCAGCGGGCGGGCCGGCACCCAGTCGGCCGGCTCGGGCAGGAGCGCCTGCTCGCCGGGCGTGAGGTCGTCGCCCCAGCGGAACCCCCGCAGTGCGATGAGCCGCTCCAGCACGTCCTGCACCCCGCCGAGCGCCTGCTCGTACGCGCCGACCTCGGCCAGGGCGCCGGTCGTCGCGTCGATCAGCGCGGCCCGACGGGCCTCGACGGCCTCCAGCGGCTCGTCGTCGGCCAGCCAGCGCTCGTAGGTGTCGCGCAGGCCGTGCACGAACTCCTTCTTGTCCTCCTGGCTGTCGTGCACCAGGGTGCAGATCTCGCCGAGCCCCTGCGCCCGCAGCCGCGCGTGCACCACGTCGAGGGCCGCGCGCTTCTGGCAGACGAACAGCACGCGCTTGCCGTGCGCCACGAAGTCGGCGACCAGGTTGGTGATCGTCTGCGACTTGCCGGTACCGGGCGGTCCCTGGATGACGAAGTTGTCGCCGGAGCGGGCCAGCGCCACGGCGCCCAGCTGCGACGCGTCCGCGGGGACGACGAGGTAGCGGTCGGCCACGGGGATGGTCGCGCCGTGGTCGGCGACGTCCCGCGGAGCCGTCGAGAACAGCTCGTCGAAGGCCTCGTTCGGCATCGGCTCGGCCAGCAACGAGTCGTAGTCGCGGACCAGGCTGAGCGTACGGTAGTTGAAGTTGGCCAGCGTGACCATGGTCAGGTCGACGTCCCACGTGTACGGGTTGTCGTCGCCCTGCGTCTGCATCGAGAACGTCTCGACCATGTGCTGCGGCGCGGGCGCGTCGCCGAGCTCGACCGACAGCGGGATCGGCCGCCGCTGGATGCGGTCCTGGAAGATCTGCACGCCCAGCGGGTTCCAGCCCGGTCGCGTGTAGGAGTACGCGTACTGCCGACGCCCGAAGAGCGGGCGGGTGCTGGGTCGGCGCCGCCGGTACGCCTGCAGCGCCACCTGGGCCCGGTGCCGGACCAGCTCGATCCGCGGCTTGTCGACGAGGCCGACGACGACCGCCGGCTGCGTCGCGCGTGCCTGCTTCTCGATGCTCGCCCGCAGCTGTTCGACCGCTCCGGCGTCGGCGAGGTCGATGGTCTCCGGCAGCCGCAGCCCGAACAGCTCGTCCAGCTGGTGCCGGAGCACGGGGTTGACCTCGGCCTGCGTGCCGGTCAGCTGCAACCGGTAGGCGTCGCGCACCCCGCGCTGCTTGGTCAGGGTCACGGGCGCGAGCACCAGCGGCGAGTCGATCGGCGTGCCGGGGTCGTTCTTCACGTCGTGCCAGCGCAGGAACGCGACGACCAGGCGCAGCTGGTCCCGCCCGTACTCGGCACGGTCGCGGCGGGCCGACGAGATGAGCTCATCGAGCGCCGCCGCGGCATAGGGGGCGTCGTCCCAGCGGACCAGCGAGCCGACGTCGACGGCCTTCCCGTCCACCAGCCGCGCGGACGCCGGACCGCCCCACGTGAACAGCTGCGACGCGCGGATGTGCCGCACGTCGAGCACCAGCGGCACGGACGCCTCGGTGAGGTTGATGGTCCGGCCGGTGGGCCGGAAGTGCAGCATCGGGTTGCGGCGGGACGCGTCGAACAGCCGGTCGCGCAGGTGCTCCAGCACGGCCGCGCGGCGGTCGGTCCGCTCGCCGAGCACCCGGTCGAGGTCGAAGTCCTCGGGCTGGTCGCGGTAGGTCTCCAGCCGCGTGATGACGTCGGCGAGGTCCTGGGCGCGGCGCCGGCGGTCGGGCGCGATCATCGAGCTGGCGACCGTGGCCAGCACCGGGTGCAGCGCGGGGGCGAGGGCGAACAGGTTGTTGCGGCGCTCCTGGAGCAGGGCCGCGTCGGCCTCGTCGGCCAGGTCGAGCCCGCACACCAGGGCGACGAACAGCTCGCCCAGGCTGGCGATGTCGGTGAGCTCGTCGTGGTGGCCGGCCAGGTGCTCCCAGCGCTGCCAGCCGGCGACGATCCGGACGGTGCCCTCCTCGGCGGAGGTGCGCGTCTCGCCGGAGGCACCGGAGAGGTCCCGCTCGACGGTCCCCCGGTGCTCCACCTCCACCGCCGCCGACACCTCCGCGGCCGCGATCGCCGCCCGGTTCCGCTGCGGTGGCCCGGCCTGCGTGACGTCGACGGTCACCGGCTCGTCGTCGGTCTGCGCGAGGGCGCCGAGCCCGCGGAGCGGGGCGACCCGGCCGGTCTCGTGCAGCGACTGCACCGTGTGGAACATCGGGAGCAGCAGGCCGAGGACGTCGTCGGGGGGCAACCCGCCGCGGGCCACGGTACGGCCGATCAGCGCGCGCATCAGCCCGCCGCCGCCGTCACCTTGGCCAACGCCCGCTCGCCGAGGTCGAGCTCGTCGGTGAAGAGTCGCAGCACCTCGTCGCCGAGGCCCACCCGTCGGCCGACCGCGAGCACGGCGCCGAGGTCGTCGACACCCCCGTCGTCGTCGGCCGTCGCGAAGTCGACCAGCACGGCCGCAAGGTACGTGCGGGTCTCCGCGGCCAGGTTCGACGGCGTGTCGGTGAGCACCGGCGGTCCGCCGACGACGACCCCGAACCGCTGCGCCAGGTCGAGCGCCTCCTCGCTGCGCACCACATCGTCGGCCACGAGCATCCACACCAGCGACCGCGTGATCTCCGCCAGCCGGTCCTGCCCGAGCACGTCGAGCGACCCGAGGTCGAGCTGGGGGCCGAGGGCGGCCGCGACGGCCGCGTCCGCACCGGGTCCGCGCTCGGCCCACTCCTGGAGCGCCCAGGCGCGGAGCACGGTCTCCGGGTGGGTGCTGCCGGCGCTCGGGACGCTGTAGTCCACCTCGGCCGCCTGGCGCAGGTAGGCGGCGGAGTCGACCTTGGTCAGTCCCGTGACGATCTTGACCAGGCCGCTCACCGCCGTCGTCAGCGACCCGCAGGCCAGCATCCCGCCCCGGTCCGCGTACAGCTCGGTGGCCAGCCGGTAGCGCCGGGCGGTCTCCAGGTACTCCGAGGGCGTCCGGGCGTCGGACTCGGCGGCGTCCAGCAGGCGGGCAGCCGCGAGGAACCGGCCGTCGTCGGCGGTCCAGAGCAGGTGGTGCGCCAGCTCGTGGCCTGCGACGGCACAGAGCTCGTCGGCGTCGAGGAGGTTGAGGGTGCCGCCCGTCAGGACGAGGACCGCGCGGTCCGGCACGTACACCAGCTCGGCGTTGCTGCCCTGACCGCCCTCGTCGACGAAGATCTCGATCGGCACGGTGACGCCCAGCGCGTCCGCGGCCCGCTGGACCACGGCGTGCACCTCCGGGTGGCCCACCGGGTCCACGCGGTACGTCTGGCGGAGCAGCAGCTGGTCGAGCTCGTCCGTTCCCGAGGACGCCACAGGGCGCAGCGAGGCGAAGGACACCGGGTTCTCGCGCTCCAGGAGCGCGGCGACGTCGCGGTGGTACGGCAGCGGTCCCCAGTCGGTCACGGCCACCTCCCTCGTCGTCGCGGCCCCGGCGACGATAACGCGATCAAGGGCTTGTCGTGCCGCCCTGCGGTCCGACAGGGTGTGACGCGTCCAGGGCCGGACCGGACGCAGGGGGCGAGCGGCCGGCGGACACACGTGCAGGGGGTATGCATGACTGCCGTACGACTCCATGTCCGCAGGTGGGGCACGCTGCTCGCAGCGCTCAGCCTCGTCGTCACCCTCGGAGCGACCGGCGCGAGCGCCGCACCACCGTCCGACCGCACCAGCCGGACCGAGGCGGCCCGGGTGGACCGGGTGCCCGCCCCGGACCCGCAGTGGTTCGACTGCTCGACGGCCTTCGGGCCACGGACCCAGTGCGGCACCGTGCAGCTGCCGCTCGACTACGACCAGCCCCGCAAGGCGACCACCGAGGTCGCGCTGCTCAAGGTCCCGGCGACCGACCCGTCGCGCAAGCTCGGGACGCTGTTCCTCAACCCTGGCGGACCGGGCGGCTCCGGGGTGCAGATCGCCGCCGCGGCGCCGTTCTTCTTGTCGCCGGCGCTGCTGGAACGGTTCGACGTCGTCGGCTTCGACCCGCGCGGCACCAACTACAGCAGCAACGTGCAGTGCTTCCGGAACCTGGGCGAGCAGGCGAACGCGCTGGGCCCGCTGCTGACCACACCGTTCCCCGTCGGGGATGCGGAGACCGGCGCGTACATCGCCTCGTCGAAGGCGTTCGGCATCGCCTGCTCGACCACCGGCACGCCGCTGTCGGGCTCGATGTCGACCGCCGAGGTGGCCCGGGACATGGACGTCCTGCGCCGGACCGTCGGCGACCAGCGCCTCAGCTACCTGGGCTTCTCCTACGGCAGCTACCTGGGCAACGTGTACGCCAACCTGTTCCCCGACCGGGTGCGGGCCGTGGTCATCGACGGCGTGCTCGACCCCGTGGCCTGGGCCGGCACGCCGGCGACGGCCGGGATCCCGCAGACGCAGCGGCTGAAGTCCGGGGAGGCCGCCTCGAAGGCGCTCCACGAGGTCCTCGCCCGGTGCACCGCCGCAGGCCCGGAGTTCTGCGCGCTGGCGGCGCTGGGCGACCCGGAGACCGTCTACGCCGACATCATCGCGTCGCTGAAGGCCGAGCCGCTCACGATCGTCGACGAGACGGGCGAGCCGGTCTTCGTGCTCACCCACGCGACCCTCATCAGCTTCCTGCTCGGGGACCTGTACGCGCCGGAGGGCTACAGCTACGTCGACCAGGACCTGACGCTCGTCGCCACCCTGCTCGCTGCCGGCGGCACCACCGCGACGAGCGCCCCGCTGGTGGAGAAGTACGAGGCGCTGCACGCGACCGCGCAGCGCAGCGACGCCTTCGGTCTGGGCTTCCCGTACGACAACTCGCCTGAGGCGTTCCAGAGCGTCCTGTGCACCGACGGGCTCAACCCCGCGCGCGCCGAGAGGTGGGTGCCGGCAGCCGCCCGCGCCGACGCCGTCGCCCCGGGGTTCGGTCCGCTGTGGACGTGGGCCTCGTCCCCGTGCGCGTCGTCGACGTGGACGGTTCGCGACGAGGACGCGTACGCCGGTCCGTTCACGCGCCGTACCGCGGCGCCCGTGCTCGTCGTCGGCAACTACTGGGACCCGGCCACCAGCTACGACGGTGCTGTGGCGGCCTCGTCCCTGCTGCCGAACAGCCGCCTGCTGTCCAGCGACAGCTGGGGCCACACGGCCTACGGCACGTCGGCGTGCGTGACCGACGCGGTGGACACCTACCTGCTCCGGGCCCGGACACCCGCGCCGGGCACGGTGTGCACCGGTGACGTGCAGCCGTTCACGGTGCCGCTCGGTAGTGCGGAACGCCGTGCGGCGCCGGAGCGTGCGCTGCCGCCGGTCGTCCCGCCGCTGCCGGGCGCGCTGCCGCGGAGCTGACCGCGGTCGTCCTGACCGGGCGGGCGACTGCCCGGTCAGGACGCCGACGCCGGCGGATGATCCACTCCGCCACGGCGAGGTTGAGCACCCACGCCGCGCCCATGATCAGGGCGCGGCTCGTCTCGCCGACCGTCCCGGCGAGCGTCCACGGGATGAACAGCACGGCCTGCGTGCCGGCGCCCTGGCCGATCGCGTAGCCGCGGGTCATCCAGGCGCTGTGCGTGACGACGTCCCGGCGCCGGATGGCCAGGACGCCGAGCACGAGGAACGCGACCATCGCGGAGCCGAACACCACCCGGAACACCTCGAGCAGCGGACCGTCCCCGGCGGGCAGCTCCGCGAACACCGCCATCCACAGGCCCGCGAGCGCCGCGAGGATCCCGGCGGGGGCCACCATGCGACCGGCCAGCCGGTGCCACCGCGGACGCCTGCGGCGCAGCCCGGGGTGGAACTGGAACGCGCCGAGCAGGCAGAACACGCTCGCCGCCACGATGTGCACGACCACCGGCAGCGGCATCGTGACGAACCGCGCGTTGTCCGGCGTGACCTCCGGGCCGCCGGCCAGCTCCGCCAGCCGGATCGCGCCGGCCAGCATCGGGACCAGGCTCAACAGGATCAGGCCGGCCGGGATGCGCCACGCGTGTCTGGGCACGAGGCCCCCT
Organism: Cellulomonas humilata; assembly: GCF_013359775.1. GTDB lineage: Bacteria > Actinomycetota > Actinomycetes > Actinomycetales > Cellulomonadaceae > Cellulomonas > Cellulomonas humilata. Next base: position 210,405 of record NZ_JABMCI010000070.1, on the reverse strand, counting down.
TCGTCAGGATCGGATCGTCGTGGTCCGAGCCTGGTCACCCACGGCGCGCCGGTCATCGGCCGTTGGGCCGCGGCGTCGTCGTCCCTTCGGCCGAGGCACAGGAAACCCTCCGGCCGTCCCGGTCGTTCCACCCTGGACAGCCCCCATCCGGACGGAGACCCCATGACCCCGCTCGTCTGCCCCAAGTGCGGATCCGACATGCGCGCGTACGAGCGCAACGGCGTGACCATCGACCAGTGCACCGGCTGCCGGGGGATCTTCCTGGACCGCGGCGAGCTCGAGAAGCTCACGGACGCCGAGGCCGCGTTCTACGGCTCGCGCCAGGCGGCGCCGGCACCCAGCAGGTACCCCGAGGACGACCGCCGGGACGACCGGTATCGGGGCGACCGCGACGACTACTACAAGAAGAAGAAGAAGCCGGGCGGATTCCTGGGCGAGCTGTTCGACTGACTCACGGGCACGTGTCGGTGGCCGGCTCGCCCGCGAAGCGGTCCGACGTCCACGCGACGAGCTCGGGCACCAGCGGAGAGTCTGCCTCGACCAGCGGCACGTGCCCGCGGCCGGCGTACGTGCGGTAGTCGACCGCGTAGCCGGCCGCGCACCGGTCGTCGACGTAGTCCGCCTGGGCGGCGGACGTCACGAGGGCGTCGTCGATCCCCTGCGCCACCAGCAGCGGCGCCGCGATGCGTCCGGACGGCACGTTCTGGACCAGGCGGTCGAGGAACACGCCGCTGCTGGGGTCGCCCGACCAGATCGGCCGGTCCAGGGCCACCGACGTGAGCACGGAGACGAGCACCCCGGGCTCGGCGAGGCACCGCTGGGCCATCTCGCGCGTGATGATCCGCGCGCCCGGCCGGACCAGGTCGTCGAAGCTCACGTCGGGGTACTCGGCCGTGTAGCCCTCCACCACGTAGGACGCGAACAGCTCCCCTGCGGTCACGTTCTCCACGACGTCCACCAGCGCCGGCAGGTTGCTCGCGGGTGCCAGGGCGGCGACCCCGTCGATCCGCAGCTCCGGCGCGTACGACGGCGCGAGCATCCCCGTCCACAGCGCCGCGTGGCCGCCCTGCGAGTGACCCCACACGACGGTCTCGTCGGCCAGGTCGGCGTCGGAGAGCTGGTGCGCCGCCCGGACCGCGTCGAGCACCGAGCGCCCCTCACCCTGCCCGATCAGGTACGGGTGCGGCCCCTCGGTGCCCAGACCCGTGTAGTCGGGAGCGACGAGGGCCCAGCCCTCCGCCAGGACGTCGTCCTGCACGAACATCGCGCCGGCGCTCAGCCCGTCGGTCAGCACGGAGGGCGCGCACCCGCTCGCCACACCGGTGGTCCCGTGCGCCCACGCGATCACGGGGCTGGGGCCTGACGACTCCGGCGCGACGACCAGCCCGCTGGCGACCGCGGGACGCCCCTCGTCGCGGGAGGTCGTGTAGAGGATCCGCCACGCCCTGGCGCCCGCGGGGATCTCGTCGCTGGTGAACGGCTCGCTCCGGAGCAGCTGCCCGGGGGCGGACGGGACGTCGTCGGGTGGGTCGTAGAACGCGTCCGGCCGGGGCACGCCGCGCTGCACGACCACGCCGGCCAGCACCAGGACGAGCGCCACCAGCGCCCCGAGCACCGAGCCGGTGAGCCGCCACCAGCCACCGCGCGGGGCCCGCCGGCGCGGCCACAGCCGCCCGAGGTCGGCGTCCTGCCCGCGGACACCGGCCACGATCTCGCGGACCCCGACGATCACCAGCCGCACCGCGAACACGACGGCGACCACCAGCACGGTCACGTCCGGCCAGGCGAGCGCGAGCAGGCCGAGCACGATCGCCGTGGTGCCCCCGACCACCGCGTTGGCGCGGGCCGTCCCGTGCACGCCCCGGGAACGGGCCAGGTCGAGCACGCCGTCGACGATCATCGCCGCGGCGACCACCAGGGCCAGCACGCGGATAGTCACGCCCGGCCACACCACCACCGCGAGCGCGGCACCCAGCGAGACCGAGCCGCGCACCACCGACCACCGGTCGCCGTCCGCCAGCTCGTCGATCCCGAGGACCACCAGCCCGACCACGACGACCACCACCAGCACGGCCAGCGACGAGAACGGCCGGACCACGAGCACGGCGCCGAGCAGCACGGCCACGATCCCGAGGGTCAGTCGCAGCCGACGGGAGACCGAGTGGTCGTCGCGGCGCGGCACGAGCCGAAACTAGCGCCCCGGTCGGTCACCCGTCGCGGGTCGGCCGCGCGGAGTCCTGCCCGCGGTCGTGCACGGTGACCTCGCCGTCGTCGTGCACCGTCAGGATCGTGGTGGTGCACGCGCCCCCGTCGAACGAGGCGAGCACCGTGCCGTCCTGCGCGGACACGACGATGCCGGTCCCCACGCACTCGTCCCCGGGCAGGCTCCGGCCCTCCCGGGCGGGCAGCTCGACGACCTCGTCGGACCCCTCGAACGTCACCACCACGGGCTGGTCGCTCTCGTTCGTCAGCTCCGCGGCGTCCGGCGGGTGGTCGATGCACCCCGCGAGCGTGGCGACGAGGGCGACGGCGCCGAGCACGGCGGCGAGCCGGTGCCGCACGGTCACGGAGCGCCTCCCCCCTGCTGCACGGGTGCCGTCCCGCGACCGACGGTCGGCGCGGGCGCGGGCGACTCGGAGCGTAGCCCGCGCGGCATCGTCCGGGCCTCGATCGGCCCGTCGCCCATGTCGCCCGCGCGGAACGCGAACACGGCGGTGTTGGTGGACAGCTCGGAGCTGGGCTCCCCGAGCAGGTAGACGTCCGCACCCACGCCCTCGACCGAGGCCCGCGCCTCGTCGGCGTCGAGAGCGACACCGAAGTAGAGGGTGAAGGTGACGGGCGAGCCGGGACGGACCGGCCCGAGGTCGAGGTCGATGAGCCCGCCCTGGTCGGTCGGGCCGTACCGGTCCACGTAGCCCACCGAGCCGAGGGAGGTCGCCGCGCTGGTCGGGTCCGCGTACGCGAAGCCGTCGTTGGTGAGCACGACGACGTTGCTGTCGTCCCCGTCCGAGGTCTTCGCCCAGGTCACGTACTCGTCGAACGGGGTCGGTGCGACGTCGAAGTCGACCGCCCGCCGGTACGTCACGTGGTCGGAGTTCACCAGCGCACCCGTGCGTTCCACGGTCACGTTCACGGCGTAGAGGTCGTCGTCCGACGAGGGCTCGTACTCGTGCGTGACGCGCAGGTCCCCCGTGCTGGTGACGATCTCGGCCGAGTCGGCGTCCGCCTGGAACGACCGGAGCGTGACGTTGCTGGCCGAGCCCTGGGAGTCGACGCTGCCGTGGTCCCACTGGTTGCCGATCCCCCACGCCTCGCACGCGCAGCCTTGCGCCAGGACCTCGGTCTCCGGGGAGTCGGCCCTGCGCAGGCCGAGGTCGTCCAGGATCACCGACCCGAGCCGGGTGACCCCGATGTCGATCGTGCCGTTGCTGAGCTGCGCACCGCGCGGCGCGAACGCCACGTCCCAGGTGAACTCGGAGGTCCCGCGGGGCATGAGGGCGACCGTGGGGCTGGGCACCTTGCCGGTGTTCGTGAGGACGAGCACCGCGGTCGGGCAGGCGTCGTCGAGCGTCACCGAGACCGACCCGTCCTCGTCGCCGCGGCTGACCTCACGCGGACCCGCGCAGAGGTCCGGGTAGTCGGACACGCCGAGCACCGACGCGTAGGTGGTGCCGTCCGGGCCGTGCACGGACACGTCGAGCTCGCCGGTCACGCCGGCGGGCTTGGTCACCTCGACGTACTCGGCGCCCCCGGCGGCCAGCCGGATGCTGCCCGACCCGGAGGTGACGGTGCCCGTGAGCTGCAGCGTCGTGGTCGGCGGGCGGGTGTCGGCACCGAGGCGGCTGCGCCAGATCCCGCCCGGCTGCGCGTCCTCGTCGACGAACCCGACGCCCTCGTCGTACCCGAGGGCGTACATCTTCTGCCGGAACTCGTCGATGGCCTCGGCGTAGGAGTCGCCGCCGCCCTTGGCGACCTCCTCGAACGCGGACGCGGGCGAGCGGCCGAACGGCCAGTCGTCGATCTCCGCCCAGCTCTTCTCCACCGCGGACGGCCCGCCGTACTGCTCGTCGAGGAACTCGGCCATGACGAACGCGCCGTACTCGGGGCCGCGTGCGGAGGCCAGGTCACCGGCGTCGAACGGCAGCCGGGAACGCTCGACGAAGTCGTCCAGCGAGATGGCGTAGGACGACCGCTGCGTCAGCCCGGGCACCGAGCTCTGCACCAGGTGCGCCCCCCACTCGGCCGACGCCTCCATCCACCAGTACGGGTTGTTGACCGGGTTGGCGACCCGCGCCGCCGACACGTACTGGTACTCGACCTGGTGGAAGAACTCGTGGTGCGGCAGGTACTCGGTGACCTCGGTCGGGTCCGAGTCCATGATGATCGCCGCCGGCGTGTGGCCGAACGCGCGGGGGATCCGGGGCAGCGAGATCCCCGCGCCCTCCTGCATGTACTGCGACAGGTAGGCGTTGACCTTGTAGTCGGGGACCCGGAAGCCCTCGGACTGGTAGACCTGCCGCGCGCGCTCGAGGCCGTCGACGATCATCGTGACGAACTCCGAGGAGGTGCCTCCGTCCTCGGTCTCGCCCACCTGGTCGGACTCGTAGTGGACGACGAAGTTGTCGGACACCGCGATGCAGTCGAACAGGATGTCGAGGAACCGGATCACCTTGCCGCACGCGGTGACGTTCGCTCCCCGCATGGCCCGACCGGCGACCGGGGTCTCGTCGACCGGGGTGAGCAGGTCGGCGAGCTCGTCGGAGATCGTCCCCCCGGCGGTGAGGGCGCCGACGAGGTCCGCACTGCTGGGTGTGTCCGCGACCGCGCCCGTCCGGTACTGCTCGGGCAGCGCGACGGGGTCGATCGTGGCCTGGAGCAGGAGCCGCGCCAGCTGGTCGGCGGTGAGCAGGCCGGCGGCGTGGTCGGCCTGCAGGCGCTGCGTCGTCGTGGCGGCGGCGTCGACCGTCACCGCGACCCGCTCGGACACCTCGGCGCCGGTCGCGTCGACGACCACCAGCTGGTAGTCACCGTCCGGCCAGGTCCGCATGTCGTCGGCCGTCGCGGTGACGTCCCACGTCCCGGAGCAGGTGCCGGAGCCGACCAGGTCGGCGACCCGGACCGCGGGGCCGTCGGCGGTCACCACACCGAGCCCGACGCCCGCGCCCGCCGGGCACGTCGTGACGACGGTCGTCGGGGACCACAGGTGCCGGCCGGCCGGAACGTCGAGCACGTAGGGGTCGTCGCTGACCACCAGCCGCACGTGGCGCGTCGCGCCCCACCGACCGAGCGTGTCCTTGCCGACGACGTGCAGCCACCACGTGCCCGGCTCCACGGTCGTGGCCAGTCGGGCCTCCGTGCGGGCCAGCGCCGGGTCCGGCACGGTCGTCGGGCTCGCGTCGAGCACCGCCGCCCACGCCTCGACGTGGTCCTGCTCGGCGGCCGAGAACGTCGCGACCACGTGCCGCTGGCTCGTGGGCACGTCCTGCGTGTGGGACCCCGCGACCTCGGGGGCCGAGGGCGCCGTCGAGTCGACCGCCACCGCATAGGTGGAGAACTGGCTCCAGTGGCCGGCCAGGTCCTGGGCGCGCACGTGGACGAACCACTCGCCGTCGTCCGACAGCGGCAGCACCGCGGTCGTCTCGGTGGTGTCCACGCCCTCGTGGTCGGCGTCCACGACGAGGGGGGCCCGGAACAGCGACGCGACGGGCGGTGCGGGCGGCAGCTCGTCGCGGGTGACGCGCACGTCGTAGCCCGCGATGCCGGACGTGTCGTCCGGGGCGTCCCACTCCACGGTCACGTCGCGCTGCGTCGAGACGACCCCCGCGGGATGCGTCGGGCTGCGCAGCGCGCCGAGCTCGGGGGCCACCGTGTCGACGCCGACGCGGAGGTGGGCCACGTTGCTCGCCGTCCCGTCCGCGAGGACCGCGCGCACGTGCACCCAGTGCTCGCCGTCGGCCAGGCTCAGGTGCCGGGAGGTGGTCAGGTCCTCCTCGACGGTCGTCCCGGGGTCGGTGGTCGGGCTGGCGTCGACCGCGACCGCGTAGCCGGCGATCGTCCCGGCCGCATCGACGCTCCAGTACACGTCCACCTCACCCGTGGTGATCCAGGGTTCGGACGGGTACGCGGTGAGGACGGGGGTGCCGACCGCCCCGTACAGCTCCGCGCTCCACGACCCGACCGCGACGCCCGTCGGGTCGATGGTGACCGTGTGGGTGCCGGCCACGGTCGGTGTGAACGCCAGCACGGACCCGGAGGTCGAGACCGTCCGCGTGACGAGCGTCGTGCCGGTCGGTCCCCGCACCGTCACGCGCGCGGAGGCGGGTCCGTCGAACACCCGCAGCCGCGCGGGGACCGCGGCGGGCAGGGTGGTCTCGAGGACCACGTTCTGGCCGGGGGCCACGACGGTCGTGACCGCCACGGGACCGCCCGCCTCGATCGGCTGGACGACGTCGGCCGGCACGTCGAACACGGCGACGTCCACCGACCCGACGGCGCCGCCCTGCGGGTCCACGAGCACGGTGTACGTGCCCGAGACCGCCAGCGCGCGCGGCTCGACGAAGGTGCCGGCGGTCCCGAAGCCGGTCGCAGTGGCAAGGACCGTGCCGTCGGGCGCGAGCAGGGAGACGCGGGCGCTACCGGTCGAGGAGCCGTACGTCGACGCGGTCAGCTGCACGCTCGCGCGCGACCCGGCGGCCGCGTCGAAGGTGACCCGGGCGTCCTGCCCGAGGGTGGTCGCGACGGTGGTCGCCGTGCCGTCGGCCGTCGCGGGGACGACGACGTCGGGGTCCACGTGGAACGCCTCGATCGTCACCTGGCCCGTGGCCGCGGCCTGTGGGTCGACGACCACGCGGTAGATGCCCGGCTGCACCAGCTCGAGCGTGTCCACGAAGAGCGCCGACCCGAGGGTGGTCGCTGCCACGAGCGTGGTGCCGTCAGGGCGCAGCACGCTGACCTTGGCGCTCGCGAACGTGCCGCCGGTGAACCGGAGGGCGAGCAGCCCGCCGGCAGCACCCTCGACCTCGGCGGCCGCGCCCTGCCCCGGCGTGCCGGTCACCAGCGTGACCGGGTCGCCGTCGGCCACGAGGGCCACCGGCACGACGTCCGGGACGGGGTGCACGGTCACCCGCACCGACCCCACCGCTGCGGCCTGCGGGTCGACGAGCACCCGGTACACACCGGTCTGCGGGAGGGCGCGGGCGTCGACGAACAGGCCCGACGAGCCGACGCCCGTGGCCGCCACGACCGCCGTGCCGTCCGGCGCCAGCAGGCTGACACGCAGGTTCGCCGTGCTCGAGCCGAACGTCGAGCCCGCGACCACCAGGGACACCACCTGACCGGCGGTCCCGGTCAGCTCGGCGATCGAGTTCTGGCCCGGCGTCCCCACCGTGAACGTGATCGGCGTGCCGTCGGCCGCCGCAGCGACGACGTCGTCCTGCGGGACCGGGACGAGCTCGAGCGTGACCGAGCCGACGGCCGTGCCCTGCGGGTCCACGGTGAGCGTGTGCACGCCGTCCGTCGTGAGGGTGCGCGGCTCGACGAACGTCCCGGTGGCCACACCGGTGGTGGGCAGGACGACTGTCCCCGCGCCGTCGGTGAGCGTGAGGCGCAGGGTGCTCGTCGAGCCGTAGCTCGAGGACGTGACCTTCACCGCGACGCGCTGACCTGCCACGCCCGCGAAGCGGATCCGGGCGTTCTGGCCCGCGTCGGTGGTGGCGACGGTCACGGGCGTCCCGTCGAGGGTCGCGTCGACGACCTGCCCGTCCAGGTCCACCAACTCGACGGCCACCTGGCCGGTGGCCGTGCCCTGCGGGTCGACCACCACCTCGTACCGCCCGGCGAGGGTCAGCTGGAGCTGGTCGACGAAGACGCCGGCGGTGCCGAACCCGGTCGCGGCGACCAGCGTCGTGCCGTCCGGTCGCAGCACGGACACCCGTGCGCTCGCGGTCGACGAGCCGAACGTGGACGCGGTCAGCCGCAGCGCGACCTTCTGACCCACCGCTCCGGTGAAGCCGAGCCGCCCACCCTGACCGGGGGTTCCCGTGGCGACCGTGACGGGCTCGGCACCGACCGCACCCTCGAGCACGAGCTCGGCGGGCACCCGCCAGCCGGCGACGTCCACCTGGCCGACGGCCGCACCCACCGGGTCGATCGTGAGCGTGACGTCCCCGGACGCGGGCACGGCGAACGTGTCGAGGAAGGTGCCTGCCGCGCTGAACGACCGCGCGGCCACCAGCACCACGCCGCCCGGACCGGTGGCCGAGACCTTGGCGGCCGAGCTGCCGAACGTGCTGGCGGTCAGGGAGACGCTCAGCCTCTCGCCGGCCTCGGCGTGGGTGACCAGACGGGAGACCGACCCGGGCACGGGGACCGCGACGGTCGTCGCGGTGCCGTCCAGGGCGAGCGCGCGCGTGTCGTCGACCACGGCGGAGGCGCGCAGCGTGACGGTGCCGGTGGTGGTCCCGGTGGGGTCGACGACGATCCGGTGCACGCCGGCGGTCGCGATCGTGAACGGCTCGACGAACGTCCCGGAGGTCGAGGCGGTGACGGGTGCGACGACGGTCGCACCCGTGGGGCCGACGACGCTGACCAGCGCCGTGACGGTCGAGGCGGCCGTGCGCGCCGAGAGGCTCACGCGGGAGCCGACCGTCGCGGTGAACGTCGCGGCGGCGTTCTGACCGGGTGTCGTCGTGGTCAGGTCGACGGCGGTGCCGTCGAGCGGCGCGACCGCGGTCGGGTCTGCCGGGACCGCCCACACCCGCACGGTCACGCCGCCGAGCAGGGCACCGGCGGGATCGACGACCACCCGCACGTCACCCGTGGCGTCGAGGGTGCGCACGTCGAGGAACTTCCCGGCGGTGCCGAAGCCGACCGGGGCCACGAGCGTGGCGCCGTCCGGGCCGAGCACCGACACCCTGGCGCTCGACGTGCTCGAGCCGAAGGTCGAGGCGGACAGGTCGACCGCGAACCGGCCGCCGGTGTGCGGGAACGTGACGACCGGGTTCTGCCCCGGCGTCGTCGCGCTCGCCAGCACCGGGGTGCCGTCGGTGGAGGCCTGCTGCGCCGGGCCCGTCGGCACGTCGTGCGCGCGCACGGTCACCGCACCGGTCTGAGCACCGGCCGCGTCGACGACCAGCGAGTACGTCCCCGCCACGGGCAGGGTCACCGCGTCGAGGAACACCCCGGCGCTGGGCAGGCTCACCGGCGCCAGCACGACCGAGCCGTCCGGGCCCACGAGTCGCACGGTCGCGGCGGTCGGGGTGGCGAGCGTCGCGGCCGAGAGGGTGAACGCGACCGTCTGCCCGGCGGTCGCGGCGACGGTGGCCACCGCGTTCTGTCCGGGCACGGTGGTGGTGACGGTCACCGGGGAGCCGCCGGGGACCAGGTCGGCCGTGGCGTCGACCGGCACCCGGAACGCCTCGACCTGGACCTCGCCCACCGCCGTTCCCTGCGGGTCGATCAGCACGGTGTACGTGCCCACCGCCGGCACGGCACGGGCGTCGAGCCAGAGCGCCGCGCTGCCGAAGCCGGTGGCCGCGACGAGCGCGGTGCCGTCCGGGCGCAGGATGCTCACGCGCGCCTTCGAGGTGGAGCTCCCGAAGGTCGAGCCGGTGAGGCGGACGGCGAGCCGGTCCGTCGTCTGCAGAGGCAGGGTCAGCACGGCCACCTGGTCCACCACGGCGACGCGGGCGGTCGACGCCACACCCGAGGTCAGCCGGCTCGCGGGCAGCGTCTGCGCCACGGTGAACCCCGTCGGCGGGATCGTGGTGTCGGTCGGGCTCTCGGCCGTGCCGGTGGACGTCTGCACGACGACCGGGCCCGTGGTCGCGGTCGTCGGCACCGTGACGGTGACGGCGGTCGAGGTCTGCGCGGTCACGACCGCGGGGACGCCGTTGATCGACACGGCGTTCCCGCCCGGCGTCTCGGAGAACCCGGTGCCGGCGATGGTCAGTGCGCTCCCGCGCGCGACGACGGCCGGGGACAGGCCGGTCACCGCCGGGGCGTCCTCGACGGCAGTGCCCAGGGGACCCGCTCCCGCTGGGGCCGCCCCGAGGAGCGACGTCACCACCAGGGCGGTCACGACGGTGGTGAAGGTCCGGCCGGCGCGCGCGAGTGTCACAGTTCCCCCTGCAGTAGTCATGCCGCGTGATACAGCCGGATCCTGCCGGACGTGGCCTCCGGTTCGTCCCGAACGGACCGCAATCATCCGATCGGCCTAGCGTGTCGGACCTTCCGGGCACAGTGGACGCATGGATGTGAGGACAGCGGTCGAGGCCCGGGTCGGTTCCGGTGAGGTGCACGGTGCGGCGTGGCTCGTCGACCGGGCGGGGCACGTGACCGTCGGGGCCGCGGGCATCAGCGCGCCGGACTCGATCTTCCGCATCTCGTCGGTGACCAAGCCCGTGGTCGCGGCGCTCGCGATGCAGCTGGTCGACGACGGGCTGCTGCGGCTGGACGACCCCGTGGACGCCCTGCTCCCGGAGCTGGCCGACCGCCGCGTGCTGCGCGATCCTGCCGGCCCGATCGACGACACCGTCCCCGCCGACCGCCCGATCACCGTGCGGGACGTGCTCGAGTTCCGGCTCGGCCTCGGCATGGACTTCGCCGGACCGTTCCCCGGCACAGTCCTCGGCGCCCTGGCGGAGCGCGGGCTGCCGGTCGGTCCGCCCGCCCCGCAGCAGTCACCGGACCCCGACGAGTGGATGCGGGTCGTGGGGAGCGTCCCGCTCGCCGCGCAGCCGGGCGCCCGCTGGCTGTACAACACGGGCGCGCAGGTGCTCGGCGTCCTCGTGGCGCGCGCCGCGGGTCGCCCGCTGCCGGAGCTCCTGGCCGAGCGGCTCCTCGACCCGCTCGGCATGGCGGACACCGGCTTCCACGTCCCACCCGAGAGCCTCGGCCGGTTCGGCCGGCAGTGGCTGGGGACCGACGTGTACGACGAGGTCGACGGGCAGTGGGCGCGACCGCCGGCGTTCCCCGACGCCGCCTCCGGTCTGGTGTCGACGGTGGCCGACCTGCACGGGTTCGCAGCCAGCCTCCGGTCGGCTCCGCGAGCGGACCTGCTGACCGCGCGGGGCGGCGCGCACGACGCCGACGGACGTGAGGGGTGGGGGCTCGGCATCGGGGTGCTGCTCGCCGACCTCCCCGACGGTCGGCACGCCGGCAGCTACGGCTGGGACGGCGGCCTGGGGTCGACCTGGTGGACCGATCCCGCCACGGACACGGTCGCGATCCTGCTCACCACGGACGCGTGGACGTCACCGCAGCCGACGCCCGTGTTCACCGACTTCTGGGCGGCGGCCTTCGGGCAGTGACGCTCAGGCGAACCGCTCGACGAACGCGATGACCGTCGAATCGTTCCACCCGTCGATCCCCTCGAACACGACCGTCCGCTCGGGCGACGCCATCCACACCTGCTCGAGCCGGCGGAAGTCGTCCTGGTCCCCCTCGGCGCTGACCGCCCAGGTGAACTCGGCGGTCTCCCGGTTCAGGTACGCGGAATCGACGGTGAACCCGTAGGCGGCCCGCGCGGGCACCAGGAGGGACGGCCACCACACCAGGAACTCGTCGACCAGGTGGGGCTTGAGGTTGTAGCGGCGGAGCTGGACGGTGCGGCTCACGGGTCAGACCGTCCCCTCGGCCAGCCACGCCTCGAAGGCGTCGAACGACGACGGCCGCCCGAGGAACCGCTCGACCAGCTCGGCGGCGTCGGCCGAGCCCCCGGGCGCCAGGATCGCGTCGCGGTACCGACGGCCGACCACCGGGTCCATGAGCCCGTCGGTGAAGGCGGTGCGCAGGTCCTTGGCGATGACCAGGCTCCAGAGGTACGTGTAGTAGGCCGACCCGTACCCATCGAGGTGCCCGAACCCGGCGTACTGGTGGGTCTCCGGGATCGGGGTGTAGGGGCCGAAGCGGGCGTCGACGTCGGCCGTGTAGGTGGCCAGGTCGGCGGGCGGGTCGGCGTGCAGCCCGTAGGACAGGGCCGTGTAGTTGAGCTGGCGACGGGTCCACGCGCCGCGGCCGAACGCGTCCCCGCGGCGCATCCGCTCGACCAGCGCGGCGGGGATGGGCTCCCCGTCGGCGTTCGTCGCGAACGAGCCCAGCACGCCCGCGTCCCAGCCCCACTCCTCCAGCAGCTGGCTGGGCGCCTCGACGAAGTCCCACTCCGTGGCCACGCCGGAGAACATCGCCCACGGCTGGTTGCCGCCGAGCACCTCGTGCACCAGGTGGCCGAGCTCGTGGAAGAACGTGAGGACGTCGTCGTGCTCCATCAGGCCGGTCGGGAAGTTGCACACCAGCGTGCCCTCGGGCAGCGACCGGCCGGCGATGCCCGGCACCAGCGGGAACTGGGCGGCGTGGTTGAACTTGCCGGGCCGCGGGTGCATGTCCAGGTACACCCGCCCGATCGCGCGGCCGGCGTCGGTGACGTCGTACACCTCGACGTCCTCGTGCCACGTCGGCACGTCCACCCGCTCGAGCACGATCCCGAACAGCCGCGACACCACGTCCAGCACGCCCGGCTTCACGGCCTCGTAGCGGAAGTACTCACGGACCTCGCGGAAGTCCACGTCGTACTGCTCGTTCTTGATGATCTGGTCGTAGTACAGGTTGTCCGCCGCCGTGACCGCCGTGGCGTCAGGCACGTCCTGGCGGTACCGCGCGAGCATGACGTCCACGTCGTGCGCGGCGTGCTCGGCGGTGAGCCCGTCGAGACGCTCGACCAGGTCCGCGATGGCGCTGCCCGAGCCGATCATCTTGACCTCGGCGTCGTACGTGGGCCAGTCCGGGTAGCCCAGCAGGGTCGCCCGCTCCGCGCGCAGGCGCAGCAGCTCGGCGAGGATCGGCTCGTTGGCCGGCCACCCGATGAGCTGGTGCTCGCGGGTGAGCGCGAGGCGGACCGCGGGGTCGGTCGCGTACGTGCGGACCGGCAGGAGGTCCGGGTACTCGGTGGTGAGCGTGACCAGCCCGTCCTCGTCAGGCGCGTGCTCCGCGCGGAAGTCGTCGGGCAGCCCGTCCAGCTGCTCGGTGCGCACCCGGATGCTCCGGACGTCGTCGCGGATGTTCCGGGAGAACTCCAGGCCCAGCTCGGTGCACCGCTGGGCGAGCGCCCGCAGACGGTCCCGGTCCTCCGCCGAGCGGTCCACGCCGGCGCGGCGGAAGTCGCGCAGCACCCGGTCCCGCACCCGCAGCGCGCCCGGCTCCAGCCCGTCGGGGTCGGTCGCGGCGAGCACCTGCCACAGCTCGTGGTCCAGCCCCCGTTCGGTGACCAGGTCCTCGGCCGCCTGCGCCCGCTCCTCCGCGGCCACGCGCAGGTCGGCGTCCGGGTGCACCTCGGCCAGCAGGTGCGCCGCCGACGACGCGGTGCCGATCGCGACGTCGGCGTCGTTCCACAGGTCCAGCACCTCGACCGTCGTGCGCGGCGCCCCGTCCTTCAGCCGCGCGACGAGGGCGCGGGCGTGGTCGAGGCGGGCGTCGACCGTGGTGGCCAGGAAGTCCGGCCAGGCGGTCGCATCGGTGGGAAAGCTGGTCGTCGGCATGGTCCCGACGATATCCACCTGACATGGTGACTGCGTGGACGGTTCCGAGCTGGTGGTGATCGGTGGGCGCTCCGGCGTGGGCAAGTCGTCGGTGGCGCACGCCCTGCACGCGCTGCTGCGGGACGCCGGCGTGCAGCACGCGGTCGTCGAGGGCGATGCCCTGGACCTCGCGTGGCCGGCGCCGTGGGAGCACCGCCTGAGCATGCGGAACCTGACGGCGATCTGGGCCAACTACCGCGAGCTCGGCTACCGCCGGCTGATCTACTCGAACACCGTCTCCGTCCTCGAGGCGGACGAGCTCGCCGGCGCGATGGGCGACAGCCCGCGGATCACGGGCGTCCTCCTCACGGCGTCCGACGAGGTGGTCGACGCGAGGCTCGCGGCGCGGGAGTCCGGCGAGGAGCTGGCCGCGCACGTCGAGCGCTCCGCACGCGCCGCACGTCGCCTCCAGGCCGACGCACCGTCGTGGATGCCCCGCATCGCGACCGACGAGCGCACCCCCGCCGAGGTGGCGCGCACGGTCGCCGACCTGCTGGCGTGGTGAGACGCGTCAGCGCGGACCGCCCAGGATCAGCCTGACGGTGACGGTGTCGCCGACGTCGAGGTACTCGGCCTTGCGCACCAGGTCCTTGACGGGCACCAGGTAGCGGCCGTCCTTCGGGAACAGGGACGTCTCCCACTCGGTGTCGTCGATCCGGGCGAGCACCGGGATCACCCCCCAGCCGTAGCTGACCTGCGAGGACACCGCCTTGATCGCAGCGCTCTCGGCTTCCGGCACGGGGACGTAGTGATACGGCGACGGCCCCCGCCAGTGGATGATCTCGCCGCTGAACGTCAGCTCCATCACACCAGGGTCCCGCGCCGCGCCACCCGGGCGCGAGAGGCGATCGACGTGACGACAGGTGCCAGCAGGGCGATGCCGGCTGCGACGAACGCGGCCGCAGCCACCGTCTCGTCGACCACGGGGCCGGTGGTGCGGCCGAGGCCGATCCAGGTCAGGCCCCACGCCATCGCCAGCCCGATCGGCACGATCACCGTGGGCCGCGTCCGGCCGAACACCGCGTACGCGATCGACAGCGCGGCCGCCGCGGCGAGCACGATCACGGACCATGCCGTCGCGCCCAGCCCGAGGTCCCCGACCCCCGCGTCGGCCAGGAACGCGGCGATGTTGGCGAGCGTCGCCACGCTGACCCAGCCGAGGTAGAGGCCGACGGTGAGGTCCGTGACCACGGACGCGGCCAGGCCGGTGTGGGCGATCCGGACGAGCCGCACGAAGACCACCGCGAGGACGGCCAGCAGCACTCCGATCACCACGACGCTGCCGCCCACCGAGCCGGCCTGGACGACCCCGATCCACAGGGCGTTGAGCAGCATGGACGCCAGCACCCACCACGACACAGCACGCAGCCGCGGGTCGGCGCCCTGGCGCGGCAGGGCCTGGACGACCGCGAAGACACCCAGGCCGAGGTAGATCAGCGACCAGATCGAGAACGCCGGGGAGTCGGGGGCCAGCGGGGTGGCCGTCGCGGACAGGGCACCTCCGGCGGCCTCGGCGATCGGCTGCCCGCCGAACGCGCCCGAGCCCACGGCCGCCCCGGCGATCGCGACGACCGCGCCGAGCAGGACCGCGACCTGGCGGACCCGGTCGCGGGTCGTGGTGGTCTCCATGCCCCCAGCGTGCCAAAACTCAGCATGCTGAGCATCTTGAGAGCTACACGCCCACGCTCTCGCGTCCCGGGAGCTCCACCCCGATGCGCAGCGCCTCGACGAGGTCCCGGTACAGGCTGTCGGTCGCCAGCAGCTCCTCGTGCGTCCCGCGGGCCCGCACGGCGCCGTCCTCCATCACGAGGATCGTGTCGGCGTCGAGCACCGTGGACAGCCGGTGCGCGACCGTCACGACGGCGCCGCGCGACGCCAGGTCCCGGATGCAGTCGTGGATCGCCGACTCCGTGAGGCCGTCCACCTGGGCCGTCGCCTCGTCGAGCAGCAGCACCTCCGGCGCCTTGAGGATCGCCCGAGCCAGGGCGATGCGCTGCCGCTGGCCACCGGAGACGGACGTCGAGGTCAGCGACGTGTCGAGCCCCTCCGGGAGCGCGTCGAACGCCCCGTCCAGCCGGACCGCCGCGAGCACCCGGTCCAGCTCCTCGTCCGTGGCGTCGGGCGCGCTGAACACCAGGTTGTCGCGGATCGACCCGGGCACGATCGGCGTCTCCTGCTCCACGTACGCGAACCGCTCGCGCAGCCGGTCGTGCCCGATCTCCGCGAACGGCCGCCCGTCCAGCAGCAGCTCCCCGGACTGCGGCTCGAGGAAGCGCAGCAGCAGGGAGAAGATCGTGGTCTTGCCGGCACCCGAGGGGCCGACGAGCGCGGTGTGCCCCCGTCGGGGCACCGTGATCGAGACGTCCCGCACCGCCGGCTCGGCGTCCGGGCCGTAGGCGGCGGTCACGTTCCGCAGCTCGATCACCGGCGTCGCGTCGTCGGGGACGTCCTCGACCGGGGCCGAGGCCACAGGCTGCTCGCTGTCCATCTCGGTCACCTCGCGGATGCGCGCGGCGGCCGCGATGCCCGACTGCAGCTGCGTGAAGGCCTGGGTCAGCTCGGTGATCGGTCCGACGATGTTGAACGCGTACAGCAGGAACGCCACCAGGCTGGACACCGCCAGCAGGTCCTCCGACACCCGCCACGCGCCGAGCCCGAGGATCACCACGATCGCCAGCTGGATCCCGCCCCACGAGATGGTCCAGGCGACGGCGGTGGTCCGCACCGCGCGCACCGAGTGGTCCTTGGCGTCGCGCGCGTCCGCCAGGATCCGCTCGCCCTGCCGTTCCTCGGCGCGGCTCGACTTCACGGTCCGGACCGCCCGCAGCGTCCCCTCGAGCGTGCCGCCGAGCCGCCCGACGGACTCCTGCGCCGCTTGCTGGGAGGTCGCGATCCCCGGCAGCAGCAGCGCCATGAGGATGCCGACCACGATGATCGCGCCGATGGTCGTGGCCAGGAGCACCAGGTCCAGCACGGCCATGAGGATCAGGGTGCCGACGAGGGCCACGACGCCGTTCACCAGGCTGACCAGGCTCGACGACGCCGCCTCGCGCAGCAGGAGCGTGTCCGAGGTGGTGCGCGTGACCAGCTCACCGACGGGGCGCCGCGTGACGGCCGGCACCGTGGCGCGCAGGAACCGGCGGACCAGGGTCTCGCGCGCGTCGAGCACGATCCGCTCGGCCACCGTGCCCATGAGGATCCACTGCGCGAGCCCGATCGCGGAGCCGAGCACGAGGATCACCAGGAGCAGCGCGACCGGCTGCGCGAGGCTGACCCCCGTCGACAGCGAGTCGAGGACCCACTTGGTCACCATCGGCGTCGCGAGGCCCATGGCGGTCGCCGCGAGGCTGAGCACGAGGCCCAGGAGCAGGGCGCGCCGGTGCGGTCGCGCGAAGCCGAGGAGGATGCGGAGCTTCTCGCCGCGCGGAGGTTCGGAATCCGTCATTCCTCCAGTGGAACACTGATGTTCCATAAAGGTCAACAGCGTTCCCCGGTGGAACGGGCTGATACTTTTGGGGGATGACGGTCGAGCTCGAGACGGGTACGCGGATCCGGACCCGCAAGGCGATCCTCGACGCCGCTGTCCGGGTCCTCGCGCAGGACCCCGGCGCCAGCCTCGGGCAGATCGCCGACGCCGCCGACGTCGGCCGCACCACCCTGCACCGGTACTTCCCCGACCGCGCCGACCTGCTCGCGGCGGTGACCCAGGAGGCCGGCCGCCGGCTGGGCGACGCGGCGGTCCGGGCACGCCTCGAGGAGGGTCCGGGGCTCGACGCCCTGCTCCGGGCGTGCCAGACGTGCCTCACGCTGGGCGACCTGCTCACCCTGCTGTTCACCGAGACGATCTCGCTCGAGGCCTGCGGCGACGAGGACGGGTTCTCGCGGGCGCTCGACGACGCCATCGCGCGCGGGCTCGCCGACGGCACGCTCGACCCGCGGCTCTCCCCTGCCTGGTTGCAGGGCACGTTGTGGTCCTCGCTCTACCTGGCCTGGAGCGAGCTGCGCGAGGGGACGTCGCCGCAGCACGACGTCGTCGGCCAGCTCCTGCTCACGGTGCGCAAAGCGCTGTCGGCCTGAGCCCCATGGACCCCCTGACCGAGAAGCTCATCCGCTCGTCGTTCGTGAACTGCTCACGCCGCGAGGCCGCCCAGGTGACCCTCCCCGCCGACCTGTCCGAGCTGCGCTGGGACCGCCTCGACTACCTCGGCTGGATCGACCGCAAGGCACCCCTGCGCGCCTACGCGGTCCTGCCCGTCGAGGACGCCCTCGTCGGGATCGCCCTGCGCTCGCCCGAGGTCGCCGGCAAGCGTCGCCGCGCGGTCTGCGCGTGGTGCGAGGACGTCTACGCCACCGAGGACGTGTCGATGTACGTGGCCCGTCGCGCCGGTGCTCCCGGCCGCAACGGCGACACCATCGGCACCCTGATCTGCACCCGCTTCGAGTGCTCCGCCAACGTCAGGCGCACGCCCACGATCATCGAGGCGGGAGAGGACCCCGCGGGGGTCGTCCGGCGCCGCATCGCGGGCCTGCGCGAGCGGTCCGCGCGGTTCGCCGACGAGGTGCTGCGGGGGATCTGAGTCTTCCACCCGTGCCCGATATGTGCTGGTGTGGGGTCGGCCGACAGGGGGTCGGCCCCGGCGTGGCCCACGGGTTGCGCCGACACGTGAGGAGGCCCGCCTGTGGCGCCACGTCGAACACTGGTCGCACTCGTCTCGTCCATCACCATCGTCGCCGCCGGGGCCCTCGCGTCCCCGGCGGCGGCGCACGGTCGTGGAACACCCGAGGAGAAGTTCGCCCAGAAGGTCACCACCCGCAACGTCGTGGGGCACCTCGAGGCCCTGCAGAGGATCGCCGACCAGAACGGCGGCAACCGTGCCGCGCTCACTCCCGGCTACGAGGCGAGCGCGCGCTATGTCGAGCGCACCCTGAAGAAGGCCGGCTACCGCACGGAGCGGGACCCGTTCACGTTCGAGGTCGAGGTGGTCGACACCGCCAGCTTCACGCAGAACTCCCCGAACCCGGCCTCCTACGACGTCGACCAGATGGCGTTCTCGCCGAACTCGCCTGCCGGAGGCGTCACCCGGGACCTGGTGGCGTCCACCGTCGACCCGCTCGGCTGCGCTGCCGACTCCTGGGCGCCGGGCACCCTCACCGACAAGATCGCGCTCATCGGTCGAGGAACGTGCCCGTTTGCCGCGAAGGCGGTCCTCGCCGAATCGGCAGGTGCCGACGGCGTCATCGTCTACAACAACCTTCCCGACGTGCAGCTCTCCGGCACCCTGGGCGAGGGGAACCCTGTCACCGTCCCGGTGGCCGGGATCACGCAGGCGGACGGCCAGGCTCTCGCGTCCGCGCTGGTCTCCGGACCGGTGAACGTCACGCTCGACGTCTCGCTCCACTTCGAGCCCCGGGAGTCGTTCAACGTCATCGCCGAGACCCGGCAGGGCCGCGACGACAACGTGGTCATGCTCGGAGCACACCTCGACGGCGTCGAGGAGGGACCGGGCATCAACGACAACGGGAC
This sequence comes from Cellulomonas humilata, assembly GCF_013359775.1. Classification (GTDB taxonomy): domain Bacteria; phylum Actinomycetota; class Actinomycetes; order Actinomycetales; family Cellulomonadaceae; genus Cellulomonas; species Cellulomonas humilata. The sequence continues at coordinate 191,310 of NZ_JABMCI010000070.1, read as the reverse complement.
GGGGTCGGCCACGATCCTCGAGGTCGCGGTCCAGCTGGCCAAGTCCCACACCCGGCACCACAACACGGTGCGGTTCGCGTGGTGGGGTGCCGAGGAGCTCGGTCTCGAGGGCTCGACGGCGTACGTCGAGGAGCTGGCCACGCAGGACGGCGAGCTCGGCCGGATCGCGACCTACCTCAACTACGACATGGTCGGCTCGCCCAACTACGTCATCGGCGTCTACGACGCCGACCAGTCGACCCACCCGGCGCCGCCCAACGTGCCGATCCCCGAGGGGTCGGCGGCGACCGAGGACGTGCTGACCGATTGGTTCGACGCCACGGGACAGCCGTGGGTGGACACCCAGTTCTCCGGGCGGTCCGACTACCAGGCGTTCATCCTCAACGGCATCCCCGCGTCGGGCCTCTTCACGGGTGCTGACGGCTCGAAGACCGCGGCCGAGGTCGCTCTCTTCGGCGGCACGGTGGGGATCCCGTACGACCCGAACTACCACCAGGCGGGCGACACCCTGTCGAACGTGAACCGGGACGCGCTCGGCATCATGACCAAGGCGATCGCCGCGTCGACCTACAGCCTCGCGTGGGACACCGAGGCGATCAACGGCGTCTCGGGCCCCGGCGACGGTCACACGTGGCCCGGCCACGGCCACGGCCCCGGCAAGCACGGCAACCTCGAGGATCGAGTCACCCTGGAGCGCGCCTCCTGACGACCGGGTGGCGCGCACGGTTCCTCCGTGCGCGCCACCACCGTCAGCGGTACAGGCGGATGTCCGCGAGGCTCCACCAGCTCCCCGCGGTCGCCGTGGAGGTGATCCGCAGGTGCCGGGCGAGGGTCGGGCGGACGGTCACGGTGGTCAGCTGCCCGGTCGCCTGCCCCTCGGCGATCTCGCGCCAGCGGCGACCGTCGGTGCTGACCTCGACCCGGTAGCCCCGGGCGAAGTCGCCGAGGTTGTCACCGGAGTCGACGGCGACCTGCCGGAACAGGGTCGGCCGGCCCAGGTCGACGGTCAGCGACTGACCGGGCACCTGAGCGGCGCCGCTGGACCAGCGCGTCGAGGCGTCACCGTCGACGGCGAGGCCGGCGTCGGCTGAGGCGAGCGACGCGGTCGCCGTGGCACCCGACAGGTCGAGCTGACGCGGCACGTCCCGCAGCGCGCGGGAGTCCGGCCAGGTGAACGTGGCCAGGGCGCCGCCGGGCAGCGTGTACTCGAACGACCGGTCACCGACGGCGACCGCGAAGCTGCGCGGGTCGTCGTTCTCGTTGTGCACGACCAGGGCGGTGGAGCCGTCCGGGTTCCGGAACGCGACGTCCATGATCTGCCCGTTCCAGCCGGTGGTGCCGAAGCTGGTGGACCCGATCCGCTGGGCACCCGGCCGCACGAACTTCGCCAGGTGGCCGATCGTGTAGTACTCGGCGTCGGTGCGGACCGTGCCGTCGTCGGCGATGGTCAGCAGCCCGGTGCAGGTGCCGCAGCCGCCCAGGTGCGGGGTGCCGTCCTCGCGCAGCGCGATGTTCCAGTTGACCACCGACTGCGCCCAGTTGCGGGTGGTGCCGATGGCGATCGTGCGGGCGTGCCAGGTGAGCGTGCCGCGGAAGATCTGCTCCGGGGTGTCCGTCGGGCCGTGCGACCCGGAGCACTCGGTGAACCAGATGCCCTTGGTCGGGAACGCCTCGTGCAGCGCGGTCTGGTCGCTCGGGTTGCCGTAGTAGCAGTGGTACGCGGTGCCGGCGATCCACGTGGCGGCCGGCCCGGAGAGCAGCTGGTACGGGTAGTCGGTGGCGGGGTCCTCGCCGGGCGGGGTGTTCGCCGCGTCGTTCGGGTGCGTCTGCCAGTTGTGGTCGTAGCCGAGGATCTTGGTCCGCGGGCTGGCCTTCTTCAGCAGCGGACCGAGCGCCAGGATCACCTTCTCCTGCTGCGCGACCGGCATGTCCGTGCCCGGGTAGGCGTCCGGCGTGCGGTTCTGCGGCTCGTTCTGCACGGACAGGAAGTCGATCGGGACACCCGCGCTCGTGTACGCCTGGACGAACTTCACGAGGTAGCGGGCGTAGGCGTCGTAGATCGCCGGGTCGTCCTTGAGCCGGCCGCCGACGAGCGAGTCCGTGGTCTTCATCCAGGCCGGCGGGCTCCACGGCGTGGCCATGACCTTCACGGCCGGGTTGAGGCGCTTGGCCTCGCGCAGCAGCGGCAGGATCTGCTCCTCGTCGTGCGCGATCGAGAAGTGCTCCAGCGGGAGGTCGGTGGCGCCCGGCGCGACGTCGTCGTATGTGTAGTGCTCGGCCTCCGCGGTGAAGTCGGACGAGCCGACCGGCTGGCGCAGGAAGCTCACGCCGATGCCGTCGCGCGCGTCGAACAGCGACCGCATCGCGTCGTCGCGCGCGGCCGCCGGGAGCGCGGAGAGCAGGCTTGCCGACGAGTCCGTGATCGACGCACCGAAGCCGTCCATGGTCTGGAAGCGCTGGTTCGGGTCCACCACGATCGTGGTCAGGTCGCTGCCGCCGCGCTCGAAGGCCACGGGGTCGCGCTGCTGCAGGAGCTCGGCGCGGTCGGGCGTCGTCACCCAGACCTGCGCCTGCGGCTCCCCTCGGTCACCGGCCGACGCCGGTCCGGCGACGCCGACCACCAGCGATCCGACTGCGAGCAGGGACAGGGCTGTTCGTCTCATCGTGCGCTCCTTGCCGAGCGGCTTGTCCACGGCGGCGCTGCCGTGAAACACTCTGTAACACTTCGCTCGTATCGGACATACCGTGTCCCCGTACGGCATCGTTGTCAATGAAACGAGATGTAACGCCATGGCACACAGCAGCGTGCGGCAGATCGCCGCGGACTGCGGGGTGTCCATCGCCACGGTCTCGCGCGTCCTCAACGGGCACACCAGCGTCGCGCCGGACACGCGCGCCCGCGTCGAGGCCGCGATCGCCGCGCGGGCCCCCGCCGTCCTGGTGCCGCGCCGGAGCACCATCCCCCGCAGCGGGCCGGTCTTCGTCCGCTGTCCGTACCTGCTGAGCGACTACTTCGGCCTGATCGTCTCCGCGGTGACCGAGACCCTGCGCCTGCAGGACCGGGTGGTCCACCTCGACGCCGGTGAGTCGTCCCAGTCCAGCCACCCGCTGGCCACCCTGGCGGGCTCGGCCGCCGGAGCGATCCTCGTCCTGCCGCCCGAGGACCCCGCGGAGCTGCTCGCCCTGCGTCGACGGGGGTTCCCGTTCGTCGTCGTCGACCCCCGCACCCGGCCCACCCCCGACATCGCGTCGGTGTCCGCCGCCCACGTGACGGGCGCGCGGCGCGTCACGGCCCACCTGCTCGAGCTCGGACACCGCCGGATCGGTGTGATCGCCGGCCCGCAGGAGTGGCTGGCCGGCAGCGACCGCCTCGCCGGACACCACGCGGCGATGGGCCAGGCGGGCATCCTGTCCGACCCGGCGCTGATCCGGCTGGTGCCGCCCACCCTCGAGGAGGGGTTCGAGGCCGCGGGTCACCTGCTGGACCTGCCGGAGCGGCCGACGGCACTGGTGTGCTTCAACGACAAGATCGCCGTGGGGGCGCTCCGGGCCGCCCAGGCGCGCGGGCTCGACGTCCCGCGCGACCTGTCGGTGACGGGCTTCGACGACATCGACATCAGCCGGGCGACGACGCCCGAGCTCACGACCGTGCGCCAGCCGCTGGAGGAGATGGGACGCACGGCGGTCGCCCTGCTCAGCCGGCTGATGAACCGGGACAAGGTCGAGGCGCTGCACATGGAGCTGGCCACCGAGCTGGTGGTGCGAGGCTCCACCGGCCCGCCCTCTTGACGCCCCTCGACCGGCTGCCCTAGCGTCGTCCCGCCGCCGGGCAAGCGCTTTCTCACAGGGGTTGAGATGCACGTACGACGACGTACAGGCCTGTTCCTCGCCACCTTCGCCGCCCTCACCGTCGCGCTCGGCGGGAACGCCTCGGCGCACGAGAGACCCGACGCCACCGTCGCGCCCGACGGCCGCGGGGACTTCACCAGCGTCCAGGCGGCCATCGACGCGGCACCCGCGGGCGCCACCGAACCGTGGGTCATCGCGGTGCGGCCGGGCGAGTACCGCGAGCTGGTCAAGGTCCCCGCCACCAAGCCGTTCCTCACGCTCGTCGGCACCGGCCGGCACGCGCAGGACGTCGTCATCGCGTACGACAACGCCAACGGCACACCCAAGCCCGACGGCTCCGGCCCCTACGGCACGTCCGGGAGCGCCAGCGTGACGCTCGACGGCGCGGACTTCACCGCCCGGAACCTCACGTTCGCCAACCTGTTCGACGAGGCCGCACACCCGGAGATCACCAACCGCCAGGCCGTCGCCGTCCTCACGCGCGCGGACCGGCTCGTGTTCGACCGCGTCCGGTTCCTCGGCAACCAGGACACCCTGTACGTGAACAGCTCGGCGGCCGCCGTCGTCGCGCGAGCGTACTTCCGCGACTGCTACGTGGAGGGGGACGTCGACTTCATCTTCGGTCGCGCGACCGCGGTGTTCGAGGGCGGGCAGGTGCACTCCCTCACGCGCGGCTCGACGACGAACAACGGGTACGTGACCGCGCCGAGCACCATGATCGACAACCCCTACGGGTTCCTGTTCACGCGGGTGCGGTTCACCAGCGACGCCCCCGCCGGCACGGTGTTCCTGGGCCGGCCGTGGCACCCGAGCAACGACCCGAACGCGATCGGGCAGGTGCTCATCCGCGACTCGTGGATCGGGGACCACGTCGGCGCGGTCGCGTGGGCCGACTTCTCGGGCGGCTGGTCGTGGCGGGACGCCCGGTTCGCCGAGCACCACAACCGCGGACCCGGCGCGCTGGTCACGGACGACCGCCCGCAGCTCGACCGAGCCGCCGTCGCTGGGTTCACCGTCCGCGCGTATCTCTCCGGTGCCGACGGCTGGTCCCCGAGAGGACCACACTGAGCCGCATGCCGCCGGTGATCCGCAACCCCGTCCTGCCGGGGTCGCATCCCGACCCCTCGATCGTCCGCGTGGGCGCCGACTTCGTCGTGGCCACGTCGACGTTCGAGTGGTCGCCCGGGGTCCGGCTGCACGTCTCCCACGACCTGCGTACCTGGACCGACCTCGGCGGCGCGCTCGACTCCACCCGCCTGCTCGACCTGACCGGCGTGCCGGACTCCGGCGGGGTGTGGGCGCCGAACCTCAGCCACGTCGACGGCCTCTTCCACCTGGTCTACAGCAACGTGTCGGCGTACACGGACGGGTTCGCCGACGCCCCGAACTACCTGACGACCGCCGCCTCGATCGACGGCCCCTGGTCCGACCCGGTGCTCCTGCACGCCCGCGGGTTCGACGCGTCCCTGTTCCACGACGGTCCCGACAGCTGGCTGCTCAACCTGGTCCACGACTGGCGGCCCGGGCACGGCGGGTCGGCGGGGCTGGAGGTCACGCGTTTCGACCGTGCCACGCGCACGCTCGTCGGCGAACCGGCGCTCGTCGACCTGCCCGCCGACGGGACCTGGATCGAGGGCCCGAACCTGTACCGGCGCGGCGACTGGTACTACCTGGTCACCGCCGACGGCGGCACGGGCTACGACCACCAGGTGCGGGTCGCGCGCTCGCGCACACTGACCGGTCCGTACGTCCGCGACCCGCACGGTCCGTTGATCACCGCGCGCGACCACCCCGATCTTCCGCTCCAGAAGGCCGGTCACGGCAGCCTCGTGCAGACGGAGGCCGGCGACTGGTACCTCGCGTACCTCGTCGCGCGGCCGCACGGTCGCCACGGCCCGTGCATTCTCGGCCGAGAGACCGCGCTGGCCGTCGTCACGTGGACCGACGACGGCTGGCCGCGCACCGCGACCGGCCTGCCGGAGATCGAGGTGCCGGCGCTGCTCGACGACGCACCGCCGCCCGACGGACCCGCTGGCTCGCTCGGCCCCGAGTGGTCGACGCTGCGGCGACCGGCGACGGACGACTGGCTCACGGTCGCCGGTGACCGGATCACACTGCGCGGCGGACGCTCCCCGCAGAGCTTCGTCGGGCCGAGCCTGCTCGCGCAGCGCATCACGGCCGCCCGCTGCTCGTTCGAGGCGACGGTGGAGTACCACCCCCGTGCGTTCCAGCACCTCGCCGGGATCACCGCCTACTACAACAGCCGCAACTGGATGTTCCTGCACGTCACGACCAACGACGTCGGAGACCCGCTCCTGCGGCTCGCCGTCTGCGACCACGGAGTGGTCACCAACTACGAGGATCGGTCGGAGAAGCTCTACGGCCCGGTGCTCACCCTGGGCCTGGATCTCGACGGCCCGGACATCCGCTTCCGCCGGGACACCGGCGACGGCTGGAACCCGTTCAGCCCGACGCTGGACGCCACGATCCTGTCCGACGAGCACGCCGTGGAGCTCCACGACGGCCGCCCGCGCGCGATGGGGTTCACCGGGGCGTTCGTCGGCCTGTGGGCCTGGGACCTCACCGGCGCCGGCCACCCGGCGACGTTCACGACGGTGTCGTACCGGCCCGCGCGGGTCGGGTGACGGTGACGCAGCCGGACCGTGCCGTCGTCCAGCGGGTCCGGGTGGGCGAGGTCAGACACGCCGGTACACCGACACGTGCGAGCGCGAGTCCTCGGTGAACTCCGCGCCGGACCAGTCGGCGTGCCGGCTCTCGAGCTCCAGCCCGGCCAGCTGCGCCATCAGGTCCAGCTCGGAGGGCCAGATGTAGCGGTGAGGCGTCCGGCCGAGCGTGGCCTGGCGTCCCTCGTCGAACCGGAAGTGGTGCGAGACCACGCGCTGGTGCAGCACGTCGTAGGTGTCGAGGCCGATGTAGCCGGGCTCGTTCAGCCAGACCGTGGCCTGCACGCCGGGCGGGAGCTTGCGCAGCTCGGGGACCCAGAGCTCGATCACGAAGCAGCCGCCCGGGGCCAGGTGGCGCGCGGCGTTGCGGAAGCACTCGACCTGCGCCTCCTGGGTGAGCAGGTTGGCGATCGTGTTGAACACCAGGTAGACGAGGCGGAACTCGCCGGGCGCCGTGACCGTCGCCATGTCGCCGAGGACCACCGGGATCGTGTCGTCGTCGACCTTGGTGCGCAGCTGCTCGACCATGTGCGGGGAGAGCTCGATGCCGACCACCGGGACGCCGCGCTCGGCCAGCGGGACCGCCACTCGGCCGGTGCCGATGGCGAGCTCGAGCGCGCGACCGCCGTCCGCGAGCGCGACGAGCCGGTCCACGGTCGGGCCGAGCACCTCTGGCGCGAACATGCCGGTGCCGGGGGTGTCGTAGCGGCGGGCGGTCTCGGCGTCCCAGAGCAGGTCAGGATCCATCCCGCCGACGATGGCAGCCCGGAACCATCACGGTCCACGGCTTTGCGCCCCTACGATGCCGCGATGGATCGTCGAGGGCTCGTCCAGTACGTCCGCGCGCACGGAGACGGGGTTGTCTCGTCGCTCGGACCCGACGGGGCACCGCAGGCCGCCTACCTGCCGATCGCTGCGACCGACCGCGCCGAGCTGGTGTTCGACGCGAGGGTGACGTCGCGCAAGATCGCGAACCTTCGTCGGGACCCGCGGGTCGCCGTGGTGGCCGGCGGTCGCGACGGGACGACGCTCCAGTGCGAGGGCGTCGCCGACCTTCCTGACGGTGCCGAGCGGGAGAGGTGCGCTCGGGCGTACCTCGACGCGTTCCCGCAGTTCGCGGCCTCGCTGTCGGACGACGGTGTCGTGCTCGTGCGGGTCCGGCTGACCTGGGCGCGGTTCGGCGACTACCGACCCGGGGTGTCGTCGTCGGGCGAGGTGCCGCTGGTGGCGGTCCGGCGGGTCCGGGCCGACGAGTGGCAGCTCGCACGTGACCTGCGGCTCGACGCGCTCCGCGACGAGGACGCCGGGATCGCGTTCCTGGAGACCTACGAGGACGCCGCGGCCCAGCCGGACACCCTCTACCAGGACCGCGCCAGCCGCGCGGCGGAGGGCGACGACGTCGCGCAGCTCGTGGCGGTCGACGGCGACACCTGGATCGGCTCGGTGACCGTGCTCGTGCAGCGCGCGGGCTCGCTCGACTACCACGGCCTCCCGGTCGAGCACAGTCGCGCGGTGGTCGTCGGGGTCTACGTCCGGTCCGAGCACCGGGGCGACGGGGTCGTCGACCGGTTGCTGGACGAGGCCGCGCGGTGGTCGCGCGACCGCGGGTTCGACGAGCTCGCCCTCGGGGTCCACCAGGACAACGCGCGAGCGCAGGGCGCCTACCGGCGAGCCGGCTTCGTGCCGTCCGGCATCACCTTCACCGGCTCGATCGGACCGGAGCTCGAGATGGTGCGGCGGCTCTGATCAGGGCTGGCGACGGTGCACGGTCCAGGCGTCCGCCGCGTCCAGGCCCCCGTCGGCCACTCGCGTGAACACCAGCCGGTCGTGCAGCCGGTCGCGCCGACCCGCCCACAGCTCGACCTCGTCGCAGTCGATCCGCCAGCCGCCCCAGCTGTCCGGGACCGGCACGTCGTCGACGGAGCCGGTGTCCGGGTAGAGGACCGCGTACCGCTCGTACGCAGCAACCAGGGCCGTGCGGTCGGCGATCGGCTGCGACTGGTCCGACGCCCACGCGCTGATCCGTGATCCCCATGCGCGGGAGGTGAAGTAGGTCGCGATCTCGTCGCGCCCGATCGGCACCGCGCGGCCGCGGAACCGGACCGCCCGGTACATCGCGGGCCAGGTGAGCGAGGCAGCGACGGCGTCGGTGACGCCGAGCTCGCGGCTCTTCGTCGAGCCGAGGTCGGTGACGAAACCCGGACCGCGCTCGTCGAGGAAGCGCATGAGCACGGTGCGGACGTTCGGGCGGCCGTCGGTGTCGACCGTGGCCAACGACAGCGCGGTCGGCTCGGCGACATCGCCCCGATCCGCCTGTCGAGCCTCGGCCTCGGCGACCCACCGGCGCACCTGCTCGAGCGGCGCCGCGGCCAGCTGGCCCTCGCTCAGGCCTTCGCCCTCGTACTCCCTCTGCACGTCGCGACAGTACGCCGATCGCCGAATAGAGGACTTGTCATATAGGTGACAAGTCTCCTATGGTCGACGCATGTCCCTCAAGCACGCCGTCCTCGGGTTCCTGTCGATCGCCCCGATGTCCGGCTACGACCTGCGCAAGCACATGGAGGAGTCGGTCGCGCACTTCTGGCCGGCCGACCAGGCGCAGATCTACCGGACGCTGGGCCACCTGGCCGCGGACGGCCTGGTCACCGTGACGACGATCCCGCAGGAGGGCAAGCCGGACCGGCGCGAGCACGCGATCACCGAGGCGGGGCTGGCCGAGCTCGACGACTGGCTCGCGTCACCGGTGGAGTACGTGCCGTCGCGCGAGGTGTTCCTGGTGCGGCTGTTCTTCGTCGGCCGGCTCGGCGTGGACCGCGTCCGGGACGTGCTGCGGGAGCGGGCCGACGAGGCACGGGAGCTCGCCGCCGTCCTCGAGCAGACCCGGGACGCCAGCGAGCAGGCCGTCGCGGCGGCCGGCATCACGCTCGATCTCGAGATGCGCCTGCGCCTCGCCACCCTCGCCAACGGCCTGGCGCACGCGCGCGCGGAGCTCGACTGGACCCAGGACCTGCTCGCCGAGCTGACCGACTGAGCCACCCCGAACCCCACCGACCGCCATCCGGCGGCCGGGCGATGCCCCACGCCCGAAGGAGCAGTCATGACCGCCGTCGACACGGTACCCACCCGACTCACGAGCCGCCGCGGGGTCGCGATCTACGCAGTCGGCGTGCTCGTCCTGTCCGCGCTCGGCGGGCTGGTGATGGCCGCGTCGGACGACCCGGGCACGAGCGCGGGCGCCCTCCTGTTCGTCCTGAGCCCGATGCTCCTCGCCGTCGGACTGCGCACGATCGGGCGGGAGGGGTGGGCCGACGCCGGGCTGCGGCTGGGCCGCGAGCGCGGGTGGTACGTCGTCGCGCTCCTGCTCTTCCCCGCGCTGTTCGCGGTGCCGATCATGCTCGGCGCGCTCACGGGCCACGTGCACGTGGCACCCGGCGCCGGATCGCGGTTCGCCGTGCTCTTCGCGACGGGTCTGGTCGCGCGCATGACGTTCGCCGCCTTCGAGGAGCTCGGCTGGCGCGGGTATCTGGAGCCGCGGCTCGCGGCGCTCGGCGTGCCCGCGCTGCGCCGGCACCTCGCGGTCGGCGTCCTGTGGGCCGTCTGGCACGTGCCGTACATCGTCGCGTTGGGCGACGCCTACACCGACCTGCCCCTGGCGGCGCAGCTCCCGCTCTTCACCGTCGCGGTGCTCGCCATGGCGGTGATCTGGGGCGTCGCCCGCGACCGCACCGGCAGCGTGTGGCCCGCGGTGCTCGGGCACGGGATGGCCAACGCGGTCGCGTTCCCGCTGCTGGCCGCCGATGTCGTCGTCATCGACAGCCCACTGGTCCACTCAGCGCGCCCGGAGGGCCTCGTGGTCCTCCCGCTCCTCGTGCTCACGGCCGTCGTCGTGTACCGACGCTGGGGCAGTACCGTCCGGGCATGACGCGACGATTCCCCTGGGCCGACGTCCTCGGCTGGACCGCGCTCGCGCTGGCCGCTCTCGGTGCAGGCGGGGTTGCGTTCGCGGCGTCCTACGCGATGCAGGGTGCTCGGAACCCGCAGTCGTTCGGCGACCTCGCCGCAGTGGTCCTCCTCATGTGCTCAGTCGTCCCGTCGCTACTGGCCCTGCCTGTAGCGATCGTGCAGAGCCGGAGGAAGTGGGGTCCGACGTGGCGCACGCGCACCACCGCCGCCCTCGCGTGCGTCGCTCCCGCCTCGATCGCTGTCCTGGCGCTCGGCAGCGTGTTCGCCTGAGGTCGTCCTTTCGTTTCTTTCGTATTTCACCTAGGGTGGAACATGTGACGACCAGCACCGTGACCCTTCCGCCTCTCGACCACGACTCTGTGGCCGTGGTCGGCAGGCTGCTCTCCCACGTCCCGTCCGCCCGCCTCGTCGGGCCGGACGGCGAGAGCGTCGCCCTGCCGTCCGAGGTGCACGACGTGCTGATCGAGGTCGTTGCGGCAATGGAGGCAGGACAGGCGATCACTGTCGCTCCCGTTTCCCAGGTCCTGACGACCAGCCAAGCCGCCGAGCTGCTCGGCGTCTCCCGACCGACCTTGGTCAAGATGCTGGACCAGCATCTGATCCCGTATGACCGGCCGAATCGTCACCGACGGCTCAGGCTGGCCGACGTCCTTGCTTTCCGGCAAGACCGCAGCAGCCAACGTCGCGCGACTCTCGCAGAGATGACCCGGCAGGCCGTGGCCGACGGTGCGTACGCAGAGTCTGCTGACGACTACGTCACGGCCCTGGCTGATGAGCGGCGGTCGGCACCCTACGACGTCGCGTGATCTTCACCGCGGTGCTCGATGCCAACGTCCTGGTCCCGTACGTCCTCTGCGACACCTTGCTCCGCTCGGCGGAGGCAGGGCTGTACCGGCCGCTGTGGTCCAGCAAGATCCTGGACGAGGTGCGCGGGGCAGTCAGCCGTGTTCGCCCGGACCTGGACCCATCACGCCTCGAGTCTCGGTTGCATGCGATGAACGCCGCGTTCGACGGCGCCCTCGTGGAGGGTTGGGAGCCGCTCGTCGAGGGGATCGAGCTCGGCGGAGACCCTCACGACCGTCACGTCGTGGCCGCCGCGGTCCGCGGAGGGGCGTCGGCCGTCATCACGAACAATGTGCGCGACTTCCCTGACCCGGCGATGGAACGGCTCGGTCTGCACACCGTCAGCCCCGATCAGTTCTTGCTCGACCTCGAGGATCTTGACCCGCGCACGATGGTCCGCGTCATTGAGCAGCAGGGTGCCGACACCGGCAACCCTCGGATGACTCCGATCGAGATACTCGACAGCCTCGGACGAGCGGGAGTCCCTGAGTTCGCTGCGGTCATGAGGTCGCACTTCGCTTGAGGGAAATTCGTGTGCTGGGGCCGGGTGCCGACACCTAGGTTGTCGCGATGGAGCCACCGCCGATCCACTCGCACTACGACACCGACTTCGACGAGGACCAGCGTCTGCGCCAGGGCCTCGGCCGACTCGAGCTCGCGCGCGTGCAGGAGATCGTGCGTCGCCACCTGCGCCCGGGCTCGCGCGTGCTGGACGTCGGCGGCGCGACCGGGGTGCACGCCGAGTGGCTGCTCGACGACGGGCACACCGTCCACCTGGTCGACCTCCTGCCCGGTCACGTCGCGCGGGCGACCGAGCAGCTCGGCGGTCACGCGAGGTTCTCCGCGACCGTCGGCGACGCCCGCGCCCTCGACCTGCCGGACGCGTCGATGGACGCGGTCCTCCTGCTCGGCCCGCTCTACCACCTGACCGACCGTGTCGACCGCCTCGCCGCCTGGCGGGAGGCGCTGCGCGTCGTCGTGCCGGGCGGGGTGGTGATCGCGATGGCGATCTCCCGGTTCGCGTCCCTGTTCGACGGGCTCGCGCAGTCCTACCTGTTCGACCCTGCGTTCCGCGCGATCGTCGCGCAGGACCTGGCCACCGGCGTGCACGAGAACCCCACCGGCGACCCCCGGTGGTTCACGACCGCGTACTTCCACCGCCCGGAGGAGCTGGCCGACGAGGCGACGGAGGCCGGACTGGCGGTCACCGAGACCGTCGGCGTGGAGGGGCTCGCGCACTGGATCAAGGCGCTGGCGCCGGCGCTCGACGACTCCGCCGCCCGCGAGGTGGTGCTGGACTCCGCGCGCGTGATCGAGGCGGAGCCCAGCCTGCTCGGGCTCAGCTCGCACCTGCTCACCGTCGCGACCCGGCCGGTCTGAGCCGGGACTATCGAAAGTCGCCCCGGGAGCGCACTGAAAAGGTTCGGCGCATCGACGACCCCCGCTGGGCGCCGGACGTTGGGCGGGTCCACACCCGCCCGCAGGGGGAGAGTCCGGTGCACAGCCTGGGTCGCTCGTCGTTCCGCCCACTCGTCGTCGCGCTGGCGGTGGCCGCGCTCGCGACCACGGCCGTCGTCACCGACGTGCCGAGATCGAGCAGCGCTGCTGCGGCTGTCACGGCCGCGGTCGAGGACGAGGGTGCGGACTGCCCGGCGTCGAGCCTGCCCGACGCCGGCGCGCTGCCGACCAACCCCAAGCTGCCCGACCCGTTCAAGGCGCTGAACGGCACCCGCATCGCCACCAAGGCGGAGTGGCGGTGCCAGCGCGAGCTGACCAAGCGTCTGGTGGAGACGTTCGTCTACGGCGAGAAGCCCGGCAAGCCGGCGAGCGTCTCGGGAACCGTGTCGCGGACGAGCATCACGGTGAACACCTCCCACCAGGGCCGGAGCTCGAGCTTCTCGGCGAGCGTGCAGCTACCCTCCGGCACCGGGCCGTTCCCGGTGGTCGTCGTGCTCGGGGGGTTCGGGGCGGACACCGCCGCGATCCGGGCGGCCGGCGCGGCCACGATCAGCTACGACCCGTATGCCGTCGGCAAGGAAGGAACGCCGCGCAGCAACAAGCAGGGTGCGTTCTACACGCTCTACGGCGCGAACAGCAGCACCGGGCTGCTGATGTCGTGGGCGTGGGGTGTCAGCCGGATCATCGACGTCATCGAGCAGTCGGACGGCACCATCCTGCGGGCCGACGCGACCGGAGTCACCGGGTGCTCGCGGTTCGGCAAGGGCGCGTTCGTCGTCGGGGCGTTCGACCAGCGCATCGCCCTGACCATGCCCATCGAGTCGGGCAGCGCCGGGGTGCCGATCTTCCGGGGCATCCCCGGGGAGGGTGCGCAGAGCCTGAGCAGCGCGTACGGCGAGCAGCCCTGGCTGGGCGACGCGTTCGGCTCCTTCACCGGCAGCCCGAACCGGCTCCCCGTCGACACCCACCAGATCGTCGGGCTGGTGGCGCCGCGCGGCCTGTTCATCATGGACAACCCGCACATCGCCAACCTGGGACCCCGGTCCGCGAGCGTGGCGGCCCTCGGCGGCGCGGAGGTCTACAAGGCCCTCGGCGCCGGGGCGAACCTCACGTACTGGTCCGACGTGACCGACGGCAACCACTGCGCCAACCGGGCCGAGTGGCGCACCCCGCTCCAGCAGAACATCCAGAAGTTCCTGCTGGGCACCGGCAACGCGCCTGGCACCATCCGGATCGCGAGCAAGGCGCAGGGCCGGCTGGCGGACTGGATCGACTGGCAGACCCCGACCCTGAGCGACGGACCGGCGCCGACGCCGACCGGCACACCGACGCCGACGCCCACCCCGACCCCGACACCCACCAACCCTCCGGGCGGTGGCTGCGCGGCGACGGTGTCGGTCAACCAGTGGACAGGCGGGTACGTCGCCACCGTCCGCGTGACTGCAGGGTCCTCGGCGATCGGTCGCTGGACCGTCGGCCTGACCCTCCCCTCCGGCGCCACGATCACCAACGCCTGGAACACCACCCGCAGCGCGAGCACCGGGGCGGTCCAGCTGACGAACGTGGCCTACAACGGCTCCGTGGGCGCCGGGCAGTCGACGGAGGTCGGCTTCCAGGCCACGGGCACCGCCGGGAACCTCGCCCCGACGTGCAGCGCGGGCTGATCGTCGTGGCTCCCGCTTGCACCTCACGTGACGTGAGGGCCTAGCGTCGGGCGCAGCGGCGACGAGGACGCGCCGCGCGAGTCGAGGAGGCACCATGACGACCCTGGTCCCGTACCTGACCGTGCACGACGCGGCGGCTGCGATCGCGTTCTACGGCACCGCGTTCGGTGCGCAGGAGACCGGTGAGCGCGACGAGGGCGACGGCCGGATCGGGTTCGTGGAGCTCCGCATCGGCGCGACCGCGTTCTACCTGTCCGACGAGTTCCACGACTACGGCGCCTACGCCCCGGCCACGCTCGGGCACAGCACGGCCGCGATGGTGCTCGGGGTGGACGACGTCGACGCCGTCTACGCCGCCGCGGTCGCCGCCGGCGCGACCGCCGACCGGGAGCCCTCCGACCAGGGCGACGAGAAGCGCGGCTGGCTGGTGGACCCGTTCGGCCACCGCTGGGCCATCCACTCGTCCACGCGCTGACCATGGACGGTGCGTCCTGGCGGGTGGGCGAGCTCGCGGAGGTCTCCGGCCTGACCGTGCGGACGCTGCACCACTACGACGACATCGGGCTGCTGACCCCGGAGCGCACCGCCGCCGGCCACCGCGTCTATCGCCGCGAGCAGGTGGAGCGGCTCTACCGGATCAGCGTGCTGCGCCGGTTCGGCGCCTCGCTCGACGACATCGCGACCGCGCTGGACGACCCGACGTGGAGCCTCGACGGCGCCCTGCGCAGCCACCTGGCGTCGCTGGAGGACCAGGTGCTCCGGATGGAGCGGCTGCTGCATCGGCTGATCGACGCCCGCGCCGACGAGCCGATCGAGCGCGCGGACGAGGACGTGTGCCGGCGCCTGCTCGCCGTGCTGGAGGACACCGCGGTCACCGCCATCGAGCCGCTGCGCCGGGTCGCGGTCCTGGTCTACGCCGACCTGGAGGCCGCGCACCGGCACCTCGTCGAGGTCTTCGGGCTCGAACCGGGACCCCTGCACCGAGCGGACGACGGGGTCGTCGTGCACGCCGAGGTCCGCACCGCCGACGGGGTCGTCATGCTCCACCGGGTGGCGCCGGAGTGGGGGCTCGCGTCACCGGCCGCGCTCGGCGCCGCGACGGGGATGCTCGTCGTCACCGTGCAGGACGTCGACGCCCACCACGCGGCCGTCGTCGCGCGCGGCGGCACGATCACCTTCCCGCCGGCCGACCAGCCCTACGGGGTGCGCGAGTACGGGGCTCTCGGTCCGGAGGGTGAGCCGTGGTCGTTCTGGGCGCCGCTGCGGCTCAGGCCGGAGTGAGCTCGAACACCGGATGGTCCGCGACGTCGGCGACGAACGCGTCCGCGGGGTCGGTCCGGTCGGCGGAGAAGTAGGCGCGCGTGGCCGAGGCGACCTGGACGTAGCGGTGCAGGACCCGTGCGGCCTGCTGCGGGTCGGTCACCTCCCGCACCGTGTACGTGCGCACGTCGCGACGCCGAGCCAGCTGCACGCGTCCGGCCGCGCGGGCGTTGTGCACCCAGGCCACGGGACCGTACGGCGCGACGAGCCACCGCCGCCCATCCTGGTCCACCGGTGTGACCGGCACCTTCCGAGCCAGCCCGGTGGTGCGGCCGCGGGTGACCAGCATCCACGTGTACGGGACGAGCCCGGCCCGCACCAGCGGGAGCATCACCCTGTTCCCGACCGAGCGCCACCGACCCGGCGCGTACGTGCGCCGGGGGCGAGGACCCGCTCCGCTCACGTCGTCAGTATCCGTCCCGGGCCTCCAGCACGGCCAGGTCGCGCTCGGCGTACGTGCGGTGCCACCACTCCTCGTTGAGCACGACGAGAAGGCACTTGCGGACGGGGAACGTCGCGCCCTCGTCGGGCCACCCCGGACCCACCAGCGGATCGGTCGTGCGGTCCAGCTGCTCGTCCGTCAGGCCGTCGACCACACCCCGCACCACGGCCATGGCGTCGAGTCGCAGGGCGAGCGCCTCGTCCAGCGACGGCCGAGCGTCCCGGTCATGCGGCACCCCCGGTCGTGGACGCATCTGGTCCCACGGCAGCGAGAGCGGGTGCCATGGGCTCGGGTCGCCCAGGATCCCGCGGGCCACCCACGACTCGGACGCGAAGGCCAGGTGCCGCAGGGTCTGGACGAAGGACCACTCCTGCGCGACGGACTCGTGCAACAGCTCCGGCGGCAGCCGGCGCGCGCGTTCGACGGTGGCTGCCCAGAGCCGCTCGTTGACGTCCCACGCCTGCCGGAACCCGTCGGCGGTGGTCGGCCGGAACAGCGCCTTGTCGGGGTAGCGGCGGTCCAGCTCGGCCTCGACCAGCGGTGCGACGTCGACGCCGTTGATGACGAGGTTCTGGACGTCGCCGTCGATGGAGGTGTCCGTGAGCTCGACGCCGCGCATCACCGCGCCGTGGAACCCCACGAACCGGAAGGTGGAGCCGGTCAGGTCCACCATCGTGAACTGTGCACCCTGCATGTCGGCGTCGTGGAACCGCGAGCCGCGCAGGTCGGAGAGATCGCTCATGTGGGCAGGCTAGAACGGGGGTCCGACACGGGTCAGGCGGGGCGCTCCAGCCGCGCGCTCAGGTACCGGGTGGTGCACCGCCACGTCCACGCCGTCCGGCGTGTGCGCGCGTACAGCCGGATGCAGTACCGGTCGACCTCGTCGGCGGCGTCCAGGATCACCAGCGGGCGCTCGGGTCCACCGGCGCGTAGCCGTCGTTCATGAACGCCCACTCGGGGCGTCGGACCCGTGCGCCGAGCAGCTCGTCGGTGGCCCGCCAGGCGAGCGGTCGCAGACGCGTCCCGGCACGCTACCGGTCGCGCAGCACACGGCCTACGCTCGGAGGATCCGCCGCATGCTGCGGCGGCCGACCCCGCGGGAGCACCCGTGACCGACACGATCGACCGGCTGGACGTCCTCGACCTCGACCTCGACGACGAGGTCCGCGAGCGCCCCGTGGTCACCCGCCGCCCGATGCACCCGCCGCCCCCACCGTTCGTGCCCCTCTCGGCCACGGTGCGCTACCCGCCCGGCCGCGTGCCCGACGTGCAGGACGCGGTGCCCGTCGCCCGGGAGACGGTGCGCGGGCCGAGACGACGGCGGTGGACGACGGCCTCGGCCGTGCGAGTGTCCTGGCGGTGGCCGCAGCTCACCCGGTCCCGCGTCGCCGCCGGCCTGCTCGGTGTCTTCCTCGGCGGCCTCGGTCTGCACCGGATGTACCTCGGCTACTGGCGACGGGGACTGACGATGCTGGCCATCACCGTGGTCGGCGGGTTCTTCACGCTCGGCCTCGCCGCGATCGTGATGGGCGTCTGGGGCTTCGCCGAGGGGCTGCTGTACCTGTCGGTACGGCGCGGTCGGTTCAGTCGAGACGCGCGAGGACGACCACTGCGGGGCTGACCGCGAGGTCAGCCGTAGAAGCTCTTGAGCAGCTCGAACACGACGATCCCCGGCCAGATGATCGCCTTCGGGATCGCGAGCACGAACATCCAGAACGTGTCCGCCTGCTGGAAGTAGTAGACCGCGGCGCCGACGAACCCGATCCCGTAGACGGCCCCGCCTCCCGCACCGGACGACTTGTTCGCCATGACACTCCTCGCTCGCGCTCCGATGACGGCCCCACCGTTCTCCTGGTGAGGGCAGCGGGTCAAGGTGCGCGGAGGACAGGTGCTGACCGCTTCGCCGACGACAGTGGCGCGCAGAGGACGGACCTCCCGCCTCGTCGGACCCAGGTAAGGACACGACCGTGACCGTGCAGACCACCACCCACCTGAACTTCCGCGGCGACGCCCGCGCGGCGCTCGGCTTCTACCACTCCGTGTTCGGCGGAGCACTCACCGTGATCAGCTACCAGGACATGGGAGCCGTCCAGGACCCCGCGGAGGCCGACCAGGTGGTCTGGGGGCAGGTCGCCGCCGAGAACGGCTTCCGCGTGATGGCCTACGACGTGCCTGCGGCGCGGCCGTGGAGCCGGGGCGACGACCCCTTCTTCGTCTCCCTGCGCGGCGACACGACCGAGGAGGTCACCGCGCTCTGGGAGCGGCTGGCCGAGGGCTCGACCGTCGTCGTGCCGCTGGCGACGTCACAGTGGGCACCGCTCTACGGGATGCTCACGGACCCGTTCGGGGTCACCTGGGTGATCGACGTCGCGGTCGAGCACAGCGCGGCCTGACCTCCGCGCAGCGTCAGGCGACGGGCGCCAGGGTGGCGTAGACGCGGGGTTCCAGGCGCGTCGCGGCCCGGTCGCCGATCGTCAGCCCGACGCCGAGGGAGTGCAGCACGCGCGTGACGTCGTCGGAGTGCAGGGAGCCGTGCCGTTCGAGAACCAGGTGCACCCGCCCGTGCGCGCGCTCGGCACGATGCAGCCCGAGGATCGTCGTCGACACCGGGGTGTGCCGGGGGAAGCGCGCGCGGGCGGCGTCCTCGTCGGGGTGCTCCAGGAACACCAGCCCCTCCCCGCCGAGCTCCGCCCGGAGCGCGTCGACCCGCCAGTGCACGGGCGCGTCGTGGCCCCCGGTGACGTGCCGGGACCGGTTCGCCGACGAGATCACGAGCGGCTCGTCGCCCACGGCCGCGGCGGCGGCGGCGAGGAACGCCTGCGACGGGCACGCGTCGCCCGGCACGATCACCTGCGTCGTCGTCGTGCCCCCGTCCTGCGCGGTCAGCCCCTCCGGGACGTGTCGCGCGGCCGGTCCGCGGAAGCCGAACGGGCCCAGCGCGCCGAACGCGTCCACCACGTCCTGCACCAGCCCGCGGGACACACCGACCGGCAGCGCTCCGAGGTCGAACGCGTCCAGGACGTGGCCGGTCGGCGCCGTGAGGCTGCCCGTCTGGTCCAGCGGCCGACCTTTCAGCGTGTTGAGCCGGCGCACGCCGTCGCCGCGGGCGGTCAGGGCGTAGATCGTGCCGAACCCGTGGGCCACGGGCATGCCGGCGGCGAGCTGGGCCGCCGCGCGACGCGTGTCGGCCGGGCGGTCGAGGACGAGACGGGACATGCGGGGCCTCCTGGGGTCACCCGCGAAGGACCCGTGCGCCGGTGCGCAGATACGACGTCAGTGCGTCGCCCCGATCGACGCCGCCTGCCACGCGAACCCGTCCGGGTCCGCGAACGACCCGAGGTCGCCGACGATCGCGAGCCGGTGCGAGCCGGAGCCCTCGGGGTCGACCCCGGCGGTCTTCGCCAGGGCGCGACGCCCGTAGAGCCCCAGCGTGACCCGGCCGGAGCCGCCCT
This sequence comes from Cellulomonas humilata, assembly GCF_013359775.1. Taxonomy (GTDB): domain Bacteria; phylum Actinomycetota; class Actinomycetes; order Actinomycetales; family Cellulomonadaceae; genus Cellulomonas; species Cellulomonas humilata. The sequence goes on along the minus strand of NZ_JABMCI010000070.1, from coordinate 171,635 downwards.
CGAACTCGGCGTACCTGTGACCGAAGCTCTTGGCCACGGTCAGCCCGCGGTCGACGTAGAACCGCTTGGTCGCCGCCACGTCGTCGACGCCGAGCAGGAGCACGACCGCCTCGTGGTCCCGGGTCGCCGGGCCGGTGTCCTTCTTGGCCGACGTCGCGATCGTCCAGATCGTGCCGTCAGGAGCCTGCACCCCACTGCCGTAGCCCCAGAAGGACTTGGTGGGCGGCTTGAGCATCACGGCGCCGGCGTCGAGGGCGGCGTCGACGAGGGCGCGGACGTCGGCGGGCTGGGCGACCGTCAGGGAGAGCGTGAACCCGCGGAAGCCGGTCGTCGGCTCGTGCGTGGCCGTGACGTGCACGGGGAGGTCCGGGCCGAAGGCCGCGGCGTAGAAGTGTTCAGCGGCTGACGGGTCGGCCGCACCGAGGAGGACGGAGTCGATGGTTGCCATGACGACGACGCTACGAACGAAGGCCCGTCCGGCGCTTCTCGGATCCTGCTCCGTGTGTCAGAGGCCCGTGCCACGGTGGATCCCATGGAGATCACCCGCCTGCAACCGGCCGGTCTCGTGGTGAGCCCGGCATTCAGCCATGTCGCCGTCGTGCCCGCGGGCGCGACGACCATCTACGTCGGCGGCCAGAACGGCGTCGACGACACCGGGGCGGTCGTCTCGGACGACGTCGCCGAGCAGTCCGTCCGCACCATCGACAACGTGAGCACCGCGCTCGAGGCCGCGGGGGCGTCGCTCGCCGACGTCGTGCAGTGGACCGTGCTGATCGCGCAGGACGCCGACCTCGGCGCCGCCTACGGCGCGATCGCCCCGCGGCTCGCCGGCTCCGACAAGCCCCCTCTGGTCACGGCGGCTCGCGTCGCGGGCCTCGGGGTGCCCGGGGCTCTCATCGAGGTGAGCGCGATCGCAGCCGTTCTGCCCACCTGAGCCGCTCGAGAACCGCCCACCCGACGGGCCAGTCGCCCAGCCCTGAGCTCGCGTTGAGGTGCCCTCCGGACCCCACGTTCACCAGGTCGCCGCCGAGGCGCCCGGCCAGCTCCTCGGCGTGCGCCGGCGTGCCGTAGGGGTCGTCGTCCGAGACGACCACCACGGAGGGGAACGGCAGCCAGGAGAGCACGGGGCGGTCGAAGCCCACCGCTCGCTCCGGGAAGACCGGCCCGTGCACGTCGGGGGGCGCGACGAGGAGCGCCCCGACCACCCCGTCGCCCGGGTGGTCCGCGGCCCACTGCACGGCGAGCGTGCAGCCCAGGCTGTGCGCCACCAGGAACGCCGGGCCGTCGATCGCGTGCACGGTCTCCTCGAGGTCGCGCACCCACTCGTCGCGGACAGGGTCGTCCCAGGAGCGGTGCTCCACCCAGACGCTCCCGGGCAGCCGGGCGTGCCAGAGGCGCTGCCAGTGGTCCGCGTCGGAGTTGCCGATCCCCGCGACGAACACCACGGTCGGATCGCTCATGGGCTGACCTCGTTCCACGTCGGCTGGGCGGGTTCAGGATCGTAGGACCAGCACCCGGGACGTGGGGCGCGACCGGGAGCAGCTGTCGGGATCCTGACGCAACCCGGCAGCATGTCGACGCGGTCGGTCGCGCAGTACGATCGCGCGATGCTGAGCGAGGACTGGATCCAGCACGTGCGCCCCGGCGACCGCGAGCGCCTCGGCTGGATCCGCCCGGACGGTGACGCGTTCGTCGCGCTGGACGTCCTCGGGCGGGAGATCACCGGGCCGGTCGAGTGGCTGGAGGCCGAGGAGGCCCTGGAGGAGCGCGGCCTGCACTGGCTCTCCGACCTGTGGCAGCTCGACCTGCCGGACGGCACCCGCGCGCGCGTCCGGATCGTCGAGGTGACCCCGGACCGCGTCGTCGTGCAGACCGACGACTTCAGCTCCGTGGACGTCGAGGTCACCCGCCACGTCCTCGCGTTCCCCGCCCCGGACACGCTGCGCCCGTTCGAGGGGGACCGCTCGACGATCGACGTGCTCGGTTAGCGCTCCAGGATGCTCTTGAGGAGCGACAGGTCGCCGTTGACCAGAGACGCGTCGCGCTCGAGCTCGGCGTCGGTCATTCCCGGGGCCCGGCGCAGCGTGAAGACCACCTCGCACCCGTCGCCGTCGGCGATCGCGCGCAGCGGCACGTAGACCGTCTCGCCCGACGGAGTCACCACGACGTGGTCGAGGACGCCGAGCTCGTTCTGCGGGGCGAACGTGACCTGCACCCGCCCCTGCGACGTCTCGACGAACCAGTGGCCGCCCTCCTGGACCACAGAGGTCCCCAGCCCGGGAGCCCACCGGGGCAGGTTCGCCGGGTCGGAGACGAAGTCGTAGACCTCGCCTACCGGGCGGTCGATGTGCACGCTCAGATGCCGCGACTCGGTCGTCATACGAGCAGCGTTCCACGGACCCCTGACAGCGCCTGCTACCCTTTGCTAACGCCGTTCGCAAAGGAGTCGTCGATGCATGTCCTGCTGCTCGCCCCCGGCACCCGCGGTGACGTCGCGCCCGCGACGGGCCTCACCGCCGCGTTCGTCGCCGACGGGCACGAGGTCACGGTCGTCGCAGGCAGCGAGTACGCGGACCTCGTCACCGAGTCCGGCGGGAAGCACGTGGCGATCTCGGCGCCCCTCGCCCCCGCGGCCGGCTCCACCTTTGGGGTGCGGGCCTACCTGGCGGTCCTGCGGACCTACATGGACTCGGCCGCCTCCGCGGCGCTCCGAGCCGCGCCCGGGGCCGACGTGATCCTCACCAACGCCATCTCCCCGTACGGCCACGACATCGCCGAGCACCTGGGTGTGCCCTCGGCCGAAGCCCTCCTCCAGCCTGCGCACCCCAGCCGCGCGTACCCCCCGATGATCGCCAGCGCACACGACCTCGGCGCGGTCGGCAACCCACTCGGCGGCCGGCTCGCCCGCACGGTGCCGACCCCGTACGACCCCGCGTGCGCCCGCGTGCGGTCGGAGCTGGGCCTGGCCCCGGAGAGCCGTCGCTCCGCGCAGCGCCGGCGTCGCGCCCAGGGGATCCCGGTACACCACGGGATCAGCCCGGTCGTCCTCCCGCGCCCGGTCGACTGGCCCGCCGCCCTGTTGCTCGACGGGTTCTGGTGGCCGCCGACACCGCCACGCTGGACCCCGCCCGCCCCGCTCCAGGAGTTCCTCGCAGCAGGTCCGGCACCCGTCGTCGTCACGCTCGGCAGCCTGCCGCCCGGCGCGTCGGTCGGCGGCGCGATCTCGACCGCGCTCGCGGCCGGGACCAGCAGGTTCGTGCTCCAGGGTGACGACCTTCGGCAGGTTGCTGAGCGCCTCGGCCCCGACCGGGCGCTCCACGTCGGCGACGTGCCCCACGCGTGGCTGCTGCCGCGTGCCGCGGCCGTCGTCCACCAGGCGGGCGCGGGCATCACCGCGGCCGCGCTGCGGGCGGGCATCCCGTCCGTCCCGCTCCCGATCCACACCGACCAGCCGTTCTGGGCGCGCCGCCTGACCCAGCTCCGGGCGGGCACGAGCCCCCTGCCCGTCAAGCAGGTCACCGGCGAGAGGCTCGCCGCCCGCATCGAGGAAGCCGCCTCCTCGGCCGCCCTGCGTGAGGGAGCCGAGGCCGTGCGCGACGCCATGGCCGACGAGGACGGCACCGCCCCCCTGCGCGCGTGGCTCGCCACCCTCGCCTGACCAGGGAGGATCGACCCGTGGCTCCTGACGCGGTCTGGCTTCGGGCGGAAGGCTCTGGCATCGGCCGGCCTCCGCGATACACCCGCGACACGGTCACCGTCGCCGCAGTCCGGGCCGCCGACCGCGACGGCCTCGCCGTCCTGACCATGCGGAGCGTCGCCGCTGAGCTCGGCACCGGGGGCGGGTCGCTCTACCGTCACGTCGCCGGCCGCAACGAGCTCGTCGACCTCATGGTCGACCACGTCGCCGGCGAGTATCAGCTGCCCGCACCGAGCGGTCGGTGGCTCGACGACCTCGTCGCCCTCGCCGTGCAGGGGCTCGCGATCCACCAGCGGCACCCGTGGCTGACCGAGGTGGTCGGCACGCCGGTGGTCGGCCCGAACGGCTTGCGGCTCAGCGAGCACGTCCTGGCGGTGCTCGACGCTCACCCGGCAGGCGACAGCCAGAAGCTGGTCGCCTACGCGGTCATGAATGCGCTGATCAGCTCGTTCGCGCGCACCCTGCACGGCACGCCCGACCCCGAGCGCAGCCAGGCACAGGCCGCGTACGTCGCGCACGTGCTCGCCCGCGGCGAGCATCCGCACCTCGCAGCACTGTCTCCGGAGAGCCCTCAGGGGCCCGACGAGGTCTTCCCCGACGTGATCCGCCGCGTGCTCGTCGGACTCCTCGAGCCGTGACCTCCCGAGGCGAGAGCTAGACTGATCACCTGCCCGGCACGTGCACGGGGCGGTCGCGGATGCTCATGAGCACCGCGGTCCGGGGCTAGAAACCTCCAGCGACTTCGTCCGATGAAGCCCTGGAGGTTTCTTCATGTCCGCACTCCTGGACAAGCCCGCCGCCCGCTGGTGGGCCCTCGCCGTCCTCGCCCTCACGCAGCTCGTCGTCGTGCTGGACACGACGATCGTGGCCATCGCCCTGCCCGACGCGCAGGCCGCCCTCGGCATGTCCGACGACCAGCGGCAGTGGCTCGTCACCGCCTACGCGCTGACGTTCGGCTCGCTCCTGCTGCTCGGCGGTCGGGTCGCCGACTACTGGGGCCGCAAGCGCACGTTCATGGTGGGCATGGTCGGCTTCGGGCTGGCCTCCGCGTGGGGCGGCCTGGCGCAGGGTGGGACCGAGCTCATCGCCGCCCGCGCCGTTCAGGGGGTGTTCGCGGCGCTGCTGGCTCCGGCCGCGCTGGCCATGGTCACCGTGACGTTCCCGCACGGGAAGGACCGCAACAAGGCGTTCGCGATCATGGGGATCGTCGCCGGCACAGGGGCCGCGATCGGCCTGCTCCTCGGTGGCGTGCTCACCGAGTTCGCCACCTGGCGCTGGTGCCTGCTGGTCAATGTCGTCTTCGTCGTCATCGGCATGGTCGGCGGCGCGCTGCTGCTCACCGAGAGCAAGGCCGAGGGTGACAACCGCTACGACGTCTGGGGCACGGTCACCGTGATCCTCGGCCTCGGCTCGCTGGTCTACGGGTTCACGCGCGCCGAGCACGGCTGGGGCTCGGCAGACACGATCGGCTTCCTGGCCGGCGGCGTGGTGATGCTCGCGGTCTTCGTCTGGATCCAGTGCCGCGTGGCCCAGCCCCTGCTGCCGCTGCGCGTCGTCGCCCACCGGGTGCGCGCCGGGGCGTTCCTCGTCCAGGCCGTCATCGGCTCGGTGATGCTCGGGTCGATGCTCTACCTCACGCTCTACTTCCAGATCGTGATGGGCCTGACCCCGCTGCTGGCCGGCGTCGCGAACGTCGCCATGACGGTCGTGATCATGGGCTGCACGCCGGTGTCGACCACGATGCTCGACCGGTTCGGTCCCCGACCGCTGCTGATCGCCGGGCCGCTGTTCTGCGCGGCGGGCCTGTTCTTCTTCGCGATGGCGATCACCCCGGCCGGGAGCTACGTCACGCAGGTGCTGCCCGGTCTCGTCCTGCTCGGTATCGGCTTCTCAGGCCTGTTCGTGCCGCTGCAGAACCTCGCCCTCACCGGGGTCGAGCCGCACGACGCCGGCGTCGCCTCCGCGACCGTCAGCTCGACGTTCCACATCGGCGGCTCGATCGGCATCGCGGTGTTCACGGTCCTCTACGCGCACACCGTCGCCGACTCGCTCGGCAGCGGCGCGGGGCAGCTCGCCGCCTTCACCGACGGCTACTCCACCGCATTCCTCGCCGCGGGCGTCGGCATGCTCGCGGCTGCGGCGATCGCCGCGTTCCTGATCCGCGGCACCAAGGACGAGCTCATGCCTCCGCGAGCGGCCGAGCACGCCACCGTCCTCGTCGGCGCGCACTGATCCTGGCCGAGGGCGCCCCCCTCCGGGCGCCCTCGGCGGGACCTCACTCGTACGCGACCGCGTCGAGCACCTTCATGCGGGCGGCCCGCGAGCCGGGCCACACCGCGGCGAGCACCCCGACCACCACGGCGAGCACGAGCATCCCGGCGAGGCTCCCCCACGGGATGACCAGCGTCGACAGGCCCTCGTCCGCGAAGAGGGTCGGCAGGGTCGACGCGAGCGCCACGCCCACCACCAGCCCCAGCACCGTGCCGAACACCGCGGTCAGCACCGACTCGATGGTCACCGTCCCCGCGAGCTGCAGGCGCCCGAGGCCGACGGCCCGGAGCAGCCCGATCTCCCGCGTCCGCTCGATCACGGACAGGGCGAGCGTGTTGACGATGCCGAGCACCGCGATGACGACCGACAGGCCGAGCAGCGCGTAGAGGATGACCAGCACCTGGTTCACCTGGTCGGCCAGGCTCGACACGAACTCCTCACGCGTGAGGACGGAGACCACGATGTACGGCGCGACGGTCTCAGCGACCGCGTCCTGCAGCTGCGCCGTGCTCACCCCGGCGGCCGCCGACACGAGGATCGTGTCGACCATCTGCTGCTCGCGCGGCAGCAGGCCGTCGAGCACCCCGCGGTCGACGACGAGCGGCGAGCCGAGGATGTTCGTCGTGAAGACCGCCGTGACGGCGAGGTCCTGCGGGCCTCCCGTGCCGCTGACCCTGAGCGTGTCGCCGACGCCCCAGCCGTGCTCCTCGGCGGCGGACTCCAGGACGGCGACCTCGCCGGCACCGAGCCCGTCGAGCGAGCCGTCGACCACGTCGACCTCGACCGAGCCGCCCAGCGTCCCGGAGTCCAGGCCGATCACGTACTGCACCTCGGGCGTCGCGTCGCCGACCGCCACCCCGAGCGGGGCGAACGCGATCGGGTCCGCGCGACCCGCCTCCGGCAGCGCGACGACGTCGTCCACCGCGCCGGCCGGGATCACCTGGGTCGCGGACCGCACCACGACGTCGGCGTTCGTCTGCGCCTCGACCACGCCCGCGACGGACTGCTGCGCGGTCACGGCGATCACCGACACCGCACCGACCAGCGCCATGCCGATCATCAGGGCTCCGGCCGTGTTGGCGGTCCGGCGCGGGTTGCGCACCACGTTGCCGCGGGCCAGCCGTCCGACGGGACGCAGCAGCCGCACGAACGGCCAGGCGAGGACCCCGACGGCCGACCGCGCCACCACCGGCGAGAGCATGAGCACCCCCACGAGCACCGCAGCCGCACCGCTGCCGAGCCAGAGCTCCGCGGAGTCCGCCTCCGGCCGCAGCAGCGCGACCACCAGCGAGGCGACGCCGGCACCCGTGACGACGAGCCCACCGAGCGCGCGCCAGCGCAGCGACTTCTCTGGGGTCGCGACGTCGTCGCGCATCGCCTCGACGGGGGGCACGAGTGCCGCCCGCCGCGCGGGGAGCGCGGCCGCGAGGACGCTGACGACCGTGCCGACCACGAGCGAGACGACGACGGTCGTCACGTCGAGCGGGATGGTCCCCACGAGGTCCATCCCGACGGTGCCGAGCCCGACCCGCAGCGCCGAGACGAGCCCGACGCCACCCGCGATGCCCAGCGCCGACCCGAGCAGGCCCACGACCGCGGCCTGCACGAGCACCGAGGAGAACACCTGCACCGGCGACGCCCCGACGGCCCGCAGCAGCGCGAGCTCGCGCATCCGCTGCCGCACCGACATCGCGAACGTGTTGGAGATGATGAACGCCCCGACGAACAGGGCGATCGCCGCGAAGACCAGCAGGAACGTCGTGATGAAGCCGAGCTGGCTGGCGATCTCGGTCTTGTTCTCGGCGCGCAGCGCGTCCCCCGCGACGACCTCCAGGCCGTCGGGGGCGAGCGGGGAGATCCGGTCGACGAGCTGCGCGACGGACGTGCCGTCCGCGGCATACACCGCGATGTCGTTGACCCCGCCCTCGGGGGCGAGCACGTCCTGGCCGGTCTGCGCGTCGACGAGCACGATCGTCGCGCCCGCCATCGGCCCACCGAGGTCGACGCGGCCGACGACCTCGACCTGGGTGACCTCGCCGCCGAGCACGGCGTCGGTGGTGTCGCCGACCGCGAGGCCGGACGACTCCAGCGTGGCCGACTCCAGGGCGACCTCGCCGGGCCGCTGCGGGCCGCGCCCCTCGACCACGTCGAGCGACGGGTCGTCGGGCACGTACATCAGGGCGAAGGACGGTGCCTGCGTGCTCTGCACGGCGGTCCCGTCCGCGCCGACCAGCACGATCGGCCCCGAGACGCCGGGGACCGCGTGGGCGACCCCGTCGACGGCCGCGATCTCCTCGACGAGGTCCCGCGGCACGCTCTCGCCCGTGGCGTTGGCCGTGCCCGTGACGACCGAGGAGCCCTCGGCCTGCTGCACGCGCACGTAGACGTCGCCGGGGGCGGCGGCGTCGACGATCCCGTCGAACGTGCCGGAGAGCATGGTCCGCAGCGCGAACGTGCCCGCGACGAACGCGACACCCAGCGCGACGGCGAGCACGGACAGCAGGAACCGCACCAGGTGCGCGCGGATGCCGCGCAGTGCGACGCGTCCCATCACACACCCACGGTCTGCGCGAGCAGGGCGGACCCACCCTGCCGAGCCGGGCGGAGGGCCGCGAGCGCGGCGAGGACCGACTCGGGCGTCGGGTCGGCGAGCTCGCCGACCACGCGCCCGTCAGCCAGGAACAGCACGCGGTGCGCGTAGGACGCGGCGGTCGGGTCGTGCGTGACCATGACCACGGACTGCCCGAGCTCGTCCACGGACCGACGCAGGAACCCCAGCACCTCCGCCGACGACGTGGAGTCGAGGTTGCCGGTGGGCTCGTCGGCGAACACGACGGCGGGCCGGGACACCAGGGCCCGCGCGCACGCGACGCGCTGCTGCTGCCCGCCCGACAGCTCCGACGGCTTGTGGCTCAGCCGGTCCGCCAGCCCGACGGCCTCCACGACCTCGGCGAGGTGCGCCTTGTCGACGGGCCGGCGCGCGATGTCCAGCGGCAACGTGATGTTCTCCAGCGCCGTCAGGGTGGGCACCAGGTTGAACGCCTGGAAGATGAACCCGAGGCGGTCGCGGCGCAGCTTGGTCAGCTTGCGCTCGTTCATGCCGCTGACCTCGAGCCCGTCCACGACGACCGTCCCGGCGTCCGTGCGGTCGAGTCCGGCCATGCAGTGCATGAGCGTCGACTTCCCGGAGCCGGACGGGCCCATGATCGCGGTCATCTGGCCGCGACCGAAGTCGACGTCGACCCCCGCGAGGGCGTGCACCGCCGTGTCGCCCTTGCCATACGTCTTCACGAGCCCGCGGGCGCTCGCGATGGGGGTCCTCTGTTCATTCGTCATGGTGACGATCATCCGCTCATCACGACGCGTCCGGGATCAGTGAACCCCCTGGTCAGGCCCTGGTTCGACCCTGACCGCAGGACAGGGGCCATGCTGGGCCGTGATGAGGCCGTCGGCGGGATCGCCCGCCCGTCAGGGCGCGCGCAACGTGAACCGCTGGCAGAGGTTGTCCAGCCACGACCACTGCACGAGCGCGTTACCGGTGGCCAGCCCGCAGCCGGCCAGGTCGAGCACCTTCCCGCTGTGCCGTGCGACGAGCCGCACCGAGCCGTCGGCCAGCGGCTCGATCCGCCACTGGCTCCCCGTCGCCGAGCACGAGCCCTGCGTGAGCGCGGCGCCGTCGGCCGTGGACCCGGACGCCACCAGCAGGCAGCTGCCCGACGACGACGTCGGCTGGACGCGGTAGTACCCGTTGTCGGTGTGCGCGAACGTCCACCGCTGGCACGCCGCCCCGTTCCAGGCCCAGGACCGCACCGACGTGCCCGCAGCGGTCGAGCAGTCGGCGACGTCCAGCACCTTGCCGCTCTGGCTGCTCACCACGGCGACGGTGCCGGTGGGTGCCAGCCGCCACTGCTGGCACGCCGAGCCGTTCGAGGACCAGATGCGGATGTTCGTCGCGTCCGCCGTGCCGCAGTCGGCGAGGTCCAGGACCTTGCCGCTCGCCCGGTTGGTCAGCCGCGACCAGCCGTCGGACGTCGGCGTGACCTGCCACTGCTGGCAGGCGTTGTCCAGCCACGCCCACTGCCGCACGTCCGTGCCGTCCGCGGTGCCGCAGCCGGCGACGTCGACCACCCTGTTGCTGGCCTTGTTGACCAGGCGGTAGTAGCCGTCGGCAGTCGGGTCGAGCACCCAGCGGCTGGATGTGGCGTCGCACCCGTACTGGGCGACGTCGGCGCCGTCCGCCCCGGAGCTGGCCGCCACGCCGGCGCAGCGGCCCGTGCTCCGGTTGACCAGCGTGTACGCCGCGCCCTCGACGGCCGCGGTGATCGGGCCCTTCTCGCCGGACGGGACGGTGAGGTCGGTCGTCGTCGACGCGGGCGTCCCGAAGCTCGGTGAGCCGTCCGAGGCCCACGTGAAGGGCTGCACGCGGGTCGAGCGGGTGCTGCCGCAGCCCTGGCTGCTCGTCGCGTTGGCGTGGTAGACGAGCCAGTCCTGCGTCCCGTCCGGCGAGCGGAAGAAGCCGTTGTGCCCCGGTCCGTAGACGCCGTTGCCCTTCTGGAAGACCGGCGTGGAGCGCTTGGTCCACGACGACGCGGCCATCGGGTCGCTCCCGGTCAGGGTGAGCAGGCCGAGCTTGTAGTCCGGGGTGTTGCACGAGCTCGCGGAGTAGACGACGTGCGTCCGGCCGCCCCGCTGGATGACCTCCGGCGCCTCGTTGGTCCGGCCGCCCTGCGTCTCCCAGCTGTAGCTCGGCCGCGAGATCAGCACGCGCGAGCCGGTCACGGTCCACGGGTTCGTCATCCGGGAGATCCACAGGCTCTGGTCGGCTCCCTGCCACTCGGACCACAGCAGGTACAGCTGGCTGCCGACGGTCAGGTACGACCCGTCGATGTTCCAGGTGCTCGGCATCGGAGTGGCCTTGACCGCGTACGGGCCCATCGGGTCGTCGCCGGCGCTCTCGAGCACGCGGAGCTTCTGACCGTCGAGGTTGGCGCTCGTGCCCGACGTGTACATGAGGTACCAGCGCGTGCCGTTGGGGCCGGTCAGCCGGTGGAACTCGGGTGCCCAGAAGTTGAACCCGCTGTCCGCGGCGGTCTCGGACCACACGTGCACGGCCGCGGCCGTGCGCAGCCCGGCGAGGGTCGGGGACTTGCGCATGACCAGCTGCGAGCTCCACGTCGTCGTCGCCAGGTAGTAGTTGCCGTCGTGGAACTGCAGCCACGGGTCGGCACCGTCGGCGAGCAGCGGGTTGCGGACCGTGTCCTCCCCGACCGCGGTCGCGGTCACCGAGGGCGCCACGAGTGCGGTGACGGTGAGCAGCACCGCGAGGGCGAGTCGGGCGAGCCGGTGCAGGGTGGCGCGGGTGCGGCGAGCGAGAGGCATGCGGGGTCCTCGGGATCGATGTGAGCGCTCACATGACCGGCCCAGAAGACTGCCAGGCGTAGATGCGGGTCAACCGTCCAAACGTTTCGCGGCGGTCTCGATGACCCCGACGCCGAGCGTGTGGTGCGCGAGCGGGTGAGGACGTTAGGCCTGCGAGCACGGCCCGAAGGCAGTGGACCGTGGGGTCCATGACTGCACTCCTCGTGTTCGAGTCGATGTACGGCAGCACCGCGGCGATCGCCCAGGCCGTCGCGGCCGGGCTGGCCGACCTGCGCGTCCCGACCACGGTCTACGAGGTGGGGGTGGCGGTCATCCCGTCGTTCAGCGCGTCGCCGGGGCTGCTCGTGATCGGCGCGCCCACCCATCAGCGCGGTCTGTCCACGACGGGCACACGCGACGCGGCGCGCGGGGACGTGGCCGAGACCGTGTCCCGCGGCGACGGCGTCCGCGAGTGGCTCGACCAGCTGGTCGGTCGGGTGTCCGGCATGCAGACCGCCGTCTTCGACACCGCGGTCGCCGGCCGGCTCTCCGGTTCCGCCGCGAGCACGATCGGCAAGCGGCTCACCAAGGCCGGCGCGCACCTGGTGGTCCCGCCCGAGTCCTTCACGGTGAGCGGCCGGAGCAGCGGCCTGCTGCCCGACGAGCTCGAGCACGCCCGCTCCTGGGGCCGCAGCCTCGCCCTGTTCGCGGCGGCCGCCCCCGCGAGGTGACTCGGGCGCACGCCTCCCGGTAGTCGGAGCCGCCTGGCAACCTTTGCCTGCCGCCGTGCGTGTGAAGGGTGTGACCGCACTCGTGTCCGACGCCGACCCGCCGGGGTCGCCCGACCCGTTGCTGGACGCCGAGATCGACGTCCCTCCCACCGGTCATGGCCGGCGGAGGGTAACGAACCCGCGATGATTTCCGGCCGGGCCGCGAGTCTCTCCTGGTGACACTCGTCGACACCTGGAGGACGCCATGGCGACCACACCGCACCGCCCGCCCGTCGTCGATGCCGCCACCTGGCAGGCCGCGCGCGACGAGCTGCTGGTCCGCGAGAAGGCGCACACCCGCGCGGGCGACGCGCTCGCGGCCGTCCGTCGCGCACTGCCGATGGTGGAGCTCGACGGGTCGGCAGAGGTGGTCGGTCCGGAGGGGCCGGTGCCGATGCTGGACCTCTTCCAGGGGCGCGACGAGCTCCTGGTCTACAAGCACATGTGGCACGACGGTGCGCCGCACCAGGGCCAGTGCGAGGGCTGCACGCTGACCGCCTGGCACGTCCGCGACGCCGTCTACCTGAACGCCCGCGGCGTCTCGTTCGCCATCTTGACGGCCGGTCGCTGGGACGAGGTGGAGCCGTTCGTCGCGTTCATGGGCTACATCCAGCCCTGGTACTCCGTGCGCGGGGTGGACGCGCCCATCGGCGGCGACATGGGTTCCTTCGCCTGCTTCCTTCGCGCCGACGACCGCGTGTTCCTCACCTACTCGACGACCGGCCGGGGAGTCGAGGTCGCCGACGGGTCGTTCGGACTGCTCGACCTGACTCCCCGCGGCCGCGGCGAGGCGTGGCAGGGCGTCACGGACGGACAGGCACCGGGTTGGTTCTGGCGCTCGGACGTCGACGGTGCGGCGGGCTGGGGGCCGACGAGCCGACCCGTGCCGCAGTGGACCCGGCCCGGCGCGACTCCGGAGCACACGCTCGGCCGCCACGGCCACCACCACTGACCCGGTGTCGGCTACGGCTGAAGCCTCAGGACCCCCGCGCTCGTCGGGGCGAAGCCGCACTGCCGGTAGAAGTGCTCCAGGTGCGGCTCGTGGTCGACGTGCAGCCACTCGCACCCGGCCGACCGGACCTCGTCGACCAGCGCCTCGACCAGTCGCCGACCGATCCCGCGACGCTGCCGGTCGGGATCGACCACGGCGTCGAGGAGGAACGCGTGCGCGCCGCCGTCCCAGCACGCGTGCACGAAGCCGACCGGGCGATCGCCCTCGAACGCGCCGACCCACGTGAGCGCGTGCCGGCTCAGTCGACTCGCCCACGGGACGACCGGCGCGGATCCCCCCTGACCGAACGCTCGCGCGTGGAGTCGGGAGAGGGCGTCGTCGTCGACGTCGAACCGGACGACGAGGCGCGCGCTCTCTGTGTCGTCCGGGCATCGCCGGAGGATCTCGTCGACGACCTGCTCGATCGGCGCGGTGGCGTCGATGGAGACGCCGCTGTTCGGGACGTCCTCGCCCGTCAGATGCCACCGCACGATGCGCTCGCGTTCGGTCGGCTTCCCGCCGCCCCACTCGTCGTCCGGTCGCTCGTCGAGCCGCCGGTTCAGCGTGGCGAGGTCGACCTCGAGGACGAACACCTCGTCGAACAGGTCGATGAACGTCGGGAAGTTCCTCGACCCGCCGCAGAAGAACGTGGCCGGTTCGCTCCGGTCGGCGACGAGCGCTCGGACCTTGTCCACGTCCCAGAGGTGGTTCTCGTGCCGACCGCCCTCCGTCGGCTCGCCGGTCACCGGGTCGCCTTGGTACGCCAGCTCCCGGTCCCCGTGGACGACCTGGTGGCCGCGCCGCGTCAGCTCGTCGGCCACGGTGGTCTTGCCCGTCCCGGACAGCCCCTCGACCAGGTAGTTCCTCGTGCCCATCGCCGCCGCCCGGGTGAAGTGTGGTGCGCCGAAGCGCGCAGCGCGCACACTAGGGGCATGGCAACCGCGCGCGCACCCCGATTCCTGGGTTCGCTGCGCCCCGCGCTCGTACCGTAGCCCTCGCCGTCCGTAGGACACCTGGCGAGGGCTCTCCTGTGCTCGTCGAGCAGATCTCGACTCGAGCGACGACTCCAGGACTCGTACGGACGGACCATGACCATGCCCACCTCGACCACCCCCAGCGACCGCTATCGACGCTGGACAGCCGCCGACGCCTTCGCCGCGACCGGCACCACCGACGCACCGGCGTGGGCGATGATCCTGCCCCCGCCGAACATCACCGGCGGCCTCCACCTGGGGCACGCCTACGAGCACACCCTCTCGGACACCCTGGCCCGACGGCAGCGGATGACGGGCGCGGACACCCTGTGGCTCCCCGGCCTCGACCACGCCGCGATCGCCACGAACGCGCTCCTCGAGCGCCGGCTGCGGGAGGAGGGCACCAGCCGCGAGGAGATCGGGCGCGACGAGTTCACGCGCCGCGCGTGGGCGTGGAAGAGGTCGTGCACCGCCGACATCATCACCCAGATGCGTCACCTCGGCGCCGGCCCGGACTGGGGGCGGCTGACCTTCACGCTCGATGACGGACCGAGCCGGGCCACCCGGACGGCGTTCACGCGTCTGTTCGGCGAGGGTCTGATCTACCGTGCCGAACGCGAGACCCTGTGGTGTCCCGGATGCGCCACGACGCTGTCCGACATCGAGGCGGACGACTCGACCGGCACGCCGGCCTGCTCCCGCTGCCGCACGCCGCTGGAGATCCGCTCCACCCCGCAGTGGTACCTGCGCACCAGCGCCCTGGCCGCGGCGGCCACCGCCGCGATCACCAGCGGCGCGACCAGCATCGAGCCGGCCGACGCCCGGCGGGACTACCTGCGGTGGGCGGCCAACCTCGGCGACTGGTGCATCTCGAGGCAGCTGTGGTGGGGCCACCGCATCCCGATCTGGTACGGCCCCGACGGGGAGGCGCGCGCCTTCGCGTCCGACGATCAGCTCCCCGACGGGTGGACGCAGGACCCGGACACCTTGGACACCTGGTTCTCGTCGGCGCTGTGGCCGCTGTCGACCCTGGGGTGGCCCGACGACACCGCCGACCTGCGCCGGTTCTACCCCAACGACCTGCTCATCACCGGCAACGACCTGATCTTCTTCTGGGCGCTGCGGATGATGCTGCTCTGCACCCACCTGACCGGTCGGGCCCCGTTCCGACGCATGCTGTTCCACGGCATGGTCCGCGACGAGCACGGCAAGAAGATGAGCAAGAGCTTCGGCAACACCATCGACCCGCTGCCGCTCATCGCCGAGCACGGACCCGACGCCCTGCGGTTCTCGCTGGCCCGCAGGGCTCGCCCCGGCGCGGACATCCCGTTCGGCCTCGACGACCTCACGCGTGCCCGGGGGTACCTGACCAAGCTGCGCAGCATCGCCGGCCTGGCCGCTCGGCTCGGGTGCACATGGCAGGCCGCCCGGCCCGCGCCGACGCACCTGCTCGACCGGTGGCTGCTGACTCGTCTGGACGCGGCCCTGGCCGAGGCGGATGCGGGCTACGCCGGCGGCGACCTGGCTCGCGCGGCGGACGCCCTCACCCGCCTCGCCGAGGACGACCTGTCCGGGCTCTACCTCGAGGCGCGCAAGGACGACCTGTACGGCGGCGATGCCGGCGCGATCGCCACCCTGTCCGCCGCGCTGACCGCGCTGCTCCTGGCCCTGCACCCGATGCTGCCGTTCCTCACCGAGGAGCTCGCCGAGGAGCTCGGCTGGTCCGGGATCATGGACCGCGAACCGTTCCCGACGTCGACGCGGCCTGACGAGAAGGCTGCGTCCGCCGGCGCCCAGCTGCGGGAGCTCCGCGATGCCGCACGCGCCCACCGCGGCCGGCAGGGCTTCACCGCCTCGGCCTGGCTGCCGGCACGCGGCGACGGCATCGCCCTGTGGACCGCGCTGTGCCGCACCGCCCGACTCACCGACGCGGATCCCGGCGAGAGCACCAGGATCAGCCGACGGGGCGGAACGTTGACCCTGCCCGCGGCCCCGGAGCTCGACGATGCGCAGAGGCGCTCGCTCGGGCGGCAGCTGGCGCAGGCCCAGGAGCAGACCGACCGCCTGTCGTCGCGACTTGCCGACCCAGGATTCCTGAGCCGCGCACCGGCCGCTGCACAAGCGAAGGCACGGTCCGACCTGGAGGCCAACCGCTCCGAGTGCGACCGCCTGCGAGGCTTGCTCGCACGCGCGGCCCAGTCGCTCGCCTGACGGCCCCCCGGGCTGAGCTCCGGATCAGGCGTCGTCCGGCTGGGCCTCGCGGCTCCATCCCGGCGACGGCTGCGCGGACCGGGTGTGCGCGGGCGGTTCGGCGACCGGGCGGCCCTCGTACTGGGTGGAGAGCACGATCTGGGTGTCGATCTCGCCGTGCCTGCCGATGCGCTCGAAGATCTCCTCGAGGTGCGGCATCGACGCGGCGCGCACCCGCAGGAGGGTGCACGAGCTGCCGCTGAGCTTGTGGATCTCGACGACCTCGGGGAACTCGTCGGACGCCGTGGTCCGCAGCAGGCACCGCCCGGGTGAGCACCGCAGCTTGATGAACGCGGTCAGGGGGAGACCCGCACGCGTGGGGTCGATCCGGGCCTGGTACCCGGCGATCACCCCCGCCTCCTCCAGCCGCCGGACCCGGTCGGCGACCGCGGGCGCGGACAGACTGACCTTGCGGCCGAGCTGGTTGAACGACAGGCGACCGTCGTCCTGGAGCTCGGCGAGGATGCGCCAGTCCGTGCTGTCGAGCGGTCTGCTCATCCGAAAACCGTAACGCCGGAACGCCTCGCGATCGAGAGGCGAACCGCCGTCAACGCCTGCCATCGGCCATTCACGGGCGGGCCGCGACTTCGTAGCGTCGATCGCATGACGCCCGGCACCGCACGACTCGCACTGTTCACCGGTGCCGCCCTGAACAGTGCGGTGATCGCGACGACCAGCACCGTGGCCGCACTGGTCGCGGTCGACGTCCTGGGGCGTGCCTGGGGCGGGGTGCCCGGCACCGCAGCGGTCGTCGGCACCGGGCTCGGAGCCCTGCTGGTCACCGCGCTCACCCACCGCGCGGGCACCGGGACCGCCCTGCGGATCGGGTACCTGGCGAGCGCGCTCGGCGCCGCAGCCGGTGCGGTGGCCGTGCCGCTCGGACACATCCCGCTGCTCGTCGCCGCGATGCTCCTGATCGGCCTGGGGAACGCCGCCGCGCAGCTGTCCCGGTACGCGGCCGCCGAGCTGGTGCCCGCTCGACGACGCGGCGTCGCCATCGGCCTGATCGTCTGGGCCGGCACCGTCGGGGCCGTGGGCGGCCCCTTGCTCCTGCTCCCCACCGCGCGCCTCGCGGAGGCCGTCGGACGGCCGGCGCTGTCCGGCGCGTTCCTGCTCAGCGTCCCGGCGGGACTGCTCGCCGCGCTGGCGGTGAGCGGGCTGCGCACGGCCAGGCGACCCCGCACCGGACGCGGGGTGCCCGTGCGGACCGTCCTGGGATCACCGGCCGGTCGCGACGGCCTCGCCGTGATGGTCACCGGGCAGGTCGTGATGGCCGCCGTGATGACGTCGGTGCCTGTCCAGCTCCACCTGCATCATCACGGGCTCGACGTCGTCGGCGCCGTCCTCGCCGCCCACACGCTCGGCATGTTCGTCCTGTCACCGCTCACGGGTCGCCTCGTCGACCGTCTGGGCCCGGGACGGGTGATGGTGCTGGGCCTCGGCACGCTGCTGGCCTCGACGGTCGTGGCCGCGTCCGGCGCCCTGGTCCCGCAGGCGGTGGGTCTGTTCGCGCTCGGCTACGGGTGGAACCTCTGCTTCGTCGGCGGCAGCGCGTCGCTGGCCGTCGGGCTGCCGGCGGAGCAGCGGACCGACGTGGAGGGCTCGGTCGAAGCCGTCGTGTGGGTCTCCGCGGCGGCCGGCACCCTGACCTCGACCGTGGTCCTCGCGCTCGCCGGGTGGTCCGCGTTGACCCTGGCGGCCGGCGCCCTCGTCGTCGTGCCCGCTCTCCTGGTGCTGGTCGACCGACGGCAGACGCAGCCTCGACGTGCCGGATCTCCCGCCGAGACCCGGCGGTAGGCTGCCGAACGGCGGTGGTGGCCGACTGGCGGGGGGTTCGCTCGATGCCGTTGTGGCTGATCATCACGCTCGTCGGGGTGGCGCTCGTGATCGCGGGGTTCGCCGGTCTGGGCACGATCCTGCTCTGGCTCGGCCTGATCATCGTCCTCACCGGCCTCGTCACGGCCGTGCTGGCCCAGCGACGGATCCGACGATGACCCCGACACCACAGCAGACCTGGCACCGTCGCGCCGCCCGGCTCGGCTGGGTCACCGCCGCGCTCGCGCTGGCCGCCGCGCTGCTGCTGGGCTGCGCGATCTGGCTCCTGGCGACGAGTGCTCCCAAGATCGTCCCGGACGCCGAGCTCACGATCGCCATCCTGCCGGTGGACGTCGAGCTGACGGCACCGCGGCCGATCATCGTCCTGGGCGTGGGCCTGGCGGTCGCGGCGTTCCTGGTCGCGATGGCAGCCCAGCAGACGGCCGCCGCGATGCGCGTCCTGAACCGGGGTCGCGGGCTCGAGAGGCCGGTTCCGCGCAACACTGCTGCCCTGAGGCGTCGAGTCCTCGGTGCGGCGGCCACGCGCGCGCTCGCCCTGGACGACCCGCCCGCCTGGCCGCTCTCCGCCATCCCCGCCGACGCCGACGCTGCCGGCCTGGTGGTGCGGTGCACCGTCCTGATCCCGGCGCACGACGAGCAGGCCGTGATCGGTCGGACCCTCACGTCGCTGCTCGGGCAGGCCCGCGCACCGGACCGGATCATCGTCGTCGCGGACAACTGCACCGACGCAACCGTGCAGATCGCTCGGGACCGCGGCGTCGAGGTCGTCGAGACGGTCGGCAACTCGCAGGCCAAGGCCGGTGCGCTCAACCAGGTGCTGGCTCGTCTGCTGCCGACCGCGGGGCCTGCGGACGTCGTGCTGGTGATGGATGCCGACTCGACGATCACGCCGGACTTCCTGGAGGTGGCGCTCGGCCGGCTCGAGGACGACCACGACCTGATGGCGGTCGGCGGTCTGTTCTCCGGCGAGGAGGGCGGTCGGGTCCTCGCGCAGATGCAGCGCAACGAGTTCGCGCGCTACCAGCGGGTGCTCCGCCGTCGGGAAGGGCGCGTGTTCGTCCTGACCGGCACCGCGTCGGTGATCCGCGCGTACGCGCTGCGCGCCATCTCGGAGGCGAGGGGATCGCTGATCCCCGGCCGGCACGGGGACGTCTACGACACCCTGGCGATGACCGAGGACAACGAGATCACCCTCGCGCTGAAGACGCTCGGGGCGCGGCTGGCCTCACCGCCGGAGTGCCGGGTCGTCACGGAGGTGATGCCGACGTGGCGGGACCTGCGCCGGCAGCGCAGCCGGTGGCAGCGCGGCGCACTCGAGAACATCGCGGCATACGGGCTCACGCGCACCACCCTCCACTACTGGTGGCAGCAGGTCGGGCTCGCATACGGGGTCATCGCGCTGCACACCTACCTGCTGCTCATGGCCATCGCCCTGCTCGCGGCCGACGGGTTCCGCTGGTCGGCGCTCTGGACCGCGGTCGGGCTGATCTTCCTGCTGGAGCGTGTGGTGACGGCGTGGGCGGAAGGGTGGCCAGGGCGGCTCCTGGCGATGCCGCTGGTGATCGAGCTGGGGTACTCGCTGTTCCTGCAGTGGACGTTCGTGCTGTCGCTCGTGCAGATCGCGACCCGGAAGAAGTCGGGATGGAACTACGTCCCACGGCCCACGGTCGCCGGGCTCGTCCTGCCTGTGATGCTCGCGGCACCCCTGCTGAGCCGGTGGAACCCGCTGCCGGCCTCGGTGCTCCACTCGACGTGGTTCGAGGCGTTGAGCCTGTTCGTCGGCGTGAACACGTTGGTCTTCGCGGTGCTGAGCGTGTTCCAGCTGCTACCGCCGATCCGACGGTCCGCGCACCGGATCCAGGCACGCCGGGCGGCGGCGCGCGTGCGTGCGACTCACACGTCCACCGCGCGCACCGGGTAGCGCAGGTGGGTCACGCCGACCCCCGCGATCACCGTCGGGTTGCCCAGAAGGGCGGGCACGTCGGCGAGGTTGTCGAACAGTCGAACGCCGGAGCCCAGCAGCACCGCCGCGAGGTCGACCTGGAGCTCGTCGAGCAGGCCGGCGTTCAGGCACTGCTGGATGGTCTCGGCGCCGTGCACCCCGACGGCCTTCCCGGCGGCGGCCGCTCTGGCCTGGCGCACGGCACTCTCGATGCCGTCGGTCACGAAGTGGACGGTCGAGCCAGGTCGCGGCCAGCCGGCGGGGACCTGGTGGGTGACGACGAACGCCGGTCCCCACGCGTGGTTCCCGCCCCAGCCCTGCGCGTCGTCGAAGGTGCGTCGACCGGTGAGCATGGCGCCGAGCCCGGAGGTGAGTCCGCGCAGGTGCTCCGCGCTCGGCTCGGACACGGTGAACGTCATGGGGTCCGAGCCCCCCATGTGGAGCTCGACGTCGCCCGACGTGTACCAGTCGAACACCTCGGCCACGCTCCCGTGGCTGTCGGCGACGTAGCCGTCGAGCGACATGGACATGATGGCGACGACCTTCGACATCGCACGGCTCCTCGCTGCTGGGCGGTCCCGACGACCACCTTCTCCTGCACGACGAACGGCAGCACGCCGATACGACGCGCGCTCAGGTCGGGTGGCCGGCGTTGTCCGTCGTCGATGACTGGGTCGAGAACTTCGAGACGAACGCCGCGTAGCCGCCGTCCTGGTTCATGACGAGCGTCGCCCCGTCCTGCCAGATGCCGTTCTCCGCCGCCCACGGCGACCCCAGGGGATCGCCCTGGTTCTGGTGCACGTTGTGCACGCCCAGCCCGGTGGTGAACGGCTCCCCGAACACGACCACCCGCGCCCCCACCTGGAGCACCGACTCCAGCGCGGTGGCCGCCGCGACGTTGTCGCCCGCCGTCCACGAGTGCGCGGCGAGCCACGCGTTGATGGCGGCCAGCCACACCGGCGGAGCCGTCACGAAGAAGCAGCCGCCGCGCGGCCGGAACGCGGGATGCCGGATCAGGTCGACGGCACCGCTGGTCGGTGTGCTGGCCAGCAGGTGGAAACCGTCGGTGAGCGCGACGACCGGGCCCAGCTCGGCGGCGGACACGGCGAACGTGCGCCACTGCACGCCCACCGACGACTTGGCCGAGTCGACGTCGATCGCGCACCGGTACCTGCCCGCCTCCGTCTGCACCGTCAGGTTCACGTGGAACCAGCGCCCCTGGTTGTCCGGGGTGTCGCGGACGCTGGAGACCAGCGTGCCGACGAGAGCTCCGTAACCGTGGGCAAGGGGCATGGGATCCACTGTCCTCGCGGTAGGGAGCCCGTGCCACCATGGGCCGATGGCGCGCTCGGTGGTGCTGATCAACGGCCTGCCGGGCGTCGGCAAGACGACGCTCACGCACGAGCTCGCGGCGCGCACCGGCTGGCCCGCTCTCTCCAAGGACGCGATCAAGGAAGCGTTGGCGGCCGGGTCGGGCGCTGCGCTGACGTCCGCCCAGCTGGGCGCGGTGGCCATGGACACGGTCTGGTCGATGGCTGCTGGGATCGCTGACGTCGTCCTCGTCGACTCCTGGTGGTTCGCCCCACGGGACCTGGAGCACGCTCGCGCCGGCGTCCTGGTCGCGGGCGCGCGGACCGTCCTCGAGGTCTGGTGCGAGGCGGATCCCGCCGTGGTCCGACGCCGCTACACGGAACGTCGACGAGCCGAGGTGCACGACGACGCGCACCGCCTCGACGACTGGGACCACTGGCAGTCGCACGCACGCCCGCTGGCCCTCGGACCGGTGATCCGCGTCGACACGGGCGGGTCCGTCGATCCCTCCGACCTGGCGGACCAGATCACGGCGCTGCTCGCCGCAGGATCGGAGAAGGCCTGAGAACGGCGGTGACGCGCTGCTAGGGTCCGGCCGTGGCTGTCGGGACCCGTCGGGACGTGCTGCGGGCGTCCGTGCTCACCCTTGTCGTGCCCGTCGCCGTCGTCGTCGCGGTCATGATCCCCGTCTCGCTGGTGTCGCAGGCGGCGGAGGGCTGGGACGGGCTCGGCACCGCCTTGGTGGGGATGGCCGTCGCGGCCGTGCTGGGTGTGGTCGCGCTGGTCGTCACGGCATCGGTCGCGTTCGGGCGGGTGCTGCCGCGTGGGCAGAGGTGGCGGCCGGCTCTCGCCGCCGTCGCCGGTGTGCTCACGCCGACGATCGTGTCGGTAGGCCCCCTGGCGTGGGGCGGGACAGGCACGAAGCTGTGCCTGCTGAGCCTGACCGTGCTGCTGCCGCTCGCGGTGACCGGCCACGTGCGGCGGAGGTGGGTCGCGGTCGCGGTCGTCGCCGCGGTGGTCCTCGGGTTCGTCGAAGCCGGGGCGCAACGCTGGGGCCAGGACCGCGAGCGGCGCGCCGAGCTCGCACGGTTCGCGGGCGCACTCCCCCTGACGGACGGCCGCTCGCTCGACAGCCCGCTGCCCGGCGGGTGGGCGTACCTGAGCACGAGCTTGCCGTATCCCGGGTACGACCAGCCGCTCCGGATGCAGTGGCGGCGCGACACGGGAACGGCGGGCGACGGCAACTACGTCGTCGCGACCACCACGGAACGGACCGACTGCGCACCCCTGCGCACCGAGCCGACCTGCACCGTGATCGGCCGGGGGCCGCACGGGGACATCACGCGCAGTGAGAGTGGCTACGTCTTCGTCCGGGTCGACGAGGTCGAGTGGCGCGTCGAGTCGTACGACCTCGAGGACGCGGACGCGGTCGTGGTGCTGGACAGGCTCGAGCCCGTCGACGCGGACGCCTTCCTCCGGGCGGCGCAGGGCACGACCGGGAGCTTCTGACCGTCCGGGCGACTGGCACCTGGCCATGGACCGGCTCCGCCCGACCCGCGATACTGGCGCGGGGCACTGCCGACGACGTCCATCCACGCCCCGGCCGGAAAGAGATCACCATCCGGAAGGGGCTCGACTGTGCCGGGCATGACAGAGGTCGGAACGGATTGGCGCGTGGTCGACGGCGTGACGACGGCATGGTTCGACGCGCCGTCGCTGGTCGGGGGGGCCGCGCTGGCCGGCCGCATCGCGGAGCTGTCGGCCGAGGCCGTGGTCGATCTGCGCGCGACAGGGGTCCGGGTGCGCCTCGACTCGGACGAGCACGCCGAGGCGGTGTCTGCGGCGGCGCGGGAGCTCGGGCTGGTCGCGGACCCTGCCGCGCTCCAGCACCTGAGCGTCGTGCTCGAGTCCGCGGACCCGTCTGCGGTGACGCCGTTCTGGCAGCGTGCGCTGGACTACGCGCCCGGGGAGGACGGCGGTCTCGCCGATCCGTTGCGACGCGACCCGGAGCTGCGGATCCGGCCGTCGACCGAGCCACGGCCGCTACGCAACCGCCTCCACCTCGACGTCGTGCGGCCGGCCGCCGCGGTCGAGCAGGCGGGTCTCGGTGAGGCGTATGGAGCGTTCGGGGTCTGTCACGCCGACGCCGACGGCAACGAGGTCGACCTCGTGCCGGGCGACGCGCTCAGCGAGGCGATCGGGACAGCCGACTGGCAGGCGGTGTTCAGCGCGATGGCGTGCTACCGCGTCGCGTCGCCGACGCAGCAGCAGGACCTGGCCGCCGCAGCCGCGGCGCTGGCCGACGACGCCGGCTTCCCGCTGCTGGTCGACCTGCGCCCCGGGCTGGTGATCCTCGACAGCGGGAAGGACCAGGCGGAGGCTGACGCCCACGGTCTCGAGGTCGACTTCACCGACCTCGCCGAGCACCTCCAGACCGCTGCCCGCGAGATCGGGGCCACCGCCGATCCGGCGCTGCCGCGCTTCGCTCAGCTGTTCCTCGACGCCGCCGACGTCGCCGTGGTGCGCGCGTTCTGGCTCGCCGCACTCGGGTACGACCCGGACCGGCGAGCCGGGGCCAGCGACATCGCCGACCCACGGCGGTTGAACCCGGTGCTGGTCTTCCAGGAGATCGACACGTCGGAGACGGAGCGGCGTCGGCAGCGCAACCGCATCCACGTCGAGCTCGCTGTGCCGTCGGACCTCGCGCGGACGCGCCTCGCCACGACCCTCGCCGCCGGTGGCCGGCTGCTGGACGAGTCGGCGGGTCGGTGGCGGGTCGCCGATCCCGAAGGTAACGAGCTGGTGATCGTCAGCGGGTGACCGGACCCGGCGTCACTGGAGCGTGTAGCCGCCGCGGACGACCTTGAGCGGCAGGCCATCGAGCTCGTCGGCATCCAGCTCGGCGGGGAGGTCGGCGTCCGGGGAGACGGTGACCTCGAGCACCAGACCGGAGTCGGTCTGCTTGACGCCGACCGCGTTGACGCCTGCGAGATCGATGAGCCGCGCCTCGTGCTCGCGCTGGACGGCGACGGCCTCGTCATAGGTGAGTGCCATCGCACCATCGTCCCACCCGTGCCGGGACGGCGCCCGCCGTCGTGCGAGGTATCTCTGCCCTCGACGGTGCGCTCCTGTCTCATGGGTGGGTGTCTGCTCATCCGACGGTGGTGCATACGAGGGGGTAAGCCATGCCATCCATTGCGGAGCTGGTCACCATCAAGGAGCGCGTCGAGGCGGAGTACCTCGCACGGCCCGGGGTGACCGGCATCGATGTCGGGTACAAGGTCGTCGGGGGTGTCCAGACCGACGAGGTCGCCATCCGGGTCCACGTCGCGAAGAAGAAGGCCAGCGTGCCGAAGGCACAGATGGTTCCTTCGGCGATCGACGGCGCGGTCACGGACGTGCTGGAGCGCACCTACGAGCTGCAGGTCGTCCGCGAGCCGATGGAGTTCAGTGCTCAGGCGGACACGACGCACTACGCCACCCTTCAGGGCGGCATCAGCATCGGCCCGAGCAGGGCGATCGGCGGCTTCGTCTTCGCCGGCACGCTGGGCGCGATCGTCACGGACAACGTCAGCGGCCAGAAGGCGGCCGTGACCAACTTCCACGTGGCGTGCGTGGACAGCGGGTGGAGCGTGGGCGACCGTCAGGTACAGCCCAGCCGCGTCGACACGGGCACGGTGCCCGGCGACGAGTTCGGGGCGATCCTGCGGGCCGTCCTGTCGGCGCACGTGGACGGCGCCGTCCTCTCGATCGACCCGGGCGAGACGACCGCGGGAACGATCGTCGACATCGGGACGGTCAACGGCACCAAGCCGGCCACGCTCGGGATGGCGGTCCGCAAGCGCGGCCGCACGACCGGTCTGACCCACGGTTCCGTCGACGGGCTGTCGCTCTCGGTGAGCGTCGACTACGGCGACGGCCTGGGCGTCCACGTCCTCACCGACCAGGTGAGCATCGCCACCGACACCGCACAGAACCCGCTGTTCTCCGACCACGGCGACTCCGGGTCCGTCATCGTCGACTCGACCGGTGCGGTCGTGGCCCTGCTGTTCGCGGGATCCGGCACCAACACCGTGGGCAACCCGATCGCGAGCGTCCTGTCCGAGCTGAACATCGCCATCCCCAAGGGGAAGTCGATCATCAAGGACATCAAGGACGGTCACAAGGACTTCATCAAGGACAAGGACAAGGAGCTCCGCAAGGACTTCATCAAGGACAAGGAGCTGAGGAAGGACCTCATCAAGGACAAGGAGCTCAAGAAGGAGCTCATCATCGACGGGAAGCGGCTCAAGGACATCAAGGACGTGTTCAAGTCGCCCGACATCCCCTTCGACCCGGGCGACCCGGGAGAGGGCCCCGGCTTCGGTGGGGGTCTTGCCGGCCGCCTTGCCGAGCTCGAGGGCAGGCTGGGCTCGCTCGAGAGCTTCATCTCGCCCGAGCTGCGCCCTGACCTGACCTCCAGCGCGTTCAGCGCCGAGGAGGAGCTCTCGACCGACGAGATCGCGGCACTGCGTGCCGAGGCCGAGCGTCAGGTCACCGAGGCCGCGACTGCGAAGTCCGACCTCGACAACCTTCTGGGCTGAGCAGACGGCGACCCGGCCGGTGACGACCTCACCGGCCGGGTCCCTACCGAGGGGAACACCATGTTCGTCGTTCTGTGCGACCTCGACGACAGTGCGGCACTCTGGCTGGACTCGCGATTCCGCGACCTCGGTCAGAGCTGCATGCTCGTCACCTCCGGACTGCTGTCGTTCGCTCGGCGACGAACGCAGTGGATCGGCCGCGACGGCACGCGGGCGATCGTCGACCTCGGCGAGGCCGGGGTGATCGACCAGCCCGACCTCGTCGTCAACAGGCTCCTCTCTCCGCCCGTCGCCGCGTGGCAGTGGGCGAAGCCGGGCGAGCGTGACTACGCGGGGGCGGAGATGACCGCGTTCGCGCTGAGCTGGCTCGCGGCCGTGCCGGGTGCGGTGCGCAACCGCCCCTCACCCACCTGCCTCGCCGGTCCGTCGCCGCACCCGCTGCGCGCCGCCGTCGTCGCCCACCGCGCAGGGCTCGACGTGCCGGACGCCGACTTCGGAGCGGGCACTGCCACGCTCCGGCTCCTCGAGGCCGCGGTGCGCGGCGCCGCGGGGGCCGCCCGCGTCCTGCACCTCGTCGTCCTCGACGGCCGGGTCGTGGGTGCCGACGGTGTCGAGCACCGGGCCGGCGCACGGATGCCCGAAGGCTTCTCGTCGGCGATCACGCGTTTCGCGTCTGCGGTGGGTGCCGCCGAGGGCCTGATCGGCATCGACATCGTGGTCGCGGGGAGCCGGTGGTGGTTCGCCGGGATGACCCCGCTGCCCGACCTGATGGTCGCGGGCGACGCCCTGGTCCAGGAGCTGGTCGGACTCGTGGAGAAGGTGCCGGCATGAGCGTCATGGTGTGGGGAGTGCCGACGGAGAGTCCGGTCGAGCTGCTGCTGGGGGCCCTGGCGCGCCAGGGCGCTGACCCGGTGGTGGTCCACCCTCGTCAGTTCCTGGAGCAGAGCGTCGACATCCATCTCTCGGGCGGGGAGCTGCGCGGCTCGATCCGGGTCGGCGACCGGACGACCGACGTCGGCGACATCTCCGGCGTCTACGTGCGCCCGATCGAGCCGGAGCTCGTCCCCGAGCTCAAGGACGTGCCTGCCGACGATCCCGCGATGCTGCGTGCTCGCGCGGAGTTCGACGCGCTGATGGCCTTCACCGAGGGCGCTCCTGACGCGCTGGGCTGCCGGGTCGCGAGCCGGCTGTCCGCCATGGCCTCCAACATGTCGAAGCCGTACCAGGCGCAGCTGGTGCAGAAGGGCGGGTTCGACACCCCCGAGACGGTCGTCACCGACGACCCGGAGGAGGCCCGGGCGTTCGTCCGCGCGCACCGCGGAGCGATCTACAAGTCGGTCAGCGGCGTTCGCTCGATCGTCAGCGTCGTCGACCTGGACCGTGAGGCCGAGCGGCTGGAGCTGATCCGCTGGTGCCCCGTGCAGTTCCAGGAGAACGTCCGAGGCAGGGACGTGCGCGTCCACGTGGTCGGGGACGAGGTGTACGCCGCGATCGTCGACTCGTCCGCGACCGACTACCGCTACGCCCGCGCCCAGGTGGGCGAGGACGCCACGCTCGCGCCGTACGCGCTGCCCGACGACGTCGCCGAGCGGTGCATCGGCCTTGCCCGCGACCTCGACCTGCCGTTCGCCGGCGTCGACCTGAAGCTCGCGGACGACGGCCGCATCGTGTGCTTCGAGGTCAACCCGTCCCCGGGCTACTCCTGGTACGAGACGGCCGCGGGGCTGCCGATCTCCGACGCGCTCGCCCGGTGGCTGATGCGGGCCGCGTAACGCGCGCACCCTGCCCGGCCGCAGTGGGATGCTGGCCGCATGCTCGAGGCGCTCACCGGCACGGGACTGGCCACCGCGGCCGGTCTCAACGCGTACATCCCGCTGCTGGTCATCGGCGCGCTCGCGCGGTGGACGGACCTCATGGACACGCCCGCCGGGTGGGAGTGGCTCACGAACGGCTGGGTCCTGGCCGTGCTGGCCGTGCTCCTGGCGCTCGAGGTCGTCGCCGACAAGATCCCCGGCGTCGACAGCGTCAACGACATCGTGCAGACCGTCGTGCGGCCCGTCGCGGGTGGCATCGCGTTCGGTGCGGGCTCGAGCTCGCAGACCGCCGTCGTCACGGATCCCCAAGCGTTCGTCGAGTCCGGCCAGTGGGTCCCGATCGTCATCGGGATCGTCCTGGCCCTCGTCGTGCACGGCGCGAAGGCCACCGTGCGGCCCGTCGTCAATGTCACGACCCTCGGCGCCGGGGCACCCGTGGTGAGCACCGTCGAGGACGTGACCAGCGTCGGGCTGTCGTTCGCGGCGATCCTGGCGCCCCTGCTGGTCCTGGTCGCGCTGGTCGGGCTCGTCCTCGTGTGGATCCGGTTCCGCCGGAGACGCAGGCGCGGCGAGCTGTCGGGGGAGACGGCGGACGAGGTCTCCTCGCCGCCACCGCCACAGGTCGACATCCCGTAGCCGCTGCGCGCGGGCAGCGCGACCGTCCCGCGGCTCAGTCCCACCAGACGTTCCACGGATCGCCTCGCGGGGAACCCTTCACCCGTCCGCGCCGTTGATGCACCAGCCCTTCGCGGCGGACAGCCCGCCGGAGACGAGTTCGTTGTCGTCACACATCCGGGCACGACTGCAGTCGATCTCGGCGTCCACGGTTCGTGTAGCTGGTGACGGAACCCGGCACGGGGCTGGGTCCGGGAGGCGGCGTGTGCGATGCGAGATCTGGTTGTCATCGAGTTCACCACCCTCGACGGGGTCATGCAGGGGCTGGGTTCTCCCGACGAGGACCGCGACGGCGGCTTTGAGCACGGCGGGTGGGCCGCGCCCTACGGCGACGAGGTGCAGGCAGCTGCTGCGGCCGAGGGCTTGCATGGCACTACGGCGTACCTGTTCGGGCGGCGCACCTACGAGAAGATGGCTGAGTACTGGCCGTCCCAGCCGGACACGAACCTGATGGCCAGGCACCTGAACGCCACCGACAAGTACGTCGCGACCCGGACACCCTTCGAGCTCCACTGGCGCCAGGCCCACGTTCTGGACGGAGAGCTCGCCGACGCCGTCACCGACCTGAAGTCGCACGGCTCGGGCACGATCGCAGTCCTGGGCAGTGGAGTGCTCGTGGAGGGGCTCGTCGCCCACGACTTGGTCGACCGGTATCGCCTGTTCGTGCACCCGCTCGTCCTCGGCACTGGCAAACGCCTGTTCCGGGAAGCCAACCAGCCGACCCGCCTGCGACTGGAGGGTTGCACGCCAACGAGCACCGGCGTGCTGGTGCTCGACTACGCCGTCGTGCGCTCCCACTAAGCCCCCCCCCCGCGCGAGCGGCGGGAACGGCGGTCGACATGCCCGTCCCCGTTTCCCGCGTGTCGGGATCGCCCGCGTTCTAGGGTGGCGAGCGCGGGGCCGGCCGCACCTGACTTCGGTGGACAGCGTCACGCGGCACTCGACGTCCGGCTCCGGGACACGGTCGAGAGGCTTCGACACCCACGATCTCCATGGAGGACCGATGAAGCCACAGACGAGCACCGGCTCCCCCCGTCGCACGGCCGCCGTCGGAGTCGTCGCGGTGACGCTCACGGTCGGGGCGGTCGGGGTCGCCTACGCGCTCGCGACCGCTGACCGACCGGCCGCTGAGGTCACGGCGGGTGACGCTGCGCCTCTGGCACCGATGGACGACGCGGCCCTGGCGACAGACGACCCGACGGCGGCTGAGGTCGTCGCGGGGGCGGACGAGTACACGCAGGAGCGGGCCGACGCGTTCTGGGATGCGGGCTACTACATGGAGGACGCGAGCGCGCTCGCCGATCTCTGGCACGTCGACCTCGCCGAGGCGAAGGGGCGGGCGGGGCAGCTGCTGCTCGACGGGCAGCCCGTGCCGATCGCGCCGGGCTCGTCGCTCGACCTGACGGATCCCGACACCATCACGATGCTGGAGCTGACCGCTTTCTGGGACGCGGGCTACACGGGCGACGACGGCACCGCGCTCGCGGCGCTGTGGAATGTAGACGTCATCGACGCCAAGGCCACCGCCGGGCAGATGCTCCGCGCCGGCCAGCCCCTCCCGATCGGCCCGAGCGGTACGCCGGCCTCCTGACCCGACGACGGTGCTGATCCGACCCGAACGCCCCGACGATGTCGACGCCATCGATCGGCTGACCATCGCCGCCTTCGAGCCGCAGTCGTTCAGCGACGGTTCCGAGGCACCGATCATCCGGTCGCTTCGGGCGTCCGGTGACCTGACGCTCTCGCTCGTGGCCGAGGACGACGGCGACGTCATCGGGCACGTCGCGTTCTCGCCCGTGACGATCGACGGGGCGCACGACGGCTGGTTCGGGCTCGGGCCGATCTGCGTCCGGCTCGACCGGCAACGGCGGGGCGTCGGTCGGGCACTCGTGGCTGAGGGTCTGCGCCGGTTGCGGGACCGCGAGGCGCGCGGCTGCGCGCTGATCGGTGATCCGAACATCTACGGCCGACTGGGCTTCACGGGCAACGGCCCGCTGTCGCACCTGGGACTAGACCGGGCCGCCGTCCAGCACATCACCTTCTCGGGCCCCACGCCTCGTGGCGAGCTGCGGTTCGCGCCCGCGTTCGACGCCGCGGGTCACTGAGCGCCGCTCGACCGCAGGGCACTCCGTCCGGTGCGGCCACAGAGCTACGGTTCTCCGGGCACCTTCCGCACACACCGGTCACCTCAGGGGAGAGCGCATGAGTCCGGCAAGGTCGGTCTGCTTCGATCTCGACGGCACGCTGCTGCGCGACGACCACGTCGACGGCGTCGTGCGGGCAGTGTCCGAGCGCTTGGCCGATCGCTTCGGGGTCGACGCCGAGGCGCTCGCCGCCGCGAACGAGACCGCCTGGTGGGAGTACTGGACCGAGGTCGGCGACGCCTGGATGCGGGGACAGATCGAACCCGAGTCCCTGCCGACGGAGGTCTGGCGGCGTGCGCTGGCCACGGTGGGTGTGACGGATGCCGCCGCTGCCGTGGAGGCGCACGCTCTGCACACCTCGACCGAGAGCACGGCGTTCCGCCTGTACGACGAGTCCGCCGAGGTGCTCCGGTGGCTCAGCGAGCGGGGTGTCCCGACCGCCCTCATCACCAACGGCCCGAGCGGGTTGCAGCGCGCCAAGCTGCTGGCGACGGGCATCGAGGACGCCTTCGACGTCGTGATCGTGTCGGGAGAGCACGGCGTGCACAAACCCGATCCCGCGATCTTCGCGCTGGCGCTCTCCGGGCTGGGGTCGGCGGCGTCGGAGACGCTGCACGTGGGGGACAACCTCGTCGCCGACGTCGGCGGCGCACGCGGGGCCGGACTGCGCCCGGTCTGGATCGACGTGGCACCGCGGCGGAGCAGCCGGCCGAGCGCCCCGAGACCGTCGTGACCGACCTGCGGGAGCTGTACGGACTGCTCGGCCTCGACTGAGTGGCGATTCCGGGCCTGGGGGACCAGACCAGCCGGTCGATCTCGTCCACAGTGCTCTCGTACACAAGGACGTTCGGGAGTCGGCCTGGGCTGGAGTGGCGGGCGCGCCGCATCCGCTCCTCCGGAACGGCGAGGCGGGACGGGCGGCAGGACGGGCGCTGATCGGTGCCCTTTCGTCGGCGCGTTCGGCCGCCGCCGGGGCGCGTCGTCGTATCAGCCTGGAGCCATCGGCGTTCCTTGCTGATACGGGAGGTGCGCTGTGGACACGACGAACGGCCCCGACGACGGCGCCAGCCGGCTCCCTGACGAGCCGGCCGGACCTGCGTCGACCGGAGCCGGGCAGGGCGGCTTCGACGACTGGTCCACGTCACCGACGTCGCCTCCGCCGGTCGTGTCGTCGCAAGGGTTCGGGGCGGGCCAGTGGCAGAGCGGAGCAGGTGCGCCCCCGCCGGACACCTCGCGCCGGTCCCTGCTCATCGGGATCGCGGCGGGCGCCGGCGGGGCGGTCGTCCTCGGGGCGCTGCTGTTCACGCTGTGGCCCGACAGCGGGACCGACGACACCGGGGGGCCGGCCGCCTCGACGACCTCACCGCCGGTCACGCCGTCGCAGACCGAGACAGCGGTCGAGCCAGCGGTGACGGTCGCCAACCGCAGCGTGCCCGCCACGCAGGTCTGGACGGCGATGGGGGTCGAGTGCGAGGCCGGCGACGTGCTCGCCATAGCGATGAGCGGGTCCGCTTCGCACGACCAGACACCCAGCGGGACCGTCGGGCCGACCGGTCTGCTGGACCCGGAGTTCCACCAGTACAACGTCGACGGCTTCCCCGACGCCAACACGATGACGATCATCGGGAGCCTCGACGAGGACCCGGGCACGTTCTTCGTGGTCGGCGAGGAAGCCACCTACGTCTGCACGAAAGACGGTGAGCTCTACCTCGGCGTCAACGACGCCGGCGTGCAGAACAACAGCGGCGCGTTCGAGGCGACGATCACCCGCACGACGCACGGCTGACGACCGCGGCTCTGTCTCGCCTGGCCCGGCCGTTGGGGATGAGCACGGCCACGTGGCATCGACGCCCTGCCCTGGCCAGAGTGGCCGTGGACCGGCCGTCACTGGGAGCGTCGACGTCCTCGTGAGGTCGCAGCTAGCGTGGAGCGATGGCAACAGACCAGCGCCTGCTCACCTGGCTGCTCGACTCCGATCCAGCCCTCCGCTGGCAGGTGGAGCGCGATCTGGCGGGCGCCCCGCCCGAGACCTGGGAGGCGACTCGGGCCCGGATCGCTACGGAGGGCTTCGGCGCCGAGCTGCTCTCGAAGCAGGACACGGATGGTCAGTGGGCAGGCGGCGCGTACTTCCCCGCCGGATTCTTCGGGAGTGCCGAAGCCGATCGTCCGGGCCAGCCGTGGACCGCGACGACCTGGGCGCTGAAGGACCTGCGTGAGTGGGGCCTCGACGCCTCCGTGCTGACCGGGACGGCCGACAAGCTCGCGGCGAACAGTCGCTGGGAGTACGACGACCTGCCGTACTGGGGGGGCGAGATCGACGTCTGCATCAACTCCTACACGCTCGCGACGGGGGCGTGGCTCGGCGCCGACGTCTCAGCCCTTGCCGCATGGTTCCCCACCCACCGCCTCGCCGACGGCGGCTGGAACTGCGAAGCAGAGGAGGGTCGCTCAACGCGCTCCTCGTTCCACTCGACCCTCAACGCACTACGCAGCACGCTCGCCTATGAGCGGATCACCGGCGACACCAGCCTCCGCTCAGCCCGGCACGCCGGCGAGGAGTACTTGCTCAGCCGGCACCTCCTGTACCGGGCGACCACGGGCTCGTCCGTCGGTGACTTCGTTGCGCACTTCGTGTTCCCGAACCGACACCGGTACAGCGCGCTCATGGCGCTCGATCACTTCCGCGACGCCGCGCAGCTCGACGGGACGCCTCCCGATCCGCGTCTCGCCGATGCCGTCGATCTCGTGCGCGCCGCGCGGCAGCCGGACGGCACCTGGCTGCAGGGCGCTCCCCTGCCCGGCCGGACGTGGTTCGACGTCGACGCCCCCGAGGGTGAGTCGTCGCGGTGGCTCACCCTGATCGGAGCACGGGCGCTCGACTGGTGGGACCAGGATTCGGCTCAGACCTAGTGTCGAGATGCAGGACAGATCGACTAGCTGTGAGCCTCGTCGTCTTGACGGTCCCGACGTCTCGTGGGGACCGACGCACGACGTCGGTTCATCTGCGCCGTGCTGGGCACACTGGTGGGCATGGGGCACACGGTGATCCAGGTTCCCGTTCCCGCGCTGGAGTCGATCGCTGCGCGGCTCGAGGTCGCGCCCGTGTGCCCGCACGTCACGGTACTCGGGCCGTTCGTCGATCGGTCCGACGTCGATGAGGCCCTCGTCGGCACCATCCGCGAACTCCTGGCGCCCGTCGGAGCGTTCGACTTTGAGCTCTCCGCGGTCGGACGCTTCGGCGGTGGGCTCACGTACCTGGTGCCTGACCCTGCCGACCCGTTCCTCCGGCTCACGGAGATGCTGGCTGCAGCCTTCCCGCAGTGGCCGCCGTACGGCGGGATGTTCGACGAAGTCGTGCCTCACCTGTCGATCGGCGAAGAACTCCCCGAGACCGACGTGGCGCTCCTGAGGGACGTGCTGCCCATCAGGGTGACCGCGGACGAGGTGACGCTCAGCTGGTGGTCGGAAGACATTGTCGAGGTGCTCGAGCGATATCCACTTCGCACCGGGTAGCCCCGCTCGAGTGGGCTGGCCCAGTCGGCGCAGGAACGGGTGTGTGCGGCGCACCTCGACCGGACGTTCGAGGCCTTGACTCGTTCCCTCAGTCCGACTCGCAGACGCAGAGCTGGACCGCGGAGTCCCCGGTGAACGGTCCACCGGACCAGTCGCCGAAGCGCTCGACGAGCCGAAGCCCACCCAGTGAGAGCAGGAGAGGCAGCTCCTGGGGGAAGATGCTCCTGATCTCGAGCGGTACGACAACGACGTCGGCCTGGGACTCGGTCGAGAAGTACCACCTCCCGCGCGTGACCTGCGCAGCCGCGTCGTAGGTTTCCGCGACGTCGACGTGCACGACGCCCCGATCGGGATCCACGAACGACAGCGCCTCGCGCCTCCGTCGGACGCCGTCGGCAAGGGCCAGCATCTGCACGCTCGGGTTGAACACGTCGAAGACGAGCCGTGCTCCTGGCGCCAGGTGCCGTCGCACCGACCGGAAGCAGTCGACCAGGTCGGACGTCTCATGCAGATGGAGCAGCGAGTTGGCGGCGATGATCACGAGGTCGAACGTCCGGCCCAGGTCGAACTCGCGCATGTCGCCCTGCACCCAGTCCAGCTCCACGCCACGCTCGACCGCCTTGCGCTGAGCCTCGGCGAGCATGTCCGGCGAGAGCTCTAGGCCCACGCACGGATGCCCGTCGGACGCGACCGGGATCAGCTTGTGGCCGGTGCCGCACCCGAGCTCCAAGACAGACCCGCCTTGCCGGTCGGCCTCAGCCCTGTAGAAATCGACCGCCGGCTCGCGGGCCGGGAACAACCGGTCGTACAACCTTGCGTCCGAGTAGAACCGTTCGCTCATGACGCGCATCCTCCTACGACTGTCCGACGAGTCGGGTGGGTGAGTGGGCAGCGTGCACGGGTCGAGGGCGCTGTCAGCGTCGCGTCCGTACTGTCGGGGCATGGCAGAACTCGGGCGCGTCACGTGGCCACCCGGACCGATCGCCACCGATCGACTTCTGCTCCGCCCCCCGGCGGCGCGCGATCGCCCGGCATTCGTCGACCTCTACACCTCACCCGACGTCGGCACCTTCACGGGCGGAGCACGATCTCGTGAGGCGGTCGAACGCGCGCTACCGGCGGCTCCACGGGGGCGTCCCGGTCACTTCGTGATCGACCTCGACGGAGCGATGGTCGGGACGGTCCAGCTCGAACGCCGCGACGTCGACTACGAGGTGCGCCAGGCGGCCGGCCACGTGGACCTCGGGTACCTGCTTCTGCCGGTGGCATGGGGACGCGGATTCGCCACCGAGGCCTGCGAAGCCGCACTCGTCTGGTTCGCCGGCGCACTACCCGGCGAAACCGTCGTACTCACCACCCAGACCGCAAACGGGCCGTCGATGCGCCTTGCGGCGAGGCTGGGGTTCGTCGAGGTCGAGCGGTTCGAGGCATACGACGCCGAGCAGTGGTTCGGCAGGTGGACCCCACCCGCAGCGACCGGCTGAGCTTCAAGAATCTGGCCCGCACGGGCCGCGGCGCGCGGAGACCCGGGACGTCTCGGGTGGCCAAACTCGGACGAGAGTCCAGACAAACAACCTTGCATCTCTGTCGCGATGCAGCACAGATTGACCGAGGGAGCGTCATAACCTGACCCCTCCTGCCGTTGCTGGCGGCGCCGGTCAATGTAGGAGCAGCCGTCACCGCTGACCGTTTGGGGCTAAGGCGACGAGCGCCGCATGGCCGACGTCGACCGGACGGCCAAGAGACGAGTCCTTCTGACGGGCGCTTCGGAACACCCACAGCCGCGCCACCTGCCCCGGTGCTGTCGTATCCGTGCCACGCTGCATCGATGATGTCCACACGCCACCTGGCCTTTCCCCACGTCTGGCGTGAACGACCGTGGGCGGACATCGCTCTCGACCACCGCGAGCTCGCAGATCACAACCCGGCGCTCCCACACCTGAGGGCCATCACCGAAAGCGTTCTCGCTGGTGACGGAGCGCAGCAGCTTTCCGCGCTCACCTCGCACTACGACCTGCTCGTCACGCCCCGGCCGGTGCCGACGCATCCCCCGATCGAGTACCTCCACGTCCGCACGGACCTCGAGCCTGGTACGGGCTATGTGGTTATCGAGCACGTCACCCCATCCGGACGCAACGACAAGATCAGCCGGCCGCCGACGGAAGCGGTCGCACTGTTCTGGCGCTTCGTGGCAGAGAAGTTCGGGATCACCAGCGGGACTTGAGGCGACCTAGGGCATGTCTCCCAAACTGTCGCACCTGCGGCCGAGGGCATCACGAAGCTCACGACCGAGACCGGCGCCGGCCAGTGGGGCGCGTCGCTGCCGATGGCGTGCGCGCTGCTCGGGCGGACCTGCGTGGTTGTGCTGTCAGCGCTCCATTACGCGGCCCAGCGACGTGATGAGCGTCCCCGGCGGGACGTCGCCCCGTTCGAGCGCAAACAGGAGCACCATGAACTCGGTCTCGTCGATGAGCTCCGGATCTGCGGGGTGGTCGAGGTTCGCCTCAGCGATCACCTCGTCGCCATCCGGGCGGAGGCACCTGGCGTGGAACATGTGCACGGCGCCAGGACGCCGGTGCGGGCCGCTCTGCAGCTCCCCGAAGACCGCGATGAAGTCACCGGCCCTCCTGCCGACCGGCTCGTACATGCGCCCGTCGGTGAGGAACCGGATCTCGGCGCTCACCTGGTGCTCAAAGACCACGGGCCGAGCATAGGTCGCACTCGGTCCGGGCCGTCTCGGTCCCTGAGGCTGGCTCTCAGGCATGAACTAGGACGTCCCAGTGACTGCAGCAGAGGTTGGGAGACACGTCCTAGCTCCGCACGCGCATCCGATCGCCGCTGCGCTACGGAGGGTTCCATCAGCCGCCGAGCTCGCCGCCGACCACCCAGCCCTGACCTGCAGCGCTGCAACTGCCTGCCTAGCCGTGCTTCAAGTATCCGGGCCCGATTTTCAAACTCTCGACACGGTTTCTGTCGAGATGCAGGACAGATTGACCGCCGCTGAGAGCCGTACTTTGACCGAACGCGCATCGGACCGGTCCGGCAGTCAAAGAACGGGAGCCCGGCCCGCCTGACTCACGGCATCGACGTGGGTCGATGGAGCGATCACACTTCAGCATGGACACCGCGGCTCCAGACTGGGACGCCATCGACTGCCTGGCTGCCCGTGCGTCAGCAGCCGACCCGGACACCGCGGACCTCGTCGCCGGCGACCGAACCCCGGGGTGCGCTCTCGCGTTGATCGCCGACAAGGCGACGGGCTGGCTGCTCGTCGTCGTCGCCGATCCCGTGACGGGCGAGTCGTTCATTCCTCAGGTGGTCGACCCGGACGACGAGACGCGACTGCGCGGATCGGTCGCTCCTGCCTACGGACAGGGGCCGCGATTGCACTACGCCCTCGCACACGCTCCTGGGATCCGAGGCCTTCGAGCTCGGGCTCCGGGCGAGACGTGGCGCGTTCGGCTCGTCTCACCCTCGGGCTGGGCGGCGATCTGCCTGGCACTCGAGGACTTCTCCGTGCCGCTCGAGGTCGCCGTCCTTCAGGATGACGACTGGGTCGAGCTCCAGCTGTAGTGCCGCCACGTGGTCGTACTTCAAGTATCCGGGCCGGATCTTCGAACTATCGTGCTGTCGAGATGCAAGGCAGGTTGATGGCCGCTGAGCGGGCTACTTTGACCGGATGGTGGTAGATCCGACCGGCGGTCAGAGTACGGGGTCCGCGCGAGGCCCGACTGCCGTGCTGATCATCAGGCCACTGGCGGTAGCCTCCACGCTGCACGCCCCAAGGTCAGGAACGACTGCGTCTGCAGCGCAGAGGTCCTGGGCCGAATGGGATGTCGCCACCGCGAGCACATGGGCCCCTGCGGCGCGACCGGCCTCCAGGCCGGCTGGCGCATCTTCGACGACGAGGCACCGGCGAACGTCGAAGCCGAGCGCCCGGGCCGCCTGCAGGTACCCCTGCGGGTCGGGCTTGCCGAGCCGCACATCTTCGGCCGCTACCAACACGTCAGGCACCGGGAGCCCCGCAGCCGCCAGTCGCGCACGCATGAGCGCCCGTGACCCGGAAGTCACCGCGGCCCACCGGCCCTCCGGCAGGGCCGACAACAGGTCGCGCGTGGCAGGCAGTGCGGTCACATCACCGAGGTCGGCTAGCTCCAAGCGCTCAAGCTCGGCAACCGCCGCGGCGCGTTGGTCGCTCGGAAGAAACTCAGCGACCGTGTCCTCCGAGCGGCGCCCGTGACAGACCCGGAGAACCTCCGCAGGGTCGATCCCCCACGCCGCCGACCACGCCTCCCAGCTCCGCACGACCGCCCCGGTCGAGTCCACCAACGTCCCATCGATGTCGAACAGGATCGCGTCGACCTCAAAGCGCATGGGCAACAACCTATGCGGGCCGGAGCCTGACCCCGGGCGAGGTCACGGTGTCCTACCGTGCCAGCCGAAATGTGTGCGTCGACCGGTTGAGACCGCCATCGTCTGCAGGTGGTGCCGCACAGGTGCGCCGCGCAGACGACCGGGAATCCGTCCTCGCCCGGTACGGGGTTTCGAAGACCCGTGGCCACGTGGCCGCCCTTCTCCAACTCGCGATCGTCGTGACCGTGGGCCATGATCCGGGTGCTTCCGAGTCACCGGGAGCATCAGACCCTCCGGCAGGCTCGCCGGACCCCTTCCTTCCTTTGGAGTACTCATGCTTGCGCTCGTCGCTGCCGCGATCTTCGCCCTCGCCCTGCTCCTCGACCTCGTCGAGGCGAACGTCGGGGACGCTCTGACCCCACAGACGCTGATGTTTGCCGGTCTGTTCTTCCTCGCGCTGCACCTGGGAGGAGTCGGCGGCTCGTCGCCGGTGAACGGCGGCTGGCGGGGGCGTGGGGGGAGTTCCCGCCGGCGGTAGGGGCTCGCACCACCCGCTCCCGTCATCACGCCGGAATGCACCGGCGCTCAGCGTCGTACCTTGACCGGTTGGTGGCTTCGCGGGTGAGTCGGTCAAGGTGCGACCGTGCAGCAAGACCCCGACCGAGGGGGTGTCAGCCGAGCCGACGAGCATGTCGCCCTCGTGGGGCAGGGTCTCGAAGACGTTCAAGTCGGAGGTGATCTCGCCCATCTCCGGAGGTGGTCGTGTTCACGGAGAAGCTGAACGACCGGACAGGGCTGGTCGCGATGACGGTGAGGACCGCGGGCGGCGGAGGTGTCCTCTTCGGCGACACGACGAAGTTCCAGGACACCACCACGTTGACGACGCAGCCGGGGATCGAGGGCCCGGTGGCGCTCCGACGCGCCCGGAGACCCGTGGCCACGTGGACGCCCTCGTGGGACCGGCCCGGCGGAACACGCTCCGGGCAGCTGCCGTCGAGGGACCCGCCTGAGTGAGCGTCGTACTTTGCCCGCTGGGGCCGCACAGCCAGGTCCGGTCTCTCCGTCACTCCGGCACGTCGCGGTGGGCCGCTCGTGTACGAGGTGCGTCCAGGGTGTGACCGCACATTTCCGGTCACGACCTGGGGGCCTGCCGAGCCGCCCGAACGGGTGACCAACGATTCGCCGTACCTCGTCGTCCTGGACCATGACACTCAGAAGTGGAGGGCCGATGGCGGCGTGGGAACAGGTGCTCGACGACCTGGTGCAGGTCCGCGGGCACGCGCTCGCCCGGTACGCGGCGCTCCTGACGGGCAGCCGTGCGGAGGCGGAGGACCTGCTGCAGGAGGCGCTGGTGCGCTGCTTCGGCCAGGTCCGACCGCTGCGGGACGTCGTCGCCGCCGAGACGTACGTGCGGCGCGCGATGCTGAACGTCTTCCTCGACGGGCACCGGCGCCGTAAGCGCTGGACCGGCGTGCGGCACCTGATCGCACGGCCCGCGCAGGTTGAGTCGCCCGAGGCGGCGGCTGCCGACCGGATCAGCGTCGAGTCGGCGCTCGCCTCGTTGCGGCCCCGGCTGCGTGCGTGCGTCGTCCTGCGCTTCTACGACGACCTCACCGTCCCGGAGATCGCGCAGCGGCTCGGCCTCGCCGAGGGCACCGTCAAGCGCTACCTGTCCGACGCCGTCGGGCGGCTCGAGGACGTCCTGGGTCCGGTGATGTCCAGCTCGGAGCGTCCCGACACCGTCGACATCAAGGAGGCCCGATGACCATCGACCTGAGCGCCGCCCTGCACGACCTGGTGGACGGTCACCGTCCCGGCGGTCCGCCGCCGGTCGACGTCCCGCGGGTGCGGTCGCGCGCCCGTCGGCGTCGTGCGGTGCACGTGGGTGCCGTGGGAGCCGTGGGGGTGGGCACCGCGGGTGCCGTCGCCATCGGCGCGATGTACGTCACCGGCACCCGGGACGCCCGCATCGTCCTGCCCGCCGACCCCTCGACGGCACCGAGTGACACCGCCACCCTTGACTCCCTCGTCATCCTGCCCTCCGATCCCTCGGCGGCGCCCGGTGAGTGCGGATCGAACATCTCACCGCTGCTGGGCACCCCTGACCCGACGCTCGGCATGCGCGCGTCAGCGTGGTCGGACCCATCAGCGCAGTCGGGGGAGAGGTCGGTGCCGCAGCCGCGTCCGCTCGGCGCGTTCGCGTCGAGCACGGTGTACCTGGACGTCGTGAGCTCTCTGCCGGAGGACGGTGCAGGTCCGCCGTCGACCGAGCTCTCGTCCACGCAGGACACACTCGCGATGGTCGAGCAGTCGTACTCCGACCGGCTCGCCGAGCGCGACGCCGGTGAGGCGGTCAAGCAGAGCGTGCTCGACGATCTCGCCGGGGCGGTAGAGAGCCTCCGGACGTCGGTCGAGCAGAAGCTCGCGGCAGGCGAGGAGACTGCCCCACCGACAGCCTTGGCACGGGTGCGCGTGCTCGTCACCCAGGACGACCGGGTGGTCGCCACGGCGACCCTGCCGCGAGAGGGTCAGTCGGATGCTGACGCCGCGTGGGACCGGACACCGAGCGGGCTGCTGCGCGAGACGGTCATTCTGGATCTGGTCACCTGCACGGTCGACGGGGTCGGCGGCGAGCTGCTGCCGACCGGCACGTACGGCGCTCTCGTCGTGCGCGACGGCGAACCGCTCACCGGCCTGACCGGCCCCTGGACGATCGTCGTCCCGCCGCAGGTCGCCGTGTCCGGCCTGCCCGGCGACTTTCCCACCGACGTGGTTCCCATGCCGCCGGGTCGGCTCCTGTCGGTCTCCGGTGACGCGGCGACCGGGTGGGAGGTCCAGATCAGCGTCGAAGGGCTCGACCGGCTGAACGCGGCGGCGGCCCTGCTGACCGACGTCGACGACGCGGAGGAGGAGGCCCTTGATCCGCTCGGCGCCACGGTGATCGTGCCCGGGTGGTCCGTCCATGTCGTGCCCGCGTCGGCCGACGGGCAGATGACGCTGGTCTACCGAGTCACGCCGGACTGACGCGGCAGGTCGCTACAGTCCGCCCCACCGTTTCCGCGTCCTGTGCGTCCTCTGCCCGACGACAAACACAGGCTGCACGTGGCGGCCTGGGAACTGCCCTACGCTCATCGAGCTTCTGCGCTCATTCCATGCGTCGATGCGCGACGCGACGCTGGACCGGGCGGCCTTCGGCTGCACTCGGCAGCAGCCGTGAGGGGTTGGCGTCTTCGATCCACGACGCCGTCTCAGCCGCACCCCACTCGACGACCACGAGCGCGTCGGCTTCAACACCCCACAGCTCGTTCAGATGCTCTCGGTCGGGCCACGCATACAGGACGCGATGGCCAGCGAGCGACGAGGCGAAGAGGCCGCGCCACGTCAGATGGGCCGTCCCCGGGAGATCGACGAGACGCTTGAGGCTCTGGCCCTGGAAAGTCCGGCGGGGCGTCACCACTGCTACGGGGCCACCCGGCTGATCAAGGAGCCACCGGACAGCCCGGGTGTTCTGCGCCTCGCGGGAGTCCCACTCACCGAGCTGAGAGACAGCGACCGGAAACGGGTATGCGTCCGACGACTTCGGGTTCCTCCTGTTGGGTCCTCCAACCGGACCCTAGCCGGACACTCCGACACCGATCGCCGCACGCGGCAGCGGCGGCGGCGGCGAGCCAGGCCTTGCCACTACCGAGCGTCCTGTGCCTCGATCAGGTCGAGGTCGCGGACGCAGAAGCGGTGGTGCTCGAAGGTCTCGTTGAGCACCGTGCCGAGGCACTGCCGCACCAAGCGGCCCCGGGCGTACGGCGGCCAGACATCGTCGTCGGGCACCGGCGCTCGCGCTGCGAGCTGCACAGCGGTGACCTCGTCGAGCCAGGCCTCGAGCTCGGCTGCCTGTGCGTCACGCACGCTCACGATCTCGTCGAGGGCCGGATCGAGCGAGAGGTCAAGCCCGTGCGCTCCACGGTAGGGCTCGACGGTCGTCCCGATGCCCATCGGCGTGAACAGCTCTGTCGAGCCCAGGCAGCAGCGACGGAACCACGCGTCGTGGACGAAGACCAGGTGGCGCATCGTCTGCACCGCCGACCACTCGTCGTTCACGCTGCGGCGCTCGATGCCGGGCGTACGGCGGATTCGTTCGATCGTGGCGGCCCAGCCGGCGTTGAGCTGACGCGATGCCTCGCGCAGATCGGCAGGGTCCTCGGAGCGGATCAGCACCCGCACCGGATGACGCCGGTCGAGCTCTGCCTCGACGTACTCAGTGACCTCGACACCGTTCACCACGAGGTTGGTGATGAGCCCGTCGATCACGGCATCCTGCATGACGACGCCGATCAGGCGTGCCCCGGTCAGATCGCACTCGCGGAACTCCGCACCGTGCAGGTCCTCGTCGATATACCGCGTCATGCTCCGCATGCTAGGTCCGAGCACCGACAAGCCAGCCACGACAGGAGCCGTGGGAGGACGAGCAACACGAGGACGACGGCGACGACGTCGA
This sequence comes from Cellulomonas humilata, assembly GCF_013359775.1. Classification (GTDB taxonomy): domain Bacteria; phylum Actinomycetota; class Actinomycetes; order Actinomycetales; family Cellulomonadaceae; genus Cellulomonas; species Cellulomonas humilata. The sequence continues at coordinate 128,661 of NZ_JABMCI010000070.1, read as the reverse complement.
GATGTGGGTGGTCACTGATCCCGGGCAGGGCCACGACTGCGCCTCGGCACGATCCTGGCGCGGATGAGCGGCGAGCCGCAGCTGTCGGACTGGCCGTACTAAAGTATCCCGGCCGTATTTTCAAACTATCTTGCTGTCGAGATGCACCGCAGATTGGCTGCGCTCGAGCCTCGTACTTAGACCAACGGGCTCGAGGACCGAGCTAGCAGTCAAACTAGGTCGGATGTCGAGATGACCGACGCGGTCAATGACGGCCGGGCTAGCCCGGGTCACGGCATGTCGATACCGGTTGCAGGCAGGTACGCCCTCGAGGTGGCCACGGCAGCGTCGACCTCGCGCGGTACGCCGACAGGTACGCAGGCTCCTGCGGGGTCATGTCGTGGACTACCTCGGAGTCCGGAGAGCCATCCTCGTCCGGCGCAGCAACGTCGTGTGCGGAGAGGCAGACTATCCACTCCGCCGTCACGGCCAGCCCTTCGGGCGTGTAGACCACGGGCTGGGCGCCGACAGCGCGATGCGGCAGGGATCGTCGACTTCGTTGACGCCGTACCTGTACGGCTCCCCGGGATTGCCGGCCGGCCGTATCAAGCGTCGTCCGCCAGCCTGGTCTAGAAGCCGTGCGAGAGTCCCCCGCGATGGACCTGCTGGCCGCTCAGGCGGTAGTACAGCGCGAGGCATTGCGCGTCGCTTAGCGCGCATAAGTAGTCAAGGATTGCGCGCTGTGGGTTGCCGCGCGGCGCGTCGCGGAACTGTTCGCTCCCACCACGCTCGTAGTACGAGGCGATGTAGCTCGATCCCTGCTTCTTGGCGATCTCCAGGTTGTCCCGCAGCCGCGCAGGCAACCGTCCGGCGTCCTTCTCCGCCCACGTCTTCAGGAGCCGGACGAGATTTTCAAGGACCGCTTCCTGCCCGTGCTGGAGTAGGGCGACGTCAGGTCGCTCGATCACGAAGTACTTCGTGATGTGCTTGAGGATCTGCACCTCGTGCCAGTGCGAGCGGCTCAGCCCGACGTGTGGACCGTTCGGCCACAGGACGCCTTCGGCGAGTTGCATTCCGGCGATGTACCGGCCGATGAGCTGCGTGCCTTCAGTGCGAGCCATCGCCTCTTGGAAGCGCCGACCGCCGCGTTGACGCCAATACCCCGAGCGCAACTTGGCGAGCACGATCAACGCAGCGTTCTGGAAGAGGTCCGGGTCGAACCAGTCCTGGTAGTCGAGTGCGAGCCGGTTGCGGAGCACCGTGAACGCGTTGTCCTCGTCGGGACCGTCCTTGAATGCCTCCAGCTCCTCATGCACGCTAGCGACGTCTAGGATTCCGGCGAGGTAGAAGTCCTCCAGATCATGCACGGCGTAGGTGATGTCGTCGGCGGAGTCCATCACCGACGCTTCCAAAGTCTGGGTCTTGCCGCCGATCTTCCCTTCGGCGAACTGGCGCGCCCACGCCAGCAGAGGCTCTTCTGAGGTGTAGGCGCTGAACTTCAGCCACTCGCGGCGGTAGTTCGCGTCGCTCTGGACTTTCTCGTCGTGCTGCCTGACCTCTTCGGCTCGCGTCCATGGATACTTTGCGATAGCTGCCAGAGTCGCTGCGGTCAGATCAAAACCCTCGTAGTTGACACTGCGCGTTCGGCCGACTGCGACGATCCGAAACGTCTGCGCGTTCCCTTCGAAGCCATCAACGATCCCCAGTTCGTCCCTGGCGAGCCTATCGAGCACCCGCTCGCCGATGTGGCCGAACGGGGGGTGGCCAAGGTCGTGCGCCATGCCCGCCGCCTCGCAGACGCGAACGTCGAATCCGCCGAGCGCGTGCATGACGGCATGGTTCGCAGTCTTGGCGAGCAAGGTGCTCGCGATGCCTCGGGCGACCTGCGCCACCTTCTCCGAGTGGGTGAGGCGGTTGTGCATCAACTGGGCGTCGTCGAACGGCGACATCACCTGAGTGACACCACCTAGGCGGCGCCACTCCGACGAGTACAAGATCCGGTCGTAGTCACGCAACGCCTCGTCGCGCACCTCGCCCTTGCCCGGAGTCAACCCACTGAACCGACCTGTCCGCGATGCGACCGTCGCGGACACGCCGACGATCCTGCGTTCCAAAGGAACGCCCGAGCCGTCGTTGTCCACGTCAGCGGGCGAGAGCGAAAACGCCTTCGTCGGTGATCACCGCTCCGAGGCTCGCCATGGCAAGACGCGTGTCGTACTCCGCGAACCCACCGTCAGAGCGCATGCGGGTGACGAGGCTCTCGAACGAGGCCCGACCACCGAGGGAGTTGAACGTCACGAGCAGTTGCTCTCGCGCTTCCTCAAGACGCCCGAGGGCCTCGGATGCTGGCAACTGGTCGATGGACATCTGCGACTCCTGGGTGAGGGAGGGGCGCGATCGTGCAGAGCGCTCGTTCGAATCTCCACCGTGCGGAGTGGCACTCCGAGCGGAACTGCGTGGTGAGTCTATGGGTTCAGCCGGCGGAGTCGACCTTTTCGACACGATCATCACCCTCTCGTCTATGTGGGCTCCACTGTCTCGCGAGGCACCGACAAGACCCTAGGAAGGGGGGAACTCGCGAGATCGACGCATCGGCAAGCGCCGCGACCGCTGAGTGCGGCCGTCACGGGAACACGTAGCGCAACAGATCGGGCTCAAGCCCGCCAGGCTCGGCGCGTGGCACGGAACCTCCTGTTCGAGCGGGCACAGTGTCATGCATGCAGATTGAGGTCGTGCAGGCGGACATCACCGGCGTCAAGGTGGACGTCATCGTCACCGCGGCGAACGGCCCGCTCATCGGGGGTGGTGGCGTCGACGACTCGAAGAAGCACCTGCCCGTCACGGGGTTCGCCGGGACGCGAGAGATGCAGAAGTACGCGGACACCCTCACCGAACGCATCCTGGATCAGCGGCGGTCCATGAAGGCCACGTGGTTCTGACCGGGTGGTCGGACCCTCGACCGGCGGCGTTGCCTACGAGCATCATGGGTGGCGACCGCGGTACGCCCGTCGTCAGGGGGCCAGACCATGCTCGACCGTAACCGGGTGCTCGCCAGACCTGTGGAGCCATCCGAGCCGACTCTGACGCTCGGGATGGTGATGGACTGCGCGAGCTACGTCAGCCACGCGGTCGGCCCGTGCACGAGGTTCCAGTTCGACGATTTCGCGACCGCGTGGCTGGTACCCGTCTGGACGCGGCCCGAACGCCGGCAACGTCACGTCGACCAGGACATCACCGTTGACGCGGTCCGCACATGGCTCCACGTCGCGTCGGGGCTTGGTGAGATCGACCCAGGCAAGTTCTCGACGCATCTGAAAGTCAACGTGCGCCAGTTCCGGGGGAAGTGGGTCGGGCCTGCGTTCTACCGCTGGGCGTACCAGGTGCGGCAGCCTCACCTGAAGGAGCTGTCCCACGAAGGGCCGCACCGCCTGACGAAGCAGGCCGCCGTCGCGATCGGCGAGGCAGCTGTGATGACCAAGGCCGCGCTGCTCGACCGTGTAGCTCAGCCAGTCGCACCACCGGAGGCCATGCTCGAACCGGTCGTCGAGTGGCTCACCACGTACTGGGAGCCCCTCACCAAGGACGGGTTCGCTCAGGACATCATTAACGCCCCATGGTGGTGGTTCCAGACGTGGGCGCGGGGTGCTCCGCTCGACTTCGACTTCGCGTCCCGGCACCCCGCTCTTCTTCAGATCGCCGCCTCCGCCTTCCCTGACTTCCAGCAGTGGTGGCCGCTGGAGGTCGCGCGCGTCGCCGCCGCCCGTCGAGCTGAAGAGGTCGCTCGCGCCAGGGCCGAAGCTGAGCAGTACCGCCGGGAGGCCGCTGCGTACGCGCACGCTCGTCGCGCACCCGCTCGGCCCGGTTTGCCGCGCAACGCGGCCGTGGGCATGAACGCTTCGGGGCTGCAGAACCCAGGCGGGTACGCGAGCGGTGGGTACTCGGGCTCGACGTTCATCGCGGGGTTCGGCGCTCACTCGCCCTACGACTCTCGGCGGTGGGGCCTGAACTGGTGACGGTCGCTTGCTCGGGTGCGGACGCAGCGCCTGAGCTTCGCCGCTGAACCCTGGCACGGGGCCTAGCGGCCTCGGACGGTAGGGCGCACACCTGAGCGACGAACTCAGCCCTGCCGGATGAGGTGCCGCATGCCGCGTCAGCGTTTGCATCTCGACAGCGGTGTCGAGACGGCCGTGTTTTGCACAGCCGCACGCTCGACAGATTGCACACGCATCGGAGTGTCGCGTCGACCGTCCAAAGTAGGTTGCCCGGCCGCCTAGGTGACGGGGGGTGAGACGTCCCGCCCAGCTCTGCTGGCGTTTCGGTTCGACCCGAGCTCACGGCCGACATTTGCACCGCGAGCGCGAGCAACGACGAACGAGCGCTGCCGCCTGCCCAGCGAAGTCGCCGTCGGCGCCGATTTGAGCCGCACCACTCGCCTGAGCGTCGACTACGCCCGACCCAGCCGGTCGGCTGCCGAGGGTCAGTCGCGGGCCACCGGCCAAGTACGTGCGGTCGTGACCTCGTCAGGCCTTGCCGGGGTTCGCAGCGAGCCACTGTGCCTGGAGCCTCTCGATCTCGAGACGCAACTCGCTCAGCTCCGTCTCGGCTTGGAGCTCCCTACTGGCTTGTGAGGCGCCGCGCAGCGCGTCGAGAAGAGCGGTGTTCTGCACGACCGTCGCGGTCTCCTGAGCAGTTGGTGACACCGCGCCGCGTGCAGCTATCAGCTCAGCCTGTTGCTTGAGCCGGGCGAGTTCGACGTGCTGCGCCTCGGTCGCGCCGAGGCCGGCCAGCTTGAGCTCCTTCTCCCGCAGGTCGATCTGGCGCTGAAGCTCCGCGAGTCGCCGCTGCTCGTCCACGTCGCCCAGCGTCTGCCAAGTCGTCCGCAGCGTCGACGCGGTGGTGAGCCCCGTCGACACCACGCCGGGCACCTGAGCGGCAGCTGCCGCCACGGCCGCCGCCGCTGACGTCGACGTGAGGGCGAACTTCCGCAAGGCACCGCTGTCGGAGAGCTCGACGCTCGTGGACCGACGCGCCCACAACGACCGCCGGAACCGCACGAACCGGCATGGGCAGGCCCCGTCCACGACTACGGAGCTACCTTCACGGACGAGCTTCACCAGCACGTGGGACGGGGGTGCGGGCTCGGCTCCGGGCGGGGGCGGCGTGGTCGTCTGCCGCCACAGCTGCCAGTGGACGGTGCGCGGCACGCGCAGCCACACTCCGTCCCTTTCCTTGCGCGGGACATTGAGCGCCGCTCCTTCTTCTGGCTTCCGTCCGACTTGGACGACGAGCACACCGAGGGCCTGCCACGCTTGCCACGCGTCCTCGCTACGATCTTTGAGCTTGTTCACGTCGAGGTAGCTCAACGATGGGATGGGCCCCCCTGGGCGGCGGCTGGGGCTGCGCGGCGGCTCTGGGATACCCGCGTTGGACTTAGTGACATCCGGGTCGGGAGCGGGTTCCTCCACGTCCCCCCTAGCCGGCGCGGGTCGTGGTTTCACGGTCTTGAGGAGGGGCTCATCGTGCTTGGGGTTCTGCACCGGCAAAGCGTCTGTGCGAATGTCGAACGACCGCTCGACGGCGTGTGTCGAGCGTGTCCCAGCCCGCCAGGCGGCGTAGTGCGCGTCGAGACGCGCGAGCTCCCCCTCCGCCTCGTCGCGCAACCGGTGCAGCATTCGCAGGCGTGCAGCCAACTCCGAGCGGCGCGCAGCTGCGATCAGGGGATCTGGAGGTGGCGGCACAGGAATTCGCCACCACCTAGCACCTTGGTCGGCGCCGGCAGTCCCGCCGGTCTTCGCAGAAGCGCCGGACGTCTCCGGGTCGCCGACCACCTGGGTCAGGAGACGGCTGAGATGGGCGGTCGCGTCGCGGATCGCCACCGTCAGCTGGATCAGGAGGCCCCGATAGGCCGTCCGGCTCGCCGACTCCGTGCCGTGCTCGTGGGAATAGTCCGCCGCTTCCGACGGGGGCTGGCCGTCCAAGGCTGTCCCCGGAGCGAACCCACCGGGCAATGCGATGCCGACGGCGGTCGCGACGACTCCCAGCGTCTGCGTCACCGCCGCGCCGAGAGTGCCCGTCGACTCCGACGTCGCGGAGACCAGGCGCTGGTCATCGGTCAGTGTGAGGGTGGCGGCGAGATCATTGAACGCCGAGCTTCTCAGCAAGGCGACCTTTGCCCCTCCCGCTTCCCGGTCCCCGGTCGTGACGAACGCGGCGTCGCCGGTCCGTTCGTGCAAGGCCTCGGCAGAGTACTTGTCGATGGTCACCTTGTCGGTTCCTGTGATTCGCACGACCGTGAGCGGGAGTCGGTAGTCGATCTCGTGTCGGATGGCCACGGTCATGCCACCGGCACACGCGACTCGGCTGAGGGCGGGCCATATAGCTTCTGGGCGCCCTCGCGGTCACACTCAGAGATCTCCAGCGTCGTGGAGCCCACGCCCCCGCAGAAGTAGTGCATCACCGATGTCGGGTCGTACGGGGAGAGACCCGAGAGCACGACCTTGTCTTCGTCCGTGGGGCAGTCCGGAGGCGCTCCGGAGCGGATGTGCTCGTGCCGGAAGCCGAGCACGTGCCCGAGCTCGTGGCGCATCACGCCGACGGGGTCGTAGATGAGCTCCTCGCCGAAGAAGGCTGGATCCAGGAACACCCGTCGACGGGCGGGCGGGCTGGTGGGAAAGAACGAGGCCGCGACGGGCTTGCCCTCCATGTCGATGTAGCGCACGGCGAAGACCAGGTCAGGGTCTAGGTCCGCGAGGGCGGCGGCTGGATTATCGTGCCCGTCCCAGCTGTCCGCGTGGGCGAAGTGCACGTCGCACGTCGCCTCCCAGGCCCGAGCGGCCTCGGCGACACAGCGGCGCGCGTGCGCGTACGCCTCGGTGGACGGAAAACTCTCGCGGAAGATGCAGTAGCGCAGGACCTTCCCGGCGTCCCAGCGCACCGTCTTGCCCCCGACCGAGATCCCGGCGAGCGCACCCGAAGGCTCGAGTTGCGCTGACGGCGCCGGGTCCTGGACACCCCGGGCTGGGTGCGCCGCGGCTCGCCGCAGCGCGTACAGCGCGAGCTCGTCGTCGTCCAGGAGCAGATCGCCCTCGACTACGTGGAACGTCTTGAACTTCTGGGTGCCGAAATCAACCCGCACGCGGCGCGCTGCGGCCCGAATCTGCGGCAGCTCGGGCAACTCAGCGCACGCTTCACGAAGCCCGGGATCGCCCGCGAGCAACTCCCCGGCGAGCGTGGTGTTGCGGTCCCACATGGTCCGGCCCCCCAGCCCAAAGCACGCCCAAGACGTACGCTAATACGACCGCGGAGGTGATGGTCATGTCTACCCCTACACCGCACGAAGATGCAGTTCCCGGCCCTGAACCCCGGGACGAGCTGCCGAGGTTCCAAGCCGAACAACCACGTCGCACTTCAGACGAGCCCACCGACTTCCGCTCCTGGCGTGATTCCATGCCATCGTTCGAGGTTGACGGCACACGCCTATACCTTCCGAGTGGGGACGTCCCCGTCGACGAGGCTGAGCTCGCCGATCACTGGTCCCAGCTGCACAGCAACGATCAGCCGGGATAAAAGCGTGACTACCACTGGCGCTGGGAAGCGGGTCACGGCTCCTCCTCATCGAAACTGCTGTCCCTGAACCCTCGTGGTGTCTGCTCTCGGAGCTGGGGTACGGGGTCCTTCAGATCGAAAACTTCGATCCGTGCCGGCCCGGTGAAAGTCCGCCACTGGCATGCCTCCAGAGAGCCCTCTGGCGTGCGCAGCTGACATCCGCTCGGCGTTCGACGAAGGCTGGAAATGGTCGTTAACGCGCCGTACCCGTGGCCGACTGAGGAAGACCGACGATGAACCAGTACGGGACACCGTGCCGAGGTCGGCTGCCGTGAGAACAGAAGTGGTCGGTTAAGCGGCTCGAGCGCCTAGATCGGGCCGTGGGCCGACGAGCTGTTCCTTGCTACTGGGTCCATCACTGGGTATCACGGCGATCTCATCCGCCAAGTTCGTGCCGCAGCTCATGTGATACCACCGAGTTGCACCTCACACCACAGCGCTCCAACGACCGCCTAATCGTCACCCGGCGCGGAAGTGCTCAGCGCTCCACCCGGAGACCCTCGGCTCAACGCAACCTCAGAGTTCCGAGATGCAGGACGAGGTGCAACATCAAAGCGGCGACGTCACGATGTACGACTCCCATAAGGCCGTGCGCAGCGAGGTTGCGGAGGTTGAGGCCCGTGGGATGTACGACTGCCACGTAGTAGTACCTGCGCCAGTCTTCGTCTAAGTCGTATAGCCGAGCGAGCGGATCCAGAAGCGCCGCAACGCCCGGGAACTGGCCCGGGCGCTGGTTCTTCTGCAGCTGGTACACGCCTTCGTCAGCCGAGACCACGAGGTACCGGAATGTCCGCTCTACCAATGGCGTCGCGAGGTAGAAGGCGCCGTCGTAGTCACGCGTCCAGAAGCGCAGCAGCGCACTCGCAGTCATATACGCGCTTGCATCGTCAAGACCCGGCCAAGTTCTCAAGAACCCATAGAGGCTGCTCAGGTTCGGAAGGCCGTACCTTGCGCCGACCCGCTCAAGTGCTGTCGCGAGCAGAGGCTGCGCCATCGCCACAGACCTGGCCTCGTTCTCCACCAGCTCCATCTCGAACCGTTCATCCTCAGTAGGAGCGCTGAACCGCGGTAGATGGTTCTCGTCCAGCACCTGCTTCGGTAGCAGAGCCCACAGCATGCTTCCCGCAAGTAGGTCCTCGGTCATGCGCCGGTTCGCGGCGGCGTTGCCCGTGCACGGCCCGGTTCGAGCCCATCGGGCAAGTCCTTGACCGAGACCGTCGTCCCCGATCATCTCGTCCGCCTCGGAGTCCAGCTGACCCGGCTCCCATCGGGTCACCGTCGACATATCCATCATCTGCGGACGCTGCTGACCTGCGCGCTGCAACTGGGCCGCCACGTCGCGCCGTAGTTCCGCGATCCCAGAGCGATCTGCCAGGTGCAAGACCCTCGAGAGCTTCGACGTTCGCACCAGTGCGTCGGATGACGCATGAGCGTCCAGAAGTCCTCGTCTTATTCGACTTCGCCATAGGTCTGCCCGGTCGCCAGGCTTGGCGTCCCTGAGGGCCGCCGCGTACACCTGATCGGCAAGCGCTCCATCCAAGTCCGGAAGCAACCGATCGGCGAGGTCCATGAATGCGAAGGGCAAGCCGCGGCTGCCGGCGAGAAGTCGGGCGCCGCGCGTCGCGATCCCAGGTTTGCCCTCGCGCATGGATCTCTCAATGACGTCGCGGACACAGAAGCCGGCCGCCTCTGCGCGGACCTTGTCTCTCATCGCGGACGCTAGCCGAAACGCCGCGTAGGCCCACGTCAACGAATCCGAGGCCTCCCACTCACCCTGCGCTGCCCGAACGTACGCGTCGACTGCCGCGATCGCGTGATCGCGGATCGGTTGCACCTTCGCCTGGAAGAGCAGATGCCGGAGACGCGCGAGTACGGCATCGTCATTGACAGCTTGAGCGAGGACGCCCCACACCCGCAGGCGTTCATCGCCAGCACGGACCACGTGCGGGGGCCATCCAGACCCGGCCGCCTCATTCGCCGGGCGCAGCTGGACGCGACGACTGCCGTCTTCATCGAACGTCACCTTGTAGTACACGGCGTCCAGAGCTGCGCCGAGAGCCGTCACCGTCTCAGACTCGTCGCGCATCATCGGCACCGCAGCGCGTTCGGACAGCAACCACGTCAACTGCACCCACGACGCGCGCTCCCCGGCGCACTCGTCGAGCATCGCGGCAACTTCCGAGTCATCCAAGTCTGGACGCGGACCGAGGGGCGGCCCATCCTCGCGCTCCGCGTCAGACGGCGCCGACTCGGCCATCAGTTCTCCCCTCGCCCCAAGACTTTACGGTCAGGGGGTTTTCAACTACTTGTCGGTCGTCTCGTCGACCCGTCTGGGTTCTGATTCCATCAGTTGATGCCTGACTCGGTGCTGCTCCCACGGGGTGCAGCCATCGTGATAGGCGCCCTCGAGTCCTGTTGGGAGGGTATTCGCGCACCCCTTGCAGGTCCGTAGGCGTCCGCGTCGGCTGGCCGCAGGAACGCCCACGGACCGCCCAGGGATCTCGGCGCAACCGGTATGCGTGGTGACGCCTTGCGTGGCCAGAAACTCGTCGAGCGGTCGGTGGCAGATCCGGCAGTGCGTTGCGACGGGTCCGAGGTGGATCTGTCCCGCGATGCCGACGACGTCGCGAACGATGGGTGGTGCAGGCGGGGGTGGCGGCGCGGCGTCCAGGCTGGTGAACCTCTCCTGCACGAGGTATCGGCCTAGTGGTAGGGCCAGCACCCACCCGTCGTGCTGGGCTGCGAGCAGCCAGTCCCGGATGGCGGTCCGAAGAGAACCAACGCTTGTGACGGGCACTTCACGCTTTATGGAGGCAACGCAGTCCTCGATGCCGAAGCGTGGTGCGAGATCGGCGATGCGGATGGCGGCCAGCGCACGCCAGTGCTCGAGAGCGACGTCGACTCCGGTGTTGTCGGTGTTGCTTGACCCGAGGGTGAGGAGTTCGGGAAGTCCGCTGAAGCGTTCGATAACGACCGCACGTAGGGGGGACCCAAGCCATGCCTGTTCGCGGCGATGGCGTCGCTGCTTCGCTGCGACTTGCCGTTCGCGGCGTTCCTGCTCGAGCCGTCTCGCTTGTTCGGTCCGAAGGCGCTCGGCCCGTACTTCCCTTCGCAGGAGCTCGCGTGGCGGGTCCGTCACGGTGAAACGCCCCTCAGTGCCTTCAACGAGGTCGACGTGTCCAAGGGCGTGAAGCCGCTGAAGCCAGTCGCGAATAGTGTCGCCAGCGGCGACCCTGCTGGACACGAGTGAGTCGGTGGAGAGCACTCGCAAGCAGTCGTTGATGGTCGCGATCGAGTCGAGCTTGGCGAACATGAGGTGCCCGTACGCGAGTGCCTGCCAGTGCTGACGGTGCGCTCGGATGCCGCTGCTGCTACTCGGTAGGTCGAGGTGTTCGGGGATCTGCCCGCCGTAACGCGCGAGGACGTTTGCGCGCATTGTTGAGGTCGACCAGGCGGTGTTCTGCGCCTCGATCGCGTCCGACACCTTCCGCTGCTTCTGGACGGCCCGCTCGTTTGCTCGCCGTTGACGGTCGGCGGCGTGTGCCTTGTCCCGTTCGGCCTTGGCGACCGCGGTCGCTCGCCGTTGCTCTTCACGGTCCGTTCGGATCTGCTCGGCCGCCAGGTACGCGACCCTGTGGTACGCGAGCTCGTCAAGGCGCGGGTGGTGCGGGCCGGTGGCAGTAAGCGTCAGTGAGTCGATCGGTTCGATCCACAGATACACCGTCCGGTCCTGGCTGGTGGGCGCCAAGAGGAAGCCTTCGCGTTCGACGTAGTCGACGACATACGGGATGGCCACCACTCCGAGGATCGGGTTTAGCCACCACAGCTGCATGCCTGCGTCGAGGATCGCCCTGGCGACCGGTCCGAGTTCGATGGTCTCGCCGCCCAGTTGAGGCTTGAAGTGCACGCCCCGGTGCCCGAGGAACCACACCGGAGACACCCCAACGTTCTGGTAGTCACGGGTCCGGCTTTCCCACGAGTCCCGGTCGCCCGGTGCAGGCATGGCCGAGTACTGCACTTCGAGCGCGATCCGTTCCCCAGTCGCGTGCGTTGCGAGCACGTCTGCGCGACGGTCCACCACAGGGAGCATCGACACCTCGGGCCGGGCGTCGACGTCAGGATGCTTGCGGGCGAGCCAGTCGAGCAGCGCGTGCTTGCCTTGCTTGTGGAACAGCGACTCCTCCGAGTGGCCGCCACCGGTCAGGTGCCTGAACCCGTCACGGCCCCGGGCACGCGACACCGTCGTGAACTGAGGTGTCGCACAGTCAGGAATGAAGCATTGCAGGTTCGCCTTGGCGTACGACTTGAACTGCTTCGCGGTGTTGTCTTCAAGCAGGTACAGCGGCCCGATCGGGTCGTTGACGTGGGCGGCATAAACCAGGCGCGTCTCACCGTCGGTGAATGCGGCGATGTCGCCGGCAGCGTGGGCCATGCGCCGGACCGTAGCGGGATGCACTGACGACAGGGATCAATGTCGCTCGTTTGGAGGTACCGAGTTTCGAGGTCCCACCCGCGTCGCGGCCGCCTCTCCGTGGGCCGTTCCACGTCGACCAAGTCGCGCGCGAGCGTGCGATGGCAAGGTCTCCGGCGGTCGCCATAGCACCGAAGGCAGATGGCACCCGTCACCCGGCGCCAGCTGGAGGCGCTCTTCCTCGCCGAGGATGGAGACCTCCCAGCGTGCCCGGCCAGCTAGGCCGAGTTGTCGTGACCGTCGTCGGCGCGGCGCCTCTCGCTCACTCACCCTGAGACTGGCGGTGGGGCGGCGCACTCTCCCGCCCCACCCTCAGCCTTACAGGGTGGCGGACCCGGCGTTGCGACGGACGTTGTCCGCAGCCTTCTCGGCGGCGCCCTTACTCGAGAAGCTCTCTCCAGAGGAGGCGACTCTGTCGGAGGATCGCCAGGCCCGCCACCGCCAGTTGCCGCCGGAGTCCTGGTAGATGTCGTACCTGGCGCTCGAAGCCGCTGCCTTGAAGGCCGCTGCGGCCCGCTGGGCGTTGTAGGCAGACGCGAACGTCTCACCGGCCCAGGCGACCATCTCGTTGTTGTTGGCGTACAGCCACCAGGAGTCTTGCCCGGCGGTGTTCTTCCCCACACTGAAGTACATCTGCGTTCCCTTCGACCGGCGGATGGTTGACCGGTGGGTCGACGCTTGCGTGCGGCGTCGACCCACCGGGTGGTTACCGACCCCGCTTCGGGGTCTGCGACAGGGCGGACGCTGCGGCGGTCTTGGCCGCCTTCGACGACTTCGGGCTTGCCAGGACCTTGCTGGCAGCCTTGGCAGCCTTGGCACCTGTTTGCTTGGTGTTCCGGGCCATCTCTCTCACCTCCCTCGTGCCTGCTTGCGTGCGGCACGTGGAGGTGTTGTCATGCCGGGGTAGAACCTGCACGACACCTCGTGTGCCTCGAACGCCCGGCCTGCCAGCCGGGCGTTCGTTGTTTGTTGGGCCAGTTGGTCCCGCGTCAATGAGAGCACCGGACGCCGACACTCTTGTGGCGACACGCGGTAATCGCGCCAGTTATGCGCGACCCTCCTGTTCGCGTGTAGTGTTCAACGCGCGAACTACATCGAGGTAGTTCTACCCGATGTCCTCAATCGAACCACGAACCTGCAGGTAGAGCCCACCTAGCCCGACTATTTGCGCGCGACTTGAGACGAGGGATCGTGACCGAGAGTGTCGGACGGCTTCGCCCCGTCGATGAACCCCTGGGCGACGATGTTGAAGTAGTCGACCTGGTCGACTACTGCGCTCGACCGCAGTGCAGGAAGGAGTTCCGGCACAGTGGAGGGCGCGGTCGCCGCCGCGAGTACTGTTCCGAGACTTGTAGGCGACTCGCCGATCGCGACTACAAGCGCGCCAAAGCGATGGTCGAGCACTTTGAGCGGCTCGCCCAGCGGTCCCGGCACGACGTGCGGGCGTTCGGTCGTGGTGATGACGAACCGCTTGGCGGCGACGACGTTCCAGTGGAGGTACAGCGCGAGCGGGCATCGGCCGCAATAGCTCGCGCTCGGGCCATCCTGCAGTTCGCAGAGAACTCCGACCCACGTCTCGTCGCCGAGTTGTCGACTCTGTGCGACTCCCTAGATCCGGTGGTCGCTCGACTTGGCTAGTCGAGGGCTCCTCGGTAGATGGTGGTCGTCGCTCCACTGAGCACGTCGGCCGCAACCACTGGTAGCGGCGCCCTTCCTTGCTTCACAGGCTAGGCCCGCTTGTGTAGCGCCGCTGCCAGTCCTTGCTGCTGGTAGCGGTCGAGTGAATTCTCGAACTGCCGGTAGCGGGCGCGTTCCGTCGTGACTGTCTGCTGGCCGCTCCAGGCGGGCGCGGCGTCGATGTGCCCGTGCGCGACGTGGATCCACTGCCAGATCAGGGCGTAGGGACGGGCCTCGAAGTGGCTGCCGGGTCGGTAGCGTCGCGCCCATTCCTCGTACCAGCGGGACATGTGGGTGCGGTGGCGGACCTTCTGTTCGAGCACGCGATAGTCCTGTCGCGGCAGAGCTGCCGCAACGAGCGTGAGACGTGCCGTCCAGACCTCGCGGTGCGCGGTCATCCGCGCGGAGCAGGCTCGAGCTGTTCGGGTGCCAACGGCCGCGGGCAGGTCCAGTGCTTCCGCGGCCACTGCCCAGGTTGTGATGTCCGCGTGTGTGCGGGCGATGCAAAGCGATGCGAACGCTCGCGTGGTGACCTCTCCGCTGTCGATGAGCCCGGTTAGGTGTTCAGCGAAGAGATCCTGGGGAATGACCTGCGGGATCGTTCGGGTGCTGGCGTTCATCGGCGCTCCGGAGTTGTCGAGGCGGTGGGACAGGCGGCGGTGGGGTGCAAGGGTCGCGGTGATCAGACGCGTCAGCGTTGCCGTCATGACGGTGCGGTCGGCCAACCAGCCGAGCGCGCCGTCGTTTGAGGCGGGAGTCAGCTCTATCCAGGGCGCGAGTGCTGCTGCCGAAGCATCGACGTCTGGCGCGGACAGAATTTCGTCTGCGGTACTGATGGCGCCAGCGCGAAGCGACGGGTCGCGCGGTGGGCTGATGCCCCATCGCGGGCCCCGGGTGCGAGCTCGCGCGTCGCCCCCTGTTCGGAGAAGGACCGGCCATCTGGCGAGTGCAAGAGCGTCTACCTGCGTGGCTAAGTGGAGAAGTAGCGTCGTCAGGCTCCGTAGATTGGTGAGGTACGCCGAATTGGCCTGTTGCTCACCGACGACCTGGACATGCTCTCCGCTGAGGGCTCGATCGATGCGCTGCTGAGTTGCCACAGCTCGTTCTGGAGCGGGTCTGAAGACGATCTCGGTGAGTAGGTGGGGACAGTGCTGGGCGGGCCCGTGGCCGACAGGGTTGCCGCACTGCAGACCTGACCCGCTGGGTCGCAGCGGTGAGTGCCCTTGGTCACGGAAGGGCCGAAGGCACCCCGGGCACCGAGTCGCCAGGAGACACGAGTGCTGCGCGCAGACAGCGACGATGGGCAGCCTCCACACGAGCCGCCACACGTGATCAGCGGCCAGGCACCTTGGGCACAGCTGCGTCCCATGGCCGCTTACCCAGCCGCGCGCGGCGACCACGCGGAACGACCCGCCGTCGGCGGGATCAAGGCCATGTAGGTCGACCGCCGCGGGGTGCGCGGCGAGGGTCATCGATCGCACGGCTCCAGCCGGCACGCCGCCGAGCCGTGCGAGGCGCGCGACGACCCTCGGGTCCGGCGCCAAGGTCAGAAACCGCGGCTTACCGCCGGCTGAGTCGGTCAGCGTTCGCATGAGGTCGGCCGTGCTCAACCCGTTCATGTAGGCGAGCCGTTCGAGCCAGGAGTCGATCGCCTCGCCGCGGACTGGCTCGACCGACACCGGCAGCGCGATCGTCATCGCCACCGGCCCCCGCTCGTCGATCGCGAGCCGGGGCGGCCGTTGCGGTACGGAAGCCCAGCGGCAAAGCCTGTGTACCTGGAGACCTCGGCAAGCTCTCGGCATTCATCGATGACTTGGCAGGTCCCGCATACACCCGCCGCGGCGTCGACCGCGGCTTGCCGCTCGGGCTGGGGAGTCGGGACGTGGCGCGTCGCCTCCCATCGCGCCCATTCGACGGTGAGCTCCTTGCAGGCGCCGTCGGGCAGTGTGATCGCCATGCCACTCGCAACCGCGTCTCGGTCTCTCTCGCTCATTGCCAGCCCTCCGACTCCAATTCGCCGACCCCGGCGTCAGCGAGCGGCGTCACGACTGCAGGGTCGAACGCGTCGATGTCGTCGAGGGCGCTCTGAACGAGGTGCAGGCGCGTCTCGGGATCAATCCGGTCGTTCAGCACTATGGCGTCGCGGGTGCGGCCCGGGCGCCCGGGGACGGGCCCGCCGGTCAGATGGATCCAGAGCCAGTCAGCGAGGCAACCGTCTGGAACTTCTTCAGGAAGCGCGCCGGTCGCAGCTCCGTGGGGTAGTCGGGCGTGGTGCACCATCGGCCAGAGAGCGGCTCGTCGCCGGTCGTAGTCGACGAGGTCGCGATCGGCGAGGTTGGTCGCACAGGCGACGAGCAGATCGCCATACTCACTGGCGAGAGCCCGCCCGTCGCGTAACAGAGCGAGTGGCAGGTTCGGCGGCATCTGGCCGAGACGGAGGGCCGTCTTGGCTCGGCGCTCCCCGGTCCAGTGCGTGTGCCAGCCGCCGGAGCACACGATGTGCAGGATCACGGCCAGGTGCGCGCGTTCGACCCAGTCGGACTCGGCTGGAGCGATCTCGTCTCCGGTCACGCACCAGGCCGGTACGTGCCCTGCCTCGAGGCCGTCCTGCATCTGCAGGCGACGCACGGTCCGGATGACGTGAGCGAGCACTGCGTCGGCTGCGGAGCTGTCGCGGTTGGGGAGGCGTACTCGTTGAGGTCGCACTGGGAGCACCCCTGGGGTGTCCGCGACCGCGCGCACCGTTGGGTCAGGGTGAGCGAGCACTCGCTCCCAGCCCTCGGCGATGAGACGGCGTCCTCGCTCTGGCGACTCGACCGCCCGCCAAGCCTCGAACACGATCGATGCGGCCTGCGCCGGATTCTTCGGTGGGCGGACATGCCACTTCCGATAGAGCGCCCCGAGTCCGGCGCGAGTCTCGGCCTCCCAAGCGGGCAGTCGGGGCCAACTCTCGTCCGCGGTCAAGGAGGCGAGCGTCGCGAGCCGATACGTCGACCGCCACGCTATCGACGCCCGTCCGTTGGTTCTAGCCAAGGTCAGACCTCGGGAGATGCGCCGCTGGACGTCGAGCGCCGAACGATCCGGGTGCAGCACCGTCGGGCGGGAGTTCAGGTCCCGACGGTCGACGAGCAACGAGCTGCAGCCCAGGCACAGCGGATGGCACGCAAGCGCCCAGTCCCGCAGCCACGCCCCGCTGCTCGGGGTGCAGACCGGACACACCCAAACAGCACCGTCGACCCGCCACGTCCGGGGTCTACGACGGTCGGCGCGCCCGCGCACGCCGTGCGTATAAGCGCGCAGCGTCATCTGAGTCACCTCAGCGACATCCAGATGCGACCACTCGGTCACGCTGGCAATCGCCGGCCTTGTTGGGAGTCGCCATCGGTGCGTGCCGCGTCCGACCAGGTCCCCGACCGAGAGGTCGTTGGCCTGAGCGGTGCGTGCGACCAGTGACGCGAGAGCTTCGCCCTGCACTGGTTCTAGGCGAACGGGCAGAGACCGCCGGCCACTCACTGGGTGTCCCGTCTCTTTGGCGCTATAGATCCAGGACGTCGGCTCCCCAGCGACTGCTCGTGGAGGGTGGCGCGTCGCGAGAGTCCGACGCCGTCCAGATGGCTGGGATGAAGGGTCCATGTGCCGTCGATCGCCGCGGCGTCGACCGCGCCGCGCAGCAGCGCCGACACGTCCCCGACGAAGCCTTGGGTGCGGCGCCAGATCCGCGACACGTGGGTCTTGGCCAGTAGCCCGTCCGAAGCCGCCGGCAGGTAGGGCAGCAGCTGTTGCTCGACGTCGACGAGGAACTCTTGCCAGGCCCGCTTCTCCTCGAGGGTGTCCACGGCGAACGGCACCATCTCCAACGCCTGGAGCCGGCCGGCGATCTGCGGGTCGGCCAGGATCGGGCTGTCGTGCAGGTTGGCGCCGATCAGGACCATCGTCGCGCCCCGCTCCCCGAGCTCGGTGTTGACGTGCTTGAGGTGGTCGAGGACCTCACGGCCGTCCTTAAACCTGGTGTCGAGCAGGTGGACGTCGTCGACGACAAGGACGCGCACGCGGTGGCGGCCTATGGCGCCCGCGATGCGCGTCGAGAGAGACCTGATCGGTCCGTCGGTCGGGTACCCGAAGTAGGTCAGGATCTGCGCGTTGAAGTCGCGGATCCGCGCAGCCGATTGCAGGTTGATCCACGCGACAGGAACCTCGTGTGCGTGCACGCCGGGCTCCGGCGACCAGCTGGGCAGTCGTGCCTCGCTGATGCGCGGGCCGACCCATTGCCGGTAGGCCTCGTGCGCCCAGGCCCTAACCGCTGTGGACTTGCCGATCGTGTTCGGCGCGTTGACCGCGACGATTGTCTTCGCGCCCGGCCCGCTGTTCGAATTCGTCGTCACGACGTTCCACATGGTTGCCGCCACCCGTCGGGCGTCCGCGGTCGGAAACTGGGATGCCGCCAACCAGTCCCGAAGGGCGCACAGGTGCGCAGCGCGTTCGGCCGAGGACAGTGCGTGAAGATCGATCAGAGAGAGCTTCTCGGGGGGTGCCGGCTGTTGAGCCCGGGCATGCCGATGCCACATGTTCGCGTCCACTCACAACTCCCTCAGGTCGGGCCACTCGTCGTCGCGGTAGACCGACAGGCCAGCCGAGTCCTCCGGTAGAGCGACGAAGTCGGACGTCCCCGGTGCCGGGTTATCGAGGCTGGCGGCCTCCGCGATCGCGGCTTGCGCTTCGTCGTGGTCCCGCCGGGACTGCTCGACCCGCAGCTGCGCTGCCGCGAGCTGCGCTCGCCATTCCTTGAGTCCCGCGTTGGTACTCAGAGCGCCGAGCTCGCGCGCGATCAGTTCGGTCGCCGCGCCACGCTTCAACATCCCCGCACCGCGCTGTGCGCGAATGCGCCCGATCGCCCTGTCGCGGGTGGCGTCAGTCATCGGCGCCGACAGCAAGTGCGCACCGCGCCACGGCACTTCGACGACCGTGCCTGTAGCCGGATCGCGGAACCAGATCCGAGAGACATCGTGCGGGTCGTAGAAGAACGGCACCGCAGAGTCTTGGCGTCGGAACTCTCCGCTGCGAACGGCCCTGAAACCGTCAAGGACTGGGGCGTCGTAGGTGAGGTTGTGGAACTCGACACCGGAACCACCGACGGTTCCCCACCGCACCGGCAAGAACTCGTAGAGAAGGTCCGGATCCTGCGGGACGTGGATGCGACCGGTGACAGCGTGGAGCGCATCGAACAGCGATAGCGGTGTCAGGCGCTCGAGCTCCACGCCCGGGTAGACCAGGCCTTGGTGCCACGTTCGGTGGTAGTCGAGCGCCACGAACGCTCGCAGGTGCCGCTGCAGCTCTGTGGCGGTGACGAGCGGCTCGATCGCGCCGGCATCGATGCGGCCGGTCGCCGAGCCGCGCTGCGATGGGTTGCGGCCCTTGTAGCCGGGTAGTTGCTGCACTGCGCGTTGCAGGGTCTCGTGCCATCGCTCCACGTGTGCGTTGTCCGTCGGCCGCTTCCCGCGCGAGAGGAGCAGGTCGATCTGGAACTTTCGCAGTACGTCCTCAAACGCCGCACTGACGAAGATTGAGCCGTGATCCGAGCGGATCGCGTCAGGCGTCAGACCCGGGATCGGGTGCTCGCCCTGCAGCGTCGCGTCCTCGAGCGAGTTCCACACAGCAGGGGTGAAGGGCGGAGCGATACCTTCCGGGATGCCTGCCCAGCGCCAGTCGCGGTAGGTCGTCCCCTCAACGAGCTGCGACATCGGCCGCATCACGTCGTACATCAGGAGGCTCGCATCGACCGAGTCGGCGCTGCGTGCGACGACGCGCAGTGCGAGCACGACCCGTGACGCGACGTCGATCGCGGTGAGGATCTCGACGCTGATCGGCTTGCCCGAGCGTTCGTCGTAGACCAGGACGTCCGCGCGGGTCGCGTCGATCGCCACGACCTCGCCGATCCTCACGACCGGCACATGCGAGTACCCCGTCGTGCCCCGCAACGACCGCGTGCGCTGAGAGCGAGTCGTATGGCCGCGTTCGCGCATGAGCTGGCTCAGGTACTGCAGCGATGCCCGCTGCGGGACAGGCTCGTCAAGACCAACGGCGAGCATGCGAACTCTGATCCGCCGCATGAGTTCGTCGATGTTGACAGTCGAAGTCGAGCCGTCGAGCTGGCCGACGACCAGCGCGGCTGCGCTGCGGAACTCGGTCGAAAGCACGACATCGAACGGCACCCTGCCGCGCAACTGGCGAGCGTCCACGAGTCCGACCAGTCCGTCCTGGCGCCACCGGACCACCCAGTTGTAGACCGTGCTGGCCGAGACGGAGGTTCGCCGAGAGCTGCCCGCATCGAGGCGGCGTCTGTGCCCACGATCGTTCTGGAGCTCGTCTGTCAGGAGTGCAGCCATGCGTGTGCACCGCGTCGTGAGGCTGACACCCCACGCTGGCCCGAACGGCTCGCGGGGCTCACCCCCGTCCGCAAGCTCGGCGTGGCCGCGCCGGAAGCCGGTAACGATCTCCAGAACGACTTCGAGCCGATCGAGTGTGGTCTCCTTCCCCGCCTCGGACATGCACGACCACAAAGGCTGCAGTCTGCGAATCACGGCGCCCGCGTCGGCGCGATTGGGCTCGCGCAACTGATCAAGGTCTGGCCACTCAACGACGCGAGACGAGCCGTCGAGCACGCGGACCGTGACCCCCGCGACGTGCAAGGACGTCACCACCGCTGGGCCGTCGTCCACGAGGACCGTGCGGCCGATCTCCAGCACCACCCGATCAACCATCGGAACGCGCCGCAACTGCCGTCTCGCGGCGCAGCGCACCAGCCAGGTTGCACTTCAGCTCACCGGTCCAGAGCAAGTGCCAGGCGGTCGAGATCAGCTCTCCCGAGCCATCGTCCAGATCTAGGAGGTCACCGAGGGTCGTCCCGTCCCGGGCCGTAGCTAGCAGAATCACTCGCTGGCGCTCGTGCCACAGCCGCGGTCGGCGAAAGCCACCCAGCCAGCGCTCATTGAGCCGCTCAACCATCGGCTGGCCGACGAACACCTCGTAGCGCCACCCGACTACAGCGCAGGCGACCCTGGTTAGCGCTGACTTCGCGCGGAAGTCGTCGTCTTGTCGTTCTTCGGCACGGCAGTCCCAAATGGTGGCCGTCCCATCCACCGTCATCGAGACGAGATCCGGAATGTGAGTCAGTGGGCAGCGCGACTCGATCTCGAACCTCAGGCGGGCGGGTTGTGCGACCAACCATGCCGTAGCCCGGCTCCGGTCGAGCAGACGCACAAGGTCATGCTCAAGCCCTGACTCGGCCAGCACGTAGCCGCCGGTGGCCATACAGAACGCTCTTGCCGGTACGTGCCTCGAACGCGCTCGAGAGCTCGGATATCGCACCGGTACCAGCGACTTGATCTCCGGCGGCCCATCACGCCAATCCCATCGGGCGCGGCCGTCGTCGACGGTCGCGAACTCCCATGTCGCATGCATCGCTCACCCGTGCGCGGGCATGCCGAATTGGCCGGTGCCTGTTCACATGTGAACCCGACACCTAGACTCGGTGCCTGCGCTTCCCTTCGTCATCGCAACGGACATCAGGGAGCGTCTGGGCCATCACCGTTCCCGCGGTGGTGGCCCTCTTGCGTGCGCGCCGTCGCGCCGCTGCTCCTGCTCGGGAACCTAGGCCCCTAGCGGACGCCCGTCGACAGGCGCCAGGATTTCCGTAGACACGGTTGTCCACAGATTCGGTCCAGCGCTTTGGCCGCGACGACCGATCGGTGCAATGACCTGGGTCTACGCAATTCCTGCGGGACGCGTCACCGATGGACCCAGGCCACGGAGGACCAAAGTGTCGAACCGGCGAGACACCATCCCCAGCGTGACCGAGCTCGCTCTCGTGCTCGACGAAGTGCAGGCCGCGCTGTCCGACGTCGCGGCCTGCCTGTTGCCCGAGTGTCCGAACCCGTGCCAACGCCCGGGTCGCCGCAGGGGTCGACCGCAGATGTTCTGCTCCGCGAACTGCCGCGCGAAGTACGCGTACCGGCGTGGACAGCTCGACCATGCACTGACCGTTGTCCAGGACGTCGCCGACGAGCTCGCGGAACGCTTGCCCTTCGCCACGTCGTCCGAAGAGGAAGGACTGCGGCGACGAGTCGTCGATGCGCACCAGAATCTGCAGTGGCAGCTGGAGCGCTACTCCCGCGACCGTGTCCACCGCCGCCGAGCACGTCCCGGTCCCATCGAGCCCAAGATGCCCGGGCTTCGCGCGCTCTACACAATGTGCGGCTCGGTGCCAGATGCTGACGAGCGGGCGGCCATAGAGGCGGAAGACGCGGCCTGGCGTCGCTATCAACTCTTCTGGCGACGGGACCCGTCGCTACCAACTGGGCCACCGAGACTGCGGACCCTGTCGGCGATCCCCTCGGCGGCTGGGGCGCGATAGCCGATCGACCGAACTCAGAGACCGCCCGCAGTCGCGTCGCGTCGATCTGATGCCTCCGGCGGGTCAACTCCGTGGTTGCGCGGGCGTCCAGTCGTAGCCTCGTGGTCGGAGCGTGCCTGCGTCGGGGTTCCAATCGATGACCTGGAACGTGCCGCTTGAGGCGTCAACCTGACCGTCGGCGCTCACGCTCACGTTCGACAGGATCCCCATGACGCACTTTCCGAGGTTTCGACGCGCGAACGCAACCTCAGCGGGAGAGACGATCACCGAGACGCCAGTTGTCACCGTTCCCTTGGCTTCGAGATAGCGCTCATCTGAGCCCTTGACCGCCAGAGCGTCGTAGCCGAACTTCGAGTGCCGCACGTCGCTCACTACCCAGCCGGAGCTTCGGAAGTGCGCCTCGAGCCGCGACTGCGCCAGGTTCTCGACTGCCTTGCGAACGGCCGGATCGTCCTGCCATCCCTGTGCGCCACGGCTTACGGGCGCCGTACTGCCCGTCATCTCACCACTCGGCGCCGGCCCGGCACGTCCCAGCCCTCGCAGATGGCTCGCCCATAGCCCCTCGAGCTGCGGCAAGACCTCGTCGCGTATCCGAATGCCGCTGCCCTGCGGATGCCAGTGCTGCCCAGGCAGTGAGGCTTCGACGTGGGTGAGCTCCAATCGGTCGTCCGGTTCCAGGATCGTGTCCCAGTCGACGAGCACGAAGTTGCTCTGTCGCCCTGAGCCGTCGAAGTGCTCGTCGCTGTAGATGGGGCCGGTGATTCTCCCGCTCGCGATGATGCCGCGGCCGTGGTCGCCGAGCCGCACTAGGAATGCGCGATCGCCCGCGTCGACGCCACCTTCACGAGCGCCCATGGACCACGAGTCGCGATACAGGCTCCCGGCCCTCGTGGCCGCCACCGCAGTAGCGAACTCCTGCTCGTCCCAATGCCACATGTCGGGGTTGTGCGTCAGCATGAACCCGTTCGCTGCGTGCCAGGGCGCCCGAGAGTCGAGGCCAGTGGTGTCGAGGTAGGAGACATGACGACCCCGGACCGGTCGACCGATCAGCGCGTCGTACGCGCGATGACCGGGTGCAAGTACGTGGCCCACCAGCGCGTGCAGGACTCTGCTTCCCTCGACCACCGGCTCCCGGGCACCGGTCAATTCTGCGACGACACGGACGGCACCGTTGTGCGACATCGTCGCGTAGCGCTCGGCCTCGGCCGCGTCACCGATCAACCACGTCCCGCGATTGAGTTCCCAGAGTTCCGCGTCGGAGAGATCGTCTCGCCAACCCACAGAAGAACGTCCCCAGGCGTCGTCGGCTGCGGCGTCATGCCAGTCCGTGAGGTGCAGGTTGACCGCCATAACCGAAGTGTGGCACCCGCCCTCGCCGTAGGAGTGTCGCTCGGGGGTGCAGTGATCAAGAGTCCTCCATCGCTAGTCGAACTAGCGGGCCGGCCCTAAGCGTTGCCACTCCGGGGTCATCGACGGCGGCCCATCGCGCAGGGCTGACGTAGGTAACGTTGATCTCGCGGCCGACTCGAGATTCCAACCCTTCGAGCGCACCATCGACCTCCCGGCGCTCAGCGCTGCCTATGACGACAACGTCGACGTCGGCCGGGGATCGTCCCGCTAGACCTAGATACCGGGCCGCCCAGGATCCGTGGATGTAGACCTCATCAATACCTCGCACCGTTGCGAGGGCGCGCCCCATCAACGACCAGGGCCCGAGCGTCACCGTGAGGAGTTGACGCAGCGGTGCAGTCGCCGGGTTCGCCTCGACGGACTGGAGGACTGCCGCCCGCCCGACCTTGTCGGCTCGGAGGAGCCCAGCCTCCAGCAGTCGCCGGACCTCTCTGGAGACAGTGGCGGCCGGCGCGTCGAGCAGGCGTGCGAGGTCGGCGGCCGTGATGCCCGCGTCACGGCTCAGCACCTCGAGCAGCAGCTGCGCCTGAAGCGTGGATCGGAAGATCGGTATGAGAGCCGGTGCCGATGTCCTCATTTAACGCACCATATCGCCAGTCATATGAGCAACCCAATCTTCGCAGCCACGATCGAACGTCTCGCTGGCAGGCTCTGGCCGCGGGCGAACGGACCCTGGGATGCGGTTAAGCCATCTGCTGCTGCACCACTAGCTCGGATGCGGCAGCGAGCACGCTGCCCGCGCCGAGGAAGGGGCCGGCGAGGACATGGGCACCTTCCGTGCCAGTCAGACGCGGTGCTCCGGTTGGATGGCGACATGAGTGACCACACCAACGCGCTCGACCCGAAGCTGTGGGAATTGACCATGGCTGTGGTTCGCGAGATGGACGCCAAAGCGATCGAGTACCTGGGGCGAGACGGGAGCCCATACCTGCCACGACGACGCAGACGATCCGTCTCGAAGTTCGAGCACGGGTGGCCGAATGTCGGCAGCCTCACTGCGGCGGACCAGGTCGACGCCATCGCATACGCGGAACTCTTCGGCGCCACCAAGGACGCGATCCACCCATTCGCCTACGAGGACGTCGAGGCGCTGCGCGATCTGATCACCTATGTGCGCACCACTCCCTCCATCCTCGAGCGCACCCTCCCAGCGACGAGCCGCTCCCCTGAAGACGCGACGATCAAGAGGATCCTCGAGTACAACGTTCGAGACCTGCCGCTGTCGATCTTCGACCGCGCGAAGGCGCTCGGCTTCGAGATCGACAGCGCCGAGGTCCTTGACCTGTACCGCCAGCGGGAGAAGTCGTGGCTCGCCCCAGAGCTCCCTTACGAGCTCGTCGTCCCCCTGGTCCTGACGAATCTTGCTCTCGAAGCCACCTTCGAGATCGACGACGAGTCGCGCATCGAGCTTCTCGACGACAACGACCTGCGGCAGATGTCAGCTGACTATGACATCACTGGTGTCCCAGGCCCCGTCGCGGACGCCGCCCGATTCGCGATTGTGGTCGGCATGCCGCCGCTGCTGAATCCCGGCGAGGGTCGGCGAGTTTTCATTCGCGAGAACCTTCCCGACACCACCCGGGTCGACGCCGTGTGCGAGGGATTGCGGATCGTCTCCTCCACCCAGACGGGTTGGGCACGGGTGTTCCGCCGTCCGCTCGGCTGGGCGGATGGGTGGACGAACGATCTGCCCGCGTACACCTTGCTGCACAGCTCTCGCCGGTACCCAGGGGCATTCGACGACTTCGCATGGCTCAAGCCAGGCACGACCGTGACGCGCGAGGAGCTAGACCGCCTCCCGACGGTGACAAGCGCACTGACCTCCGCGTCCCACACGACCCGCCTCGCCGCTCGACGCCTGTCGACCGCGCTGGTGCGAGACGCACCTGACGATCAGCTCGTCGACGCCTGCATCGGTCTCGAGGCGCTCCTGGGGCAGAAAGGCGCCGAGCTGTCGTACCGCATCGCCCTGCGCGCCGCTGTCCTACTGTCCTCTAGATCGACCGACCCGCTGCCGGCGGAGCTGGTGTTCCGCATGGCGCGGACCGTATACGCCCGGCGCTCCGATCTGGTTCACGGGAGCGTCTCAGAGAAGCAAGCGCAGTTCGAGGTCCCGAGCGGTGCACCCATTGCGACGAACACGGTTGCGGTATGGCTGCTCAGACAGGTCCTTCAAGAGCGCCTGCTAAGACCAGGGCACTGGCGCGTCGAGGATCTCGACGATCAGGTCCTCCAGGCCCTCAGGTCCAACTGACCAGGCCTAGGCTTTAAGCGTCCCGCATCCTGCGGAATGCCGACCCAACCCGACTCAGCGCCGGCTTGGCGCTGCTCGGCAGGCTCGGTCGCTAGCCAAGCTGGAGCTCGGATCTGCAGCTCGGGGAGTTGCTGGACCACACCGGGACACGTGGCCGCCTTCGCAACCGCCTCGCCGCTGGTTGTGCCACGCTCCGCGCATGACTTTGTCGTCGTCGGCGCTCTGGGCGGAGTGGAAGCGGATCACCCGCTTTCTGAACAGCACACAGATTGCGCTCGCCCGTGAACGACTGCTCTGGGAGTCGCTCGAACTGGACCGCGCGGCGGACACTCGCCTGCACGTGCCCGCAGACAAGGGCGAGTATGTGGTGAGGCTAGACGAGCACCTCGAGTCGCTATCAACTCTGAGTACTCTCCATGCCGCCGTGCTGATCCAGAGTTACGCGGTCGCAGAGGCCGCTGCGTGCGACCGGCTCCGCCTCGACCAGCGAACCGCGGGAGGAATCGAAGAGTGGGGCCAGGCTCTGCTGGCGGCGAATGGTCGAGGTTGGGCCGACGTACATGGCGGGCGCGGAGGAGCTGTCGAGGTCGCAGTTGCTAGAAACGCCTACGCCCACGCTGCTCACCTCGTCGATGCGAAGGCTGAGGCCCGGCTTGCGAAGGCCGGATCAGTCCGCTGGACCGCTGGCTCCCTAGTCGATCTGCAACTCGCGGACGTCGTCGAGTTCCGCACGCGCATCCGATCGCTGCTGCGCTACGGAGGGTTCCATCAGCCGCCGAGCCCGCCTCCGACCACTCAACCGTGACCTGCAGCGCTGCAACTGGCCACCTGGCCGTACTTAAAGTATCCGGGCTCGATTTGTCGAGATGAACGACAGACTGACCGTGCGTGAGCGGCCCCCTTTGGCTGCGCCAACCAAGGCCCGGGCCAGCGGTCAAAGTACAGCGGCTGCACCCGGCTACGACGAGCAGGTGGCTATCGCGTATGCCCCGCTCGAGGTGTTCTCTGATTCGACGACCCCACGCACCGTGATCCGGCACGTCACTGTGCCGGTGCGTCCCTTGTTCTGGGCACTGATGTAGGGGTGCTGGATCGGATTCGTGAGGCACAACCCGACCTCACCGCTCTTGGTCGTGAGGGGCAAATCAATGTCTGCTTGCTCGGTCCCTGACGCGGTGCTCATCGTGATTGAGGCGCTTGCGGCTGTGCCCTCGACCTCGTACAGGACGTCGCCCTTCGGGATCTCCACCCTCCAGGAGCTGGACCACGGGGTTGCGTTGGACGCATCGAGCACAGCTCTGACTCTGTACCAGAGGGTGGCGTCGTATCCCACGTACCTGTCAGTGGCGCTCGTCGCCTCCGACGAGAGGGTGTCTTCGCTGACGGTCGACCAGAGGTCGTCGGCTTGCGACGAGTCGTGCCTCTGTACCTCGTAGCCGACGGCATCGTCGATCGGAGACCACGTCACGTCGACGTTCCACAGGTCGGCGAAGCCTGCGTCACCGAGCTGCGCCTTCAGGTCGGCCGGTGCCGTTCCTCGCACCTCCGCGGTCGCGAGAGTCTCCGGGGTTGCCGGGGTTGTCGCGCAGCCACCCGAAACGAGGGCGAAGGCTACGACGAGCAGGAAACATGCTGTTCGGGTCATCTCGGGCCTCCACCAAGAGGGTGCCACGTAGCGTTGGTCCCCTGGCCCCGTTCTGTGGTCTCGAGTTCAGCTCGCTGGCGGTTTCGCAGGTGGGAAGAAGCCGACACGCTCGGCGTGTGAGCGAGCCGTTCGCAGTGCTTCGTCGCGACGCTCGAGAGGCACACCGCGCACCTTTGCGGGAACCCGCCCGCTCTGTTCGCGGGAGTAGGTGACGCTCGCTTCTCCGGTTGCATCGAGCGGGACCAGCAATGTTCTTGGCGCTCCAAGCAGCCCACGAGGCACCCGGAAGACCGCGCGGCAAACACCGCGGATGAGGAGCAGCAAGGGTATGTAGAGAAGCGAGATCGCGAAGGCGAAAACGAAGTCGATCGCAGCTGCTCCAGGGACAGCGACGGAACGAACTGCGGCCGCCGTCGCTGGGATGATGGCCAGGACGAGCCCCGCCCAGAGCACCCAGTCGGTCTGCAGCGGCGTGTTGGAGCCCCATCGTCCGCGAGTTCGCGTCACCGCCACTGGCCCTCCTCGATCTCACTTGGGCCGACGTTTTCGTGTTCGTCTCGCGGCGGCAAGGATGAAGCTTCGCCCGATCCAGTTCGGCCGTGGTCGAACGCATGAGGTTGCATCCACGTAGTTCCTTTACGGCCGCAGACGAGCAATGAAACGCGGCGCGTTCGCCTCGTTGCCGCGCTGGTGGCCGCTCGTCGTGGCTTTCGGGTTCGTGCTCGGGGTCGATCGCGTTCTCAACTAGTCGCTGCCGGATCCGCTGAGCGAGCGGTGCTGGGACCTGATGGGGCCTGTTCGGGCTGGCTAGGGCGCGCCGCAAGCTCGTCAGCAAGGCGCCGCACCTCTGTCGTGAGGTGCTCGATCTGCGCGCGCGTGACCGCCTGCTCGTCGTCCGTTGCCGCTGCGACCCGCTCGACCAACCAGGAGGCGAGGGTAGCGGTGACCACGCCGAGGAGCGCGATGCCGGCGACCATGAGAGCGGCTGCGACGAACCGGCCGGTCGTGGTCACGGGGTAGCGATCGCCATAGCCGACGGTGGTCATGGTGGTGATGGCCCACCAGAAGCCATCACCGAGGTTTTCGATGTTCGCACCTGGCTGCCCTCGTTCGACGTCCGTTACCGCGAGGGCGCCGCAGGTGATCAGCAAGGCGGTGGCTCCCACGACGTAGGTCACGACTTTGCCGCGCAGCGTGCTGGAGCCGACGCGGTTGAGTACGCCGACAAGCGCGACGAGGCGGAGGAGGCGCAGCGGCCGCAGGATCGGCAGCAAGATCACCGCGAGGTCGAGGGGGTGGCGCTTGACGAACGCCCACCGCTGCTCCGAGAGGCCGAGACGGGCGAAGTAGTCGACCGCGAACCCGACCCAGGTGATGCGCACGACGACTTCGCACGCCTCGTAGCTGGCATGGCTCATGGTGGGGATCGCGATCGGCAACGCGTAGGCGATCAGGAAGATCACGGCTGCGATCGACAGTGGCCATTCACTACGTTGCTCCCACCGCTCCACCCGGGTCACAGCGCCATGCTCCCACCGAGGCTCCGGCGATCGCGCGGGTGTTGATCGTGAGGCCAGACTGGGTGGGATAGGCGTCACTCGTGAGACACCGTGCCAAGGGGCGACGATGGGGTTCAGGGCTCGGAAGTCGTTCAAGGTGATGCCGGGTGTGCGGATGACGGTCACGCCCCGTGGGGTCTCCACGTCCGTCGGGGTGCGCGGCGCCCGCGTGAGCGCACACTCCTCAGGGCGTGTGACCCGGTCCGTCGGGATCCCAGGCAGCGGGGTCTCCTACACGACGTCGACCTCGGGCTCGGCTCGTGCCACCCCCGCCGCACAGTCGCGGCCGGCGGCCGGTGCGAAGCCGGGCTTCACGGCGCCGAAGTGGGAGAAGGCGCTGTACGCCGCGGCGATCGTGCGCCAGGACCCGGCCGAGATCCGTCAGGTCGCGACGGCGCACGCTGAGCCGCGCCCTCTTGCAGCGGTCCTCGAGGCGATGCTCGGTGCGATGCCCGCAGATGATGACAAAGCAGCGCGAGATCTGCTCGCCTGGGCGTGGGCTCAGAACTACGACCCGGGCGCGGACCCTTTTGTGCTCAAGTACTTACCCGCCGCCGGCATGACCCTCACCGTGGCCGCAGGCATCACCGTGACGATGCCGTTGAGCCGAGACGCCATCGGCCTCGCCCTGGCTGAGGCTCACCAGAGCGTCGGAGACCTAGCCGCCGCCGTATCTGTCGTCGAGTCGCTGGAGCCGAGCACCATCGCAGCGGTCTCCCTCGCCGAGTTGTACGCCGACCAGGAACGGTGGGACGAGGTCATCACGCTGACCGACGGCGTCACGAACCTCGACGAGCCGAGCATGTTCATGCTGGTGCAACGCGCGATCGCGCTACGCCACCTCGGATCACCTGGTGCTTCTCGCGAGGCGCTCAAGGAAGCGCTCAGGCTGCGAAGCCGCCCAGCAGAGTTGCGCCACCTCGCCCTGGTGGAACGCGCGTACACCTACCTGGCCGAGGGCAAGACCGGTATGGCCCGCCGCGACCTCGACAAGGTGCTCGCCGAAGACGCGAACTACCCCGGTCTCAGCGACGCGATAGCCCAGTTGCCGAGCGACTAGCAGGGTGGCACCGCGTAGAGGACCGCCGGCGGCCCGCCGTACTTAAAGTATCCAGGCCCGATTTACAAACTATCTTGCATCTCGACACTTCAAACTATCTTGCATCTCGACAACAGCGGGCGGTCAGGACTGCATGTCCACGAAGCGCGAGTAGTGCCCCTGGAACGCGACGACGAGCGTGTCCGTCGGGCCGTTTCGGTGCTTGGCCACGATCAGGTCGGCCTCCCCGGCGCGGGGCGACTCCTTCTCGTACGCGTCCTCGCGGTGCAGCAGGATCACGATGTCGGCGTCCTGCTCGATGGACCCCGACTCACGCAGGTCGCTCATCTGCGGGCGCTTGTCGGTGCGCTGCTCGGCGCCACGATTGAGCTGCGAGATGGCGATGACCGGGACCTCGAGCTCCTTGGCCAGCAGCTTGAGCGCTCGGGAGAACTCCGAGACCTCCTGCTGGCGGGACTCGACGCGCTTGCCGGAGGACATCAGCTGGAGGTAGTCGATGACCACGAGCTTGAGGTCGTGCTTCTGCTTCAGGCGCCGGCACTTGGCGCGGATCTCCATGAGCGACATGTTGGGGGAGTCGTCGATGAACAGTGGCGCCTCCGAGATCTTGCCCATGGTCGCGGCGATCTTGGCCCAGTCGTCCTCGCCCATCTGACCGTTGCGCAGCTTCTGCAGGTGCACGCGCGCCTCGGCCGCGAGCAGACGCATGGTGATCTCGTTGCGGCTCATCTCGAGCGAGAAGACGACGGACGTCATCCCGTGCTTGATCGACGCCGACCGGACGATATCGATGCCCATGGTCGACTTGCCGATGGCCGGACGGGCGGCCAGCACGATCATCTGCCCGGGGTGCAGCCCGTTGGTCAGTCGGTCCAGGTCCGAGAAGCCCGTCGGCACGCCGATCATGCCCTCGCCGCGGTGGCCCGCCGCCTCGATCTCGTCGACCGCGCCGCCGATGATGTCGCCCAGGATCATGTAGTCCTCGGACGACCGGCGCTCGGTGACCGCGTAGACCTCGGCCTGCGCGTTGTTCACGATCTCGTCGACGTCGCCGCCGTCGGTGCCGTAGCCGAGCTGCACGATGCGGGTGCCGGCCTCGACCAGCTTGCGGAGCACCGACCGCTCGCGCACGATCCGCGCGTAGTAACCGGCGTTCGCGGCGGTGGGGACCGACGAGATGAGGGTGTGCAGGTAGGGAGCGCCACCGATGCGCTGGATCTCCCCGCGCTTGGTCAGCTCGTCCGCCACCGTGATGGCGTCGGCCGGCTCGCCGCGGCCGTACAGGTCGATGATCGCGTCGTACACGACCTCGTGCGCCGGGCGGTAGAAGTCGGTGCCGCGGATCTGCTCGACGACGTCGGCGATCGCGTCCTTCGAGATCATCATGCCGCCGAGCACCGAGCGCTCGGCGTCGAGGTCCTGCGGAGGGGTCCGGTCGTAGCCGCCGCCACCGCCGCGGTGGGTGCCCGACGGCGCGCCGTACTCGAGCTCCTCGATCGTCACCCTGATCCCCATCGTCGTCGTCGAACACATGTTCCATGGGGGGTCTGACATTCCACGCCCTGGCAGGTCCCGCACACGCGACGTTAGGGGTCCTGAGCAGCACCGCCAAACCGGCGCGCGCGCCTGTGGGCGACACGTCGCGGACCTGTGGGGCGGCACCGGCGCGCCTGTGGAGGACGGCTCGCCTACTGTGAGTCGCGCTGTGGATCGTGTCCGATTTTGTCCACAGCCCGTGGACAGGGGTGTGGACGACCGAATCGATCGGTACGCAAATCGGCCTCTCACCCGCACAAACGTTGTGCACGTGCTGTGGACGCGAGAAAGGTTGGCCGAGATTTCACCTGTCGGACACCGACCCCAAGGCCTGGACGGTCAGATACTCGCACTCGCCGTCCCGGCGCTCGGCGCCCTGGTCGCCGAGCCGCTGTTCGTGCTCGTCGACTCCGCCGTCGTCGGCCACCTGGGCACCGCCCCGCTCGCCGGTCTGGCCCTGGCGTCCACCGTCCTGATGACCGTCATCGGGCTGTGCGTGTTCCTCGCCTACGCCACGACGGCGGCCGTCGCGCGGCGCCTCGGGGCCGGTGACCGTGGCGGCGCCCTGCAGGTCGGGGTCGACGGGATGTGGTTGGCGCTCGGCCTCGGGGTGGTGCTCGCGGCGGCCACCTGGTGGAGTGCTCCGTGGCTGGTGGAGGCGCTCGGGGCGTCCGGCGAGGTGGCCCAGCAGGCCGTCATCTACCTGCGCTGGTCGTCGCCGGGCCTGCCGGGGATGCTCCTGGTCCTCGCCTCGACGGGCGCCCTGCGCGGGCTGCTCGACACCCGTACGCCGCTCGTCGTGGCCGCCGTCGGCGCGGTCGTCAACGCCGCGCTCAACGTGCTGCTCGTCTACGGCGTCGGCATGGGGATCGCGGGGTCCGGGCTCGGCACCGCGCTCACGCAGCTGGGCATGGCCGCCGCGCTCGTCGTGGTCGTGGTGCGGGGAGCGCGCGGCTCGGGTGCACAGCTGAGGCCGGCGGCGGGCGGGATCTGGGCCAACGCGCGCGCCGGCACGCCTCTGTTCGTCCGAACCCTGTCGCTGCGGCTCGCCATCCTGCTCACCGTGTGGGTGGCCACCGGGCTCGGCGCGGTCGAGCTGGCCGGGCACCAGGTGGTGAACGCGGTGTGGGGGCTCGCGGCGTTCGCGCTCGACGCCCTCGCCATCGCCGCGCAGGCCCTCGTCGGCCACGCCCTGGGCGCCGCGGACATCCCGCACGTGCGCGCGGTCCTGCGGCGGACGCTCCAGTGGGGCGTCGGAGGAGGGGCCGCCCTGGGCGTCGTCGTCGGTGGGCTGTCCTGGTTCTACGTCCCGCTCTTCACGTCCGACGACGACGTCCGCCGCACCGCCGTCGCCGCCCTCGTGGTCGCCGCGGTGACCATGCCGATGGCCGGCTGGGTGTTCGTGCTGGACGGAGTGCTCATCGGCGCCGGCGACGGGCGGTTCCTCGCCTGGGCCGGCATGGCCACGCTCGTCGTCTACGTGCCGTTCGCCCTGGCGGTCCGGCAGTCCGCTCCACCCGGGGCGGCCGGCCTGGCGTGGCTGTGGGCGGCGTTCGCGGGCATCTTCATGCTGGCCCGCGCGGTGACCACCGGATGGCGAGCCCGCGGCACAGCCTGGATGATCACCGGCGCCTGACGCAGAAGCGCCCCGCTCCCCAACCGGGGAACGGGGCGCTTCTCAGGAGTGCTCAGCTCAGGCTGCGACGACCTTCACGGTCACCGTGGCGGACACGTCTGCGTGCAGACGGACCGACACCTGGTACTCGCCGAGGGCCTTGATCGGCTGACCGATCTCGACCTTCCGCTTGTCGATCTGCGGAGCGCCGGACTTCTTGACCGCCTCGGCGATCTCGGCGGTCGTGACGGCACCGAACAGACGGCCCGACTCGCCCGCCTTGGCCGTGACGACGACCGGCTTGCTCTGGAGCGAGTCGCGGATCGCCTTGGCGTCGTCGAGCGTCGCGATCTCGCGGGCCTTGCGGGCCTTGCGGATCGCGGTGACGTCCTTCTCGGCGCCCTTGGTCCAGGCGGTCGCCAGGTTGCGCGGGACGAGGAAGTTCCGGGCGTACCCGTCCTTCACCTCGACCACGTCACCGGGCTCACCGAGACCGGTGACCTCGTGGGTCAGGATGATCTTCGCCATGATGGTCCCCTTTCTCAGCGCGCCGACGACGAGTACGGCAGAAGTGCCATCTCGCGGGCGTTCTTGACAGCGCGCGCGATCGCGCGCTGCTCCTGCGTGGACACACCGGTCACCCGGCGAGCGCGGATCTTCCCGCGGTCGGAGATGAACTTGCGCAGCAGCGCAGTGTCCTTGTAGTCGACGACATCGATCTTCGCCGCCTTGAGCGGGTTCAACTTCTTCTTGGGCTTGCGAACCACGGGCTTGGCCATCGTGGTGCTCCTTGTCTGCTGGAGCCCTGGGCGTTGCCGTGCCCAGGGATGGGGAATGTCTGAGTGTCAGGCGCCGATCAGAACGGGGGCTCGTCGGAGTAGCCGGCACCGCCAGCACCACCCGCGGGCGTCGCCCACGGGTCGTCCTGCTGGGTACCGCCACCGCCGCCGGAGCCACCGAATCCGCCGCCACCGCCGCCGTTGTTGAAGCCGCCGCCGCCCCCGCCGCCGAAGCCACCGCCGCCGCCACCCGAACGCTGGGTCCGGGTGACCTTGGCTGTGGCGTAGCGCAGGGACGGGCCGACCTCGTCGACCTGGAGCTCGTACACGGTGCGCTTCTCGCCCTCGCGGGTCTCGTACGAGCGCTGCACGAGCCGACCGGTCACGATGACGCGGGTGCCCTTGGTGAGTGACTCGGCGACCGACTCGGCCGCCTCCCGCCAGATCGAGCAGCGGAGGAACAGCGTGTCGCCGTCCTTCCACTCGTTGCTCTGGCGGTCGAACGTACGGGGGGTGGACGCGACGGTGAAGTTCGCGACAGCGGCCCCCGAGGGGGTGAAGCGCAGCTCGGGATCCCCGGTCAGGTTCCCGATCACCGTGATGACGGTCTCACCGCTCATGCCCAGCTCCTCGTTCGTTCGATCAGTCGGAAGATGTGGAGCCGCACGTTACGGGCGGCCACCCACAAGAAGATCAGGCGTCGGCGCGCAGGACCTTGGTCCGCAGGACGACCTCGTTGAGGCCGAGCTGGCGGTCGAGCTCCTTGGCGGTCGCGGGCGTCGCGTGGAAGTCGATGACGGCGTAGATGCCCTCGGACTTCTTCTGGATGTCGTAGGCAAGCCGACGACGGCCCCAGATGTCGACCTTGTCGACAGTGCCACCGTCGGTCTTGACGACCGTCAGGTACTTGTCGAGCGACGGAGCAACGGTGCGCTCCTCGATCTCGGGGTCCAGGATGATCATGAGTTCGTACTGACGCAGGCTCATACCCACCTCCTCTGGTCTCAGCGGCCACGGTCGATCCGTGGCAGGAGGGTGTGTGCGTCGCTGCGCGGAGCGATCCGTCCATGACGACGGTCCCCTCCGGGCACAGCAATCTCCAAGGCTACCCGGCTCAGGGCCACGGCCGAAATCGGCTGTGGACGAGCAGGGGCCCGGAAGCTCCGGCGAGGGGCGGACGGCCGCCCCTCGCCGAGGATCAGGGGGCTGCCGCGGTTTCGGTCGGGGTCGGCTGCGGTGGCGGCTGCTGCGTCGGTTGGGCCTTCGGCCCGCTGGAGACGACGAGGGTGACCGGGCTCCCCGAGGCGAGCATGGTGCCGCCCTTCGGATCGGCCCGGATGACCCGGCCGGCGGTCACGGTGTCGGAGGGCTCCGAGATGACGTTGGCTGCCAGGCCGGCGTTCACCACCGTCGCGGTGGCGTCGGCCTCCAGCTTGCCCTCGAGCCCGGACGGCACGGCCACCTCGGCCGGGGCCTCCTCCGTGGGCTCCTCCGTCGGCGTCGCCGTCTCGGTGGGTGCCGCGCTGGCCGTTGCCGTGGGCTTGGCGCCCACGTTGGCCCGGGGCGGGAAGTCGACGACGGTCGCGTACTGCGGCTGCGCGAACACGTCCGTCATGTACGACTGCCACAGGAACGCGGGCCAGGTGCCGCCGGTGACGAACTTGACCGAGCCGATCTGCTCGATCGACTCCTGCGACTTGCCGTCCTCGCCGATCTGGCTGAGCGACACCTCGGTGACCACGTTCGGGGTGAAGCCGACGAACCACGCTGCCTTGTTGTCGTTCGTCGTGCCGGTCTTGCCGGCGATCGGGCGGTCGAGCGGCTTGACCCAGGTCTTGCCCGACCCCCGCTCCACCACCTGCGTCATGGCGTACGTCGCGTCGGCGACCACGTCCTGCGCGAAGACCCGCTCGGTGGGGGCCTTGTGCTCGAACGCGACCGAGTCGTCGGAGTTGATGACGGTGCGGACGATGTACGGGTCGACCCGGGTGCCGCCCGAGGCGATGGTGGCGTAGGCCCCGACCATGTCGATCGGCTTGAGGGTCTGGGTGCCGAGCACGTTGGCGGGGTTGGTGTCGACCGGCGCAGGCACGCCCGCACGCTCGGCCACCTCCGCCGTCTTCTCCGGCCCGACCTGGAGGTTGAGCTGGGCGTAGACCGTGTTCACGGACTGCGCGGTCGCCTCGACCAGGTCGATGTTGCCGAACTGCGCCTTGCTGAAGTTGGGGACCGTCCAGTCACCGAACTCCTGTGGCGACCGGCCGCTGAACCGCGTGTTCAGGCCGACGCCCTGCTCCAGCCCGGCGATGAGCGTGAACGGCTTGAACGTCGACCCGGGCTGCACGTTGTCGAACGTGACGGTGTTCCGCTGGTCCGCGAGGAAGTCCGGACCGCCGTAGAGGGCGACGATGGCGCCGTCCTTGGGGTCGACCGAGCTGAGGGACACGCGGGTCCGAGGGTTCGGGATCCCGCCATCCATGCCCGGCAGCGTGCCGGCCATGAACTGCTTCGCCTTGTCCTCGGCGGAGGCCTGGAGCGGCTGCTGGATGGTGGTGACGACCTTGAGGCCGAGACGGTAGATCTCGTCGTCCGTGAAGGCCAGGGGCTCGAGCTTGAGCTCGTCGAGGACCATCTCCAGCAGGTAGCCGTTCGTGCCGCCCATCGAGTCGGCGCGCTGGTACACGGCGGTCGGCGGGAACACCATCGGTGCCCGCTCGGCCGCGGTGAGCCAGCCCTCCTCCTCCATGGAGTCGAGCACGATGTTCCAGCGCGCCTCGGCCTTCTCGGGGCTCTTGGCCGGGTCCCAGTTGTTCGGCGACGGGATGATGCCGGCCAGCAGGGCCGCCTGCTCGCGGGTCAGCGCGGCGGCGTCGACGTTGAAGTACGCCTGGGCGGCAGCCTGGATGCCGTAGGAGTCGCGGCCGAAGTAGATCGTGTTGAGGTACCGCTCCATGATCTCGGACTTCGACTCGTGCCTGGCGATCTTCATCGCCAGGAGCGTCTCCTTGAACTTGCCGACGTAGTCCGTCGTCGTCTTGTCGACGTAGTACCGCTCGACGTACTGCTGCGTCAGCGTCGAGCCGCCCTGGGTCGCGCCACCCTGCAGGTTGTTCAGGAGCGCGCGGCCCATGCCGGTGATCGAGATGCCGCTGTTGTTGGTGAAGAACGTCTTGTCCTCGGCCGCGGCGACGGACTGGCCGACGTACTCGGGGAGCGTGGGGTAGTCGACGATCTGTCGCTTCTGCGCGGCGAACGTCCCCATGACGGCGCCGGGCGAGCCGTCGGGGTTGTTCGCGTAGTAGACGGTGGTCGTCTCCGCGCGGGTGTCGTCGGCCGGGTCCGGGATCTTCGTGTACGCGTACGCACCGACGACCGCGCCGGCGCCGAGGAAGCCCACCGCGAGGATGGTGCCGAGCACGAACCGCCACGACGGCAGCCAGCGGTGCAGGCCGTGGAAGCCCGACCGCGGGTAGTCGAAGAACCGACGCTTGGGGGCGCTGCTGCGCGACGAGGTCGCCGTGCCGCGGGGCGCGGTGCGCTTGCCCCGGGCGGGTGCCCTCCGATTCGTGCCTGCCAACGCACTGCCTTCCGTCCGACGACTGGGGATGGGCGCGGCCGCCCAGATCCGGGCAGCCGTCAGCCGCGTTGCTCAGTATGGGGGACCTTCCTGTCGGGATCGCGAGGCGGACGGCCCGGATCGGGCGAGCCTTCACACGATCGGCACGGCACCGACGAACCGCCGCCGCAGAGGCGCGCCGAGACGTGAGCCGGGTCACGCGGCGGGGCGGACTTGCTCGGATCCTCGTTCTCGACATACTCTCCAGATGTATCGAGTTGATACATCGACTCACCAACATCCCGAGGAGGTGCCACCCGTGCGCGGTCGTTCCGACGTGCTCGAGCCGGCGATCCTCGGGCTGCTGCACGAGTCCC
The DNA here is from genome assembly GCF_013359775.1 of Cellulomonas humilata. Lineage (GTDB taxonomy): Bacteria > Actinomycetota > Actinomycetes > Actinomycetales > Cellulomonadaceae > Cellulomonas > Cellulomonas humilata. Next base: position 90,728 of record NZ_JABMCI010000070.1, on the reverse strand, counting down.
CGATGCACGGTTACGAGCTGCGCAAGCGGCTCAACCTCGTGCTCGGGTCGTTCCGCGCCCTGTCGTACGGCTCCCTGTACCCCTGCCTCAAGTCGCTCGTCGACCGAGGATGGATCCAGGGCATCGAGTCGCTGGCGACCCCCCACGGCGTGGCGTCCAAGCGTGCACGGATCGTCTACCAGCTGACGGCCGACGGCAAGGAGCACCTCCAGCAGGTGCTCGCGTCGTCGGGACCGGCCGCGTGGGAGGACGAGAACTTCGACGTCCGGTTCGCCTTCTTCGGGCAGACCGACGCCGAGACCCGTCTCCGGATCCTCGAGGGTCGGCGTTCGCGCCTGACAGAACGCCTCGAGACGGTCCGCCAGTCCTTCGCCCGCACTCGCGAGCGCATGGACGAGTACACCCTCGAGCTCCAGCGGCACGGCCTCGAACAGGTCGAGCGTGAAGTCCGCTGGCTCGACGGGTTGATCGACAACGAGCGCGGCGTGCGCCGCACCCGTCCCGCAGGCACCGGCCGACCGGTCGTTGCTGACACACCCGTGGAGGACGACGACGTCGCCCCCGCGCGAACCACCGAGAAGGAGCGAGGATGACCTCCATCCGCGTCGCCATCGTCGGCGTCGGCAACTGCGCCGCGTCGCTCGTCCAGGGCGTGCACTACTACGCCGACGCCGACCCGAGCGGCACCGTGCCCGGCCTGATGCACGTGCAGTTCGGCGACTACCACGTCCGCGACATCGAGTTCGTCGCCGCGTTCGACGTGGACGCGAAGAAGGTCGGCTTCGACCTGTCCGAGGCCATCGGCGCCTCGGAGAACAACACCATCAAGATCGCCGACGTCCCGCCGCTCGGCGTGCCGGTGCAGCGTGGTGTCACCAACGACGGCCTCGGCAAGTACTACCGCGAGACCATCACCGAGTCCGACGCCGAGCCGGTCGACATCGTCGCCGCCCTGCGCGAGGCCCGTGCCGACGTCCTCGTCTGCTACCTGCCCGTCGGGTCCGAGATCGCCGCGAAGTACTACGCCCAGTGCGCGATCGACGCCGGTGTCGCCTTCGTCAACGCCCTGCCCGTCTTCATCGCGTCCGACCCGGTGTGGGCCGCGAAGTTCGAGGCCGCCGGTGTCGCGATCGTCGGCGACGACATCAAGTCGCAGGTCGGCGCCACCATCACGCACCGCGTCCTCGCCCGTCTCTTCGAGGACCGCGGCGTCGTGCTGGACCGCACGTACCAGCTGAACGTCGGCGGCAACATGGACTTCAAGAACATGCTCGAGCGCGACCGCCTGGAGTCCAAGAAGCTGTCCAAGACGCAGGCCGTCACCTCCAACCTGAGCGGCCCGCTCGGCGGCAAGAAGTCGGACCGCAACGTCCACATCGGCCCGTCGGACTACGTCGCCTGGCTCGACGACCGCAAGTGGGCGTACGTCCGCCTCGAGGGTCGCGCGTTCGGCGAGGTGCCCCTGAACCTCGAGTACAAGCTCGAGGTCTGGGACTCGCCCAACTCGGCCGGCATCATCATCGACGCCGTCCGCGCCGCGAAGATCGCCAAGGACCGCGGCATCGGCGGCCCGATCCTGTCGGCGTCGACGTACTTCATGAAGTCCCCGCCCGTGCAGACCGAGGACACCGAGGGTCGCCAGCAGGTCGAGGCCTTCATCCGCGGCGAGCGCGAGCGCTGACCGGAGTGCAGCTGAGGGTGGGGGCGCGCCAGCGCACCCGCCCTTAGCGGAACGCAGGTCGGCGCGAGCAACAAGCACAGCGCGCTCCCTGTGAGCTGAACCGACGAAGGCGCGCATCCCTGGCGGGGTGCGCGCCTTCGTCGTTCCCGGGGTCAGCCGCCCGATGCGCCGGCCACCCACCAGGTCAGGTCGTCGCCGAGCCACCGAGCGACGCCGTCCTGCGGCCGGCCGGGCGAGCTGAGCTCGGTGGTGCTGCCGGACAGGGTGTCGATCGCCACGACGGAGCCGGCGACCGGCCCGTCGGCGCTCGGCGGGAGGCCCGCCCACCCGCGCGTGTCGACGTAGATGACATCTCCCCGCACCCGCGTCCGCGCGGTGGACATGTCTGCCGGGACGCCCGGGAGCGACGAGAGCCCGTCGGCGGTCCACATCGTGAGCCCGATGCTCGCCGCTCCCACGTCGAGGGTCGTGTCCGCCGTCACCGGGACCGACGCGAACACCACGACCCCGTCCCTGACGTAGGAGCCCGCACCCGGGAACGCCGGGATCGGCTCGCCGGCGACGAAGCTGTGCACCAGCGTGACCGTGGAGTCGCCCGTGTCGACGCGGTACAGCGCGGGTGCGTTGTCGAGCAGGCGGGTGCCTCCCGTAGTCGTGCGGCACGCGGCCAGCACGCCCGTCCGGTCGAGCCAGCTGACGAGGTCGCACTCCGCAGCCGGGCGACCCAGCGAGATGTGCTGCTGCGTCCCGTCGGCGACGCTCGTGATCGCCACGCCCTCCGCGTCGAGGATCGCGAAGCGCTCGGCACCGGGGTCGAGGCTCAGGTGGTACCTCCAGTCGGCGTCGCTCGCCAGGAGGCGCGGCTGCGCACCCGGAGCCACCGCGTAGATCTCCTCGCCCGGGTTCGGGTCCTCGTCGATGTTCTCGTCGTAGTCCTTGTTCTCGCTCCACAGCTCGGTGCCGTCCGGGAGCACCGCGAGGAACTCGCCGGTCGGGTTGAAGTCCGGCCCGTCGAGGGTCACGGTGCCCGTGCGGAGGTCGAGCCAGCCTGTGCTCGTCGCGGGCGTGAGGGTCATCAGGAGTCTCTCGTCCTCCGTCCACTGCCGGACCCGCGCACGAGGAGCGCCCGCATCCCAGTAGAGGATGTCCACCGTCGGATCGACAGGCAGCGTGACCACCGCGTAGTGCGCACCGTCCGGCGACACGAGGTGCAGCACCTGGTCGTCGGCCTGCTCCACGTCGTCGCGGTCGGTCGGCACGTACCGCGGGCGGTAGGACGCCAGCATCCAGCCGGGTCCGGTCTGCTCCAGGAGGTCGGGCGGCGCGACGAACGCGGACGGCACCCCGGCGACGGCCGGGGCGAGCGTCGGCGCGGTCGTCGGCTCGGGGGCCGGAGTTGCCGATGGCGTCGGTGTCGGCGTCGCGGTCACCGACGGAGTGGGGTCGTGCGCGGGCGGCGGGGGTGACAGCCGGTCGAGCCCGAACCAGGCCGCGGTGCCGACGACGCCGGCGGCAGCAACGGCGGCGACGGACTCGACGGAGTGCCGCTCGACGCGGCGACGGCGCACGATCCGGCGCAGGCCGGCGGCGCGCAGCTCGTCCATCGGCCCGTCGGTCGACAGCTCGTCGACGGCTCGGGCCAGCAGGGTTCCCAGCTCAGAGCTCATGGCGCACCTCCCTCGAGTCGACCAGGCGCACGGCCGCGTGCTCCTGGTGGGTCGTCGTCGTGCCCAGCGCGGCATCGAGCTTGGCGGTGCCGTCGGACGTGTAGCGCTTGACCGCGCCCTCGCTCAGCCCGAGCGCAGCGGCGGTGTCCCGCACCGAGAGGTCCTCGACCTGGCGGAGCACCACGCACGCCCGCTCGCGGGGGGCCAGCTGCTGGAGTGCCCGCACCACGTCCGCCCCGAGCCCGCGCTCCTCGACGACGGCCTCACCGACAGGTCGGCTGCCCAGCCTGGTCAGCGCCGCCCGCTCGCGGTTCCGCCGCCGCGACTCGTCGATGGAGCGGGTCACGATGGTCCGGCGCACGTACTGCTCGGCCTGCCCGATGCTCGCGAAGCGCGCTCGTCCGGAGAACGTCGCGACGAGCGCCTCCTGCACCAGGTCCTGCGCGTCGTGCCGCGACCCGACGAGCAGCATCGCGTGGCCCACCAAGCGGGGGTACCGCTCGCGCACGAGCTGCTCGAGCACCCCGTCCCAACCCGGACTCACAACGCCTCCCGATCGTGCCCCGACGCCGACCGTCGGCAGTCACCAAGAAGAACGCTGGGGCCGTCCCGGCTGGTTGGGGTGCATCTTCCTCGCCGGGAACGGATCAGCGGCCCACCACCCACGACTCGACCCCGGTGAACCACCCGGTCGCGCCCGAGGCCGACGGCTCCGGGGCCAGGACGGTCCACGAACCTCTGGTGGCGTCGAACGACCGCAGTGTCACCGCCGACGGGTAGCCGCTGCACCCTCCTGCAACCGTGCTGACGACCAGCGGCTCTCCCGAGGCGAGCGAGAACCCGGTCGCTCCGGGTGCCACGTGCATGGGCGTGGCCGCCTGGCCGGACCACAAGTAGAGGTCGTCGGCGCACGCACCGGGCTCGCCCAGGTCCCCCCGGTGCCCCGGGAACGCCAGCACCCCCGATGCCGCCCAGCCGCCCTGCCACGTCATCGGCCGCGGGTCGGAGGATCCGAGCGGGGCGAGGAGGGTGGCGGTGGCGTCTGTCGGCCCCACGTCGATGCGGTAGTAGGCGGCATGCGCGGCGGCAGGGTCACCGATGCCGGCGGTGCGGTAGCCGGCGTCGGCGCAGATCGCCAGGAGCGCGCCGGGCTCGAGCCACCCCACGACGGCGCACACCTGTCCGGGGACGTCGTACGAGAGCTCGAGACGCCCGCCGTCGACGACGTCGAGCAGGGCGAACGGCTCGGGCTCGTCGGTGGCCCCACCCGGCACGTTCGACACCAGCCAGCGCCCCGTCGGGTCGAGCAGCCACTGGAACCCGATACCGCCGACACGCTCCGGGTCGGCACCCTCCTTCACCCGGAACAGGTCCGACGTGTAGGCGTCGCTGCTCGTCACCACGGTCCAGAGCTCCGCACCGTCCGCCGCCGACCCCACCCAGTAGTTGGAGTAGACCCCGGTCACCTGGAGCCCGAGGGTCGTGGGCGTGAGTGCACCGGTCTCGAGGTCGAGCGCCACCCGCGCCTCGTCCGTCGGGACGTCGCTCCCCACTCTGGTCACCACCGCCGTGGTCGACCCCGCCTCCCAGCGCAGCAGTCGGATCTGCAGGTCGAGCGGCAGGTCCAGCACGCGGTACAGGTCGCCCTCGGGTGAGGCGAGCACGACGGTGTGCGCGACGGGGGGCGAGTCCGGGTCCGGCGAGTCGTCCGGCACCGACCGGTAGATGGCGAGCACCCAGCCCGGGGTCGTCCGCGTGAGCAGCCCGGGCGGCATCGGCCGCGTCGGGGGGAGGCCCAGGATCTCGTCGGGGACCACGGTCGGCGTCGTGGGCGACGCGCTCGGCGCCGGTGCGGTCGCCGACACCGACGGCGTCGGCGTCACGGCCGGCACCGGCTCGTCGACCGCGCGAAGCCCGAACCACGAGGCCACCGCCACGGCCGCGACCACCGCGAGACCGCCCACGGCCTGCGACGAATGACGCACCGTTCGGCGACGCCGCACGGACCGGACCGAGCGCGCCAGCGCGCCGGTCGACGGCCGCAGGTCGGCGATCGACTGCTCCCGCGCGCCCAGGTTCTCCGCCATGACGTCCCTCAGGTCACGCTCCACGGCGCACCTCCTCGGTCTGCACGAGCACCACCGGGTCACGGTCGTCGGGGCTCGTCGTGCCCAACGCCGCGTTGAGGGCGGCGACGCCGTCCGAGACGTACCGCTTCACCGCGCCCTCGCTCAGGCCGAGCAGGGCGGCGGTCTCGCGCACGGACAGGTCCTCGAGGTGGCGCAGCACGACGCACGCCCTGACTCGCGGGCTCAGCGCCAGGAGTGCGACCTCGAGGTTCGTCGACAACCCCTGCTCAGCGAGGTCGGCCGTCGACGGTTGAGGTCGGGCGACAGCCCGTTCGGCCGCGGACCGCTCCCGGCCGCTGCGCCGGGCACGGTCGACGAACCGCGACACGATCGCGCGACGGACGTACTGCTCGGCCTGCGCGGCGGACTCGAACCGGGCACGCGCGCTGAACGTCGCGACGAGCGCCTCCTGCACCAGGTCCTCGGCGTCCGACCGCGACGGGACCAGCAGCATCGCGCGTGCCACCAGCCGCGGGTAGCGCTCACGCGCCACCTGCTCGAGCAGCGGCTCCCAACGCCGGGCCATCGGACCCCTTCCTGTCGCATGGCGATCATCGCCAGTCACCTAGAACGTCTCGGCACCCGGTTCGGTTGGGGTGAGCGTCGGGCACGGGGGGATCGCGAGGACTTGGTGGCGCGTGGCAGGACGAACTCCTCGGGATGATCGCCGCCTGTGGAGGGCCGACCCGGCGGGCGAGGGTGGTGCGGCACGCTGCGTGGATGATCCACGGCACGGGCACGTCTGGTGCGCGGCTGCCTGGGCGCATCGATCCCGTGGCCGCCGCGGTGGCCGCGCGGCAGGACGACGTGGTGACGACCGCGCAGCTGCAGGCCTGGGGCGTGCAGAGATCCCTCGTGGCGCGCCGAGTGAGCAGCGGTGAGTGGCAGCGGGTGTTCCGGGGTGTCGTCGTTCTGCACTCCGGGCCGGTGACCTGGCGCCAGCGTGCACGCGGCGCCCTGCTCTGCGCGGGCAATGAGGCTGCGCTCTCGCACCGGTCCGCCGCGTTCGTGCACGGCCTCGTGCCTCGCCCCGGGGCCGACCTGGTGGTGAGCGTCCCGGGTGGTCGCACCGTCAGCGCTCGGCCCGGGCTGGTGGTCCACCGCCGGAACGTCATGCCGTTCGCGGGCGGAGCGCTGCGCGTCGTCGGCACAGAACCGACCGTGCTCGATCTGCTCGACGGGCTCGAGTCCGACGACGAGGTCGTCGGGCTCCTGTGCGACGCCATCCGTCAGGGCGTCGTCCCAGGTCGACTCCTGCTGCACGCCCGACAGCGTCCGAGGGTGCGGCACCGCGCCCTGCTTCTCGAGCTCCTCGATGAGCCGGGCCGCGGCATCGAGTCACCGCTGGAGCACCGCTACGCGCGCGACGTCGAGGCGCGGCACGGGCTCCCGCGGGCGCAGGCCCAGGTGTCCGATCGGGTCGATGGGCGGTGGATCCGGGCGGACCGTGTGCACAAGGGTCTCGGAGTCCGGATCGAGCTCGACGGCCAGCTCGCCCATCCGTTCGGTCGGACCGACGACGACACGTGGCGGGACAACGCGGTGCTCATCGCACTCGGGGACGTCACCCTGCGGTACCGGTGGCGACACGTGGTCGCCGACCCGTGCGCCACCGCCGTCCAGGTGGTCGCTGCCCTGAGATCTCGCGGCTGGACGGGCCTCGCGCGCCCCTGTGCGGACACCTGCCCCGTCCGGCCCACATCGTGAGGACTTGGTTCTGCCACAGGGAACGAACTCCTCGCAATGTGTCCGGACAAGCCGTGCGGAGCCGGGTGGGAGGATGACTCGGTGCAGGTGATCGCCGACCTCAAGGCCCTGTGGCCCCTGAAGGACTTCCGCAAGCTGTTCGCCGTCCGGCTCGTGAGCCAGACGGCCGACGGCATGTTCCAGGTCGGGCTGGCCACCCTGTTCTTCTTCTCCCCGGAGAACGCCAGCACCGCGGCCGGCGTCGCGACCGCGTTCGCGGTGCTCCTGCTCCCGTTCACGATCGTCGGTCCGTGGGCGGGCGTCCTGCTCGACCGGTGGCGCCGCCGTCAGGTGCTGTTCGTCGGCAACCTGGTGCGGGTCGCGATCACCGTGGTCATCGCGCTGATCATGGTGACCGACGGGGTGGGGCCGGCGGTGTACGTGCTCGCGCTGGTCAACCTGTCCATCAACCGGTTCCTGCTCTCGGCGCTGAGCGCGTCGCTGCCCCGCACGGTCGACGGTCCGCTGCTGCTCACGGCCAACTCGCTCACCCCGACCCTCGGCGCGGCGGCGGCGGGTGTCGGCGCCGGGATCGGCTTCGTGCTCGGCCTGGTGCTCCCCGCGGGGCACACCCGCGACGGGGCCGCACTGTTCCTCGCGGCCGCAGTCATGGCGACCGCCGCCGCGCTGGCCACGCGGTTGGGCAAGGACCGGCTGGGTCCCGACGAGCGCGCCGACGCCCGCCAGATGAAGGCAGCCCTGAGCAGCCTCGCCCACGGGCTGGTGGCCGGGGCGCGGCACCTGATCCAGCGGCGGACCCCCGCGCGGGCGCTCGGGATCATGGCCGCGCACCGGTTCCTGTACGGCGTCACGTTCATCGCCAGCATCCTCATCGCCCGCAACCTGCTGTCCGACCCCGCGGACGCGGACCAAGGGCTGCGGACGTTCGGGCTGGTGCTCGGGGCGTCGGCGGCGGGGTTCGTGCTCGCCGTGGTGCTCACCCCCGTGCTGTCGCCGCGCACCGGGCCGCACGTGTGGATCGTGCTCTGCCTGAGCCTCGCGGCAGTCAGCCAGCTGCTGCTCGTCGCCTCGGCGTCGCGGGTCGCGGTGCTGGTCGCCGCCGGTGCGCTCGGCCTGGCCGCCCAGGGCGCCAAGATCGCGGTCGACACGATCGTCCAGCGCGACACCGACGACGCCTTCCGCGGCCGGGCGTTCGCGCTCTACGACGTCCTCTACAACGCCGCGTTCGTGGGCGCGGCGGCCCTGGGCGCGGTCACGCTGCCCGACACGGGGTACTCCCGGGGGCTGTTCCTCGTGCTCGCCGTCGCGTACGCCGGGTTCGCCGCGCTCTACGGATCGGCCTCCCGAGGGGTACCCGCACGGCCGGTCGCCGAGGCACGATTGGTGTCGTGAGCAGCGAGGACAGGGTGGTCGAGCCTGAGGATGACATGCCGCTGAACGCCGTGCTCGCCAGCGACCTCGCGCTGTCGATCTCGGACGCGCTGCGGCCGGACGACCCCCTGGTCTGGGTGAACAGCGCGTTCAGCCGACTCACCGGCTACCCGGCGGACGAGGTGCTCGGGCGCAACTGCCGGTTCCTGCAGGGCGCCGACACCGACCCGATCGCCGTGGGACGCATCCGGACCGCGATGGACGACGGGCGAGCGGTCGCGACCGTCATCCGCAACTACCGGCGCGACGGAACGGCGTTCTGGAACCAGGTGGTGATCAGCCCGGTCGCCGATGAGACCGGACGCGTGACGCACCACGTGGGAATCCAGGTCGACGTCACCGAGCGCGTGGCTGCCGACCAGGTGCGAGACCTCGAGCTCGACCTCGTCGACGAGACGGCGGCACGGCTCGACCTGCTCGCCCACATCAGCGACGAGCTGGCCAAGAACCTCGACTACGACGCGGCGGTCGACGCCCTCGGTGACATCGCGATCCCCGCGCTGGCGAACTGGGGATTCGTCGCCATCACCGACGACCGCGGTCGGTTCTCCCGGGTCCACCTCGTCGCCGGCGACCTGCACGACCGCGAGACCGTCCGGGCCTTGGCCAACCAGGACATCGGCTGGCTCACGCGCGCCCCCAAGATCGCCGAGGCGATGACCAGCAGCCCCGGGTTCGTCGCGACCCCCTACGCCATCGACACCGCGGCGCTGCCCGGGCGGACCACGCCCGAGCAGCTGGTGCTGCTGCGTCGGCTGGGCCTCGGTCAGGCGATGGTTGTCCCGCTGCGCGCTCGCGACCGCGTGCTCGGTGTGCTCACCCTGGTGGCGGTCGACGGGTTCGGTGCGGACGCCGTGGTGACGGCCGCGCACCTGGGACGCCGGGCCGGGCTGGCGCTCGACAACGTCCGGCTGTTCCTCGCCGAGCGCACCGCCGTGCTGACCCTGCAGCACAGCCTCCTGCCGGAGATCCCCGAGATCCCCGGGCTGGACATCGCTGCCGCGTACATCCCGTCCGGTCGCCGGGCCGAGGTGGGTGGCGACTGGTTCGACGTGCTCCCGCTGCCCGACGGCGCCATCGGCCTCGCGGTCGGCGACGTCGTCGGCCACGACCTGCGCGCGGCGGCGGCGATGGGCCAGCTGCGGTCGCTGCTGCGGTCGTACGCGTGGGAGGGGTCGTCACCCGGCGAGGTCCTGTCCAGGGCCGACGAGCTGGTGCGTGGCCTCGACATCGCCGACATCTCCACGTGCGCGTACCTGCGGTGGCGGCCGAACGGTGAGGACGCCCACGTCACCTACGCACGAGCGGGGCACCCGCCGCCGCTGCTGCGCCTCGCGGGCGGCGAGGTCCGCTCGCTCGACGGCGGCTTGTCCACGCCGATCGGCCTCGCCGGTCCGGGCGGAGCCGAGGCCACGATCGACGTGCCCGCGAGCGCGACGCTCGTCCTGTACACCGACGGTCTGGTCGAGCGGCGCGACCGTGGCCTGCGGGAGGGGATCGCCCTGCTCACCGCGGAGCTCTCGGCGCTCCCCGACGACGCCGACGCCACGACCGTGAAGAACCGCCTGGTCGACCGGTTCGTCGGCCCCTACCAGGAGGACGACGTGTGCGTGCTGGTGGTCAGGCGCGTGCCGCCCACCAGCTGAGCAGCTCGTCCCGCGCAGCGTCCGCACCGAGCGGCCCGCGCTCCATCCGCAGCTCGAGCAGGTACTTGTAGGCCTCGCCCACCTCGCGACCCGGCGTCAGCCCGAGGATCTCCATGATCTGCGTGCCGTCGAGGTCGGGGCGGATGGCGCCCAGCTCCTCCTGCTCGCGCAGCTGCGCGATCCGGGCCTCGAGGTCGTCGTACGCCGCGGACAGCCGGGCCGCCTTGCGCAGGTTCCGCGTGGTGCAGTCGGAGCGGGTCAGGCGGTGCAGCCGCTCCAGCAGCGGGCCGGCGTCCGTCACGTAGCGGCGCACCGCCGAGTCGGTCCAGCTGCCCTCGCCGTACCCGTGGAAGCGCAGGTGCAGCTCGGTCAGCCGCGCGACCGCCTGGACGGTGGCCTTGTCGAACCGCAGCTCCTTGAGCCGCCTGGCGACGAGCTTGGCGCCGACCATCTCGTGGTGGTGGAAGCTGACGCCGCCGCCGTCCTCGAGCCGCTTGGTCTTCGGCTTGCCGATGTCGTGCAGCAGCGCCGCCAGCCGGAGCACCAGGTCGGGTCCGGGCACCGCACCGTCCGGGCCGGTCTCCAGGGCGATCGCCTTGTCGAGCACCATCAGCGAGTGCTCGTAGACGTCCTTGTGCCGGTGGTGCTCGTCGATCTCCAGGCGCAGCGCGGGCAGCTCGGGCAGGACGTGGTCCGCCAGGCCGGTGTCGACCAGCACCTCGAGGCCCGCCCGGGGCTGCGCCGCGACCAGCAGCTTGCTCAGCTCGTCACGCACCCGCTCGGCGGAGACGATCGCGATCCGGTCGGCCATGTCGACGATCGCCTCGCGGGCCGCGGGGGCGACGGCGAACCCGAGCTGGGCGGCGAACCGGGCGGCCCGCATCATCCGCAGCGGGTCGTCGTCGAACGACTGCCGCGGGTCCACCGGGGTGCGCAGCACGCCCGCGGCGAGGTCGGTGAGGCCGGCGAACGGGTCGACGAACGTCAGCTCCGGCACGCGGACCGCCATCGAGTTGACCGTGAAGTCGCGGCGGGACAGGTCGCCCTCGAGCGAGTCCCCGAACGCCACCTGCGGCTTGCGCGACGCCGGGTCGTACTCGTCCGTGCGGTACGTGGTGACCTCGACGACGACGTCCTGCGCCAGCGACGAGCGCCGCCCGGAGAACCGGCGGGCCCCGATGGTGCCGAACTCCTTGCCGATGTCCCAGTGGGCGTCGCCCCAGCGCGCGAGGATCGACTCGGTCTGGTCCGGCGTCGCGGACGTCGCGAAGTCGAGGTCCGCCGACACCCGGCCGAGGAACGCGTCCCGCACGGGTCCGCCGACCAGCGCAAGCTCGTGGCCGGCCGCGCGGAACAGCTCGCCCAGCTCGAGCGCGTCGGCGGGCAGGCCCGCGAGCACGCCCAGCGCACGCTTCTGCAGCGCCACGAGGGCGGCACTCAGGTCGGGGGACTCGGGATCGAGGGGCTGATCGAGGGACGGCACTCGTCCAAGCCTGCCAGATGCGCGAAGCCCGTCGGGGCAGGAGTGCACCGCCCCAGTCGTTACAGTGTCGATATGTCGAGCCCGGCGCGCCCACCCGTCCCCGGGGGCGTTCCCGCGCCCCCTGGTGGCCATGCGCTGCGCATCGACCCCCGGCACTCCCTCACCCGCGTCCCCTCGGCACCGCTGCCGGTGGTCGACGAGACCTCCGCGGGCGGCATCGTCGTCAGCCGCCGCGAGGGCGTGCACCACGCCGCCGTCATCGCGCGCCGCAACCGCGCGGGCCGGCTCGAGTGGTGCCTGCCGAAGGGGCACCTCGAGGGCGACGAGACACCGGAGGAGGCCGCGGTCCGCGAGATCGCGGAGGAGACCGGCATCACCGGGCAGGTGCTGCGCCGCCTCGGGGTCATCGACTACTGGTTCAGCGGCGACGACCGCCGCGTGCACAAGGTCGTGCACCACTTCCTCCTCGGCGCCACCGGCGGGTCCCTGTCGGTCGAGGGTGACCCCGACGGCGAGGCGGAGGAAGCGGCCTGGATCCCGGTGGCCGAGCTGCACGGCGTGCTCGCCTACCCGAACGAACGGCGGCTGGCCGAGGCGGCTCTCGTGGTCCTCGTCGGCGAGGCATGAGCGGGCGCTCGCTGCGACGCCGGGTGCTCTGCGCGGCCCTGGCTCTCGTCGGCGCGCTCGCGGTCGCACCCCCTGCGACGGCCGCCACCGCGGCCGACCCCGACCTCCCGGTCACCGTGCAGATCTCCGAGGTGTCGCCGAGCATCCTGCGGCCCGGCGAGCCCCTGCGCGTGGTGGCGACCCTGCGCAACGACGGTGACGAGGTGATCGAGGCGCCGGCCGCAGCCCTGCGGCTGAGCCGGTTCCGGGTCTTCTCGCGCGCGGACGTGGACGCGTGGGCCTCCGCCGGGACCGACGGCTTGTCCAAGACCCGTCGCGACGTCACGACGGCGGTCGCCGAGCCGCTGCTCCCGGGCGCCAGCGTCACGGTGCAGCTCGACCTGCCTGCAGAGCGCGTCGGCCTGCTCAAGGGCGCCGACACCTGGGGCCCGCGCGGGCTCGTGGTCGAGGCGCTCGACGGGTCGACCCGCGTCGGGATCCAGCGCACCTTCCTGCTGTGGCTCACCACCGAGGACGTGCCGCAGACCGACGTCTCGGTCCTCGTCCCGATGGTCGGTCCGCCGGCGGGGCCGGTCGGCACGGACGAGAGCGTGGCCGAGCTCGAGGCCCTGACCAGGACCGGCGGACGCCTCCACGACCTCGCGGCCGTCGTCACGGCCGACGGGGACGTCGGCGCCGCGATCGACCCGGCGCTGATCGATGCCGCCACCGCGGGCTCGCCGAGCACCCAGGCGTGGGCCACCGACCTCACCAGCCGGCTCCGGGCGCACGACGTCGTCGCGCTGCCCTGGTCCGACCCGGACATCGCCGCCGCCGCGCACGCCCAGCACCCGGACCTGGTCCAGCTGGCGGTGGACCGCACGGCGCAGACCGGGATCCCTGGGCTCACCACGACCTCCGGTGTGCTGTGGGCGCCCGGCACTGACATGCCGGACCAGGCGACGGCCGGCGTCACCGCCCAGGTCGGTGCCGACGCGATCGTCCTGCCCCCGTTCACCGACAAGGACGCCAAGACGACCGCGGGAGCGGCCGTGCGGGCGCAGACGGATGCGGGCGCGATCACCGCCGTCCAGCCCGACGCCACCCTCACGTCGCTGCTCACCGCTCCGGACGACGTCGAGCCCGGCGCCACGACGACGACCACCGTCCAGCGTGCCCTCGCCGAGCTGGCCGTCATCACCCGCGAGTCGGACGAGCAGCCGCACCTCCTGCTCGCGCCCGGACGGGCATGGGAGCCCGACCTCCCGAACGTCTCGGCACTGCTGGCCGCGTTCACCAGCACGCCGTGGGTGCGGCTCGCCCCGGTGTCCGGCCTGCTCGACACCGCCGAGCCCGAGGCGCGCACCACGCTCCCCTCCCGCGCCACCGACCCGGACGAGCTCACCGCGGCCGGTGTACGGGCTCTCGCGGACGCCCGCACGGACGCGGTCGCGTTCGCCCAGGTCACCAGCGAGCCCGCGACCCTGCTCGAGGGCGTCGACACCGAGGTCCTGGCGCCGCTGTCGGTCGCCTGGCGTACCGACCCGGCCGGCCGGGACGAGCTCGTGACGTCCGTCGTCGCCGACGTCGACGCGCGGACGTCCGGCCTGAGCATCGCCCCCGTCAGCGACTTCCGGGTGATCGCGGCGAGCAGTGCCGTGTCCATCGTCGTGCAGAACGCCCTCGCGGTCCCCGCCACGGTCCGGGTCGACGTGGACCCCCGCACGGCGTGCCTGGAGGTCGGCGAGATCCCCGAGGTGCGGATCGACGCGGAGAGCGAGGCGAGCGTGCGGATCCCCCTGCGCGCCCGTGCCAACTGCTCGGTGGAGGTCACCGCCCGGCTCACGGCCGCGGACGGTCTCGCCGTCTCGCCGACCGTCCGCTTCACGGCGCTGGTCGCGCCCACGATCGAGAGCATCGGCACGATCGTCGTCGGCGTCCTGCTCGCCCTGGGTCTGGTCCTGGGCATCATCCGGACCGTGCGCCGCGGCCAGAGCGCCCGCCGTGGAGCGCGCACCGAGGCCGAGGCCGACGCGCCCACGTCCCTGCCCGTGCTCGGTGGCAGCGCCGCCGACGAGCCAGCCCCCGCGGAGGATCCTCGGTGACCGACGACGACGGGATGCGTCGCGGCGCCGCCCTCATGGCCTCCGGCACCGCCGTCTCCCGGGTCCTCGGGCTGCTGCGCGGCATGGTCATGGTCAGCGCGATCGGCGCCACCGGCCAGGCCGCCGACGCGTTCGCCGTGGCCAACAAGCTGCCGAACGTCCTCTACATGCTGCTGGCCGGGGGCGTGCTCAACGCGATCCTCGTGCCGCAGGTGGTCCGCGCGTACAAGCGCAAGGCGGGCCAGGAGTACGTCGACCGGCTGCTCACCCTGGGGTTCGTGGCGCTGGCCGCCACGACCGTGGTGCTCACGCTGCTGGCACCGGTGCTCATCAACCTCTACTCCAACTTCGGCAACCCGGCGCAGGACGCCCTCGCGACGACGTTCGCCTACTGGTGCATCCCGCAGCTGTTCTTCTACGGCGTCTACGCGCTGCTGGGTCAGGTGCTCAACGCCCGCGGGTCGTTCGGTCCGTACATGTGGGCGCCTGCGGTCAACAACATCGTGGCCATCGTCGGCTTCGGCGTGTTCATCGCGGTCTTCGGCGGGTGGGAGGAGTCGGGCGTCGTCGAGGCCGCCTCCTGGACGCCCGGGCAGACGGCCCTGCTCGCGGCCGCCGCGACGCTCGGCGTGATCGCGCAGGCCGTCGTGCTCATCCCCGCCCTGCGCCGCGCCGGGGTGCACTACCGGCCGCGCTGGGGGCTGCGCGGGTCGGGGTTGGGCGCGGCCGGCGGGATCGCCACCTGGACGCTCGCAGGGCTGGCCGTGGGGCAGCTCGGGTACCTGGTGGTGTCCCGGGTCGCGTCGACCGCACCGGCCGCCGCGATCGACGACGGGGTGAGCGCCACCGCCGTCGCCGGCATCGCCGCCTACGACGTCGCCTTCCTCATCTTCATGCTCCCGCACTCGCTGGTGACCGTCTCGCTGGCCACCGCACTGTTCACGCGCCTGTCCGGGCAGGCCCACGACGCCGACGTCGACGGGGTCCGCGCCACGCTCTCCTCGGGCCTGCGGGTGGTCGGGGTGTTCACCATCTTCGCGACCGCGGCCATCGTCGTCCTGGACCTGCCACTGACCCGCGTCGTGCTGGCCAGGGCGACCGTGGAGTCAGCCGATGCCGTCTCCGCGGTGGTGCTGACGATGATCGTCGGGTTGCCGGCGTTCGGAGCCTGGTCGATGTTCCAGCGCGCGTACTACGCCTACGAGGACGCGCGGTCGATGGTGCCCATCCAGGTGGCGATGGCGGCGGTCGTCGTCGCCGGCGCCCTGCTCTCCCGGGCGCTGCTGCACCCGTCGTCGTGGGTAGCGGGCGCAGGCGCGGCGATGTCTGTGTCGTACCTGGTGGGCGCCGTCGTCGCCGCGTGGCGGCTGCGTCGGCGCCTGGGGGGCATCGACGGGCCGCGCGTGCTGCAGGTCCTGGCGCGGTCCACCCTGGCCGCGCTCGTGTCCGCGGGGATCGGCGGGCTGGTCCTGCTGCTGCTCGGTCGTGGCCTGTCGACCGGGTTGATGGCGTCGATCATCGAGTGCGCCGTCGTCGGCACCGTCATGGGCCTGGTGTACGTGGGCGCCCTGCGCCTGCTGCGCGTGCGGGAGCTGGACAGCCTGCTCCTGCCGGTGCTCCGTCGGCTGCCCGGGCGACGCCGCTGATCCGGCACGTCTAGCATGCAGGGTGTCCTGTGCAGGTGATCGACACGGAGGTGCTGGTGAGCGAGGTCGTCGGACGGGGCACGGTGCTCGCGGGCCGCTACCGCGTGCTGTCCCCGGTGGTGTCCGACCTCGAGGGCGCCAGCGCCTGGCAGGCCACTGACCAGATCCTCGACCGACCCGTCCGCGTGCGCATCCTCGAGCACGGCGCCGTGGCGCCCGCGCTGGACGCCGCCCGCCGTGCGGCGCTCGTCACGGACTCCCGCCTCGTGCGCGTGCTCGACGTCGGCACGCACGAGGGCTACGGCTACGTCGTCTCCGAACAGCTGGTCGGTCCGTCGCTCGCGCGGCTCGTGGCGCAGACTCCCCTGACCGCCGAGCAGGCGCGCGCGGTGGTCGGCGAGGCCGCGTCCGCGCTCGAGGTCGCCCGGCGGCGCGGCGTGCACCACCTCGCCCTGCGCCCGTCGGTGCTGCACGTGAGCCCCGACGGCCGGGTGCTGCTGGGCGGTCTGGCGCTCGACGCAGCCCTGCTCGGCGACTCCGGCGGCGACGCCCGGTCCACCACGCGGGCCGACGCCGTCGGCCTGGTCCGGCTGCTCTACGCCGCCCTCACCGGTCTGTGGCCAGCCGACCCGCGCGCCCCGCAGACCCCCGGCGGAGAGACCCTCCCGCCGGCGCCGATCGTGAACGGCGCCCCCGTCGCACCCGCCGACCTGGTCCCCGGTGTGCCCAACGACCTCGACACGCTCTGCGTGGTCACGCTCGGCCCCAACGACGACGGCCCGCACAGCCCTGGTGAGCTGGTGCGCGAGCTCGAGCCGTGGGGCGAGATCCGCGCGTCCGTGCCCGACCCGTCCGCGCTCGGTGGCCCCGTCACCGCGCAGTTCCCGCCCACCGGTGCTGCGGCACCCGGAGGAGGCATTCCCGTGCCCGACGAGAACGACGAGCAGGACACCGCGCCCGTGACGGTGCAGAGGCACTCCGTGCGGTCCGCGTTCGAGCAGCAGGACCCACCCGGCGCCAACCGCCCGGGCACCCCGCCGCCCGCGACACCCTCGCGCACCAGCTCGCTCGGCGCCGCGGCCGCGACCACGCAGCTGCCCCCGACGCCCGCGGCTCCCCCCGAGCCCGCGCCCCTGCCTCCCGTCCTGCCGACCGTCGTACGCCGACCCGTCGTCCGGTCCACCGTGCCGAGCGCATCGTCGTCGGTCCCCCCGATCCCCCCGCTCCCGCCGGCTGTCCACGCTGCGGCGGTGGCACCTCCGCCGGTCGCGCCCCCCGGGCCCCGGCCCGACGCGTTCGACTTCGGCGACGTCATCGGTGCGGAGACCACCCCGCCCAGCAAGCTCCGGTTCGACCCGACCGCGCTGGTCCTCATCGTGGTCGTCGTCGTCGTCATCATCGGCGTGATCCTGGCGTTCAGGGCCCTGTTCTCGTCGATCGACCCCACCGGCTCCTCTCCGGACACCGACACGGCGCAGACCTCCGCGGCGCCGTCGGAACCGGCCGCGCCTCCGGCGGCAGAGCCTGAGGCACCCGTCGCCCCGGTCGGCGGCGCACCGGTGATCGCGTCCGCGACGACGATCGACCCGTCCGACGCGGACGGCGAGCACCAGGAGGACGTCGCCAAGGCGTACGACAGCGACCCGGCGACGTTCTGGTACACCCAGACCTACAAGCGGGACGACTTCGCGGGGTTCAAGGACGCCGTCGGCTACGCGATCACCCTGACCACGAAGACCACGGTCAGCACCGTCACGCTGCACTCGAACAGCACCGGCGGGAACGTGGAGATCCGGGCGACCGACGCGGCCAACCCGACCGCCGGCGCGGTGCTCGCGTCCGGTCCGTTCGGGCCCGACGCGGTGTTCACCCTGAACCCCGCCACCGAGACGCAGTCGATCGTCCTGTGGATCACGCAGCTCCCGACGGCCCCCGACGGCGGCTTCCGGCTCGAGCTCACGGAGATCGCCCTGTCGTAGGCGGGGTCCGGAACAGATCCCGCCTAGGATCGGTTGATCCCGACACCCCCGCCGGATCGTCTCCGGCACGCCGAACCGCAAGGAAGTCTCGTGACCGAGCAGTCCACCACCGTCCGCGATCTCGTCATCGTCGGCTCGGGTCCGGCCGGCTACACCGCCGCGATCTACGCGGCCCGCGCGGGCCTGGCCCCCCTGGTGATCGCCGGGTCGGTCACCGCCGGCGGCGCGCTCATGAACACCACCGAGGTCGAGAACTTCCCCGGCTTCCCCGACGGCGTCCAGGGCCCCGAGCTCATGGAAGGCCTCCAGAAGCAGGCCGAGAAGTTCGGCGCCGAGGTGCTGTGGGACGACGCGTCCTCCCTCGACCTGACCGGCGAGATCAAGACCATCGAGACCCTCGGTGGCGAGACGTTCCAGGCGCGCGCCGTCATCCTGGCCACCGGCTCCGCGTACCGCGAGCTGGGCCTGGACGACGAGAAGCGCATGTCCGGCCGCGGGGTGTCCTGGTGCGCCACCTGCGACGGGTTCTTCTTCCGTGACCAGGAGATCATCGTGGTCGGCGGCGGCGACTCGGCCGTCGAGGAGGCCACGTTCCTCACCCGCTTCGGCAAGCGCGTCACGCTCGTGCACCGCCGCGACCACCTGCGCGCGTCCAAGATCATGGCCGACCGCGCCGCGAACGACCCGAAGATCGAGTTTGCGTGGAACAGCGAGGTCGTGGCCATCCACGGCGACGCCAAGGTCACCGGCGTGACCCTGCGCGACACCGTCACCGGCGAGACCCGCGAGCACCCGGCGACGGGCGTGTTCGTCGCGATCGGGCACGTGCCGCGCTCCGAGCTGCTCAAGGGCCAGGTCGACCTGGACGACGAGGGCTACGTGCAGGTGATCGGCCGGTCCACCGCGACCAACGTCACCGGGGTGTTCGCCTGCGGGGACCTGGTCGACCACACCTACCGCCAGGCCATCACGGCCGCCGGCTCCGGCTGCGCGGCAGCCCTGGACGCCCAGCACTTCCTCGCGTCCTTAGGAGACCTGGTCGCGCCGGTCCCCCCGATCGAGACCTACGCGCAGGAGATCCGATGAGCACGACCGCCCCCGTCACCGACGCAACCTTCCAGGCGGAGGTGCTCGGCTCGGAGATCCCCGTGATCGTCGACTTCTGGGCGCCCTGGTGCGGTCCGTGCCGGATGGTGGCCCCCGTGCTGGAGGAGCTCGCCGCGCAGTACGCCGGCCGCGTCAAGATCGTCAAGCTCAACTCGGACGAGAACCCGCAGGTCACGGGCGACTACGGCATCGTCTCGATCCCCACGCTCAACTTCTACGCGGGCGGTGAGCTGGTGAAGTCCGTCATCGGCGCGCGGCCCAAGTCGATGATCGCGGCGGACATCGAGAGCGTGCTCGCCGCCGTCTGACGTCCGGGATCCCGGACCTTGCGCGGTCCGGGCGCGCTGTCGTGCCAAACTCTGGGGCATGACTGCGCACCCCGTTCCCGACGGCGAGACGTCGGGCCCCCCCACGTCCTCCGCCGCCGGCACCGGCACGCGCCTCGACCGCTGGCTCGGCTCGTACGCCGAACGCACGCACGGCATGCGATCCTCCGAGATCCGCGCCCTGTTCGCCGTGGCCAACCGGCCGGAGGTCGTCTCGCTCGCGGGCGGGATGCCGTTCCTCGAGGGTCTTCCCCTGGACATCCTCGGTGAGCTCGCGCAGCGCGTCGTCGCCACCCGCGGCCTCCAGGCGCTCCAGTACGGGTCGGGCCAGGGCGACGAGACCCTGCGCGAGCAGATCCTCGACGTCATGGCGCTCGAGGGCATCGACGCGCACCCCGACGACGTCGTCGTCACGACGGGGTCGCAGCAGGCGCTCGACCTGGTCACCCGCATCTTCATCGACCCGGGCGACGTCGTCGTCGCGGAGGCGCCCTCCTACGTCGGCGCCCTCGGGGTGTTCCGTGCGTACCAGGCCGACGTCGTGCACGTGCCGATCGACGCCGACGGCCTGATCCCGGACGCGCTCGAGTCCACGCTCGCCGCGCTCGCCCGCGAGGGGCGTCGGGTCAAGTTCCTGTACACCGTGCCCAACTTCCACAACCCGGCCGGCGTCTCGCTCTCCCTGCCGCGTCGTCCCCAGATCCTGGAGATCGCGCGGCGCTACGGCGTGCTGGTCCTCGAGGACAACCCGTACGGCCTGCTCGGCTTCTCCGGGGACCCGCGGCCCGCCCTGCGCTCGATGGACGACGAGGGCGTGCTGTACCTCGGCTCGTTCTCCAAGACGTTCGCCCCCGGCTACCGCGTCGGCTGGGTGGTGGCCCCGCACGCCGTGCGCGAGAAGCTGGTGCTGGCCAGCGAGTCCGCGATCCTGTGCCCCTCCAACGCCTCCCAGATCGCGATCTCCACGTACCTGTCCACCTGCGACTGGCAGGGGCAGATCAAGATCTACCGCGAGCAGTACCGCGACCGGCGCGACGCCATGATCTCCGCGCTCGCCGAGCACCTGCCCGAGGCGTCGTGGAACGTGCCGGACGGCGGCTTCTACACGTGGGTCCGGCTCCCGGACGGGCTCGACGCCAAGGACATGCTCCCGCGGGCCGTCACCGCCCGCGTCGCCTACGTCCCCGGCACCGCCTTCTACTTCGACGGCTCGGGCGCCGACCACATGCGGCTGTCGTTCTGCTACCCGACCCCGGAACGCATCCGCGAGGGTGTGCGCCGGCTCGCGGGGGTCGTCGCGGGTGAGCGTGAGCTGGTCGAGCTGTTCGGCACGACCGGTTCCGCCGGCCACGGCGACGTCCAGCAGCCCGGGCCGGACGTGACCTGAGGTCCGGCGCGCCCGGCATGTGCACGTCGTCCGTCCCGTCCTCGTCCCTGTCGCTCGTCCCGCCATCGGAGCCGTCCAGCCGTGTCCACCACATCGTCGCCCCGGGTCGTCGTCCTCGCCGGGGGTCTCTCCCACGAGCGTGACGTCTCCCTCCGGTCCGGCCGTCGCGTCGCCGACGCCCTCCGGTCGGTGGGCGTCGACGTGTCCGTGCACGACGTCGACGCCGACCTCGTGCCGGCTCTCGTCCAGCTGAAGCCCGACCTGGTCTGGCCGCTCCTGCACGGGACCAGCGGCGAGGACGGATCGGTGCGCGACGTCGTGCAGATGCTCGGGCTGCGCCTCCTGGGCACCGGCCCGCGGGAGAGCCGAATCGCCTGGAGCAAGCCGATCGCCAAGACGGTCGCCGCCCGCGCGGGACTGTCGACGCCCGATTTCGTCACCCTGCCGCAGTCGCTGTTCCGTGAGCTGGGTGCCCGTCAGGTGCTCGACGCCATCGTCGGTCAGCTCGGGCTGCCGGTCGTGGTGAAGCCGTCCCGTGGCGGTTCGGCGCTGGGTGTCACGCTCGTGACCAGCGCGGACGCGCTCCCGCAGGCCATGGTCGACTGCTTCGCGTACAGCGACACCGCGCTCGTCGAGCGCGCGGTCGTCGGCACCGAGGTGGCGGTGAGCGTGGTCGACACCGGCGACGGCCCCGTCGCGCTCCCCGCCGTCGAGATCGTGACCGAGGGGCCGTACGACTTCGACGCCCGCTACAACCCCGGCCGCACCGAGTACTTCGCTCCCGCGCGGCTGTCCCCGGAGCTGACCCAGGCGGTCGCCGACGTGGCGGTCGCCGCGCACCGGGCGCTCGGGCTCGACGCGCTGTCGCGCACCGACCTCATCGTCGACGCGGACGGCACCGTCTGGTTCCTCGAGGTGAACGTGGCCCCCGGCATGACCGAGACGTCGCTGCTGCCGCAGGCTGCGGAGGCCGCGGGCCTGTCCCTCGGCGAGCTGTACCGGTCGCTCGTCGAGGCCGCACTGGCGCGCTGACCGTTCTGTACGGTTTTAGCCGTCAGCGCTGTACACCCGTCAGCCCTTGAGCAGACCCGGATCCTCCGGAGCCAGACTGGCCAGGATCCGGTTGAGGTCCTGCACCGACGCGAACTCCACCGTGAGCCGACCGCGCGCCTTGCCGAGGCTCACCTTGACGCGGGTGTCGAATCGATCCGAGAGCCGTGCGGCGAGGTTGTCCAGGGCCTCGTTCTTGACGCCCGCCCGCGGCGCGGACCGGCGTGCGGTCGGAGCAGCATCTCCCCCGAGGGAGACGATCTCCTCGACCGCACGGACCGAGAGGCCCTCGGCGACGATCCGCTGAGCCAGACGCTCGATGGCCGCACCGTCGTTGAGGCCGAGGAGTGCGCGAGCGTGCCCCGCGGACAGCACGCCCGCAGCGACGCGGCGCTGCACCAGCGGCGGCAGCTTGAGCAGGCGGAGCGTGTTGGAGATCTGCGGGCGTGACCGCTGGATGCGCGTTGCCAGCTGCTCGTGCGTGCACCCGAAGTCGTCCAGCAGCTGCTGGTAGGCAGCCGCCTCCTCGAGCGGGTTCAGCTCGGAGCGGTGCAGGTTCTCCAGGAGCGCGTCGCGCAGCAGGTCGGAGTCGTCGGTGTCGCGGATGATCGCGGGGATCGTCGCCAGGCCGGCGGCCTGCGTCGCGCGCCACCGACGCTCGCCCATGATCAGCTCGTAGCCGTCGCCGGCGTCCCGAACGACGATCGGCTGGAGCACGCCGACCTCACGGATCGAGCCGACCAGCTCGTCGAGCGCGTCCTCGTCGAAGATCGTCCGCGGCTGCTTCGGGTTGGGGCGGATCTCCCCCACGGGCAGCTCGGCGAACCGGGCGCCTGGCACGGGCACCAGCCCGTCGACGGCCACGGCCGCGATCGGCTCCTCCACGGGCGGCGGCGTGGGCGTGACCGAGTCGTGGACCACCCCGTTGGTGGACCCGACCTCGGTCACGTCGGCGACGGGCGGCTCCTCGGTCAAGGTCGCCGTCGCCAGGACGGCGGCCGCAGCCGCCGCTGCCTCGCCGTTCTCCCGCTCACGATCCGGGAAGAACACGTCGACAGGACGCTCCGCACCCGTGGGGCGCTGGCCGTCCAGGCCGGTGGGAATGAGGGCTCCGAGTCCCCGACCCAGACCGCGTCGCTTCTCGCTCACTGTTCCTCCTGAAGGACGGCCGTGGCCGTCGCGTGCTCGTGATCCGGGTGGGCGGTGCCGTTCATGGCCTGCCCGTTGGTGTGCTGGTCGTCCGTCGGCTCCGTCGCGCCCCGCTCCGCCACCTCGCGGGCAGCCTCCAGGTACGCGAGGGCCCCGGACGATCCGGCGTCGTAGGTCATGACCGTCTGCCCGTAGCTCGGTGCCTCCGAGATGCGGACCGAGCGCGGGACCGTCGTGCGCAACGTGCGCTCCGGGAAGTGCGTACGCACCTCGGTCGCCACCTGCTGCGCCAGGTTGGTCCGTGCGTCGTACATCGTGAGCAGGATCGTCGAGACGTGCAACCGCGGGTTGAGGTGCGCCTGGATCAGCTGGATCGTCTTCAGCAGCTGGCTGAGGCCCTCGAGCGCGTAGTACTCGCACTGGATGGGGATCAGGACCTCACGCGCAACGACGAACGCGTTGACCGTGAGCAGGCCGAGGCTGGGCGGGCAGTCGACGAAGACGTAGTCGATGCGCTCCTGGCCGGCCGCGACCCGGCCGTCGAGGTAGGCGTCCAGCGCGTTCCGGAGACGGGTCTCCCGCGCCACCATGGACACCAGCTCGATCTCCGCGCCGGACAGGTCGATCGTGGCCGGGAGGCACCACAAGTTCGGGACGTCCGGGCTCTCCTGCACCGCGTCCGCCATCGGTGCGCCGTCGACCAGCACCTCGTAGATCGACGGCGTCCCCGCGCGGTGCTCGACGCCGAGTGCGGTCGACGCATTCCCCTGCGGGTCGTTGTCGAGGACCAGTACGTTCAGTCCGGCCTGGGCCAGTGCCGCGGCCAGGTTGACGGTCGTCGTCGTCTTGCCGACGCCGCCCTTCTGGTTGGCCACCGTGATGATGCGGGTCTGCGGCGGGCGCGGGAAGCGGCGTCCGCGGAGCTCGATCCGGCGGCGGGCGTCCTGCTTGAGCTCCGCCATCAGCGGGGTGTCGTCGGACACCACCGGGAGGCTGTCGACGAGGGCGGCTCGACGGCTCTCCTCCGGGTCCAGATCGTGGCGTGCAGGCATGGGCGGAATGGTGTCACGTGCGGCGTCTCCCCCCGCGCTCGTCGGGCCCACCGTGGGCTCCGGGGCGTCGACGGGCGTCTCGGGCAGATCGCTCAGCGGAACCTCTTCGGCCGACGGCAGAGCGTTCTGACCTGCGGAGACACCTCCGTCATCCGATGGCCCCTCAGGTGTTTCCACCGATGTGGCCCCGGCGTCGCTGTGTGATGTTTCACGTGGAACAGAGGCGCTGCGCTCCTCGGCGGACGGAGCGGCGACTGTCGGGATATACGGCTCCCCTGCGCTGACGGGCTCGGGTCGCGCGGCGCGCCGTGGCCGGGTGCCCGACGATCCCGAGTCGGACGAGGTCTCCGTCAGGCTCTCGGCGGCAGGGGTGCCGTGGGGCGGTCCCGTCACGTCTGCCGCCGGAGGCTTGGCGTCGAGGGTCGCCTGGTGCGGCTGGTGCGGCTGCTCCGCAGTCATGAGCGAAGGGCTGTGTGGCGCATCCACCGAGGGGACCGGCTCCGCGCCCTTCGGGCTCAGAGGAGCCGGCGGGGAGAACCCTTGCGGGGCGATCGTGGCATCAGTGCGCTGCGTGCTTGCCGGTGACAGCTCCACGGGCTCGTGCGCTCTCGGGTCGGCGCTTGCCGGCACGGTGCGCACCACCGTCTCGTTCAGGCTCTGCTGCGGCGCCGCCCACGCGGGCGACGGACTCTGGGCAGCGGCCGCGGGCGCACTCGGTGCTGCCGTGACGGCCTGGTCGGCCTCGACCTCTTCTTGGCGACGCTTCTTCCTACCGAACACCAGGCACTGCCTCCCGTACGACGCGGACCACCCTCGTCACCTCGACTCCCTCGATCGTCGGGGCGTCCACCACGGAGGCCACGCCCGCTCCGAGCTTGCGGCCTACATGCTTCGCAGCCTCGATCTCGTCCTCCGCCTTGCTCCCCTTCAGCGCGAGGAGCGAGCCACCCGCCTGCAGCAGAGGCATCGCCATCCGGTAGAGCTTGTCGAGCGAGGCCACCGCCCGCACGGTCACCGCGGCGCCCACCAGCCGACCGTGCTCGTCCTGTGCTCGGCCGCGGCGGACCACGACGTTGTCGAGACCCAGCTGCTCGGCAACCTCACTCAGCCAAGTGGTGCGCCTCTCCATGGGCTCGAGCAGCACGACCTCAGCGTCGGGGAGCATCGCAGCGACGACGATGCCCGGCAGGCCGGCCCCGCTGCCGAGATCGATGATCCGTCCCCCGCGCGGAAGGAACGGCACCACCGCCGCGGAGTTCAGCAGGTGCCGTTCCCACAAGCGGGAGAGCTCTCGGGGGCCTACCAGCCCACGCAGCTCTCCCTGTGACACCAGCAGGTCATGGAAGCCCAGGACGGCTGGCCAGGAGGTGCCGAAGAACGGCTCGAGCCTCGGGTCCCCGTCCAGAGGGTCGACTCGGTCGGTTGCTTCCGACTGAGCTTCCGCCACTGTTCGATCCCCTTGGTTTCACGTGAAACAGCCCTGCTTCGTGGTTCCTGCGAGCCTCCGTCCAGGGTGTTCAGACACCCGGCCCGGCCAGCGCGCGGCCCTACCGTACCGTGCGGTGGATCCGGCTCCGCACCGTCCACAACGCATGTCGAGGATTGGCGATGTCCGACTTCGCGAGGCGCTCGGGCGGCTCTCTCCAGCGACCGGATCGCACCCGACCCCCAGTCCGATCGATGGCCACGAGTGGGCTCGCGAGTTGGGGCGCCGGTCAGCCGCGTTCATGCGCCCCGCGCCTTCCGCTACCGCTCCTTGGCATCGGTTTCACGTGAAACATCCACCATCGCCGGACGCGGGGTCCATTCCGCTTTACCGGACACCCGAGCGACACAACTGTCTGCCGCCCGGGGCTTAGGGCCTGGTCCTTGTGCCTGGTCCTTGTGCCTGGTCCTTGTGCCTGGTCCTTGTGCCTGGTCCTTGTGCCGGGTGCTTGTGCCTGGTGCTTGTGCCTGGCGCGTGTGCCTGGCGCCTGGTGCCCAGTGCCCGGTGCCCGGTGCCCGCTGCCCGCTGCGTCAGTCCGGGGCGGGCCTCGTCGCGCCTGTCAACCGCTTCCCACGAGTAGGAGCTCGCCGCACCTGCGACCACGGGGCCGATCCGCCGCGCTGATGACGGCGGGCGGTCGCTCCCCGATGGCACGTCGGTCTCCGACCGCCCACGACGTCGGTGCTGCTACGCCCAGAACTGAACGGCCGCATGTCGTCACGGTGGAGTGCGACCCGGCTCTAGCGGGTGCGGCGAACGCGGAGACTTCCCAAGGCGCCTTGCGGACCTGCCGTGGGCGCCGGCGTCGCGGCGTAGCGGCGTAGCGGCGTAGCGGCGTAGCGGCGTAGCGGCGTAGCGGCGTAGCGGCGTAGCGGCGTAGCGGCGTCGCGTGATTCCACTGCAGGAGGTCGATGGCATGCGGCCAGATGACTCTCGCCTGAAGAGGGACCGAGTGAGTGCTGGCACATCACACGGACCGTCGAGCATGACTCTTCAGGAAGCTCGCTCCACAGCGAGAAGCATCGGGTCCGCTGCGGGGACCCGAACTGCACGCACCGGCGAACCTCCCGTCGGACGTGCAACGCCGAGTCTGCGTTGAGGTTTCACGTGGAACGGCGCTAGTCCGGTCAACGAGCAGAGCGCGCTCCCCTTCCGCTCGTGCCGCGGGCCACGCAAGGCGTCCCCGCTGATCGTCGGACTTTGCCGCTGCTCGATACCAACGTGAGTGACGGCGGACGAGAAGGACTCGCCGGGTGTGCACGCACTAGAGCTCCGCTGCCATCTCAGTAGCGTCCGCGAACCCTCGCACTCGCGGGGTCCGGCCGGGACGGCGCAGGATCCGGTCCGCTTCCGGGAGGACCGGCAGTCGCCGGCGGTTCGCTGGCGAACCTTCCCTCTCCAGCAAGCTGACTCGGAACCCTCCGATCGCGTGCTCGGCGTCTTCCGGCATAGCCGACCCGCGGCGAGGACCGGCCGGCGACGCTGGTCACCGGCTCTGGGGCATGGGCCAAAGCTCACGGAATCCGCCAGGTGAGTGAGGTCGTCGGCTCCGCAACCGAAGCTCATCTCGATCCAGTAGTTGGCCTTGGAGGCCCCGCGATCGCCCATGGCCTAGGTGGATACGGCGCAATGCGCTACCAGCCAGCTCGGTGGAAATCGCGGACCCAGCCCGGAGGCCAGGCGGCGGGTACCCGCCCGCCAGACTCGGTGGACCTATGGATCCCGCGCGGCGGCCAGTCAGCGGGATCGCCTCACATCGAGCACCTCCACCCGAAGCCCGTGGCGCCGGTCGTACCCTCGGGAGTCACGCCGATCGACAACCCCCTGACATCGTGACTCTCGAGGCGACGAGCGTTCAACCCTCGGAGAGTGCGCAGCATCGAGGCTGGGAGCGGCTCAACACCACAGGAAGCACCCTCCTCACAGTCACCGGGCCGAGCTGGTGCAACGCGAGGCACTCGGCTACCCGTAGTCCAGACCTGCATGCTCATGACCACGCGAACCGCCCCACACCCGGTTTCACGTGAAACACCTGCGCAGGGAGCGGCCTTCGAGGGCATCCATGACTATCCGCACTGACCACTCCCCACAGGCGGCTTGCCGTGCGGACCGGAGGCACGCGCCGGTATGCACGCCGGTGTCGGAACTCACCGGCCGCCCGCAGGCTGCCCGCGGGTCTCACGCGTCTGCGAGGACTCGGATGTGGCCCAGTCGGTAGCGACGCGACCGCACCCGTCGGCATGTCGTCCGGCATCTCGGCCTGACCACCGGGGGCGGGGTTGGTCCGCGGGAGTAGCGGGTTGGCGCTCGCTACCAAGGCGCCAACAAGCGGTAGGTACGAGCAGGCACGACCGGGAGCCATGCGATGCCCCGCTTGTCTCGCACACGTGGGATCCGAGAACTGATGCACCGGGCGCAGCAGGAGCGTCCGGCCTTGGCTGGCCAACGAGGCGCGCGAGCAGATCCCAGCTGCGTCGGCTTGACCTGCTCTCAAGTGCACCCCGCGTTGAGTAGGCCGGCTTGCCGCACGACCAACCCGAGGCCCTCGACTGACGCGCGCGCCCATCGACGTGCTCTCGCCGCGCGCTATTTCACGTGAAACCGAGACGAGAGTATGGCGGGCAGTCGCGATTGGGGCGGGCAGCGAGGGTCCGGCAGCGTCCGTTTCACGTGAAACAGCAGGCCCAGTCCGACATCCCGAGCCGCCTCGCTGTGACTGGTGGAGATCGATGAGGCTGGCGGGGTATCCAACGGCACAGGCGGTACGCCGGGGCGCAGAGTCATCGCTCCGACGACCACACGCCTGCTGATCAATCAAGCTGGTCGGAGTCTTAGGCGACACGCGCGCACACCAGGAGACAGGGGTTGCCGCATCCTCTTCACTACCGTCACCAGGACCCGAACGTGGTCGGTTTCACGTGAAACGACAGGTCCGATCAGCGGACGCGCCCGGCATCCGCTGCGCTCACGGGCCGCCCGCATCCAGGTACCACCGCCGGGCGGTCGCGGACCCGTGTCGCTTGCTCGGAGCCAGGAGCCCGCGCATGAAGGTTGAGGACGAGGGGCGGAAGCTCACGGCGCGGAGACCGGAGATCGCCGCCCGCCCAGCCAAGCTCGCCTTCCGCCTCACGCGAGCCGTTCAGGCGACACGCGCCCCGAACCGGAGTCGCCCAGCGGCGCAGACCGCGGTCGGAAGGCCGCATCCCTGCCGGGCGGCCCGCCATCGCCCGTGTTTCACGTGAAACACCAACAGCAAAGGGGTGGACCCACGGGCCCACCCCTTCGACATCCGACCAAGTCGGCGCCTCAAGTCACGCGGGACGGATCACCACGTGCCGGTTCGGCTCCACACCGTCGGAGTCGCTCGACATCCCCGCTGCGGCGACGGCATCGTGCACCACCTTGCGCTCGAACGGGTTCATCGCGTCGAGCGCGACCGCCTGCCCGGACTCCTTCACACGGGAAATGGCCTCGGTGGCGACCGTGACCAGCTCTGCCCGTCGAGCGGACCGGTAGCCGGCGACGTCGAGCATCAAGCGGCTCCGCTCCCCGGTCTTGGCCTGCACGGCCAGGCGGGTCAGCTCCTGGAGCGCGTCCAAGACCTCGCCGTCCGGCCCGGCCAGCCGGCGGAGCGAGAGATCAGCGGGGTCCTCGGACACGATCTCGACGGCGGCGCGGCCGTGGTCGATGTCGATGTCGATGTCGCCGTCGAGGTCGGCGATGTCCAGCAGCTCCTCGAGGTAGTCGGCGGCGATCTCGCCCTCTTCCTCGAGGCGCTTGGTGCTGGTCGTCTCGACGGGGGCGTCGGGCTGGGTCGAAGTCATGGAGTTCTCTCTCCGATCAACGTCGCGCGGAAGCGCTACTTCTTTGGCTTGGTGGGGGTGCTGGGCGCCGCAGCGCTGGGGCCGTCGGGCTCGTCGTCCTTCGCGGTGCCGGTCGTGCCCGTACGGTCCTCGATGACGCGGGGCTTGTTGCGGTCCTTGCGCTTCGGCTGCTCACGCTGCCCGCGCGGCTTCTCCTCGATGATGACCGCCGGCGGCGCATCCTCGATCAGGCCGTGCGACTTGGTCTTGCGCGCCTTGCGCTCCTTCATCGCGATCTCCGCCTGCGAGCCAGGGGCCGGCATGCGACGGATCGTGTAGAACTGCTGGCCCATCGACCAGAGGTTCGTGGTGGTCCAGTAGATGAGGACACCGATCGGGAAGTTCACTCCGGAGAACGCGAAGATCAGCGGCAGGACATAGAGGAGCACCTTCTGCTGCTGTGCCATCGGTCCCTGGAGGGCGGCCGGGGGCATGTTCTTCATGGTCAGCTGGCGCTGCGTCAGGAACGTGGTCGCCGACATCGCGATGATCAGCACGATCGTGACCACGCGGATGTGCCAGTTGTCGCCAGCCTGCATGAAGGTGCCGGACAGGGGGGCACCGAAGATCGTCGCGGCTTCGGCCTGCGCTGCCAGCTCCGGCGACATCGGGCCGATCGGCGGGTACGAACCGTTGGCGATCCGGGGGAGCTCGATGAGCACGCGGAAGAGCGCGAAGAAGATGGGGGACTGGAGCAGGATCGGCAGGCACGACGCGAACGGGTTGGTCCCGTGCGCGCGGTAGAGCGCCATCGTCTCCCGGCTCATCGCCTCACGGGATGCCGGGTCCGTCTTGCCCTTGTACTTCTTCTGGATGGCCTGCATCTCCGGGGCGAGCATCTGCATGCCGCGCGACGCCTTGATCTGCCGGAAGAAGAGCGGGATCAGCAGGATCCGGATCACGATCACGAGGCCCACGATCGAGAGTCCCCACGCGGCGCCGCTCTCGGGGTCGAGCCCGATGGCTTGGAGCAGCGCGTGGAACTGGACCATGATCCAGGCCACGACGACCATGATCGGTTTGAGCAGACCGTCGAACCAGCTCATCGGGGAGAACTCCTCGGGGGATCAGTGTGTGGACGAGGCCACGTCGAGATGGCGGTGGACGGGTCGTGCTGGTGGAACGTCGTCCACGCCACCCAGGTTCCAGGGGTTGCAGCGGAGCACCCGCCAGGCGGCGAGCGCCGTGCCCCGCAGGGCTCCGTGACGCTGCACCGCGATCACGGCGTACTGCGAGCAGGACGGGTAGAACTTGCAGGTCGGCGGCGTCATCGGGGAGATGAACCGCTGGTAGCCCTTGAGCAGCAGGAGGAGCAGCTGTGCAGGAGCACGCACGATCGCACGGGCCATGGAACGCGTGCTCATGGGATGACTCGTCGCCGTGCGCGGCGTTCTGCGGTCTCCAGCGCGGCGTCGAGGTCGGCGCCCAGGAGCGCGTACGGCTTCGTCGCCGCCGGCGGGAGAGCACGCACCACGATCCCGGCGTCGGCCGGAAGGGCGGTCAGCCGAGCGCGGACGAGCTCACGCAGCCGCCGCTTGACCAGGTTCCGCGTGACGGCGTTGCCCACCGCCTTGGACACCACAAGACCGACCACCGGCCCGGAGGCCGAGTGATCGGTCTTGGTCGTCAGATGCACCACGAGGGTGTCCCGTCCGCCGCGCGCACCTCGGCGCACCGCCTGCTCGAAGTCGGCAGCGCGGCGCATCCGGTGCGCAGCGGACAGCACCGACGGTGATGTCAGGCCGAGAGCTCCGCGCGGCCCTTGCGACGACGAGCCGCCAGGATCGCGCGGCCGGCACGCGTGCGCATGCGCAGGCGGAAGCCGTGGGTCTTGGCCCGGCGCCGGTTGTTCGGCTGGAAGGTGCGCTTGGTCACGAGAGTCTCCAACTACATCGGGTGGGCCTCGCATGTGCCGCGCGACCAGGTTCAGGCTGCCAGGATCGATGCTCCCAGGACACGCAACGTGCGCGTGCGGCGTCAGGGCGCGCCAGCAGGAGCCATCGAGAAGGCTGCAATACCGTACTTCCCGCCGTACTGGCTGGTCAAATGAGCGCGACTCGCCGGGTCGATCTTGCCACAGCCCGCCGGGACGTCACCCGCATCGCCCCTCCCCAGGACCAGGGCCTGCCACTACGATCGGTCATCGTCGCCAGGGGGTGCGGCCTGTGGACCACGGTGTGGTGGACGGGCGCACGGCACGTCAGGAACGAGCGGGAGAACGACGCTGCGCGCCGCGTGCTCATCGCGGCGCAGCGCCCAGGACGCCGGCGCGACCATCTGCTCACAGGTGTGGACAACTGTGTGGACAACGCACGGTCATGCGAGACTCGACCACCCACGCGATCGAACAACCGAGGTAGCACGTGTCACAGGACGAAGAGCTCGCCCGGGTCTGGGGTCACGTGGTGTCGACCCTCGAGTCGAGTCCGGACATCACTCCGCGCCAGATCGCGTTCGTCCGGCTGGCACGTCCGCTCGGGCTGCTGGACGGCACCCTGCTGCTCGCCGTCGGCAACGACCTGACCAAGGACTACCTCGAGTCCCGGGTGCGCGGCGAGGTGACCTCCGCGCTGAGCACCGCTCTCGGGCGTGAGGCCCGGTTCGCCATCACCGTCGATCCCGAGCTGGCCGAGGACGCACCCCCCGCCCTGCGTGTCGTCTCGTCGGCACCGGACCAGCGCAACGAGCCGTACAGCCCGTCGCACGACGCACGCGAGGCCGACGAGGCCGACGCTCGACGCGAGGCACGCCCCGACCTGTCGCTCGTGCCCGACGATGACGACGACGAGCCGAACAACCACGGCGGGTCCACGCGCGACCGCCGGTATCCCGGGCGCAACGACGACCGGCCGAACCGGCGTCAGCCCGCCGAGCCCGCGCGCCTCAACCCGAAGTACCTCTTCGAGACGTTCGTCATCGGCAGCTCGAACCGCTTCGCGCACGCTGCCGCGGTCGCGGTCGCCGAGGCACCGGCCAAGGCGTACAACCCGTTGTTCATCTACGGCGACTCCGGCCTGGGCAAGACGCACCTGCTGCACGCGATCGGGCACTACGCGCAGAACCTCTACCCGAGCGTGCGCGTGCGGTACGTGAACTCCGAGGAGTTCACCAACGACTTCATCAACTCGATCAGTGAGGGCAAGGCCGGCGCGTTCCAGCGGCGCTACCGCGAGGTCGACGTGCTCCTCATCGACGACATCCAGTTCCTGCAGGGCAAGGAACAGACGATGGAGGAGTTCTTCCACACGTTCAACACCCTGCACAACGCGAACAAGCAGGTCGTGATCACGTCCGACCTGCCGCCCAAGCAGCTGAACGGCTTCGAGGACCGCATGCGGTCCCGGTTCGAGTGGGGCCTGATCACGGACGTGCAGCCGCCGGACCTCGAGACGCGGATCGCGATCCTGCGCAAGAAGGCCGGCAGCGAGCGCCTGGAGGCACCGCCGGACGTCCTGGAGTACATCGCCAGCAAGATCTCGACCAACATCCGCGAGCTCGAGGGTGCCCTGATCCGGGTGACCGCGTTCGCCAACCTCAACCGGCAGCAGGTCGACCTGTCGCTCGCGGAGATCGTCCTCAAGGACCTCATCACCGACGACCAGACAACCGAGATCACCGCCACGCAGGTCATCGGCCAGACGGCGGCGTACTTCGGGCTGAGCATCGACGACCTGTGCGGTTCGAGCCGCTCGCGCGTGCTGGTGACGGCCCGCCAGATCGCGATGTACCTGTGCCGGGAGCTGACGGACCTGTCCCTGCCGAAGATCGGTCAGGCGTTCGGCGGGCGGGACCACACGACCGTCATGCACGCCAACCGCAAGATCCGGGAGCTCATGGCCGAGCGCCGGTCGATCTACAACCAGGTGACCGAGCTCACCAACCGGATCAAGCAGCAGAACCGGGGCTGACACGCCCTAGTTATCCACAGCTGTCCACAGGCACCTGGGGACGCTTGTGACGGGATTCACCTGAACG
The DNA here is from genome assembly GCF_013359775.1 of Cellulomonas humilata. Taxonomy (GTDB): domain Bacteria; phylum Actinomycetota; class Actinomycetes; order Actinomycetales; family Cellulomonadaceae; genus Cellulomonas; species Cellulomonas humilata. The sequence continues at coordinate 57,253 of NZ_JABMCI010000070.1, read as the reverse complement.
ACACATACGTCGCTCCGGGCGACAGTCACATCGTCCTGACCTGGGCAAATACTCCCAACTGGACATCTGGGGCGCCATGTGGGCGTTCACAAACGGTCGATTCCCATCGAATGCCATGAGACAACTCTCACCGTCGAATCGATACGAGGGTCTTGACCGCAACCTTCACCTTCGGAATGAGACATGCATGGGACGAATCTCCACACCTGTGCACTCACCTGTGGATGACGGTGGACGACCCCCTGCAACCGTGTGGACGGGGAGGCCCTCACCGGTGGACGGAGAACGGCCTCTGCACAGCTGTCCACGCCCGTCCACGGAGAGTCCGATTCGGCCCACAACCGGCGTGCACAGGCAGATCGTGGGTTGACCTGCACGGACGCCCTCGATCCACATGATGCACAGGACCGATGACGATGATGAGACATCTCTATGAGGGGGATCCACACACCGCCAAAGGCCCCGACCCCGCCCGGAACCACACCGCTGTCGTTGTCATCCGCATGCCCGTACCGAGCGTCGTACCTCTCGCGTAGTGTTCGCCTGACGCCTGTCCGCCCGCCCGCCGCACAACCCGTGCCGGCACGCAGCCAGGCCAGCTCGACGAGAGGTGAGGTATGAGGTTCCGGGTCGACCGCGACGTGCTCGCGGACGCCGTCACGTGGACGGCGCGCAGCCTGCCCACCCGGCCGCCGGTCCCTGTCCTGGCAGGTGTCCGGCTCGAGGCCGACACCACGGGCACCGTGCAGCTTTCCAGCTTCGACTACGAGGTCTCGGCCCGGTCGCAGATCCCGGCGGACGTCAGCGAGGCCGGCTCCGTGCTCGTCTCCGGGCGCCTGCTCGCGGAGATCTCCCGGTCCCTGCCGGACAAGCCGGTCGACGTCGTGCTCGAGGGCACCAAGGTCGTCGTGACCTGCGGCGCCAGCCGGTTCACGCTGCTGACCATGCCGGTCGAGGACTACCCGAACCTGCCGGTGATGCCCCCGACCACGGGCACCGTCGACGGCGACGAGCTGACGCACGCGGTCGCCCAGGTCTCCGTCGCAGCCAGCCGGGACGACACGTTGCCGCTGCTCACGGGCGTGCGCGTCGAGATCGAGGGCGAGAAGGTCACCCTGCTCGCCACGGACCGCTACCGCTTGGCACTGCGCGAGCTCACGTGGAAGCCGTCCTCCCCGGACATCTCGACGGTCGCCCTCGTCCGCGCCCGCACCCTCTCGGACGCCGCCAAGTCGCTCGGCAGCGCCGGCTCGGTGACCGTGGCCCTGTCCACGGGCTCCGGGGTGGACATGATCGGGTTCGAGGCAGCCGGCCGGCAGACCACCAGCCTCCTGGTCGACGGCGACTACCCCGCGGTCCGTCGGCTGTTCCCGGACGAGACGCCCATCCACGCGATCGTCAACACGCACTCCCTGGCGGATGCCGCCAAGCGCGTCAGCCTGGTCGCCGAGCGCAACACCCCGATCCGCCTGTCGTTCAGCGAGGGCCAGGTCGTGCTCGACGCCGGCCAGGGCGACGACGCGCAGGCGTCCGAGGCGCTCGAGGCCACGCTCGTCGGCGACGACATCTCGGTGGCGTTCAACCCGCAGTTCCTGCTCGACGGGCTCGGTGCGCTGAGCACCACGTTCGTCCGGCTGTCGTTCACGCACCCGAACAAGCCGGTGGAGTTCACCGGCCAGGAGACGCTGGACGGCGAGGACAACCCGGAGTACCGCTACCTGCTGGTGCCCATCCGCTTCGCCAGCTGATCGGCGCACCGTCGCGTCCTGCGGCAGAGTGAGACGCGGTCGCGACGAGAGAGGCACGCCATGCACATCGGTCTGGTCGGTCTGGGCAAGATGGGCGCGAACATGCGGTCTCGCATCCGTGCCGCCGGTATCGAGGTCACAGGGTTCGACCGCAACCCCGACGTCACGGACGTCCCGTCCCTCGAGGCGCTGGTCGAGGCACTGCCCGCAGGTCAGCGGATCGTCTGGGTGATGGTGCCCTCGGGTGAGATCACCGATGCGGTCGTGCACGACCTGGCCGGGCTGCTGACGGCCGGCGACATCGTCATCGACGGCGGGAACTCGTACTACCAGGACGACCAGCCGCACGCGGACCTGCTGGCCGCGACCGGGGTCGGCTTCCTCGACGCCGGGGTGTCGGGCGGTGTCTGGGGGCTGGAGAACGGCTACGGCCTGATGGTCGGCGGGGACGAGGCGCTCGTCGCGACTGTCATGCCGGTGTTCGACGCGCTGCGTCCGGAGGGTCCGCGGGCGGAGGGGTTCGTGCACGCGGGCAAGGTGGGTGCCGGCCACTTCGCCAAGATGGTGCACAACGGCATCGAGTACGGGCTGATGCAGGCGTACGCCGAGGGGTACGAGCTCTTGGCCGCGAAGGACCTGGTCACGGACGTGCACGGGACCGTGCGCGCCTGGCAGCGAGGCACCGTCGTGCGGTCCTGGCTGCTGGAGCTGCTGGTCAAGGCGCTCGAGCAGGATCCCGGCCTGGGCGAGATCGACGACTGGGTCGAGGACTCGGGCGAGGGTCGCTGGACCGTGGACGAGGCGATCGACCTCGCGGTGCCGGTGCCGGTGATCTCCGCGTCGCTGTTCGCGCGCTTCGCCTCGCGCCAGGAGGAGTCCCCGGCCATGAAGGCGGTCGCCGCCCTGCGTCAGCAGTTCGGCGGCCACGCCGTGAAGCCCGCACCACCCGCCTGACCCGACGATGTATGTCGCGCACCTCTCCCTGACGGACTTCCGCTCGTACGCGCAGGTCGAGCTCCCGCTGGAGCCCGGCATCACCGCGCTCGTCGGACCGAACGGGCAGGGCAAGACCAACCTGGTCGAGGCGCTCGGCTACGTCGCCACGCTGGGCAGCCACCGAGTGCCCACCGATGCCGCGCTGGTCCGTGCCGGCACCACCCGGGCGGTCGTGCGGGCGAAGGTGGTCCGCGAGCTCGAGGCCGGCCGCCCGCGCTCGACGCTGGTCGAGATCGAGGTGACACCGGGCAAGGCGAACCGCGCGCGGGTCAACGGGGGTTCCCCCACGCGCGCCAGGGACGTGCTCGGCATCCTGCGCACGGTGCTCTTCGCGCCCGAGGACCTGTCGCTGGTCAAGGGCGACCCGGACGGCCGCCGCCGGTTCCTCGACGACCTGCTGGTGCAGCTGACGCCGCGGGTTGCCGGGACCGTTGCGGACTACGACCGGGTGCTGCGGCAGCGGTCGGCGTTGTTGAAGTCCGCCGCGGTGGCGCGCCGCGGCGCGGGTGCCGACCTGCGCACGCTCGACGTCTGGGACGCCAAGCTCGCGCAGACGGGCGCGCAGATCATCGTGGCCCGCCGCGGTCTGGTCAGGGCGCTCGCCCCGCACATCGAACGGGCATATGCGCAGGTCAGCGCCGGGCAGGGTGATGCCATCGTCACCTACAAGGCGTCGCTCGACGCGGTGCTCGAGACCGCCGACGAGACCGCGTCCGTCGACCTGGTCGAGGCGCAGCTGCTCGAGGCGATCGGCCGGCTGCGCGGCAAGGAGATCGAGCGCGGGGTCAGCCTGGTCGGACCGCACCGCGACGACCTCGTCCTGACGCTCGGCGGTCTGCCGGCCAAGGGCTACGCGAGCCACGGCGAGTCGTGGTCGTTCGCGCTCGCGCTGCGGCTGGCGTCGTACGAGCTGCTGACCCGCGGCGACGAGGGAGTGGGTGGGGACTGGGGGCCTGACGGCGAGCCGGTCCTGATCCTCGACGACGTGTTCGCCGAGCTCGATGCGCGCCGCCGCGACCGGCTGGCCGAGCTGGTGGCCCCCGCTCGGCAGGTGCTCATCACCGCGGCGGTGGCCGAGGACGTCCCGGCGCCGCTGGCCGGTGCGCGGGTGGACGTGATGGGCGGTGAGGTGGCCCGTGTCCTCTGATGACGGCCTGTTCCCGAAGCCCCGGCCCGTGGACGGCACCCCGCTGCGCGACCTGGTGGAGCTGACCCCGCCCCGCCAGGTGGCCCTCGGCGCACTCGGTCGCGCGAAGGCCGCCGCGGCGCAACGGGGCTTCCGGCCGGGCGACCCCGCGCGGCGCCGCCCGCTGGTTCAGGTCGCGGTGGGCACGGCCGGTCCGGGCGCGCGGGACCCGCAGCTCATCGGGTCCACGGTCAGCGGGCTGCTCGACCAGCTCGGTGGCACGTCGGACCAGGTCGCCGGTGTGCTGAAGCACCGGTGGTCGGAGCTCGTCGGCCCGCAGGTGGCCGAGCACTGCGAGTACGTGTCCTTCGAGGGCGGAGCGCTGACCCTGCGCGCCCACTCGACGTCGTGGGCGACGCAGCTGAAGTTCCTGGCGCCGGCGATGCTCGGCCGGTTCGCGGCGGACCTGGGCGACGGGATCGTCCTGGAGATCACCGTGCTGAACCCCGGCGGACCCCGGTTCAAGACCGGTCCGAAGCGCGTGGCGGGCCGCGGGGAGCGCGACACGTTCCGCTGAGCACGCCGCCGCCTGTGGGAAAAGAGGGTCCGAGCCCGTCCACCAGGTAGACTGTGAAGGTCATTCCTGGCGCATCTGTGCCCGGAACTCCAGCGTCATGGAGTGATCCGACCCGGCGAAGTTCGGTCGGCGCGCTCCGTCGCGTGTGAGAGCTTGAGGAGCACCACCGCCCGTGGCCGAGCAGAGCACCCCCGCGCCGAGCACGACGAAGAGCACCAAGGAGGGCAACGGCGGGTACGACGCCAGCGCCATCACGGTGCTGGAGGGTCTCGAGGCGGTCCGGAAGCGCCCGGGCATGTACATCGGCTCCACGGGCGCGCGCGGCCTGCACCACCTGGTCACCGAGGTCGTCGACAACTCGGTCGACGAGGCTCTCGCCGGCTACTGCGACCACATCGAGATCACGCTGCTCGCCGACGGTGGTGTGCGCGTCGTCGACAACGGCCGCGGCATCCCCGTCGCCATCCACCCCACCGAGGGACGCCCCACGGTCGAGGTCGTCATGACGATCCTGCACGCCGGCGGGAAGTTCGGCGGCGCGGGCTACGCGGTCTCGGGCGGGCTGCACGGCGTGGGCATCTCCGTGGTCAACGCGCTGTCCACGCGCGTGGAGACGGTGGTCAAGCGCGACGGGTTCGTGTGGCAGCAGGACTTCTCCGACGGCGGCAAGCCGCTGGGCGAGCTCCAGAAGGGCGAGCCGACCGACGAGACCGGCACCATGCAGACGTTCTGGGCCGACCCCGCGATCTTCGAGACCACCGAGTTCGACTTCGAGACGCTGCGGGCGCGCTTCCAGCAGTACGCGTTCCTGAACAAGGGGCTCCAGATCACGCTCACCGACGAGCGCCCCGAGCACCTGGGCACGGAGGACGAGCTGGCCGGGGACGACGAGGCCGCTCCGACGTCGCGAAACGTCACCTACAAGTACGACGACGGCCTGGTCGACTACGTCAAGCACCTCAACGGCGCCAAGAAGGTGGAGGTCGTCCACCCGGAGATCATCGACTTCGAGTCCGAGGACACCGAGCGCCGGATCGCCGTCGAGATCGCCATGCAGTGGACCAACGCGTACTCCGAGTCGGTGCACACGTACGCCAACACGATCTCGACCACCGAGGGCGGCACGCACGAAGAGGGCTTCCGTGCGGCGATGACCTCCCTGATCAACCGCTACGCGCGCGAGAAGGGCATCCTCAAGGAGAAGGACGAGAACCTCACGGGCGACGACATCCGCGAGGGCCTCACGGCGGTCATCTCCATCAAGCTGGGCGAGCCGCAGTTCGAGGGCCAGACCAAGACAAAGTTGGGCAACACCGAGGCCAAGACGTTCGTGCAGCGCGTGGTCAACGAGCAGCTGGGCGACTGGCTGGACTCGCACCCGAACGAGGCGCGGGACGTCATCCGCAAGTCGATCCAGGCCGCGGCCGCGCGCATGGCCGCCCGCAAGGCGCGCGAGGCCACCCGCCGCAAGGGTCTGCTGGAGTCGGGCGGCATGCCGGGCAAGCTCCGGGACTGCCAGTCCAACCGCGCCGAGGAGTGCGAGGTCTTCATCGTCGAGGGGGACTCGGCCGGCGGCTCGGCCGTGCGCGGTCGCAACCCCCGGACGCAGGCGATCCTGCCGATCCGCGGGAAGATCCTCAACGTCGAGCGTGCGCGGCTGGACCGCGCCCTGGGCAACCAGGAGGTCCAGGCGCTGATCACCGCGTTCGGCACCGGCATCGGCGAGGACTTCGACATCGCCAAGCTGAGGTACCACAAGATCGTGATCATGGCCGACGCCGACGTCGACGGGCAGCACATCCGCACCCTGCTGCTCACCCTGCTGTTCCGCTACATGCCGAACCTCATCACGCACGGTCACGTGTACCTGGCCCAGCCGCCGCTGTACCGGATCAAGTGGGCCAACGCGGATCACGACTACGTGTACTCGGACCGCGAGCGGGACGCCGTCATCACGGACGGGCAGGCCGCGGGCAAGCGGCTGCCCAAGGACAACTCGGTCCAGCGGTACAAGGGTCTCGGTGAGATGGACTACCAGGAGCTGTGGGAGACCACGATGTCGCCCGAGCACCGCACCCTCCTGCAGGTCACGCTCGACGAGGCCGCCGCGGCCGACGAGATCTTCTCGATCCTCATGGGCGAGGACGTCGAGTCCCGCCGCTCGTTCATCCAGCGCAACGCGAAGGACGTGAGGTTCCTCGACGTCTGATCAAAGACGTCCGGCCTCCACCCACGTACGCAACCGAAGTAAGGAACCCCGTTGAGCGAGACCACCGGCAACGAGATCGAGCACGGCAACATCGAGCAGGTCGACCTGCAGCTGGAGATGCAGCGGTCGTACCTCGACTACGCCATGTCCGTCATCGTCGGCCGTGCCCTGCCGGACGTGCGCGACGGACTCAAGCCGGTGCACCGCCGCGTCCTCTACGCCATGTACGACGGCGGTTACCGCCCCGACCGCCAGTTCTCCAAGTGCTCGCGCGTCGTCGGCGACGTCATGGGCAAGTACCACCCGCACGGCGACACGTCGATCTACGACGCCCTCGTGCGGCTGGTCCAGGACTGGTCGCTGCGGTACCCGCTGGTCTCCGGGCAGGGCAACTTCGGCTCGCCGGGCGACGACCCGGCCGCCGCGCCCCGGTACACCGAGTGCAAGATGGCCCCGCTGTCCATGGAGATGGTCCGGGACATCGACAAGGACACCGTCGACTTCCAGGACAACTACGACGGACGCACGCAGGAGCCCACGGTCCTGCCGGCCCGGTTCCCGAACCTGCTGGTCAACGGCGCGGCCGGCATCGCGGTCGGCATGGCCACCAACATCCCGCCGCACAACCTGCGCGAGGTGGCCGAGGGCGTGCAGTGGCACCTCGACCACCCGGAGGCGTCGCGCGAGGAGCTGCTCGCCGCGCTCCTGCTGCGGATCAAGGGCCCGGACTTCCCCACCGGCGCCACGATCCTGGGCCACAAGGGCATCGAGGAGGCGTACCGGACGGGCCGCGGCTCCATCACGATGCGCGCGATCGTCCAGGTGGAGGAGATCCAGAACCGGATCTGCCTGGTCGTCACCGAGCTGCCGTACCAGGTGAACCCGGACACGCTGGCGAAGAAGATCGCGGACCTGGTCCGCGAGAACAAGGTGACCGGGATCGCGGACATGCGCGACGAGACGTCGGGCCGCGCCGGCCAGCGCCTGGTGATCGTGCTCAAGCGCGACGCGGTCGCGAAGGTCGTGCTGAACAACCTCTACAAGCACACGCAGCTCCAGGAGACGTTCGGCGCCAACATGCTGGCGCTCGTCGACGAGGTGCCGCGCACGCTGAGCATCGACGCGTTCGTGCGCCACTGGGTCACCCACCAGCTCGAGGTCGTCGTCCGCCGCACGGCCTACAAGCTGCGCGAGGCCGAGGCCGACATCCACATCTACCGCGGCTACCTCAAGGCGCTCGACGCGCTCGACGAGGTCATCGCCCTCATCCGCCGCTCGCCCGACGCGGACGAGGCGCGCGCCGGCCTGATGGCCCTGCTCGACATCGACGAGCTCCAGGCGAACGCGATCCTCAACCTCCAGCTGCGCCGCCTGGCCGCGCTCCAGCGCCAGGAGATCCTCGAGCGGTACGCGAAGCTCGAGGCCGAGATCACCGAGTACCGCGCGATCCTCGAGTCCGAGCAGCGCCAGCGGGACATCGTGTCCGAAGAGCTGGGCGAGATCGTCGCCAAGTACGGCGACGAGCGCCGCACGACGATCCTTCCGTTCGACGGCGAGGTCAGCGTGGAGGACCTCATCGCCGAGGAGGAGATGGTCGTCACCATCACGCGCGGCGGCTACGCCAAGCGGACGCGCTCGGACAACTACCGGGCCCAGCGGCGCGGTGGCAAGGGCGTGCGCGGCGCGCAGTTGCGCGAGGACGACCTGGTGGACCACTTCTTCGTCACGACGACGCACCACTGGCTGCTGTTCTTCACCAACTTCGGCCGCGTCTACCGTGCCAAGGCCTACGAGCTGCCGGAGGGCGGTCGCGACGCCAAGGGCCAGCACGTGGCCAACCTGCTCGCGTTCCAGCCGGGCGAGAAGATCGCGCAGGTGCTGGACATCCGCGACTACACCAAGGCCGAGTACCTGGTGCTTGCCACGCAGCGCGGCCTGGTGAAGAAGACGCGGCTGTCGGACTACGACTCCAACCGCTCCGGCGGCGTCATCGCGATCAACCTGCGCGAGGACGAGGACGGCCTGCCCGACGAGCTGGTCTCGGCGCGCCTGGTCGACTCGCACGAGGACCTGATCCTGGTGTCCCGCAAGGGGCAGTCGGTGCGCTTCACCGCGTCCGACGAGTCGCTGCGCCCGATGGGCCGGGCCACCTCGGGCGTCACGGGCATGAAGTTCCGCGCGGACGACGAGCTGCTGGCCATGGACGTGGTGCGGGAGGACGCCTTCCTGTTCACCGTGACCCAGGGCGGCATCGCCAAGCGCACCGCGCTGACCGTGGAGAACTACCGCCAGCAGGGCCGCGGCGGTCTGGGCATCAAGGTGGCCAACCTCCCGGAGGCGAACGGCGACCTCGTGGGCGCCCTCGTGGTGGACCCCGAGGACGAGGTCCTCGTCATCATGGAGCGGGGCAAGATCGTGCGCTCGGCCACGGCGGAGGTCAACGCCACGGGCCGCACGACGCAGGGTGTCATCTTCGCCAAGCCCGACAACGGGGACCGCATCATCGCGGTCGCGCGGAACACTGAGCGACACCTGGCGGACGAGGCAGGTACCGTGGGCGCTGAGAATGGCCAGGTTCCCGACGTCTCGGACACGCCCGATGAGTCCGAGGCGCCGGTCGACCAGGCAGTGACCGACCCGTCAGCGGAGGACGCATGACCGATTTCACGCCCCCCTCGATCCCGCCGCGCAAGCGCCCGACGACGCCGACGACCGCCGGTCGCACGACGACGTCCGCGCCACACCAGGGGTCGACGTCGGCGTGGAACGGCTCGGCGGACGGGGACGCGGCCACGCATGTGCCCAGCCTGAACGGGTCGAACGGCGCCACCGCGTTCACGGTTCCCGCCAGCGTGATGCCGCCGACCGTGGCCCCCCCGCGGTCGTCGCCGCCGGACCGCCCGGAGGCCACGGAGCGCCCGGCGAGCGCGGTTCGGACGGAGGCCGCGCCCGCCACCGCGACATCTCCACAGGATCGTGACACCTCCGCACCGGGAGTCGGCGACGAGCACGACCCTCCGTCCCCGATGATGGTGGCGGTGGACACCGCCACCGTCTGGCTGAAGAAGGCCGGCGTCGCGACGTCCGCAGCGTTCGCCGCGGCCACTCGACCCCGTCCCAAGGAACCGACCATGACGACCACCCCGGCAGCATCTGCCCCGGCGGCCAGCACCACGGCCCCCCGCCCGGTCCCCGCGTCCGACAACCTCACGGGCGCCCGGCCGAGCACGGGACGCATCCCGACGGTCGGGCCCCACGGCGCCCCGCGCCGGGTCCGCCTGGCGATCTCCCGCGTGGACCCGTGGTCCGTGATGAAGCTGTCGTTCCTGCTGTCGGTGGCCATCGGCGTGATGATCGTCGTCGGCGCGGCCGTGGTCTGGTTCACGCTGAACGGGCTCCAGGTGTTCACCAAGGCCAATGACCTGGTCACCCAGATCACCGGTACGGAGAGCGGGATCGACATCCTGCAGTACGTCGAGTTCCAGCGGATCATCTCCGGCGCGACGCTCGTCGCGGTGATCGACGTCTTCCTGCTCACGGCCCTCGCCACCATCGGCGCGTTCCTCTACAACATCGTGGCGGCGCTCGTCGGCGGCGTGCACGTGACCATGACGGACGAGTGACCAGCACCTCCTGGTAGCCGGTTTGGGTGGGGCCCCCGCGCTGGGGTAGTCTCATCCGGCGCCACTGCGGCGCGCGTAGTGCACGGGCCTATAGCTCAGACGGTTAGAGCGCTTCCCTGATAAGGAAGAGGTCACAGGTTCAAGTCCTGTTAGGCCCACTCCCAAACCCGTGGGGGAACCGATGAAGAAGCTCCTGCTCCTGGTGGCAGCCGCCGCCGTCGGATTCGTCGTATGGCAGAAGTACGCACAGGATCGCGACGAGCGAGACCTGTGGGCAGAGGTCACCGACACCTTCGAGTGAAGGTCCCCCGGGCATGCACCACGGGGCCATGGCGCAATTGGTAGCGCACCTGCTTTGCAAGCAGGGGGTTAGGGGTTCGAGTCCCCTTGGCTCCACCACCGGCGTCAGCGCGGTCGTCGATGACTGACAAGACCGACTTCACGAAGTCCCTCGACGCCTATCGCGCCTCGCGGGGCTCGTTCCGGCTCGTGGACGTGCCGGAGCTGCAGTACTTGATGATCGACGGGCACGGCGATCCCAACACCGCGCCCGAGTTCGCGGAGGCGGTCGCCGCGCTCTACCCGGTGGCGTACACGCTGAAGTTCGCCAGCAAGCGGGAGCTCGGACGCGACTACGTGGTTCCTCCGCTGGAGGGCCTGTGGCGGGCCGACGACATGGACTCCTTCACTGCGGCGCGGGACAAGTCCCGGTGGGACTGGACGCTGCTGCTCATGGTCCCGGACTGGATCGACAGTGCTCGGTACGCCGCAGCCGTCGAGCAGGTCCGTGCCAAGAAGGATCGCCCGACACGGCTCGACGACGTCCGGCTGGAGACCCTCGACGAGGGTCCGTGCGTGCAGACGCTGCACGTCGGCGCGTTCGACGACGAGGCCCCGGTGCTCGCGCAGCTGCACCACGAGTTCATGCCGAGCCAGGGCCTGCGCTTCGCCGGCCACCACCACGAGATCTACCTCAGCGACCGCCGCCGGGTCGCGCCGGAGAAGATGCGCACGATCCTGCGGCAGCCGGTCTCCGCCGACGTCTGAGCCCTCCACCGGACGGTGGAGGCGGTCCGGCCCGAAGGTGGGCGAAGCCGCGGCACCCACCTGCCTAGGCTGCCGTCATGGCCCTCGACACCGACCTGCTGCCGCAGCCGCAGTCCGCGCTGTCCCGGTGGTCGAGCGTGTGGCGGTACCTGCTGGCCGCGGGGGTCGGGCTGATCGCGTGGGGGGTGACCTCCGCCGAGCACCTGTCGGTGTCGCCCGCGGTGGCCGAGGAGGTCGCCGGGGCCCTGATCGTGGTCGACCTGGTGCTGGGTGCGATGACCGTCTGCCTGCTCCCGCTGCGCCGCCGGTACCCCCTGGCGGTGGCCAGCATGACGACCATCGCCACGACCGTCTCGTCGGCGAGCATCGGCGCCGCGACGATCGCCCTGGTCTCGCTGGCCACGTGGCGTCGGCGCAGCTGGGTGGTGGTGATCGGGGTCCTGTGGCTCGTCGCGTCGGTCGGGTCCGAGGCGTACTACCGCGCAGCCTTCCCCGGTCGGGACAACAGCGGCTACCTGGTCCTCGTGGCGTTCATCGTCGGCGTCACGTACTTCGCGGCGGCCGTGTCGACCGGCTACTACATCGGGACCCGTCGAGAGCTGCTGGCGTCGCTGCGCGAGCAGGTGGCGACCGCCGAGCGCGAGCGGGAGCTGGCCACCGAGCGGTCGCGCGACGCCGAGCGCACCCGGATCGCGCGGGAGATGCACGACGTGCTCGCGCACCGGATCTCGCTGGTCGCCCTGCACGCGGGCGCGCTGGCCTACCGGGACGACCTGACGCGCGACGAGACGCGCGAGACGGCCCAGACGATCCAGTCGAACGCGCAGCTGGCCCTCAGCGAGCTCCGGCAGGTGCTGGGCGTGCTGCGGGCGGGGGCGGGTGCCGTGGGCATCGAACCCCCGCAGCCCACGCTCGCGGAGCTGCCGGCGCTGCTGGCCGACGCACGCGAGGCGGGGTCCGACGTCGACCTGGACACCACCGGCCTCACCAAGGACCCTGCGCCGCAGACCCTGTCCCGCACGTCGTTCCGGATCGTCCAGGAGGCCCTGACCAATGCCCGCAAGCACGCACCCGGTGAGCCCGTGAGCGTCCGGCTGGCCGGTGGGCCCGGCGCGCAGCTCGAGATCGAGGTGCGCAACCCCGTCCGCACGCCATCGGACGGGCAGCGCGGAGGCGTGGGCCTGGCGGGCCTGGCGGAGCGGGCCGAGCTGGCCGGGGGCGAGCTCGAGCACGGGATCGGACCGGACGGGGCGTTCGTCGTGGGAGCGAGGCTGCCGTGGCCGGCGTGAGGGTGGTGGTGGTCGACGACGACGCCCTGGTGCGGGCAGGTCTGCGGATGATCCTGGGCGGTGCACCGGACCTCGAGGTGGTCGGCGAGGCGGCCGACGGTCAGGAGGCCCTCGACGTCGTCGCGCGCCAGCTGCCCGACGTGGTGCTCATGGACATCCGGATGCCGCGGATGGACGGCCTCGCCGCCACCCGCCGGCTGCGCGAGCGCGGCACGACGGCCCGGATCATCGTCCTGACCACCTTCGACACCGACGAGATGGTGCTCACCGCGCTCCAGCTGGGCGCCGCCGGATTCCTGCTGAAGGACACCCCTCCCGCGGACCTGGTCGTCGCCGTGCGTCGCGTGGCCCTCGGGGAGCCGATGCTCTCCCCGAGCGTCACCAGCCAGCTCATCGCCGCGGTCACCCGACCCGCCGAGGACGGGCGCAGGCGCAAGGCGCGGACCCTCCTGGCGCGGCTGACGGACCGCGAGCGGGAGGTGGCGGTCGCGGTGAGCGACGGGCTGACCAACACGGAGATCGCCCGGTCGCTGCACCTGGGGGTGGCCACCGTGAAGACGCACGTGGGCAGCCTGTTCACCAAGCTCGAGGTGACCAACCGGGTGCAGGTGGCCCGCTACGTGCACGACGCGGCGGACGACCGCTGAGTCACAGACCCAGCTGCTCCCGCGCGGCCTCGACCCCGTGCAGCCTCACCTCGGGGCGCAGGTCTGCCGGGCGGGCGTCCCAGGTGGCCCGGTCCAGCAGGTAGCGGCGGCTCGTCGCGAGCCCCCCGAGCCGGTCGATCAGGTCGATGCCGTTCTCGGCGTAGCCGATCCGCCTCGTCACTCCGTTCGACGGGCCGTTGTCGTCGAACGCCGACGTGGTCGCGTACCGACCGCCGAAGCCCTCGAACAGCAGGTGCAGGATCATCAGGCGCATCCGCGTACCGACGCCCTGACCCTGGTGCCGTCGACCGAGCCACGAGCCGGTCTCCGCGGTCCGGATGACGGGGAAGTCGGACGCCATGAGCGCCTGGGTGCCCAGCACCTCGCCGTCGCGGAGCACGGCCAGCTCGAGCTTCCAGCGCTCGGGGGCGACCGCAGCGCGCGCGCCCCACTGGTAGGTCAGGACGCTCCGGGCGACCTCGGTGGGGGTCCCCTGCGTCCAGGGCACGGTGAACGGCATGGCGTCAGGAGCGTGGACGCCGTCCTGCGCGAGCCGCGCAAGAGCCAGCAGCCGGTCGTCGTCGAGGTAGCGCAGCTCCAGGTCACCACTCACCACGCGGAGGCCGGCGACGGGCCAGAGGTCGTCCATGGCGGCATGGTTCCCGCGCTCCGCTGCCCCGGTCAACATCAATGGGCTCGGTGCGTGTGGGTCCGCTCGTCTAGGTTGGTCCGCTGTGACCGCTCCCGTGATCGCCGCCCACGGCCTGACCAAGCGCTTCGGCGACTTCACCGCCGTCGACGGCATCGACTTCGAGGTGCCGCCCGGCGAGTCGTTCGGCCTGCTCGGGCCCAACGGCGCCGGCAAGTCCACCACCATGCGCATGGTCGGCGCGGTCTCGTCCCGCACGGCCGGCGAGCTGTCGGTGCTCGGGCTGGACCCGAACACGCACGGGCCGGAGATCCGGTCGCTGCTGGGCGTCGTGCCGCAGGAGGACAACCTCGACACCGAGCTGCGGGTGCGCGACAACCTGATCGTGTACGGCCGCTACTTCGGGATCCCGCGGTCGGTGTGCGCGACGCGGGCCGACGAGCTGCTGGGCTTCGCGCAGCTGGAGGAGAAGCGGAACGCCAAGGTCGACGACCTGTCGGGCGGCATGAAGCGCCGGCTGACCATCGCCCGCGCGCTCATCAACGAGCCGCGCATCCTCATGCTCGACGAGCCGACCACCGGCCTGGACCCGCAGGCCCGGCACGTGCTCTGGGACCGGCTGTTCCGGCTCAAGGAGCGCGGCACCACCCTGGTGCTCACCACGCACTACATGGACGAGGCCGAGCAGCTCTGCGACCGGCTGGTGGTGGTGGACAAGGGCAAGATCATGGCCGAGGGCAGCCCGTCGTCCCTGATCCGGCAGTACTCCACGCGTGAGGTGGTCGAGCTGCGGTTCGGGTCCGACCGCAACGCGGACGCCGCCGTGCGGATGGCGGGCCTGGTGGAGCGGATCGAGGTGCTCCCGGACCGCGTGCTGCTGTACGCCGACGACGGTGAGGCGGTGCTCGAGCGGGTCACGGACCTGGGCCTGCACCCGACCACCTCGCTCGTGCGACGCTCGAGCCTGGAGGACGTGTTCCTGCGGCTCACGGGGCGGAGCCTGATCGAATGACGACGACGATCACCGAGGCGGCGGTCGCGGCCGCGGTCCGGCCCCGTCGCTTCGGCGCCTGGTACGTGGCCGAGCACCAGCTGCGTGGCATGAAGGCGTACGGCTGGACGATCGTGGTGGGCAGCGTCGGCAACCCGCTGCTGTACCTGCTGGGCATCGGCCTGGGCCTCGCCGCGTTCCTCGACCAGCCGATCGCGTCCGGCGCCGACGGGCTCGTCGACTACGTGTGGTTCGTCGCGCCCGCCCTGCTGGCGACAGCCGCGGTCACCGTGGCCATGGACGAGTTCACCTTCGTGATCATGGCCGGCTTCAAGTGGCGGCGGATCTTCTGGGGCATGAACGCCTCGCCTGTGGCGCCCCCGCAGATCGCGGCCGGCCTCGTCCTGTCGGTCGTCGTGCGGATGCTGTTCACCACGACCATCTACTACCTGCTGATCCTGGCGTTCGGCGCGGTGGGCGACCCGCTCACCGGTGCCCTGATGCCCCTGGTCGGCGTGCTGGCGGGCCTGGCGTTCGGTCTGCCGGTGATGGCCTTCTCGGCGAGCCTCAAGGAGGACAAGGGGCAGTTCGCGCTGGTGCAGCGGTTCGTCTTCACGCCCCTGTTCCTGTTCTCCGGCACGTTCTTCCCGCTGACCACCCTGCCGGTCTGGCTCCAGTGGATCGGCTGGGTGTCGCCGCTGTGGCACGCGAGCGAGATCGGGCGGTCGCTGTCCTACGGCTCCCCCCCGGGTGCGTGGCCGGTCGGCTGGCACCTGGCGGTGCTCGTGGTGCTCGCGGTCGTCGGGTGGCTGATGGCCCGACGCATCTTCGTGAGGAGGCTCCGCGCAGGATGACGACGACGACCACCACCACAGAGCCCGCGCGCAGCACGATCGGCTCGCTTTACGCCCGCAACGCGCGGTCCGTCGTCGCGCGCGGCCTCAAGGCGACGAGGAGCTCCAGCGGGATCATCGTGCTCTCCGGCTTCTTCGAGCCGGTCTTCTTCCTGCTCGCCATGGGTCTGGGCCTGGGCTCGTTCATCGGCGACGTCGAGCTGCCCGACGGGACCTCGGTGCCGTACGCGGCGTTCATCGCGCCCGCCCTGCTCGCCGTGTCCGCGATGAACGGGGCCGTGTACGACTCGACGTGGAACGTGTTCTTCAAGATGCACTTCGGCAAGCTGTACGACGCGATGCTGGCCACGTCGCTCGGGCCGCTCGACGTGGCGTTCGGCGAGATCACCTACGCGCTCCTGCGCGGTGGGGTCTACGCCTTCGGGTTCCTGACGGTCATGCAGGTCATGGGCCTGAACCTCGCCTGGTCGGCGGCGCTCGCACTGCCCGCCGTGCTGCTCGTGGCGTTCGGGTTCGCCAGCGTCGGCATGGCCGTGACCAGCTACATGAAGACCTTCCAGCAGATGGACTGGATCAACTTCGTCATGCTGCCGATGTTCCTGTTCTCGGCCACGTTCTACCCCATTACCGTCTACCCGGGCTGGATCCAGGGGGTCATCAAGGCGCTCCCGCTGTGGCACGCGGTGGAGCTGGTGCGCGGGCTGACGCTCGGCGTGGTGGACGGATCGATGCTCACGCACGTGGCGTACTTCGTGGTCATGATCGGGCTCGGGCTGGCGTTCACGACCGTGCGGCTGAAGGCCCTGTTCCTCGACTGACGTCCGACATATGAGACACGTGTCCGGTGTAGGATTGGGCAAGTGATCGGGATCATCGACTACCGCACCGGTAATTCGCAGAGCATTTCTTATGCGCTCGAGCACCTCGATGTCCCGCACGCGCTGGTGGCCAAGCCCGGCGAGTGCGACGAGGTCGACACGTACATCCTGCCCGGCGTCGGCGCCGCCGGGGTGACCATGGAGTCGCTGGCGCAGGAGGGCTGGATCGAGCACCTGTCCGAGAAGGTTCTGGCCGATGGTCAGGGGTTTCTCGGCGTGTGCGTCGGCCTCCAGGTGCTGTTCGAGCACTCGGACGAGGGTGACGTCGAGTGCCTCGGCTGGCTCAAGGGCTCGGTGCACGAGTTCGACAAGTCCCAGGTCCGCGTCCCGCACATGGGCTGGAACAACGTCGACGTCCGCGGCGACCACCCGTTCTCGCGCGCATTCACGCCGGGTGGGTTCTATTACTTCGTGAATTCTTTCTACGCCGTCCCGACGGACGACTCCACCCTGGTGGGCGTCACCACGTACGGCCAGGAGTTCGCCGCCTCGGTGGCCTACAAGAACATCATGGCGACGCAGTTCCACACCGAGAAGAGCGCGCGCGCCGGCCTCCAGGTGCTCAAGGCATTCTGCGATCTAGACGTGAAGGATCTCGATGCTCGCTAACCGGCTGATCGCCTGCTTCGACGTGAAGGACGGCCGCGTCACCAAGGCCCAGCAGTTCCAGGACAACATCGACGTGGGGGACCCGGCGGAGCTGGCCGACCGGCTGTACCACGAGGACGTCGACGAGATCGTCATCTACGACATCATGGCCAGCGCCCAGAAGCGCCAGATCGACCTCGCCATGGTCCGCAGGGCGGCGCACCGCACGTTCGTGCCGCTGACGGTCGGCGGCGGGATCCGGCACCTCGAGGACATGCACGAGGTGCTGCGGGCCGGCGCGGAGAAGATCAGCATCGACTCGATGGCGGTGCGCAACCCGCAGATCATCACGCAGGGCTCGGTCGAGTTCGGCCGGCAGTGCATCGTGCTGAGCATGCAGGTCAAGCGCGTGGAGCCGACGGCGACGATCCCCAGCGGCTACGAGATCGCGATCGACGGCGCTCGGACCTACACGGGCATGGACGCGGTCGAGTGGGCCAAGCGCGGTCAGGACCTGGGCGCCGGCGAGATCGTGGTGAACAGCATCGACCGTGACGGCACGGGCTCCGGGTACGACCTGGACATCACGGCGCGGATCACGGAGGCGGTGAGCCTGCCCGTGATCGCGTCCGGCGGTGCCGGGCTGGTCAGCCACGTGGCGGACGCGTTCCGGATCGGTGCCACGGGGGCGATCACCAGCTCGATGCTCTACTCGCCGCGGGTCGAGCACACGCTGACGGTCGGCGAGATGAAGGCGCAGCTGGCCGAGATGGGCGAGCACGTCCGACCGGTGCACAGCGCGGACTGACGCTCGCGAGCGACGCCGAAGGGCGCCCGCCCCGGTCAGCGAGGTGAGCGCCCTTCGTCGTGCCACAGGTCGTCCCAGGTCAGGAGACCGTGCAGGCCACCCCGTTCACCGTGAAGGCGGTCGGGGCCGTGTTGGTGCCGGTGTGCGACCCGTTGAACCCGATGTCGGTGCTGGCCCCGGGCGCCAGGGTGGCGTTCCACCCCAGCCCGGTCGCCGTCACCGCGGATCCGGTCTGGGTCCACGTCGCGCTCCACCCCTGCGTCACCTGCTGACCCGAGGGGAAGGCGAACCCGAGGGTCCAGGTCAGCGGGCTGGTCGACGTGTTCGTCACCTTCACGCTCCCGGTGAAGCCGACGTTCCAGCTGTTGGCGGAGTACTTCACCGCGCAGCTGCTGCCGGTCGACGTCGGGAGCGTCGTGAACGCCACCGACGGGCTCGCCGCCGACAGGTTGCCGGCGCCGTCCTTGGCCCGCACCGCGTAGGTGTACGCGGTGGCGGCCGTCAGACCGGTCACCGTGTACGTGGTCCCGGTGGACGAGCCGACGACGGTCGACGTCGACCCCGTGACTCTCAGCACGTCGTACCCGGCCAGACCGCTGCCCCCGGTGTCGGTCGACGCCGCCCACGCGAGGGTGGCGCCGGTCTGGGTGATCGCCGAGGCGACCGGCGTGCCGGGCACGGTTGGGGCGGTGGTGTCTGTCGCGGCCGTGGTGGTGAACGTGACGGACGAGGAAGCGACCGACACGTTCCCGGCGACGTCCTTGGCCCGCACCGCGTACGTGTAGGCCGTTCCGGCGGTCAGACCGGTGAGCGCGAACGTGGTCCCGGTGGTCGAGCCCACGAGCGTCGACGTGGACCCGCTGATCCGGTACACGTCGTACCCGGTCAGCGCGTACGTGCCGGGGGTGCCCGCGGTCCAGGTGAGGGTGGCGCCCGTCGAGGTGACCGCCGACGCGACCGGCGTGCCGGGCTTCCCCGGCGGCTGGACCTCCACGGGCACGTCGGCCGTGGTGAACGTGCCGACCGCGGAGGCGGCGGACACGTTGCCCGCGACGTCCTTGGCCCGCACGGCGTACGAGTACGCGGTGTTCGGCGTGAGACCGGACAGGACCGTGGAGGCGGTCGTGGTGGAGGCGACCAGGGTCGAGGTGGTGCCCTGCACCCGGTAGACGTCGTAGCCCGCCACGCCGCTGCCGGCGTCGGTCGATGCCGTCCAGCCGAGCGCCGCGCCGGTCGTGGTGATCCCGGACGCGCTCGGGGTGCCCGGGACGGTCGGTGCGGTGGTGTCGGTGACCGTGCCGGTGGGCTCGGTGCCCCAGACGAGCCTGCCGCCGTCGTAGAGCGTGATGGCCTTGGTCTTGGCCAGCGCGGTGGTGTTCAGGCCGGCGAACGACGCGTCGTTGGTCGCGTTCCACGTGGAACCACCGGTGATCCGGAACTGGAGCTCGCGGCGGTGCTGCGACTGGCCACCCGGGTAGATGTTCTGCCCGACGCAGCTGAGCTCGGCGTAGTAGAGCGAGCCGCCGGCGCTCACGGGCTTCGCCGTCTGCGGGCCGCACTCGCTGTAGTTGGCCGAGAGCGCGAGGGTCGCCGCCGAGTCACCGGAGTCCAGCGTGAACCAGTACCGCAGGGTGCCGTTCTTCAGCGCCCGGGCGGGGAACGCCGACTGGTTGCGGATCATGGCCTTGACCTCGGTGAACGTGCCACCGGCGGGCTGGTTGAGCATGGCCTCGACGAAGATCTCGTCCCCGTCCGGCTGCTCGGCCACGGGGAAGGACGCCAGCGGGGTGCCGCCGTACTCCTGCGTCAGCCGCGCGAGAGCGCTCGAGAAGCCGGCGTTGTAGTCGGTGGCCACCTCGTTGGCCGTGTAGTCGGACCGCAGGTCGGTGTAGGTGTCGTTGGGACCGCTGGGTCCGCCGACGAGCGCTCCGTACAGGACGTGGCGGGTCTTCTCCGGCTGGGTCAGCGAGTCGAGCCACGACCCGTGCGCGGTGCGGTGGTGCGGGTTCTGCGGCGGGTTGGCGCCGAACCCGACGACATAGCTGGACTTGCGGGGGTTGTCGCCGAGCGCGTAGTTGATCTGTCGGACGCCGAAGTCGTGGTACCGGGCCTTGCGCGTGGCGTCGGTCAGCCAGTCGGAGTAGACGAGCGCGACGAACGACGTGTTCGCGGCGTACCGCAGCGACCCCCACGAGTCGAGGACGGCCTGGCCGCCGGGCGAGTACGGGATCCGCTGGCCGTTGACCCCGACCGTCCAGTAGTCGAGCCACCGGTTGGCGTCGTCGACGTACTGCTGCTTGCCGGTCTCCATGGCCAGCAGCGGGTACATCGCGTAGGCCTTGTCGTCCCACGCGACCGTCCACTTGTAGGACCGGGTCGACGTCTGGTTCTCGACGCTCAGCTTGAGGTACTCCGCCTCCGCCTTGGCCAGGTAGGTCGCGTCACCGGTCGCCTTGTAGAGCCAGTAGGCGCCCCAGACCAGCTCGTCCTGGTAGCCGGACCACGACTTGTAGTACGCCGCCGCCGCCGCCACGCAGTCGGAGTACTTCCCCCGGTAGGTGTCGGCGAACGCGTAGAGCTGCTTGGCGTGCGCCAGGAGCGTGGCGGAGTACGTCGGGTCGTCGGTCTTGAAGACGATCGCGGCCGACGCCAGCGACGCCGCGGTCTCGCCGGCGACGTCCGAGCCGGGGCAGGAGGCGCTGATCTTGTGCGACGGTCGGGCCATCGTCATGACCTCCGCGGGGCCCCACCACTTGTGGTCCGCCTCGCCGTCGCCCACCTGCACGTACAGCTCGTTGGGCGCGGTGTGCGCCTTGACGAAGTAGTCGTTGACCCAGCGCAGGTTGCTCTTCAGCTCGTCCAGCTGCCCGGCCTTGGTGTAGCCGGCGGGGGCGGCGATCGCGCCCCACGCGAGCATGGTCGAGGAGAAGGCCATCGGGAGCCCGAACTTCACGTGGTCGCCCGCGTCGTACCAGCCACCCGTGAGGTCCTTGCCCACGTCGGCGCCGTCGGTCAGCGCGGAGTCGCCGCGCCAGCTCACGCGGTTGTCGGCCGGGAGGTCGCCCGCGCGCTGCGCCTCGTAGAAGAACATCGACTTCTGCAGGGCCTCGGCGTAGTTGTACGCCGGGTCGGCGGCGGTCGCGGCACCGGCCAGCGGTGCGACGAGCAGGCCGGCGGCGACGGTCACGGCGGTCGTGCACGCGATCGCGACGCGACCACGGGTTCTGGGGCGGTGCATGGGGTCCTCTTCCACGGCACTGGGGACGGTCGACTCAGCTGGGTCGGCGGGAGGCCCGGGCGTCGCCTCGGTGCGGCCCCGGCACGACGCGCCTCGCGCATCGTCCTCAGAGCGGCGGACGAGGGTCAACGCCCAAAACGTTTAGGCAGACGACGACGGCCCCCGGTCCATCAGGACCGGGGGCCGTGCGGGTCGTGCCTGGCCAGAGGGTCAGACCGGTCGGTCGCCCTCGGTGCCGGTGACCGGGTCGGTCGTCGGGCTGACCACGGGGTCCGGCGCGCTGCCGTCGACGGGCTTGGTGGTCCGGCGCGTGGTGGCCTTCTTGGCCGCCTCTGTCGCGCCGGCGACCTTCTCCTTGGCGGCGTCCGTGGCCTCGGCGACCTTCTCGGTCAGGTCGTCCTTCGCCTCGGCCACCTTCTCCGAGAGGCTCTCCGTCGCGGCGGTGACCTTCTCGGCAGCCTTGCGCGTGGCGTCCCGGCCCTTCGCGACGGCGCTCCCGGCGGCCTCACCGACGGCATCGGCGGCGTCGCCCACGCGCGTGTGCGCGGAACCCGTGTCGGTCGGCTCCCACGGCTCGGCCCACGGGTCCACGCTGGACCGCGACCGCGTCCAGGCGGCGACCCCCGCGCCGATCCCCACGAGTGCGGCGATCAGCCAGAACACCTTGGCACCGGTGTGCTTCTTCTTGCCGGACGCGGCCTCCGCGGCGGCTGCCAGCGCGGCGGCCCTGCCCTTGCCCCGGGTCGCGGCGCTGTCGGCGGCGTGCTCGACCGCGGCTCCGGCCTTCACCGCGGCGTCGTTCATGGCCGCGACGAGCTTGGGCAGCAGGTCGTCGACCAGCTTGTCGTGCGCGCTGTCGATGGCGGGCGAGGCCTTCGCGGCCGCGCTCTCCACCTTGGGGGCTGCTGCCTTGACGCTCTCCTTGTACAGGTGCTCCACCCGGGGCAGGAGCCAGTCGATCGCCGCCTCGACCCGCGGGGTGGTCCAGTCCTTCGCCTGGGCGGCTGCGTCGCCGGCCTTGGACGCGGCGGTCCCGGCGGTCTCCTTGGCACTGCGTGCGGCGTCGGCGAGCGTGGCACCCAGGTCGGCTGCCTGGTCCTTCAGCTTCTCGGTATCGACGTCGATCTTCGGGCGGCTCTTCGTGAACGGCATTCTCGGCTCCCGGCTCGTCGGCTGTGCTTCCCCTCCCACTCTGCCACCGCGAGAGCGGCAGCGCAGTGCCTGTGGCCTGCGCACCCGTGTGATCTCGGGTGCCGCACAGGGTGCGCGTGCGAGACTTCTCGCATGTTTGCGACCCTGCACACGACCGCCGGAGACATCCGGATCGAGCTCTACCCCAACCACGCGCCGCGCACGGTGCAGAACTTCACGGGGCTGGCGACGGGAACGACCCCGTGGACGGACCCGACCACCGGCGAGGAGCGCACCGACCCCCTGTACAACGGGGTCGTGTTCCACCGGGTGATCTCCGGGTTCATGATCCAGGGCGGCGACCCCCTGGGCACCGGCCGCGGAGGCCCGGGCTACAACTTCGACGACGAGATCCACCCCGAGCTGACGTTCAACGAGCCCTACCTGCTCGCCATGGCCAACGCCGGAAAGCGACTGGACCCGACCACCGGCAAGGTCGGCGGCACCAACGGTTCGCAGTTCTTCATCTCGGTGGCGCCCACCGAGTGGCTCAACGGCAAGCACACCATCTTCGGCAAGGTCGCCGACGACGAGAGCCGTGCCGTGGTCGACGCGATCGAGAAGACGCGTGTCCGGCCGGGAGACCGTCCCGTCGAGGACATCGTCATCAACTCGATCACCGTCGAGGACTGAGACCGCTATCAGCACGAGTCCCGACCCGGGCGCGCCGGTCGCGCCGCCGGTCTGCCCTCGTCACCCCGACCGGGTGTCGTACGTGCGGTGCCAGCGGTGCGGCCGGCCCACCTGCCCGGAGTGCCAGCGGCAGGCGGCGGTGGGCGTGCACTGCGTCGACTGCGTCGCGGAGGCGGCCCGCGCGGTGCCGTCCACCCGCACCGCGCTCGGCGGGGTGCGGCACGACGGCCGGCCGGTCGTCACGCTCACCCTCATCGGCCTGTGCGTAGCCAGCTTCGTCCTGCAGCTGGTCCTGCCCTCGTGGACCGCGCGCTGGCTGTTCTCGCCGATCCTCGGGTTCTACGAGCCGTGGCGCTTCCTCACGGCCGCGTTCCTGCACTCCCCCGGCCAGTACGTGCACATCGCGTTCAACATGCTGGCCCTGTGGTTCGTCGGGCCCACCCTGGAGAACACCCTCGGTCGCGCCCGGTACCTCACGCTCTACCTGGTGTCCGCGGTCGGCGGCTCCGTCGGCTCGGTCCTGCTGGCCACCGCGACGGACAGCTGGGCGACGTCGAGCGTCGGTGCGTCCGGTGCGGTGTTCGGCCTGTTCGGCGCCATCCTCGTGGTCAGCAAGCGGCTGGGCGGTGACGTCCGCGGCATCCTCGTCCTGATCGGCATCAACCTGGCGCTCGGGTTCGTCATGGCGAACATCGCGTGGCAGGCCCACGTCGGCGGCCTGCTCACCGGGGGTCTGCTGGCCGCGGCCTACGCGTACGCCCCGCCCGCCCGCCGCCGGCTCGTCGCCGTCGCCGCACCCGTGACGCTCTGCGCGGTCCTGCTCGTCGCCACCCTGCTCGCCTACGCGTCCGTCGGCGCGTTCGGCTGATCCGCAGGGCCGCCCGCTGTCCGTCCGACCCTGTGAACTACACGGGTGTAGTTATCCACAGACTTGTGCACCGCTGGGGACAGCGGAGACGTTTGCGCAGGTCAGGGACGGTGCCTGTGGAGGACGCGTCGATCGCGAGGCTGGGGACGGACAAACCGCCCACCGTGGTCGATCCACCGTGCGCAGGGTTGACGAAGGCGCCGCCCGCGGGGTGCGAGCGGCGCCTGAGGTCAGTCGGGAGGGAGCGTCAGTGCCAGCGGGTCGTCATGCTGAAGCCGGCGATGATCAGCGCGAACCCGACGGCCAGGTTCCACTGGTCGATGCCGGGGATCGGGTACTGGGACTGCGTCAGGTACGTGACGACGATCCACACCAGTCCGACGATCATCAGCCCGAGCATCACGGGCAGGAACCAGGGTGCGTTGACCTTGGGCCCCGTCGACTTGGCGGGCGGCGGTGTGTACGTCGCCTTCTTGCGCGACTTCGACTCAGGCACGTCCGGTGCTCCTGTCCTGCGGCGGGTGCGGCCGACGGGCCGCGGGAGACCACGCGGGTGACGTCGTGGCCGAAGGGCGTCGATGCGTCGGGGCCGCGTCGTCACGGACCCGTCGCATCGTGACCTAGCGTAGTGCCAGCCCGTCACTGGTCCCGTCGTAGGGGATCCCGCCCGAGGAGCCGTCCGTGATCGACCGTCCGCACCGCGCGCGTCGCTTCCTCGCGCGCGGGACGCTGTCGGTCGCGCTCGTGCTGGCGCTGTCGGGGGCGCTGTTCGCGGCCAACGCGAAGTTCGCCCGGGCCTCCGGCGACCGCCACCCCCAGGACCTGCGGGAGCTGGTCCAGGTGGAGACGGACCGGGTCGCGCGGCTCGCCACCGAGGTCGACGGGCTGCGCGCCGACGTGGACGACCTGACCACGAGCGAGAACGCCGCCGGGGGGAGCCCGCCCGGCAGTCCGAGCGCCGGCTACGTCGTCGAGGGTGGCCTGGTGCCCGTGGTCGGTCCGGGGGTCACCGTGGAGCTCGAGGACGCCCCCACCGACTCGCCGCGCCGAGACGACGTGAGCCCCGATGTCCTGGTGGTGCACCAGCAGGACCTCCTGGCCGTCATGAACGCGCTCTGGGCCGGCGGTGCCGAGGCGATGGAGCTCATGGACCAGCGCGTCATCTCCACCAGCGCGTTCCAGTGCGTCGGGAACGTGCTCAAGCTGCACGGGCGGCTGTACTCCCCGCCGTACGTGGTGCGCGCGATCGGCAACCCGGTGGACCTGCGCCACGCGCTCCTCGCCTCGCCCGCCGTGCAGTCCTACCTGCGCGACGCCGCCGACGTCGGGCTCGGCTGGTCGGTGACCGACGCGGAGGAGCCGCTCTCGCTCGCGGCCTACTCGGGCGCCACCGAGCTGACGTCCGCGGCCGTCCCCGACGGCGTCGAGATCCTGCCCGGGCTCGAGGCCGCCGAGCAGGAGGCCGAGGACCGCGCGGCCAGCCCGTCGGCGACGGGAGGCGAGCGATGAGCGGGACCACGACCGAGCCGGCGCCCGACACCCGGCGGGAGCGGCAGAAGAGGGCGGCGGCGGGCCGCGTCCGGCACACGGTGTACGGCGTCGTCGGCGTGATCGGCGAGCTCCTCATCACGCTCGGCGTGCTGCTGTTCGCGTTCCTGGTGTGGCAGCTGTGGTGGACCGACGTCGTCGGCAACCGGGCGCAGGCCGAGATCGTGCGGGAGCTCCCCTTCGAGCCGGTGCCGACGGCCACGCCGAGCGCCGGCGCGCCCGCCGGACCGGTCATCGCGCCGCCGCGCCGCGACGAGCCGCCCGTGATGGCCGAGCCGCCGCACGCCACGACGTTCGCCACGATCCAGGTCCCGCGCTGGGTCGGCGAGCCCGAGCGGCCCATCAGCCAGGGGACCGACCGCGCCACGGTGCTCGACGTGCTCGGCGCCGGGCACTACGAGGGCACGGCGATGCCGGGCGGTCTCGGGAACTTCGCGGTGGCCGGCCACCGGACCACCTACGCCAAGCCGTTCAACCGGGTGGAAGAGCTCCAGGTGGGCGACCCGCTGGTCATCCGGACCACCGACAACATCTGGTACGTCTACCGCGTGACCTCGACGGAGATCGTGGCGCCGTCGCAGGTGAGCGTGATCGCCCCCGTCCCGGGCGACCCCGGGGCGCAGCCCACCGAGCGGATGATCACGCTCACCACCTGCCACCCGATGTTCTCCGCGCGCGAGCGGTTCATCGTCCACGGGGTGCTCGACTACTGGGCGCCGACCTCGGACGGGATCCCGGTCGAGCTGACCGGTGGCGCATGATGGTCACCTGCGAGCGGGACGGAGGGCGCTGATGTACGGATGGTTGTGGCACCGGCTGCCCGGCCCCGCCGCGGTGCGCGTGCTGATCCTCACCGCCGCTGCGCTCGCGGTCCTGGCCGCCTGCTTCCTGTGGGTGTTCCCGGCGGTCGCGCCGTTCATGCCGTTCAACGAGACGACTGTGGGTGAGTGACGGTGCCAACACGGATCCTGGTGATCGACAACTACGACTCGTTCGTCTACACGATCGTCGGCTACCTGAACCAGCTGGGCGCCGAGACCGTCGTCGTGCGCAACGACGCGGTGCCGCCGGTCGGGGAGCGGGTCGGCTTCGACGGCGTCCTCGTGTCGCCCGGTCCGGGTACCCCGGCCGACGCCGGTCAGAGCATGCAGGTGATCCGCGACTGCGCCGACGCCGGTCTGCCGATGCTCGGCGTCTGCCTCGGTCACCAGGCGCTCGGTGAGGTGTTCGGCGGGACCGTCACGCACGCGCCCGAGCTCATGCACGGCAAGACCAGCCAGGTGGAGCACAAGGGCGAGGGGGTGCTGGCCGGGCTGCCGGACCCGTTCACCGCCACGCGGTACCACTCGCTCGCGGTCGTCAACGACACGGTGTCCGACGAGCTGGAGGTCACCGCCACCGCCCACGGCATCATCATGGGCCTGCAGCACGTGAGCCTCCCGTTGCACGGGGTGCAGTTCCACCCCGAGTCCGTGCTCACCGAGGGCGGCCACCGGCTGCTGGCCAACTGGCTCCAGATCTGCGGCGACGACCAGGCCGTGGGGCGGTCCGAGGGGCTGCACCCGCTCGTCCGCCTCTGATCTTCAGCACACAAGAGTCCTGAACACACGAGAGGGACGCCCCCGCACCGGGGGCGTCCCTCTCGTCATCGGTGCTTAGCCGTCGTTGCCCGGCGGCTGCGTCGCTCCACCCGGACCCCGCGACACGTGGATGTCGATCTGCTGGTCCAGCGGGACCTCGTCGCCACCCGTCGGGTCCGTGCGCAGCACCGTGCCCACCGGCTTGTCCGACTGGTCGTCGATCCGGTTGAAGTTGGTCAGCCCGAGCGCCTGGAGTTGCGCCACCACCTGGTCGTAGGTCTTGTCCACCAGGTCGTTCGGGATGGTCGCCGTGGTGGGCGCCGTGGCGATCTGCAGGTTGATGACCCGGCCCTGCTTGACCGGCGTGCCGGCGGGGACGTCCTGCGCGACGACCGTGTCGGGTGCCTGGGTGGCGGACTCGACCGAGGACGTGTTGACCTGGAGCTTCGCCTCGTTGAGGATCCGCGTCGCCTCGGCCTTGGTCTGACCGGCCACGTCGGGCACCAGCACGTTGCCGGTGGACACGAAGAGCGTGACGGACGAGCCGGCGCTCACGGACGTGCCCGAGGCGGGGTCGGTCTTGGTGACCTGACCCTGCGGGAACGCGGGGTTGTCGTCGTCCTGGCGGTTGGCCGCGACGACGAGACCCAGGTCCGTGAGGATGTCGCTGGCCTCCTGCTCGGTCCGGCCGGACACGTCCGGGACGGCGAGGCTGGCGGGACCTGTGGAGATGTAGACGGTGACGGGGTCCTCGGCCTTGACCTCCGTGCCCTCCACCGGGTCCGTCTTGGTGACGTTGCCTGCGACGATCGTGTCGGACGCCTCCTCCGCGCGGACGAAGAGCAGGTCGAGCCCCTCGATCTCCGCCTTGGCCTCCGCTTCGGTCATGTTGGCGAGCGACGGGACGACGATCGCCTCCGGGGCGTCGTTCTTCAGCGAGTTGGCGATCAGCAGCGCCACGATGCCTGCGACCGCCAGCACGGCGATGCCGATGAGCAGGGGGAGCAGCCACGGCCGCTTGTTCTCCTCCTCCTCGTCGAGCAGGCCCGTCGTGGTGACCGCGGCGCCGGTGGACGCCCACGGCGAGGTGGCCGGCGGCATCGCCTGCGTCGTGGCGACGGGCGGGGCCATGACCTGCGTGGCCTCGGTGGCGGGGGTCGCGATCAGTGCGGTGGCGGCGAGCGCCCCGACGGCCGGCGCACCGACGGCACCGCCGCGGACGGCGGCCTCCAGGTCGGAGCGGAACTCGGCGGCGCTGGAGTAGCGGGAGTCGCGCTCCTTGGCCAGGGCCTTGAGCGTGATGCGGTCGAGGGTGTCCGGGACGTCCGACGCGAACGTCGAGGGCACCGGGGCGGCCTCGCGCACGTGCTGGTAGGCCACGGCCACGGGTGAGTCGCCGATGAACGGGGGACGGCCCGTGAGCAGCTCGAACAGGAGGCAGCCGGTGGAGTACAGGTCGGAGCGGGCGTCGACCGTCTCGCCGCGCGCCTGCTCCGGGGAGAGGTACTGCGCGGTGCCGATGACGGCCTGCGTCTGGGTCATCGTCGCGGCGGAGTCGGCCATGGCGCGGGCGATGCCGAAGTCCATCACCTTGACCGCGCCCGTCGGGGTGAGCATGACGTTCGCGGGCTTGATGTCCCGGTGCACGATGCCGGCGTGGTGCGAGTACTCCAGCGCGGACAGCACGCCGGCGGTGATCTCCACGGCCTCCTCGATGGGCACCGCGTGGCCGTCGCGCAGGATGTCCCGGACCGTGTGGCCCTCGACGTACTCCATGACGATGAACGGCACGTGCGCGACGACGCCGGTGGGCTCGGTGAAGACGTCCTCGCCGGTGTCGTAGACCGAGACGATGGCGGGGTGGTTCAGCGCGGCCGCGGACTGGGCCTCGCGGCGGAACCGGTTCTGGAACGAGGGGTCGCGGGCCAGGTCCGAGCGCAGGATCTTGATGGCCACGGTGCGACCGAGCCGGGTGTCGTGCCCGATGTGCACCTCGGCCATGCCGCCGCGGCCGATGAGCTCGCCGACCTCGTACCGTCCGGCGAGGGTGCGGGATCCGTCGTCCACCACTAGGCGTCCTTTGCTTCCGTCGATGCCGGGCCTGCGGCGAGCGCTGCGGACCCGTTCTCCGTGATCATCCCATCGAGGGTGTCGCCACGAGGGTAATGGTCGACCGCCGCCGCGAGCCTGGTCTGGTCGACCGGTGGCCCGTCCGCCTTGATGAGCTGCGACGCGAGGGCCGCGCCCAGCAGCCCGATGAGCAGCAGCACCAGTGCGAGCAGGGGCCACGACAGGCGTCCCGTCCGGCCCAGGCGCACCCCGGTGGTCGTCGACGCCCGCCGGGCGGCGGCGCGTCCGGTGGGCTCGTCGGCACGCCGGGTCCGGCGCGGCGGGTAGGACGGCGGGGGTGCCTCCGACGGGGTGCCCCCCGACGCCACCGCGGTCGCGAACGTGTCCGGGGTCCGCTGGTACTTGCTGACCAGGACGGGGATCCCCGAGGGCGGCGTGCGCGGCACCATCTTGTCCAGCAGCTGCGCGAGCTCCTCACCCGAGGCGGGACGCGCGGTCGGCTCCTTGGACAGGAGCCGGATGACCAGCGCCGCGAGCTGCTTGTCGACGTTCGACGGCAGCGGCGGGACCGGGTTGTTCACGTGGGCCACGGCGATGTCGACCGCCGTCGGCCCGGTGAAGGGCCGGTGCCCGACGAGCGCCTCGTACGCGATGATCCCCAGCGAGTACAGGTCGGACAGCGGGGTCGCGGGCTTGCCGACGGCCTGCTCCGGCGAGAGGTACTGCGCGGTGCCCATCACCATGCCGGTGGCGGTCATGTTCACCTGGTTGCGTGCCAGCGAGACGCCGAAGTCGGTGATCTTCACGCGGCCGCCGCGGCCCAGCAGGATGTTGCCGGGCTTGACGTCCCGGTGCACGACGCCGGCCAGGTGCGCGGCGTGCAGCGCGCGGGCCGTCTGGGCCAGGATCGGCAGCAGACGGCGGGTGGGCAGCACGGGCTCGCGCTCGAGCAGGTCGGACAGCGGCTCGCCGACGACGAGCTCCATGACGAGGAACCCGGAGCCCTCCTGCTCGCCGTAGTCGAACAGCTGCGCGATGTTCGGGTGCGACAAGGACGCCGAGTTGCGCGCCTCGGTGCGGAACCGCTCGAGGAACCCGCGGTCGCCGGCGAACTCCGAGCGCAGCACCTTGACCGCGACCGGGCGCGCGAGGGCGTCGTCGTACCCCTCCCACACCTCACCCATGCCGCCGACGGCGATCTGCCGGACCAGCCGGTAGCGCTCGCCGAGCAGGAGACCCGCTGCTGTCTTCATGAGGCCAGCACCGCCTCGATGACGGCCTTCGCGATGGGCGCGGCGATCCGTCCGCCGGTGGCCTCGTTGCCGGCGTTCCCGCCGTGCTCGACGATCACCGCGACCGCGACGCGCGGGGCGTCGGCCGGGGCGAACGCCGTGAACCACGCGTGCGGCGCCTGCCCGTCGGCCGTCTGCGCGGTGCCGGTCTTGCCCGCCACCTGCACGCCCGGGATCTTCGCGGCGGTACCCGACCCGCTGTCGACGACGCCGACCATCATGTCCCGCAGCGCGGCGGCCGAGCCGGGGGACATCGCGGTGGAGTACAGGTCCGGCTGCGTCTCGGAGACCCGGTGCAGGTCCGCCGAGCGCACGGTCTGCACCACGTACGGCGTCATCAGCTGCCCGCCGTTGGCGATCGCCGCGGAGACCATCGCCATCTGGATCGGCGTCGCCTGCACGTCCCGCTGCCCGATCGCGGACTGGGCGGTGATCGGCGCGTTCATCTCGTCGGGGAACACGCTCTCGACGACCTTCATGGGGATGGTCAGGTCCGGGTCGTTGAACCCGAACCGCTCGGCCTGGGTGCGCAGCGCCTCTGCGCCGACGTCCATGCCCAGCTGTCCGAACGCGGTGTTGCAGGAGATGCGCAGCGCGTCGGCCAGCGTGATCGGGTCGCTGCCGCAGCCGCCGCCGCCGAAGTTGCCGATGGTGGCCGTCGTCTGCGGGAGCGTGAGCTGGACCGGTGCCGGGAGGGTGGACGCAGGCGTGTACTGCCCGCTCTCCAGGGCCGCCGCGGCCGTGACCAGTTTGAACGTCGAGCCGGGCGGGTACCGCTCCTGCGTCGCGTTGCTGCGCAGCGGGTTGCCGTCCGCCGAGGCGAGCTGCTGGTAGGCGGCGCCCGCGGCCGCGATGTCGTGCGAGGCCAGGGCGTTGGGGTCGAAGCCCGGCGTCGAGACGAGCGCGAGGATCTTGCCGGTGGACGGCTCGATCGCGACGACCGCACCCTGCTGTCCGGCCAGACCGTCGAGGGCGGCCTGCTGCGCGGCGGGCAGGAGCGTGGTCTCGACGGCGGCGCCCTCCGGCTGGCTCCCCGTGAGCAGGTCCCGGATCCGCGAGAAGAACAGGCGGTCGCCGCGGCCGGTCAGGTCGTCGTTGGCCGCCCGCTCCAGCTCGGTGCGGCCGTTCACCACCGAGTAGAAGCCCGTCACGGTCGAGTACAGCTCGCCGGCGGTGTAGGACCGCTGGTAGCCGTAGGAGTCCTCGACCGGCGTCGACAGGGCGATCGCGTCGCCGGCCACCACGATCGGCCCGCGGGCGTTGCCGAACTCGCGGTAGAGCGTGCGGACGTTCCGGCTGTCGTTGTTGAGCCGCTCCGCCTGGAAGTACTGCACCCAGGTGGCGCTGGCCATGAGGGCCACGAACATGACGAGGACCACCGTCGCGAGGCGGCGCAGGGGGGTGTTCACCGCACCCCCCGCATGATCTCGGTGGGCTGATCATCCTCGTTGCTGCCGCCGACGACCGGAGTCCCCACGATCGGCGTGAGCGACGGCTTCATCGACGGCGCCGGGCGCCGGGCCTCGTCGGAGATCCGCAGCAGCAGGGCCACGATCACCCAGTTGGCCACCAGGGACGAGCCGCCGTACGCGATGAACGGCGTGGTCAGGCCGGTCAGCGGGATGATCCGCGTGACGCCGCCGACCACGACGAACGTCTGGAGCGCGACGATGAACGCCAGACCGCCCGCGAGCAGCTTGCCGAACCCGTCGCGCACCCCGATCGCGGTGCGCATGCCGCGCTCCGCGAGGATGGCGTAGCAGAGCAGGATGGCGAGCAGCCCGGTCAGCCCGAGCTCCTCCCCGAGGGACGCGACGATGAAGTCGGACTCCGCGAACGGCACGAGGTCCGGCCGCCCCTGACCCCACCCGGTGCCGAACAGCCCGCCGCTGGCCATGCCGAACAGCCCGCGCACCAGCTGGCCGGAACCCCCCGGGCTCTGGTCGAACACGGCCGGGTCGAAGGCGTGCAGCCAGGCGTCGAAACGCGCCCCGACGTGCGAGAACGCGCTGGCGGCGACGCCTGCTCCGACGATGAACAGCAGGAGACCGATGACCACCCAGCTGAGCCGTTCGGTGGCCAGGTAGAGCATCGCGACGAACAGGCCGAAGAACAGCAGCGAGGTGCCGAGGTCGCGCTCGAGCACGAGGACCGCGACCGACGCGCCCCAGACGATGAGGATCGGACCGAGGTCCCGGGGTCGTGGCAGCTGCAGGCCCAGCACCTTCGGGCCGGCGAGCGCCAGGGTGTCCCGATGCGTGACCAGGTACCCCGCGAAGAAGATGGCGAACGCGATCTTGGCGAACTCCGCCGGCTGGAAGCCGACCCCGCCGACGCGCACCCAGATGCGGGCGCCGTTGATGAGCACGCCCAGGCCGGGGACCAGAGGGAGCATCACCAGCACGAGACCGGCGAGCATCGCGGTGTACGTGTACCGCCGCAGCGTCCGGTGGTCGCGCAGCAGCACGATCACGGCCGCCGCCAGCACCACCGAGATGGCCGTCCACACCAGCTGGCGCTGCGCGAACGTGTCCTCGCGGCCCCGGGCGGTGTACGCGAAGTCGATCCGGTAGATCATCGCGAGCCCGATGCCGTTGAGGGCCACCGTGATCGGCAGGATCACCGGGTCGGCGAAGGGCGCGCGCCAGCGGAGCACCAGGTGGATGCCGATGGCCAGGGCGGCCATGCCGACCCCGTAGCCGATGACGTCCGGCGGGACCTTGTCGGTGGTGCCGATGCCGACGAGCGCGTACGCGGCGACGCCGATGACGAGCGCGAGCAGCAGGAGGCCGAGCTCGACACCGCGGCCGGCCCGCACGCGGTGCGGCTGGACCGTAGCCATCACGCGCGGCTCACGGTGCGACCGTCGGGGAGACGGTGACGGACGGAGACAGGGACGGAGACGGCGACGAGGACTTGGGGGGAGCGGTGTCCTCCTCGAGCATGGCGACGAGCTGGCGCGCGTCCTCCAGCGAGTCGGCGTGGATGGTCTGCTCGACCCGCGCGCGCAGGTAGCCCGACGCGAGGTCCTCCAGGTCGGTGCCGGTGCGCTCCACCACGGAGGACAGCGGGACGGGGCCGAGGCTCTGCGGGAGCCCGCGGAAGATTACGACCTCCTGCGCGTCGACTCCCACGTAGTACTGCGTCTGCGTCCAGCCGTACGCGATCCCGGCAGCACCGAGGACGACCACGGCCACGACGACCCACGCCACGACCGAGCGCCAGCGCCGCGGGGGCGGGAGCTGCTCGTCGTCCTCGTCGGCGGTCGGGGGCTCGGCCGCCTTCTCGTCGGGGTCGACCTCCGCCTGCGCCGCCCGCGTGAGGCCGGCCGCTCGTGCTGCCGGACCGTCGGCAGCGGCCGTCGGGGCGTTGCGGTTCAGCGCGGCGGCACCGACGACGGTGGCGTTCGTCGTCGGGCCCGCCCCGTCCGCGACCGCGTCCAGCTCGATGACGTCGGCCAGGACCACGGTGATGTTGTCGCCGCCGCCCGCCCGCAGCGCCAGCTGGACCAGCCGGTCCGCGCACGCGTCGACGTCCTCGATCGCGGCCATCGTCTCCTCGATGGTCTCCGCGCTCACGAAGCCGGAGAGGCCGTCGGAGCACAGGAGCCAGCGGTCGCCGGGACGCGCCTCGCGCACGGACAGGTCGGGAGTGACCTCGGGGTCGAAGTCGCCCAGCACGCGCATGACGACCGAGCGCTGCGGGTGGTGCTCGGCCTCCTCGGGCGTGATCCGGCCGATGTCCACCAGGTGCTGCACGAACGTGTGGTCGGTGGTGACCTGCGTGAGGACGCCGTCCCGCATGAGGTAGCCGCGCGAGTCGCCCAGGTGCACCATCGCGAGCTTGTTGCCGGCGCGCAGGATGGCCAGCACGGTCGTCCCCATGCCGGACAGGTCGGGGTCGGCGTCGCTGCGCGCGATGATCTCGTCGCGGGCGTCGGCCAGCGCCGCCTCCAGCTCGTCCAGGGCGTCGTCGGGACCGTGCGACTCCCCGTCCAGCGGTGCGAACGCGGCGACGGCCACCGACGAGGCGACGTCGCCCCCGGCGTGCCCCCCCATGCCGTCCGCGACCATGAGCAGGTGCGGACCGGCGTAGGCCGAGTCCTGGTTGTTGGAGCGCACGAGTCCGACGTCGGACCGCGCCGCATACCTGAGTGCGACGGTCACCGGGTTACCTCTGCAGCTCGAGAACGCTCTGGCCCACGCGCACGGGTGTACCCGTCGGGACGGGGGTCGGAGCCTCGACGCGCTGGTCCGCCACGAATGTCCCGTTCGTCGATCCGAGGTCCTCGACGAACCACTGGCCACCCTGCGGGAAGATCCGTGCGTGCCGCGACGACGAGTAGTCGTCGTCCAGGACGAGCGTGCAGCTGGGCGCCCGGCCGATGAGCACCGCCGACGTCCCGAGCGGCACGATCGTGCCGCGCAGCGGACCCTCGGTGACGACGAGCCGGCTCGGCCCCGCCCCGCCCCGGGTCGACCGGGGGGTGCGGATCGGCGTCGGCGCGGTCTCGGGTCTCGCAGGTTCCGTCGCGACCGCCGCGGCGACCGCCGGGACGGCCTTGCGTCGGCGACGGTCGGTGATCCGCGTGCCGTACAGGTCGCGGCGCAGCACCCCGATGGCGAAGAGCACGAGCACCCACAGCAAGGCCAGGTAACCCAGCCGCAGCAGGGTGATCGTCAGTTCACTCATGCGCCGGCGTCACTCGTCCGGGTCCGGCTCGCCGCCGGTCCAGAACAGGATCCGGGTGCGCCCGATGGTCAGCGTGTTGCCGTCCAGCAGCGTCGCGGCCGGAACCTGGTGGCCCTCGACGAACAGTCCGTTGGTGGAGCCCATGTCCGTGGCGACCACGCCGTCGGAGGTCACCCGGATCTCCAGGTGGCGACGGGAGACGCCCGGGTCGTCGACGATGATGTCCGCCTCCGAGCCACGGCCGATGACCGTGACCGGGCCGGTGAGGATGTAGCGCTGCCCGTCGATGTCGACCAGCGGGTGCCGCGCGCTGGGCGCCGACGTCGCCGACGCCGGGGCGACCGCTCCGCGCACCGTCGCGCTGTGCACCCGGAACCGCGCTGCCTCGAGCGCGCTGTCCTCGCTGAACGACACCGTCACCGGGCCCACGAACGCGTAGCGCTGGCTCGCGGCGTAGTCGGTGACGTTGTTGGCGAACTCGTCCGCCAACGCCTCCGCACCCCACGACTCCACCTGGTCGTAGTCGGCAGTCGCGAGCTCGATCGTGAACTCGTTGGGCACGACCGTCCGATCGCGACCCACCACGGCGGCCCGGTCGTCCACCTCGCGACGCAGCGCGCTGGAGAGGTCGAGCGGCTTGAGCTCGCTCTTGAAGGCCTTGGCGATGGCGTTGTTGACGACGCGCTCGACGCCGTTCTCGAACCTGTCAAGGATGCCCACAGCCACCTCCCCCGTCCCTCGTGCGCTTCTACGTGCAGGTACGGCACCCGCAATCCGCCTTGATCGTATCCGTGACCCACCGGTACGGGGCCGTATGACGGGTGATGTGCGCGCGGCGAGCCCGGAGCCTCCGCGGGCGGGTCGGGCGGCCGGTGCGATCGTGCTAGTGTTCTGCGGCGCGCGCGAGTGGCGGAACGGCAGACGCGCTGGCTTCAGGTGCCAGTGTCCGAAAGGGCGTGGGGGTTCAAATCCCCCCTCGCGCACACAGATGATGTCGCAGGACATCGGTAACAGGCCGGACCTCAGGGTCCGGCCTGTTGCCGTTGTGGCGGGGTGGGCAGTCCCCAGAGCGGTCCCGGGCGCACCTCGCGGGGTGCACAGCTAGCCTCGTCGGAGGAGCGCTCTGGGCAAGGGGTGTTCGTGTCCCACGTCTTCGTCTCGTACTCACGCCGCGATGCGGTTCGCGCACGCGAGCTGTGCAGCCTGCTGCTCGCGCGGGGCCGCGACGTGTGGGCCGACTGGCAAGACATTCCTCCCGCCTCGAAGTGGCTCCGCGAGGTGTACGACGGCATCGCTGCGGCGGATGCCTTCCTCTTCCTCATCTCGCCCGACTCCGCGCAGTCGCGTGTCTGTCGGCTCGAGGTGAGCCACGCTGTGGCGACCGGCAAGCGTCTGCTCCCGGTCGTGCTCTCACCGGTGCCGTCGGCGTCGCTCCCGGGAGCCATTCGCGCCCTCGACTGGATCGTCATCGACGACACAGCCCCCCACGGTGTGGACGCGGCCATCGCGGAGATCATGGAAGCCCTCGACGTCGACCTCGAGCACGTGCGTGAACACACCTGGCTGCAGGGCCGCGCCGAGGCGTGGCGGCTCGCAGATCACGATCCGAGCCTGCTCCTGCGTGGGCTCGAGCTCGTGCGTGGCCAGCGTTGGCTCGCCGCAGCGACCGGCAAGGACCCGGTCCCCACGGCGTTGCAGGGCGAGTACCTGACCTCCGCGCAGCTCCAGCAGGCTGCGGACGCTGAGCGGCTCCAGCAGCTCTACAGGTCCGCGGTCAGTCGGCAGCTCGCAGCCCAGGCGGACGTGGTCGCCCGTCGGCAGCCACAGCTGCTCGACCGCAGTGTCCTGCTGGCGGTGGAGTCCCTCCGCCGTCAGCCGGGCGCCGAGGCCGATGCAGTGCTGCGGCGTGGGCTCGAGCTGCTCGCGACGACGGCGCAGCGCCTGTCCGTCGGGGACACGCCCGCGCGATCCCTCACCGTCGGAGGCGACGGTCGTTGGGTCGCGGCCTGCGGAGATGGTCGCGACGCCTCCATCTGGGCCGCGGCGGACGGGACGCCGGTTGCTCTGGCGGCGCCGGTCACGCTCGACGGCCTGGATCAGGAGGAGCCGGCCGAGCACGCATGGGCATCTGCGGTCGCCCTGCACCCCTTCGACGACACGGCAGCGATCGTCGCCTCGGACGGCGTGACTCGCCTCGTGTCCCTTCCCGACGGCGCGGAGCGGGCTCGCTGGAGCGGAGAACCGGGAGTACGAGCCGCACTCTTCTCGCCCGACGGTGACCGGCTCGCCTGCGTCGGGGACGGAGGCGCTCAGGTCCACGACCTCGTCTCCGGACAGCTCGTGGTCAGTGTGCGTGCGCAGGCACCGGCGTGGGCGGGAGCCCTCTCCGCCGACGGGCGGCTCCTCATCGTGGGGACCGAGGATGGCCGCGCGACCGTGTGGGACATCGACAGCCGGCGCGAGCTGTCGGCTGCCCAGCACGGCACAGAGCGTCAAGTCTTCGCGCTCGAGGCCGGAGCCAGCGACGCGGGCGTTGCGGCCGTCGCGCTGAGCTCCGACGGCCGGTGGGGGGCGTCCGCAGGCGTCGACGGCGCTGTCCTCGTGTGGCCGGTCGATGGGAGTAGGACACCTGTGGTGCTGCAGCACCAGCGCGAGGTCCTCGCCGTCGCGTTCGGACCCGACAGCACGCTCCTTGCCAGCGGCAGCATGGATGGGACCGCACGCGTGTGGTCTCTCGGCGACTGGCAGGAGGTCCACCGGTTCAGCCACGCCGGCGCGGTGTCTGACGTCGCCTTCGCGACCGACCGCGTGCTGCTGACCGCGAGCGGCGATGGGACCGCACGCAGCTTCGACCTCCACACCGGCCACGAGAAGACCCGTGCAGTGCATGGCGCGTTCGTCAGCGCCGTCCGTCCGTTCCCCGATGGTCAGCGGGTGTGCTCAGCGGCGTGGGACGGGTCGGTCCACGTGTGGCTACCGGCGAGAGGTACGGACGTCGCGATCCCTCACCAAGGTGGCGCTCCAGTCACCAATGTCGCCCTCGACGCAGAAGCCGGGTACGTGGCCACCTACCCGACGGGCCACGACGTGATCGTGTCGTGGCTGGACGGCAGAGAGCGGGGGGTGCTGCGACACGACGACTTCCTTGACGACGTCGTCGCCCTGCGCCCGGTGGCCGGTGCTCTCGACCGACCCCGAGTGCTCACGACCTGTTGGGACGGCTCAGTGACGGTGTGGTCCCCAGAGGGAGCAGTCCTTCACCGGTTCCGTGTCCCGGCCCGGGTGTGGGCAGTAGCCGTCGACGCGACGACGCGACGGTGCGCTGTCGCCGGGGAAGGCATGCAGGAGGCGTGGACGTGGACGTGGCCCGACCACGCGGGTGACCACTCCGCCTCGGAGATCGTCGGGCTCGTCGCGGTCACCCACGACGCTCAGGTCCGCACCGTCGCGCTCTCCGCGGACGGGGCGCTGCTGGTGTCGGGGTCCGACGACGGCGTCGTCGTGGTCACCGACTCTGCCAGCGGCGTGGAACGTCATCGACTGATGTTCGGGAACATCGTCTGGCACGTCGCCGTCACCCCTTCGGGACACGAGGTCCTGGTCGCTGCGGGCAACGAGCTCGTCGTCGTCGATGCGCGGACTGGCGAGATTGCGGCCCGGCTGCCGCACCCAGGCGAGACGGGCATCTTCGCCGTGGATCCGACGGGCGAGCTCGCCGTCGTCCTCATCGGCGACCTGGCGCCAGGGCTGGACCGACAAGCCGTCGTGTGGCATCTCGCGTCACGCCGGGAAGTGACCCGCATCCGGCACGAAGAGCGCATACACGCAGTGCGATTCAGTCCGGACGGGGGCACCATCGCGACCGCGAGCCAGGACCGGACCGCGCGACTGTGGGAGCCGTTGACCGGGCGGGAGCTCGTCCGCATCGACCATGACGGCATCGTCTACGCGATCGCGCTCTCCGCCGACAGCCGCCATGTGGTCACCGGCAGCGGGGACGGGACCGCTCGCCTCACCCTCGCGACAGCCCACGACCTCATCGAGCTCGGCGCCGAGCGTGCCGGCCGGCAGCTCACCCCCGAGGAGCGGCGCTTCTACCTCCCCGGCGACAGCGAGCCGTCTCGTTCGTGACGCGGTCGCTTCAGCGACCAGACGGTCCGCACCCTCGTCGAGCAGGGAGCGTGCCGGCCTACCGTGGTTCGGGGATCATCAGGATCGAGCCGGACGGGCACTCGGCGACGCAGATCCCGCAGCCCTTGCAGTAGTCGTAGTCGATCTCGAACCGCATGCCGGGGCCGAGCTTGATCACCGCGTTGTCGGGGCAGACGCCGTAGCAGTTGTCGCACTCGAAGCAGTTGCCGCAGGACATGCAGCGGCGCGCCTCGTAGGCGGCGGTCTCGGCGTCGAGCCCCCGGACGACCTCCTCGAACCCGGAGGTGCGCCGGGCGGCCTCGAGGCGCGGTCGGACCGCGTGCGGGGCGTCGGAGTAGTACCAGGTGTTCAGCGTGGAGTACTCGGCCAACGGGGCCCCGACCGGCTCGACGACCGCCGTCTGGCGCAGCCACGCGTCGATCGCGCGGGCGGCCCGGGCGCCGTGCCCGACGCCGACGGTCACCGTGCGCTGGGCGGGCACCACGTCGCCGCCGGCGAAGATCCCGGGGTGGCCGGTCATGAAGGAGGAGTCCACCTGCACCGACCCGTCGGTGAGCGCCAGGTCGGACACCCCCTCGACCAGCGACAGGTCGCTCTCCTGGCCGAGTGCGAGCACCAGGGAGTCGGCCTCGAGGTCCTCGAACTCGCCGGTCGGCTGCGGGAAGCCGGTCTCGTCCAGCTCCATCCGCTCGACCCGGAGGTGCCCGGCGTCGGCGTGCGCGACCGTCGACAGCCACTTCACGACGACGCCCTCCTCCAGCGCCTCGGCCATCTCCGAGTCGTGCGCGGGCATCCGGTCGCGGGTGCGGCGGTAGACGATGACCGCGTCGGTCGCACCGAGGCGCTTCGCGGTCCGCGCGGCGTCGACCGCGGTGTTCCCCCCGCCGTAGACGACCACGCGCCGGCCGAGCAGGGGCGGTTCGCCCTGCGCGACGTCGTGCAGCATCGAGACGGCGTCGACGATGCGCGCGGCCTCGCCGGCGGGCACGTACGCGCGCTTGCCCAGCTGCGCGCCGACCGCGAGGAACACGGCGTCGAACCCCTCCGCCATGGCCCCAAGCACGTCGTCCACCCGCCGGCCCAGCTCGAGGGTGATGCCCAGGTCGAGGATCCGGGCGATCTCCGCGTCGAGCACGTCGCGCGGCAGCCGGTACGCGGGGATGCCGTAACGCATCATGCCGCCGGGCTTCGGCGACGAGTCGCGGACGGTGACCTCGTGCCCGAGCTTGCGCAGCTGGTACGCGGCCGACAGCCCGGTCGGGCCCGCGCCGACGACGAGCACGCGCCGCCCGGTGGTCACCGTGGGGGCGGCAAACGTCCAGCCCTGCTCGATGGCGTGGTCGCCGAGGAACCGCTCGACGGCGTTGATGCCGACCGCCTCGTCGAGGAAGCTGCGGTTGCAGGCCGTCTCGCACGGGTGGTAGCAGACGCGCCCCATGATCGCGGGGAACGGGTTGGCCTCCGTCAGCGTGCGCCAGGCCTGCTCGTACGAGCCGTCCTCGGCGGCGTACAGCCACTTCTGCGGGTCCTCCATGGCCGGGCACGCGTGCGCGCACGGCGGCGTGAGGTCGACGTACACCGGCCGCTCCTGGCGCCAGGCGCCCGTGTGGTTGGCCAGGCTCGAGCCGACGTCGAGCGTGATGGCGAACGGCTTGGTCATGAGTGCGCCTCCTCCAGCAGGCCGTACCGGGCGATGTTCCGGTCCGCCATCGCCTGGAGGCGGTCGATCACGTCGTCGCGCCGCACCGGCGAGAACAGGTGCGCGTACCGGTTCTGCAGCGCGAGGTACTCCTCGACGGGCACCTGGTGCCGGATCGGCCGCACCGACGTGACCTCCCCGCGCTCGGCCTCGAACACGGGGAAGTAGCCGCTCTCGGTGGCCAGCCGCGCGATCCGCACGGTGTCCTTGGCCGCCGAGCCCCAACCGAGCGGGCACGGGACCAGCACGTGCAGGTAGCGCGCGCCGTGCATCCCCATGGCCTTCTCCACCTTGGCCTCGAGGTCCCGCAGGTCCGCGACGGTGGCCGTCGCGACGTACGGGATCTCGTGGGCCATCGCGATGCGCGGCACGTCCTTGCCCTGGCCGAAGGCGTTGCCGGGGTGCTCGCCGACGGCCTGCGTCGTCATGGTGCGGGCGGCGGGCGGCGTGGCACCCGAGCGCTGCACGCCGGTGTTCATGTAGCCGCCGTTGTCGTAGCAGACGGCGAGCACGTCGTCGTTGCGCTCGAACATCCCGGACAGGCACGCGAAGCCGATGTCGACCGTCGCCCCGTCGCCCCCCTGCGCGACGACGCGCACGTCCTGCTTGCCGGTGGCCCGCAGCCCGGCCGCGACGCCGGTGGCGACCGCGGGCGCGTTGCCGAACAGGGAGTGCAGCCACGCCACGCGCCAGGACGTCTCGGGGAACGGCGTCGAGAAGACCTCCAGGCAGCCCGTCGCGTTGACCGTGACCATCCGGCCGCCCGATGCGCGCATGGCGGCGTCCAGCACGTACCGGGCGCCGAGCGCCTCGCCGCAGCCCTGGCAGGCGCGGTGCCCGGAGGTCAGCGAGTTGGCCCGGTCCTGCTCGGACTGCGCGCTGCGCAGCTCGGGGTCGAGCAGCCGGTTCCCGACCGCGAAGCTGCCGACCTGGTAGAACTTCACCGGAGTGGCGCTCATGACGGCACCTTCCTCGCGCTCGGGTGGAGACGGGCGAGCTCGCGCTCGACGACGGCGGTGTCGAGGTCGAGGAACGTGAGCCCGGGGAGCTCGCCGCGGACCGCCCGGCCCAGCAGCTCGCGCAGCGACGTCGTCGTGACGGGCCGGCCGCCCAGCCCGGCGATCACCGTGCGCTGGTCGATCCCCGTGCCGGCCAACGCGAGCCGGACGTCCCCGGAGACGATCCCGCCCGCCCCGACGGCGAGCGCCCGCTCGATCACGACCACGCGCCGCGCCCCCGCCAGGGCGGCCGCCAGCGCCGCGTACGGGAACGGCCGGAACGACGTGACCCCGAGCAGCCCGACGCGGACGCCCTCGTCGCGCTCGGCGTCGACCACGTCCTGCAGGGTGCCGAACACCGACCCCAGCGCGACGACGACCGTCTCGGCACCCTCGGTCCGGTACGCCCGCAGCAGCCCGCCCGAGTCCCGGCCGAACCGGGCCGCGAACTGCTCCGCGACGCGCGGGATGACCTCCAGGGCCTCGAGCTGGCGCAGGTGCGCGAGGTAGCGGACCTCGGTGAACGCGTCCGGGCCGACCATCGACCCGATCGACACCGGCTCGTCGGGATCGAGGAGCTGCCGGGGCTCGAACGGCGGCAGGAACGCGTCGACGCCCGCCGCGTCGAGCACGTCGATCCCCTCCGTGGCATGGGTCAGGACGAACCCGTCCATGCACACCATGACCGGCACGGACAGCTCCTCGGCGATCGCGAACGCCTGCGGGTGCAGGTCCGCGGCCTCCTGGTTGCTCGACGCGTACAGCTGGATCCAGCCGGAGTCGCGCTGGGACATCGTGTCGCCGTGGTCGTTCCAGATGTTGATGGGTGCCCCGATGGCCCGGTTGGCCACGGTCATCACGATCGGCATCCCCATGCCGGACGCGTTGTACACGGCCTCGACCATGTACAGCAGGCCCTGGCTGGAGGTCGCCGTGTAGGACCGCGCACCGACGGCGCTGGCGCCGATCGCCCCGGACATGGCGGCGAACTCCGACTCGACGTTCACGTACTCGCACCCCGTCAGCTCGCCGGCCTTCACCAGCCGGCTGAGCTCCTCGACGATGTGCGTCTGCGGCGAGATCGGGTAGGCGCAGATCACCTGCGGTCGGCACGCGGCGACGGCGGCCGCGACGGCCTTCGAGCCCTCAACCTGCCGGAGCATGAGCGGCCTCCTCGACGACGAGCCGGTACGCGGCCTCGGCGGCCGCGGCGTTGGAGCGGGCGAGCGGTCCGGGGAAGCGCTCCTCGAGGGCGGCGACGACGCCGTCGAGCGTGATCACCCCCGTCAGCGCGGCGAAGGCGCCGAGCAGCGGCACGTTCGGCACGGGCCGACCCACGTGCTCCATCGCCAGCTCCGACGCGGGGACGGTCACGACATGGCCGGGTGGCAGGGCCGCGGCCGCCGACCCCAGCCCGAGCTCGGCGGGCGTCCGCACGGTGTTGATCA
The DNA here is from genome assembly GCF_013359775.1 of Cellulomonas humilata. Lineage (GTDB taxonomy): Bacteria > Actinomycetota > Actinomycetes > Actinomycetales > Cellulomonadaceae > Cellulomonas > Cellulomonas humilata. The sequence continues at coordinate 13,814 of NZ_JABMCI010000070.1, read as the reverse complement.
GCACGTAGCCGTCGGGCACCATCCCGGCGAGCACGTCGATCCGGCCCAGCAGCGACACGTCCTGGATGATCAGCGCGTCCGGCGCGGCGACCGGGTCGTGCGAGCGGATCGGCTCGTCCGCGATGCGGCAGAAGGACACGACGGGAGCGCCCGTGCGCTCGGAGCCGAAGCTGGGGAACGCCTGCGCGTGACGGCCCGCGCGGAACGCGGCCACCGAGAGGAGCTCGGCGGCCGTGACCACGCCCTGCCCGCCCCGTCCGTGGATGCGCACCTGGAACATGCCGGTCACCGACCCTTCGCCTCACCTCAGGGAACGCCTCCCGCGGCCGGTGCCGAGAGGGCCGAACGTCCCGTCTCTGGGACCTAGGGCCCTCGTGAGCACCGAGAACCCCGAGATCACCCGCCTCAGACCCGGACGATCGGGTGATCAGCGCCCCTGACGTGCGGTGCACCGTCTCAACGGGTGGACAGTGGAAGCGGCCACAAGCCGCCCTACCTGCTGTGCGTGCTCAACGAGGAGACCCTTCATGCACCCGGAACTTGCCATCGCGATGTACCGCCACCAGGAGCACCAGCTCGAGGTCCGCCTCGAGCAGCGCCGGTCGCACCTCGAGAAGGCGGGCCAGGGCGCTCCCCGTCGGCACCGGCCGTTCCGGCACCACCTGCGCGCGCGCCGCTAGCCCTGGCCCGCGGGTCGCCTCAGCTAAACGCTTAGGCGGGGTTGTGGGTGTGGAAAACGCTCTCCTACTGTCGGGAAATCGGTCTCTCGTAGGCCGATGACGCTCCCCCGACGAAGTGAGGCAACGATGAGACGACCACTCGCACCCCGACTCCTGGCAGCCGGGACCACGGTGGCGCTGGCGACCACGATCGGCGTGACGGCCCTGACGATCTCCGCGGCGCAGGCCGCGACGGGCCCGGCGACCGGCTTCGCGTCCGTCAACGGCGGGACCACCGGGGGTGCGGGCGGGCAGACGGTCACCGCGACCACCGGCACCGCGATCCACACGGCACTGTGCACCCGCGCCAGCAGCAGCACGCCGATCGTCATCCAGGTGCAGGGGACGATCAACCACGCCAACACCGCCAAGGTGTCGGGCAGCAGCTGCAGCACCGCGGCGGGCGTGATCGAGCTCAAGCAGATCAGCAACGTCACGATCGTCGGCGTCGGCAGCGGTGCGGTGTTCGACCAGCTGGGCATCCACATCCGTGAGTCCAGCAACATCATCATCCAGAACGTGACGGTCAAGAACGTCAAGAAGTCGGGCTCGCCCACGTCGAACGGCGGCGACGCCATCGGCATGGAGAGCGACGTGCACAACGTCTGGGTCGACCACGCGACGCTCGAGGCGTCCGGCGGGGAGTCGGAGGGCTACGACGGCCTGTTCGACATGAAGGCGAACACGAAGTACGTGACGCTCTCCTACTCGATCCTGCGCAACTCCGGCCGCGGCGGCCTGGTCGGCTCCAGCGACAGCGACCTCCAGAACGGCCCCGTCACGTTCCACCACAACCTGTACGAGAACATCGACTCGCGTGCCCCGCTGCTGCGCGGCGCCACGGCGCACATCTACAACAACTACTACGCGGGCCTGAACGAGTCGGGCATCAACGCCCGCGCCGGAGGCAAGGCGAAGGTCGAGAACAACTACTTCGAGGACTCGAAGGACGTGCTCGGCACCTTCTACACCGACCTGCCGGGCAGCTGGCAGGTGGCCGGGAACATCTTCGACAACGTGACCTGGTCCGCCAAGGGCACGGACAACAACCCGGCCGGTCCCAACCCGACGTCCACCACGACGGTGAGCATCCCCTACGCCTACACGCTCGACGGGGCCAGCTGCGTGCCGGCGATCGTGCGCCAGACGGCCGGGGCCAGCACGGGCCTGAAGGTCTCGAACGGCTCGTGCACCCCCACGACGCCGACCCCCATCCCGACGACGCCGACCCCGACGCCGACGACCACGACCCCCGCCCCGACGCCCACCCCGACGTCGACGGCGCCCACCGGCACCAACCTCAGCATCGGAGCGGGCGCCGACGGCTCGAGCAAGGCCAGCGGGACCAGCTACGGCAACGTCATCGACGGCTCGACGAGCACGTACTGGTCGCCGAACGGCTCGACGGGCAGCGTCTCCGTCAAGTGGTCGTCGGCGAAGTCGGTGTCGACCATCGCCATCCGTGAGGCCTCCGGAGCCACCGGCCGGATCGGGACGTGGCGGGTGCTGAACGGCGACACCGGCGCGGTCCTGAAGTCCGGCAGCGGCGCGGGCGTCATCAGCTTCACCGCGACGTCGCTGAAGAAGGTCACGTTCGAGATCACCGGCTCGTCGGCGACACCGAGGGTCGCCGAGTTCGAGACGTACGCCAAGTAGCTCGTCCGACGACCGACAGGGACGACCCGGAGGCACGGTCCGGGTCGTCCCTGTCGTCGTATGCGCGGTCCTCGAACCCTCGGGAGCGATGCTCCTGCCCGACGCGCCACGAACGCCGCAATCGTGTGAAGCCGCCGGTCAGAGCGGTGAGGTTCACCCGCGGGCGTCCGAGTGAACCTGCCGACGAAAGGTGACGAACCACCGCGCAACGCTGCCAGCATGGCGGCCGCGCGGCCCGCAGGGGGACCAGCGCATCCTCCCGGGAGACCTCCATGCCGTTCGGCCTGCCCTTTCGTCGCGCTGCGCTCGTGATGCTCACGGTCGTCGCGCTCAGCGCCCAGACCACCTGGGCCGGCGCGATCGACCGACCCGCCACCACCCCCCCGGCGCCCGTCGCCCAGACGTGGACGTCGGCCTCGTCCGCCGACTGGGGAACCACGGCCGTCGCCCTGGCCGCGGGCAAGGACCGGCTCACGTCCCTGGACCTCGGCGGTCAGCCCGGCACGCGGTTCGTCCTGCAGGTCGAGGCGGTCGCCGCCAAGGCGGGTGACCTCGTCGTCGCGACGCCCGGCATCGGCACCGACGCGGCCGTGGCGTTCCCGGCGGGCACCTCGGCGGCCACGACGCTCGTCACCACCGACGCCGACGGGCGGGTCCGGCTCCGGTCGACCGTCGCCGTCGTGCTGCGACTCACGGTCGTGGGCCACGTGACGGGCACGCCCGGACCGTCGGCCGCGGCCGGCGACACGGTGCTGGTCCCGGCGTCGACGATGGTCGACCAGGCCACCGGCGTCGGCGGGGTCGTGCCTGCCTCGGGCGCATCGGTGGTCCCGGTCGCCGCCCTGCACGGGGTGCCCGCGCAGGGTGCCCGGGCGGTGTGGCTGTCGGTCGCGGCGCGAGGCGTCGGGTCGGGGTCGATCGTGTTCGGCGCCGCGTCGTCCGACGCGTCCGTCACCTACGCCTCGACGTGGGGCACCTCCCTCGTGCTGGCCCCGGTCGACGAGGACGGTGCGGTCCGGTACAGCGTCTCGGCACCCCTGACGGGCCTGCGGGTCACCGTGGTCGGCTGGGTGGCCGGCGGTGCGTCGGCGGCGGCCGGTGCGCTGTCCGTCACCTCGGCGAGCGACGTGCTCGGCTCCGCGTTCGCCGGCACCAAGAGCGTGCGCGTGGTCGGCGGCGAGGTCCCGGCCAAGGTCGACAAGGTGCTGGTGCAGGTGGGCGTCAAGGTCAGCCTCGTGCCCGGCGCCCTGCGCGTGGCCGCCACCAAGACCGGCCTCGCGACCGGTGCCGGTGCCCCCCTGCCCCTGCTCGGACGCACGACGGTGACCGTGCTCGCGCCCGTCGCCGCGGACGGCACCCTCGTCGTCTCGGTCCCGCTGCTCGCGCAGGTCACGTCTCTGACCGTGCTCGGCTATACCTCCGCACCGGTCGCCGCGTCCGCGGACACCGTCGCGCCCACGCTGACGATCGTGTCGCCCGACGCCGACATCACGCAGGCGGAGACGCCGCAGCTCACCGTCGCCGGCAGCGCGTCCGACGCCGGTTCCGGCGTGCGTGGCGTGCGGGTGGAGGCGGACGGCGTGGACCTCGGCGCTGCCGTGCTCGACCAGGGCGCCGGTGCCGTGCGGTGGCACCTCGATGTCCCGGCCGTTGCCGGGACCCACACCCTGCGGGTCACCGCGACGGACTGGGCAGGTCGCTCGGCGAGCGTCAGCCGCACCCTCACCGTCACGGCCGCCGCTCCGACGGAGACCGTCGTCGCGCCGGACGTCACCGTCCTCGAGGGCGCCGGCCTGGACGCGATCCTGTCGTCCGACGGCGACGAGGTCGTGTTCTCGGGCATCGCGCCCGTGCACGTCGGCGACATCCTGGTCAGCGCCGCCGGACCGACCGTGCCCGACGGCATGCTGCGCAGGGTCGAGTCGGTCGAGCGGGTCGGTGCGACCTCGATCGTGCACACCACGAACGCCTCGCTGACCGACGCGATCCTTCAGGCGGACATCGACCTGCAGGACGTGCCGCTCGAGGGTGCCGACGTCGTGATCGACGGCGAGACGGGTGCCGTTCCTGCTGCTCTCTCGGCCCGGTCCGCGGGTGCTCGCGCGGCGATCGCACCGGAGTTCTCCTTCACCATCGCGCCCGAGCCGTACACGAACGCCAGCCGGACGCTCGAGCTCGGGCTGTCGGCGACGATGACGGTCCGGCTCACCCTGGTCCTCGACGTCGACATGGACATCTCCTGGAGCGGGGTGTCCGCGACCGTCAACACGTTCTCGTTCGCGTTCGGCGCGGAGACGGAGATCGAGCTCAGCGCCAGGGCGCAGATCGTGATCGCCGACGTGACGCCCAAGGTGAACCTGGGGTCGATCCGCCTCGGGGTGCTCACCGTGATGGCCGGGCCGGTCCCGATCGTCTTCGACTTCTCGCTGACGCCGTCGCTCTACTTCCACTTCGAGGCGAGCGCCGGTCTCACGACGACCGTCACGATCACCCAGTCGACCAGCTCGGGTGTCCGCTACCACGCCGGGCAGTGGTCGCCGATCAGCACGCGGTCGTTCAGCGCGGAGCCCGGAGCCCGCGTGGGTGTGGAGGCGTCGGTCGGCGCCGGGCTGGGCTTCACGTTCGCCGCGAAGCTCTACGGCCTCGCCGGACCGTACGTCACCCTGACAGTCGGCCCGGAGTTCACCGCGGAGGTGGACCTCGGTCGGCTGACGCTCACCAACACGCTCGACCTCGTCTACGGCGTCGCGGTCGGGGCGAACGTGTCGGTTCCCCCGCTCACCCTGTTCGACTGGAGCGCGGACCTCGGTGAGGGCCGGCTCCACCTGGCGACGTGGGGGCCGTACCCGCTGGGCACCGCAGGCACCGACCCGGGTGACGACGGCGGCGACCCGGGCGACGGCGGCGGCGACCCCGGCGACGACGACGGTGACCCGGGCGACGGTGGCGGCGACCCCGGTGACGACGACCCGGTCGTCGAGCCCGGCTTCGGGCTCACCAACGTCGCGCTGGCGGTCTGCGTCCCGCAGTTCACGGACTCCGAGCAGTCGTTCACGGCGACGGCGGGCGAGACCAACGAGGAGGGCACGGTCCGGCACTACTCGGTGAGCTCCGGCTTCGCCACGGCCGCTCGCGACGGCAACTGGGTCTCGGTCGAGATCCGCGCTCCCGGCGTGGACCCGGAGGAGCGGATCAGCGTCGTCTGGGACCACGACCCGGAGGACCCGTGGGGCTTCGCCATGGGCGACGAGGCGTACAACCAGGGCTACAACGGCCGGCCGGACGTCTGGCTGATGTCGCTGCACAGCCTGCAGCAGGGAAGCCTCGTGAAGGGCTTCACCGGCTTCACCATCGGGGTCGGCGGCGAGTCCACCGTCTACGGAGCGTCCGCTACGGGCATCGTGACCACCCGCGTGTGGGACTTCGACGCGAACGAGCGGTTCTGCGCCGACGGTCCGGGGCAGACCATCGCCGACGGACACCCGGGCGTGCAGGGCCTGCACTGGGACTCGGCCGGCTACGACCGGATCCAGTTCTCCCTCGAGGCCTCGCGCGTGCCGGCGTCGGCGACCAGCGTGGTGGTCACGTGCGCCGCGCCGGGCGACGCGGTGATCCAGCGGACGCTCGAGCCGGCGGACACCTACGGGCGCTGGACCAGCCGGTTCGAGTGGGAGGAGCGGCCGATCGCGGCGTACGTCGGCACCCTGCCGCTGAGCTCCGTCAGCCAGCAGGACTGCGCTGCCGAGGCGTTCGACGACGACCTCGGCGTGGTGGCCAGCTACGCGATGGTCGGCGGCGTGTTCACCCCGTACTACATGGAGATCACCGCGAGCTGATCTCCGGCCGACGCCCCCTCCTGAGAGCACGCTGCGCGGAGGGGGCGTCGTCGTGCCCGGTCCGGCATCCTGTGCTCATGCAGGTCACGGTCGTCGGCGCAGGCATCGGTGGCCTGGCGGTCGCCGTCGGGCTGCACCGCCGAGGCCATCAGGTCACGGTGCTGGAGCGCAGCCCGGACCTCACGGCGGTCGGCGCCGGGATCTCCCTGTTCGCCAACGGGCTCGCCGCGCTGCGGGTGCTCGGCCTGGCCGACGAGGTGCGCGCGCTCGCGGCCCCGCACGACCCGACCCTGCGGACCGGTCAGCGGCAGCCGTCCGGCCGGTGGCTGGTCCAGGTCCCGCCGGGCTCCACGCAGGACCTCGCCGTGGTGCACCGCCAGGATCTTCAGCGCGTGCTGCTCGCGGCACTGCCGGCCGGCGTCGTGCGCACATGTGTCGCGGTCACCGGGGTGGAGCACGCCCGCGGGGTCGTCACGGACGACTCGGGCACGCGGACGTCCGCCGACCTCGTGATCGGCGCCGACGGCCTGCGCAGCGCCGTCCGCGGCACGTTCGTCCGCGGCGCGTCGCCCCGGTACGCCGGGTACACCGCGTGGCGCGGGGTCACCGACGGCCCGGTCGACCACCTCGGCACCGCCGGGGAGACGTGGGGCCGCGGCGAGCGCTTCGGGTACGTGCCGCTGCGGGACGGCCGGGTGTACTGGTTCGCCGTCGCGAGCCTCCCGGCGGGCTCGCGGTTCGCCGACGAGGTCGCCGAGGTCCGTCGCCGGTTCGACCACTGGCACGCTCCGATCTCCGCGCTCGTCGCCGGCACCGACCCCGCCGCGGTGCTCCGCCACGACATCCACGACCTCGACCACCGGCTGCCCTCGTACGTACAGAGTCGGGTCGCGCTGCTCGGCGACGCGGCCCACGCGATGACGCCGGACGTGGGGCAGGGCGGCGGGCAGGCGCTCGAGGACGCCGCCACGCTCGCGGTCCTGTGCGACGGCGACCTGCGCGCTGCGCTCGCGGAGTACGACCGGCTGCGCCGACCGCGGACGCAGTCGATCGCGCGTCGGGCCCGGACCGTCGGCCGGGTGGCCCAGGTCGCGTCCGGACCTGCCGCGGTGGCGCGCGACCTGCTGCTGCGGGCCGTGCCCGACGCCGCGTCGGCGCGCGCCGCAGCGGGGATGCAGCGCTGGGAACCGCCCGCCTGACCGGAGCTCACTCCCAGCGGCGGGCCGCCTGCCAGCCCAGCTGCACGCGGGTCTCCACACCGGCCAGGTCCATGAGGTAGCGGACCCGGCGCTGGACCGTCCGCAGCGACAGGTCGAGGTGGCTGGCCACGGCCTGGTCGGTCAGGCCCGCGAGCAGCAGGCTCAGCACCTGCGCGTCGATCTCGTCGAGGTCCTTGGCCATCCCCTCCGGCACCTGGTCCGGCGAGGAGACCAGCGGCGTCGCGCGCTCCCACACCGCCTCGAAGAGGGCGACCAGCGCGTCGAGCAGCCCGCTCTCGTGCACCAGGAGCGCCCCCGCGGCGGCCCGGCCGGGGTCGCTGGCGAGGGGGAGGTAGGCGAGGCGACGGTCGATGACGACGAGCTTGAGCGGGACGGCGTCGGCCACCCGCACGCGCTCACCCGCCCGCGCGGCGTCGGTGGCCTGCTGGATCGTCGTGCGGTCCGCGTCGAGCATCGAGCGCTCCAGGACGATGCGGTACTGGACGCCGCGGGCGACGGCCTGGTCCTCGGCGGTGTTGTCCTGGGCGCTGGTGACCGCGACGGGTGGCTTGACGAACGCGAGCACCTCCTCGCGGGCGCCCAGCTGCACCTGCTCGAACCGCTGCCGGACGGCGTCGGCGCCACGGACGACGTCGATGACGTCCGTGGGCCCGCGGCCCTCGGAGGCGTTGCGGTAGACCTCGTCGAGCCGGCCCAGCTCGAGCTCGGCGAGGCGGACCTCGTCCTGCCGTCTGGCCAGGAGCGCACCGAGGGCGATGGACGGCGGCTCGGCCACGTACCGGCGGGAGTCGTTCCCCGAGCGCGCCACCAGCCCGTGCACCTCGAGCGCGCGCAGCACCCGGTCGGCGTCGGCCGGGGAGACGGACAGCCGCGCCGCCATCTCCTCACCGGACGTCGACGCGATCGCGACGAGGTCGCGGTAGGCGAGGGCCTCCTCGGCGGACAGTCCGAGCACGTCGTCGAGCATGGCACTCCTCCGTCAGGGCGTTCGGTCGGAGTCTGGCGGATATGTGCCATGTCGTAAACCCGCCGGTTGGTCCGTCTTGTCGGTGTCGTGATCGCGCTGCCAAGGTCCGAGCACCCCGATCGACACCGCAGAGAGGCCGCGACGCCATGAGACTCCACCCCGGACGCAGCGCCGCCCTGCTCCTCGCCGTGACCCTGGCCACCGCGACCGCCACGAGTGCCGCAGGAGAGCCCGTCGGTGGTGCGACCTCGCCGTCGCCGAGCGCGGGGACGTCGGTCACCCTGATCACCGGCGACGTCGTCGACGTCAGCACGGCGGCCGACGGCACGCTCGCGGTGGCCGTCCGGCAGGCCGACGGAGCGACGGGCGGCGTGCAGACGCAGCAGCTCGGCGACGACCTGTACGTGATCCCCGACTCGGCGCTGCCGTACCTGGCGTCGGGCGCACTGGACCGGCGGCTGTTCAACGTGTCGCACCTGATCGAGATCGGGTACGACGACGCCCGGCGCGACGCGGTCCCGCTGATCGTCGAGTACGCCTCCGCGCCGACCGCCCGCTCGTTCGGCGCGGCACTGCCCGGGGTCGAGGACGTCGTCGCGCTGCCGAGCATCGACGGTCAGGCGCTCGGCGCGGACAAGGACCAGGCGGCGTCGTTCTGGGCGGCGGTCTCGGCTCCCGACACGGAGGCGCGGTCGTTCGCGGGCGGCGGTGGGTTCGGGCAGGGCATCGAGAAGATCTGGCTCGACGGCCAGGTCACGGGCTACCTCGACGTGAGCGTGCCGCAGGTGGGCGCCCCCCAGGCGTGGGCCGCGGGGTACGACGGCACCGGCGCGACGGTCGCGGTGCTGGACACCGGCATCGATGTCACGCACCCCGACGTCGCCGACGCGATCGCGGAGGCGGTGTCGTTCGTCCCCGGCGAGGAGGTGACGGACCCGCAGGGCCACGGCACGCACGTCGCGTCGACCGTCGCCGGCTCGGGCGCGGCGAGCGACGGTGCGTACCCGGGCGTCGCGCCGGGGGCGGAGCTGCTGATCGGCAAGGTGCTCGGCGACGACGGGTACGGCCAGGACTCCTGGATCATCGCCGGGATGGAGTGGGCCGCGCAGCGCGCGGACGTCGTCTCCATGAGCCTCGGCGACGACATGCTCAACGACGGCACGGACCCGATGGCCCAGGCGCTGACGCGCATCAGCGAGGAGTCCGGGACACTCTTCGTCGTCGCGGCGGGGAACAGCTACTACCCCGGCTCGCTCGGCAGCCCCGGCACCTCCGACGCCGCGCTGACCGTCGGAGCCGTCGACGACCTCGACCAGCGCGCCGACTTCTCCAGCCAGGGTCCGCGCGCGGGCGACCACGGCCTCAAGCCGGACCTCGCAGCCCCCGGCGTCGAGATCACCGCCGCGCGCTCGCAGACCTCCGCCGGCGAGGGCTGGTACCAGACCATGTCCGGCACCTCCATGGCGGCGCCGCACGTGGCCGGTGCAGCGGCGATCCTGGCCGCGTCGCACCCGCAGTGGCGTGGGCAGCGGCTGAAGGAGGCGCTGGTCTCCTCCACCGCGGCGCTCGCGGGCACGACGCCGTACCAGGTGGGTTCCGGCCGGCTGTGGATCCCGGGGGCGCTCGACGGGGTCGACGCCTCGGGCTCGCAGCTGCTCGGCTCGTACGACTACCCGCACGACGGCGACGAGCCGGTGAGCAGGACCGTCACGTACACGAACGACACCGCCGCGGACGTCACGCTGGACCTCGACGCCGACCTCGTCGGGCCCGACGGTGCGTCGAACCCCCTTGCTCTGTCGGCCACGCAGGTGCTCGTCCCTGCGCACGGCACCGCGACCGTGACGTTCACCGCGGACGCGGACGACCTGCCCGGCACCGGCCAGTTCACCGGCGCGATCGTGGGCACCGACCTGGAGACCGGCGTCACCGTCCGAACCGCGACCGCGCTGGTCAAGGAGCCCGAGCGGTACGACCTCGACGTCACCGTGCTCGACCGCGCGGGAGCGCCCGCCGTCGGGTCGATCGCGCTCTACCGGTACGGCACCGACTACGTGATCGACCTCCCCGTCGACCCCTCCACCGGTGCGGTCCCGACCCAGCGGCTGGAACCCGGCGTGTACGTCGCCATGGCGTTCCTGAAGGTCGCCGGTGTGGGCGGCGACGGCTCGAAGGGTGTCGCGCTCGTCGGGAACCCGCACCTGGTGATCGACGGGAGCGACACGAGCATCGTGCTCGACGCCCGCGCCGCCAACCCGATCACGCTGCGGACCCCGAAGGAGAGCGAGCCCAGCTACCGGCGGCTCCAGTTCTTCCACGACTCCGGCACCGGCGGACCGTACGGCTCGTTCAGCGCGGCCTACCAGGCACCGGCGGACGTCGACTCGATGTTCGCGGCGCCGACCGGCCCGGTGGCGGGCGGCCAGTACGACTTCGCCGTCCGCTGGCGCACAGGCGAGCCGCTGCTCGATCTCGTCGCCACGACCCCACGCCGCACCGCGATCTCCCCGGTGTACCAGTCGGGGTCGACGCGCCTGGACGGTCGGGTGCGGCTGTCCGGGGTGTTCGTCGGGACCGGCTCGGCCGACGAGTACGCGGGCGTCGACGTCGCCGGGAAGGCGGTGCTCGTGACGCGCAGCGACGCGGTGGACCCGCTGACCCGCGCGACGACCGCCGCCGAGCACGGCGCAGCGCTGCTCGTCGTCGTCGCGGACGCTCCCGGGACGCTGGTCGAGTGGGTGGGCGGCGTGGACCTGCCCGTGGTCTCCGTGCCTGCCGACGAGGGCGCGGGCTTGGTCGCGGCCGCGGCCACGGGCCGGCTGAGCATCCAGGGCGACGCGCTCGAGTTCCCGACGTACCTGTACGACGTCGCGAAGAGCTACCCGGGCGCGATCCCGGGGAACCTCGCTCTCGCACCCCGGGACCGCGACCTGGCGACGGTCACCAACCGGTTCACCGACACCAGCGAGCGCCTCGCGTGGGAGGCCCGGTACGACTGCCGCAGCTACCAGTGGCCGCCGTGTCTCGCCGTCCCGGAGCCGCAGGGCACCGCGAGCACCCGGACCGACTACGTCTCGACGTACGCCGGCAACACCTGGTACCAGGACGTCTGGCACAGCTCCGGGTGGGAGCAGCGCGGCACGCAGGAGTCGTTGACGGCCGGCTCGCGGACGACGGTCGACTGGTTCGCGCCGGTCACCGCACCGCACACGGGTGCGGGGTACTGGCTGCCGTCCCACACCGGCACCTGGTTCACGGTGAACGTGCCGCTCTCCAGCGGTCGCGGCGGGATCACCGGGTCGTACGACTGGGGCTCGGTGCCGACGACCTCCCGCCTGTACGCGGGCGACCAGCTGCTCGGGGAGTCGCCCGACCAGGCGGTCTACGAGGAGGTGCCCGAGGCGACGGGCGTGCAGTCCTACCGGTTCACGCAGGACGTCGGGCACGACGGGTCGCTCTGGGCCTACTCCACCCGCTCCCGGTCGGACTGGACGTTCGTCGCCGACCAGGCCGACGCCTCCGACGACGGCATGCCGGTCGTCCTGCCGCTGCTGCAGGTGGGCTACGACGTCGACACCGCCCTGGACGGCACCGTGCGGGCGGGCCGGAGCACCACCGTGGGGCTGACCGCGGCGTTCCCGGAGGGCGCGCTGCGCGGAGGATCGGTCCGCGGGACGAGCCTGGAGGTCAGCTACGACGGCGGCACCACCTGGTCCACTGTCCGTGTCCGCCCCGAGCGCCGGGGAGACGGGTGGACCGCGGACCTGTCGGTGCCGCGGCGGAACGCCTCGTCGGTCTCGCTGCGGGTCGCCGCGTGGGACGACGGGGGCAACCGGGTCAGCCAGGAGGTGATCGACGCGTTCGGCGTCCGATGACGGGTCGCGCGGCGTGTGCGCCGCCGAGTGTCAGTGGTCGGCTGCACCCTGGTGGACATGATCACTCTGTCCTGCTCCTGCGGTTCCGCCGGCTCCACCCGCCGCCACCCCCTGCGCGGGATGTCGGCCGACGAGCGGGCGGCGCTCATCCGGGACGCGTTCTCGGTGAGCGGCGGCTTCCTCGCGCTCGAGGTCGACGCCTCGTGGCACCCGGGGTCCGACGAGCCCGCCGAGGGGTGCGTCGTCCTGGCGGACCTGGACTCTCTGGACGCGTCCGCGGGGCTGGACGCGGCCGGAGCCAAGGCGATCCGCGACCTGCTCGAGATCGGTCACGTGCGCGGTCAGGCGCTGCCCGCGCCCGTCGAGGTCGGCTCGGTGCGGTTCCGCGTCGCGCCCGCCGACGAGTTCGGCCCGGCCATCGCGTACCTGGTGACGGAGGGCACGGAGACGCTGCTGGACGCCACGGTGCCCGTCCCGCACCCGGACCTGCTGGCCGAGCTCGTGGCCCTGCACCGGGACCGCGGCACAGACGCCCTGGTGCGCGTGGACGCTCTGGCGGGTGTGACCGGTCTGGCCACCGCGATCGTCCGCGTGCGCGGCGAGCGGGGCGCCGCGGTCGCCTGAGTGCGCTGACCTGCCCGTTCGGTGCGCCGGACGGAGGAATCGGGACATCGGCCGTCAACTGCGCGCGGCGGACAGCCGATGGGCGGGCATGCGTCCCCGCCGACCGCTCGTCGTCCTGCTCGGCCTCCTCGTCGTGACCACCACGACGGGCTGCGCCGTGGCGTCCGCCGCCGACACCGGAGCGGGCGCCGGTGACGACGCCGTCACCGTGGTCGGCGTGGTCGACGGGAACACGATCGAGGTGGAGCAGGCCGGGACGTCCACCACGGTGACCCTGCTCGGGCTGGACTCGCCGGGCCTGGACGAGTGCCTGGGCGAGGAGTCGGCGCAGGCCCTCGAGGAGCTGCTGCCGGCGGGCACGGAGATCCGCCTCGAGCGGGCCGGCGGCGAGAACCTCGCCGCCGTCTACGCCGACGAGGTGCTGGTCAATGCGGAGCCTGCCCGACAAGGGCTGGGCCACACGCTCGCCAACACGGTGGTCACCGACCTGGTGCTGGCCGCGGAGGAAGAGGCGATCGCGGCGGGTGCCGGGCTGTTCGGCGCCGACGCACCGTGCACGGCGCAGGCGCAGGTGACCGCGCTCGAGGCGGCCGCTGCGGAGCCCGTCGCCACGGCGTCGTCGCTGCCCGTGGGCTCCGGGCTCGAGGAGGTGGACGGGCGTTCCGCCGCCCTCGCGGAGGTCGCGAGCACGGTCGCGGCGGTGACGGCCCTGCTGGACGGGGACGCGTCGGCCGGTCTGCCCGCGGTGACGCTCGCGGACCTGCGCACCCGGACCGCCGCGGTCAGCGAGCGCCTCGCCGCCGCCGCCGCGACCCTCGCGCAGGCTCGGCTCGCGGAGGAGCAGCGCATCGAGGCGGAGCGGGTCGCCGCTGAGGCGGCCGCGGCCCGCGCGGCGGCGGACGAGGCGGCCCGTCAGG
>NZ_JABMCI010000069.1 GCF_013359775.1 Cellulomonas humilata | reverse complement strand
GCCTCCACCGCGGCGGACGCGGCGGCCTCACGGGCTCCGGCGGCGAACCCGGCCGCGAACCCCGCGGCGCGGGAGGACTCGCGGACCGCGACGTCCACCCGGGGCACGTCGAGGACGGCAGGGCGGAACGCGGTGGCGACCTGCGCGCGCACCGAGGCGGCGGGCGCGCCGAGGGGCACGAACGACAGCTGCTCACGCAACGTACTCATCCTCCCCGTCGCGACGGATCACGATCTGCCCGCTCTCCTCGAGCCGGCGGATCACCTGGACGATCCCGGCACGGGCGTCCTCCACCTGCGACAGCCGCACCGGGCCGAGCAGGTCGATCTCCTCCACGAGGTTCTCCCGGGCACGCTCGGACAGGTTGCGCAGCACGGTCTCGCGCACCTCGTCCGAGACGCCCTTGAGCGCCACGGAGAGCTCGGGCGTCTCCACCTGCCGCAGGACCAGCTGCATCGCACGGTCCTCGAGCAGGACGATGTCGCCGAACACGAACATCCGGCTGCGGACCTCTTCGGCCAGCGCCTCGTCGCGGCTGGACAGCCCCTCGAGGATCAGCTTCTCCGTGGTCGGGTCGGCGCGGTTGATGATCTCCACGAGCGGCTGCACACCCCCGACGGGGGCCAGCTCGCGCGGCGCCAGCACCGTCGAGGCCTTGCGCTGGAGCGAGTCGGCGATCACGGCGACCACGTCGGGCGACGCCCGCTCCATGAGCGCGATCCGGTGCGCGACCTCGCCCTGCAGGTCCCGCTCGAGCCCCGCGAGGATCGCGGACGCGTGCTCGGGACGCAGGTGGGCCAGCACCAGGGCGATCGCCTGGGGGTGCTCGCCGGACAGCAGCGAGATCACCTGCCGGGCGTCGGCCTGCTGGAGGAACTCGAACGGCTGACCGGCCATGCTCGTCTGGAGCCGCTCCATCATCCCGGCGGCCTGCTCGACGCCCAGGGACGCCTCCAGCAGGTGCTGCGCCAGCAGGAGCCCACCACCCACGCCCGGTCCGATGACCGACGCCGCGTAGAACTCCTCGAGCACCTCGTCGGCCATCGCCTGGTCGACGCGGTCCAGCCGGAGGATCTCCGCGGTCAGCTCCTCGATCTCCGCGACGTCCAGCTGCGCCATCACACGCGCCGCGCGGTCCCGGCCCAGCTGGACCAGGAGCATCGCCGCCTTCTGCGACCCCGTCAGCGTGCTCACCGGCCACGTCCCGACGACGAGCCGGAGCCCACGAGCCAGCCCCGCAGCAGGTCGGCGACCTCTTCGGGCTGGTCGTCCGCGAGCGCACCGATCTCGGCGCGCTTGACCGCCACCGGGTCAGGGGCGAGCTGGCGGGGTGCCGCCGGGAGCGCCGGCAGGTCGTCGGCGGACACGCCCTCGATCCCGAGCGGGTCGTGCGGGCCACGGCCGAGGGGGATCTCGCCCAGGTCGATCGCCGTCCGGCGGGACTTGCCGGACCGGCGGGCCAGCGCGATGACCACGATGATGACCAGCAGCAGGGCGGCCCCCGCGATCGCGGCCTGCCGGATGAAGGACGAGCTGGCGGCGGCCTTCGCGTCGGCGTCCGCCGCGGCGAACGCCTCTTCGGCCGACTCCGCCTGCGAGGTGTCGAACGCCATGCTCTGCACCGCGATCGTGTCGCCGCGCTCGGTGTCGATGCCCGCGGCGGCCGCGAGCATCTGCGAGAGGTCCGCCATGTCGATCCCGGCGACAGCCTCGGTGTCCACCGCGACCGCGACCGACTGACGCTCGACGGCGCCGGGCGCCGCCGTGGTCACCTCGGTGCTCTTGTTCACCGCGTTGGTGACGTCCTCGGTGGTCGACGTGTAGGTGCCCGTCCCGGACGCGCCCTCCGGCACCGCGATGTTGTCGGGGCCCAGCACGCCGGTGGCGGTCCCCCCGGAGCCGGTGTAGTCCTCCTTCGTGGTGGACGACGCGAGCGGCGGCGTCCCCTCGCTGACGGAGAACTGCTCCAGGGTCCGCTGGGACTCGTCGTAGTCGAGCTCGGCGGTCACCGTGACGGCCGAGTGGCCCGCACCGACCACCTGGTCGAGCAGCGACTGGACCGCGCTGCGCACGCGCTCCTCGTACTCGTTGGTCTGCCGGCCCGCGAGCCCGCCGCCCGTGGCACCCGTGCCGACGGCGGAGAGCACCTGACCGGCGGAGTCGACGACGGCGACGTCGTTGGGCTCCATCCCCTCGATGCCCGCGGACACCAGGTGGACGATCGACTGCACCTGGTCGGCGCCGAGCGTGGCACCGGCACGGGTCCGCACGAACACCGACGCCGTCGGGTCCGCCTTCTCGGAGACGAACACCGAGTCCTCGGGCATGGCCAGCCGCACGGTCGCCGCGTCGACGCCGTCGATCGCGCTGATCGTCTTGGCCAGCTCGCCCTCGAGCGCGCGCTGGTAGGTCTTCTGCTGCTGGAACTCCGAGGAGGTCATCGGCATGTCGTCCAGCAGCGAGTACCCGCCGCCGTCGGAGTTGGTGGGCAGACCGGCCGCGGCGAGCTTGATGCGCTGGTTGTAGAGCTGGTCGGCCGGCACCAGCACCGTGGAGCCGCCGTCGGTGAGCTGGTAGGAGACGCCCGCCGACTCGAGCTCGTCGACGACCGCGCTGGCGTCCGCGCCGGACAGGCTGGTGAACAGCGGGCTCATGGTCGGCTTGGACAGCCAGCTGCTCAGCGCCACGGCGCCGAGCACGAGCACCGCGACGCCGATGATCACGAGCGTGCGCTGGGCGAGCGAGAACTCCTTGGCGGCCGCCGTCATCCGGCTCATGGCCGCCTGCATCTGCGCGGGCATCAGGCCTGCATCCGCATGATCTCGGAGAACGCCTCGACGGCCTTGTTGCGCACCGCGGCGGTCAGCTCGATCGCCGTCGACGCCTCGGCCGCGGCGATCGTGTAGTCGTGGATGTCGTCGAGGTCACCGGTCACGGCCTGCACGGCGAGGTTGTTGGACGTGGACTGGAGCCCCTGGAGCTGGTCGATCGAGCCGAGCACCGAGGCGAACCCGGCGCCCGACGCGGGGTCGGCAGCCGTCGTCGCGGCGGTGGGGCCGACGAAGGAGGTGGGGCTGACCGCGGACACCGCGGTGAGGGCGAGGCTCATGCTCATCGTCCGATCTGGAGGGCGGCTGCGTAGGTCTCCTTGGCGCGGTCCACCACGGCGGCGTTCGCCTGGTAGCCGCGCTGGGCCATGATCAGCTGGGTCATCTGGCTGGACATGTCGATGTCGGGGTAGCGCACGTAGCCCTGCTCGTCGGCCAGCGGGTGGTCGGGCTCGTAGACGAGCCGGCCCTCCGCGGAGCCCTCGACGGTGGCGGCCACCTGCACGCCGCCGCCCCCCTGGATCTCCTGGGCGACCACGTACTTCTGCCGGAACGCGTCCTCGCCGGTACCCCGGACCGTGCTCACGTTCGCCAGGTTGTCGCTCACGGCGTCGAGCCACTTGCGGTGCACGGTCAGGCCGGTGCTCGCGATGCCGATGGCGCCGAAGATCGTCATCAGCTGGTCCGCATCGCGGCGCGCACCGAGGCGAACTGCCCGGAGATCGCCTGGGTCGCCAGCTGGTAGCGCAGGTTGGTGTCGACGTTGAGCAGCGTCTCGGTGTCGAGGTTGACGTTGTTGCCGTCCTCGCGCGTCGGCTCCAGCGACCGGGCCACCTGCGCGGTGACCGCGCCGCCGCCGTGCCGCACCGCCTGCGACAGCTCGTCCTCGAACGAGACCCGCTGCGCGTGGTAGCCGGGCGTCTGGATGTTCGCGACGTTGTTCGCGATGACGCGCTGGCGCAGGGCGAGACCGTCGAGCGCGCTGTTCAGCGCGACGGAGCTCACGGAGTCGAACATGCCCATGACGGGACCCACCCTCACCGACGAGGAACGAGGTCGGCCGATCCGTGGCCTGCTGTGCGAGCGATCCGTGCTCAGTCCACCCATCGACTGGCGGGGGCCCCTGTGTAGGACTTCCGGCGACCCCGGTCCCGCTTCACCCGTTCGGTCGGGCGGGCTCAGGCCTCGGCGTCGACGTAGACCGCGGCGGTGTCCGCCGGGCGGCCCTGCAGGGCGCGCGTCGCGGCGATCTGCCGGCGGCTGCGCGTGATCGCCTCGGCGGTGCGCCGGGCGGTGTCGAGCTGGCGGTCCAGGAGCGCCTGCGCGCGGACGTGCAGGGCTGCGGGCAGCGGACCGAGGTCGCTGCGGGGGTGCCACGCGGCGGCGCGCGCGACCTCGCCGACGCTGGCGAGGTGGGCGTCGCGGAGCACGGCCTCGGCACCCGCGAGGTCCAGCTCCAGCTCGTCGAGGGCCTCCGACCAGGCGGCGACCCACAGGTCGGTCACCGCGCCGGCGGGCGCGCCCGACGTCACGGTGGCCATGTCAGCCGACGCCGAGGAGCCTGGCGCCCATCACGGCGTCGGTCGTCGCGACGGGGACGGTCAGGGCAGCCGGTGCGGCAGCCCGCGTGAGCTCGTCCGCGGCCGCGTGCCAGGCGTCCGCGAGCGGGAGCACGAGGTCCCGGCACGTCCGCGCGCGGTCGGCGTCGCCGTGGGCGCTGGCACCGATGAGCTCGGCCAGGAGGTACCGGTAGATCGCCATCAGCTGCTCGCCGCCCTCCCAGCCGTCCGGCTGGAGGCTGACCATGAGCTCGGCGACGATCTCCTGAGCGTGCTGGAGGTGGGTGCTGGCCTCCACCCGGTCGCCGGACTGGAGCGCCTCGACGCCGCGGTCGACGTCGAGCAGCATCCGGTCGTACAGCATGGTGAGCAGGCGGGCGGGGCCGACGGTCTCGACCGCGGAGGTCACGTACCGGGAGCGGACGCTGTGCATGAGAGGTGCCCTTCGATCGGTCGGACTGGGTCGGGTCAGCTGGAGGACGACAGTGAGGCGAGCTGGCTGGACAGCCACGACGACTGCGACTGCAAGCCCGAGAGAGTGACCTCGAGGGCGGAGTAGGTCTTCTGCAAGGAGTCCCGGCGCAGGGCGAGCCGGGTGTCCCAGCTCTCGATCTGCTTGCCGAGGTCGGTGACCAACGACTGCTGACCGGTGATCTTGCGCGTCAGGGAGCCGTCGTACTTGTCGCTGGTGCTCGTGGCCACGTCCGCGACGCGCTGCGCGAGGCCGGCGATCACCTTCTGCACCTTCTCGGGGTCCGCCGCGAGCGCGGTGGCGAACTTGGCGCTGTCGAACGCGAAGGTGCCGTCCCGGGCGACCGTGATGCCGACCTCCGACGGGGAGATGCCGTCGACGCCGTAGGAGGCGGCGGACGACAGCTGCTGCTGGAGCCCGCGCACCGCGCTGTCGCCGGAGAACAAGCCGCCGGTCACTCGCGCACGGCCGTCGCTGTCGGTCGTCGTGATCGTCGCGCTGCGCGACGAGATCTCCGAGAGCACGACCCCGAGCGAGCCGACGAGACCCGAGGCGAGCGCGGTCAGCGCGGCCGTGTCCCGCGCGACCGTGAGGGTGACCGGGTCGGCCTCGACCTTGGACACCGTGATGCTGGTGCCGGTCAGCACGTCGGAGAACGTGTTCGTCGCGGAGGTCGCCTGCTTCGCCGCCGCACCGGTGCCCGGCCAGAGCGTGATCCTCGCGTCCTGCGCGGCGCGGATGGGCGTCAGGGCCTTCGCGGTGACAGTCCCCGCCTCGGCCTCGGCCCGGGTGCCGGCGAAGACCTCGAACCCCGAGGTGGCGCCTGTGGCCGTGCTGGTCAGCTGGAAGCGGGTGGAGCCGTCGACGGTCACGGCGACCGCCGAGACACCCGCGGCCGACGAGGAGATGGCGCGAGCCGTCGCGGCGGCGTCGGCGCCGACGGCGACCTCCGTGAAGGTGCCGTCCGACTTCTTGATCGTCACGGTGGACGCGCCGCCGGTGAACTCGGCCAGGGTGGCGAACCCCGCCGTGAGCGAGACCTGGCTCTGCGCGATCGCGTCGACCGTGAAGCTCAGGGCGGTCGGCGCGGCGTCGGTCGTGGTGGTCGCCGTGACGGACGGGGCCGACGTGGTGGCCGCGGTGGCGTTCCAGGACGTGGCCTTCGCGGCCTTCGCCGCGGCGTCGCCGAGCGAGGAGACCTTGGCGTTCAGCGCCTGCAGCGCGGTCACCATCGTGGTGGTGGAGGACTGCTTCGACTTGAGCAGGGTCTGCGGCATGGCCTCGGCCGACATCAGGCTGTTGATGAGCGAGGTCGTGTCGAGACCGCTCACCAGGCCGTCGATGCCGAGGGATGCCATGAGCCGTCCGTCCGAGAGGGTGGGGAGTGCGCAGTCGGGTGGTGCACCGGTGGCGGGCGGCTGTGGGCCTGCCCGCCACCGGTGGGGTGGAGCCCTGGGCCGCGGGGGTCACCCGCGGCCCAGGTCAGGATCACCGCAGGAGGGAGAGCACGCCCTGGGGGATCTGGTTGGCCTGCGCGAGCATCGCCGTACCGGCCTGCGACAGGATCTGCGCGCGGGTGAACGAGACCATCTCGGACGCCATGTCGGTGTCGCGGATCCGGCTCTCCGAGGCGGACAGGTTCTCGACCGAGACGTTGATGTTCTTGACGGTGTGCTCGAACCGGTTCTGCGTCGCACCGAGCTCGGCGCGAGCGGTCGAGACCGCCTTGATCTCGTCGTCGATGGCCGAGATCGTGGTGAGGGCGTTCGCGGCGGTGTCGAAGGTCAGCGCGCCGATCGTGGCACCCAGCCCGGAGATGTCCGCGAGGTCGACGTCGATCTGGCTGGTCGTGGCATCGCTGCCCGCGCCGACCTGGAACGTCATGGTGCCGCCCTTGAGCAGGTCGGCGCCGTTGAAGTTGGTGGAGTCGGCGATCCGGGTCAGCTCCTCGGACAGGCTGTCCGACTCGGCCTTGATGTTGGTGCGGGCGTCGGCGTTGTTCGAGTCGTTACCGGCCTGGACGGCCAGGTCGCGCTGGCGCTGCAGGATGGCGTGGACCTCGGTCAGGGCGCCTTCAGCGGTCTGCACGACCGAGATGCCGTCCTGGGCGTTGCGGGCGGCGACCTTCAGGCCACCGACCTGCGAGCGCAGGCCCTCGGAGATCGCCAGGCCGGCCGCGTCGTCCGCTGCGCGGTTGATGCGGAAACCGGACGAGAGCTTCTCCAGCGACTTGCTGAGGTCGTTCTGCGTGTTGGACAGGTTGCGGTACGAGTTGACTGCCGCGATGTTCTGGTTGATCGAGAGACCCATCGTGATCTTCCTCCTTGAATCGGGTCCGAACAGCCCATCCGTGGGCTTGACCTGTCCATCGGCTGCCCCGCGTCGGTCTGAGAAGTTCTGACCGACGAGTTTTTTCTGGTCAGGCCGAGACGGCCGGCATGGCCGCGGCGCGCTGCGTCGGCACCACGCCCGGCACGGCGGACGGGGTGCTCGCCATGGCGGCCCGTGCGGCGACGGAGGCGAAGTACATCTGCCGGCGACGCTCGGCCACGCCGTCCGGGCGCTCGCCCGTGTGGACGAGGTCGGGCTCGAGGTTGGCGTTCAGCCCGTCGCGCAGCAGGCTCAGGGCCTCGGTGCGCAGCTGGCTGATGCGGGACTGCGTGACGCCGAGCTCGTCGGCCAGCTCGGCCACGGAGCGGTCCTGGAGGAAGATGCCCTCGACCACGACGCGCAGCCGCTCGGGCAGCGTGTGCACCGCGGCGCGCAGCCAGTGCAGGCGCTCCGCGGTGAGCAGGGCCTCCTCCGGGTTGGGCGAGTCGTCGCGGACCATGTCCGTGACGGCGGGGTCGGCGGCGTCGATGCTCAGCACGCGGCGGGCGGTCTCCTGCGCGGCGCGGTCGACCGCGGCGACGTCGGTACCCATGGCGCCGGCCAGCTCGGTCCGGCTCGGTGCGCGCCCCAGGGCGGCGGTCAGCCGCTCGGAGGTGGCGGCCAGCTCGCGGACCCGCTGCCGGGCTCCGCGTGACGCCCAGTCCATGGACCGCAGCTCGTCGAGCAGCGCGCCGCGGATCCGCAGAGAGGCGTACCGCGCGAACGGCACCCCCGTCGTCGGGTCGTAGGCGCGGGCCGCCAGCACCAGCGCGAGGCTGCCGGCCGAGGCGAGCTCGTCGCGCGACACGCTCGGCGGGACGCGGTGCAGGAGCTCGCTCACGGCGTACCCGATGAGGGGCAGGTTCGCGAGGACGAGGTCGTCGACGGAGGCTGCGGAGTTGGTCACCCGCAGTCGCTCGGTAGCCCGGGGCGACGTCTTTAGGGGACCATCGGCACCAACATATGAGCACGCTGTGAGGCCAGTGAATCGTTATTCGCGGTTCTCCCGCGTGATCATGCGGGATCCGTCGGGGGGTGCTACCACCCGGTTGCAGGCACTGTGACGTAGATCACAGTCATGGGAGCGTGGCCACACCTCTGACTGGGAAAGTAGGACGATCGTCCAGTTCGGAAGCGCTTCGACTGTGCCCAAGTCATGGGTGCTGAGCCGTACTGTCATGGGCGCGCCGTCACAAATCCGGGCACACGTCGCAGAACTCGTCGACCCGGAACAGTCACGATGCGGGGGTGACCACCCGATAGGTGGCTGCAGAAGCACCGTGGCCTTTCACGCCCGGGAAGAGAGGAGGTGGAGCTCGATGGCACTGACCCGGCTGTCCGACGTGCTCTGGCGCGAGCGCACCCTGTTGGAGCTGCTCCTGTTCAAGCTGGAGGAGGAGCAGATGATCCTCACCAGCGGCCGCAGCCGCTGGCTCGGCCACGCCACCCGTGAGGTGGAGACCGTCCTCGACGAGATCCGCTCGGCCGAGCTCGGCCGGGCCGCGGAGGCCGACGCCGTCGCCGCCATGCTCGGCCTCGCTCCCGGCTCCAGCCTCGCCGAGCTCGCGGACCGGGCGCCCGCCCCCTGGGACGAGCTCCTGCGCGCGCACCGCGACGCGTTCGCGTCCCTCACCACCGAGATCTCGATGCTCGCGGACGGCAACCGCGAGCTGCTGGCCATGTCCCACCGCGCCACCCAGGAGACGCTCCTGTCCTTGCAGGAGGTGCACACGTACGACGGCTCCGGTCACGCCGCCGGCGCAGCACCCACCGCCCAGCTCGTCGACCGATCGCTGTAAGGGCACCCGTGAGCACCTTCTCCGGCCTCGGCACCGCCCTCAGCTCGCTCATCGCGCAGCGGCAGGCGCTCGACGTCGCTGGGCAGAACATCGCCAACGCCAACACCGTCGGGTACACCCGGCAGCGCGCGACGCTGGCGGCACTCCCTGCCGCGACCGTCCCGTCGATGTTCTCGACGTCCGACGGCACCGGCGAGGGGACGCGCGTCTCGGGCATCGACCGGCTCGCCGACGTGTTCCTCGACGCCCGCCTGCGCACGCAGACGTCGGGCGCCTCCTACCTCTCTGCCCGCGCCGAGGCGTACGCCGCGCTGGAGACCAGCGTCGGCGAGCCGGGGACCACGGGCCTGTCCAGCCAGCTGTCCACGTTCTGGGGCGCCTGGCACGACGTCGCCAACACCCCCGACAAGGGGTCGGCCAAGGCCGTGCTGCTCGAGGACGCCCGCGCGGTCGTGGACCGGATCGGCACCCTCCACAACGCGGCACGGACGCAGTGGACGCAGGCCCGCTCCTCCACGGTCGCCCTGGTGGACCAGGTGAACACCACCGCGGCCAGCGTCGCCGACCTCAACGGCCGCATCCTGTCCATCACCAACGGCGGCGGCACGGCGCACGAGCTCGCCGACCAGCGCGACCAGCTCGTCACGTCGCTGTCCGCGCTCGCCGGCGCCGCCATCTCCGTGCGCCCGGACGGGCAGGTCGACGTGCTCGTCGGCGGCAACGCCCTCGTCTCGGGGAACCGCGCGCAGGCGCTGGCCGTGCAGGGTGCCACCAGCTTCGCGCAGGCCACCGGCGACGCCACCGCGGTCCCGCCGGTCGACGGCCAGGCCGTCACCGTGGTGTGGGCCGCGCACCCCACGCGCTCCGCCGGGCTCGACGGCGGCCGCGTCGCCGGACTGCTCTCGACCCTCGCGCCCACGGACGGCACCGGGACCGGCGGCATCCTCACGGAGGCCGCGGCGCGGTACGACGCCCTCGCGACGAGGATCGCCACCCAGGTCAACGCGCTGCACTCAGGCGCGGTGACGTCGGGCACCGGCGCCCCCGGAGGGGACTTCTTCACGTTCGCCGCGGGACGACCGCCGGCGCTCGGGCTCACCGTCGCCGTGACCGACCCCGCCGGCGTCGCGGTCGCCGCACCCGGCGGCGGGGCCCTCGACGGCTCGGTGGGCGACAAGATCGCCCAGCTGGCCACGGCGGCCGACGGCCCCGACGCCACGTGGAGCACGACCGTGGTCGAGCTCGGTGTGCGCACCGCGTCGGCGGGTTCCCGTGCGAAGGTGGCGGAGTCCGCCCGCGCGACCGCCGCCGCGCAACAGCTCGCCCAGGCGAGCGTCGACACCGACGAGGAGACCGTGAACATGCTCGCGTACCAGCGCGCGTACGAGGGTGCGGCACGCGTGCTCACCGCGATCGACCAGATGCTCGACACCCTCATCAACCGCACCGGCCTCGTGGGGAGGTAGTCGCAGTGATCTCTCGTGTGACACATCAGACGGTCCAGCGCCAGACGCTGGCCAACCTCCAGGGCAACCTGTCCGCCATGGCCGGGCTCCAGGCGCAGATGTCCAGCGGCAAGAAGATCAACCTGCCGTCCGACGACCCGGCGGGCGCCTCGGACATGCTCCGGCTCCGCGGCGACCAGCGGGCCGTCACGCAGCACGCCCGCAACGCCTCGGACGGCGACTCCTGGCTGACCACCGTGGACTCCGCGCTGAGCTCGTCGCTCGCCGCCCTGCGCCGCGCCCGCGACCTCACGCTCCAGGGTGGCAACGGTGCGCTGGGCGCGACGTCGCGCGAGGCGCTGGCCTCCGAGCTCGAGGGCGTGCGCGACACGCTGCTCGACCAGGCCAACGCGACCTACGTGGGCCGCACCGTGTTCGCCGGCACGTCCGACGCGGGCGAGGCCTTCGGCGCCGGCTACGCGTTCTCCGGCAGCCCCACGGCACTGCCCGTCGAGCGCAGGGTCAGCCCGAACAACACCGTCCGCGTGGACTCCGACGGCGCCGCCGTGTTCGGCAACGGCAGCGGCTCGGTGTTCGCGCTGCTGGACACGGTCGCCGCGACGCTGCGGTCCGGCGGTGACCCGACGGCCCACCTCGCCGCCATCGACTCGCGCATGGAGGCGATGCTCACGGAGGTCTCCTCGGTGGGTGCACGGCACGCCCAGATCATCACCGCGACCAGCGCACTTCAGGACCAGGAGCTCACGGTGAAGACGCAGCTCTCCGCCATCGAGGACATCGACCTGGCCGAGGTGATCCTCGAGCTCCAGATGCAGGAGGTCGCCTACCAGGGCGCCCTCGGTGCGGCCAGCAAGGTCCTGCAGCCCTCGCTCCTGGACTTCCTGCGATGAGCACGCCCACCGCCGAGGCCACCGTGCGCGTGGCCGGCGCCGACGCCGGCTCGGTCGACGTCCCGGCGCTCCTCGAGCTCTCCACGCCGCTGCTCGGGCTGCCGGGCCACGTGCGGTACTCCCTCGAGGCGCTCGACGAGGGCGGCGTGCTGTTCGCGCTGCGCAGCGTCCCCGCCGACGAGTCCGACGCACCCGTGCGCCTCTTCGTCGTCAGCCCCGCGGCGCACTTCCCCGACTACACCCCCGTGATCGACGCGGGTGCGCTCGCGTGGGACGCGGACGCCGAGCACACCGCCGTGCTCGCGGTGGTCCACCCCGGGCAGGGCCCGCAGGACGGTCCGACCGTCAACCTGCTCGCCCCGATCGTCATCGACACCCGCACGGGTCACGCCGCCCAGGTGGTGCTGGACGGGGACTGGCCCCTGCGGGCACCCGTCGCCTGAGCAGGCTCTCCCCGACGCCTCAGGTCCTCGCCCCCTCGACCGATGGGTGGGTCGACGGAACATCACCGGGGAGAGACATGAGCGTGCTGAACGATTCCGACCGCCTCACGCGCGGCGCCACCCTGCTGCGGCAGCCGATCGTGCACCCGGACCGGTCGGTCTTCGGGTACGCGGTGCGGGCCGAGGTGCACGACGCCGAGGGCGCGCTGCTCCCGGAGAGCCAGGTCGAGGACCAGCTCGACGAGGCCTACGCGACGCTGGACCCCACGACGATCGCCGGTGACCGACCGCTGATGCTCCGCGCGACCTCCGGGCTGTTCCTGGGCCGGGTGCCCGCACCCGCGGCCTCCTCCGGGTTCGCCCTCGAGATCCCCGCATCGCTGGCAGGACGGCCCGACACCGCCGAACGGCTCATCACGCTGCGCCTGCTCGGCTACGGCCTGGCGATCGGCGACTACACCGGCACGGCCGCGCAGGACGCCCTGCTCCCCCTGGTCGACGTGGTGAAGGTCCACATGGGCCGCTCCCAGGACCGGCTCGTGGACCTGGTCGGTCGCGCCCACCAGCACCCCGACGTCCGCGTCATCGGGGAGCGCGTCGCGACGACCGAGTCGATCGCGTTCGCCCTCGACCTCGGCGTCGACCTCCTCCAGGGCCCGATGTTCGAGCGCCGCCCGGAGGGCACCGGTCGCGAGTTCCGCGCCGGCGAGATCCAGTGCCTCACCCTGGTCCGCCTCCTCTCGGCGGAGTCGCCCGACCACGAGTCGGTCGTCCACACGGTCGAGTCGGACCCCGAGCTGAGCATGCGCGTGCTGTCCATGATCAACTCCAGCGCGTCCGGGGTGCGGCGCCAGATCGACTCCGTGCGCCACGCCGTCGTCCTCCTGGGCCCGCGGCAGCTCAGCGCCCTGGCCATGGCCTCGCTGGTCGACGCGCGGCCGGCGACGGTCGGCGCGCTCTGGTCGATCCTCGCCCGCGCACTGACGTGCGGGACGCTCATCGGTTCGGACGCCGGGTACACGGTCGGTCTCCTCTCGGCGGTCGCCGCGCAGGAGCACCTGTCCGTGGAGTCGCTGGTCGAGCGCTCGGGCGTGTCCGAGCAGATCGCGTACGCCCTGCGCGACCAGACCGGGGTGTACGGACCGGTCCTGGCCGCGGTGATGGCGCACGAGGAGAACGACCTCGACGGCGTCGCGGCGACGGGTCTGGTGCCCCGCGACGTGGCGCAGGCCCACCTGGCCGCCGTGTCCGAGGCCTACGCCACCGCGACCGCGCTCGCCGTCTCACCGACCGCCTGAGGCCCCGGCAGGGGCGACTACGCTGCTGCCGTGCCTTCGCCGTTCGCCACCCTGCTGCATCCCACCCGCACCACTCCCCCTCCGGTCGCCATCGACCTGGAGCGGGTGGTCCTCGTGGGCACCGGGATCTGGGGGCTGGCGCTGCTCGTGACCGGTGTCCTGGTGGCCACGGGCGAGCTCGAGTGGGACATCGTGTGGGTCTGCGCGACGGGGGTCGTCCTGGGCCTCCTCGGTGCCGCGTGGGCCCGTCGCAACCGGCCCGCTCCCCCGGTCGTCCCGACGGACGCGCCGCCGGCCCAGCCCTAGTCGGTCCCGGTCGCCGGGTCGTCGAGGACGGTCCCGAGCACCAGCTCTGCCCCGCGCGCCGGCGCCACCAGCACGGCCTCGATCGCGTGCCGGGCCGACCAGCGCCCACCGGCCTGCGCCAGCCCCGCCGCCAGACCCGCCGCGTGCACGGCACGGACCACGGCCTGCGACCCCTCACCGGTGACCCACCAGTCCACCGGTGCGCCGTCGACCGTCAGCTCGTCGTGCTCCCACCACGTGGCCGGGGCGTCGTCGACCAGGGCGGAGACCTCGTCCGGCACCGGCTGCTGCACGCCACGGCCGGCGTCGTCCACCTCACCGGCCGCCAGCTCCGTGGCCAGCGGCAGGTCGAGGAGTGCCGCCAGGGCGTCCGCGTGCGCCCGCGTGGCCGGCACCATCGCCGCCACGTCGGTGCGCTGCCACCACATGGGCTGGTCGGCGACGGCCGCGTCGTCGGCGTGCACCACCGCCACCTGCGCCGGGGCGACGAGCGCGGGGATCCGCTCCGCCGGGCGCGCCTCCGGTCCGCCGTCCGCGCGGTCGGCCGCCGTCGCGATCCCCCGCCAGAGCGCCACGGCCGTCCGCTCGTCCACCGGGGACCCGGGGTGCCCGAGCGCGTCGAGCACCTGCACCCAGGCGTCGCCGTCCAGCTGGTCGAACCCGGTCACGCCGCCGAGTGCCCGCTGGACGGCCGCGTCCAGACCGCGCAGCACGTCCGGGACCGCGGGCAGCACGTCCCGCAGGGTCGGCTCCGTCTGGTCCGTGTCGCCGGCGAAGATGCCGCCCAGCTGGTCCGGACCGCGCTCCCGCAGCCACCAGGCGGTGTACGACCGTGCGGTCGCCCCGCGCTCGCCGCGCACCGGGTCCAGCAGGGTCCGCCGCAGGACGGGGACCGCGGCGAGGCGCGCCAGGACGTCGGGCCAGCGGTCGGCGTCGACCGCGTCGAGGTCGGCCACGGCGTCGACGTCCCCCACGTACTCGCCGGCGCCCAGGGTGTCGGACAGGTGCGCGAGGTAGTCGGGCCAGGCGTCGAGGGACTGCGCGGCCAGGTCGGCGTCGTCGGTGCCGTCCGGGTCGATCGCGGCGGGCTCGGCCACGACGTCGGAGACGTGCACCACGGCGAGGTCGTCGCGGACGCCGGCGGCGACGAGGGTCGCGGCACCCCAGCGCTCGACGGCCTCCAGCGTGACCGGCGCCAGCACCCGCGGGTCCAGCAGGTCGGCCGCCGGACCGCCCGGGAGCACCAGCCCGTGGGCGGGCGTCGGCTCGCCGTCGGCGGCGGGGAGGGTGAGCAGACCGAGCCAGGGTGCGTGCCCGGGGCCGCGGTCGGAGTCGCCTGCTGCCGCCCGCACGACGGCGAGGACCGCGTGGGTCACCTCGTCGGCCAGCGCGAGGTCGTCGTCGTCGGCCTGCTCCAGCACCGCCGCCCGCAGCGCGGGGTGCGCCAGGAGCCCGCGGGCGTCGGGAGCCTCTGCGCCCAGGCGCCCGAGCAGCGGGTGCGCCGCCCCGGCGTCGACCACGCGCAGACCCCAGCGCCCGAGCGTGCGCAGGGCCTCGGTGCCCACCGCGGCCGCCTGCGCGGGGTCGAGCAGGACCAGGCCGCGCGCACCCCGCACCACCCGCCCGTCGGCGAGGGGCACCGGGAGCGCCCCGAGGGCCTCGCGCGCCCGCGCGTCGTCCGCCAGCGGGTCCAGCGCGTCGTACAGCTCGGCCCACGAGCCGTCGTCGACCGCGGGCAGCTCCTCCACCACGTCGGCCAGGCTGCGCTCCTCCACGCCGAGCGCCCGCGCCCGACCCTCACGGCCGACCGGCACGACGACCAGCCCGGCCACCCGGCGGCCCAGCGCGGCCATCGCCCGCGGGTGGTCGCCGGCGCCGTCCGCGAGCATCACCGCGCGATCGGGGGCGACGAGCGGGTGGGGGGCGTCGCCGTCGGCCGACCCCGCCGCGCGGCGGAGGAGGGGCGTCCGCGCGAGCCGCTCGACGATCAGGTCCCGCAACGTGCCGTCCAGGGTGCCCTCGGCCAGCCCGGCGGGCACCAGGGACAGCGGGTCGTGGTCGGCCTCGGCCCGCTCGTGCGCCAGCCGCGCGTACGCGGTCGCGGCGTGCTCCAGGACGGTGTCCGCCAGCCGGCCCGGCGCCACGTGCCGGCGCGTCGGGTCCAGCGGGAGGGTGGCGACCAGAAGTGCCGGCACGCTGCACGGCTCGTCGGTGGGCGTCGGGGCGTGCACGACCGCCGGCCAGGTCACGCCCGGCACGCGCGGGACCGCCCACGTCACCCGCCACGTGCGGGCGCCGCGCTCCTCGACCGGACGGTCGGCGACCACCTCGTAGGGCAGGTCGCCCTCGGCCGACACGACCACCCAGCGGTCCTCGACGTCCGCGAACCGGCGGGAGGGCGCGTCCGAGGTGTGGTCCTCGACCACGATCTCCACCAGCCCCGGCAGGGCCAGCAGGAGCGGGTCGCCGACCTCGCGCAGCAGCGCGCGGACCTCGTCGGCGGCGACCTCGTCGCGCAGCTGGAGGACCACCGCGGTGTCGTAGCCCGCGGGCGGGCGGCCGTCCGCGGGGAGCGGCAGGCGCAGGGCCGGCAGCGAGCCGTCCCGGCGACGGACCTCCTCGGCGAGCGCCGGGACGTCCGCGGACGCCTCGCTCAGCAGCTCGGCCGTGTCCCGCGCGGAGAACCGGACGCCGCCGGTGGTCGACAGCAGCGACACCTCGTCGGCCACCGCACGCACGGCCGCGAAGCCGACGCCGTACCGGCCGACCACCCTCTCGTGGCTGTCCCGCTTGGACGACGCCCGCATGGACGACAGCGACGCGACGCCCTCGGCGTCGAGCGGGCTGCCCGTGTTCGCGGCGACCAGCGCGGTGGTGCCGTCGTCCGCGTGCGCCAGCCGCAGCAGCAGCCGGCCCGGGACGTCCGCGCGGGTGGCGGCGTCGGCGGCGTTCTGCGCCAGCTCGACCAGGACCCGGTCGCGGTAGTAGCCGCGGGCGTGGTCCTCCTCCGTGTTGGCGTCCTCCCGCAGCCGAGCGGGGGAGGCGCGCCACGCCCCCAGGACGGCCGCGCGGAGGGCGGCCGTCCCGAAGGCGTCGGCGGTCACGGCTCCGGGTCGGGGCGCGCGGAGGGCTGGTCGGCGGCGTCGGGCTCGGGCTCGGGCTCGGGCTCGGGCTCGGGTGCTGCGTCAGGCTCGACGGCTACGTCCGCGTCGGGCGCGACCTCGGCGTCGTCGGGCGCGACCTCGGGCTCGTCGGGCGCGGTGGTCGCCTCGGTCACGGTGTCCACCGGCTCCGTCGCGTCGTCCGCGGCGGCGGCGTCGTCGGTCGGCGCGGTCGGCGCCTCGTCGGGCGCGGCGACCTCCGCCTTCGTCGCCTGTGCGGCCGAGGACTCGGTGAGGTTCACCAGCTCGAGGCTGAGCTCGTCGATCAGCGGGTCGGCGGCGGGCCAGTCGGTGGGCGGGGCCTCGGAGTCGGTCTCGGAGTGCGCGCCGCAGCCGTGGTCGACGCTCACGACGGTGCCGTCGTCGGGCGACCACTGGTTGGCGCAGACACCGAAGACGGTGCCGAGCGACCCCTGGAGCGGGACCAGGAAGCCGCAGCTGCCGCACGCGGCCGCGGACGCCAGCGAGCCGGCGCTCGTCGGACCGTGCGGGCCGCGGTACCAGCGCTCGGCGGCCTCGTCGCGCCCCTGCGGGGACAGCACCCGGATGCGGGCGAGGGCGAGCTCGTCGATCGCCACGTCGTCCAGCTCGGGGTCGCCCGTGGGGGTCCACCCGGGCTCGAGGCGCGGGTCGTCGGCCTTGAAGGGCAGCACGTCGCCGGGGCCGATGTCGCCCGGGCGGATCCGCTCCGACCACGGGAGCCAGGCCTGGCCGAGCACGGCGTCCGGACCGGGCAGCAGCTCGGCCTCGCAGACCGTGGCCGTGCGGCCGCGGGGCACGCGCGCCACCGTGACGGTCCACTCCCAGCCGCGGTAGCCGCGCGCGGCGGAGGCGAACCGGTGGGACACCAGCCGCTCTCCCTCGACGACGAGACCGAGGTACTCGCCGACGTCGGAGGGGTCCTCGGCGAGGTCGACCGCGACCGCACGGGCCAGGTCGACGGCGGATCCGAGGACCGCGTCCTTGGTAGCTGAAGGCATGCTCAGGCCTCGATGTCGTCCGCGACGGCGCGCAGGAGCAAGGCGTACTGCTCCCCGCGCGCCTTCTCGGGGTAGCGGCCACGACGCAGGTCGTTGCCGACGCGGTCCAGGACCTTGATGAGGTCCTCGATGATGACGGCCATGTCGTCGGCGGGCTTGCGCGCGGCCTTGGCGACGGAGGGCACGGGATCCAGCAGCTTGACGGACAGGGCCTGGGGGCCGCGACGGCCGTCGGCGACGCCGAAGTCGACCTTCGCGCCGGGCTTCGGCGCCGTGACGCCCTCGGGCAGCGCGGAGGCGTGCAGGAAGACCTCGCCGCCGTCGTCGCTGGCGATGAACCCGAAGCCGCGCTCGGTGTCGAACCACTTGACCTTGCCGGTAGGCACGGTGAACCCCGTTCATGAGAAGGACGTACTGGCCACAAGGTTACCGGCCACGGCACCCGAAAATCCCCGGGCACCCGTCGCGGAAGCCTGACCGGCTGTGTCGCGTTGCGGTGGGGGTGACCCAGACGTCCGCACGAGACCGGCTCGAGGCGCTGCGCGCCGCGACCCTGGAGCGCCTCGCCGCGCTGCAGGGCGAGCACCGCGCGGTCGTCGACGCCTCCCGGGACAGCAACGCGGACGACGAGCACGACCCCGAGGGAGCGACGATCGCGTTCGAGCGCGCCCAGGTCGATGCCCTGGCGCGCGACGCGATCGAGCGGCTCGCCTCGGTCGACGCCGCGATCGCGCGGCTCGACGACGGCTCGTACGGGATCTGCACCGTGTGCGGGCAGCCGATCGCGGCGGCCCGGCTGGAGGCCCGACCCACCGCGACCACCTGCGTCGGGTGCGCGGCGCGCTGACCACCGGACGGCCGACCGCAGGCGTCACTCCACGTCGAGGAGGTCCGCCTCCAGGAGCCCCGCGTCGACCGCGAGGGCCGACTTGGTCCGCAGCTCGGCCAACGCCCTCTCGTCGCCGTCGAGCCGGGACCGGACGGCGTCGTAGAACTCGCGCGCCCGGTGGGGTGCGATGTCGAGCATCTGCGTCATGCACCCCCACCACGCCAGCTGGGCGTCGCCGTTGAAGCCGTGGGCCCGCAGCCGCAGGAGCGCGGCGACGCCGTCCAGGACGTCGTCGCCCGGGCCGGACGGGTCGGTCAGGCGGCGTGCGCAGTCCGCGACGCTCTGGCCTGCTCGGTCCCACCCGGACTGGTGGCGCAGCGTGAGGGGGTGCAGCGTCGGGTCGCCGAAGGCTCCCGCGGCGACCATCGCGAGCCGGTGGACGCTTCCGTCGGCGCGGTCGAGCTCGGCCCGCACGTAGGGGAGCGCACGCGGGTCCCGCCGGAGCGACAGCCCGACGAGCGCCGCGTGGCGGGTGTCGAGGTCGATGTCGTCGAGGCGGCCCGCGAGCGCCCGGCGCAGCTCGGGTGAGTCGACCTGCTGCCACTGCTGGCCGAGCGTGAAGCACGCCCAGTCCCGCACCTGCGGGTCGAGGTCCGCGGTCAGCCTGATCGCGGTGGCGAGCAGGTCGGCGCTCGGTTCGTCGTCGGTGAGGTAGGGCAGCTGGACCGCCACCGCCTTGCGGACGACCGCGCTCTCGTGACCGACGAGCGCGAGGACGGCACCCACGTCCTGCGGCCCGGCGGCACCGATGGCGTCGCAGAGATCGGCTGTGGTGCCGACGGTCGCGATCCTCAGTGCCATGGCGCTGAGTCTGGAGGACGGCGGGCTCGGATGAGGGCGGTTTCACCGACCGACCACAGGCGGTCCGGCTACGCGCCCTCGGCGAGCCGGTCCAGCACGAGCGCCGCGAGCACCGCCGGTCCGACCGCGAGCGACTCCTCCGCGAACCGTGCGTGCGCGGAGTGGTTGTACGCGGCCGTCGCCGGGTCCTCGCCGACAGGCGTCGCGCCGAGCGCCAGGTAGGCGCCGGGCACGTGCTGGAGCACGTAGGAGAAGTCCTCCGCGCCGGAGAGCGGCTGCGGCATGGTCAGGTAGGCCTGCTCGCCGAAGAGGCCCCGGACCACGCCGGCGGCACGGTCCACCTCGGCGGGCGTGTTCGACGTGACGGGGTAGCCGCGCCGGTAGTCGACCGTGGCGGTCAGCCCGTGAGCCGCGGCGATGCCCTCGACCACGCGGGTCAGCCGCTCGGGCACCAGCCCGTGCGTCGTCTCGGAGAAGGTGCGGACGGTCGCCTCCAGCACGGCGGTCGACGGGATCACGTTGTCGGTCGTGCCGGCCGCGATCTTGCCCACCGTGACGACGACGGGGTCGAACACGTCGAACTGCCGGGTGACCATGGTCTGGAGCGCCAGCACGATCTCCGCCGCGACCGTCACGGGGTCGGCCGCGAGGTGCGGCATGGAGCCGTGCCCGCCGCGGCCCTGGATCGCGACGTGCACGGTGTCGGCCGCGGCCAGCGCGGTGCCGTACCTCGACGCCACCAGACCCGCGGGCAGCGCGGACGACAGGACATGCAGGCCGTACGCGGCCACCACCCGCGACCCGGCGGCGTCGAGGACGCCCTCGTCGATCATCAGCCGCGCACCGTGGTCGCCCTCCTCGCCGGGCTGGAACATGAGGACGACGTCGCCGGCGATCTCGTCGCGGCGAGAGGCGAGCAACCGGGCCGCGCCGACGATCCCGGCCACGTGCAGGTCGTGACCGCACGCGTGCATGACCCCGGCGCGCTCGGAGGCGAACGGCTCGCCGGAGTCCTCGGTGACGGGCAGCGCGTCCATGTCCCCGCGCAGCAGGACGGCCGGACCGGGGCGCCCCCCGCGCAGCACGGCGACGACGGAGGTGAGGCCGGTCCCCGTGCTCACCTCCAGGCCGAGAGGGGCGAGGGCGTCCAGGACGAGCCGTTGGGTCGCCGGGAGGTCGAGCCCGATCTCGGGGGTGCGGTGCAGGGCACGCCGCAGCTCGACGAGGGACGGGAGCTGCGCCTCGGCGTCGGCCCGCAGGCCGGCCAGGACGTCGACGATGAGGGGCACGGAACCTCCACGGGTGAGCGGCACGGGCGGGGTACGCCACCCGCGTGGTGCCGAGACTGCCAGACGCACCGGCGCACGCCTGTTACCCACCAGTAGCGGACGCCCCCGCACCCACCCAGGGGCACGTAAGGTTGTGCGGATGCCCACCTTCACCGGTTATCTGCGGGAACGCAGCGACGACGAGCTCGTCGCGCTCCTGCGCAGCCGACCGGACCTGGCGTCGCCGTCGCCCGCGACCCTCTCGTCGCTGGCGGTCCGCGCCACCAGCCGGTCGAGCCTCGAGCGCGCGCTCGCCGCGGTCGACGCCAGCGTGCTCCAGGTGCTGGAGGCGGTCGTCGCCCTGTCCGAGCCCGGCCCGGTCACCGCCGCGGACCTCCCGCACGCGCTCGGCGCCACCGACGCCGCCGGCATCGCCCTGGTGGAGCGCGCCCTGCGGCTCGCACTCGTCGGCACCCTGGTCTACCCCGACTCCGACGCGGCGGACGCCCCGCTGCTGCCGTCCCCCGGGCTCGCCGAGATCCTCGGCCCGTACCCCGCCGGGCTCGCTCCCCTGGACGCGGGGACCCGGCGCGGCACGCCGCCGGAACCGGTCGGCCTCGACGACCTGCCGACCCTCCTCGACACCGCCCCCGCGGGGGCGCGGCCCGTGCTCGACGCCCTGCTGTGGGGTCCGCCCGTCGGCCTCGCCCCGTCCAACAGCACCGCCGCCGCGGCCGCCGTGGACTGGCTGGTCCGCCGGCACCTGCTCCTGCCCGGCGACTCCCGCCACGTGGTCATGCCGCGCGCGGTCGCGCTCGCCCTGCGCGGCGGTCGCACGCACGCGGCGCCCGCGTCGCCTCCGGCGTTGCCCAACGACGTCCCGCACCGCACCCACGCGCTGGTCGCGGCCGAGTCGGCGGCGGCCGGGGAGCGGATCGTGCTCCTCGTCGCCCGCCTCGTGCGCCTCTGGGAGCACACGCCGCCCGGGGTCCTGCGCGGCGGCGGGCTGGGGGTGCGTGAGCTGCGGCGGGTGGCGACTGCCCTGGAGACCGACGAGGCCGAGGCCGCCTTCGTCATCGAGCTGGCCGGGGCCGCGGCCTTCATCGCCGACGACGGCGAGGACAACCCGTCGTTCGCCCCCACCGTGGCCGTCGACGAGTGGGCCGTCCGCGACGTCCCCGACCGCTGGGCCGCACTGGCCCGCACGTGGCGGTCGACGCTGCGCACCCCGTGGCTGGTCGGCGGGCGTGACGAGCGCGGCGGCGTCCGTGCCGCGCTCGACCCCGAGCTCCAGCGCACCTGGGCACCCCGCCTGCGTCGGTCGGTGCTCGACGTCCTCGCCGACACCCCGCCCGGCACCGCCCTGGACGCCGCGCACGTGGTCGCGGTCCTGCGCTGGCGGACGCCGCGGTCGGTCCCGCCGCCCGCGGCCGTCCAGGCGGTGCTCATCGAGGCCGGCCGGCTCGGCATCCTCGGTGCGGGAGCGCTGTCCGACGCCGGTCGCGCCCTGCTCGTCGAGACCGCCCCGCTGGTCGGCGCCGAGTCGGCCGACCCCGCCGACGCGCTCGCGGCGGCCCTGCCTCCCGCGGTCGGCGAGATCCTGCTCCAGGGCGACCTGACCGGTGTGGTCCCCGGCCGGCCCACCCCCGAGCTCGAGGACGTGCTGGACCGGACCGCGCACGTCGAGTCCCGCGGCGGCGCGCTCACGGTGCGGTTCACGCCGGACTCCGTCCGCCGCGCGCTCGACGCCGGCGCGACCGCCGACGGGCTGCTCGCCGAGCTGGCGACCCACAGCCGCTCCGGAGTCCCGCAGCCGCTCGAGTACCTGGTCCGGGACGCGGCGCGTCGGCACGGCCGCCTCCGTGTGGGCTCGGCCTCCGGCTACGTGCGCGCCGACGACCCGTCGCTCCTGGCCGGCCTGGCGGAGGACCCGCGGCTGGCGACCCTCGGCCTGGTCCAGCTGGCACCGACCGTCCTGGCCGCGCAGGCACCCGCCCGCGAGCTGGTCGAGGCCCTGCGCGCGCACGGGCTGGCACCCGTCGCGGAGGGACCGGACGGCCAGGTGCTGCACGTCGTCTCGGCGGTGCGCCGGGTCGGGCGTCGCGCCACCGCGGGCGCCCGCCGACGCGCGTCGGACACGGCCCCCAGCGGCGCCCGGGAGGTCCTCGGCGACGACCGCCTGCTCGCCCTCGTGCCGCAGCTGCGGCGGGCCGAGCAGGAGCGCAAGGCCGACGAGGCCGAGCGGCTGCCGGGGGCCATCCTGCCGCCCCCCGTCCGGCGCACGTCCGCGCCGCCTGCCCCGCCACCCGCGCCGGCCGCGGGAACAGCCGACCCCGTGGATGCGTTGGTGCTGCTGCGCGAGGCGGCGGCCGAGAAGGTCGAGGTGTGGGTCGAGCTGGTGGGCTCGCACGGTGTCCCGCAGCGGCGTCTGCTGCGACCCCTGCGGGTCGAGGGCGGGCGGCTGCGGGCGATCGACACCGCACGCGAGTCCGAGCTCACCGTGGCGGTGCACCGGATCGCGAGCGTCACGCGCGCCACCGAAGACGATCGTCAGGAGACTTCGTGACCAACGGCCCCCTCATCGTGCAGAGCGACAAGACGCTGCTGCTCGAGGTCGACCACGACCAGGCCGAGGCGTGCCGACGCGCGATCGCTCCGTTCGCGGAGCTGGAGCGCGCCCCGGAGCACGTGCACACGTACCGCCTGACCCCGCTGGGCCTGTGGAACGCGCGCGCCGCGGGTCACGACGCCGAGCAGGTGGTCGACGTCCTGCTCGAGTACTCGCGCTACCCCGTGCCGCACGCCCTGCTGGTCGACGTCGCGGACATCATGTCCCGGTACGGGCGCCTCCAGCTCATCCAGGACCCCGTGCACGGCCTGATCCTGCACGCCCTGGACCCCGCGGTGCTGGTCGAGGTGGTCCGCTCCAAGCGCACCGCCGGGCTGCTCGGCGCCCGCATCGACGCGACCGACGTCCTCGTCCACCCGTCCGAGCGCGGCCACCTCAAGCAGGTGCTGCTCAAGCTGGGCTGGCCAGCCGAGGACCTCGCCGGGTACGTGAACGGCGAGGCGCACCAGATCGACCTGGTCCAGGACGGCTGGCACCTGCGGCCGTACCAGCAGCAAGCCGTCGACGGCTTCTTCCACGGTGGATCCGGCGTGGTCGTCCTGCCCTGTGGCGCCGGCAAGACGCTCGTCGGTGCGGGGGCCATGGCGCGCTCGTCGACCACCACCCTGATCCTCGTGACCAACACGGTCAGCGCCCGGCAGTGGCGCGACGAGCTGATCAAGCGCACGTCGCTGACCGAGGACGAGATCGGCGAGTACTCCGGTGCCCGCAAGGAGGTCCGCCCGGTGACCATCGCCACGTACCAGGTGCTCACCACCAAGCGGAAGGGCGTCTACACGCACCTCGAGCTGCTCGACGCCCGCGACTGGGGCCTGGTCGTCTACGACGAGGTCCACCTGCTCCCGGCGCCGATCTTCCGGATGACCGCGGACCTCCAGGCGCGCCGCCGCCTCGGCCTGACCGCCACCCTGGTCCGCGAGGACGGCCGCGAGGACGAGGTGTTCAGCCTCATCGGCCCCAAGCGGTTCGACGCCCCGTGGAAGGACATCGAGGCCCAGGGCTACATCGCGCCCGCCGACTGCGTCGAGGTGCGCCTCACCCTCCCCGACGCCGACCGGATGGCCTACGCGGTCGCCGAGCCGGAGGAGCGGTACCGGCTCGCCGCCACCGCCAAGGGCAAGAACCGCGTCGTCGAGCAGCTGGTCGCCAAGCACGAGGGCGACCCGACGCTGGTGATCGGGCAGTACCTGGACCAGCTCCACACGCTCGCGGAGCACCTCAACGCCGACCTCATCACCGGCGAGACCACCGTGCACGAGCGCCAGCGGCTGTTCGACGCGTTCCGGTCGGGCGAGATCACCAAGCTGGTGGTCAGCAAGGTCGCCAACTTCTCCATCGACCTGCCCGAGGCGTCCGTGGCCATCCAGGTGTCCGGCTCGTTCGGCTCCCGGCAGGAGGAGGCGCAGCGGCTCGGCCGGATCATGCGTCCCAAGGGCGACGGCCGCACCGCGCACTTCTACACGGTCGTCGCCCGCGACACCGTGGACCAGGACTTCGCCGCCCACCGGCAGCGGTTCCTGGCCGAGCAGGGCTACGCGTACTCGATCGTCGACGCCGAGGACCTGGACCCCGCCACGGAGGCCGAGCTCGACTGACCGGGAACCGTCCACGGGCGTGAGCCGTTGCGGCGGGTAGTACCCACCGGAAGGATCAGTGCGTGCCCGCCCTGCGACGTCGCCTGTCCGTGCTCGTCCCGCTGCTGCTCGGAGCCCCGCTCCTGATCGGTGCCGGTCTCCTGCCGACCGTCGGCCCGCTGTCCCTCACGGGGGAGATCACCGACCAGGTCGGGGCGCTCGACGGCAGTGAGTCGGAGGTCCAGGCGGCACTCGACCAGCTGGCGCAGGACACCTCGCTCCAGCTGTACGTCGTCTACGTCGCCGACTTCGGTGGCGCCGACCCCGTCGAGTGGGCGCAGGAGACCGCGCAGAGGTCGGGCCTCGGCTCGCAGGACG
Organism: Cellulomonas humilata; assembly: GCF_013359775.1. Taxonomy (GTDB): domain Bacteria; phylum Actinomycetota; class Actinomycetes; order Actinomycetales; family Cellulomonadaceae; genus Cellulomonas; species Cellulomonas humilata. The sequence goes on along the minus strand of NZ_JABMCI010000069.1, from coordinate 171,110 downwards.
TCATCCTGGCCGTCGCCACCGACGCGCGGCGGTACGCGCTCGCCCCGGAGACGGTCGAGGGACTGTCCAGCTCGCAGGTCGAGGCGGCCAGCACCGCCGCCGAGGACCGGCTGCGTGAGGACGACTGGGCCGGCGCGGCGGTCGCCACGGCGGACTCCCTGCGCGCCTCGGCCACCGGCTCGTCGGGCGGCGGCGGTGGTGGTGGCGGCTTCGGCACGGTGCTCGTCATCGGCCTGGTGGTCATCGCCGGGTTCTTCGGTCTGCGGTGGGTGATGTCCCGCCGCCGCGCCGCCGGGGTCGTGGCACCCGGTGCACCGGCCCCCGGCGACGAGCTGGCGGCCCTCCCGACGGCCGAGCTCGACCGCCGCTCCGCATCCGCGCTCGTCGCGATCGACGACGCGGTCAAGGCCTCCGACGAGGAGCTCGGGTTCGCCCAGGCCCAGTTCGGACCCGACGCCACCGGCGAGTTCGAGACCGTGCTCGCCGACGCGAAGGCACAGGTCACCGAGGCCTTCCGGCTGCGCCAGACGCTCGACGACAACATCCCCGACACCGAGCCCCAGGTCCGGGAGACGGCCACGCGAATCCTGCGGACCTGCGCCGCGGTGTCCGCGATGCTCGACGCGCAGAAGGCCGGCTTCGACCACCTGCGCGACCTCGAGGCCCACGTCGAGCAGGCCCTGGAGTCCCATGCCCGCTCCGCGACCGCGCTGCGGCAGCGGATCGACCCGGCACGCGTCACGGTCAGCACGCTGGCCGCGACCTACCCGGCGGTCACGCTCGCGTCGGTCGCACGCAACCCCGACCAGGCGCAGCAGCTCCTCGACGAGATCGACACGACGGTCGGCCGCGGCGAGGAGGCCGTGGGCAGCGGTCAGCGCGGTACCGCGGTCGGGTACGCCCGCGCCGCGGAGGAGGCCCTGAGCCAGGTGTCGACGCTGCTGGACGCCGTCGACCGCGCCGGGCCGGAGCTCGCCGTGATCGGCTCCCGCATCGACGCGGCGATCGCCTCGATCTCCGCCGACCTGACCGACGTCGACCAGCTCGCCCGCGACAAGCCCGAGGTCGCCGCCCCCGCCCAGACGGCCCGGACCGCGGTCGAGGCCGCTCGCGCCGCCCGCGCCGGCACCGGCGACCCGCTCGCCGCGATGCGCGCGATCACCGACGCCGAGGCCGCGCTGGACGCGGCGCTCGCCCCCACCCGGGACGCGGTCGAGCAGGACCGCCGCGCGCAGCGGCAGCTCGACGACGTCCTCGGCCGGCTCGAGTCCACCCTGCGTGCCACGGGCGACTTCCTCAGCACCCGCCGCGGGGCCGTCGGTCCGGAGGCGCGGACCCGGCTGGCCGAGGCCGAGCGCCTGCGCGTGATCGCCCTCGACCAGCGGCCGGCGGACGCCTCCGCGGCGCTCGCCACCGCGCAGCGCGCCGAGCAGCTGGCGCGCGAGGCGGCGGACCTCGCGCAGCAGGACGTCGAGCGGGCGGACCAGCTCCAGGTCGGCGGCGGCCAGCCGGGTGGCCGGGGCGGCGGGCTGAACGGCGTCGGCGGGATGGTGCTCGGCGGCATCCTGCTGGACAGCGTCCTGCGCGGCGGCGGCGGCTTCGGCGGCGGTGGCGGCTGGGGCGGCGGTGGCGGAGGAGGCGGTGGCGGCGGCTTCGGCGACGGAGGGTTCGGCGGGGGTTTCTGACAGCAGAGAGCACGACGGCCGGGATGCTCCGGTCGACACGGACGACGAGAGGCACGAGCGATGACCGAGAAGCAGAGCGTGTTCGGGCGGATCACCCAGCTGGCCCGCGCCAACATCAACGCGCTCATCGACCAGGCCGAGGACCCGCAGAAGATGCTGGACCAGCTGGTGCGCGACTACACCGGCTCGATCGGGGACGCCGAGCGCGCGATCGCGCAGACCATCGGCAACCTGCGCCTGGCGGAGCAGGACTACAACGAGGACGTCTCCGCGGCGCGCGAGTGGGGCAGCAAGGCGCTGGCCGCGTCCAGCCGCGCGGACCAGTACCGCTCCGCCGGTGACGCCGCGAACGCCGACAAGTTCGACAACCTCGCCAAGATCGCGCTCGGCAAGCAGCTCACCGCGGAGGGCGAGGTCCGCGAGGCAGAGCCGCTCATCGCGTCGCAGCGGGAGACCGTCGAGAAGCTCAAGTCCGGCCTGGCCATGATGAAGGACAAGCTCGGCCAGCTGAAGTCGCGCCGGGACACCCTGGTCGCCCGGCAGAAGTCCGCCGAGGCGCAGCAGACCGTGCAGACCGCGATCAGCTCGATCAACGTGCTGGACCCGACCAGCGAGATCTCCCGCTTCGAGGACAAGGTGCGCCGCGAGGAGGCGCTCGCGATGGGCCAGGCGGAGATCGCCGCATCCTCCCTCGACTCGCAGTTCTCGGAGCTCGAGGCGTCCTCCGAGCAGATCGAGGTCGAGGCGCGGCTGGCCGCGCTCAAGGCCGGCAGCGCCCCGCAGCAGCTGGGCACCACGCGGGTCACCCCGGAGATCGAGGCCTGACGCACGACGAGAGCGCCCGACCCCCGCAGGGGTCGGGCGCTCTGCTGTCCGGTCAGGCGGAGACGGGCTCCTGCGCGGTCGCGCGCACGTGCGCGGCGAACGACTCGGCGAGCGTGCGGCCCACGGCCTCGACCTCGCCCTGGCGGGCAGCGTAGGCCGCGAGGACGGCGTCGGTGTCGACGTCGTCGTGCCCGTCGGCCCAGCCGCGCAGCGTGTCCGCGCCGGCCTCGGGGTGGAACTGCACGCCCCAGGCGGAGCCGATGCGGAAGGCCTGGTACGGGTACATGGCCGACGACGCCAGCCAGACCGCACCGCGCGGCAGGTCCACGACGGCGTCCGCGTGCATGCTCGGCTGCGGCGTGGCGTGCCGGGCGTCGGCCAGGGCCGCGACGGCACCGACGACCACGTCGCCGGTGGCCTCGGGCCGCCAGCGCACGTCGACGACGCCGGACTCGCGTCCCGGAGGGGCCGCCACCTGCACGCGGCCGCCGCGCGCCGCGGCGAGCAGCTGGGCACCGAGGCAGATGCCGAGCGTCGGGACGCCCTGCGCGCTGGCGTCCGCGAGCAGCGCGCGCAGCTCCGGCAGCCAGACGGCGGTGGCGTCGTCGTGCGCGGACATGTGGCCGCCGAGGACGACGAGTCCGTCGCCCACCTGGTCGACCGCGGGAACGCTCTCACCGGCGAAGGCCGCGACGATGCGCAGCTCGACGTCGCCGAGCCACTCGCCGAAGCGGTCGAGCGGGACGTCGGGAGAGCTCTGGATGACGGTGACGACCGGCCGGGGGCCACCGGAGAAGGGGAGGGTCACGCGGAGACGGTACCCCCGCCGAACCCCGATCCCGCAACGAACGGCCGTCCGATCTGTCCGCTTCCAGGTCGCTCGTCCATCTTTGCCGACCGGATGAATCTGTCACGCGTGCGCGTCATCACATTCGAGCGAACCCCGCATTCACCCAGCGAACTCCCAGGCTCCGGGCGGAGAATCGGAGGATGTCCACACCCCCGGAGGCACGTCTGCTCGTCGTCGACGACGAGCCGAACATCCGCGAGCTGCTGGCCACGTCGCTGCGCTTCGCCGGCTTCGAGGTCTACGCCGCCGCCGACGGGGGCTCCGCCCTGCGCCTCGCGCGCGAGGTCGAGCCGGACCTGGTGGTGCTGGACGTGATGCTCCCCGACATGGACGGGTTCACGGTCACCCGACGCCTGCGCGAGAAGGGCCAGCACGTCCCGGTCCTGTTCCTCACCGCGCGCGACGACACGGCCGACAAGGTGCAGGGCCTGACGGTCGGCGGCGACGACTACGTGACCAAGCCGTTCAGCCTGGAGGAGGTCGTCGCCCGCATCCGCGCGGTCCTGCGCCGGACGCGGCCGGGCCTCGCCGACGACGGCAGCGTGCTCCGGTACGCGGACCTCGAGCTGGACGAGGACTCCCACGAGGTGGTCCGCGCCGGCCACGCGGTGGACCTGTCCCCCACCGAGTTCAAGCTCCTGCGCTACCTCATGCTCAACCCGGGCCGGGTGCTGTCGAAGTCGCAGATCCTCGACCACGTCTGGCAGTACGACTGGGGCGGCGACGCCAACATCGTCGAGTCCTACATCTCCTACCTGCGCCGGAAGGTGGACCAGATCGACGGGCCGGACGGGTCCCGGCTGCCCCCGCTCATCCACACCAAGCGCGGCGTGGGCTACCTGCTGCGCGAGTCGACGTGAGCACGACGGCCCCGACGGCACCCGACGACACCGCGCAGATCGCGGAGACCGCGCCCCCAGGACGCCCGCTGGGCGCGCTCCGCGACCGCTGGGCGGGCGTCCCCCTGGTCACCCGCCTGGTCGGCATCGTCACGGTCCTGCTCGCGTTCGGGCTGGTGCTCGCCGGGGCCACCAGCGCGGCCCTGCTCGAGGGGACGCTCGTCGGCCAGGTGGACACCAAGCTCCAGACCGAGGGCACCCAGGTGGCGACGCAGCGGCTGAGCCAGCTCGACATCAGCGGCAACCCGTTCTACACGCCGAGCGACTACTACCTGCGGTACGCGGTCGACGACGACGAGCTGCCGATCCTCTCGGAGACCACCCGCGACCAGTACGGCACACCGAACGTGCCGTCGATGAGCATCGACCAGGCGACCGCCCGCCATGGCGACCCCTTCACGGTCTCCTCCACGCAGCCGGGCTCGCAGTGGCGCGTGGTGGCCTACAACTTCACGATGCGGGACGGGACGGTCGGCACCGCGGTCATCGCGCTCCCCCTCGGCGACATCCAGCACACGGTGCGCCGGATGACTCTCGTGCTGCTGCTCAGCGGGCTGGGCATCGTGCTCCTGGGCGCGGTCGCGGGCGCCTGGGCGGTCCGTCGCTCGCTCAAGCCGCTGCGGGAGATCGAGACGACCGCCGCGGCGATCGCCGCAGGCGACCTCACGCAACGCGTGCCGTCGGGGCCCGAGCACACCGAGGTGGGCCGGCTCAGCGCCGCCCTGAACGGGATGCTCGCGCAGATCGAGCAGGCCTTCGGGGCGCAGTCCGCGTCGGAGGCCCGGATGCGCCGGTTCGTCGCCGACGCCTCCCACGAGCTGCGGACCCCGCTGGCAACCATCCGCGGCTACGGCGAGCTGTACCGGATGGGTGCCCTGACCACGACCGACCAGGTGGACGACACCCTGCGCCGCATCGAGCAGTCGGCCACCCGCATGGGCGCGCTGGTCGAGGACCTGCTCGCGCTCGCCCGCCTCGACGAGGGCCGCCCCCTGCGCACCGGCCCCGTGGACCTCACCGTGCTCGCCGCGGACGCGGTCAGCGACCTGCACGCCCTCGACCCGTCCCGCTCGACGCGGCTGGTCCCGCTGGTCGACGGGGCCGCGGGCGCGCCGTGCGTCGTCGTCGGCGAGGAGTCGCGGCTGCGTCAGGTGCTGGCCAACCTCGTCGGCAACACCGTCCAGCACACCCCGCCCGGCACCCCGGTCGAGATCGCGGTCGGGATGCTGCCCACCGGCGAGGGTGCCCTGGAGGTGCGCGACCACGGGCCCGGCATCGACCCGGAGCACGCGGCGCGCGTGTTCGAGCGGTTCTACCGGGTGGACGCCAGCCGCGGGCGCGACTCCGGGGGCGCGGGGCTGGGCATGGCGATCGTCGCCGCGATCGTCGACGCGCACTCCGGGTCGGTGCTCCTGTCGCAGACACCCGGGGGCGGGACCACGGTCCGCGTCACCCTCCCCGCTCCGGCCCACGAGTCACAGTCCTGAGGGCTACCATGGCGGGTTCCTACCGTCGGACGAAGGCTGATTCATGGGCGTCCATGACGCACCGCAGTGGTTGTTGTCCGCGTTCGTGCGCAGTGCCGTCGGGGCCGGTGCCACCGCTCCCACCGAGCAGATCCGCGACGCCGGGCAGGCGCTGGTGGACCGGTGGGGCTCGCCCGGACGGTCGTTCCACAACCTGAAGCACCTGGTCGACGTGCTCATCCGTGTCGACGAGCTGGTCGAGGAGACCCACCAGCCCGACGTCGTGCGCCTGGCCGCCTGGTACCACGGCGCCATCTTCGACGCCGCCGACCGCAAGGCCTACGCCAACCGTGGCGGCGAGGACGAGATCGCCAGCGCCCGGCTGGCGTTCGACGAGCTGCTGGCCCTGGGCGTCCCCGAGGCCCGCGCCCAGCGCGTGCACGACCTCGTCGTCGCCCTGGTCCGGCACGCACCCAACCCGTCGGACTTCGACTGCGCGGTGCTCTGCGACGCCGACCTGGCCATGCTCGCCACCGAGCCGCAGAAGTACAAGGCGTACGTGCAGGACATCCGCACCGAGTACTCGCACCTGCCGGTCGAGGACTACCTGCGCGCCCGGGTGCGCATCCTGCACAAGCTGCTCGCCCGGCCGTCCCTGTTCGTCAGCCCGCTGGGGTCGGCGTGGGAGGAGCCCGCGCGGCAGAACCTGTCCGGCGAGCTCCAGCGGCTGGAGAAGGAGCTCCGCGCGATCGACGCCGCCGCTGCGACGGCCGCGGCCGAGCGGGGTACCGAACGCGGCACCGAGCACACGGCCGAGCACACCGTGGGCGCCGAGCGCGGCACCGAGGACTCGACCGCCGCACGCTCCTGACCGGCTGAACGCGGTGTCGTGCGGGGGCGGTCCCGGAGTCGTGGCGTAGTACGCTGTGGGAGCGCTCTCGCGTGCCTCGTTCTGCTGGTCCTTGGTCGGGCTGCGAATGTGTGACTGAGAGCTGGTCGGTCCCGGGTCGGGGTGCAGCGGCACCCCGACCGGGGACGGACCGCCGGGTGCAACCGCCCGCACCCCGCCCTGTCGGGCCGCCCAGCCGCCCACAGCCCCATCGGGCCGCGCGCACTCGCACCGATGACACCGACCACCACCCGCTCGGCTCGCGGCCCTCGTAGCGTCCTCGACCAGCGCCGGGATCACCCGGCCTCGACGACGGAGGTCCCATGAGCAGGTACGAGGTCGACAGTGCGCAGGTCGCGACGGCGGCGGCGAGCGTCCAGGCGCGCGCGGGCACCATCCGTAGCGAGGTCGCCGCGATGCACCGGCAGCTCGCCGACCTCCAGGGCTCGTGGCGGGGCGCCGCCGCGACCGCCTTCGCCGGTGTGCTCACCGACTGGTCGGCCACGGAGGCGCGGCTCGACGCGTCGCTGGAGCAGATCGTGGCCGCGATGCAGTCGGCGGCGCGCACCTACGCGGAGGCCGAGTCGCAGGCATCCCGCCTGTTCAGCGTGTGAGGACCGCACACCCGTGCCTACGCTCGAGCCGTGACCGTGCTGGTGGACCCCCCGATGTGGCCGAACCACGGCATGCTCTGGGGCCACCTGGTCAGCGACTCGTCGCTGGAGGAGCTGCACGCGTTCGCGTCCCGGGCCGGGATCCCGCCACGGGGGTTCGACCTCGACCACTACGACGTTCCGGACCAGCGGATCGAGGAGCTGGTGGCGCTCGGCGCCGAGCTGGTGAGCGCCAAGGAGCTGATCCGGCGCCTGCGCGCGTCCGGGCTCCGGATACCTGCCCGGGACCGCACCAGGCACCGGTAGCGCTCGGGTGTTCAGAGGCCGCGCCGCAGGGCCTCCACCCAGCCGCCCGTCTCGGTGATGTCGGCCCCGGCGGTGCCCGCCTCCGCGGTGCAGCCGAAGCCGACCACCCACGAGCCGTCCGCGAGCTCGACCTGACCCAGCATCATCGGAGCGGGCAGGCCGGCGAGCATCCTGCCCAGCGCGCCGGCCGACAGCCGCCACACCTCGCCCGCGATCGGCGCCCCCGCGCCGGGACCCACGCGCAGCAGGCCGGGCTTGCGGGGGTGGGTGTCGAGGGCGACCAGGCGGTAGGCGTCCGACGTCCGGACCGGGCGGCCGAACCGCGCACCGAGCTCCTCCAGCTCCCGGTTCAAGGGCTGGCCGCGCAGGTGGGCGCCGACCACGAGGACGTCGACACCGTCCTCGACGAGGAGCGCGCCCTCGACGCCCAGCATCCGTGCCGCGAGATCGACCGCCAGCTGGTCGTCGAACGCGCGCGACACCAGGGTGATCCCGAACGGTCCCCCGTCCGCCGTCCCGGCGGGGATCGCGACGGCCGCCATGTCGAGCAGGTTGACGAAGTTGGTGTACGTGCCGAGGCGTCGGTTGATGGCCACCGGGTCGGCCTGCACGGCGGCGATCGTCGGGTGCTCCGTGGTGGTGGGCAGCAGGAGCAGGTCGCAGCCGTCCAGCACGGCCGCCGCCTCGACCTTGGCCGCGGCCAGCCGTGCCCGGTCGGTGACGTAGGCGTGGGCCGGGGCGTCGCGGCCGGCCAGGATGATCGACCGCACGGTCGGGTCGGCGTCGGGCGCGTCGGCGAGGAACGCCCCGACGGCCTCGTAGCGCTCCGCGACGATCGCGCCGTCGTAGAGCAGCCGGGCGGCGGCGAGCATCCCCGAGATGTCCACGGTCCTGACCTGCCCACCGACCGCGCGGACCGCCTGGACGGCGGCGTCGAACGCGGCTCGCCAGCCGGCCGAGAGGGAGGCCACGTCCGCGTCGCGCGGGATCGCCACCACGGGCGCGGTGCGCAGTCCCAGCCGCACGTCCGCAGGCCACGGGCGGCGCACCGGGTCGAGCGGGTCGGCGCCGGTCATCGTCCGGGTGGCCAGGACGCCGAGCTCCAGGTCCCGCGTGAAGGTGGTGACCACGTCGTAGTTCCGGCAGGCGGGGACGACGCCCGTGGTCGGCACGAGGCCGAGGGTCGTCTTGATACCTACCAGCCCCCCGAACGCGGCCGGCACGCGGCCCGACCCGGCGGTGTCCGTGCCGATCCCGATGTCGGCGATGCCGAGCGCCACGGCGACGGCCGACCCGGAGCTGGACCCCCCGGAGACACGCTCGGGCAGGGTGGCGTGCCGGACAGCGCCGTACGGGCTGCGGACCCCGACGAGCCCGGTGGCGAACTGGTCGAGGTTGGTCTTGCCGAGCACCACGGCGCCCGCGTCGACCAGGGCCTGCACCGCGGCAGCGGTGAGGGTCGCGGGCCCCGTGGCGTAGGACGGGCACGCGGCGGTCGTCGGGACCCCGGCGACGTCGATGTTGTCCTTGACCGCCACCGTGCGCCCCGCGAGCGGGAGGATGGCGCCGGCGGCGCGGCGGGCATCGACCTCTCGGGCAGACTCGAGAGCCACCTGCTCCGGGAGGAGCGCGATCCAGACCTCCGGCCGGTCGACCTCGGAGATCCGCGCGTACGCGGCACGGACGCGCGCCTCGGCCACCCCGACAGCTGCCGACACCCGCGTCTCGCTCGTCACGCCGTCCATCGTCGTCCCCGTCACGCACCCACCGCCAAGATCGCGAGCGGCGCGCCGGGCGCGACGTGCTGCCCCGGTGTGACGAGGACCTTGAGCACGGTCCCGTCGGCGGGCGCGGTGACGCCGAGCTCGAGCTTCATGGCCTCCAGCGCGACGATCAGGTCGCCCTCCTTGACCTGCTCGCCGGCCTGCGCCTCGATCCGCCAGACGCTGCCGACCATGGGCGCCTCGACCAGCACGCAGCCGTCGAGCAGCTCGATCTCGCCGGGCCCGGCACCCAGGTCCCCCGCGTGCGCGGGCTCCTCGGTGGGGGCGTCGAACTCTCCCGCCAGCTCCCAGGCTGCGCGCTCGTCGGCGAAGGCGGCGGCCTGGCGTGCCTGGAACTCGGCGATGTCGTCGGCGTGCTCGGTCAGGAGCTCCAGGTGCTCGCGGTAGGAGAACGTGCCGTGCTCCACCTCGACGTCGAGCCGGCCCGCAGCGAACGCGTCGCGCTGGGTGAGCAGCTCGTCGGCCGCGACGGGGTGCCAGACGACCCGGTCGAAGAACCGGAGCAGCCAGGGCTTGCCGGGTTCGAAGACCCCCCGCTGCCGGTGCCCGGACCAGATGGGCACCGTGCGGCCCACCAGCTGGTAGCCGCCGGGCGAGTCCATGCCGTAGACGCAGAGGTACTGACCGCCGAGCCCCACGGTGTCGGCGGCGGTCCACGTACGGGCCGGGTTGTACTTGGTGGTCATCAGGCGGTGCCGGGGGTCGAGCGGGACGGCCAGCGGGGCGCCGAGGTAGACGTCCCCGAGGCCGAGCACCAGGTACTCGGCGGCCATCATCGTGTCGAACACGTCGTCGGTGGACGGCAGGCCGTTGATGCGGCGGACGAACTCGATGTTCGACGGCAGCCACGGCGCCTCCGGGCGGACCCCGGCCTGGTAGCGGGCGACCGCCTCGGCGATCACCGGGTCGTCGAACGACAGCGGCAGGTGGATGCGCCGGCTCGGCACGACGAGGTCCTCCGTGGCGGGCAGCGACGCCTCGAGCCCGACCAGCACGTCCACCAGCGCGCGCACGCCGAGCACCGCCGGGTCGACGTGCACGTGCAGGCTGCGAACGCCGGGTGTGATGTCGATGACGCCCGGGGTGCCCTTCAACGCCTCGCCCAGGGCGTGCACCCGCATCCGCAGGCCCAGGTCGAGCACCATCGGGCCGTACTCGACGAGCACGTTGTCGTCGCCACCGCGCAGGTAGACGACGTCGGGCGTGCCGGCGACCCGCGCAAGGACGCCGTCGTCGCCGTCGGGGCCGGTGAGCACGTCAGGGCCGAGGTGCGCCGACGCGCGCAGGGCGTCGTCGGTGCGCAGCGCGTCCGCCGTGGCGTCGGGCACGGGCAGCAGCCGCACGGTGTCGCCGGGCCGGATCTGGCCCATCTTCCAGCGGTGCCCGACCACCACGGTCAGCGGGCACGCGAACCCGCCGAGGCTGGGGCCGTCGGGGCCGAGCAGGATCGGGGTGTCGCCGGAGACGTTCAGCGCGCCGACCGAGTACGGGTTGTCGTGCAGGTTCGACGGGTGCAGGCCCGCCTCGCCGCCGTCGGGTCGCGCCCACTGCGGCTTCGGTCCGGTGAGCCGGATGCCGGTGCGGTTGGCGTGCGTCTGCACCTGCCACGTGGCCTCGTAGAACATGTCCATGTCCGCGGGCGTGAAGTACGACGGCGCCGGCTGCGGTCCCTCCTGGACCGCCACCTCCCACTCGTGCACCAGCTGCGGACGGAGGTCCTCCGGCACGGCGACCGGGTCGGGTCCGTCGGGGACGCCCGGCACCAGCGTGTCGCCGACGACGAGCGCGCGGCCGGTGTACCCGCCGAAGCCGCCCATCGAGAAGGTCGACGCCGAGCCGAGGTAGAGCGGCACGTCCAGCCCGCCGCGCAGCAGGACGTAGGTGCGCAGGCCGGCATCGAACGGAGCGCCGACGTCGAGCACCGCGCCCGCGGGGATGGTCACAGGCTCCCACTGCGGCACCGCGGCGCCGTCGACCGTCACCGGCGCGGGCGCACCCGTCACGCAGACGACCGTCTCGTGGCTGAACCGCAGGCGCGGTCCGGTCAGCGTGCACTCCAGCCCGGGCGCGCCCTCGGGGTTGCCCAGCGCGCGGTTGCCCAGCCGGAACGAGAGGTCGTCCATCGGCCCCGAGGGCGAGATGCCGACGTCCCAGTAGCCGAGCCGGCCCGGCCAGTCCTGCACGGTCGTCATCACGCCGGGCCGGACGACGTCGATATACGGCTCGTCGTCCGTGACCCCTGCGAGGGTGCCCGTGGTGTGCTCGGCGGCCAGCACGTCGGGCTGCCGGACCGCCTCGCGCAGCAGCGGGAGGTTCGTCTGCACCCCGGTGAACCGGGTGGCCGCGAGCGCCTCGGCCGATGCCGCGAATGCAGCGGACCGGTCGGCCGCGTGCACGATCACCTTGGCCAACATCGGGTCGTAGTGGCTGGTCACCTGCTGCCCGGTCTCGGCCCACGCGTCCACGCGCACCGCCGGGTCGTCGGGGTACACGACCTCCGTGAGCAGCCCGGCACTCGGCTGGTAGTCCTTGCGGGGGTCCTCGGCGTAGACGCGGACCTCGACGGCGTGACCGACGACCGCCGGACCCTCGTCGGGGACGCCGTTCAGGAACGAGACGTCGCCCTGTGCCAGCTGGAGCATCCACGCCACCAGGTCGACTCGGGTCACGGCCTCGGTCACCGGGTGCTCGACCTGGAGCCGCGTGTTGACCTCGAGGAACGACGCCTCGCCGCGGTCCACGTCGTACACGTACTCCACCGTGCCCGCGGACCGGTACGCCACCGACGCCGTCAGCGCGCGGGCGGACTCGTGCAGCATCGCGCGCACGTCGTCGGGCAGTGCGGGTGCCGGCGCCTCCTCGACCACCTTCTGGTTGCGCCGCTGCAGGGAACAGTCGCGGTCGCCCAGGCTGACCACGCGGCCGACGCCGTCGCCGAACACCTGCACCTCCAGGTGCCGCGCGCGGGACACGAACCGCTCCAGGAACACCCCGGCGCTGCCGAAGCTCGCCGCCGCCAGCCGCTGCACGCGGTCGAAGGCGGCCACCAGCTGGTCGGCGTCGGCACACGCCTGCATGCCGATCCCGCCGCCGCCGCCGACCGCCTTGACCATGACCGGATAGCCGACGACCGACGCGGCCGCGAGCGCCTCCTCGACCGACCCCAGCAGACCGCTGCCCGCGACCAGCGGCACGCCCGCCGCGGCTGCCGCCTCGCGCGCCTGGTGCTTGTCGCCGAACACCGACAGCTGCGCGGGCGTCGGCCCGACGAACGCGAGCCCCGCCGCCTCGACCTCGCGCGCGAACTGCGCGTTCTCGGACAGGAACCCGTACCCGGGGTGGATCGCACCGGCCCCGCTCTCCGCCGCCGCGTGCAGCACGAGCTCGGGGCGCAGGTAGCTCTCGCCCGCCGCCGCAGGGCCGAGGCGCACGGCCACGTCCGCCAGTCGCACGTGCGGGGCGGCCGCGTCGGCGTCCGAGTAGACCGCCACCGTCTTGAGGCCGAGCTCGCGCGCGCTGCGCAGGATGCGGACGGCGATCTCGCCGCGGTTGGCCACGAGCAGGGTGTCGAACACGGCGTCCCCCGGGTGCGGTCGGGCCGGGCCCCCGGAGGGCGCTCGGCGCGGGATGTATACACCCCGGTATCCGGCACGCTACGGAGGCCGTGTTTCCCACCCCTCGCACCCGGGTAAACGGTGCGTTACGCGTGCTCCCGAGGTCGCTGGGACATGACGTCCGAGGAAGTGCGCGCTCCGGCGACCAGATGCTCGGACGCCGCGGCGGTGGTGATCGGGACGTCCGAGGAAGTGCGCGCCATGGCAGCCACATGCTCGGACGTTGCGGTCCGCCGGCGGCCAGCGGCGAGCGGTCAGCCCGCGAGCGCCATCCGGGTCATCGACCTCGTCGCGCGCTCCATGACGACCTCGAGCGACTCCCCCACGTGCTTGTGCAGGGCGGTCAGGGCCGACGGCAGCTCACGAGCGAGGACCAGGGTCAGGATCTCGAGGTGCTCGTCGATGGTCGCGGTGATGCGGTCGGGCTCCACGAAGTCGTGCATGCGCACCGCGCGGATCTTCTGGTTCACGGTGACCAGGGCGCCGGTGAGCTGGGTGTTCCCCGACGACCGGGAGAGCACCTGGTGGAACCCCTCGTCGAAGAGCACGAAGCTGGCGTCCGGCTCGGGCGGGGCGTCGCGCAGGTCGGCCCACTTCTCCCGCTCGGTGCGCAGCAGCTCCTCGTCGTGCCGGACCTGCGGGTTCTCGATGGCCCGGGCGATCCCGCGCAGCTCGAGCGTGATCCGCAGCTCGTACAGGTTGCGCAGGTCTTCCAGGCTGGGCACGACGACGGCGTACCCGAAGTCGGTGCGCTCCACCAGGCCGTCGGACAGCAGCCGGGACAGCGCCTCGCGCACCGGGGTGCGGGAGACGTCGAACTGCTTGCCGAGCTTGGGCTCCGTCAGCCGCTCCCGCGGCGAGACTCGTCCGTTGAGGATCTCGTCGCGCAGCTGCTGATAGACCACGTCCCGCAAGGAGCGGGGATCCTCCGTGCTCATGGTCACGAAGCGTAGACCTCCAGGGGGACCGCACCGACGCTCACAGGGCCATCGCCGCCCGCACGTCGGCCTCCTGGTCGGCCCCGCCCGCACCCGAGCGGGTCACCCGTCCGGACTCCAGCACGTAGTACTGCCCGGCCGCGGCGAGGGCGAACCCGACGTGCTGCTCGACCAGCAGCACGGACAGCCCGCCCGTCCGGGTCAGGGTGCCGATGGCGTCCTCGATCTCCTGCACGACGGACGGCTGGATGCCCTCGGTCGGCTCGTCGAGGATCAGGACGCGCGGGCCGGTGAGCAGCGCGCGGGCGATGGCGAGCTGCTGCCGCTGACCGCCGGACAGGAGCCCGGCACGCCGGCCGAGCAGGTCGCGCAGGGCGGGGAACAGGTCGAGCGCGTCGTCCATCCGAGCCGCCCCCGCGGACCCCGCGCCGTCCGCGACCAGCTGGAGGTTCTCCCGCGCGGTGAGCTGCCCGAAGGACTGCTGCCCCTGCGGCACGTACGCGAGCCCGCGGCGCACGCGCTGGTGCGGCCGCAGCCTCGACACGTCCTCCCCGAACAGGGTGACCCGACCGCTGCGCACCGGCAGCAGCCCGACGGCCGCCCGGAGCAGGGTCGTCTTGCCGGCGCCGTTGTGGCCCATGATCGCGGTCACCCCGCCGTCGGCCACGGCGATGTCGACCCCGTGCACCACGGACGTCCGCCCGTACCCCACGTGCACCCCGGTGAGCTCAAGCATCGGAGGCTCCTGTCCCTCGTGCGCCCGCGCCTCGGCCCAGGTACACCTCGACCACCTTCGGGTCCGCCTGCACCTGCGCCACCGTCCCCTCGCTGAGCACCGACCCCTGGTGGAGCACCGTCACCGACGAGGCGAAGCTGCGCAGGAACTCCATGTCGTGCTCGACCACGACCACCGTCCGCTGGGCACCGATCCGCTGGAGCAGCAGCCCGGTCTCCTCGCGCTCGGCCTGGCTCATGCCCGCCACGGGCTCGTCGAGCAGCAGCAGCCGGGCGTCCTGCACCAGGAGCATCCCGATCTCCAGCCACTGCTTCTGCCCGTGCGCGAGCACCCCAGCCGGCACGTCCCGCAGGTGCGTCAGCCCGACCGTCTCGAGCGCCGCCTCGACGGCCTCGGGAACCGACGACCGCCGCCGCAGCATCACCCGGGCCTTCCGGCCGGAGCCCGCCGCGATGTCCAGGTTCTGGAGCACAGTCAGCTGGTCGAACACGCTGGCCGTCTGGAACGTGCGGCCCACCCCGGCGCGCGCGACCTTGTGCGACGGCTTGCCGACGAGCTCCACGCCGCCGAACCGGATGGACCCCGTCGCCGACGCCAGCCCCGTGATGGCGTCGACGATCGTGGTCTTGCCGGCACCGTTGGGGCCGATGAGGAACCGCAGGTCTCCCTGCGTCACGGTGAGGTCGACGCCCGCCACGGCGACGAACCCGTCGAACACCACGCGCAGGTCGCGGATCTCGAGGTAGTCGTGCCGGAACCGAGACTCGTCGGCGGCGATGACCGCCTCGAGCGCCTCGGGGTCCAGCGATCCTGTCTCGTCGGTCATGTCGGCGTCCCCGCGGTCTCGAGGGTGGCGGGCGCGGCGTCAGGCACGGGTTCCGGCTCCTTCACCCGGCGGCGGAACAGCCGCCCGATCGTCGCCAGCCCGTTGGGCAGGAACGCGACGACGAGGATGAACAGCGCGCCCTGGAAGTAGATCCAGAACGACGGGAACGACTCCGACAGCGAGGTCTCCGCCCACGACACCCCGATCGCACCGAGCACCGGCCCGAGCAGGGTGGCGCGCCCGCCGATCGCGACGCCGACCAGGAACCCGATCGAGGGCACCACGCCCACGTCGGCCGGCGAGATGATCCCGACGATGGGCGTGAACAGCGCCCCGCCGATCGCGGCGAAGCAGGCGGCGATCGCGTAGGCGACCACCTTGACCAGGGCGGGGTCGTAGCCGAGGAACCGGACGCGGTTCTCCTGGTCGCGCACCGCCACGAGCAGCTCGCCGTAGCGGGAGTTCATCACCAGCCGCACGATCGCGACCATGGCGAGCAGCACGCCCGCGGCGATGAAGTAGAGCATCCGCTTGTTCACGGGGTCGGAGAGCGTGAACCCGAAGAACGACTGGAACCCGTTGAGCCCGTTGGTGCCGCCGGTGACCTTCTGCTGGCCGATCAGCAGGATGGCGAACGCCGCCGCGAGCGCCTGCGACAGGATGGCGAAGTAGGCGCCGCGGACCCGCCGCTTGAACACCGCGAGGCCCAGCAGGGTGGCCACGAACGCGGGCAGGACCAGGATCGCGAGGATGGTGACCACGGGGTCCCGGAACGGCTCCCACCAGCCCGGCACCGTGCCGTCGCCGTACAGGAGCATGAAGTCGGGCACCCCGCCGGGGCCCGCGTCGGACAGCTTGAGGTGCATGGCCATGAGGTAGCCGCCCAGGCCGAAGAACACCCCCTGGCCGAGCACGAGCATCCCGCCGCGCCCCCACGCCAGCCCGATGCCGACCGCGACCATGGCCAGGCAGCAGAACTTGGCCAGCAGGTTGAGCCGGAAGTCCGACAGCAGGGCCGGCGCCACGCCGAAGAGCACCACGGCGGCGATGACGAGACCGCCCCAGACCCGGACGCGGGGGCTCATGCGAGGCTCCGCGTGCGCACCGAGACGAGCCCCTGGGGCCTGACCTGCAGGAACGCGACGATGACGACGAACAGCAGCACCTTGGCCAGGCTGGCGGTGGTCGAGTACTCGAAGCCTGCCGAGAGCAGCCCGAGGCCGAACGCCGCGATCACCGCTCCCTTGAGCTGGCCGATGCCGCCGACCACGACGACCAGGAAGGCGTCGACGATGTAGTTGGTGCCCACGGTCGGACCGACCGACCCGAGCAGGGTGAGCGCCACGCCCGCGACGCCGGCCACACCGGACCCGATGAAGAAGGTCAGCCGGTCGGTGGCCCGCGTCGAGATCCCCGACGTCTCGGCCAGGTCGCGGTTCTGCACGGTGGCCCGGATGCGCCGACCGAGCGGGCTGAGCTTGAGCAGGAGCGCCAGGGCGACCACGCAGACGATCGCGAGCGCCAGGATGAACAGCCGGGTCCGCGGGATCCCGACGCCGAGGATCGGCACCGCCCCGGACAGCCAGGCCGGTGCGCGGACGTCCACGTTGGGGGCGCCGAACACGTCGCGCGCCAGCTGCTGGAGCACCAGCGCGACACCGAACGTGACGAGCAAGGTGTCCAGCGGGCGCGTGTACATGCGCGAGATGAGCGTGATCTCGAGGATCAGCCCGAGCAGGCCGCCGACGAGGAACCCGATCACCAGCGAGACCAGCAGGGACACCCCGGCGTCGGCGATCACCTTCTGCACCACGAACGCCGTGTACGCGCCGGCCATCATGAACTCGCCGTGCGCCATGTTGATGACGCCCATCTGGCCGAACGTCAGCGCCAGGCCGAGCGCCGCGAGCAGCAGCACCGACCCCAGGCTGAGGCCCGCGAAGAGCTGTGAGACGAGGGCATCCATCCGGACCCGCCTTCCTGTCCGTGCGAGGAGGGGCGGTGGCCCGGCGTCACAGAGGAGCCGCCGGGCCACCGCGTCAGGGGTGGGTCAGGACAGGCCCTCGGCCCAGTCGTAGCCCTCGAGGAACGGGTCCGGCTCGATGGGGCCGTCCGACGACCACTCGGTGTAGATGAGCCCGTCGGGGCCGATCTTGCCGATGAGCGCGGTCTTGGCGATGTGGTGGTTGTCGCCGTTCACCGTGACCGTGCCCTCGGGGGCGTCGAACGTCACGCCGCCGGCCGCCTCCTGGATGGCCCCGACCTCGAACGACTCGGCCTTCTCGACCATGCCCTTCCACAGGTAGAGCGACGTGTACGCCGCCTCCATCGGGTCCGACGTGACGCGCTCGTCGCCGAACTTGGCCTTGAACGCCTCGACGAACGTGGCGTTCTCGGGGCTGTCGACCGTCTGGTAGTAGTTCCACGCGGTGAGCTGGCCGACGATGTTGTCGATGCCGATGCCACCGACCTCCTCCTCGGCGATCGACACCGAGACGACGGGGAGCGTGTCCGCGGCCAGGCCGACGTTCTTGTACTCCTTGAAGAACGCGACGTTGGAGTCGCCGTTGAGGGTGTTGAACACCGCGTCGGCGCCCGAGCCCTTGAGCTTGTTCACGATCGTCGCGAAGTCGGTGTGCCCGAGCGGGGCGTACTCCTCACCGACGATCTCCACGTCGTTGGCACCGGCCCAGGCGATGATCTCCTTGTTGGCCGTCCGCGGGAACACGTAGTCGGAGCCGACCAGGAAGATCTTCGACTTGCCCTGCTCCTTGAGGTAGTCCATGCCGGGCAGGATCTGCTGGTTGGTCGTCGCGCCCGTGTAGAAGATGTTGGGCGAGGCCTCCAGGCCCTCGTACTGGACCGGGTAGAACAGCAGCGAGTCCTTGGCCTCGAAGACGGGGAGCATGGCCTTGCGCGACGAGGACGTCCAGCCGCCGAACACCGCGGCGACGCAGTCGGACGAGATGAGCTTCTCGGCCTTCTCCGCGAACACGGTGGGCTCGGAGGCGCCATCCTCCGCGACGATCTCGAGCTGCTTGCCCAGGACCCCGCCGTCGGCGTTGATCTCCTCGGCGGCCAGGTCGAGCGAGTCGCGGACGGTCTGCTCGGAGATGGCCATGGTGCCGGACAGCGAGTTGAGGAAGCCGATCTTGACGGTGTCGCCGGACGTGTCGACGCACGAGGCCGACGACGCCGAGCTGTCGGCGCCGGGGTCGTCGGAGGTGCGGGCGCCACAGCCGGCGACGCCGAGGGCGACGACCAGGGCGGCCGCCGGGAGGGCAAGAGCGCGCGTGCTGAATCTGGACTGTGTGTTCAACGGACGATGCCTTTCGCTGAAGAAGCTGAGGGGCAGTGCCGGACCCGGGCCCTGGACAGTGCGTGACACCGCGCTGTGTCCCGCGCTGTATACATCCCTGTGCCCATGGGTGACGAACCTAGGGACGGGGTGTTTCAGGCAGCGACGAGCCCCCGTAAACGGTCTGTTTCGGACCGGTCCCGGTTCAGTCACGGGCCGGCGATACGCTCGACGGATGCCGCACCTGCGCCCGCTGGACCAGTCGTCGAAGCTCAAGAACGTGCTCTACGAGATCCGCGGGTCCGCCCTGGACGAGGTCGTCCGGCTCGAGGCCGAGGGCCACACCATCCTGCGGCTCAACACCGGCAACCCCGCCGCGTTCGGGTTCGAGGCGCCGCACCAGATCGTCCGCGACGTCATCGCCGCTATCCCCCACGCGCACGGGTACACCGACTCGCGCGGCATCCTCTCCGCCCGTCGCGCGGTGGTCACCCGGTACGAGACCGAGCCCGGCTTCCCGGAGATCGACGTCGACGACGTCTACCTGGGCAACGGCGTGTCCGAGCTCATCACCATGGTCATGCAGGCACTCCTCGACGAGGGCGACGAGGTGCTCATCCCCTCCCCCGACTACCCCCTGTGGACCGCGATGACCTCGCTGTCCGACGGCGTGCCCGTGCACTACCGCTGCGACGAGTCCGCCGGCTGGGAGCCCGACCTGGAGCACCTACGCTCCCTGGTCACCCCCCGGACCAAGGCGATCGTCGTCATCAACCCCAACAACCCCACCGGCGCGGTCTACTCACGCACCGTGCTGGAGGGCATCGCCGAGATCGCGCGGGAGCACAGCCTCCTGCTGCTCGCCGACGAGATCTACGACCGCATCCTGTTCGACGGCGCCCAGCACATCCCGATGGCCACCGTCGCCCCTGACCTGCTGTGCCTGACGTTCAACGGCCTGTCCAAGACGTACCGCGTGGCCGGCTACCGCTCCGGCTGGCTCGTCGTCACCGGACCACGCGAGCACGCGACCGGCTTCCTCGAGGGCATCACCCTCCTGGCGTCCACGCGCCTGTGCCCGAACGTCCCCGCCCAGCACGCCGTCCAGGCAGCCCTCGGCGGGATCCAGAGCATCGACGCCCTCATCGCCCCCGGCGGTCGCCTGCACGAGCAGCGGGACGTGGCCTACCGCGGGCTGACCTCGATCCCCGGCGTCGACTGCGTCCGCCCCGACGGTGCCCTCTACCTGTTCCCGCGCCTGGACCCGGACGTCCACGAGATCCGCGACGACGCCCGCCTGGTCTACGACCTGCTGGTCAGCGAGCACATCCTGCTGGTCCAGGGCACGGGCTTCAACTGGCCCACCCCGGACCACCTGCGCATCGTCACGCTCCCGGAGGCGAGGGTCCTGCAGGAGGCCATCGAACGCATGGGCAACTTCCTGTCCAGCTACCGCCAGTAGCCGGCAGCGACCGGACGAGATCGGCAGCTGCCGCCGACGTCGGCAGTTGCAGGTGCCGATCTCAGCGGGAACTGCCGATCTCGCCGGCTCCCCGCCCCGGGGACGACGAACGGGCCGGTCACCCGAAGGTGACCGGCCCGTCCAGAGACTGCTAGCGCCTCAGCTGCGGATCAGAACCCGCCGCCGAAGTCGTCGCCGCCACCGCCACCGGAGGGCGCGTTGTTGCGCTCCGGCTTGTCGGCCACGACGGCCTCGGTGGTGAGGAACAGCGCAGCGATGGACGCCGCGTTCTGCAGGGCGGAGCGCGTGACCTTCACCGGGTCGTTGACGCCCGCGGCGAGCAGGTCCTCGTACGTGTTGGTCGCGGCGTTGAGGCCGTGACCCACGGGGAGGTTGCGCACCTTCTCGACGACGACGCCACCCTCGAGACCGGCGTTGATCGCGATCTGCTTGAGCGGGGCCTCGATCGCGAGCTTCACGATCTGCGCACCGGTCGCCTCGTCGCCCTCGAGCTTGAGGCCCTCGAACGCGGTCTTGCCGGCCTGGATGAGCGCCACGCCGCCACCGGCGACGATGCCCTCCTCGACGGCCGCCTTGGCGTTGCGCACGGCGTCCTCGATGCGGTGCTTGCGCTCCTTGAGCTCGACCTCGGTGGCCGCGCCCGCCTTGATGACGGCGACGCCACCGGCGAGCTTGGCGAGGCGCTCCTGGAGCTTCTCGCGGTCGTAGTCCGAGTCGGAGTTCTCGATCTCGGCACGGATCTGCGAGACGCGACCCTGGATCTGGGCGGCGTCGCCGGAGCCCTCGACGATGGTGGTCTCGTCCTTGGTGACGACGATCTTGCGCGCCGTGCCGAGGACCTCGAGGCCCACCGTGTCGAGCTTGAGACCGACGGTCTCGGAGACGACCTGGCCACCGGTGAGGATGGCCATGTCCTGCAGCATCGCCTTGCGGCGGTCGCCGAAGCCGGGGGCCTTGACGGCGACCGACTTGAACAGGCCGCGGATCTTGTTGACGACGAGCGTGGCCAGGGCCTCGCCCTCGACGTCCTCGGCGACGATGAACAGCGGCTTGCCGGCCTGGATGACCTTCTCCAGCAGCGGCAGCAGGTCCTTGACGTTCGAGATCTTCGACTCGACGAGCAGCACGTAGGCGTCCTCGAGGACGGCCTCCTGGCGCTCCGGGTCGGTGACGAAGTACGCCGACAGGAAGCCCTTGTCGAAGCGCATGCCCTCGGTCAGCTCCAGCTCGAGGCCCAGCGCGCTGGACTCCTCGACGGTGATGACGCCTTCCTTGCCGACCTTGTCGAGCGCCTCGGCGATGAGGTCGCCGATCGCCTGGTCGCCGGCGGAGATCGCGGCCGTGGCGGCGATCTGCTCCTTGGTCTCGACCTCCTTGGCCTGCGCGAGCAGGGCGGCGGTGACGGCCTCGACGGCCTTCTCGATGCCCTTCTTCAGGGCGATCGGGTTGGCGCCGGCCGCGACGTTGCGCAGGCCCTCGCGCACGAGCGCCTGGGCGAGCACGGTGGCGGTGGTGGTGCCGTCGCCGGCGACGTCGTCGGTCTTCTTGGCGACCTCCTTGACGAGCTCCGCACCGATCTTCTCGAAGGGGTCCTCGAGGTCGATCTCCTTGGCGATGGAGACGCCGTCGTTGGTGATCGTGGGGGCGCCCCACTTCTTGTCCAGGACGACGTTGCGGCCCTTCGGGCCGAGAGTGACCTTGACGGTGTCGGCGAGGATGTTGAGTCCCCGCTCGATGCCGCGGCGGGCCTCCTCGTTGAAGGCAATGATCTTGGCCATGGGGCTGTGATCCTTCACTGGGTTCGGGTCGGCCGAGGGTGCCCGCGACGGACGGGCACGCCACCCGCGGTCTTGTCCCGCGTGCGACGGCCCTCACCTGACGGCCGTGGTGATTCTGTCACTCTCCACCGGAGAGTGCTAAGTCCAATGGTTAGCACTCGACCCCCGAGAGTGCAAGCAGCGTTCGCTGTGAGCAGCGCTCCCCGCGGCACCGCAAGGCGCCCACCAGCGCTATCGTGCGCGTGTGCTGGGTCACGACGACGACGTCGACACTGGTGGTCGGCGGACCGTCGGCAGTCTCGTCGCGCCCCTGCGCCCGTCGCGCCGCCCGCGCCACGCCGACCTCCCCCGCCGCACGGGCGGGCTCGTGGCCACCGCGCTCGTCGTCGCGGCCACCACCACCATCGTCGCCACCGCGCCCGCCGGGGCTCTGGCCGCCGACGGTCCCGCCGCACCCGTCTCGGGCGACGCGCCGGCCAGCCGGTACGCGACCATCCCGCTCTACCTCGAGGGGCTGACCACGTACGCGGGCGGTCTGCGGGTGCCGCTCGCCGTCGGCACCGACGCGACGTTCCTGCCCGGCACCCACGTGGTCGACCCCGCCGCGTCGACCCTCACGCGCGTCGTCACCGGGGCAGCGCCCACCGGGCACCAGGCGACCGTCCGGGCAGCTGCCACCGTCGCCGGGCGCCAGCGCGCCTGGCTCGCGTCCGGCACCGTCCCGGGCGCCGGCGGACCGTACGAGGACATGGCCCGCGCGGCCCTGCTGGACCTGCACGCGCTGATGCTCCCCGACGGGGCGGCCGTCGCGGCCTGGTCGGAGAAGTGGCGGTACGTGTGGCCGCGCGACGCCTCGTTCGTCGCCGTCGCGCTGGCCCGCACCGGCCACGTGGACGACGCCCTGGAGATCCTCGGCTTCCTCGACCGCGTGCAGTCGCCGGACGGCTCGTTCCAGGCGCGCTACCTGCCCGACGGGTCGGGGCCTCCGGACGAGCGCGGCGTGCAGACCGACGGCACAGGCTGGGCGCTGTGGGCGGCCGGCATGGTGCTCGCGGAGATCGCCGACCCCGACGACCGCGCGGCGGCCGCGGAGCAGCTGCGCCCGCTGCTGCTGCGCTCCACCCGGCACGCGATCGACCTCGTCGCGCGCGACGGCCTCCCGCCCGCGTCGCCGGACTACTGGGAGGTGCCCGAGGACGCCCTCACGCTCGGCACGGTCGCGCCGCTCGTCGCGGGGCTCCAGCAGGCGTCGGGCGTGCTGGTGCTCACCGGCGACGACGCACTCGCCCGGTCCGCGTTCGACGCCTCGATCCGCTCCAAGGTGGCCGTGATCCGCGCGTTCGGCCCGACCGGGTTCGGCCGGTACGCCGACGGTGGCCACGCGGACGCCGCCAGCGCCTTCCTGCTCCCGCCCTTCCTCACCGCCGCGGTGCCCGGTGCCGACGAGGCGTGGCGGGCGTCCGCGGTGGCGATGGTGCGACCTGCGAACGGCCTGGCGCCCGGGGCGGGGTGGCGCGACGACGGAGTCTCCTGGACGCCGCAGACGTCGCTCTACGCGTGGGTGGCGGCGGAGAGCGGCGACGCCGACCTGGCCGACGGCTGGCTCACGTTCCTCGACACCCACCGCACGCCCTCAGGCTCGCTGCCGGAGAAGGTGCTCGCCGACGGCTCCCCCGCGGCCGTCGCACCGCTGGGCTGGAGCGCGGCCTGCGTGCTGCTGGCCCTCGACGCACTCGAGGGGTGACACGCCGACGGGCCGCACACCCCGGGGTGCACGGCCCGTCCAGGTGGGGGGTCAGAGACCGCGGACCTGCTCCGCCTGGGGTCCCTTGGTGCCCTGTC
The DNA here is from genome assembly GCF_013359775.1 of Cellulomonas humilata. Classification (GTDB taxonomy): domain Bacteria; phylum Actinomycetota; class Actinomycetes; order Actinomycetales; family Cellulomonadaceae; genus Cellulomonas; species Cellulomonas humilata. The sequence goes on along the minus strand of NZ_JABMCI010000069.1, from coordinate 147,277 downwards.
CGACCTCGAACTCGACGCCCTGGCCCTCTTCGAGGGACCGGTAGCCGTCCGACTGGATGGCGCTGAAATGCACGAAGAGGTCCTGGCCTCCCCCCGTCGGGGTGATGAAGCCGTACCCCTTCTCCGCGTTGAACCACTTCACGATGCCCTGGGCCATGCCGTGCTCCTCGACGTCCGGTGCCCGGACGCTCCGCCGGCGTCCGGTGCGCGAGAGCCTAGTGGCCGCGCTCCCGCGCCGACCAGGGTGTTCTCGGGTCCGTCCGAGCTGACCGGTCAGGCGTCGGGGTCGGTGACGAGGACGACGGAGATGCCGGTTCCTGCGTCCGCCGCGGAGAGGGTCGGGGCGCTCAGGCCGAGCGTGTCGGCGACCAGCTGGGCGGTCGCCACCTGGTCCTCGGTCGCGTAGAACACGACCGAGTCGTCGGTGGTCGCCTCGGTGTTGCCGGTGGTGACGGCGGTGAACCCGGCGGTGGTGAGCTTCTCCGCCTGCGTCGCGGCGAGGCCGCCGATGCTGGCCGCGTTGAGCACCACGATCGGCGTGTCGAGCACGGGGGTCGGCGCCGCGGGCTCGTCCACCGGGGTCGTCTCGGTGTCCGCGGGAGTCTCGCCCTCGGTCGGGGTGTCTGCCGGTGTCTCGTCCTGCGCCTCGGGCGCCGTCGACGTGCCCGGGAGCGAGGGGAGGTTGCCGTCGCGCGCCAGGTAGTTCACGGCCGCGAACGCGAGCACGGGTGCGAGCACGACGACCGCCAGGAACGGCCACCACCTGCTCCACGCCGAGCGGGGGGCGCGGTGCACGCCTCGGGGGACGTCAGGATTCGACGGGACGTCGAACTCGTCCTCGGGATAGGAGTACTCCGCCTTGCTCACGGCCGACAGGCTAACGGCTCAGGCCATGGGGGCGGGTCCACCTGCGGCCTGACGTGGGCCGTGTCACGTGCAGCGATGCGGACGGCGGCGCACAAAGACGGGTGGATCAGGCGTCGCCGAGGCGACGGGCGGTGCGAGCGCGCTGGCGCGATGACCGCATGCGGCGCAGGCGCTTGATGAGCATCGGGTCGTGCGCGAGGGCCGCCGGGTCGTCGATGAGGGCGTTCAGCACCTGGTAGTACCGCGTGGCCGACATGTCGAACAGCTCGCGGATGGCCGACTCCTTGGCGCCCGCGTACTTCCACCACTGCCGCTCGAACGCGAGCACCTGCTCGTCGCGCTCGGAGAGCTCCGCCGGGCGGGGGCTGCTGGGTGCCGGGATGTGACCGACGGTGATCGTCGCGGCGTCCATGCGTCCTCCTGTGCTCTCGGGGGCTCGGCCCGCACCCGGGGTGCTGACCGACAGCCGTCATCGTACGACCGTAATGACACGCGTGTCATTCCCGTCGGCGCGTCGTCGCCCGTGTGCCGCGGCGGTCGTCCACGCGGCGCAGGATCGGTAGCCTCGCGGGCGTGACCGCCGCGCCGCTGGACCAGCTCGTCGCCCCCGACTGGGCCGTCGCCCTCGCACCGGTCGAGCCGCAGCTTCGCGCGGCGGGGCAGTTCCTGCGCGACGAGGTCGCGGCCGGGCGCAGCTACCTGCCGGCCGGAGATGCCGTGCTGCGGGCCTTCCGGCGGCCGCTCGCGGAGGTTCGCGTGCTCGTCGTCGGCCAGGACCCGTACCCGACGCCGGGGCACCCGATGGGCCTGTCCTTCTCGGTGCAGCCCGACGTCCGGCCCCTGCCGCGGTCGCTGACCAACATCTTCACCGAGCTGGTGGCGGACGTCGGCGTGGCACCCCCGACCAGCGGCGACCTGTCCCCGTGGGCCGACCAGGGCGTGATGCTGCTCAACAGGGTGCTCACGGTCCGTCCGGGGGCGCCCGCGTCGCACCGGCGGCACGGGTGGGAGGCGGTGACCGACCGGGCGATCGCGGCCCTCGTCGAGCGCGGCGGCCCCCTCGTCGCGGTGCTCTGGGGGCGGGACGCGCAGTCGCTCAAGCCCGCCCTCGGGTCCGTGCCGACGGTCGAGAGCGTGCACCCCAGCCCGCTGTCCGCGAGCCGCGGGTTCTTCGGCTCCCGGCCGTTCTCCCGCGTCAACGAGCTGCTGGTGGCGCAGGGCGCGGACCCGGTGGACTGGTCGCTGACCTGATCAGGTCCCCGAGACGATCCCCCACGAGGCCCTGGTCAGGGCGTGCGCGGTCCACACCTCGTCGGCCAGCTGGTCCACCAGCCCGGCGACGAGCACCACCTCGGACCGGTGCTGCACCTGCTGGTCGTCGCGGTAGACGATCACCGCCCGCGCGCCGGCACACCCCGGGGGGACCCGGTCGAAGCGCGTCCCGGCGAGCGAGTAGGCCCCCGTGCCAGGGCTCAGCTCGACCTCGTAGCCCCAGTCGACCGTCGAGGTGTCGCACCCCGAGGCGGCGGAGACGGTCTGTCCCGCGAACCGCGCGGACGCGAACATGCCCGCGATGGCGAGCCCGACCAGCGAGCCTGCCCAGAACAGCCGCTCGGACGACGGGCCGACGCGTCTTCGGGTCGACGTCATGACGCTCCCCTCCGTGGGCGCGGTCGTGCGCGTGGAGGCGGCGTCAGCATCCTGCTCGGCGTCGGCGTCACGATCGTGTGGTCGTGACGCGCCCTGCCCCGAGTGCGGGACCTGGTCCTCACCCGGCCCATCGACCAGGACACAGGTGAGTTGAGGAGTTCGCGAGCGCGGGCACAATGTCCCGGTGAGCAACCAGATCCCGCCCTGGTCCCGGTACGTGGCGATCGGCGACTCGTTCACCGAGGGCCTGTGGGACTCCCCCGACGGCGTCGAGGCACCGCAGCGCGGATGGGCGGACCTGCTGGCGTCGCACCTGTCGCAGCGACGCTCCGCCGCGGGCGAGTCACCGCTGCAGTACGCGAACCTCGCCATCCGCGGGCGGCTGCTGCGCCCGATCCTCGTCGAGCAGGTGCCCGCGGCGCTCGCGCTGAAGCCGGACCTCGTGAGCCTGGTCGGCGGCGGCAACGACATCCTGCGTCCCACCGCCGACATCGACCGGCTGGCCCGCAACCTCGAGGCCGGCGTCGTCCGCCTGCGCGAGGCGGGCGTCGACGTGCTGCTCGGCACGGGCGTCGACGCCGCGGACAGCCCGCTGGTGAAGGCCACGCGCAGCCGGGTCGGGATCTACAACGCGCTCATCTGGTCGATGGCACGTCGGCACGGCGCCTACGTGGTGGACCTGTGGGGCATGCGCTCGCTGCGGGACTGGCGGATGTGGGCCGACGACCGCATCCACCTGACCACCGACGGTCACGCCCGCGTGGCGCAGGGCGCCCTGGTGGGGCTGGGGCTGGACCCCGACGACGCCTCCTGGGACGACCCGCTCACCCCGCTGCCGCCGACACCCCGGATGACGAAGGCCCGCGAGGACGCCGCCTGGGTGCGGGAGCACGTCTACCCGTGGGCCACCCGGCGGTTGCGCGGGAAGTCGTCGGGCGACGAGCGCGTGCCGAAGCGGCCGGAGCTGGCTCCGCTGGACTGACGTCCGGTCACGGGCAGCGCAGGAGCAGGGTCCCCGACTGGACCGTGGAGTACCCGTGCACCTGGAGGTTCTCGGTCCGCCCGGCGACCACGGTGTTGTAGTTGCCCCAGGCGGTCGTCCCCTCGACCGTGATCGTCCGCGGGGTCGCGGCGCAGTCCACCGTGCCGATGAGGACCAGGCCGCCCTGGGTGTCGAGCAGCGCCTTCGCCAGGAACGGGAGGGTGGCGTCCGACAGGTTCATCGTGATCCGCCACCGCACGGCGGTCGTCGACGTCGTGCTGATCCGCACCATCCCGAGGTAGTCGGTCGGCGGCGTAGGCCACTGGGTCCCACTGGCGACCGTCGCCGTGCACGTCGCAGTCGCGTCGTACGGGGTCGTGCAGCTGAGCAGCGGGGGCGGCGGGGGCGTATAGGCCCACGTTGCCCGCACGAGCCAGCCGTTGAGGGTCAGGTAGACCGCCGCCGCCGCCGAGGCCGGCGGGGTGAACGCCGACGATGTCGCCGTCATCGTCGTGCCCGTGACCGTGCCCGTGCCGGTGAAGACGATGGTGCCGGGGGCCGACGACCCGTAGACGATGACGCGGCCGGTAGCGCACGTGGAGCCCTTGATCCCGGAGACGGTGACCGCCGTGTACTTCCCGGCAACCGGGGTGCCGCTCGGCGCGACGGTGAGGGTGCCGGTCGTGCAGCTGGACGACGTGGCCGCGAAGGGCCTGGACTTGCCGACGAGCGTGAGGCCGGCGGCGTATCCGGGCGCCACCATCAGGGCGACCAGCGTCGCGAGCGCGATCAGGGCGGCGACGGCCCCGCCGCGGAGACGGTGGCTCATGATCCGGCCACCGGGTCGAGCTCCGGGACCGGGTCGGACCCGTCGCGGGAGCTCATGGCACCGACCGGCGGAGCCGGCTCCTCGTCGTCCTCGTCGTCCTCGTCGCGCGGCCACACCAGGAGGGCGATCGCGAGGACGATCAGGCTGGCCCAGATCCACGGGCTCGCGATCGCCGAGGCCACGAGGCCGACCTTCGGGATGTGGATCGCGGCGACACCGATCACTTCGTCGTTGGTCGGTGCGAACGGGTCGACCCAGTCGTTGTTGTCGCCCTGGATCTGCCACCCGGTGGCGTCGCCGCCGATCACCCGGTGGATGATGCGGGCGTCGCCGCCCAGCTCCGTCGGCCGGTAGACGACGACGTCGCCGACGGCCGGCTCGCCGCACCGCGCGACCACGAGGTCCCCGGTGGCGTAGGTCGGCTCCATCGAGTGGCCGCTGACGATGATCAGGGTGGTGCAGCCGCCGACGCTGGACGGCCACAGGAGCCACGCGCAGGCCGCGACGGCGACCCAGAAGAAGACGTCCCGGACGCGCCGAAGCAGCCGACCGGTGCGGTCGGCTGCTTCGGCGGTGCTCGTGTCCACGGAGGGACGCCTCGGGTCAGGTTCCGTCAGTAGATCGTGACGGAGACCTTCGCGATCTTGGAGACGTCGGCCGCGGGGATCGTGACGAGCGGCGTGGTGCCGTTCAGCGTGAGCGACAGGGGGCCGCCGCCGGCGACGACGGTGGAGCTGTACTCGGTGCCGAGCTTGGTGCCCGTGGCGTCGCCGAGGGCGATCTTGATCGTCTTGCCGGCGCAGTTGGCGTCGATCTTCGTGAGCACCAGGCTGTCGACCGTCGCGTTGTAGCCGAACGAGGCGCCGGTGGCCAGCGTGCCCGCGACCGGGGTCGTGCCGAACGAGACGGCGATGTCGGTCTGCTGGCAGGCGCCGGTCACGGTCGTCGTGGCGGCCTGCGGCAGCGCCGAGGACGTGTTGGTCAGGTTGAGCTGCGCGGCGGACGCGAGCGACAGGCCCGCGATGCCGAGGAACGCCAGCGCGACGGCGATGCCCTTGCGGGACTTCTTGGACTTGGTGGAAGCCATGGTGATTCTCCTGAGGGTGAGGTGCCGGGGAATCGGTACCTCACCGAAACCCACACGGAGACTCGCCACAGTGGCGGTCGACCGCGAACGTAGGTCTCATCGACATGGTCACCCGTCCAAGTCTGGGTGGCAGCACCTGGGGGGCCCGAAAGGCCGGTTTCTTTCACCCCGGACGAATCCGGCGGACGTCCCAACCTGGACACACGTCCTACTGTGCGCCGGCCCCCAGGGGCAGCCAGGCCTCGAGGCGAGCACCCTTCTCGGCACCGGGCGACAGGACCAGCCGACCGCCGACGAGGTTGAGCCGCATTCCCAGCCGGGCGGTGCCCGAGGGCGTCCCGGCGACGGCGGGGTCGTACAGCTCGCCGTCGTTCTCGACCCTCACGTGCAGCACGCCGTCGGCCACGTCGAGCTCGACGGCGAGCGACGAGGCGGGGCCGTGCTTGAGCGCGTTGGTCAGCCCCTCCTCCACCACCCGGACCGCGAGCAGCCGCTCGCTGACCGTCAGGGTGCACGCGGTCGGGTCGTCGAGCGTCCGGACGGCGTCGCTCACCGCCAGCCGCGTGGCGATGCTGGCCGGGATGCGGCCCAGGAGCGCGCGCAGCGCCGGCACCAGCCCGAGCTCGAGGCGGTCGGGGTACAGCAGCCGGCTCATCTCGCGCACGTCGATCTCACGAGTCTCGTCGAGCTCGGTGCGCACCCACGCCAGCGACTCCACGTCGTCGGCGCCCATCCCGCGCTCCCGGGCGCGGGCGAGCACGTCGGCCAACCGCGCGTCGACGAGCACGAGCTTGCTCTGCAGGGTGCCGTGCAAGCCTTCCGCGACCGCCCGCCGGACCCGGATCTCCTCCTGCTCGAGCGCCTTGAGCGCCACCTCCACGTGCACCGCGTTCCGGGTGGACTCGCGGGTGCGGACCCTCGCCACCCGCCGGGTGGCCATGGCCCACATGCCGATCCCGCCCGAGATCGCGGCGAGGATGAAGCCGCTGACCACCTCGGCCTCACGCACGGCGGCGGACGGGTCCTCGTGCACCCCGAACAGGAGCTGGGCCCCGAAGCGGCCGACGGTTGCGACCGCCGAGGCGGAGACGACGAACGCGACCATCCACCAGACGCGGGTCGCGCGGTGCGCCTGGAACGCCGCGAGCACCCCGACGAGGATGGCGACCTCGGCGATGTTCGACGCGAGCCGTGACCAGAACGGGACGGACGCCCACGCCGGGCTGTCCGCCGCGAACACGTAGGTCAGCTGGAGCGCTGCGCCCAACCCGTAGCCCAGCGCCACGATCGCCGTGCCGCGCAGCAGGGTGATCTGGTCACGTCGCAGGTCGCCGCGCTGGAGAGCCAGCACCGCGGCCGAGTCCGTCGACGGGGTCGTCATGGGGCGCGTGCTCCGTTCGACGTCGTCGGTGGCGCGCCCGGTGACGCGTTCGGTTCAGGGTCCCGCGGCGCGTGGCGCGCGGGGAACCCCGGCGCAGACGATACTGGCGCCGATGAGTGTTCCCAGCACCAACCCCCTGCGCATCGCCGTCGTCGAGGACCAGCCGCTGTTCCGGTCGATGCTCGAGCACACCCTGTCCGGCACCCCCGGCCTGCACGTCGTCGCGGCCATCGGCACGGCCACGGAGGCCGCCCGCATGCTGCGCCCGGGCCTGGTGGACTGCGTGGTCCTGGACATCGACCTGCCCGACGGCAACGGCATCTCCCTGGGCGTGACGTTGCGCCGCAGGATGCCCACGCTCGGCATCCTGCTGCTGTCGGCGCACGACGCCATGGACCTCCTGCTGGACCTGCCCGCCGATGTCGCCTCGGGCTGGGGCTACCTGTCCAAGACGTCCTCGACCAGCGAGGAGGTGCTGGTCAACGCGGTGCGCGCGGCCGCTGTCGGGGAGACGGTGCTCGACCCCGCGCTGATCGCGCGGATGACCCCGCGGGCCGGGTCGGCGGTCGCCCGGCTCACGGACCGGCAGTACGAGGTGCTCCGGCTGCTGGCGTCCGGCCTGTCGAACGCCGGCATCGGCGACCGTCTGGGCATCACGGAGAAGTCTGTACAGAACCACGTCAACGGGATGTACGCCACGCTCGGTATCGATGCCGACCCGCAGCGCAACCCCCGCGTGAGCGCCGCCCTGCGGCTCCTCGAGGAGACCGGGCCGGCCGTCTGACATGCCGTCGACCACCACCGTGATCCGGGGCGAGGACTGGTACGCGCGGGACCTGTCCGGGCAGGAGTTCCGCAACGTGGAGTTCCTGGACCTGGACCTCACCGAGGCGTTCGGCGTCGGCGCCGTCTTCGAGGAGTGCGTCTTCCGCAACGCGAAGCTCAACGCGTCCGTGCACACCGACGCCGCGTTCGTGAACTGCACCTTCCACCGCTCGAACTTCTTCGACGCCCGGTTCGAACGGTGCAAGCTGGTCGGCTCGCGGTTCGACGGCTGCACGTGGGACATCACCAAGGTCGAGGGCGGGAACTGGTCGTTCGTCGCCCTGCCCGGCGCGGACCTGCACTCGGCGACGTTCACCGGCGTACGCCTGCGCGAGGCCGACCTCACCGGCGCCCGGGCGGTCGGCGGCACCCTGCGCGACTGCGACCTGGCCGGCGCGTCGCTGCTGCGGGCCGACCTGACCGGGTGCGACCTGCGGGGCAGCGACCTCACGGGGATCGACCCGGTGTCCACGACGCTGGAGCGCGCCATCATCACGCTGCCGCAGGCGGTCACGCTCGTCGAGGCCATGGGGCTGGACCTGCGGGTGGAGTGACGTCCGCCGCCCGTTCCCGAGACGTTCACCGGGCCGCCATCCGGCGTCCGTTCTGCCGCATCCGGCCGACCGGCACCGTGGGAGCACCAGAGCGTGCACGGCGACGGAGGGTTCCCGCGATGACCACCACCGATGACCAGGAGACCGGCCGACGTCCCCTGCTGCCCATGGCCGGGCACACCGCGGGCAAGCGGTCCGCGGTGACCTGTCACCTGAAGTGCGCCGACGCCTGCTTCCACCCGGTGCCCAACACCAGCGAGAACGCGTACTTCCGGGACATCGCGAGCGCGAGCATGACCCGACGCTCGGTGCTGTGGGGGGCGGTCGCCGCCGGCGGTGCGATCGTCGTCGGTGCCGCCGTCGGCGACGCCTTGCCTGCCGCCGCGGGGGGTCGTCCGGGCGCGCGGCTGGCGTTCACCCCGATCGCGCCGGTGCCCGCGTCCGCCGACTCGTTCGTCGTGCCGGACGGGTACCGGTGGTCGCCGATCATCCGCTGGGGAGACCCGCTGTTCTCCGCGCGCGACGCGTTCGACCCGAACGCCCAGACCGCGCAGCTCCAGGAGCGCCAGTTCGGCTACAACAACGACTACCTCGACATCATCGAGGGACCGCTCGGGTACAGCGCGATCCTCGTCGCCAACCAGGAGTACACGAACGAGAGCATCATGTTTCCGCCGGCCGTGACGCCGGAGCAGCTCGACGAGCAGCGCCGCATCGCGATCGCCGCGCACGGGATGTCGATCGTGCAGCTGTACCGGACCCGCAAGCGCCGGCCGTGGAAGTACGTCGTCGGCGCCCCGCTCAACCGCCGGATCACGGCGAGCACCCCGTTCACGTTCAGCGGCCCCGCCGCGGGCTCGGCGCTGCTGCGGACGGTCGAGGACCCCACGGGCACGACCGTGCGGGGCACGCTCGGCAACTGCGCGGGCGGGACCACGCCGTGGGGCACGGTGCTGTCCGGCGAGGAGAACTTCAACGGCTACTTCCGCACGGCCGGCACCAGCGCGTCCGACCTGCGCTACGGCCTGGCCGACAGGGCGACCGCACGCGGGTGGGAGGCCGTGGACCCCCGGTTCGACGCGCGCACCCCCGGCTACGAGAACGAGCCCCACCGGTTCGGGTACATCGTCGAGGTCGACCCGCTGGACCCGTACAGCCCGCCCGTCAAGCACACCGCGCTCGGCCGGTTCAAGCACGAGGGTGCCAACGTCGTCATCGGGCGCACCGGGCGGGCCGTGGCCTACATGGGCGACGACGAGCGGTTCGACTACCTCTACAAGTTCGTCTCGACGGACTCCTACCGGCCCGGGTCGAGCAAGCGCAGCCGTCGGCACAACAAGACGCTGCTCACCGCCGGCAGCCTCTACGTCGCCCGGTTCACCGGCGACTCCGCCGCCGCGGAGATCACCGGCACCGGCGCGCTCCCCTCGGACGGGGCGTTCGACGGCACCGGCGAGTGGATCCCGCTGGTGATCGACGGCGTGAGCCACGTCCCCGGGTTCAGCACCGAGCAGGTCCTGGTCGACACGCGGCTCGCCGCGGACGTGGCCGGTGCCACCAAGATGGACCGCTGCGAGGACGTCGAGCCGCACCCGACGTCGGGCCGGGTCTACGTGGTGTGCACCAACAACACCGACCGCGGGAAGGCCGGCAAGGAGGGCGCGGTCGAGCCCAACCCCCGGACCAACAACCGCGACGGCCACGTCATCGAGATCACCGAGGCGGGCAACGACGCTGCCGCCACCAGCTTCGGCTGGAGCATCCTCCTGCTCTGCGGCGACCCCGCCACGAACACGTCGACCTACTTCGCCGGGTTCCCCGCCGACCAGGTCTCCCCCATCTCCTGCCCGGACAACGTCGCCTTCGACTCGACCGGCGCCATGTGGCTCGCCACCGACGGGGCGCCCGGCGTCATCGGGTACGGCGACGGCCTGTTCAAGGTGCCGCTCGAGGGTCCGGAGCGCGGCCGAGTCCAGCAGTTCCTGTCCGTGCCGGCCGAGGCCGAGACGTGCGGGCCGGTGGTGCGCGACGCGGACGAGATGGTCTACGTGGCCGTCCAGCACCCCGGGGAGAACGGCACCTGGGCCCAGCAGCACTCCTACTTCCCCGACTACGTGGCGCCGGGGTCGCTCACCGACGGCCGGTGGGGCGGACCCCGTCCCAGCGTCGTCCAGGTGTGGAAGGCCTGAGCCTAGGCACCCGCGGAGGCGAGCTCCTCCGCGGTGGGCGGGACGGCGCCGAGCCGCGCGACCGTGAGGGCCGCCGCCTGCACCGAGCGCGCCAGCACCTGCTCGACCACCGGGGCGCCCGAGCGCAGCCAGCGCATGCTGACGTCGGCGTCGAGCGTCAGCGCGCTGTCGATCAGGGTCGACATGAACGCGTCGCCCCCGCCCACCCCGGCCTCGGCGTAGAGCACGGAGATGCCCGGCACGTCGACGACCCCGCGGGCCGTGACGGCGGTGGCGCCGTGCGGACCGCGGGTCAGCACGGCCAGGTCGGGACCTCGGCCGATCCAGTCGCGCAGGACGTCGACCGGGTCGTCGTCGGGGTACAGGAACGTGAGATCGCTCTCACGCGCCTTCACGATGCCGGCCAGCTCGACGAACTGGAGCGTCCGCCGGCGGGCGTCCTCGCGGGCGCCCACGAGGGCCGGCTCGATCTTCGGGTCGAACGTGATCAGGGACCGGCCGTGGGAGCGGGACACCAGGTCCAGCACCGTGCTGGCACCCGGCTCCAGGTACGCCGCGACCGAGCCGGCGTGGACGCAGCGCGCGGTGGCCGTCCCCGGGTCCGCCGCGGGCGCCCAGTGGATCCGGAAGTCGTGCCGCGCCGAGCCGTCGACCCGTAGCACCGCACGCGCCACCGACGAGCTCCCCGGCGTGACGGACGAGTCGGAGAGCCCGACGCCCGACGCCGTCAGGTACGCGGTGATGTCGTCGCCGCGCTCGTCGCGGCCGATCGACGTGTGCAGCAGCGTGTCCCGGCCCAGCCGGGCCAGGCCCACGGCGATGTTGCCCGCGCTGCCGCCGAGGCGCTCCCGGATGGTCATGCCGTCGTCGTGGACGTCGATCAGGGCCTCGCCGACGACCAGGACGTCGTGTCGTGGGTTCATCGCATCCTCAGTTCACCGGCATCGGGGGTGGGGTCTCGCTGGGCACCCCGAGGCCCGGGAGCCAAGCTCGAACCGGGGCCTCGGGACGCTCGTCATCGAGAGTGACACACGTGTCGTTTCGGCCAGATTTCCCCGAGGCGAACGTTTGGTGCGCACGACGAGTTCACCCGTTCGGGGGCCGTACGACGAGGGCCGGCCCCCGGAGGACGTTCCCGGGGACCGGCCTGTGCGCGCCGGGCGTCAGCCCACGGTGGCTGCAGCGATGTCGGGGTTGTCGCTGAACAGCCCGTCCATCCCCGCCTTCACGAACACCCGGATCTCCCCGGCCAGGTCACCGACGGCGTTCGGGTCCGCGCTGCTGCGGAACTCGGCCGGCAGGAACTGGTTCTCCCGCCGGAACGTCCACCCGTGGACCTCCAGGCCGACCTTGTGGGCGTCCCGGATGACCGGCGTGGGCGTCCCGAGGGTCGCGTCCGGGTTCCGCGGGATCATCCTGTCCTTGCACAGGCCCACACCGTCGGCGTAGGTGGCGATCTGCCGCAGGCCCGAGCGCGTCACCAGGTCCGCGTAGGTGCGCGGGTCGCCGGCGGCGACCAGGTTGTACGGTGCCCCCGCGCAGTCGACCAGCTGGGCCAGCTGGACCTTGGTCAGCCGGTCGAGCTCGCGCAGGTTGCCGGTCTCGAAGCTCTGGATGATCACCGGCGACCGCTTGTCGTTCAGCCCGTTGGCCGTGAGCTGGGCCAGCAGCGGCTCCTCGAGCGACAGCCCGATCGAGTCGAAGTACGTCGGGTGCTTGGTCTCCGGGTAGACCCCCACGGGCTGCCCGTCGCAGCTGACCGAGTGCCGCGCGAGGTCGAGCACCTCGTCGAACGTCGGGACCTCGTAGAGCCCGTCGAAGGCGGTGTTGGCGGGCCGCACCGCGGGGAGCCGCTCCTTGGCCCGCAGGGTCTTCAGCTCGGCGAGCGTGAAGTCCTCCGTGAACCACCCCGTGACGCTGCGACCGTCGATCGTCCTGGTGGCTCGGCGGTCCGCGAACTCGGCGCGGGCGGCCACATCCGTGGTCCCGCTGATCTCGTTCTCGTGCCGGGCGACGAGCACGCCGTCCTTCGTCGAGACGAGGTCGGGCTCGATGTAGTCCGCGCACTGCTGGATCGCCAGCTCGTAGGACGCGAGCGTGTGCTCCGGGCGGTAGCCGCTGGCGCCGCGGTGACCGACCACCGTGATGTCGCCTGCCTTCGGCGCCCGCACCTGGCGGAGGTCGACGAGGGCCAGCTCCGTGTCGTCCGGGGTGCCCGGGATGCGCGCCGCGTTCCCCGGGTAGTTGTTGTCGTTGGCGAGGAGCAGGCGGCCGTCACGCAGCTGCACGACGGTCTCGAACGACTGGACGGGCAGCGAGAACGGGTCGTCGGTGCCGTAGCCGTCGCCCGAGCCCAGGTGGTCCGGGTTGGCGATCTTCAGCGCGTCGAGCACGAGCGTCTTGCGCACGTAGCCGTCGGCGTCCGTCGTGCCGAGGTCGACCCGGTAGACGCGCTTCATCACCGAGGCGGCGCCCTGGAAGTCGTCGCGCTCGATCACCAGCAGCTCGCGCTTGCCCGTCAGGAACGCGTCGCCGATGACGTTCGCGTCCTGGTGCGTCTGGTAGGCCCAGGTGCGTCCGGTGTAGGCGCCCGCCGCGGTGTCGAACTCGTAGATCGTGCGGCGGCGCTGCTGCGCGTCGTCGACGAACGCGCCCTCGGTGATCGGGTAGAGGTACCGGCCGTCGCGCGACCCGGCCAGCGCCTCGAACCCGCGGCTCGCGCGGACCCGCGGCGTCTCTCCAGGGGCGAGGTACGGGTTCTGCGGCGACTTGCCGCCGACGAAGGGCACGGGGGCCGCCAGGAGCTTCCCGGTCGCGTCGACGTGCAGCAGGAACGGACCGAACTCCTCGCCGATCCAGAAGCTGCCGTCCGCCGCGCGGACCACGGACTCGACATCGAAGTCCGCGCCGGTCAGCAGGCGGTCCGCGGTGGCGTCGTTCACGATCGGGACGTCGATCCGGCGGTCCGGGTCGCGCAGGGAGACGAACTCCCCGACGCCGATCTCCCCGGGTCCCCCACCGGCCGTCTGCCACTGCGGCGTCACGTGGTACATCCGCAGGAGGAAGTCCGCGGAGTTCGCCTTGGTGCCGAACCCGTTGTCGGGCAGCGCCCAGAACGTGCCGTCCCCGGCGTCGACCATGCCGGAGAACCCGGGGATCACCTGGCCGGCGAACGGGCCCTGCCGACCGTTGGCGGGTGTGGCGAGCGCCCCCGAGGGCGGTCCGGGAGCGAGGAAGTCGGCGGACAGGGTGGCGCGAGCGACGAGCGTGGGCTGGGCGACGGCGTGCCGACCCCCGCGGTCACCCGCGATCGCCGGCGTGGGGGCGAGGAGGGCGGCGGTCACGGCCGCCGCGAGGACAGAGAGTGCTGCGGTGCGTCTCATGAGTTCGATGGAACTCCTCTCCGGCGACCAGCGCACGACAAACCGGACAGTTCCGGATGACCAGGGTGTGAACCTCCTGTGACTGCGCGCGAGGCCCTCCCGCCCGTAACGTGCGACCCATGCGACTCGGAGTGCTGGATGTCGGATCGAACACCGTGCACCTGCTCGTGGTCGACGCCCACCGCGGCGGCCCACCGGTCGCGCAGTCGTCGCACCGGTCCGTGCTGCGCCTCATGCGCTACCTCGAGCCGTCCGGCTCCATCAGCCCCGAGGGGGTCCGCGCGGTCGTCGACGCGGTCGCCGCTGCCGTCGCCGCGGGTGCCACGGCCGGGATCGACGAGCTGCTGCCGTTCGCGACCTCGGCCCTGCGCGAGGCCGGCAACGGTACCGAGGTGCTCGACCTGGTGGAGTCGACGACGGGTGTCCGGCTGCAGGTGCTCACCGGGGACGACGAGGCGCGCTCGACGTTCCTGGCCGTCCGGCGCTGGTTCGGCTGGTCGGCGGGCGAGATCCTGCTGCTCGACATCGGCGGCGGCTCGCTGGAGCTGGCCGCCGGGGGCAGCGAGGACCCGGACGTGGCCCTCTCCCTGCCTCTGGGTGCCGGTCGCTCGACGGTGTCGTTCCTGCACGACGACCCCCCGACGGCCGACCAGCTCGCCGCCCTGCGCACACACGTTCGGGCGCAGCTGGCCGAGGCCCGCGCGCACTTCGCCGGCCGCCCCGACCCGGCGCACGTGGTCGGGTCGTCCAAGACGATCCGCTCGCTGGCCCGGCTGGCGGGCTCGCTCGCGGACGGAGTGGGGCCGCAGGACCGACGGCTGCTGCGCCGGTCCGGCCTCGACGACTGGGTCCCCCGCCTCGCCCGTCTCCCCGCCGACTCGCGACCCGCCCTGCCGGGCATCACGGCCGACCGGACGTTCCAGATCGTCGCGGGCGGCATCGTGCTCTCCGAGACCATGCGGGCGTTCGGCGTCGACGAGCTCGAGGTGTCCCCCTGGGCCCTGCGGGAGGGCCTGATCCTGCAGTACCTCGAGCGGCTCTCCTGACCCGGCCGGTCAGGCCGACCGGAGCGACCCGCCCACGGCACGTGCGGGCCCGAGCAGGCGCAGCACCGAGGTCCCGTACTCGTCGTGGTGCTCCACGCTCACGGTCAGGACCCGGCCCTGCTGCCGTCGTCGCGCCCAGTCCAGGACGTCGTCGATGTCCTCGGCATCCAGCAGCCGCCACTGCTCGCCGACGTCCCTGCTCGACCAGAGCTCGACGACGTAGACGGGCTCGGCGATCGACATCGACCGGGCGGAGGGTCGTCCTCGTTCCACGCGCATGCCGTCGATGGTGCTCGGCGCAGGTGAACGGCCGGAGACCGCGGGATGACCGCGGCGTGGCGATGGAGCCCCCTATCGGATTCGAACCGATGACCCCCTGTTTACAAGACAGGTGCTCTGGCCGACTGAGCTAAGGAGGCGGGCGCGCCCAGGATAACCGGGCGCCCCCCGCAGGGAGCGCCCGGTCGTCCGAGGGTCAGGACTTGGCGGCCTCGACCGCCTGCTTCAGGGCGCCCGGCGTCTGCCACCCGCTGAAGTCCGTGCCGTTGATCAGCACGGCCGGGGTGGACAGCTTGGGCAGGTCGAGACCGGCCTGGTTGGTCGCGGCGGCGACCCACGGGGCGAACGTCCGCCACGTGCCGGCGACCGACTCCTCGGCGTCCGTGGCGAAGGTGCCGTCGACCGTGTCGGTGAACGTGTCGGCCACCTCGGCCGGCACGCCGACGTCCGTGGCGATCTTCTTGATCTCGGCGTCGGTCCGGCCCGAGGTGCCCTCCGCCGGCTGGTCCTCGTACAGGGCCGTGACGAACGCGGTGAACTGCTCGGGAGCCTGGTCGGCCACGATCGCCGTCGCGTTGGCGGTGCGGGTCGAGTACGAGCTGCCGGCCGACATGCGGTCGAGGATCGAGATCGGGTGGTACGTGATGGTCACGCCGCCCTCCTCGATCATCGCGTCCAGGTCGGCCGAGTTGGTGGCGTCGAACTGGCCGCAGTAGGGGCACATGTAGTCGAAGTAGATGGTCAGGTCGACGTCACCGTCGCCGACCGTGCCCACGCCGTCCGCGCTGACGGGGATGCCGCCGGTGTCGTCGGCGGTTGCGGGCGACGTGACGTCGGCCAGCAGCGGGGCGACGACGTTCTCGGCGTCCTGGCCGTAGACGACGTCGGAGTTGGCGGCCTCGTTGGCCTTGTTCTGGTTGACGATCGTGAACGCGACGGCGACGAGCGCGATGACGGCGACGGCGAGTCCGGCGATCGCGAGGAGCCGGTTCCGCTTGGCCTTGCGCTCCTGCTCCTTGCGCATCTGCGCGGCCTTGAGGCGGGCCTCGTCGCGTCGCACCGCCTTGGTGGGACGGGGGTCGTTGGTGGGCATGGGTGCTCCTGGTGGGACGAAGGGACGACGGGTGGGTGCGAGGTCAGGCCGTCGCGGGGGGACCCCGTCGCGCGATGCTGCCGACGAGCACCCGGTCGGTCCACGACGGGACCACGGGCTGCGGGACCAGGTGCGCACCGACCGCGACCGGCAGCGGTCGGGCGGCGCGCAGGCCGCCCCGCAGGGCCTGGCCGACCAGCCGCCGCAGCTGGCGCCCGGCACGCACGAGCAGGGCGGACAACCCGACTCCGCACGCGGTGAGCAGGAGGTACAGGGCCGCGACGGGCGCAGCCACGCTGAGCAGCACGACGGCGCCCTGCGACACCGTGCCCAGTCCGTAGGCGCCCTCCGGGCAGTCGGCGGCGTCGCGGAGCACCGACAGGCGCAGCCCGAGCGGGCCGAGCACTCCCGCGGCGCTCACGCAGTCGTGCAGCAGCACGCGACCCTCGGCGGCGACCGCGGCGGCCAGCCCCGCCAGCACGAACGCGCCGACCAGGGACAGGCGTGCGACGGCCAGGTGCGGCCCTCGTCGCGCGATCATGCGGCACAGCGTAGGGGGCGCGGCTGAGGATCCGGGCCTCGTCACGACGGACGGGGCCGCCGGACCACCTCGATGTCGAACCCGAACGACCGCTTCCAGTCCTGCGCCAGCCGCCCGCCGGCCCGCCGCACGATCCCCCGCAGCCACCACTCGTCGGGGTCAATCCGCGGGAACGCGTGCTCCATCAGCAGCGGGCGGAACCGGGCGTCGACCGCCTCGACGCGGCGGCGCAGCAGTGCCAGCTCAGGGCGGCCGGCCAGCGACGGGTCGGTCAGCGCCGCCTCGAGCGTGGTCCGTGACATCGCCTCGTTGGCGTACGCGAACTCGTCGCCCCGGTAGCCGTGCTCGCACTCGGCGACGAAGCTCGACCAGCGCTCGAGCACGGCGGAGGGGGTGTCGTCGCGCCACACGCCGCGGGCGCGCACGACAGCGGTGAAGGCGTCGTCGAACGAGGTCACTTGGCGATCTCGCGCAGGAAGAACTCGTAGCCCTCGTCGGGACGGAAGTACGCCACGATCACGTCGCCGCGAAAGACGCCCAGCGCTCCTGTGCGTCGGTCGAACCGGACCACGTCGCCGTTGCTGCGCCGACCCGTCACGACCTCGGCCTCTGCCTCCAGCGACATCCCCGCGCTCCTCCCCCGACCACCGAACCTTCACCCAAGAGGGTGACGCGGCGGCGCGCCAGAAGGGTCCCGCATGGCGAGACGGCTCAGGGCAGGACGGGGGTGGGCAGCGGCGCCCAGGTGATCTCGCTGCCGCTGAAGATCTGGGCGAGGAAGACCGCGGAGGCAGCCAGCAGGACCACGGTGGCGACGAGCGCTCCGGTGCGGCCCGGCGCCACGACGGCGAGCACCCGGCGGGCGCCGATGCGGGTCATCAGCGACAGCGGTCCCCACCAGACGACCGCCGCGCCGAGCAGGACGATCGTGCCGACGAGGATCGCCGCGGTCAGGCCCTGGGGCTCCTGCCCGGACGGCGAGTCGCCGATCACCCAGCGGCCGTCGCCGATCAGCCACCAGGACAGGCCGAGCAGGATCACGACGACGCTGGCGCCGACGACGAGCGACGGGATCAGCCCGACGAGCGAGCGCAGCAGGTGCCAGGGCACGGTGGCGGTGGCGACGGCGCGGTCGGAGCGGCGCACCCCGGCGCGCTCCCGGCGGCCGTGCATGGCCTCGACCGTGGAACCGGCCGTCCGCACGATCAGGACCAGCACCGCGAACACGATGAGCGTCACGCCCGGGTACAGGGCACCGGCGGAGCCCAGCAGCAGCGCAGCCGCCAGCAGGGTGCCCCACCGGCGGCGCGCGGGCGGGCGCTCGTAGCCGGAACCCTCGGGCTCCGGCTCCTCCGACGCGTCGAGGTCGTCGTTGATCCAGTCGACCCCCTCGGGGTCCTCCTCCCACTCCCCGTCGGCCCCGACGGGCGCGAGGTCGGTCGGGTCGAACGCGCGTGTGTGCCCGTCGTTGGCGATCGCGGGGGGCACGGTGCGGGACGCGACCGCCACGGTCGCCGGCTCGGCCGCCAGGACGGTGGTCCCGACGAGGTCGTCGGCGACGAGCAGCGCGGTGTCGGTCTCGTCGGCGATCGACTCGCCCTCCGCGACGACCACCGTCAGCGCGGCGACCACGTCGTCCGGGGACGTGCGGTCGGCCGCGGCCGGTGCCAGGGCGTGCCGGAGCGCAGCGGTGGTCAGCGGCCCGAGCCCGGCGAGGTCGACGTCCCCCGAGCGCGCCCGGGCGAGCACGGCCTCGAGCGGGCGGGTGCCGAACGGGTCCCGACCGGTGGCCGCGAACGCCAGGATCGCCGCCCAGCCCCAGAAGTCGGAGGACGTGTCGGGCTCGTCGCCGTCCAGCAGCTCGGGCGCGAGGTAGCCGGGGGTGCCCAGGACCATGCCCTCGGCGGTGAGCCTCGAGTCGTCCGCGGCCTGCGCGATGCCGAAGTCGATGAGCACCGGCCCGTCGTCGCCGACGATCACGTTGGACGGCTTGAGGTCGCGGTGCACCACCCCGGCGCCGTGCACCGCCACGAGGGCGTCGCGCAGCCCCTCGGCCAGGTCCAGCAGCTCCTCGGCGTCCAGCGGCCCGCGCTCGCGCACGTGCTCCTCGAGGTTGTCGCCGGGCACCAGCTCGGTGACCAGGAACGCCTCGGTCGAGTCGGCCTCGGCGTCCAGGATCGCGGCCACGCCCGGGTGCCGCAGCTTCTGCAGGGCGTGCACCTCGCGGCGCAGCCGGTCGCGCGCGACGGCGTCGGACCCGATGTGCGGGTGCAGCATCTTGAGCGCGACCGCGTCGCCGCCGCCGTCGACCGCCCGGTAGACCGTCCCCATGCCGCCCGAGCCCAGGGGGGCGACGACGGTGTATCCGCCGATCTCCGTCCCGGGCTCCAGACCCATCCGCTCCATCCCCGCACCGTAGCCGGAGCCCTCAGCCCCCCGCCCGGCAACGCGCGGTCCGACCAGCACAGATAGGGTCGGTCGCAGACCCGAGGAGTTGATCTGGTGCCTACCGACGCGCCCGCGCACGGCTACGACTTCGTCGTCGTCGCGAACCGGCTGCCCGTAGACGTGAGCCTCGACGACGACGGCGAGCCCACCTGGTCCCGCTCCCCCGGCGGGCTGGTCACCGCGCTCGCGCCGGTGATGGCGAGCACCTCCGGCGCCTGGGTGGGCTGGGGCGGTTCGCCCGACCTCGAGCTCGAGCCGTTCGACGTCGACGGCACCGAGCTGATCCCGGTGGTGCTCACCGAGGACGACCTCGAGAAGTTCTACGAGGGCTTCTCCAACGACACCCTGTGGCCGCTCTACCACGACGTCATCGAGCCGCCGGCGTACCACCGGCAGTGGTGGGACTCGTACCGGAAGGTCAACCAGCGCTTCGCGGAGGCCGCGGCGGCGCAGGCGGCCCAGGGCGCGACGGTCTGGGTGCACGACTACCAGCTCCAGCTGGTCCCTCAGCTGCTGCGGGAGCTGCGGCCGGACCTGCGCATCGGGTACTTCCACCACATCCCGTTCCCGCCCCTGGAGCTGTTCGCCCAGCTGCCGTGGCGGGTGCAGGTGATCGAAGGCCTGCTCGGGGCGGACCTCGTCGGGTTCCAGCGTGCCGGTGACGCCGCCAACTTCGTCCGCGTCGTGCGGCGGCTCACGGACCTGACGACGCGCGGGCAGGTGGTGACGTTGGCGGAGCCCGACGGGCACACCGGGCCCGGTCGGCACGTACGCGCCGCCGCGTTCCCCATCTCGATCGACTCGCACGCGTTCGACGAGCTCGCCCGGACCGACGCCGTCCGCGAGCGCGCCCTCCAGATCCGCCGCGAGCTGGGAGACCCCGAGTACCTGCTGCTGGGCGTGGACCGGCTCGACTACACCAAGGGCATCCGGCACCGGATCAAGGCCTACGGGGAGCTGCTCTCCGAGGAGCGCCTGTCCCCGCAGAGCACCACGCTCGTGCAGGTGGCCAGCCCGAGCCGGGAGAACGTCGGCGCCTACCAGACCCTGCGCGACGACGTGGAGCTGCTGGTCGGCCGCATCAACGGCGACTACGGCCAGGTGGGTCACGCGCCCGTGCAGTACCTGCACCAGTCCTTCCCCATGGAGGAGATGGCGGCGCTGTACCTCGCGGCCGACGTCATGCTGGTCACCGCGCTGCGGGACGGCATGAACCTGGTCGCCAAGGAGTACGTCGCGGCCAGGTCCGACGACCGCGGCGCGCTGGTGCTCTCCGAGTTCACGGGCGCCGCCGACGAGCTGACAGGAGCGGTGCTGGTGAACCCGCACGACATCGACGGGATGAAGGACGCGATCACGTACGCCGTGCACATGGACGGCCGCGAGTCCCGCAAGCGGATGCGCCGCCTGCGCCGCCGCGTGCTCGGGCACGACGTGGTGGCCTGGTCCGAGGACTTCCTGGCCGCCCTGAACGCGGTGCCCGTGCGAGCCAGCCGTGGCTGAGGACCTCACCGCCGCGCTCGGCGCCCTCGCGGCTGACTCGTCGCGCCGCCCACTGCTGGTCGCCCTCGACTTCGACGGCACGCTGGCCCCGCTGCAGGACGACCCGTCCGCGTCCCGGATCCTGCCCGACGGCATCGACGCGCTCGAACGGCTGGCCGGCACGCCCGGCGTCGCGCTCGCGCTGGTGTCCGGCCGCGCGATGCACGACCTGCACACGCTGGCCCAGGTGCCGCCCGGGACGTTCCTCATCGGGAGCCATGGCGCGGAGCGGGCGCGGGTGACGACGTTCGGCCTCGACCGCGACGTCGTCCGGCTGACCGACGAGCAGGCGGACCGGCTGGCGTCGCTCGGCGCGGAGGCCGCCCGGATCACCCGGGGCCGGGACGGCGTCTGGGTGGAGACCAAGCCGACCGCCGTCGTCGTGCACACCCGACTGGCCGAGGACGCGGTGGCCCGTCCGGCCGAGGAGGAGGCGATGGTCCTCGGGGAGCGCCTGGGCTCGGGCGTCCTGCACGGCAAGGACGTCGTCGAGATCTCGGTGCTCCGTGCCAGCAAGGGCGAGGCGCTCACGGCGCTGCGCGACGAGCTCGGCGCGGCGGTGGTCCTGTACGCGGGCGACGACGTCACCGACGAGCACGCGTTCGAGGCGCTCCGTGACGGCGACCTGACGGTCAAGGTCGGGCACGGAGGCACGATGGCGCGCTACCGCGTCGACGGACCCGACGAGCTGGTGGCCGCGCTGGCGGAGCTCGCCGACCGCCTCTGAGACCCCTGGTGGTCGGTCGCACGACCGAGGCGTAGCGTGCGGAAGATGCCCGGCCGGATGCACCAGGTCGAGCTCGTCGAGGCTGCGGACGAGCCCGTGCGCTCCCCCTCGGCCGCCCCGGGGCGTCGCGTGGACGTCGCGCTCGACGAGGACGCCCCCGCCGGGCGGACCGACGACGTGCTGGCCGCGCGGACGTGGCTGCGCCGGCACGCTCGGACGCTCGTGCCGGCCGCGGCAGTGCTCGTCGCGACGCTCCTGGTCACCCAGCTCGTGATCGACCGCCGCGAGGCCGCGCGCCTGGCCGCGCTGGCGGCCATCCCCGGCGTCGTGGCGCCCGCGGACTCGTCGATCGGCGTGATCTGGCGGGCCGAACCCCGGCTGGCGGCCGCGCTCCAGTCCGGCGCGATGGTCGACGGGGTGCTCGTCGGCGGGATCCAGGACGCGGACGGCTCCCCCTCGGTCGTCGGGCTCGACCCGGACACCGGGGCCGTCGCCTGGGTCACCCCGGTGGACCTCCCCACCCCCCAGCCGACCCCCACCAGCTCGTCCCCCGAGCTCTGGATCTCCTGCAGCGCACTGCTCCACGAGGGCCCGTCGGTGGCCGCGTGCGTCTCGCAGCAGTACGGCGAGGGCGTCCAGGGCACCCCTCCGTCGTCGGTCTGGGTCCTCGACCCGTCCGACGGCCGGCTGCTGGCCGAGCGCGTGGTCGACGGCGGCTCGGGGCTGGCGTTCACCGACCAGGCGATGGTCGTCGCCGAGCGGGTGACCGACGACGGCAGCCCGGCGGAGACCGACGCGGACGCGGTGAGCTGGGAGGTCACCGCCACCGACCTCATCACCGGCGACGCCCGCTGGACCTGGACCTCCCCGGTGACCGACGTCGTCAGCCGGGACGACGGCCCGGAGGGACTGTCCGGGCTGACCGCGGCCTCCGTGCAGACCCACGACGACCGGATCGTGGTCGGGGTCGACAACCACGCCTGGATCCTCACCACCGGCGGCGACCTGGTGCGCGACGTGCCGCTCGAGCCGGCGTCGTGGCTGCAGCCGGCCCGGGCGGGCGTATTCATCAAGAGCACCTGGACGTCGTCGGACCTGTATCGGGGGATCCTGCTGCTGGAGGACGGGACGGAGGTCGCCATCGACGAGACGGCCGGCTGGCTCGCGGTCGACGACGGCTCCGCCCCGGACGTGGTGATCACCATCGGGGACGGCGCGCGCGGGACCGACGGGCTCAGCGGGCGCTCCGCGCGCACCGGGGACCTGCTCTGGCACCTGGAGGGCTCCGTGGTCGCCGGGCTCATGCTCGACGGGACGCTCTACGTCGCCACCGGTGACTCCCTGCGCGCCCTCGACGCCACCACCGGCGAGGTGCTGTGGCGGACCCCGCTCGAGCGCCTGGCGCACCAGCTGTCCACCGACGGCACGAACCTGCTGGTCCCCGGGCTGGGCGTGACGCTCGAGGCGTACTCGCTGCGCGACGGTGAGCTGGCGTGGAGCACCGACCTCTCCGAGGAGGTCGCCGGGGACCGGTCGACCGCCTTCGTGCAGGGTTTCCGGTCGGGCTGGCACGACCCGCGGCTGTACGTGTGGATGGACAGCGGCTCGGTCGCCGTCCTCGGGTGAGCGATGAGCGCCCCGGCCGGGCACGCCGTGCACCTCGCGCCCGTCGAGCTCGACGAGCTCGACGAGCTCGACGCCCCTGACGACGACCGCACCCGACGGGTGCCCCTCTGGGCGCGGCGGCACGCCGGGCGGGCGACCGCGACGGTCGTCGCCCTCGTGCTGGTCCTGCTCGGCGTGCAGTCGTGGCTGGACGCCCGCGAGCGCGCCCGGCTGCGGTACCTCGCGGAGGTGCCCGGCGTCCTGCGCGCCCTCGCGGACCCACCCGGCGTGCTGTGGCGGTGGACGCCCGGCGTCGGAGCGCTCGTGGCGGGCGACAGCGCGGGTGGCTGGGCGGTCGGCGCCGACTACCACCCGGGCGGAGTGACCCTGCGCGGCACCGACCCCGACACCGGCGACCGGCGGTGGTCCGTGCCGTTCTCGCTCGACGCGGCGCTCCCGCCGGGCGGTCGCTCCGAGTTCCCCTCCGTGTGGGTCCGCTGCAGCACCGTGCGGTCGGACGACGCACCGCTGGCGGTCTGCGCCGCCGAGGTCTCCCCTGTCGCGTCCGGGGGCGCCGCGACCCCGCTCGCGGTGCTGGACCCGGTCACCGGCTCGGTCGTCGCGACACCCACCGTGCCGGCCGGGTCGCTCTGGGCGGCGACCGGCGGTCTCCTGGTGCGCGCCACGCCCGCCGAGGACGGACGCGGGGGTGTGCGCTGGACGCTCACCGCGACCGACCCCGTCACGGGCTCCGTGCAGTGGCGGCACGGCACCCCCGTGGTGCCCCAGGTGCACGAGGTCCGGATCGGCGACTACGTGATCCGGTCCGAGCCGGACCTCGCCGCCGACGCCGACCGCGTGCTCCTCACCGACAGCGGGCACGCCTGGCTGTTCGGCGCCGACGGGTCGCCGCGCGGCGACGTCACGGTCGCGACGGACGGCTGGGCCGAGCTCGGCAGGTCCGGGACGCTGGTGTGGATGCCCTGGCAGAACTTCGCGGTGCCTGCGGGCGTCCTGGTCACCCGTGCCGGCACGCGCGTCGCGGTCGGCGAGCTGCCCGCCCGGCTGTCCGTCGACGACGGCACCGCACCCGAGGTCGTCCTGCTCACCGGCGACGACGGCGGCTGGGACGGCGTGGCCCTCGTGGCCCGCGACGCCGGCACGGGCGACGAGCTCTGGCGGGCCGAGGGAGTCCGGGGCGAGCCGCTGCTCGTCGACGGCGTCGTGCACACCGCTGAGGGTGCCGACGTCGTCGCGCGCGACGCCCGCACGGGCGAGGTCCGATGGTCCGTGCCGGTGGGCGCGGTGCCGGCCTGGCTGGGCACCGACGGGTCGCTGGTGGTCGTCGTCACCCCCGACCGCTCGCTCCTCGCGCTCGACCTCGCAGACGGGCGCCGCGCTCGCAGCGTCGACCTCACCCGGCTCGCCCCCGGCGATCCCGTCGGCATCGACCAGGTCGTCGAGTACGCGGGCCGGCTGCTCGTCCGGTTCCGCGACGGGTCGGGGATCGTGCTCGGCTGAACGTGTGGAGCGTCACTGTCCGGTGTGGACCGTCCACACCGGTATGGCATGATGACCCCGGGTCCCCGAAGGACAACCCTCCTTCCGGGACCCGTGTCATCGAGGACACTCTTGACACTCTTCACTACGGATCGTCCGGCACGTACCTGCCGGTGAAGGGATTGATCTGCTATGGCAACGGTCACTTTCGACAAGGCCTCCCGGGTATACCCCGGCACTGAGCGCCCCGCGGTCGACTCGCTCGACCTGCACATCGAGGACGGCGAGTTCCTCGTCCTCGTCGGCCCCTCCGGTTGTGGCAAGTCCACGTCGCTCCGCATGCTCGCGGGCCTCGAGGACGTCAACTCGGGCCGCATCCTCATCGGCGACCGCGACGTCACGGACGTCCAGCCGAAGGACCGCGACATCGCGATGGTCTTCCAGAACTACGCGCTGTACCCGCACATGACGGTCGCCGACAACATGGGCTTCGCGCTCAAGATCGCCGGCACCCCGAAGGCGGAGATCCGTCAGCGCGTCGAGGAGGCTGCCAAGATCCTCGACCTCTCCCAGTACCTCGACCGCAAGCCGAAGGCCCTCTCGGGTGGCCAGCGTCAGCGCGTCGCCATGGGCCGCGCCATCGTGCGTTCGCCCCAGGTGTTCCTCATGGACGAGCCGCTGTCGAACCTCGACGCCAAGCTCCGCGTCCAGACCCGTACGCAGATCGCGTCGCTGCAGCGTCGTCTCGGTGTCACCACCGTCTACGTCACGCACGACCAGACCGAGGCCCTGACCATGGGTGACCGCATCGCGGTCCTCAAGGACGGTCTCCTGCAGCAGGTCGGCACCCCGCGCGACATGTACGACACCCCGGCCAACGTGTTCGTCGCCGGCTTCATCGGCTCGCCGGCCATGAACATCGGCACGTTCCCGGTGCTGGACGGCGTCGCCAACCTGGGCCGTGCCCGCGTCGCCGTGCCGCGCTCGGTCATCAGCCAGTTCACCGACGACGACAAGAACCACGTCACGGTCGGCTTCCGTCCCGAGTCGCTCGACGTCGTGCCCGAGGGCACGCCCGACGGCATCCCGGTCATCGTCAACATCGTCGAGGAGCTCGGCTCCGACGCGTTCGTGTACGGCTCGCTCACCAACGAGTTCGGCCGTGCCGACGCGGTGCACTCCGGTGCCGGCGACGCGCAGGTCATCGTGCGCGTCGACCCGCGCCAGGTGCCCGGCAAGGGCGAGACGATCTACATCCGCATCCGCGACAACGAGCAGCACCTGTTCCACGCGGGCTCGGGCGAGCGGATCGCCGTCTGACCCCAGCACCACCCGACAGGGCGGTCCCGGCTTCGGCCGGGGCCGCCCTGTCGCATGTGCTGTGGGCGTTCTCTGAGAGGATCGGACCATGAGCCCGACGCCGCAGCGCCTGCAGATCACCGCGGCCTCGCCCGACCCCGCCCTCCTCGACCTGCCATGGCACATCCCGCTCGAGGACTGGCCGGCCGAGACGCTCGCCGCCCTGCCCCGCGGCATCTCCCGGCACATCGTGCGGTTCGCCAAGATGTCCGGCCGCGTGGTCGCGGTCAAGGAGATCGGCGAGACGGTGGCGTACCGCGAGTACGAGCTGCTGCGCCAGCTGCGCCGCCTGGACGTCCCCAGCGTCGAGCCCGTCGGTGTCATCACCGGACGCAGCGACCCCAGCGGTGAGCGGCTCGAGGCGGTGCTGATCACCAAGCACCTGTCGTTCTCGCTCCCCTACCGCGCGCTGTTCAGCCAGTCGCTGCGCCCCGACACCGCCACGCGCCTCATCGACGCGCTCGCCGTCCTCCTGGTCCGCCTGCACCTGGTCGGCTTCTACTGGGGCGACGTGTCCCTGTCGAACACCCTGTTCCGCCGCGACGCCGAGACGTTCGCCGCGTACCTGGTGGACGCCGAGACGGGCGACCTGCACGACAAGCTCTCGGACGGCCAGCGCGGCTACGACCTCGAGGTCGCCCGCGTGAACATCATCGGCGAGCTCATGGACCTCCAGGCCGGCGAGTTCCTCGAGGAGGACGTCGACGCGGTGGCCATCGGTGACGCCTTGGCCGAGCGGTACGGCGAGCTCTGGCGCGCGCTGACCGAGTCGGAGTCGTTCACCTTCGGGGACCGTTGGCGCGTGCAGGCCCGAATCGACCGGCTCAACGACCTCGGCTTCGACGTCGGCGAGCTCGACATCACCACGGACGTGGACGGCACCAGCGTGCGCATCCAGCCCAAGGTCGTCGACGCCGGGCACCACTCCCGCCGGCTCATGCGGCTCACCGGCCTCGACGTGCAGGAGAACCAGGCCCGCCGTCTGCTCAACGACCTCGACGAGTTCCGCGCCGCCACCGACCGCCAGCGCGACGACGAGTCGTTCGTCGCGCACGACTGGCTGACCGAGATCTTCGAGCCGGCCGTCCGCAGCGTCCCGAAGGACCTGCGCGGCAAGCTGGAGCCCGCGCAGATCTACCACGAGCTGCTGGACCACCGCTGGTACCTCTCGGAGCAGCAGGGCCACGACGTGCCGATGAAGCAGGCCGCCAAGAGCTACGTGAAGAACATCCTGCCCACGCGTCCCGACGAGCAGGCGATCCTGGGCGTGCAGGCGGGCGAGATCCCCGAGACCGACATGATCCCGCAGGTCACCGGGGACGACGACGACCTGATCCTGGGCTAGATCGCGCGCTGGCGGGAGACCTCGAACAGGGCGATGCCCGCGGCGACGCCGGCGTTCAGGGACTCGACCGCGGACGTGATCGGGATGGACGCGATGGCGTCGCACTGCTCGCGGACCAGCCGGGACAGGCCCTTGCCCTCGGAGCCGACGACGAGCACCAGCGGGTCGGTGGCGTAGGGCAGGTCGGTGATCGAGACGTCGCCGCCGCCGTCCAGGCCGACGACGAACACGCCCGCCGCCTTCAGGCTCTGGAGGGTGCGCACCAGGTTGGTCACCCGGGCGACCGGCACGCGTGCGGCCGCACCGGCGGACACCTTCCACGCCGACGCCGTCACGCCGGCCGCGCGCCGCTCGGGCACGAGGACACCGTGGGCGCCGAACGCCCCGGCGGACCGGAGCACGGCGCCGAGGTTGCGCGGGTCCGTCACGCCGTCGAGCGCGACGATGAGCGCCGGGCGGTCAGTCTCCGCGGCCGCGTCCAGGAGGTCGTCGTCGTCCGCGTACGCGTACGGCGGGACCTGGATGGCGACGCCCTGGTGGACGGAGCCGTCCGTGAGGCGGTCCAGCTCGGCGCGGCTGACCTCGAGGAGCGGGTAATTCGAGTTGCCCGCGGCGCTGATGATCTCGCGCGTGCGGTCGTCGGCCTCCAGGCGCGAGGCGATGTAGACCGTGGACACGGGGATGCCTGCGCGCAGGGCCTCGACCACCGAGTTCCGGCCGGACACGATCTCGTGCGTCGAGCTCTTGCGACCGCCCTTGGACCCGGCGGCGCTGCGGCTGGCCCCGGCCGACTGGCGACCGGACGTCCCGCGGGTGCCCGCGACCGCGCGCCGCTCGGCGGCGACCTTCGCCTTGTGCGCGGGGTGGTACTCGCGGTCCTCGGCCTTCGGCGTCGGCCCCCTGCCCTCGAGCGAGCGGCGGTTCTTGCCGCCGGTGCCCGCGCTCGCGACCTTCTTGGAGCTGCCCTTGCGGACGGCCCCGCGGCGCTCGGAGTTTCCAGCCATGTTCAGTTCTCCTCAGAAGTGTCGGCGCGCGCGGCAAGTGACCAGCGCGCTCCGGAAGACGAGTCCTCGACCACGATGCCGGCCGCGGCGAGGCGGTCCCGGATGGCGTCGGACGTGGCGAAGTCGCGGGCGGCGCGGGCCTGGGCCCGGGCCTCCAGCTCGGCGGCGACGACGGCCTCGAGCGCGTGGGCGTACCGGGCGTCGCTGCCGTGGGCGCGCCACTGGCTGCCGCCCGGGTCGAGGCCGAGCACGTCGAGCATGGCGCGCAGCACGACCATCGCGTCGCGGGCCTCGGCCAGGTCGCCGTGCGCGAGCGCGGAGTTGCCGGTCCGCAGGTGCTCGTGCACCACCGCGAGCGCGGCCGGCACGTTGAGGTCGTCGTCCATGGCGGTGACGAAGTCGGCGGGCAGCTCCACCTTCGCCACCTCGGCGTCGTCGGCCACCCCCACCTTCTCGGCGGCGCGCTCGACGAAGCCGGCCAGCCGGTCCCAGGTGGCCTCGGCCTCGCGCAGGGTGTCGTCGGTCCACTCGAGCATCGAGCTGTACTGCACGGCCGTCATCGCGTACCGCAGCACGGACGCCCGCTCCTTGGCCAGCACGACGGTGACCAGCAGCCCGTTGCCGAGCGACTTGCTCATCTTGGAGCCGCCCTGCGTGACCCAGCCGTTGTGCAGCCAGTACTGCGCGAACCCGTAGCCGGCGGCGCGGGACTGGGCCTGCTCGTTCTCGTGGTGCGGGAACCTCAGGTCCAGGCCGCCGCCGTGGATGTCGAACGTGTCGCCCAGGTAGCGCTGCGCCATCGCCGAGCACTCCAGGTGCCAACCGGGCCGACCGCGGCCGAACGGGGTGTCCCAGGAGGCCGTCGCCGGCTCCCCCGGCTTGGCGGCCTTCCAGAGGGCGAAGTCGCGGGGGTCGCGCTTGGCGGTGTCGTCGACCGTGCCGTCCGGCGCCGGGACCATGTCGTCGACCCGCTGGTTGGTCAGCGCGCCGTACTCCGGGTAGGAGCGGACGTCGAACCACACGTCGCCCGGGCCGGTGCTGTAGGCGTGGCCGGTGTCGACCAGGTGGTCCATCAGCTCGATCATCGCGGGCACGTGACCGGTCGCGCGGGGCTCGTGGCTGGGCGGCAGGACGCCGAGCGCGTCGTAGGCCGCGCTGAACGCGCGCTCGTTGGCGGTGGCCCACGCCCACCACGGCTCGCCGGCGTCGGCGGCCTTGGCCAGGATCTTGTCGTCGATGTCCGTGACGTTGCGCACGAGGGTCACGCGGTGCCCCGTGCGGCGCAGCCAGCGGACCAGGACGTCGAACGCGATGGCCGACCGCAGGTGGCCGATGTGCGGCGGCGCCTGCACCGTGGCACCGCACAGGTAGATGCCCACCTCGTTCGGCACGAGCGGGACGAAGTCACGCACCGTCCGGGTCGCGGTGTCGAAGAGGCGCAGGGTCACCGGTCAAGGCTACCGGCGCGGAACCCCCGCGCCTTTCACACGCCGATCAGCCCGGCGTCCGATCAGCCGAACGTGCGCTGCTCGCCGCGGTACGTCGGGGCCGTGGACTCGATCGTGGTGTCCCGGACCAGGTGCACCTGCTCGAAGCGCTCCATGACCTCGCCCGACTTGGCGTGCCGGAACCAGACCCGGTCGCCGATGCGCAGGTCCGCGCCGCCGGACAGCCGCAGCGGCGTCTGCACCTCGCCCGCTCCCTCGCGGCTGGTGAGCGCCAGCCCCGACGGCCACACGGGCTTCGGCTGGCGGGACGCGGTGGGCGGACCGGAGGCGATGTAGCCGCCGCCGAACGCGGTCGCATAGCCCTGGCCGGGGATGCGCACCACGTCGAGCCCGAAGAACGCGGCGGGCCGGGGGGTGAACGAGCGGTAGGCGTCGAACAGGGTGGGCACGAACAGGCCGGAGCCGGCGGTGACCTCGGTGACCACGGGGTCCGCGGCGCTCGACGCCACCGACCCGGACCCGCCGGAGTTCACCAGGGTCAGCTCGTGCCCGACGGCGGTCTGCACGGCGTCGACGACGGCGGCCCGGCGCACGGCGAGGTCCCGGATGGAGAGCCGCTTGACGGCGCGGACGGCGGGAGACGCGTCGGGCAGCCCGGCCACCTGCGCCTCGTAGAACATGACACCGACGACGTCGACGCCGGACCGGCGGGCGATCGCCGCGGCCAGCACCCCCGCGTCGGACGCGGAGTGCACCGGCGAGCGCCGAACCCCCAGGTGGGCGACCAGCGGTCCGAGCCGGAGCCTGAGGGAGGCGTCGACGTCGAGGCAGAGGCGCAGCGTGGCGCCGTGGGCGTCCGCGGCGCGGGCGGCCAGCTCGACCTGCGCGACGTCGTCGACCATGAGCGTCACCGCGGCCGCGGCGACGGGGTCGGCCGCGAGCGCGTCGAGCGCGTCGGTGTCCACGCTCGGGTATCCCAGCAGCACGTCGTCGACGCCGTGGCCGACGAGCCAGAGCGCCTCGCGCACCGAGTAGGTCATCACGCCGGCGAACCCGGGCAGGGCGAGCACGCGCTCGAGCACGTGCCGGACGCGGACCGACTTGCTGGCGACGCGGATCGGGGTCCCGCCGGCCCGGAGCACCAGGTCCGCCGCGTTGGCGTCGAGGGCGTCGAGGTCCACCACCGCGAGCGGCGCGGGGAGGCCCTTCGTCGCCTCGTCGAGGCGGTCGCCGAGGGTGCGCGTCACGCACCCGCCTCCGAGTCGGCGGTGGCCCGCGCGCCCTCCGCCCGGGTCACTCCGAAGCGTCCCGCGAGCACCGCCACGGCGACGACCAGGACGATCGGGACGAGGAAGCCGTAGTGCAGCGAGGACGTGCTGCCGATGGCGCCCACGAGCACCCCGCCGAGCACCGCCCCCACGTAGTTGAAGATGTTCAGCCGCGCGACCACCGCGTCCGCGTGCCCGGGGGCGAGCGTGCCGGCGGCCGAGAAGCACAGGGGCGCGATGACACCGAGCCCGGCGCCGGCGATCGCGAAGCCGACCAGCGCCACCCAGGGCCCGGGGGCGGCCACGACGAGCACCAGCCCGACGGCCCCGACGAGCGCCGCGACGCGCAGGACGATCACCCGACCCCATCGGCGCACCAGGGGGTCGCCGGCCAGCCGGGAGCCGAGCGTCGTCGTGAGGTACGCGGCGTAGCCCAGGGGCGCGAACGACGCGGCCGCCAGCAGCACGTCGCCGAGGTAGATGGTGCTCCAGGTGGAGATCGCCGTGTCCGCGACGTAGTAGGCGACCACCCCGAGCCCGAGCAGCAGCACGGCGCCCCACGGCACCACGGGCCGCTCCCCCGCACCCACCGGGATCGCCAGCGCCTCGTCGGGCCGGGCGACGCCGTCGGCGTGCACCCCGGCGGGACCGCGGCCCCGCCACGCGCTGCGCAGCACCCAGCCGGCCGCGAGGCCTGCCACGAGCGTCCCGGACAGCAGCGCGACCGCGACGGGGTCGGTAGGTGTGCGGCCGGTGGTGACCGCCACCAGCACCGCGCCGACGATGCCGCCCGCCGACCACGACGCGTAGAACCCCGTGAGGAGCGACCGTCCGTACTCGCGCTGGACCGCGACGGCCTGCATGTTGGTGCCGGCGTCGACCATGCCCAGCCCGACGCCGTAGACCGCGAAGCCGGCAGCCAGCAGGGCGAACCCGGGCGCCACGGCGGCCACGACGACCGAGGCCGCGACGATGGCGAGGCCGGACCCGAGGACGACCCTGCTCCCCCCGCTCGACCGGGCCACCCGGTCGGCGACCAGCGTGCCGAGCGCGGCCATGACGCACACGCCGAGCACGACGAGCGTGATCTGCCCGTCGTCGACGCCGTACCGGTCCTTGAACCCCTCGAGGCTGGTGAGGAGCACCGCGTAGACGAAGCCCTGCGCGGCGAAGCCGGCCGAGGTCGCGACGCGGGCGCGGCGGATCACCGTGGACACAGGCGACCCGCCCGAGGAAGGAGGCGTCACGCCGGGGTCGCGGCGGTGTCGCCGGATCCGAGGACGTCGACACCGACCGGCTCGAGCGCGACGGGCACCGCCATGGTGGACAGGTACCGGCCGAAGGACAGCAGGCCCGCGCGCGCCGCGTCGCTGTCCCCGTCCACGAGCCATGCCAGGGAGTAGCCGTCGATGACGGCGACCACGGTGCGCGCGATGTCCCCCCGCGGGACCGACCAGCCGACGTGGGCGGTGCGCTCGACGAGGTCCAGCACCTGCTCGGCGGCGGCCCACTGACCCCGGTACTGCTCGATGGCGACCTGGTTGAGCTCGGAGTGGCGCAGCGACGACGTGGTCAGCTCGTAGCTGAGCAGCTGCGGGCCGCGGGACTCCCGGATGCCCGCCCAGAGGGCGTCCAGGACCCCCTCGATCACGGTCTGGGGGTCGTCACCCTGCTCGGGGAGGTCGCCGAGGCTCCGCTCGAGGTTGGCGGACGTGATGGCGTGGGCCATCGCGCGCAGCAGCTCGTCCTTGTCCTGGAAGCAGTAGTGGACGACCCCGAGGGACACGCCCGCCTCGGCGGCGACGGCGCGCACGGTGGCGGCGTCGATGCCGTCCCGGCTCGCGACGGCGAGCGCAGCCTCGATGAGCTGCTCACGCCTCTCGGCCACAGGCAAGCGGTTCATGTCAGGGTCCCCTCCCTCTGGCGACGGCCCCACCGGCCACCCCCGACCGGCGGACGAGGCCAATGCCTCCCCCACCACACAGTTCAATGTCGGTTGTCACGATAGTCAAGGACTTTGCGCACTTGACTTGGACATTCGACCAGGACGATGGTTCACCATTATGGGACGATCGTCGCCTGCTGGCACCTGGCAGAACTGGGCGCGCACCGCGAGCGCCACGCCCTGCCGCGTGCAGCACCCCCGTGACCTGGGCGAACTCGTCTCGACGGTTCGCCGGGGGGCTCGCGACGGGCTCCAGGTCCGGGCCGTGGGCGGCGGGCACTCTTTCACCCCCGTCGCCGTCACCGAAGGCGTCCAGATCCGCCTCGACTCGTTGGACGCGTTCGAGCGTGTCGCGGGCCAGCCCGACGGCACGACCCACGTCACCGTCGGCGCAGGGATCCGCCTGCACGCCCTGAACGCCCACCTGGCCGAGCAGGGCCTGGCCATGCGCAACCTCGGGGACATCGACAAGCAGTCCATCGCGGGGGCCGTCTCGACGGGTACGCACGGCACGGGCGCCCGGCTGGGCGGGCTGGCCACGCAGGTGGTCGGCGCCCGCCTGGTGACCGCGTCGGGGGACGTCGTCGAGGTCTCCGCCACGCAGCAGCCCGAGCTGTTCGAGCTGGCCCGCCTGGGCCTCGGCAGCGTCGGCGTGCTCGCGGCGGTCACCCTCGAGGTGGTGCCCGCGTACCGCCTGGAGGCCCGCGAGGAGCCCTGGCCGCTGGAGGACGTGCTGGACCAGCTGGACGGGAGCGACGGCCTCGTCGAGGGCAACGACCACTTCGAGTTCTACTGGTTCCCGCACACCCGGCGGGCGCTCACCAAGCGCAACAACCGCGTCCCCGACGACGTGGTGCGCCCGCTGCACCCGGTGCGGGGGTGGGTCGACGACGAGCTGCTGTCCAACGCCCTGTTCTCGGTGGCCAACGGCATCGCCACCCTGGCCCCGTCGACCACCGCGTCGATCAACGAGTTCGCCGCCCGCGCCCTGTCCTCGCGGCGGTACACCGCGCCGTCCGCGGAGGTCTTCGTCTCCCCGCGGCGCGTCCGGTTCCGCGAGATGGAGTACGCGGTCCCGCGCGAGGACCTGGTGGCCGTGCTGCGCGAGATCGACGCCTGGATCGAGTCCAGCGGCGAGCGCGTGCCGTTCCCGGTGGAGGTGCGGTTCGCCGCCGAGGACGACCTCTGGCTCTCGACGGCGTACGGGCGCGAGACGGCGTACGTCGCGGTGCACCAGTACCTGCGCCTGCCCTTCGCGCGGTACTTCGCCGCGGTCGAGCGGATCGTCGCCCAGGTGGGCGGCCGCCCCCACTGGGGGAAGATGCACTGGCTGGAGGCCGACCGGCTCGGCGAGCTCTACCCCCGCTTCGCCGACGCCCAGCGCGTCCGCGCGGAGGCCGACCCGGACGGGGTCTTCAGCAACAGGTACCTCGACCGGCTGCTCGGCCGCTCCCGCCCGCCCACCTCCCGGGCGGCCTAGCGTCGCGCGACCGTGGAGCCGCGGATCACCAGGCGGCCCGCGACGTACTCGGTGCCCGAGCCGATGTCCACGCCGTCGAGCGCGGCGAACACCCGCTGCGCGGCGGTGCGACCGAGCTGCTGGAGGTTGGCGTCGATGCTGGTCAGCTCCGGGCGGGCGTTGGTGGTCAGCACCTCCCAGTTGTCGAAGCCCATCACCGCGACGTCGTCGGGGACCGTCCTGCCGAGGTCACGGGCGGTGTCGAGCGCCCCGCGGGAGATCTGGTCGGAGCCGCAGAGCACCGCGTCGATCTCGGGGTGCCGGGTCAGCAGCACCGCGGCGGCGTCGCGCCCCCACCGCTCCGACCACTCGCTGTACATGACGTCACCGACCAGCTCGAGACCCGCGGCGTGCAGGGCCGCCTGCACCCCCTCGGCCCGGTCGCGGGCGGCCGCGTAGGCGTGCTCGCCGGTGATGTGCGCGATGCGCGTGCGCCCGCAGGCCACCAGGTGCTCGACCGCGAGCCGCCCGGCGCTCACGTTGTCCGGCGTGATCGACAGGTCGGCGGGGTCGTCGGACGGTGCGTAGGCGTAGACCACCGGGACCGGGATGTCGTGCCCGAGCGACGGTCGGGGGTCGGTCTGCCGGCCGACGACGATCAGCCCGTCCACGCGGCGGCTGAGCAGCGCGCGCAGGTGGTACTGCTCGCGGATGGTGTCGCCGCGGGCGTCGCAGAGGAACACGTTGACCTGGCCGGCGCCGAACGCGTCCTCCGCGCCCATGAGGATGGGGATGACGAACCGGCCCTCGAGGTCGCTGGTGAGCAGGCCGACCGTGCCGGTGCGCCCGGCGAGCAGGCCGCGGGCGAGCGGGTTGGGGCTGAACGACAGCTGGTCGGCGGCCTCGACGACGCGCTGGCGCGTGCTGTCCTTCACCTGGTCGCGGCCGTTCAGGGCCTTGGAGGCGGTCGCCACGGAGACGCCGGCGAGGCGTGCGACGTCAGAGAGCGTCACTGCGCGGGCAGGTTCGGCGCGTGCCACCGGCTACCTCCTCGCGCGTCCTCGAGCCGTTCGTGATCGAACTGTAACTGCCGAACCCCGTTGACGCGCCAGCCCAGCCTGGCTATGTTCAGAAAACCTTTTCGGTGAGTTTCGGGAATCGGTCGGTCCGTCGCGCAGCTGCTGGACGTGCACGTCATGGCGTCGCCGGCTCGCCGACGAGCCGCCAGCTCCGCCGCCTCGAACTCGCTGGCCGACAAGGGTTTCGCCTTGCAAGAGATCCCCCCCGAGGTGCCGATGACGGCACCCGCTCGACGAAGAGCACGAGGAGATGCCCATGAGGATCACCCGCACCCGGTCGGCCCGTCTGGCCGCCGGGATCGTGACGGCCGGCCTGCTGGTCGGTCTGGCGGCGTGCAGCAGCGCCGACGACGGAGGCGAGGACGGGCCCGCGGTCAGTGCGGGCCCCGACGGCACCGACGACGGCACCACGCTCACGCTCTGGACCCGCGCACCCCTGGAGAAGCAGGCCAAGCTGCTGGTCGCGGCCTACAACGACACGCACGAGAACCAGGTCGAGCTGACGGTCGTGCCCAACGACGACTACGTCGCCAAGGTCGGCGCCGCTGCGGGCTCGGACGGCCTGCCCGACCTGTTCGCCGCGGACATCGTCTACGTGCCCAACTGGGTCGAGCAGGGCCTGTTCCAGGACCTGACCGCGCAGATCGACGGCCTGGAGTTCAAGGACGAGATCAACCAGGGGCACCTCTCGGCCGGGACCGTCGACGGCAAGGAGCACGTGCTGCCCTTCGTGCTGGACCTGTCGATGCTGTTCTGGAACAAGGACCTGTTCGCCGAGGCCGGGCTCGACCCGGAGAAGGCGCCGGCCAACCTCACCGAGTACGCCGAGGCGGCCAAGGCGGTCCAGGCGCTGAACAAGCCCGACACCTACGGCACGGCGACCGGCCTGAACTGCGGCGGCTGCCTGGTGTTCACCTGGTTCCCGTCGGTCTGGGCCGACGGCGAGCAGGTGATGAGCGAGGACGGCACCGAGTCGCTGCTGAACAGCGACACCGCCAAGACCGTCTACTCCACGTGGAAGGACCTGTGGGACTCCGGTGCGGTGCTCCCGTCCTCGGAGGACGAGGCGGGACCGACGTGGACCGCAGGGTTCACCGAGGGCAAGGTCGGGCTGATGTTCTACCCGGCCACGCTGCTGTCGTCGACCACCGGGTTCGACGTCGGCGTCGCCGGCATCCCCGGACCGGAGGGCGGCGCCTCGACGTTCGTCGGCGGTGACGGCATCGGCGTCTCCAAGGACTCGGAGAACGCGGCCCAGGCCTGGAACTTCCTGTCCTGGATGATGTCCGAGGACGCGCAGGTGGGCGTGCTGGCCAAGAACAACGACGTGGTCTCGCGCGGCGACCTGGCG
The DNA here is from genome assembly GCF_013359775.1 of Cellulomonas humilata. Lineage (GTDB taxonomy): Bacteria > Actinomycetota > Actinomycetes > Actinomycetales > Cellulomonadaceae > Cellulomonas > Cellulomonas humilata. The sequence continues at coordinate 110,491 of NZ_JABMCI010000069.1, read as the reverse complement.
GACAACGAGTACTCGTCCAAGGACCCCCGCCTGATCACGATCAACGAGGTGGCCGGGCAGGGCGACACCCCCGTCGCGCTCAACTTCCAGCAGGCGTTCAACGCACCCAGCAGCCCCTGGCTGACCCTGGTGCGCGACGCAGTCCTCGGCGACGGCGCGAACATCGACGCGGACAACGACGAGATCACGGCGGTGCTCGGGCAGTAGCGCCCGCGGTGGGGTGCCGCTGGGCACGGCGGCACCCCACCCCTCCCGCCCCTGAACCCCGCTCGAGAGGCACCCGATGACCGTCCAGACGGCCACCACCACGGCACCACCCCCCACCCGCAGACGCACGAACGGCCACCGCCTGCGCGGCTGGGCCTACGCGTCACCGACCGCGCTGTTCGTCCTCGTCCTGTTCGTGGTGCCGCTGGGCCTCGTGTTCCGGATGAGCGCGTCGGACTGGCCGCTGCTGTCGGGCGACCAGGGGATCAACTTCCCCGACAACTTCACCGCCGCGGTCGACAACCGGTTCTTCGTCGACTCCGTGGTCTTCACACTGAAGTACACGGTCCTGGCGACCGTCCTGCTGATCGCGTTCGGCCTCGGGCTGGCGCTGATGGTGCAGGAGTCGTCGCGGTGGAAGGGCCTGCTGCGGACGTCGTTCCTGGTGCCCAGCGCGCTCGGCCTGGCGTCGGCGTCGCTGCTCTTCTACGTGCTGTACTCCCCGCTGGCCGGGCCGCTGGCGCCCTTCATGGAGCGGATGGGCTGGAGCTTCCTCGGCTCGCCCGACGCGGCACTGGCCTCGACCCTGTTCCTCATCGTGTGGCGGTACGCCGGGTTCTACATGCTGCTCATGCTCGTCGGGCTCCAGTCCATCCCCGGAGACATCTACGAGGCCGCGCGCATGGACGGCGCCAACCGGTGGCACACGTTCAGCAAGATCACGATCCCGCTGCTCAAGCCCACCCTCGCGCTGACCACGATCCTGTGCGTCACGGGGTCGCTGCTGGCGTTCGAGCAGTTCTACATCCTCACCAAGGGCGGCCCGGACAACAGCACGATCACCGTGGTCCAGCTCATCTACTCGGTCGCGTTCCAGGGCCAGAACGACCTGGGCGTCGCCGCGGCGCTCTCCGTGCTCGTCCTGGCCGCGCTCGTGGTCATCAACGTCGTCCAGCTCCGCGCGTTCCGCGGCTCGGACGAGAGCTGAGAGGCCGACGATGACCATCGCCACCGTGCAGCACCACCCCGACGCGGACCTCCCGCTCAGCCAGCCGGCCCGCCGGTCGGCCCCGCCGACCACGATCGCCGGCCTGGCTCTGCGCACGCCGTTCTGGGTGTTCTCCGGCGCGCTCGCTGTGATCTTCCTGTTCCCGCTGGTCTGGACGTCGGTGGCCTCGGTGTCGCCGAAGCCGGGAACGGGTCAGGTCGACGGCTGGGGCTTCGGCAACTACGTCACGCTCGCCCACTACCAGGCCGGCATCTGGCAGTACCTCGCCAACTCCGTGATCGTCTCCGGGCTGTGCGTGATCCTCACGCTCGCCATCTCGACGCTGGGTGGCTACGCGTTCGCGCGGTTCCGGTTCCCCGGCCGCAACGCGCTGTTCATGCTCACGCTGGCCATCCTCATGGTCCCGTACGCCACCCTGCTGATCCCGCTCTACGTGCTGCTCAACACGCTCGGCCTGCAGAACTCGCTGGTGGGCGTGGCCCTCGTGCTCACCATGTTCCAGCTGCCGTTCTCCACCTTCATGATGCGCATCTCGTTCGAGTCGGTGCCGCGGGAGCTGGACGAGGCCGCGATGGTGGACGGCTGCTCGTCGTTCTCCGCGCTGTGGCGGGTGCTGCTGCCCGCGGTCCGACCCGGCCTGATCACCGTCGGGCTGTTCGCGTTCCTGGCCGCCTGGAACGACTTCTTCGCACCGCTGATCCTCATCAACGACTCCAACAAGCTGACGCTCCCGCTCGCGGTGGCCAACCTGCGCGTGCAGGTGCAGGGCGTCGTCGACTACGGCGCCACCGAGGCGGGCGTCGTCGTGCTGGCGCTGCCCTGCATCGTGCTCTTCCTCCTGCTCCAACGACACTACGTGCGCGGCTTCATGTCGGGTGCGCTCAAGGGATGACGATGACCACCACCACCACGACCGCCGCCACCCCCGTCGCCCCGTCCCGCGGCACCCTGCGCCCGCTGGGCCTGCGCGAGGTGGAGATCACGGGCGGGTTCTGGGCGCAGCGGCAGGCCGTCAACGCGACCGCGAGCCTCGGGCACATCGAGCACTGGATGGAGCGGGAGGGCTGGATCGGCAACTTCGACCGGGCGGTGGCCGGCACGCTGCCGCTGGACCGCGGCGGCCGGGAGTTCTCCGACTCGGAGGTCTACAAGCTGCTCGAGGCCATGGCGTGGGAGATCGGCCGCACCGACGACGCCGACCTGGACGGTCGCTTCCGGGCGCTCGTCGGACGCATCGGGGCCGCGCAGGAGCCCGACGGCTACCTCAACACCATGTTCGGCCGGACGGGTCAGCGCCCGCGGTACAGCGACCTGGAGTGGGGCCACGAGCTGTACTGCTACGGCCACCTGTTCCAGGCCGCGGTCGCCCGGGCGCGGACGCGTCCCGACGCGGACGACGGCCTGCTGGCGATCGCCCGCCGCGCGGCCGACCACGTGGTCGAGACGTTCGGCCCGGGCGGGATCGAGTCCGTGTGCGGGCACGCCGAGATCGAGCCGGCGCTGGCCGAGCTGGGCCGGGCCACCGGCGACCGCCGCTACGTCGAGCAGGCCGCGCTGTTCGTCGAGCGCCGCGGCACGGGGACGCTCGCGGACATCGAGCTGGGCCGCGCGTACTACCAGGACGACGTCCCGGTCCGGCAGGCGACCGTGCTGCGCGGGCACGCCGTGCGGGCCAACTACCTGGCCGCCGGGGCGGTCGACGTCGCGGTGGAGACCGACGACGGGGAGCTGCTCGCGGCGCTGACCCGGCAGTGGGAGCACACCGTGTCCCGGCGCACCTACGTGACCGGGGGCCAGGGGTCGCAGCACGAGGGCGAGGCCTTCAGCGACGACTTCGTCCTGCCCCCGGACCGCGCGTACTCCGAGACGTGCGCGGGCGTCGGGTCGGTGATGTTCTCGTGGCGGCTGCTGCTGGCGCAGGGGCTGCCGCGGTACGCCGACCTGATCGAGCGCACCCTGTTCAACGTCGTCGCCACGTCCCCGTCCCACGCCGGCACCGAGTTCTACTACACGAACACGCTGCACCAGCGGGTGCCGGGAACGGTCCCGCCGACCGACGTGGCGAGCCCGCGGGCGTCGTCGTCGCTGCGGGCGCCGTGGTTCGCCGTGTCGTGCTGCCCGCCCAATGTCGCCCGCACGCTGGCCAGCCTGGCCGCCTACGTGGCGACCACCGACGACGACGGCCTCCAGCTGCACCAGTACGCGCCGTCCCGGATCCGCACGACCCTGGCCGACGGCCGCCGCGTCGAGCTCGACGTCGAGACCGCGTACCCCCGCGACGGCGTCGTGCGGGTGACGGTCGCGACCACCGAGGACCGGCCCTGGACGCTGACCCTGCGGGTGCCCGCGTGGGCGCAGGGCGCGACGCTGGTCACGCCCGAGGGCGAGCAGCCCGCACCTGCCGGGACCGTCGCCGTCACGCGGACGTTCGCCGCGGGCGACGTGGTCGAGCTGCGCCTGCCGATGGCCCCGCGCGTCTCGAGCGCCGACCCGCGCATCGACGCGGTCCGCGGGTGCGTCGTGGTCGAGCGCGGGCCGGAGGTGCTCTGCGTCGAGTCCGTCGACCTCGGGGCCGACGTCGAGAGCGCCCGGCTCAGCCGTGTGCGGGAGGTGGACGGTCGGGTGCTGGCGACCATGGTCATCGCCGCGCACGACGACGCCGCCTGGCCGTACGGGGAACGTCCGGAGCCTGCCGGCACGACCGCCGACGTCCCCCTGATCCCGTACCACGACTGGGCGAACCGGGGACCGTCGACCATGCGGGTGTGGCTGCCCCTGGCCTGAGGCATGACGCTCACCCGAGGGGGTGATCCCACCCCTCGGGACGGCGCTGCTCTGGCCCTGGGACGCGCGTCAGGTGCAGAGTGTGCCGGTGGCACTCACCAGCAGAGCCGTCGTCGCAACTGCGTACGGCGGGCCCGACGTCCTCCGCCTGATCGACGTCGCCCCGGGCGACCCCGGTCCGGGCAACGTGCTCGTCGAGGTCCGGGCCGCGGGGGTCAACCCGACCGACTGGAAGGGCTACGCCGGCGCCTACGGGACCGACCCCGCCAAGCTGCCGATGCGGCTGGGCTACGAGGTGTCGGGCGTGGTCAGCGCGGTCGGCCCGTCGGTGCGCTGGCTGTCGCCGGGCGACGAGATCATCGCGTGGCGCGTGAGCGGCGGGTACGCGGACCAGATCATCGTGTCCGAGCTGGTCACGGTCCGCCGCCCGCCGACCCTCGACTGGCCCGCCGCCTCCGGGCTGCTGCTCGCGGGCGCCACGGCCGTGCACACCCTGAGCGCGACCGGCACCCACGACGGCGACGTGGTGCTGGTGCACGGCGGCTCCGGCGGCGTGGGCCGCATGGCCGTGCAGCTGGCGATCCTGCGCGGCGCCCAGGTGATCGCGACGGCCTCCCCGTGGCACCACGACGACCTCAAGACCCTGGGCGCGATGCCCGTCGCGTACGGCGAGGGCCTGCTGGACCGGATCCACGAGGCCGTGCGGAGCACCGGGCCGGTGACGGTGGCGATCGACGCCGTCGGCACCGACGAGGCCCTCGACACGTCGGTCGCGCTGGTCGAGGACCGGCAGCGGATCGCGACCATCGCGGGCTTCGGCCGCGCGGGCGAGCTGGGCATCAAGGCGCTCGGCGGCGGGCGGGGCGCGGACCCCGGCACCGCGGTGCGCGAGGCCGCGCGGGCGCAGCTGGTGGAGCTGGCCTCCGACGGCACCCTCGACGTCCGGGTGGCCCAGACCTATCCGCTCTCCGAGGTCGCGCAGGCGCACCGGGACGGCCAGGCGGGGCACTCGGCAGGCAAGCTCGTCCTGATCCCGTAGCGGCCGCTCAGAACGGCAGCGGCGGTGGCGTCTCGGTGATCTCGCGGCGGTGCTGGTCGTCGAGCTCCCGCAGGCCGGCGCTGGTGGCCTCGAGCACGTCGAGCGGGACACGGACCCGGATCCGGATGGCCTGGACGCCGTTGTCCCGGGTGGGCAGGTGGGAATGGTGGAGCGCTCCCACGACCGGGAGCAGCTCGGTCTTGGCGTCAGACGACTGTGTCACGCCGGGGACGGTACCCGGACAATTCGGCTGGCGCCAGCCCTGGTTCTCGGAGGCGTCACAGACCGAGAGCCGCGTGCCGCGTCGTCACGCGATATCGATCTCCGCAGCCAGCGCGCGCAGCTCCTCCAGCACCCGGCGGACCACCAGGCGCTCGGCGCGGTCCCGGCGCAGCAACGCGTCGATCCGCCGCCCCGCACGTACACCGGCCAGCGGGACGAGTCGCACGCCGCGAGCGCCGCCGAAGGTGTACCGCGGCAGCAGCGACACCCCGTGACCGGCCGCGACGAGGGCCTGGACCACGTGGAAGTCGTTCACTCGGTGCACGATCCGCGGGGCCGCTCCGGACCGGGCACCGACCGCGGCGAGCACCTCGGCGACGGGGAAGCCCTCGTGCACCGCGATCCACGGCACGTCGAGGAGGTCCTCCGGGCGGACCTCGGCGCGCTGCGCCAGCGGATGGTCCAGCGGGACCGCCACGTCGAGCGGCTCGCGCAACAGCGGCACCACCCGGACGGCCCCGCCGGCCGCCCACCCGGCGCCGTCGTCGGGCCGGTGCGCGACGACGACGTCCATCCGGTCGGTCAGGCCCAGGAAGTCGTCCTGCGCGACGTCCTGGTCGGTGAGCTCGACGGTGATCCCCTCGACCGCGGCCATCCGCGTGAGCAGCGCCGGCAGCAGCAGCAGCGCGCCGCTCTGGAACGCGGACACGCGCACCACCCCCTGCGGCCGGACCAGGAACTCGTCGCACGCGGCACGTGCCCGCTCGAGCGCCACCGCCACACCCACACCGGCCTCCGCCAGGGCCTCCCCCGCCGGCGTGAGCCGCAGACCGCGTCCGACGCGCTCGGTGAGGGGCACCCCGACCTCGCGCTGGAGCAGGGCCACCTGCTGCGACACCGCCGACGGCGTCAGGTGCAGCACCGCCGCCGCGGCCGTCACCCCGCCCTGCGTCCCGACCGTCCGGAGTGTCTCCAGCGCACGAGGATCCATGCAGCGACGCTACATCGTCACGTCAGAACTCTTCGCTGGTCCTTCACCGTCTGCTCGTCGCATGCTCGACCCATGCCCACCCGCGACCGCCTGCTCGCCGCGCTCGTCGCCCTGTGCTGGGGTCTGAACTTCCCCGCGATCCACCTCTCGCTGGAGCAGTTCCCCCCGTTCTTCCTGGTCGCGCTCCGATTCGCCCTCATCGCCGTCCCCACCCTGCTGCTGGTCCCCCGGCCCACCGCGCCGTGGCGCTGGATCGGCCTGTACGGGCTCGGGTTCGGCGTCCTCCAGTTCGTGTTCCTCTACCTGGCGATGTCGTCCGGCATGCCGACCGGTCTCGCCTCGCTGGTGCTCCAGTCCTCGGCGCCGTTCACCGTGGTGCTGGCGGGGGTCTTCCTGCGGGAGCGGATCACCGCGCGGCAGGGCGTCGGCATCCTGCTCGCCGTCGCCGGCCTGGGCGGGATCGCCTGGCACCGGGCGGGGCTCGACGGGGGCGCCGCGCTGGTCCCCGTGCTGCTCACCCTGTGCGGCGGGCTCGGCTGGGCGATCGGCAACCTCGGCAACCGTCGAGCCGTCCAGGCGCAGCCCGGAGAGCCGTTCCGGCTGATGCTCTGGATGTCGGTGGTGCCGCCACTGCCGCTGCTGGCCCTGTCGCTGGCCGTCGAAGGTCCGGCGCGGATCGCCAGGTCGTTCCAGGGGCTGGGCTCCACGCAGGGGCTGCTCGCGCTCGGCGGGCTGCTCTTCACGGTCGTCGTGGCGACGCTCGTCGGCTCCGGGTTGTGGACCGTGCTCATGGGCCGGCACCCGTCGAGCACCGTGGCGCCGTTCTCGATGCTGGTGCCCGTGGTGGGCATCGGCGCGTCCTGGCTGCTCCTGCGCGAGCGCACCTCGGTCACCGAGCTGGCCTGGGGCGCCCTCGTGATCGGCGGCGTGCTGCTGGGCAGCACCCGCCGGCGTCAGACGACCAGTGCCGTCGCGATCGCCGCGACGCCCTCGCCGCGGCCGGTGAGCCCCAGCCCGTCGGTCGTGGTGGCCGAGACGCTCACGGGCGCCCCCGCGGCCGCGGACAGCGCGGCCTCGGCCTCCGCCCGCCGCTGACCGATCTTCGGCCGGTTCCCGATCACCTGGACCGTGACGTTGCCGATGGTGAACCCCGCCTCGCGCACCCGGCGCGCGGCCTCGCCCAGCAGGACTGCTCCCGCGGCTCCCGCCCACTGCGGCTCCGACGTGCCGAAGTTCGAGCCCAGGTCCCCCAGGCCGGCGGCGGACAGCAGGGCGTCGGCGGCGGCGTGCGCGGCGACGTCCGCGTCGGAGTGCCCGGCGAGCGGTCGCTCCCCCGGCCACGCCAGCCCCGCCAGGTGCAGGACGGCGTCCGGCGCGGGGTCGGGGTCGTAGGCGTGCACGTCGACGCCGATCCCGGTGCGGGGCAGGGTGCTCACTCGGCGCTCTCCGTCGGCAGGGCGGCGATCAGCAGATCGCGCGCGGTGGTGATCTTGGCGGCTCGCTCGTCGCCCGCGACCACCCAGACGGGCTCGCCGAGCCGCTCGACCAGGCCGGCGTCGTCCGAGGCGGCCAGGGCCTCGTCGTGGGCGTGCGCGGCCCCGGCGGAGTGCGCGCGCAGCAGCAGCTCACGCGTGAACCCCTGCGGCGTCTGGACGGCGCGCAGCTCGGCACGCGGGACCGTCTCGAGCACGGGTTCGACGTGCACGCCCCGGTGAGGCGCGACGCGCTTGATGGTGTCGGTGACCGGCAGGCCCGGGACCACGGCGGGGTGTCCCTCGCGGACCGCCTCGACCACGCGCGCGACCAGGGACGGCGGCGCCAGCGGGCGTGCGGCGTCGTGCACGAGCACGACGTCGACGCCCTCGGCGCGCGGGTCCGCCACCAGCGCGGCCAGCCCGGCGGCGACGGAGGCCTGCCGGGTGGCCCCGCCGGCGACGACGAGCAGCGCCACCTGGTCGGACAAGGGTGCCAGCTCGCGCTCGATGGCGGCGAGGTGGAACGCGGGCGCGGTGACCACCAGCACCCGGACGCGATCGTCGCCCGCCGCGCGCGCTGCCAGCAGGTTGCGGGCGGCGTGCACGACGAGCGACTGACCTCCCAGAGGCACCAGTGCCTTCGGGAGGGAATGACCGAGCCTGCTGCCGCTCCCGGCGGCAGTCAGGACAGCAGCGACGCTCACCTGGCGGAGGGCGTCAGGACGCGAGGACCTCGTCGAGGATCGCTTCGGCCTTCTCCTCTTCGGTGTGCTCCGCGAGTGCGAGCTCCGAGACGAGGATCTGGCGGGCCTTGGCGAGCATGCGCTTCTCGCCCGCAGACAGGCCGCGGTCGGCGTCCCGGCGCGAGAGGTCGCGCACGACCTCCGCCACCTTGATGACGTCGCCCGACGCGAGCTTCTCGAGGTTCGCCTTGTAGCGACGGGACCAGTTGGTCGGCTCTTCGGTGTAGGGCGCCCGGAGGACCTCGAACACCTTGTCGAGACCTTCCTGCCCCACGACGTCGCGCACGCCCACCAGATCGACGTTCTCCGCCGGGACCTCGATGGTGAGATCTCCTTGAGCGACCTTCAGCTTGAGGTACAGCTTCTCCTCGCCGCGGATGGTCCTGCTCTTGATCTCTTCGATCAATGCCGCACCGTGGTGCGGATAGACAACGGTCTCCCCAACAGTGAAAGTCATCTGCAGGTGTCCCCTTTCGCAGAGGGGTATCTTACCACGCCGTTTTTGGCATTTTGCCGCGTGATTACCGGCATCCGCGCAGGTCAACCGCCCATCGCGACGGACGCCGTGCGAGGCTCCGTCCGGTGCCCCGCAGGCCGGGCGGACCCCCGTGCGGCGGCTAGGCTTGCCTCCGGACGGACACACCCGCCGATCAGCCCGCAGCGCCCGACGCCCCGAGGAGTCATCGTGACCTCGCCCCGCCCCCGCACCCTGCGGGCAACCGCCCTCGCCGCCGGTCTCGCTGTCGCGGGGCTCGTGCTCGCCGGGTGCTCCGCGACCAACCCGATGACCACCGAGGACCAGTACTCGGCGTCCGACGGCGTCCGCGTCACGCTCGGTGACGTCCGTGCGTCCAACCTCCTGGTGCTCTCCGCGGCCGAGGGAGACGTCGGGAGCCTGCAGGGCGGGCTGGTCAACGAGAGCAGCGAGGACCGCACGGTCACGCTCGCCGTCGGCGACGAGCAGACGACCGTCGAGCTCGGCCCGAAGGAGACTGTCCTCCTGGGCGCGGGCCGCGCGCAGGAGGAGGGGTTCGCCGAGGTGACGTTCCCCGCCATCGAGGTCCCCCCGGGCGGCCTCCTGCCGATCACCGTGTCCACGCCCGAGGCCGGCTCGGTCGACGTGCAGGTGCCCGTGCTCGACGGCACCCTCCCGGAGTACGCCTCCGCGGTGCCCACCGCGTCCAGCTGATCAGACGACAGAAGGGGCCGTCGGCGAACCGGCGGCCCCTTCTGCATGCACCTGCGACTCAGCCGAAGCGGCCCGAGATGTAGTCCTCGGTGGCCTGCACGCGCGGCGAGGAGAAGATCGTCGACGTCTCGTCGATCTCCACCAGCCGACCCGGCTCGCCCGTCGCGGCGAGGTTGAAGAACGCGGTCCGGTCCGAGACGCGGGCGGCCTGCTGCATGTTGTGCGTGACGATCACGATCGTGTAGTCGGACTTCAGCTCCGCGATGAGGTCCTCGATCGCGAGCGTGGAGATCGGGTCCAGGGCCGAGCACGGCTCGTCCATGAGGAGCACCTGCGGCTTGACCGCGATCGCCCGGGCGATGCAGAGGCGCTGCTGCTGGCCCCCCGACAGCCCGGAGCCGGGCCGGTTCAGGCGGTCCTTGACCTCGTTCCACAGGTTCGCGTGGCGCAGCGACTGCTCCACCACGTCGTCCGCGTCGCTCTTGGAGATCCGCTTGTTGTTCAGCTTGATGCCGGCCAGCACGTTCTCCGCGATCGACATCGTCGGGAACGGGTTGGGGCGCTGGAACACCATGCCCACCTGGCGCCGGACCGCGACCGGGTCGATGTCGGACCCGTACAGGTCCACGCCGTCCATCGCGACGCTGCCCTGCACGTGCGCGCCGGGGATGACCTCGTGCATGCGGTTCAGCGTGCGCAGGAAGGTCGACTTCCCGCAGCCGGACGGGCCGATGAACGCGGTGACCGAGCGAGGCTCGACCGACATCTCCACGTCGGCCACGGCCTTGAACTCGCCGTAGAAGATGTTCAGGTCCTTGACGTCGATGCGCTGTGCCATGGAAGTGTCTTTCAGCCGAGGTTCTTGGGGGCGAAGAAGCGGGTGATGAGGCGGCCGACCAGGTTGAGCAGCATGACGATGAGGATCAGCGTCAGCGCTGCGGCCCAGGCCCGGTCGTAGTTGATGGTCGCGATGCAGTCGGTGGCGCCGGGGGTGCAGGGCACCAGACCCTGCGAGTACTGCCGGTACACGTAGACCGGGAGCGTCATCATCCGGCCCTCGAACAGGTTGAAGTTGATCGAGTCGATGACGCCGACGGTGATGAGCAGCGGTGCGGTCTCGCCGATGATGCGCGCGATAGCGAGCGTGATCCCGGTGCCGATCCCCGCGATCGAGGTGCGCAGGACCACCTTGATGACGACGAGCCATCGGGGCACGCCGAGGGCCAGAGCGGCCTCGCGCAGCTCGTTGGGCACCAGCCGCAGCATCTCCTCGCAGGAGCGCACGACCACCGGGATCATCAGCACGCTCAGGGCCACCGCGCCGACGATGCCCATGCGGACGCCAGGACCGAGGACCACGGCGAACAGCGCATAGGCGAACAGGCCGGCCACGATCGACGGGATGCCCGTCATCACGTCGACGAAGAAGGTGACCGACCTCGCGAGCGAGCCGCGGCCGTACTCCACCAGGTAGATGGCGGTGAGCAGGCCGATGGGCACGGAGATGACGGTCGCAGCCAGCGTGATCTCAAGGGTGCCGATGATGGCGTGGTAGATCCCCCCGGCGTCCATGCCGCCGAACACACCGCGCATCGAGTGCGTGAGGAAGTAGGCGTTGAAGCGCTCGATGCCGTTCACCAGCACGGTCCAGGAGACCGAGATCAGCGGCAGCATCGCCAGCGCGAAGGCGGCGTAGATGAGCCCCTTCATCAGGCGATCCCGGCGGTGCCGGCCCTTGTCGACCTGGTGCAGGAGCGCACGGAGCTCGGCGTTGCCCTCGGGGAGGGTCGTGGCGCTCATCAGTTGGCTCCCGAGAAGTCCTTGCGGCGCGCGACGATCGCGCGGGCGGCCATGTTGACGACGAGCGTGATGACGAATAGGGCGAGGCCCGTCGCGATCAGCGCCGAGACGCCCAGGGGGTTGGCCTCGGGGAACTGCGCGGCGATGTTGGCCGCGATCGTCTGCTGCTGCCCTGCCTCGAGCAGCTTGAACGAGTACAGGAAGCCGGGCGACAGGATCATGAGGACCGCCATCGTCTCGCCCAGCGCGCGGCCGAGCCCGAGCATCGCAGCGGACACGATGCCCGAGCGCGCGAACGGCAGGACCGCGACCCTGATCATCTCCCAGCGCGTGGCGCCGAGGGCGAGGGCCGCCTCCTCGTGCAGGCGCGGGGTCTGCAGGAACACCTCGCGGCTCACGGCCGTGATGATCGGCAGGATCATCACGGCGAGGACCAGGCCCACGGTCATGAGCACGCGGGCGGTCGGCGACACGGTTCCGGCGAAGAACGGGATGAAGCCGAGGTATTCGTTCAGCCATGCCCAGATCGGCTTCACCATCGGCGCGAGCACCAGGCCGCCCCAGAGGCCGTAGACCACCGACGGGATGGCCGCCAGCAGATCGACGAGGTAGCCGAGGCCCGACGCCAGCCGGCGCGGCGCGTAGTGCGAGGTGAACAGCGCGATACCCAGCGCGATCGGTGTCGCGATGACCAGGGCGAGGGCCGCAGCGAGGATCGTGCCGAAGATCAACGGCCCCACGAAGTCGAGGAGCGAGGTCGCCTCGCCCATCCACGAGACCTCCTCGGTCAGCTCGGCCGCCGGGGTGGTCAGTGCCGGCAACGCGCGCAGGACCAGGAAGGCGGCGACCGCGACGAGCAGGACGAGGATGAGGGCACCGGCCCCCGTCGCCGTCCACCGGAACAGCCGGCTCGCGCCCTTGTCGGCCACACGCGTGCGAGGGCGGCGGCCCGGGCGCGGGGACTCGACGTCCTTGGTCGGGCGCACACCGTCCTGCGTCGGCGGGCTCTGGGTGCTGGTCACTTCTCTCCTGCTGCTCGTGGTGGGTGGTGCGCCGCCGGCGGCGGGCCCGTCCTCCCCCCGAGGCGGGCCCGCCACCGGCGGGGTGGTGGGGGCGTCTCCGCCCCCACCGGATCGGACGTCAGGCGGCTGCGGTGATCGCGTCGATCGCGGCCTGCACGTCCGCGCGCAGCGCGTCCGAGATGGGCGCGGAGCCCGCGGCCTCCTCCGACGCACCCTGACCATCGGCGCTCGCGATGTAGCTCAGGAAGCCCTTGACCAGGTCAGCGGTCTCCTGGTCGGGGTACTGCAGGCACGCGAGGCTGTAGGACACGAGGACCAGCGGGTAGGCGCCCGCGGCCGTCGTCTGACGGTCGATCTCGACGACGATGTCGTGCTCCGCACGCTCCTCGTCACGAGGGGAGGCGTCCACGGCTGCGGCGGCGGCCTCACCGGACGGTGCGACGAACTCCTCGCCGACCTTCAGGCTCACCTTGCCGAGCGTACCGGCGGCCGAGTTGTCCGCGTACGTGATGGTGCCCGTGCCACCCTGGACCGTCTGGATGACGCCGGAGGTGCCCTGAGCGGACTCGCCACCGGGGATGGGCCAGTTGCCGTCGGCCTCGTACGGCCACGCGCCCTCGGACGCAGCAGCCAGGTAGTCGGTGAAGTTCTCCGTGGTACCCGACTCGTCCGAGCGGTGCACGGGCGTGATGGGCTGGGCCGGCAGCGTCGCGTCGGGGTTGTCGGCCGCGATCTCCGGTGCGTCCCACGAGGTGATCTTGCCGTCGAAGATCCCGGCGATCGTGGCGGCCGACATGTTGAGCTCGGTCACACCCTCGAGGTTGAACACGACGGCGATCGGGCTGACGTACAGGGGCAGGTCGACGGCCTCGGTGGTGCAGACCTCCTTCGCCGCCTCGAGCTCCTCCGGCTTCAGGGCGGAGTCGGACCCCGCGTACTGGACCGAGCCGTCGAGGAACTGCGTGCGACCGCCGCCGGAGCCGACGGGGTCGTAGTTGATGTTGACGTCGGGGTTGGCGCTCTGGAAGCCGGCACGCCAGGCGTCCATGGCCTTCTCCTGCGACGTGGCGCCGGCGCCGTTCAGGTCACCGCTGAGCTCCGAGGTCTGCGCGGGGGCGTCCGTGGTGTCGCCGGACCCGGTCGGGTCGTCCGATCCGCAGGCCGCGAGGGAGAGGGCGAGGGCGCCCGTGAGGGCGATCGCGCCGATCCGGCCGTGGAGGGAGAGCTTCACTGTGTTCCGTCCTGTCGATCAGGTGCGCACCGATGTGTGCGCGGCGATGCTGACCGTAGGAAGCCGACGTGACCAGGTGGGCGGCTGCGGGTGAACCCCAGGTGAACGATGGCGGTACAGCACGACGCCCCGCGCACCGGGTCGGTGGGCGGGGCGTCGGCTCGCGCAGGGTGCTACTCGTCGTCGGTGAGCTTGTAGCCCAGGCCCCGGACGGTGAGCAGGAGCGTCGGGTTGCCGGGGTCGACCTCGATCTTGGCCCGGACGCGCTTCACGTGGACGTCGAGCGTCTTGGTGTCGCCGACGTAGTCCGAGCCCCAGATCCGGTCGATCAGCTGCCCGCGGGTGAGCACGCGGCCGGCGTTGCGCAGCAGCAGCTCGAGCAGCTCGAACTCCTTGAGCGGGAACGCGACGATCTCGTCGCGCACCAGGACGGTGTGCCGCTCGACGTCCATCCGGACCGGGCCGGCGACCAGGAGCTGGTCGTCGTCGGGATCGTCGGCGAGGACCCCGGGGCCGCCCGCCGCGACGACCGCGACCTCCCGGCGGCGCAGCACGGCCCGGACGCGGGCCAGCAGCTCGCGCGACGAGTACGGCTTGGTGACGTAGTCGTCGGCACCCAGCTCCAGGCCGACCACCTTGTCGATCTCGTCGTCCTTGGCCGTGAGCATGATGACCGGCACGTCGCTGACCAGGCGCAGTCGGCGGCACACCTCGGTGCCGGGCAGGCCCGGGAGCATGAGGTCGAGGAGCACCAGGTCGGCGCCGAACTCGTCGAACCGCGCGAGCGCCTCGGGCCCGGTCGCGGCGGTGACGACGTCGAACCCCTCGCGCTCCAGCTGGTACGTCAGCGGGTCCCGGTAGGACTCCTCGTCCTCGACCAGCAGGATCCGGGTCATGACGCGCTCCGGCGCACGGGTGCTCCTAGGTTCTCGACGGCCGGCATCGGGGTGACGCTGCCGGTCCGCTCCTCCTCCGCGCGGGGCAGGCGCAACGTGAACGTCGACCCCCGGCCCGGCTGCGACCACACCGTGACGTCCCCGCCGTGGTCGGCCGCGACGTGCTTGACGATCGACAGGCCCAGCCCGGTGCCGCCGGTGTCCCGCGAGCGCGCGGGGTCCACCCGGTAGAACCGTTCGAACACCCGCTCCTGCTCGGCCGGGGTGATGCCGATGCCCTCGTCGACCACCGCGATCTCCACCAGGTCGCCGTCCGTGCGCACCCCCACGCCCACGTGCGACGCCTCGCCGGAGTACGCCACGGCGTTGTCCAGCAGGTTGCGCACCGCGGTGACCAGCAGGTCGCGCTGGCCGAGCACCCGCGTGCCCTGCTCCCCGCCGATGTCGAGGCGCACCTTCTTGGACTCGGCGGTGGTGCGTGCGCGGTCGACGGCCTCGGCCACGACCGTGTCCACGTCGACCAGGCCCACCTGCCCGAGCGCGCCGGCCACCTGGAGCCGCGACAGCTCGATGATCTCGTGCACCAGCGCGGACAGCCGGGTGGCCTCCGCCTGCATGCGACCGGCGAACCGGCGCACGGCCTCCGGGTCGTCGGCGGCGTCCTGCACCGTCTCCGCGAGGAGCGCGAGGGCGCCGACGGGGGTCTTGAGCTCGTGGGAGACGTTCACCACGAAGTCGCGTCGGATGGCCTCGAGCCGCCGCGCCTGCGTCAGGTCCTCCGCCAGCACCACCAGGTGCTCGGCACTGACCTGCGCGACGCGCACCTGCACGAGCAGCACCCCGGGTCCGACGGGTCCGCGGGGCACCTCCAGCACCTCGTCGCGGATCACCCCGTCGCGGCGCACCTGCGCGATCAGGTCCCGGATCGCGGCCGGGGCGATGCGCCCGTCGCGCACGATGCCCAGCGCGTGGGCCGGCGCGCTGGCTCGCACCACGTTGTCGGCGTCGTCGAGAACCACCGCCGCGGAGCGCAGGACCGCGAGCATGCGGACGAGACCGTCGTCGAGCGTGGGCTCGGGCTGCGCCGGCACTCCGCGCTGCGACCGCTCGCTGAAGCGGAACGCCAGGGTCGCCCAGACCCCCGTCAGCAGCCCGAGGCCGCCGGCGAGGAGGAGCATCAGCCCGTCGATCCCGTTCACGACCCCCACCCTAGGTCGCGCTCAGCAGTGCGACACGCCGATGGCGGCACGCGCGGCCCGCTCGCCGTCAAGCGTTCACTGCCAGTTCACTCAGCCGAAGGTCTCCAGCAGCAGCGACCGCTCGGCGTCCGTGAGGTTGGTGGCCACGAGCGTGCTGTGCAGGCCGTGGAACCGCTCACCCAGACGGTCCATGTCCGCGTTCTCCGTCACCGCGCACAGCAGCGAGGTGCCCTCCGTGATCTGCGCGCGGATGCTCTCCAGCTGGGCGTCGTCGATGCCCACCGCGGAGACCGCCTTGCTGATGCCTCCCGCGGCGGCCCCGACCGCAGCGCCGAGGAGCGGCACGAAGAACAGGCCACCGAACAGCAGCCCCCAGAACGCGCCCCACCCGGTGCCGCGGAGCTTGTCGTCGTGGGAGTGGTGCATCGAGGGCTTCGCCTCGCCCTGGGGCCAGCTGATCACCGCGTGGTCGACGATCCGCACCAGACCGTCGCCCTGCGCTGCCTTGAGTGCGTCGACGGCCTTGGCGGCCCCGTCGGCGGTGTCGAACTTCCAGGCGGTGAACGTCGTCATCGTCGTTGCCTCTCGTGTCGGACGGACTTCAGCGGTTCGCGCGCGCGACCTCGTCACCGTGCACCGTCAGCGCCCACAGGATGACGAGGTCCAGGGCGATGGCGACGAGCGACCACCACGGGGTGACCGGCAGCGACACGAACTGCGCGAGCAGGTTGAGGATCACCAGCACGATCGCCGTGACGCGCGCCCAGCCGCTGCCGGAGAAGAGCGCGAACCCGACGAGCAGCAGCAGGGCGCCCAGGACCAGGTGCACCCAGCCCCACGTCGAGACGTCCACGACGGCGATCCCGTCCGGCGTCCAGGAGACGACCGTCTTCGGCGAGAACACCGCCACGGCCCCCGCGATGAGGGTGAAGAGCCCTGAGACGAGGATCGCGAACGCCGCGAACCACACCCAGCCGACCCACGCCGTCACCCGCTGCGCCATCTGTCGTCCCTCCGTCGTTCCCGTCGAGGCCCCTCCGCCATGCTGGCCCAGATGGAGGTGCCGCTGCCTCACCCGATTCGCATGACGTGCTGGGGCGTGTGCACAACGGCCGTCGTCCGTTCACCTGGACGCGCCCGTCCGTTCACCTGCCGATGTCAGCCTGTCGCTGCGCGCGGCACCTGCCGTCGCGGCACGAGAGGGAGCACATGCGGGACATCTTCGACGCCGAGCTGCACCAGCTGGGCGAGGACCTGGCGGCGATGAGCGGCCGGGTCGAGCAGGCCATCACCAACGCCGGGATCGCGCTGCTCACGGCCGACCTGGCGCTCGCGGAGTCCGTGATCGCCGACGACCTGGCCATCGACGCGATCGAGCGCGACCTCGACGAGCGCTGTGTCCTGCTGCTCGCGCAGCAGCAGCCCGTCGCCACCGACCTCCGGATCGTCGTCTCCGCACTGCGCATGAGCGCGTCGCTGGAGCGCATGGGCGACCTGGCCCGGCACATTGCGCAGGTGGCGCGCGGCCGGTACCCCCGGCACGCGGTACCGCAGGCGCTGTCCGGCACGTTCGCGGAGATGCATGACGCCGCGGTGCGCGTGGCCCGGCGCACCACCACGCTGCTGAACAGCCGCGAGATCCAGCTGGCGGAGAGCATCGAGCAGGACGACGACCTCCTCGACGAGCTGCACGAGGACACCTTCGCGGCGCTGCTGGGCGGCTCCTGGGCCGGCACGACGCAGGAGACCGTCGACGTCACGCTGCTGGGCCGGTACTACGAGCGGTTCGGCGACCACGGCGTCTCGGTCGCCCGCCGCGTGACCTACCTGGTGACGGGCGTCGGCCGCCCGGAGCTGGACCGCACCGCCGGCTGACCTCGGCTCAGGCCGACGCCGAGAACGGCCGCTCCCCGTGGGGAGCGGCCGTTCTCTCGTTCCGCGCGCGTCGGTAGCGTGGCCGCATGGCGGAGCGGGTGCTCGGGTGGGGTGACGACGACGTCGCCGTCGCCCGCGAGCGGCTCGGCGGCGTCGTCGCGCAGCTGCCCGAGACCTCGGCGGAGGTCGACGTGTACGGCAACACCGGGTTCTTCACGCGCGGCAGTCGGTTCGCCTGGATCCTGCCCGACCACCACGCCGACGGCAGGCTCGCCCTGTGGTGCAAGGCCGACCGGCACGAGCAGCAGGCGATCGTCGCGCGCGATCCCGTGCGGTACTTCGTCGCCCCCTACATGGGCCGGTTCGGCTGGGTCGCCGCGCACCTGGACGCCGCGCACGACCCCGACTGGGACGCCCTCGCGGAGCTGATCGAGAAGGCCTGGCGGGCCTCGGCGACGAAGTCGGCGATCGCGAGCTTCGACGCGCGCTGACTTCTGGGAGAACGCAGCAACGTCCGCACTCGAACGGGGTGGAACCCTGTCGAGTGCGGACGTTGATGGGTGGGCCGAGAGTCAGCGGCCCTGGTTGGCCACGGCCTTGATGGCCTCCGCGGCGGCCTCCGGGTCGAGGTACGTGCCGCCCGGGTTGGTGGGCTTCAGCGTCTCCTCGTCGAGCGTGTAGAGCAGCGGGATGCCGGTGGGGATGTTGATGCCGGCGATCGTGCTGCTGTCGACGTCATCCAGGTGCTTGACCAGCGCGCGGATCGAGTTGCCGTGGGCCGCGACCAGCACGGTCTTGCGGGCCTTCAGGTCCGGGACGATGTCCGACTCCCAGTACGGCAGCGCGCGCACGAGCACCTGCTCGAGCGCCTCGGCGCGCGGGATCGGCTCGCCGGCGTAGCGCGGGTCGGCATCCTGGGAGAACTCCGAGCCCAGCGCGATGTCCGGCGGCGGGAAGTCGTACGACCGGCGCCAGAGCATGAACTGCTCCTCGCCGTACTCCTCGAGCGTCTGCTTCTTGTCCTTGCCCTGCAGGGCGCCGTAGTGCCGCTCGTTCAGGCGCCAGGAGCGCTTGACGGGGATCCAGTGGCGGTCGGCGGCGTCGAGGGCCAGGTTGGCCGTGGTGATGGCCCGGCGCAGCAGCGACGTGTGCACGACGTCGGGCAGCACGCCCGCGTCGGTGAGCAGCGTCCCGCCCCGGACGGCCTCCGCGGTGCCCTTCTCGGACAGCGGCACGTCGACCCAGCCGGTGAACAGGTTCTTCGCATTCCACTCGCTCTCGCCGTGGCGGAGCAGCACGAGGGTGTAGGTCATGGGGCCATCCTGCCGCAGGCGCCCCGAGGCGGCCTGGGACGTCCGACCCTCAGACGCGGGACGCCCGGACCTCGCCGGCCACGGCGTAGACCTTGAGCATCTGGTCCGCGGTGGTGTCCCAGCCGAACCGCTCGGCCACCCGGCGAGCGCCGACCGCGTACCGAGCGCGGTCCTCGGTGGAGCGCAGCACGTCGGAGATCACGTCGGCCCAGACTGCCGGGTCGTGCCCGCGGACCAGCCGGCCGGACACGTCGTGGTCGACGATCGTGCGCAGCCCACCGACGCACGCGGCGATGACAGGGACGCCGCTGGCCTGGGCCTCGGCGGCCACGAGCCCGAACGACTCGCTGCGCGACGGCATCGCGACCACGTCGGCCGCGTGGTACCAGCGCGCCAGGGTGTCCCGGTCGGCGGGCGGGTGCACGACCACGTCGTCGGCCACGCCCGTCATGGCGGCGAGCGCCTGGAGCTCGCGCACCGCGCTGGACCGGCCGGAGGGCCCCCCGAGGATGACGAGCAGCGGGACCGGTCGTCCGGTCTCCCGCAGCACGCCCAGCGCGCTGACCAGCACGTCCGGGGCCTTCAGCGCCTGCACGCGCCCGGCGAACAGGACGATCTGGCGGTCGGCCGGCAGGCCCAGGGCGCGGCGGGCCGACGCCTGGTCGCCGGGTACGAACCGGTCCAGGTCCACCCCGGGCTCGACGACGTGCACGCGGTCGGGGTCGGCGCCGTACAGCTCGACCAGCTCCTCGGCCTCGACCGGCGTGCTGGCCACCAGCGCGTCCGCCTCGGCCGCGAGCTGCTCCTCGCCGACCACCCGTGCGGTCGGCTCCGGGGTGTCGCCGGGCGCCAGCGACGCGTTCTTCACGCGGGCGAGCGTGTGCGCGGTGTGCACCAGCGGCACCTCCCAGCGGTCCGCCGCGATCTGCCCGACCTGGCCGGACAGCCAGTAGTGGGAGTGCACGACGTCGTACCAGCCGGGTGTGCGGGCGGCCTCCCAGCGCAGGACGCCGGCGGCCATGCCGCAGAGCACGCCGGGGAGGTCGTTCTTGTCCAGCTGCTCGAACGGCCCGGCCGGCACGTGGTGCACGAGGATCGGGGGCGTCACGCCGGGGCCGACCTCGTCGGCGAGCAGGACGGTGCGGGCGGCGTCACCGACGAGGGGATACCCGAGTGCGTCGGCGCCCGGAAGCAGCACCGTCTCGGCCTGGTCCGAGGAGGTCGCGCGCGTGAAGATCTCGACGCGCGCACCCCGGGCGGCCAGTGCGCGCGACAGCTCGAGCACATAGACGTTCATCCCGCCCGCGTCGCCCGTACCGGGCTGGTCGAGCGGAGAGGTGTGCACCGAGAGCATGGCGACGCGCGGGCTGTGCTCGAGGGTCACGGGCGCTCCTGTGGGCGGACGGGTGTGCCCCATTCTCACGCACTCGACCGACGCCCGCGCGACCGCGGACTACGGCCGGGCAGTGACCTCCGCCGCATGCGCGCCGGAGGAGCGACGCGAGCCGAGCTTCGAGCGCAGGGCGCTGAGCCCGCTCGGCAGCTTGTAGTCGCCGCGGATGGGGAAGATGTTCCCGTCCGGGAGGAAGCCCCCGGCCGTCGACGGGTAGAACGCGAGCTCCGGCCACATCGTGACGATCTCCTTGAGCCGGGCACCCCGCGCGAACGCGGCCGCCAGCTGCGGGTCGTTGCCGGTGTAGGTCAACGAGAAGTCGTGGTCCTGCACGACGGTCTCGCCGGTGGGCACCTCACCGCGGCGGGCGGTCCAGCCCCACGGGCTGGGCGGTTCCTGGTGGTTCCGGTCCGGACCGACCCGGTAGATGTCGAAGCCGTTGCGCATCGCGGGACCTCCTCGTTCGTCGTCGACGAGGAGGGATCGACAGGTAGCGGCAGGGGCTGAAGGACTTTGGTCCGTTGTCACCCTTTAGGGGGTCATCGGACCACCAGCAGGTGCGGCGCGCCGATCCACGGCAGGTAGGTCGGGTCACCGGCGTAGGTGACCAGCACCACCGCGGTCCGGGTGCTCGTGGGCAGCGTCACGACCGCCGTGCCGCGGGCGTCGAGGGTGGCCGAGCCCTTGCGGGAGCCGTTGACCCAGACGTCGACCGTGCCGGTGGGCGTGACACCGGCGACGCCGGCCACCTGGACGTGCACCTGCTTGGGGTCGGAGCGGCGCACGGTCCAGTCCGTGCCGTCCGTGCGGACCGTCGGCAGCGTGCGCGTGACGGTGAGCGTCACGGCGGCGGAGGTGGAACCGAGGACCGGCGGGTCGGCCGCCGGGGCGCCCTCGTAGACGGCCGTGACCCGGTGCCGGCCGGTGGCGACAGCGGCAGGCAGCCGCACCTTGGCGGTGCCGTCGGCCGCCAGCGGCGCGGTGGCCACCGACGTCCCGTCGACGAGCACCTGCACGGACCCGGTCGGCGCACCGCCGGCCGCCGAGACGGCCACCCGGGCGGTGACCGCGTTCCCGAAGGCCACGAAGGACCGCGAGAGCGACAGGCTGGTGGTCGACGCGACGGGCGGTGCGGTGGACACCCCGAGGACGTCGGCCAGCAGGTCGACCGCGCCGCTCGCGTCGCCGGACATCAGCGCGTGCTCGGCGTCGGCCGTGGTCGCGGCCTCGTCAGCGCTGGCGGGGCCTGAGGCACTCTGGGCGAGGTCGCGCACGAGCGAGACGACGATCCCCGCAGCCGTCGCGGTGTCGCGGTCGGTGCCGTTCAGCTCCTCCGCCGCGGCGAACAGCAGCCGGACCGCCTGCCCCGTGCGAGCCGGGTCGAGTGCCGACCCGTCCCAGATCGGCGCGTCGAGCACGGCCTGGACGGCGTCCTGCGCATCGCCCGCGGGCAGGGTGGCGACCAGCGCGGTGAGCCGGTCGCGCTGCGCATCCGTGCGCAGGCCCCAGCCGTACGGGTACAGCGGTGCGTAGACGTCGTCGCCGACGTTCACCGGGACCTGGTCGGCGGAGGCCGGCCAGCTCACCGGGAGGCGTCCGGTGAAGGGCTGCGTGCCGAACAGGACGTCCGCCACGCCTGCCCCCTCGGTGCCCGGCAGCCACGACGCGACGAGCGCGTCGATCGCGCCGAGCTGGTCGGTGACCAGCTGGGGACGGCCCGCGACGACGAGCACGACGCACGGCAGCGCGCCGCAGACCGTGTCGATCGCGGTGCGGTCCGCGGCGCTCAGGCTCAGCGACTTGCCGTTGTTGCCGACGTCGCCCTGCCCCTCGGCATAGGGCGTCTCGCCGACGACGACGACGCCCACCTGCGCATCCCCGACCGGGGCCGAGGCGTCCTTCGAGTACGTGACGGCCGGACCGGCCGCCTGGATGCCCTCGAGGATCGACGTCCCCGGCGTGATGTCGCCCGAGCCGCCCTGCCAGGAGATGGTCCAGCCGCCGGCCTGGTTGCCCAGGTCGTCCGCGTTGGAGCCGGCGACGTAGACCTGGGTGTCGGCGGCCAGGGGCAGCAGGTCGTCCGCGTTCTTCAGCAGCACCTGCGACTTCGCGGCCGCCTCCCGGGCCACCGCGCGGTGGGCGTCGGACCCGACGTCCCCGGCCAGCGAGCGGTCGGCGAAGGGCGCGTCGAACAGGCCGAGCGCGAACTTCTGCGTGAGGATCCGCCGGACGGCGTCGTCCACCCGCTCCTGCGACACGTCCCCGGAGCCCACCTTGCCGGTGATCGCCGTGATGAACGCGCCGAAGTTGTACGGCGCCATCGCCATGTCGAGGCCCGCGTTCACCGAACGGGCGGCCTTGTCGGCGTACGTGCCGCCGGGCAGCTTGTCGATGCCCTCCCAGTCGCTGATGAGGAAGCCGTCGAACCCGAGCTCGCCCTTGAGCAGGTCGGTGTTCAGGGCGCCGTACTCGTGCATGCGGATCGGGTCGGCGCCCGCGACGGAGACGGCGGAGTACGAGGGCATGATCGAGCCGACGCCCGCCTCGATCGACGGCACGTACGGGTCGACGTGCAGGCGCCGCAGCTCGTCCAGGCTCTCGACGTGGGTGGTGCCCTGGTCGATCGGATAGCCGGAACCGGCCAGCGCGGGGTCGTACGTGGTGCCGCCGTCACCCACCCAGTGCTTGGCCGTGGCGAGCACCTTGTCGGGGCCGGAGAGGTCGGACGCGTCGTCGCCCTGGAGGCCGACGATCGAGGCGCCCGCCATCGCGGTCACCAGCGCCGGGTCCTCACCGAACGACTCGTAGCTGCGACCCCACCGCTCGTCGCGCGTCACGCACAGGCACGGGGAGAACGCCCACGGCACGCCCGTGGCGCGCACCTCCTGCGCGGTGGTCCGCTGGACCTCCTCCACCAGGTCCGCGTCGCGAGCGGCGCCCAGGCCCGAGTTGTGCGGGAAGATCGTCGCGCCCACCACGTTGTTGTGGCCGTGCACGGCGTCCACGCCGTAGATCAGCGGGATCTGCAACCGCGTGGACAGCGCCTGGCGCTGGAAGCCGTCGATCATGTCCGCCCAGCCGGTCGCCGTGTTCTGCGTCGGCACGGAGCCGCCGCCCGAGAGGACGGAGCCCAGGCCCAGGTCGCGGATCTGCGCGGGCGACTGGAGCCCCAGGCGCTCGGCCTGGGTCATCTGGCCGATCTTCTCGGCCAGGGTCATCCGGCCCAGCAGGTCCTCCACCCGGTCCGCCGTGCTCGCGCCCGGGTCGAGGTAGGCGGCGCCCACCGCGTTGAGCACGACCGTCGGGCTGGTGCCGACCGCGGCCCCCGTGGCCGTCAGGTCGACCGCCAGCGTGCGGGCGTCGTCGACCGCGGCGGTCGCGTGGGTGACGACGTCGATCGTCTGCGTGGCGCCGGTGGCCGTGCCCGCGGGGAACGTGAGCGTGCCGGAGAACGCGTCGTAGTGCGTGCCGGCCACCGCGGTGCCGGCGCCGTTCGCGTAGTCGACGGTGACGTCCGCGGCGAGCGGCTGGCCGTCGGTCGTCGTCAGGACGACCGGGACCTGCGCGGTCGCGCCGGGGTCGACCAGGACGACGTCCTGGCTGGTGACCATCGCCGTCGGTGCGGCGACCGCCGAGCCGTAGAGCTGCACGTCGTCGACGGCCCAGGAGACCGCGGTCGCGGTGCCCGGCACCATCGTCAGCGCGTAGCCCCACGCCGACGTGAGGTCGAGGGTGCCGTTGCGCGTCGCCGCGTCGCCGGGCTGGTAGCCGCCCAGGGTGAACGCGGAGAACGGGAGGTCGACGATCTTCCACCGGCTGCCGTCGCTGGACCAGTTGTCCTTGAACGTGGCCGCCCACAGCTCCGAGTGCTCGCCGTCCGGGCCGCCGTCCTTCAGCTCGACCTTGATGTCGTCACCGGCGGTCGGGCTCGCGGGGCGCGTCGGCTGCGAGGCGTACCAGGCCAGCCGGATGCCACGGAACGAGCTCCAGTCCTGTCCGGCGGCGAGGTTCTGGCTGAAGCCGCCCCAGCCGCCCGAGGGGATCAGGTAGTCGCCGGAGAGCACGTGGTTGCCGGCGGGCACACCGTCGCGCTCCTGCTCCGTGACGGCCAGGCTCACCAGGTCCGCGGCCGAGCCCCACGTGAAGATGCCGACCGTGGTGCCGGGCGCGGCCAGTGGCACGTCACCCTCGGCGTCCTCGATCGTGCTCACGCGGTCGTACAGGCCGAGGTCGTCGAACGTCCACGCACCCGCGCCCAGGTCGGTCAGCGTGACCGCGAAGCCGGTGCTCACGGTCGGGTCGAAGCGCGCGTCGGAGGCCGGGTTGCCCTTGAGCCGCAGCTGCGAGAACGCGACGTTGACCTGGCGCCAGCCCGCGGCGTCGTCGGTGACGGACCGCTCGAACAGCTGGCCGTTGCTCTTCAGCTCGTACCGCAGCTGACCGCCGCCGCCGGTGCCCAGGAACCAGAACGTGAACCCGTCGTGCGCGGACCAGTCGGTGGCCGCGATGTCGTGCGTGAACCCGAACCAGTCGCTGGCCGCGGGCGTGCCGCCGACCGTCGCGACCAGTCCGCTGCCTCCCCGGTCCACCGGTCCCGTCGACAGCACCGGGGTGACCGGCGCGCTGATGCCCCAGGTGGTGTACCCGGCCGGGACGCCGGACTCGTAGTCGTCGAGCACCGTGACGCCGCCGACGTCGGGCAGGTCGCCGTGCGGCGTGATGGTGACAGTGCTCGTCGTGCGGCCGCCCAGGACCAGGCCCGCGGACGGCTCGGACAGGGTGAGCTCGACGGTGCGGACCTGGCCGAGGGGTCCGTGGTCGACGGTCGGCACCGTGACGCTCGCCTCGGTGGTGCCGGCCGGGAAGGTGAGCATCTGGTCGACCGCGGTGTAGTCGGTGCCGGCCACGCCCGTGCCGCCGGTGGACCGGACGCGCACGGTGGTGTCGGTGGCGGCGGGGATCGCGAGGATCACCGGGACCGTGGCGTCGGTGCCGGCCGGGACGGTCGTGCTGGAGCCGGCGAACGCGGCGGCCACCTGCGTGGGCGTGCCGTAGACCTCGAGGGAGAACAGCGAGTAGCCGTACCAGTGCAGGCGCGCCGGGTCCCACGTGAAGCTGGTGCGCTGGTTCATCTGCACGCGCACGTACCGGGCGTCGGTGGCCGTGAACGTCAGGTCGTCGGTGCCGCCGTCGCCCGCCGCCTCGGTGTGCACCGACGTCCACGACGCCGGGTCGTCGGGTGCGGTCGTCGCCACCTGGACCTCGTAGCCCGCGGCGAACGCGGCCTCCCAGGCCAGGACGACGTGGTCGACGGACGCCTCCGCGCCGAGGTCGACCTGCACCCACGCGGTGTACTCGACGTCCTCGTCCGGGCCGTTGCCGCTGGCCCAGCGGGTGGCCGGGTCGCCGTCGATCGCGGCGTCCGGCGGGAACGTGCCGTCGCCGTCCGACTGGAACACCGACGCCGTCGCCGTCCCGGTCCGCGCCAGGTCACCCGGCGCCGCGGCAGCGGGCGACGCGAGCCCGACGAGGGCCAGCGGGACGACCAGCGCCAGGGCGGCGAGGCTCGCAGGGACGGGGTTCAGGCGGTCGGCACGACGCACGGTCACTCCCTCGTGACATGGCCGCGCTCCGTTGCACAGCCACTTGCGTCCGGGTTCGGTCAGGGCGTCATTGCCCCGCCGTCACGGGCGGCTGCCGCCAGACAACCACAATCACTTACTGGGCGGTAAGTGGAGAAGATCACGATTCGGTAACGGGCGAATCGGACGAACGAGGGTGTCGAGAACCCGCACCTGTCCACGTCATCAGGAGTCGGGTGACGACGCCCGGCGCGAGACCTCGGAGGATGCCATGACGACCACCCCCCTCGACCCCACCACGACACCTGGGCTGCCGCCCGTGGTGGACCTGGCGACCTGGCAGGCCGCCAGCGACCAGCTGCTCGTCCGGGAGAAGGCCCACACCCGCGAGAGCGACGCGCTCGCCGCAGCCCGCCGACGGCTCCCGATGGTGGAGGTCGACGGCACCACCGCGGTCGTCGGACCCGCGGGACCGGTGCCCTTCCGGGACCTGTTCCAGGGCCGCGACGAGCTGATGGTCTACAAGCACATGTGGCACGACGGGGCCCCGCACCAGGGTCAGTGCGAGGGGTGCACGGTCTCGGCGTGGCACCTGCGGGACACCGTCTACCTCCAGGCGCGCGGCGTCTCGTTCGCCGTCGTGACCACGGGCCGGTGGGACGAGGTGGCTCCCTACGTCGACTTCATGGGCTACACCCAGCCCTGGTTCTCGGTCCGCGACGTCGACGCGCCGATCGGCGACGAGATGGGGTCCTTCGCCTGCTTCCTGCGCGACGGCGAGCGCGTCTTCCTCACCTACGCGACGACCGGCCGCGGCGTCGAGGCCGTCGCCGGTCCCTTCGGCGCGCTCGACCGGACGCCCTACGGCCGCGGCGAGGCCTGGGAGGACACCCCCGACGGCCGGCCCGGCGGGCACGACCCGTGCTGGTACTGGCGCACCGACGTCGACGGGGTCCCCGACACCGGACCGACCGGCCGACCCGCACCCCAGTGGACCCGCCCCGGCGCGACACCCGAGACGACCCTGGGCCGGCTCGGGCACCACCACTGACGGGCCGGCGGGATCCTCAGGCCGGCAGGACGCAGGTGGGTGCCGGCAGGTCGAGGGTGGCGACCACGGAGCCGTCGCCGGCCAGCGTGGTGAGCCCGCCGGACACCTGCTCGGCCACGACGGTCCAGCCGTCGACGACCGCGAGGTGCCGGGGCCAGGCACCGGGGAGCGTGTCGTCGGCGACCGGGTCGAGCAGGCCGTCCGCGCGGACCGCGAACCGCGCGAGCACGTCGGACGTCCGCACGCCGACGAGCACCCGGTCACCGTCGAGGACGATGTGCGACGGCAGCCGGCGTTCCTGCGCGGGGACGGTCGTCGCCGGGAGGGTCTGCACCAGGGTCCCGACACCGGCCCCCCACGCGAGCACGCGGACGGTCACGTCGAGCTCGCCGACCACGTACGCGAACCGGCCGTCCGCGCTGAACGCCAGGTGCCGTGGCCCCGTGCCGGCGGGGAGCGCCGCCGCGATGCCGTCCTCGGCGAGGTGCCCGTCGACCCGGCGGTAGCGGCGGATCTCGTCCGTGCCCAGGTCGACCACGAGCACGAACGCGCCGCTCGGGTCGAGCGCGACGAAGTGCGCGTGCGACGACTCCTGCCGGTCCTCGTCGGGACCCACGCCGACGTGCCCGAACACCTGGTCCGGCCCGAGCGCGCTGAACCCGCCGTCCGCGTCGAGCGGCAGCACGCCGAGCGTGCCGGAGGTGTAGTTGGCGACGAACAGGGTGCGGCCGTCGTCGTCGAGCAGCAGGTGGCACGGGTCCGCGCCGCCCGACGGGACCGTCGCGCGGTGCACCAGGGCGTCGCCGACGACGTCGAACGCGCTGACCGTGCCGTCCGCCTGCTCGTTCGCGGCGTACAGGACCGTGCCGCGCAGGGCGAGGAAGCTCGGCGACGGCGTCTCGACGACCTGCCGCGCGGCGCTCAGGGCACCGGTCGCGGGATCGAGGTCGACCCGCCAGATCCCCTCCCCCAGCCCGACGGGCGTCCCCGCACCGGCGACGGGGTAGGTACCGATCCACAGGGGCCTCTGCTGCGCGCTCACGGTCAGCGAGCCTACGTCGGGGGACGTCCGCACACCGTCGGGCTCCAGCGCGCACGAGTGCGGACGCTGCGGGTGGCACCGGCCCGACGTCCGCACTCCGTCGCGCTCCAGCGCGCACGAGTGCGGACGTTGCGGGTCAGGTCTGGGCGCGCAGCCACTCCGCCGGGTCCGCCAGCACGCGGGCCAGGGACGCCAGCGCGCCGCCGGTCATCGCCGGGTACTGGCCGGCGCGGGCGGGCGAGACCGTCAGCGGGGACCAGGGCGCGAAGATGACGAGCTCGTCGAGCCGGGCGGACACCTCGTCGTGCACGTGGTCGAACAGCTGGCCGAAGGTGCCACCGAGCACCACCTCACCGACGTCGACCACGTTGGCCACGGACGCGAGCGCGACGCCGAGCGCCCGGGCGGCCTGCGCGACGGCGGCCGTGGCCCGTGGCTCGCCCACCGTCAGCGCGTCGAGGAGGGCGTCGAGCCGGGCGGTCGGCGGGAGGCCGGCCGTGCGCAGCATCGCGTCCTGTCCGGCCAGCGCCTCCAGGCTGCCGTCGGAGGCCCGCGGACCTCGGAACGCGTCGATGACGATGTGCCCGATCTCGCCGCTCCAGCCGTGCCGACCGGGGAAGATCTCGCCGTCGAGCACGATCGCGCCACCGATGCCGACCTCGCCGGAGACGTACGCGAAGCTCGGCGATCCCCGTCGGGCGTGGGCCTCGGCGCGCGCCGCCAGGTTGGCCTCGTTGGCCACCCGCGGCGGGAACGCGGCCAGCGCGGGATGGGCGGAGACGACCCCGACGACGTCGACGTCGCGCCAGCCGAGGTTGGGGGCGATGCGCAGCGGGCCGGTGACGCGGTCGACCAGCCCGGGGAGCGCCAGGGCGGTGCCGGCGACGCGCACGCCTCGGGAGCTCAGGTCCTCGATCACCGGTTCCGCGAGCGCGGCGAGCCGGTCCAGCACCTGCGCGGCGTCGACCCCCCGCAGGTCGTCGAGCTCCACGTGCTCGGCGAGCACGTCACCGGCCAGGTCGAGGGCGCGGACGCCCAGGTAGTCGACGTTGACCTCCATGCCGATCCCGGCGACGGTCCCCCGCGCCGGGGCGAGCGGCACGGCGGGGCGGCCGGCGCGCTGGGTCTGGGCGGGGTCGAGCTCGCGCACCAGACGCGCCTCGATGAGGTGGTCGACGAGCCCCGAGACCGTGGCGCGCGCGAGGTCCTCCGACGCGGCGAGCTGGGCCCGGGACAGCGGCTCGTCGGCGTCGACGATCCCCCGCAGCACGACGCCGAGGTTCTGGTCCCGCATCTGCGCCTGGCGGGCCACGCGCGACGGATCGCGGGGCTCGGGCGTCGGCATGGCTTGACCCTACCGGCTGGAAGGGATAAATTCATCCGGCAAACTAAATTCGTTGATCTCGATGAGGAGACGTGTGATGGCACCGCAGCCCACCCGTGCAGACAAGTTCTCGTTCGGCCTCTGGACGGTCGGGTGGAACGCCCAGGACCAGTTCGGATCCGCCAGCCGCCCGTGGCTGGACCCCGTGGAGTCGGTCCACAAGCTCGCTGAGCTGGGCGCCGCGCACGTGACGTTCCACGACGACGACGTGGTGCCCTTCGGCTCCGACGCCGCCGAGCGCGACCGCATCCTGACCCGCTTCAAGGGCGCCCTGGACGAGACCGGCATCACGGTCGAGATGGTCACCACCAACACGTTCAGCCACCCGATCTTCAAGGACGGCGCGTTCACCTCCAACGACCGCCGCGTCCGCCGTTACGGCCTGCGCAAGGTGGTCCGCAACGTCGACCTCGCTGCCGAGCTGGGCGCCGACACGTTCGTCATGTGGGGCGGCCGCGAGGGCGCCGAGTACGACTCGGCCAAGGACCTCAACGCCGCGCACGACCGGTACGCCGAGGGCATCGACACCGTCGCCGCGTACATCAAGGAGAAGGGCTACGGCCTCCGGATCGCCATCGAGCCCAAGCCCAACGAGCCCCGCGGCGACATCCTGCTCCCCACGGTCGGGCACGCGCTGGCGCTCATCGCCAAGCTCGAGCACGGCGACATCGTCGGCCTCAACCCGGAGACGGGCCACGAGCAGATGGCCGGCCTGAACTACACCTCGGGCATCGCGCAGGCGCTGTGGGCGGAGAAGCTCTTCCACATCGACCTCAATGGCCAGCGGTCCATCAAGTACGACCAGGACCTGGTGTTCGGCCACGGCGACCTGTTCTCCGCGTTCGCCACGGTGGACCTGGTCGAGAACGGCTTCCCGTCCGGCGGCCCCCGCTACGACGGCCCGCGCCACTTCGACTACAAGCCGTCGCGCACCGAGGACATGAAGGGCGTCTGGGACTCCGCCGCCGCGAACATGTCCGCCTACCTGCTGCTCAAGGAGCGCGCTCAGGCGTTCCGGGCCGACCCCGAGGTGAAGGCCGCGCTCGAGGAGTCCGGTGTGCTCGAGCTGTCGCAGCCGACGCTGGCCGAGGGCGAGACCCTGGCCGACCTGCTGGCCGACACCTCCGCCTACGAGGACCTCGACGTCGACGCCGTCGCCGAGCGGGGCTTCGGCTTCGTGCGCCTCAACCAGCTGGCCC
Organism: Cellulomonas humilata; assembly: GCF_013359775.1. GTDB lineage: Bacteria > Actinomycetota > Actinomycetes > Actinomycetales > Cellulomonadaceae > Cellulomonas > Cellulomonas humilata. The sequence continues at coordinate 79,845 of NZ_JABMCI010000069.1, read as the reverse complement.
TCGAGCACGCACTCGGCGCCCGCTGACCCGTCCCGTCCCGTCTCCTCGCGACGTCCGCACTCCGTCGGGTTCCCACCCGCAGGAGTGCGGACGTCGCGGGTTCATCTGGAGGTAGCTCATGGCTCTCGTGGCCGGCATCGACTCGTCGACGCAGTCCTGCAAGGTCGTCGTGCGCGACGCGGACACCGGCGCGCTCGTGCGCACCGGACGGGCGTCGCACCCCGACGGCACCGAGGTCGCACCCTGGTACTGGTGGGACGCCCTCCAGTCCGCGATCGTCAGCGCGGGGGGTCTCGACGACGTCGACGCGATCTCCGTCGGCGGTCAGCAGCACGGCATGGTCGCCCTCGACGCGGACGGCGAGGTGGTCCGCGACGCGCTCCTGTGGAACGACACGCGCTCGGCGCCCGCCGCCCTGGACCTCATCGAGGAGCTGGGCGGGCCCCAGGTGTGGGCCGACGCCATCGGTTCGGTGCCGGTCGCGTCGCTGACCGTGACCAAGCTGCGCTGGCTGCGCGACGCCGAGCCGGCCAACGCCGCACGCGTCGCCGCCGTCGCGCTCCCCCACGACTGGCTGACCTGGCGCCTGGCCGGCGCGCCGGGGCTCGACGCCCTGGTGACCGACCGCTCGGACGCGTCGGGCACCGGCTACTGGTCCCCTGCCACCGAGGACTACCGCCACGACCTGCTCGAGCTGGCGCTGGGCCACGACGCCCTCGTCCCGCGCGTGCTCGGCGCCTACGAGGCCGGACCGCGCTCCACCGGCGGGGCGATCCTCGGCCCGGGTGCCGGCGACAACGCCGCCGCGGCGCTGGCGCTGGGGCTCCAGCCGGGCGACGTCGCGGTCTCCATCGGCACCTCGGGCGTCGTCTCCGCGATCGCGTCCGCCGCGACCGCCGACGGCTCCGGCCTGGTGACGGGCTTCGCCGACGCCACGGGCGCCTTCCTGCCCCTCGCGTGCACCCTGAACGCGTCGCGCGTGCTCGACGCGGCCGCCCGGATGCTCGGCGTCGACCACGCCGGCCTGTCCGCGCTGGCCCTGTCCGCACCGGCCGGCGCCGACGGGCTCGTGCTCGTGCCCTACCTGGAGGGCGAGCGCACCCCGAACAAGCCCGACGCCACGGGAGCCCTGCACGGCCTGCGACTGGCCAACACCACCCCGGCGCACCTGGCTCGCGCGGCGGTCGAGGGCATGCTCTGCGCGCTCGCCGACGGCGTCGACGCGCTGCGCGCCCAGGGCGTCGCGGTCGAGCGGCTGTTCCTCATCGGCGGTGGCGCGCAGTCCGCCGCCGTGCGCGAGATCGCCCCGTCGGTGCTCGGGCTGGACGTGCGCGTCCCGACGCCCGGCGAGTACGTGGCCGACGGTGCCGCCCGCCAGGCCGCCTGGGTGCTCTCGGGCGCCTCGACGCCCCCGGCGTGGAGCTCCGCCTCGGAGGCCACCACGTACCGCGGCGAGCCCGTGCCGCGGGTGCGCGAGCAGTACGCCGCGGTGCGCGAGCTCACCGGGACGCGTCCCGCCTGAGCGCGGACATGACGAGAGCCCGGCATCGGGGGATGCCGGGCTCTCGCGCGTCGATCAGTGGGCTGCGTCGTACGCGGCCTTGACCTCCGCGGAGATGCGGCCGCGCTCGGACACGTGGTGCCCGTGCTCCTTGGCCCACTCGCGGATCGCCTGCGCGTCGCCCGAGGACGAACGACGCCCGCGCGCGGGCGTCGACTTCGAGGCGGAACGACCGCCGACCTTCCGTGCGTGCCCGACCCACTGGGCGAATGCGTCACGCAGGTCGCTCGCGTGACCTGTGGTCAGGTCGATCTCATACGTGACGCCGTCGAGCCCGAACGTCACGGTCTCGTCTGCAGCTCCGCCGTCGATGTCATCGACCAGCAGGACCTGAACCTTCTGCGCCATTGCTTGCTCCATCTGACAGATGCGGGGAATGCTGTCGTTCTCACTATCGCATCGGCGCATTAAGGCGTCAAACGGTTGGCGGAGATTCCTTCTTGCCGGCAGCCAATTCTGCGTCACGTTCGGCGGCATCCATTCTGGCGATTGCCTGCCGTTCCGTGCGGTCCGCATTGACCACCGCGCGGATGGCGAACCAGAACAACAGACCGACGCCGATGGACGGCAACAGCGCCGCCAGGGCGGTGAGCAGCGGGTTCATGAGCTCAACGGCTTCACCAGCGGGAACAGGATGGTCTCCCGAATACCCAGACCGGTGAGCGCCATCAGCAACCTGTCGATCCCGAGCCCGATCCCGCCTGCTGGCGGCAACGCGTACTCCACCGCCATGAGAAAGTCCTCATCCACGCGCATCGCCTCGTCGTCACCGGCCGCCGCCAGCAACGCCTGCGCCTCGAAGCGCTGCCGCTGGATCACCGGGTCGACGAGCTCCGAATAGCCGGTCGCCAGCTCGAACCCGCGCACATACAGGTCCCACTTCTCGACAACACCGGTGATGCTGCGGTGATCGCGCACCAACGGGCTCGTCTCGACGGGGAAATCGCGCACGAATGTGGGCGCAAACAGGTGGTCGCCCACCTGGTGCTCCCACAGCTGCTCCACCAGCTTGCCGTGGCTGAGGCGCTTGGGGTCGGTCTCGATGCCGAGCTTGTCGGCGTACACCTGGAGCGCGTCCAGGCCGGTCTGCGGGGTGATCTGCTCGCCCAGCGACTCCGACAGCGACCCGTACATGGTCAGCTCGGCCCACTCGCCACCGAGCTCGTACTCCTCGCCGTCCGGCATCACGACCACGGAGGTGCCCAGCACGTCCTGCGCGGCGGTCTGCACCAGATCCCGCGTCAGGGCCGCCATCGTGTCGTAGTCGCCGTAGGACTCGTACGCCTCGAGCATGGCGAACTCCGGCGAGTGCGTGGAGTCCGCACCCTCGTTGCGGAAGTTCCGGTTGATCTCGAACACGCGCTCGATGCCCCCGACGAGCGCCCGCTTGAGGAACAGCTCGGGCGCGATCCGCAGGTACAGGTCCATGTCGAACGCGTTCATGTGCGTGATGAACGGCCGGGCGGTCGCGCCGCCGGGCTGCGTCTGGAGCATCGGCGTCTCGATCTCGATGAAGTCGCGCCGGTGGAAGTTGTCGCGCAGCGACCGCAGCAGCGCCGGCCGCTGGCGGGCGGTCTGCCGGGCCGCGGGGCGCACGATCAGGTCGACGTACCGCTGCCGGACGCGCGCCTCCTCGGACAGCTCGGCGCCCTCGAAGAGGTTGGGCAGCGGTCGCAGCGACTTCGCCGCCAGCTGCCAGGCGTCGGCGAGCACCGACAGCTCCCCGCGCCGCGAGCTGATCACGCGGCCGTGCACGAACAGGTGGTCACCGAGGTCCACGTCGGTCTTGAACGCCGCCAGACGCTCCTCGCCGACGGCCGCCAGGCTGAACATGGCCTGGAGCCGGTTCCCCTCGCCGTCCTGGAGCGTGGCGAAGCAGAGCTTCCCGCCGATCCGCACGAACACCACGCGACCGGCGACGCCGACCTCGTCGTCCGTCTCCTGCCCCGGCTCGAGCTCCGGGTGGTCCGCACGGACCTGCGCGATCGTGTGGGTGCGCGGCACCCCGACCGGGTAGGCCTCGACGCCTGCCGCGAGCAGCCGGTCCCGCTTCTCGCGTCGCACCCGGATCTGCTCGGGGGCGTCGTCGGGGGCAGGGGTGCTCTGGGGCGTCTCGCTCACCGGGCGATCTTACCGGCGGGTCGAGGTCGTCCCCGGCTCCAGGTCGAGGGCCAGGTCGAGGATCGGCGACGAGTGCGTGAGCCCGCCCACCGACAGGTAGTCGACCCCCGTCGACGCGACCTCCCGCGCGCGGTCGAGCGTGAGGTTGCCGGTGGCCTCCAGCTCGACGCGCCCCGTCGACAGCTCGCCCCCGCGCACCGCCGCCACGACCTCCGCCAGCAGCTGCGTGGGCATGTTGTCGAGCAGCAGGAACCGCGCGCCGGCGGCGACGGCCTCGAGCGCCTGCGCCAAGGTGTCGGCCTCCACCTGGATGGTCACGTCCGGGAACCGCGCGCGCACGGCCTCGACCGCGGCCACCACCGAGCCCGCAGCGACCACGTGGTTGTCCTTGACCATCGCCACGTCGTACAGCCCCATGCGCTTGTTGGTGCCGCCGCCGCAGCGCACCGCGTACTTCTCCAGCGCGCGCAGGCCGGGGGTCGTCTTGCGGGTGTCGAGCACCTGGGCGCCCGTGCCGTCCAGGGCGTCGGCCCAGCGCCGGGTGTGGGTGGCGACGCCCGACGCGCGCGACGCGAGGTTGAGCAGCGTGCGCTCCGCGACGAGGAGCACCTGCACCGGACCGGTCAGCACCGCGAGCACGTCACCGCGGGCCACCCGGGCGCCGTCCGCGACGCGGTGGTCCACCGTCGGCACCGGCAGGCCGAGCCGTGCAGCGACCTGTCCGACGACCTCGGGGATCACCACCAGACCGGCGACGACCCCGTCCTGACGGGCCACGAGGTCCGCGGCGCCGACGGTCTCCGGCGGGATCGTCGCCTGCGTCGTGACGTCCCGGCCGGGCTCCGGTCCGAGGTCCTCGTCGAGGGCGATCGCCACCGTCCGGGCGAGCCAGGCGGGGTCGAGTGCGGTCATGGCGTCAGCCGATCTGCGCGCGTCGGGGGACCAGGGTGCCGTCGGCGTCGAGCGACAGCTCCAGCCGGACCTGCCAGGCCTTCTCGGTGTCGGGGAAATCGCTGCGCGCGTGCCCGCCGCGGCTCTCCTCGCGCACCAGCGCGGCGTCGGTCAGCACGGTCGCCACCTGGTGCACGTTCGTCGTCTCCCACTCGGCCACCTGCGGCACGGCCAGCAGGCGGCCCTCGTCGGTGCGGCGGTGGGCGTCGGTGGGCACCGCGGCGAGCAGGTCCGCGGCGCGGCGCAGCCCGTCGCCCGACCGCAGCGGCCCGGGACCGTCCGACGCGATCCGCTGCACCCGCGCACGGGACGCCGCCGCGACCAGGGCCTCGTCGCCGGGGCGCTGCACGGGGGCGAGCGGGGGCAGGGCGCCCTGGTGCACCTGCTCGGCGATGTGGCGGGCGGCGCGGGTGGCGAACACCAGGCCCTCGAGCAGGGAGTTCGACGCGAGCCGGTTGGCGCCGTGCACGCCGGTGCAGGCCACCTCCCCGACCGCGTACAGACCGGGCAGGCTGGTGCGTCCCACCAGGTCGGTGACGACCCCGCCCGAGTGGTAGTGCTGGGCGGGTGCGACCGGGACCAGGTCCGTGGTCAGGTCGATGCCGTGCTCGAGCAGGCGCTCGTTGATCGTCGGGAACCGGCCGCGCAGGAAGTCGTCGCCGAGGTGCCGCGCGTCCAGCCACACGTGGTCGGAGCCGGTCTCCTTCATCCGCCGCACGATCGCGTGCGCGACGACGTCCCGGGGTGCCAGCTCCGCCATCGGGTGCACGTCGGGCATGAACCGCACGCCGTCGGTGTCCAGCAGCAGCGCGCCCTCGCCGCGCACCGCCTCGGAGACCAGCGTCAGCTGCCCCTTCACGCCCGAGCCGAGCCAGAGCACGGTGGGGTGGAACTGCACGAACTCGACGTCGCCCAGCGTGGCGCCCGCCCGCAGCGCCGCGGCGATGCCGTCGCCGGTGGCCTGCGAGGGGTTGGTCGAGGAGCGGTACACCTGGCCGATGCCGCCGGTGGCCAGCACGACCGCGCGGCCCAGGGCGGCCCCGACGCCGTCGCGCTGCCCCTCGCCGATCACGTGCAGCGTCACGCCGCACGCGTGCCCGGGAGTGCCGTCCGGTCCGGGCGGACCCGTGAGGACGTCCAGCACGAGCGCGTGCTCGATGACCTCGATGCCCGGGTCCTCGCGCACCGCCTCGATCTGCGCGACGAGCGCGCGCGAGATCTCCGCCCCGGTGGCGTCGCCGCCGGCGTGCGCGATCCGGTCGGCGTGGTGCCCGCCCTCGCGGGTGAGCGAGATGCTGCCGTCCGAGGCGGTGTCGAAGACCGCGCCGCGCGTGACCAGCTCGCGCACCCGCGCGGGACCCTCGGTGACCAGCACCTCGACCGCGCGCGGGTCGCAGAGGCCCGCACCGGCGACGAGCGTGTCCTGCAGGTGCGCGGAGGGCGAGTCCGACGGGTCCAGCGCGGCCGCGATGCCGCCCTGCGCCCACACGGTGGACCCGGACGCGAGGATGTCCTTGGTGACCAGCAGCACCCGGGGCACGCGGGTGCGCAGCTCGAGCGCGGCGGTCAGACCGGCGATGCCGGAGCCGACGACGACCGCGTCGGCCTCCACCGTCCAGCCGGGTTCGGGCGCGGCGAGGCGGGTGGCGAGGCGGGTCACCGCCCGACCATCGCACGTCCCTGCGCGAACGGCACACCGCTCGGTTCCAGCCCGGTCCAGCCGGCGGGGACCTGGCCGGGGTCGTCCCCCAGCTCGGCGATCCGGTTCTGCGCGTCCACGAGCACGACGTGGGGCTCGTACGTGCGGGCCTCGGCGTCGGACAGCTGCCCGTACGCGATGAGGATGACGACGTCGCCGGGGTGCACCAGGTGGGCGGCCGCGCCGTTGATGCACACCTGCCCGGAGCCCGGCTCGCCCGCGATCGCGTAGGTGGTCAGCCGAGCGCCGCTGGTGACGTCCACGACGTCCACCTGCTGGCCGGGCAGGACGTCCGCCGCCGCCAGCAGGTCGGCGTCCACCGTGATCGACCCGACGTAGTGCAGGTCCGCCTGCGTGACGGTGGCGCGGTGGATCTTGCCGGTCATCATCGTGCGCACCAGGGAGGTCACACGCCCACCTGCACGACCGCGTTGTCGATCAGCCGCGTCGTCCCGACCGTCGCCGCGACGAGCAGCAGGGCCTCGCCGACGAAGTCCGCGGGCACCTCGGCGAAGGTCACCGGATCGACCAGACCGACGTAGTCGACCTCGGTCTCCCGCATGGCCCGCCGGGCACCCGCGCGGATCTCGTCGGCGGTCCCTCGGGCATGCAGTGCCCGGGACAGTCCGAGGGCGCGGCGCCGCTCGTCGTCGCTCAGGTAGGCGTTGCGGCTGGACAGGGCGATCCCGTCCTCGTCGCGCACGATCGGCGCACCGACCACCGTCACCGGCGCGTCGAGGTCACGGACCATCCGGCGCACCGCGGCCAGCTGCTGCGCGTCCTTGGCACCGAACAGTGCGACCTCCGGGCGGGTCAGGTGCATCAGCTTGAGCACCACCGTGAGCACGCCGTCGAGGTGGCCCGGCCGACTGACGCCCTCGAGCACGTCCCCGATCGACCCCGCGCTCACCCGCACGATCGGGTCGCCGTCCGGGTACACGACCTCTGGACCGGGGGCGAAGACGACGTCGTCCGGACCGAGCAGGCCGGGCCCGGACAGCAGCGCGAGGTCGCGGTGCAGGTCACGGGGGTACCGGGACAGGTCCTCCGACGGCGAGAACTGGAGCGGGTTGACGAAGATCGTCACGACGACGGCGTCGGCCAGCTCACGCGCACGGGCGACCAGTGACAGGTGGCCGGCGTGCAGCGCGCCCATGGTCATGACGACCGCCCGGCGGTACGGACGGGCGGTGTGCGCGGTGCCGGCCTGCCCCTCGGTGCGCGGGACCGCCTGCACGTCCTGCACCGCGAGCGCCGCCGCCAGCTCCTCGCGCGTGTGCACGAGCGTCGGCGTGGTGGTCTGCGTGGTCATTCGTCCTCCTGCGGGTCCGGCCCGTCGTCCACCTGCAACGTCCCGGCGTCCTCGTTGATGCCGTCAAGGAGCTCCTGTGCCGCGGCCGACGAGATCAGGCCGGCCGCGAGCGCGCGACCGGTCGCCGAGCGCGCCAGGGCACGGTATCCCGCGACGACGTCGACCGCCCCCGTGGCCGCGGCGAACGCGGTCAGGGCAGAACCGTGCTCGCGGACCGTCCCCGCGTCCCCGCGCCGGACCGGCCCGGTCAGGGCGCTGATGGCGCCGGGTCCGTCGGTCGACTCCGCGCGCAGCGCGCCGTCGAGCGCGGCCTCGAGCAGCGGCGTGAGCATGCGGCCCGGGTCCGCGACGCCCGCCGCCGCCAGGGCCTGCGCGGCCTGCGCGACGAGCACCACCAGGTGGTTCGCGCCGTGCGCGAGGGCCGCGTGGTAGAGCCCGCGGGCGTCCTCGGCGAGCACCACCGGCTCACCGCCGATCTCCACGACGAGCGCCTGGCCGATCGGCAGCACCGGGCCGGGTGCGGTGACCGCGAACGAGCAGCCGACCAGCCGGGAGAGGTCCAGCGACGTGCCCGTGAACGTCATCGCGGGGTGCAGCGCGAGCGGGATCACGCCGGCCGCGCGCGCGGGGGCGAGCACGTCCACGCCGTACCGCCCGGACGTGTGCACGACGATCTGGCCCACCTGCCACGCGCCCAGGTCCGCCAACCCGCGCACCAGGTCCGCGAGGGCGTCGTCGGGGACGGTGAGGAGCACCAGCTCGGCGCGGCGGACGACCTCGGGGATGTCCAGCACCGGGACGCCCGGCAGCAGCACGGCCGCCCGCTCCCGGGACGCCTCCGAGATCGCGGAGACCGCCACCACCGGGTGACCCGCAGCCCGCAGCGCGCTGCCCAGCACCGCGCCCACCCGACCCGTGCCGATGACACCGACCCCGAGCCGGCCCGGACGGTCGGCCGGGTCCGGTGGGGTCACGCGTCCGCTCCCGTGCGCGGCGGGACTGCGGGCGCCTCGCGGTCCGGCGCGGGCTCCGGGGGTGCGGTCGTCGGCTCCGGATCCGGGTCCGCGGGTGTCGGTGCACCGACGGCGCGCATCCACTGCTCCGGCGTGGCGGACGCGCGAGCAGTCCGCGCGCGCTCGGCCTGCTCGTCGAGCAGAGCGGCCGCGACGCCCGCGTCGAGGTGCTGGACGCGGGGCGCGACGGGTCCCGGGGTGGAGTGCAGGACGAAGGACGCGAGCCCGAGCCGCCGCTGGAGCGGTCCCTGCGCCAGCCCGAGGGACTGGGTGCGCTCGTGCGGCACCACGTCGACGCTGCGCCAGATCCGGCCGGTCCGTGTGACCAGCGCCCGGTCGGTGACGCGCACGCCGTGCCGACGCCAGCCGACGGGGTCCACCCAGCGGGCGCGCCGCGGCGCCGTCGTGAACCCGCCGTCGGTGTCCTTGCCGGTCAGGGCGGCCTCGACCAGAGCCGCCGGGTCGTCGACGCCGAGGTCCGGGAGCACCATCCAGAGCGCCGTCATCGCCTCCTCGCGGGTGGCCACCGGGTGCAGGACGGTGTCCCGCTGCTGCTGGTCGCTCTGGCCGTAGCCCGCCACGTTGATCTCGACGCGCCACCAGTCGGGCCCGCGCCACAGCGGACCCTGGCGCAGCCGGATGGCCTGCACGCGCCCGGGCGGCACGGTCTGGGCGCGTGACTCGGTCAGACCGTGTCGCAGCCGGATGCCGTCGGGCGAGATCGCGGCACGGAAGTTGGCGCCCTGGTTGATCCGGCTCCACACGAACGTGACGGCACCGAACAGGGGCGCGACCAGCACGAACGCGGCGCTGATGTCCCGCGACGCGATGCTCACCACGATCGCGGCCGCCACGATCAGCAGCAGCGTCGGCACCGTCCCCGACCGCAGCGTGGACTTCACGAGCCGGCCCATCGGCAGCTCGTACACCTGGCGCTCGGGTGCGACCTCGAACGCCACGGGTGCCGTTGGCGTCCCGGGCGTGCCCGTCGTGCCCTCCGGGGTCGCGACGGCGGCGGGCACGACGGTGCCCGGGCGCTGGAGCCCGGCGGCCAGCGCGAGCAGCTCCGCGCGCAGGGCCTCCGCCTCGGACTCGCGCAGGAACGCGAGCGACACGGCGGACCCGCTGCCGCCGGCCACCTCGAGCTTGAGCTCGGCCAGGCCGACCAGCCGGGCGAGCAGCGGCTGCACCACGTCGACCGCCTGGAGCCGGTCGAGCCGCGCCTGGCGCTGCTGCCGGAACAGGATGCCGGTGCGCAGGTGGACGGCCTCGTCGGTGACCGCGAACCTGGTCACGCGCCACGCGACCGCGGAGTACCCGAAGCCGATCAGACCGATCAGCAGGATGCCGCCCAGGAGCGCCAGGAACGCCTTGCCCTGCATCAGGTCGATCGCCTGCCGCAGGTTCTCGCCCACCTGGAACCATCCGATGGCCAGCACTGCGACCAGGACCTTCCAGCCCTTGAGCGCCGGCGTGACCGGGTGCATCCGGCGCCACCCGGTGACGTACTCGTCGCTCTCGACCTCGACGTCCGGTGCCCGGGGCGTGCCGAGGGCGTCGGGCATGCCGCGTGCGTCGGGCGTGCCGGATGCGTCGGGCGCGTTGGGTGTGCCGGGCGCGTTGGGCGTGCCGGGTGCGGTGGTCACAGCCCCGCCAGCCGCGCCTCGCCGCGGGAGGCCATCCGGTCGCGCAGGCGCGCGGCCTCGTGCGGCGGCAGCCCGTCGATCGACGCGCTCGTGGCCGGCGACGCGGTGTGCAGCTGCACGGAGGCGATGCCGAACCGGCGCGCGAGCGGACCCGCGTTGACGTCCACGTACTGCATACGTCCGTACGGCACCACGACGAGCGAGCGGAACATGATGCCGCGCCGCACCAGCAGGTCGTCCGCGCGCTCCGCGTAGGCCATCGCGTTCACCTGGCGCGGCACCAGCCACACGATCCAGAGCGCGAGCAGCGCGACCAGCGCGGGGAACACCCACAGCCAGGCCTCGCCGGCGAACACCGCCATGAGGACGAGCAGCGCGAGGACCGGGGTCAGCACGATCGCCGTGACGGTCAGCCTCGCCCCGACGAGCCGCCGCGACACCGGGGTCCATGTGACGTCGGCGGGGTCGAACGGCTCGCGGGTGCTGCGAGGATCAGCCGGGACGGCGTCGGAGGTCATGGGGCCATCCTTCCACCTGGTCAGGTGGCACTCGGGTCCGGTGCGGGATGCTCGCGCGCCGCCTCGGCCCCTTCCTCGGGCGGGGGCACCCGGCAGAACCACTCGACGACGAGACCGACCACCGCGAGCACCACCGCTCCGCCCGCGGCGACCCCGGCGGCGACGGCGCGGCCACCGTTGCCCGGCACGCTCAGGTCGCCGACCAGCGTCAGCACCTGCCCGCCGTACCAGCCGGCCAGGAGGGCGCCCGTGTAGCACGACGCCTTGGCCAGCACGGCCGTCCGGGCGGCGCGGATGGGGTCCAGCGTCGGCCGCTTGCCGCGCAGGAACTGCCGCACGGCCCAGCCCATGGAGAACACCACCGCGGCGATGAGCACCTCGACGGCGACCACGAGCCCCGGCACCGACGGCAGCATCCCGCCGCGCCCGGAGATCGCGCGCAGCACGATCCAGGTGACCGCGGACCCCGTCGCGGCGATCAGCAGGAGGGTCTTCCAGCGGGTGCGGTGCATCACGCGTCCAGGACCTCCGGGCCCGGGTGGTGGGCACGCGGGCCGGCCGGCACGGCGGCGGTGTCGCTGCCCACCGCCGGGATCGGCGCGGTCAGCCAGTCCAGCGCCAGCCAGCGCACCCCGTCGCGGTCCGGTGCGGTCGCGGCCAGCGCCCCCACCGGTCCGCCGCCCAGACCCGGCAGCACCGCGTGCGGGGCCACCTGCGCCCAGGGTTGGAGCACGAACGCGCGCTCGTGCGCCCGCGGGTGCGGCAGCTCGAGGTCGTCGGTCACGGCCAGCACGGAGCCGTACACGACGATGTCGATGTCCAGGGTGCGCGGACCCCAGCGCTCCTGCCGCTCGCGCCCGTGGGCCTGCTCGATCGCCTGCGTCGCCCGAAGCAGCTCGCGCGGCGCCAGCGTCGTGGTGCCCAGGACGACGGCGTTGAGGTAGTCGGCCTGCTCGGGGCCGCCCACCGCCGAGGTCCGCGCGAGGGCGGAGACCTCCACCACCTCCACGCCCGGCGTGCCGGCCAGGTCGCTGACGGCATCGCGCAGGGTCTCCTGCGCAGGCCCGAGGTTCGCGCCGAGCGCGAGGACGATCTCCACCGGGCCGTCGGGGGCCCGGTCGAGGGCGTCCGTGACGATCTCGCCGTCGACGACGACGCCGCCGGCGGGCACGGTCTCGAGCTCCGTCGAGGGGGTGTCGGGGCCCTCGACCGACAGCCCGCCGGGTGCGGGCGCGACGGACTCCCCCCACGCTGCGGCGGAGAGCGCGGCCGGCACGACCGTCGGGGCACCGGGGGCGGGGGTGACCGGGAACGACGCGGTGGCCGTCGGCACCGGACGGGAGGCGGGCTCCGCCGCCGTCGGTCGCGGGACGTACGGCTCGGCGGCAGGGAGCTTGGTGCGGTCGCGGTGGATGGCGACGACCACGTCCCCGAACGGCACCTGGATCGGCGCGTGGGGCTTGTGCACGGCGACATCCACGGCCTGCACGATGCCGGACGCGAGGACCGTCGCCGCGATGCGCTCGGCCACCGTCTCGATCAGGTCGACCGGCTCACCCGACAGCACGGCCGCCACCTGCTGCGCCAGCGCGCCGTAGTCCAGGGTGTGCGCGAGGTCGTCGCGCGCCGCCGCACGCCGGGTGTCCAGGTGCACGACGACGTCCGCGACGAACGTCTGCCCCTCGCGCCGCTCGTGCTCGAACACGCCGTGGTACCCGAGCGCCGTGATGCCCGTCAGCCTGATCTGGTCGAGCCGGCGCCCGCTGGCGTCCAGCGCGTCCGGTCGGCTCTCGTCGTTCGTGGTCACCGCGTGCTCCCTCCGGTTCTCGCGTCCTCGTCGACGGCCAGCTCGTCGTCGCCTGCTCCAGTCCCGGCGACGGTGCCGGTCGCCGTACCCGTCGCCGTGCCCGTCGCACCCTGCCAGGCCGCCGCCACCCGCACGGCGTCGGCCGAGCCTGCCACCTCGTGCACCCGGACGCACCAGGCTCCTGCGGCCGCGGCCAGCGCGGTCACCGCCGCCGTGGCACGGTCCCGCGCGAGCGGCGGGGCCGGCTCCGCGTCGGGGCCGGCCAGCAGGTGCCCGAGGAAGCGCTTGCGGCTCGCTCCGACCAGCACCGGGAAGCCGTCGGCCACCAGCTCGGGCAGCCGCGCCAGCAGCGGCCAGTTGCTGGCGCCCGCCTTCGCGAAGCCCAGGCCGGGGTCGAGCACCACCTGGTCGTCGTGCACCCCCGCGGCGCGCAGCGCGTCCACACGGGCGGCGAGCTCGCGGCGCACGTCCGTCACCACGTCGTCGTAGTCGTCGTGGTCATCCATCACGTCCGCATGGCCGCGCCAGTGCATGGCGACGTACACGACCCCCGTCGCGGCCACCACGGAGTACATGTCGTCGTCGGCCAGCCCGCCCGAGACGTCGTTGACGACGACGGCGCCGCGCTCGACGGCCGCGCGGGCGACCACCGCTCGGGTGGTGTCCACGCTCACCGTCGCGCCCCGGTCCACCAGCTCCTCGACCACCGGCAGCACCCGGGCCAGCTCGTCCTCGACGGCCACGCGGCGCGACCCCGGCCGGGTGGACTCGCCGCCGACGTCCAGCAGGTCCGCCCCCTGCTCCAGCAGCTCCAGACCGTGCGCCACCGCGGCGCCCGGCGTGAACCACCGGCCGCCGTCGGAGAACGAGTCCGGGGTGACGTTGACGACGCCCATCACGAGGGTCCGTCCGAGGTCGTGCAACCGTGCCGGCAGCGGTGCCGGACGGGCGGAGGAGCCTGGGCCTGTCACGGGGTGAGCCTAGGGTCTGCCGGGTGTCAGCGGCCGAGCACGAGGCTCATGGCCTCCGCGCGGGTGGCGACGTCGCGCATCTGCCCGCGCACCGCCGAGGTCACGGTGCGTGACCCGGGCTTGCGGACGCCGCGCATCGACATGCACAGGTGCTCGCACTCGACCACGACGAGCACCCCGCGCGGCGTGAGCTCCGCGACGAGCGCGTCGGCGATCTGCGAGGTGAGCCGCTCCTGCACCTGCGGGCGGCGCGCGTACACGTCGACCAGCCGGGCGAGCTTGCTCAGGCCCGTGATGCGGCCGTCCGTGCCGGGGATGTAGCCGACGTGCGCGACGCCGTGGAAGGGCACGAGGTGGTGCTCGCAGGTGGAGTACACCTCGATGTCCTTGACCAGCACCATCTCCTCGTGACCGATGTCGAAGGTGGTGGTCAGCACGTCGCCGGGTTCCTGGTACAGGCCCGCGAAGATCTCCCGGTACGCCCGTGCCACCCGCGCCGGCGTCTCCCGCAGACCCTCGCGGTCGGGGTTCTCCCCCACCGCGAGGAGCAGCTCACGGACGGCCGCCTCGACCCGGTCCTGGTCGTACTCGCCGACTGCCTTGCCGGTGAACGTCACCGGGCCGATGTCCGACGTCCGCATCTCGGCCATCGTCGCCCCTACACGTCCGGCGTCTGCGCCGGCGGGACCTCGATGACCTGCTCCTTCGGGTGCCCGAAGGCGGCGGCGGCCTCGTCCTCGGGGATGATCGGGTGCCCGTTCTGGGCGGCCTTCTCGGCGGGGGTCATCACCGGCGGCCGGTCCGAGACCGCGCGCTGGTCGCTGGACAGCCACACCTGGCGCGGCTCCCGCTTGGTGATCGGCGCGAAGATCGTGGCCAGCTGCTCCTGGTTGAGCGTCTCCTTCTCCAGGAGCTCCAGCACGAGCGCGTCGAGGACGTCGCGGTACTCGACCAGGATCTCCCAGGCCTCGTCGTGCGCCCGCTCGATCAGGGAGCGCACCTCGAGGTCGATCGACGCCGCGATGTCCTCCGAGTAGTCCCGCCCGTGGCCCATGTCGCGGCCCATGAACACCTCGCCGGAGGCCTGGCCGAGCTGGATCGCGCCGAGCCTGGCACTCATGCCGAACTGCGTGACCATCTTGCGGGCCGTCGCCGACGCCTTCTCGATGTCGTTGCTGGCACCCGTGGTCGGGTCGTGGAACACGAGCTCCTCGGCGACGCGGCCGCCCATGGCGTAGGCCAGCGTGTCGAGCAGCTCGTTGCGGGTGGTCGAGTACTTGTCCTCGGTCGGCATGACCATCGTGTACCCGAGCGCGCGGCCGCGCGGCAGGATCGTCACCTTGGTGACCGGGTCCGTGTACCGGAGCGCCGCCGCGACGATGGCGTGGCCGCCCTCGTGGTACGCGGTGATCTTGATCTCCTTGGAGTTCATGATCCGCGTGCGCTTCTGCGGACCCGCGATGACGCGGTCGATGGCCTCGTCGAGCGTGTGGTCCGTGATGGTCTGCTGGCCCGTGCGGGCGGTGAGCAGGGCGGCCTCGTTCAGCACGTTGGCCAGGTCGGCGCCGGTGAACCCGGGGGTGCGGCGCGCGACCACGTTCAGGTCCACGTGCGGCGCCATGGGCTTGCCCTGCGAGTGCACGGCGAGGATCCGCTCGCGGCCCTTGAGGTCGGGCGGGTCCACGGCGACCTGGCGGTCGAAGCGACCGGGGCGCAGCAGCGCGGGGTCGAGGATGTCGGGCCGGTTGGTGGCCGCGATGAGGATGACGTTCGCGTTGACGTCGAACCCGTCCATCTCGACGAGCATCTGGTTCAGCGTCTGCTCGCGCTCGTCGTGCCCGCCACCCATGCCGGCGCCGCGGTGGCGCCCGACGGCGTCGATCTCGTCGATGAAGATGATCGCCGGGGCGTTCTCCTTGGCCTGGTTGAACAGGTCACGGACGCGGCTGGCGCCGACGCCGACGAACATCTCGACGAAGTCCGAGCCGGAGATCGAGTAGAACGGCACGCCCGCCTCGCCGGCGACCGCGCGGGCCAGCAGGGTCTTGCCGGTACCGGGAGGGCCGTACAGCAGGACGCCCTTGGGGATCTTGGCGCCGACGGCCTGGAACTTGGCCGGCTCGGCGAGGAACTCCTTGATCTCCTGGAGCTCCTCGACCGCCTCGTCGACACCCGCGACGTCCGAGAACGTGACCTGCGGGGACTCCTTGTTGACCAGCTTGGCCTTCGACTTGCCGAAGCTCATGACGCGCGAGCCGCCGCCCTGCATGTTCGACATGAGGAACCAGAAGATGGCCAGGATGATGATCAGCGGCAGGACGAAGCTGAGGATGCTGGCCCACCACGCCGTCTGCGGGACGATCGAGGTGTAGCCCTTGTCCATCTTCGCGTCGGCGATGGCGTCGACCACCGACTCGCCCTGCGGGACGACGTAGTTGAACTGGACCAGCTTGCCGAGGTTGTCCTCGCCCTTGGTGAAGTCCTCCGTGAGGGTCAGGTCGACGCGCTGGACGCCCTCGGTGATCTTCGCCTGCTCGACCTTGCCGTCCGCGATGAGCGACAGGCCGTCCGACGTGTCGATCTTGCTGATGCGCGGGGCCGCGAGCGTGGACGCGCCGATGTACAGCAGGATCACGGCGATGACGACCCACACGATGGGGCCACGGGCTAGTCGCTTGACGTTCATGGGCGATCGGGGCAGAGCCCCTCAACCTCCGCTCGCGGGACAGGTGGCCTCGAAGTTACACGGGGAACCTGGGCGGGACCGACCGTGTTCACCGAGGGCGCACTAGGCCGTCTGACGGGTCAGGCGCCGTACACGTGCGGAGCCAGCGTCCCGACGAACGGCAGGTTCCGGTACTTCTCGGCGTAGTCCAGGCCGTAGCCGACGACGAACTCGTTGGGGATGTCGAAGCCCACGTAACGCACGTCGACGTCGACCTTGGACGCCTCGGGCTTGCGCAGCATCGTCGCGATCTCGACCGTCGCCGGCCCCCGGGAGCGCAGGTTGGACAGCAGCCACGAGAGCGTCAGGCCCGAGTCGATGATGTCCTCGACGATGAGCACGTGCCGGCCGGTCAGGTCCGCGTCGAGGTCCTTGAGGATCCGCACGACGCCGGACGACTTGGTGCCCGACCCGTACGACGAGACCGCCATCCAGTCCATCTGCACGGTCGAGTGCAGCCGCCGGGCGAGGTCCGCCATCACCATGACCGCGCCCTTGAGGACGCCCACGAGGAGCAGGTCCTTGCCCGCGTAGTCGGCGTCGATCTGCGCCGCGATCTCGTCGAGCCTCTGGTGCAGCTGCTCCTCCGAGAGGAGAACCCGCTCGAGGTCGTCGCCCATGTCCGCAGGGTCCACCGAAGTCACTCCTCTTGATCCACCGCCCGTACCGGCACTTCCCGCGGGGCGGGGGCCGGACCCAGGGCAAGCCTGCCACACGACCGACCGGCCGCGACGCCGCCCGGCAGGGCCACCGCACCCTGCCCGTGCCAGTCCGTGACCAGCGCGTCGACCGCCAGCACGTGCACCCGCAGGAGCGCGCCGGCGGGGCTCCCGGCGGCGATCGCGGCGGCCCGCAGCGCGCGCGTGCGCAGGGCCGGGGGTGCTGCGGCGAGCACGTCGACGTCGAGGCCATCCTCGGCCGACGCCGCTGCCAGCAGCTCGGCGGCCAGCGCGTCCAGCAGGTCGGCGTCGTCGCGCAGCTGGGCCGCGGTGCGCGCCAGCGCGTCGGCGACCCCCGGACCGAGGACGCGTTCCAGGGTGGGCAGCACCTCGCTGCGGACCCGGCTGCGCAGCGACGCGTCGGGGTGGGCGCCGTCGTTGGTGGGGTCGTGCCAGGGCGTGAGGTTCTGCGCGGCGCACGCGGCGAGGGTGTCGGCGCGGCGCAGCCCCAGCAGCGGACGCCGGAACCGTCCGCGGGTGTCCGCCATGCCCGCGAGAGTGCGCGCCCCCGATCCCCGGGCCAGTCCCAGCAGCACGGTCTCGGCCTGGTCGTCGAGCGTGTGGCCGAGCAGGACCGCGGCGGCACCGAGCTCGTCGGCGGCCCGCTCCAGCGCTGCGTACCGGGCGGCGCGCGCGGGTGCCTCGCCCGGGCCGTCGACCCCGACGCGGACCACGACGGCGTCGAGCCCGAGCCCGCGGCAGGCCCGCGCCGCCTCGTCGGCCACCCGCGCGGAGCCGTCCTGGAGCCCGTGGTCGACGACGACCGCCTGCGCGCGCCAGGTCGTCGCCGGGCGTGCGGCGACGAAGGCGACCCCCGCCGCGAGCGCGAGGGAGTCCGGACCGCCGGAGCACGCGACGAGGACGAGCGCGTCCGGCGGCACGTCGGCCAGCGCGGCGACGACCGCCGACCGCACCTGCGCCACCGCGAGGGCGGGACCACTCATCCGTGCACCCGTCGCACCCAGGCGCGCGGGTCGGAGATCTCCTGCGGGAGCGGCAGACGGTCGGCCGACGTCCAGACCGCGTTGAGGCCGTCCAGGCCGACGTCCTTGCGCACGGCCCGGACGAACGCGGCGCCGTCGCGGTACTGCGCCAGCTTGGTGTCCAGCCCGAGCAGCCGGCGCAGCACGCGGTCGGCGCCCCGCGCCTTCGCCGCCTCGTCGCGCCGGGCCTCGAACGCCTTGCGGATCTTGCGGACGCTCGGCACCACCCCGGGGCCCACCTCGTCCATCGCCACGTCCGCGTGCCCCTCGAGCAGCGCCATCACCGCGCCGACCTCCTCGAACACCACCCGCTGCCGTGGGGACAGCAGGTCGAGCACCCCGATGCCGTCGTCGGCACCGCCGGTCACCGCCCGCGCGACGGCCTGGAACAGCTCGCCGAGACGCGGCACCAGCGACTTGTCGGCGACCAGGTCCGTCATCAGCTCGGCCGCCCGGCTCCGCATGTGGTCCGCCAGCCAGGGCGCCGCGGCGAACTGGAGGGCGTGCGTCTGCTCGTGCAGGGCCACCCAGAGCCGGAAGTCGGACGGGTCCACCCGCAGCCGTCGCTCGTGGTGCAGCACGTTGGGGGCGACCAGGAGCAGCCGCCCGCGGCCGTCGCGCGACGAGAACGGGTCGAACTGGCCCAGCACCTTGCCGGACAGCAGTGCGAGCACGCCCCCCACCTGCACCGCGGCCGCCGAGCGCGTCGCCGCGGACGGCGTCGTCGCGGACAGCGGACCGGTCATCGCAGCGAACACCTCGGCGTTGGCCAGGGCCCAGCGCGGACGGTCCACCACGAGCACCGTCGAGACCTGCTCGGGCGCGGTCCCGTCCGCGGCCGACAGGCCCGTGATCGCGGCGGCGTGCACCGCGGCCCGCGCGGCGGCAACGCGCAGCTCGTCGACCAGCGCGGTCAGCTCGGCACGGTCCGCCGTCGGGCCCGGCGCGGCGAGCCGTCCGGCGATGCGGGCGGCGAGGTCCCAGTCGACCGGTCCTTCGGGGGTGTCCACCGGGTCAAACTAACCGCAGCCGCACCCGGACAGCGTGGTGACGAAGGAGTCGATCGCCGCCCGCGGCCCCCACTGACCGCCGTCGGGGGTCGCGTCCGCCATCACGACGAACACCAGCTGGCGCGCATCCGCGTCCAGCACCGTCCCCGCCAGCGACGTCACGTGCGGCAGGCTGCCCGTCTTCGCGCGGACCAGCCCCTTGGCCGTCGACTGGCTGTACCGGTCGCTCAGGGTGCCGGTCAGGCCGGCGATGGGCATGCCCGTGGCGACGTCCCGCAGCACACCGTGCGAGGGGTCGGTAGCCAGGCGCAGCAGCCCGAGCAGCAGGTCGGGCGGCAGCACCGACCCCGACCCGAGGCCGGACGCGTCGGACAGCCGGGCGTCGGTGGTGTCGATCCCCGCCACCGCCACCGCGTGCAGGACCGCCGTGGTCCCGCCCTCGAACGACGCCGGCAGCCCCGCGTCGATGGCAACCAGCCGGGAGACCAGCTCGGTGATGGTGTTGTCCGACGTGTCGAGGAAGTGGTGCACGATCCCGTCCAGCGGGGCCGACCGGACGATGCCGAGCTCCCGCCCGTCCCCCGGCGTCTCCGACCGGCGCGGCGTGCCGTCGACCGTGATCCCCGCCTCGGTCAGCCGCTGCGCGAACGTCTTCGCCGCCGCGAGCGACGGGTCGGGGTAGCGCGGCGGGTACTCGCCGGGCGTGATCTTGGCGGTGTCGACCGCCAGGGCCGTGACGGGGGCGACGAAGCCCGCGGCGATGTCCGCCGGGTTCCACGTGGGGCTCAGCGTCGGACCGGAGAACAGGGAGTCGTCGAACCCGAGGCTCACCGTGGTGGCGCCCTCGAGCTGGAGCACCTTGGCCACCTGCGCGGCCAGGTCGGCCAGCCCCGCGTGCCCCTCGACCGCCGTCGGGTCGCCCGCGCCCGCCGCGAGCATCATGTCGCCGCCGCCGACCAGCACGATGCTGTTGCCCGCACCGCGCACGACCCTCGTCGGCAGGGTCACGTCCGGACCGAGGGTGCTCAGCGCCGCGATGGCCGTCACCAGCTTCGCCGTCGACGCCGGGGTGCGGCCGGCCTCCGGCAGGTGGGCGCCCAGCACGTCGCCGGTCAGCTGGTCCGCGACGACCACCCCGACGCTCGGGCCC
Source organism: Cellulomonas humilata (assembly GCF_013359775.1). GTDB lineage: Bacteria > Actinomycetota > Actinomycetes > Actinomycetales > Cellulomonadaceae > Cellulomonas > Cellulomonas humilata. The sequence goes on along the minus strand of NZ_JABMCI010000069.1, from coordinate 59,659 downwards.
ATGCGCGGGTCCGCGACGAGCCCGTCGACGAGCGCCTGCACGCTCGCGGCCGCCGGGACCGGCGCCTGCGGGTCCAGGTCGGCGAGCGCGGTGACGGTGTCCGCCGCCTCGACCGCGCCCGGCGCGGTGGGGAACGGGAGCGGGTCCGGCGGCGGGTCCTCCAGCGTGACCATGCCCGGGACCACGTCGTACGCGTCCGCCGTCAGGTACGCCCCGCCGGCCAGCACCAGCACGAGGAAGGCCGTGCCGACGACTCTCGCCGCTGTGGTCATCGTCACCCCGCCCCGCTCAGTCCCCGATGGGACGCCCCGTCCCGCGGTGCGTCAGACTACTGTCCGAGACAAGGGCGCCCCTGACACTCCGGCGCGCCGCATGACGACAAGTGTCGCGACCGCCGGCCGCGGACGTGGGGCGGAGGAGCACTGTGGAGTTCGACGTCACGATCGAGATCCCCAAGGGTCAGCGCAACAAGTACGAGGTGGACCACGCCACGGGGCGCATCCGCCTCGACCGGATGCTGTTCACCTCGACCCGGTACCCCGACGACTACGGGTTCATCGAGGGCACCCTCGGGGAGGACGGCGACCCGCTCGACGCCCTGGTGCTGCTCGAGGAGCCGACGTTCCCCGGCTGCCTGATCCGCGCCCGCGCGCTCGGCATGTTCCGCATGCGCGACGAGGCCGGCGGCGACGACAAGGTGCTGTGCGTGCCGACGGGCGACCAGCGCGCCGCGTGGCGCCAGGACATCGATGACGTGTCCGACTTCCACCGCCTCGAGATCCAGCACTTCTTCGAGGTCTACAAGGACCTGGAGCCCGGCAAGTCGGTCGAGGGCGCCCACTGGGTAGGCCGGTCGGAGGCGGAAGCCGAGATCGAGCGCAGCCGCCAGCGCGCCATCGACACCAACTACTACAGCCACTGAGGCTGCCGAACCACCGCCCCACCCGCAACGTCCGCACTCCTGCAGGTTCCAACCCGCGGGAGTGCGGACGTTGCTGTTCTCCCCCGCGTGACGTCCGCACTCGTGTGCGTTCCAACCCTCGCGAGTGCGGACGTTGCCGAGCCGCCCACCGGACGCTGCGGAGGGGCCACCGCCCACAGTGGTCGTCGCGCTGCACGGCCGGTCGGGCGATCGCCAGGAACGTGGGGGCATGGCAACGGATCGTCAGCCTCGTGTGGAACGCCGTGAGCGAGTCGCCGCTCACGCCGCGGAGCAGGCCGGCCTGCTCAGTCGGCCGCAGGTCCGCGGCCTCGGGGTCACGGCAGCGCAGCTCGAAGCGGAGCTCGCCGCCGGCAGGTGGCGATCCGTCGGCAGGAACACGGTCGTGGTCGCGCCGCCGTGGCCGACCGACACGGTCGCCTGGTGGCAGGCCGTTCTGGAGTGCGCCCCACGGGCTGCAGTCGGAACCCGCCCTCGAGCCGCCATCGCCGGGCTGACGGCGTTGGTCGCGGCCGGGCTCTCGGGAATCGCCGACGACGGCCTCGTGCACGTCGCCGCCCCGAAGTCGTCGCACCCGGTCCCGCCGCCACCAGGCGTCCGCGTGCACGAGACACGACGCTGGCGCGACGAGGACGTCGTGACGATTTTGGGAGTGCCGCGAGCACGACCTGAGGTCGCGGCCGTCCAGGCGGCTCTGTGGGCGCGGTCGGACCGGGAGGCGACCCTCCTGCTCGTCGCGACCGTGCAGCAACGACTGACGGCGATCGACCCTCTCGTCTCGGTGCTCGAGAGGGTGAAGCGCGATCGGAGACGCTCACTGCTCCGGAGCGTGCTGGTCGACGTCGCCGGCGGAGCCCACTCGCTCAACGAGCTCGACTTCGCCGCGCACTGCCGGGAACGCGGCCTGCCCGAACCTGATCGCCAGGTCGTGGTCTCGTCAGCGCGAGGCAGCTCCTACCTCGACGTGCGGTGGCGACGGTGGCGGGTGGTCGTCGAGGTGGACGGAGTCGGACACCTGCAGCCGGACCGGTGGATCGACGACAGCCTCCGGCACAACGAGATCGCACTCGGGGGCGACACCGTGCTGCGGATCCCCAGCCTCGGACTCCGCCTCGATCCTCGTCGCCACCTGGACGCCGTGGAGCGCGCACTGCGCCACGCGGGCTGGACTCCCTCACCGCCCGGCCACCCGGCATGACAGCGTCCGCACTCCGACGGCCCTGAGCACCCACGAGTGCGGACGTCTCCCGGGGGAACGCAACAACGTCCGCACTCGGGAGGGCTCCAGCCCGATCGAGTGCGGACGTTGCGGTGACGCGGGGTGCGCTACGGGCGGCCGGCGAAGGGCATGGTGTTGCCCCAGCGCATCTTGGTGGTGCGCAGCGGGTCGCCCGGCTTGGAGGCCTCCATGATCTGCCCGCCGCCGGCCCAGATGGCCACGTGGTAGATCGCATCCGGGTTGTTGGCGTCCGTGGACCAGAAGACGAGGTCGCCGGGGCGCAGGTCGTTGTAGCTGATCTTGAGGACCTGCTTGTACTGGTCGCGCGTGGTGCGGGCGAGGTTGACCCCCGCCGTGCGCCAGGCGCCCATCGACAGGCCGGAGCAGTCGTAGCCGTCGGGTCCGACGCCGCCCCAGACGTACGGGAGGCCGGTCTTGGTCTGCGCCCAGGCCAGCGCCGCGGCGCCACCGGCCGCCGAGCCGCGCGACGTGCCGGTGCCGAGGCCGTACTTGGCGGGCGTCGGAGCGGGGGCCGGGACCGGCTCGGGAGCCGGGACCGGGGCGGGTGCAGGGGCCGGGGCGGGTGCAGGAGCCGGGGCGGGTGCAGGAGCCGCGGCAGCCGGGGCAGCCGGTGTGGTGGCCGCCGGGGCGGTGGCGGCCGGAGGGGTGGTCGTCGCCGGCGCAGTGGCGGGGCGCGTCGTCGTGGCCGGGGGTGCGACGACCGGACGCAGGGCGGCGGCGCGGGCGGCGGCCTCCTCGCGGTCGCGGCGCTGCTGGTCGACGAAGTCCTGCCGGGCGCGCTCGACCTCGGCGCTGGTCTGGCGGGCGGCGGCGAGCGCGGTGATGAGGCTGTCGCGCTCGGTGGCGGCGGCGGTCAGGGCTGTGGTGGCGTCGTCCTGGGCCTGCTCGGCGGCGGCGAGGGCGTCGGCGGCGGAGGCCTTGGCGGCCTTGGCCTCGTCGGCGGCCTCGGTGGCGAGCGTGGCGAGGGTGTTCGCGACCAGCTGCGTCGCGCGGTACTCCTGGACGGCCTCGTCGGCCTTGCCGCTGATGCGGTCCAGCGCGGTGGTCCGGCGGGCGACGTCCTGGAACCCGTCCGACGACAGGAGCGCCTGGAGCAGGTCGTTCGAGCCGCCGGACCGCGCGAGCTCGCGGGCGATCGCGACGAGCTGGCGGCGGGCGTCCTCGGCCTTGCCGGACGCGTCCTCGGCCTGGGCGACGGCATCGACGGAGGCCTGCTGCGCGGCATCGGCGTCGACGACGGCCCGGTTGTAGGCCTCACCCGCCTGCTGCACCTTGAGCTCGGCGGCGTCGGTCTCGGAGCTCAGCTGGGCGAGCCGGACCTCCATCGAGGCGACCGAGCGCTCCGCGGACTTCACCGCGCCCTGCGCCCGCTGGACGTCCTGCGCGGACGGTGGCGTCGGGTCGGCCAGGGCGCTCGACGCTCCGGCGGCGAGCAGGGTGGCGACGAGGGCGCCCGCGACCAGGGCCCTGCGCGTGCTCCTGCTGTGGCTCACCGTGGTCGCTCCCTGACATGGATGGACGGCCTTCGGTGGCCGTTCTCGAAGGACGCTACCTGCGAAAACCTCAGGAGTGAACACCTGTCACACCAGTCCCACGAGTCACATCCATGTGCTTTGGGACGAACCGGACGCGATCCGTGCGAGATCACCCGTTCGCCGTAGCGACCGACCCAGAATCCACATCCTGAGACGGCTGTTCCAACGACCGGACGGATCCGCCTACCCTCGGCCCATGACCCGCCGAATGTGTCGCTGACCCAGCGCACGCTCGGCTGTGCCCGCGGGCAGGTCACCGTCACCAGCAGACGGTCCTGATCCCCGCCCGAGCCATGGCTCGATCCGTGCGCCACTCCCCCCTCCGCGGGACGGATGTCGGCTGCCCGAGGCCCTCCGCGGATCCGTGCACCACAGCAGATCCATCGACAAGCCCTTCGACAAGCCATCGACAACGGAGCGCAGCACCATGAGCAACGAGAACTGGAACTTCGAGACCCGCCAGATCCACGCCGGCCAGGAGCCCGACCCGACGACGGGCGCCCGCGCGCTGCCGATCTACCAGACGACCTCGTTCGTCTTCCCGGACGCTCAGACGGCCGCCAAGCGGTTCGCGCTCGCCGAGCTCGGCCCCATCTACACACGCATCAACAACCCCACGCAGGAGGTCGTCGAGAACCGGATCGCGTCTCTCGAGGGCGGCGTCGGCGCGCTGCTCGTCGCGTCGGGCCAGGCGGCCGAGACGCTGGCCATCCTCAACATCGCCGAGGCCGGCGACCACATCGTCGCCAGCCCGTCGCTCTACGGCGGCACGTACAACCTCCTGCACTACACGCTGCCCAAGCTCGGCATCGAGACGACGTTCGTCACCGACCCCCACGACGCGCAGGCGTGGAAGGACGCGGTCCGCCCGAACACCAAGCTGTTCTTCGCGGAGACCATCCCCAACCCGAAGGCCGACATCCTCGACATCGAGCTCGTCGCCGGCGTCGCGCACGAGTCGGGCGTCCCGCTGATCGTCGACAACACCGTCGCGACGCCGTACCTCATCAACCCGCTCCAGTGGGGCGCGGACATCGTCGTCCACTCGGCCACCAAGTACCTGGGCGGCCACGGCTCGGCCATCGGTGGCGTCATCGTCGACGGCGGCTCGTTCGACTTCGCGCAGCACCCGGAGCGGTTCCCCAACTACAACACCCCCGACCCGTCCTACAACGGCCTGGTGTTCGCGCGGGACCTCGGCGTCGGTGGCGCGTTCGGCGTCAACCTCGCGTTCATCCTCAAGGCCCGCGTGCAGCTGCTGCGCGACCTCGGCCCGGCGATCTCCCCGTTCAACGCGTTCCTCATCGCGCAGGGCATCGAGACCCTGTCGCTGCGGATCGAGCGGCACGTGCAGAACGCCGAGAAGGTGGCCGCCTGGCTCGAGGCGCGCGACGACGTCCTCTCAGTGCACTACGCCGGTCTCGAGTCGAGCCCGTGGCACGCGGCCCAGCTGAAGTACTCGCCGCGCGGTGCGGGCGCGGTGCTCGCGTTCGAGCTCGAGGGCGGCACCGACGCCGGCCAGGCGTTCGTGTCCGCGCTCGAGCTGCACTCCAACGTGGCCAACATCGGGGACGTGCGCTCCCTGGTCATCCACCCGGCGTCGACCACGCACAGCCAGCTGACCCCCGAGGAGCAGGCGCTGTCGGGTGTCACGCCGGGGCTCGTCCGCCTCGCGGTCGGCATCGAGCACATCGATGACATCCTGGCGGACCTGGACGCGGGCTTCCGCGCCGCGAAGGGCGTCTGACCGAGCATGAGCACGACGCCGCCGAGACCGCCGGAGCGCAGCACGCGCACCGGCGGTCCGGCGACGCACCCCGAAGGGAAGCACGTGCCCGACCTGACTCTGTCCCCCGCCCGACCGCGCACCCTGGGCTCGCGCGCCCCGCAGACCGACCGCGGCCCGGTGCCCGCGAGCGCGGCGTGGCACGACGGCGACCCGGTGGGGCGTCGGCAGTTCGCCGACCTCGGCCCGCTCAAGCTCGAGTCCGGCGGGCGGCTGCCGGCCGTGCGGCTGGCGTACGAGACGTGGGGGGAGCTGAACGAGGACGGCAGCAATGCCGTGCTCGTCCTGCACGCGCTCACCGGCGACTCGCACGTCACCGGCGACGCGGGCGACGGGCACCCGACGCCCGGCTGGTGGTCGTCGATGGTGGGTCCGGGTGCGCCGATCGACACCGACCGGTGGTTCGTCGTCGCACCGAACGTGCTCGGCGGCTGCCAGGGCTCGACCGGACCGGCCTCCCCCGGTCCCGACGGCCAGCCGTGGGGCAGCCGGTTCCCGCTGCTGACCGTGCGCGACCAGGTGGCCGCGGAGGTCCGGCTGAGCGACCTGCTCGGCATCGACTCGTGGGCACTCGTCATCGGCGCGTCGCTGGGCGGCCTGCGCGTGCTGGAGTGGGCGGCCAGCGCACCCGAGCGCGTCGACGCCATCGCGGCGATCGCGACGGCCGCGCAGACGTCCGGCGACCAGATCGCCGGCTTCCACACGCAGCTGGCCGCGATCCGGGCGGACCCGCACTACCGCGACGGCGACTACTACGACGCCCCCGACGGTGAGGGGCCGCACGTGGGCCTCGGCCTGGCCCGGCAGATCGCGCACCAGACCTACCGCAGCCCGCTCGAGCTGGACACCCGGTTCGGGCGCATCCCGCAGGGCGGCGAGGAGCCGCTGGAAGGCGGCCGGTTCGCGGTGCAGTCCTACCTCGACCACCACGGCGACAAGCTCAGCCGGCGGTTCGACGCCAACACCTACGTGGTGCTCACGCGCACGATGATCACGCACGACCTCGGCCGCGACCGGGGCGGGGTCAGCGCGGCGCTCCGGTCGATCACCGCCCGGTCGCTGGTCATCGCGGTCGACTCCGACCGGCTGTTCCCGCCCGCGCAGTCCGAGCGGATCGCGGCGGGCATCACCGACGCCTCGCTGCACACGATCCACTCCGACTACGGGCACGACGGCTTCCTCATCGAGGAGGACCTGGTGGGTGCCTACGTGCGGGAGTTCCTGGAGCAGCCCGCCGAGCGGCGGTAGCGGGCACGATGGGCCCCATGCCCTCCGGAGAGCTCGACGACGCCCGCACCGCCCTGCACGCCCAGTGGGACCGGCTGCGGTCCTGGGTCACCGACGTGGTCGACGACGACGTGGCCGACGCCCCCTCCGTGCTGGACGGCTGGACGGTCGCCGAGCTGGTCGCGCACCTGGGCCGCGCGATGGAGGCCCTGGCCGTCTGCGTCCCCGTGCCGGACGGCACCGTGCCGCTGACGCTCGGCGAGTACGTCGGCACGTACGCGGGCCGGGCAGCCGACATCGCCGAGACCACCCGCGCCCTGGCCGTCGAGATCGCCCACGACCCGCTCGCCGAGGTGGACCGCCGGGCGGAGGCCGCGTTCGCGCAGCTGGACGCGCTCGGCCCGGACGACCGCGTGGTGCAGGCCCGTCGGGGACCGGTGCTGCTCAGCACGATGGCGGTCTCGCGGGTGCTCGAGCTCGTGGTGCACGCCGACGACCTGGCGCGGTCGGTGCCGCAGAGCCCGGACCCCGTGGACCCCGGCGCGCTGCGGCTCGTCGCCGACAAGCTGCTCGAGATCGTCGTCGCGCGCGGCGGGTGGAGCCTGGAGATCGCCGACGCCCGGACGTGGGTCCGGCTCGCCGCCGGCCGCGTCCCGTACGACGTGGACGAGCTGGCCGTCGCCCTGCACCCGCGCTACACCTCCGACGCGGTGCCCGACCTCGGCCGGATGCTGCCGATCCTGTAACCGCGAGCGTGACCGCGCAGGCGGATACGTTGGGCTCGTGATCGCCGCCTACGCCGCCCGCTTCTCGTCCGACGACCCCGCGAGCGGCCTCGAGGTGGGCGAGCAGCCGGCCCCGCAGGCTCGGGAGAACTGGTCGGTGGTCGACGTCCGCGCGGCCGCCCTCAACCACCACGACGTGTGGACGCTGCGCGGGGTCGGCATCCGCGCGGAGCAGCTGCCGATGATCCTGGGCACCGACGCCGCGGGGGTCACGGCCGACAGGCGCGAGGTCGTCGTGCACGGCGTGATCGGCGGGGCGTCGGGGCACGGCGTGGGGGCCGACGAGCCGCGCAGCCTGCTGTCGGAGCGCTACCCCGGCACGCTCGCCGAGCAGGTCGCGGTGCCCACCTGGAACCTCGTCGACAAGCCGGCCGCGCTGTCGTTCGTCGAGGCCGCGTGCCTGCCGACCGCCTGGCTCACCGCGTACCGGATGCTCTTCCGCTCCGGGGGCGCGACGCCCGGGCAGCGCGTGCTGGTGCAGGGCGCCGGTGGCGGGCTGGCCTCGGCGGCGATCCTGCTCGGCGCCGCCGCCGGGCTGGAGGTCATCGTGACGAGTCGCGACGAGGACCGCCGCGCACGTGCCCTGTCGCTCGGCGCCGCCGCCGCGGTCGAGCCCGGCGCCCGGGTGCCGCGGGTGGACATCGTCCTGGAGAGCGTCGGCAAGGCCACCTGGTCGCACTCGGTGCGCTCGGTGCGGCCGGGCGGGACCATCGTCGTCGCGGGGGCCACCAGCGGGGACGCGGAGCCGGCGGAGCTGACCCGGATCTTCTTCCAGGAGATCAGCGTGGTCGGCGCGACGATGGGCTCGCGCGACGACCTCCAGCACCTGCTCGCGTTCCTCGCCCGCACGGGGGTGCGCCCGTTGGTCGACTCGACGTTCGCGCTGGCCGACGCGCGGGACGCCGTCCGACGCCTGGTGGACGGGAGCCAGTTCGGGAAGATCGTCCTCGAGCCATGAGCCCAGGAGGGGAGTGGGTCGACGACATCCTCGGTCCTGACTACCAGGTCCGGACCCTGCCGCTGCGGCCCGACGACGAGGGCGACGTGGTGGCCAGCCTGGTCCGCTACGCGCCGCCGGCGCCCGAGCCGCTGCGTCCGTCGCGGGCGATCCTCTACGTCCACGGCTGGTCCGACTACTTCTTCCAGACCGAGCTCGCGCAGTACTGGCACGCGCGCGGGGCAGCCTTCTACGCCGTCGACCTGCGCAAGTACGGCCGCAGCCTGCGTCCCGGACAGACGCCGGGGTACATCGACGACCTGGAGACGTACGACGAGGAGCTCGAGGCGTCCCTGGCCGTGATCACCGCCGACCTGGGCGCCCGGGCGCGCGTGATGGTGATGGGGCACTCGACCGGCGGGCTGATCGCGGCGCTGTGGGCCCACCGGCACCCCGGCGAGCTCAGCGGGCTCGTGCTCAACAGCCCATGGCTGGAGCTGCAGGGGTCGTCGGTGCTCCGGCACGTCAGCACCCCCGCGATCGCGCGCATCGCGCGGTTCCAGCCGAAGGCGCCCCTGCCCAACATCGACCCCGGCTACTACGCGCGGACCCTGAGCAGCGCGAGCGGCGGCGAGTGGACGTACGACACGGTGTGGCGGCCGACGCCGTCGTTCCCGGTCCGCGCCGGCTGGCTCCAGGCGATCATGGCCGGGCACGCGCGGGTGGCCCGCGGCCTGACCGTCGAGCAGCCGATCCTCGTCCTCGCGTCCAGCCGGACCGTCATCAACCCGCGGTGGAACGAGGAGATGCGCCACGCCGACGTGGTGCTCGACGTCGAGCTGGTGGTGCGCCGCGCGGTGCAGCTGGGGACGCACGTGACCGTGGTGCGGGTCCGGGACGGTCTGCACGACCTCACGCTCTCGCCGGAGCCTGTGCGCAGGCGCTTGTACGCGGAGATCGACCGGTGGTCCGCCGCCTACGGGTGGAGCTGACCGGGTCTCACGGACGCAGGATGCCGGTGGCCTCGGCGAGCGTCGGACCGCCCTCGCCCAGCCGCCACGCCCGCCAGCCGTCGACCAGGTTCTCCGCGGCGACCGCCGCCGACGCCGCCTTGTCCGGATCCGCGTGCAGCTCGCCCGTCGGCAGCTCGATGAGCCCGTCGGTGCGGAGCATGGCGACCAGCCGCTGACCGCGGCGCGCCCGGACCCACACGAGCGTCGTGATCGCGCGGCGGCTCTTCGCCAGCGTGGCCAGCTCGGGCAGCGCCCTGAGGTCGTCGTCGAGGATCGGGTCCCGGACCGGGGCGATCTCCTCGGTCGGTGCCGGCGGAGCAGGCGGCGCAGGCTGCGCGGGAATCGACGGCCGTGGGGGCATCGGGATGGTCGGGACCGCCGGTGTGGCCGGGGTCGACGGGAAGCTCGACGAGATGGGCAGCGGCGCCGACACCGGCACGAACGGTCGCGGACCGGCCACCTCGTCGGTCCGGTCGCGCGGCGGGGTGCGCGGCACCACGTGGTCGGCGGCGGACCGCAGGCCCACCACCGGCGTCAGCGTGGTCGGCGCCTCGTGCACGGTCGGTCGGGGCTTCTGCTCCGTGGCGGGCCGCGGTGCCGGCTCGGGCGGCGGAACCCGCAGCGGGGTCGGAGCCGGCGGCGCCGGGGTGGCGGGCGGCGGGGTGACCGCACGCAGCTCCCCCGTCGCGGGCGTGCGCACCGGGCCGACCGTCGGGACGTAGGGCTCGTACGCACCCGCGGTGAAGCCCTCGCTGGACCGCACGAGGCGCAGGGCCGTGGGCTCCACGGATCGCCGGGCGCCCTCGTGCGTGGCCAGCGGGGAGACGTCGAGCAGGCGGCGGTCGTCGACCCCGCGCACGACGCCCACCTGGAGCACGTCCACGTGGCGGCCGGGGCCGCGCAGGAAGCCGAGCGTGTCACCGGCCTCCGCGGCCACCTCGGAGCACAGCAGGACCAGCCGGACGCCCTCGCGCCGGCTCGTCTGGGCGCCGAACGCCGCCTGCTCCCGGAACGCCGCGAAGTCGACCGCGAACCGGCTCGGGTCCGGGTGGTAGGCCCGCGCGAGGTCGGTGGTGGTCATGCGCGCAGCTGCACCCGCGTGCCGGAGGGCGGAGATGACGGCGTCGTCGTCGACCACCTGCACCACGTCGACGACGACCGGACGGCCGGTGGAGTCCAGGGCCAGCAGCTCCGGCAGGTCCGCGTGGTCGGGGGCACCCGTGCGGGAACGGACCGCGAACAGGGGCTCACCGGCGATGGCGGCGAGGTGGTGCGTGAGGAGCGAGGCGCACTCCTGCGCGAAGGATCCGGTCAGGGGCTGCATCGGCTGGACTAGGCGCGGTCGGCCCTCGTCGAGCTCGAAGATGGGCATCTGTCTGGCCTTCCGCGTCCCGTCGTGCGCCCCGCGCGCCCCGACCGGCACGCTCGCGACCACACTGTCCCACAGCGCGCTTGGCACGTCAGCCCGTCCGTCGGACGTGCCGCTCGGAGATCGGTCACATCACCCGGATGCGTCCAGTTTCCGCCGTCCGGATCGTCCGGTCGGCCGCTTTCGTCACCCGTTGGTGAGCGCGGCCTCGACCCGCTCGACCTTGCCGGTGAGCTCCCCGTCGCGCCCCGGGCGGATGTCCGCCTTGAGCACCAGGCTCACGCGGTGGCCGTGCCGGCCGACCGCCTCGGTGGCGCGCTTGACGACGTCCATCACCTCGTCCCAGTCGCCCTCGAGCGTGGTGAACATGGCGTCGGTGCGGTTGGGTAGCCCGGACTCGCGGACGATGCGCAGGCATCGGCGACGGCGGCGGTCACGGACTCGCCCGCACCGAGCGGGGCGACGGAGAAGGCGACGAGCATGCGGCCAGCCTAGGCGGACGTGTCGGCGCCGTGCCGCGCCGGCAGGTGCGCGGCCAGCAGCTCGGCCAGGTGCACGCCCTGCACCCCCGCCAGGTGGTCCGCCTGCGTGCGGCACGAGAACCCGTCGGCCAGGAACACGTCCCCGGGAGCGGCGTCGCGCAGGGCCGGGAGCAGCGCGTTCTCCGCCACCGCGACCGACACGTCGTAGTGCCCCTTCTCCATGCCGAAGTTGCCGGCCAGCCCGCAGCACCCGGCGAGCGCCGAGAACTGCGCGCCCGCGTCGGTGAGCAGGCGGCGGTCGGGCGTCCACGTCATCACCGAGTGGTGGTGGCAGTGCGGCTGCACGACGGCGGTGACGTCCGACAGGTCCGGCACCCGCCAGCGGTCACCGGGACCGATGGGGGCGGGCGCGGTGAGCAGCTCCGCCAGCGTGCGGGACTCGCGGGCCACCGCGACCGCGCGCGGGTCGTCGGGGAGCAGGTCGCGCAGGTCGGAGCGCAGGACCGCGGTGCATGACGGCTCGAGGCCGACGATCGGGATGCCGTTGACGGCGAACGGACCGAGCACGCCGAGCAGGTGGGTCAGCTGCTTCTTCGCCCCGTCCAGCTGCCCGGTGCTGATCCAGGTGAGGCCGCAGCACGCGTTGTCCTGCGGGACCAGCACCTCGTACCCCGCGTCGACGAGCACCGCCACCGCGGCCTGCGCGACGGACGGCGCGAGCGTGTCGGAGAACGAGTCCGTCCAGAGCACGACCTGCGGCCTGCGTCCCCCCGTGGCGCCGCCGTGCTGGGTCCCCTTGCCCGGACGCCCGAGGAACTCGCGCTTCGCAGGACGTCCGAGCCTCTGGTCGTCCTGGCGCAACCGTCCTCGGACGTTGCGGGTGAGGGTCACCGCGTCGCGGCCCTCGCCGCGCACCCACACGCGGAACGGCCGGCGGGCGAACGTGACCATCTGCCGCCGGGTGTCCATGCCGCCGCCGGCCAGCACCGCTCGCGCGACCGGGCGGATGCCGAGGACCCGGTTGGTCAGCGCGGACAGCCCCGGGACACCGGTGATCAGCCGCGCCCAGCGGGGCAGCCAGCCGAGGGCGTAGTGCGACGCCGGGCGCAGCCGGCCGCGGTACGTACGGTTCAGCACCTCGGACTTGTACTGCGCCATGTCGACGCCCGCAGGACAGTCCGACGAGCACGCCTTGCAGGACAGGCAGAGGTCGAGCGACTCGTGCACCTCGGGCGACGACCAGCCACCGCCGACCAGCGTGCCGTTGGCCATCTCCTGCAGGACGCGGGCGCGGCCGCGGGTCGAGTCCTTCTCGTCCCGCGTCGCCAGGTAGGAGGGGCACATGAAGCCGCCGGTCGCGGTGCTGTCCGCGCGGCACTTGCCGACGCCGACGCAGCGGTGCAGCGCGGTGGTCAGGTCCCCCGCGTCGTGCGCGAACGAGAAGCCGTGACCGTCGGCCAGCAGCGGGCGCGCCCAGGGGCGGCGCAGGTCGGCGTCGAGCGGGCTCGGCCGGACCAGCACCCCAGGGTTGAGCAGGTCGCGCGGGTCGAGCAGGTCCTTGAAGGCGCCGAACAGGTCGATCGCCTGCGCGGAGTACATCACCGGCAGCAGCTCCGAGCGGGCGCGGCCGTCGCCGTGCTCCCCGGACAGCGAGCCGCCGTGCGACGCGACGAGCGCCGCCGCGTCCGTCATGAACGCGCGCAGCGGGTTGCCCGACCGCTCGAGCGGGATGTCGAGCCGCAGGTGCACGCAGCCGTCGCCGAAGTGCCCGTACGCCAGACCGTCCACGGCGTGCGCCGCCATGAGCGCCTCGAGCTCGCGCAGGTACGCACCGAGCCGTTCCGGCGGCACGGCCGAGTCCTCGAACCCCGGCCACGCCTGCGCGCCGGAGGGCGTACGACCACCCAGGCCGGCACCGTCCTCACGGATGCGCCACATCGCGGCGGCCTCGGGTCCGGGCGGGAAGAGGCCGACGGCGTCGGTGCCCGCGTCGCTCGCCAGCGCGTGCGCCCGCTGCAGAGCTTCGGCGAGGTCCGAACCGCCCACCTCGACCATGAGCCATCCCCCACCGGCCGGCAGCGGGGGGACGGCCGACGCACCACGGACCCGGCGCACCACGTCGACCAGCCGGGAGTCCATGCCCTCGATGGCCAGCGGCGCGTGCGCGAGCAGCGCGGGGACGGCGTCCGCGGCCGTGGGCATGTCCGGGTAGCCGAGCACGACGAGCACCGGGGCGGCCGCGACCGGCACCAGGCGCACGGTCGCGCCGAGCAGCGTGGCGACCGTCCCCTCGGTGCCGACCAGCGCCTTGGCCAGGTCGGTGCCCTTCTCGGGCAGCAGGTGCTCGAGCGAGTAGCCGGAGACCTGCCGGCCGAATCGGCCCAGCTCGGTCCGGAGGACGTCCAGGTTGCCGCGGACGAGGGCGTCGAGACCCGGTACGACGTCGAGCGCGCCCGCTCCCGACCGTGCCTCGAACCGTCGCCCGGTGCCGTCCACCACGTCGAGCGCGAGCACGTTGTCCGCGGTCCGCCCGTACGCCACCGCGCGGGGGCCGCAGGCGTTGTTGCCGATCATCCCGCCGAGCGTCGCGCGTGCCTGCGTGGACGGGTCCGGCCCGAAGCGCAGACCGTGCGGGGCCGCGGCCTTCTGGAGGGCGGCCATGATGACGCCGGGCTCGACGCGGGCGGTCTGCGCCTCCGGGTCGACCTCGAGGATCCGGTTGACGTGCCGCGAGAAGTCGAGCACCACCCCGGTGCCGACCGCGTTCCCGGCCACCGAGGTGCCTCCGCCGCGGGCGGTCAGCGGGACGCCGAGGTCCCGCACCACCGACAGGGCAGCGAGCACGTCGTCGGTGTCCTGCGGGAACGCGACGACCTGGGGGACCACGCGGTAGTTCGACGCGTCGGTGGAGTACTCGGCGCGGCGGCGGGTGCTGTCGTCGACCTCCCCGCGCAGCGCGGCCCGCAGGGCCTGCACCACGTCGGCGCTCCCCACGTCACCTGCCACGGTCTGCGTCACGGCCACCACGGGGGCAGTCTCGCACCGGCGACCGTCTCCCCCGCACACGTCACCGAGGGGTGGAACCCGACGACGTCCGCACTCCGGTGGCCCGGAACCCGCCGGAGTGCGGACGCACCGACCAAGGACGACGCAGCGTCCGCACTCGTGGGGGTGGGAACCCGATCGAGTGCGGACGCTGCGGGAGGGTTTGTCAGGCCAGCGACGCGTTCAGGGTGATCTCCGTGCCGGTCAGGGCCTTGCTCACCGGGCACGTGGCCTTGGCGTTCTCCGCAGCAGCGAGGAAGCCGGCCTCGTCCAGCCCTTCGACCTCGCCGCGGACCGTCAGGGCGATCGTCGTGATGTGCAGGCCGCCGGCGGGGTCGGGACGCAGCGTGACGTCGGCGGAGACCTCGAGCGCGACGGGGGTGCCGCCGGCCGCGGCGATCACGCCGGACAGCTGCATGGCGTAGCAGGAGGTGTGAGCGGCGGCGATGAGCTCCTCGGGGCTCGTCGTGCCGCCCGCCTCGTCGGCCGTCCGCTTCGGGAACGAGACGTCGAACGTGCCGGCGCCTGAGCTCGTGAGCTCGACCTGGCCGCCCCCCTCCATCAGGGTCCCGTTCCAGGCGGTGCGAGCGGTGCGCGTGGACATGGTGCTCCTCGGGTTGGTGGAGCGGGCAGCTGCCCGCACCCCCACGCTAGGCAGCCGGACGCGTCAGCGCGCGCGCTCGAGGTGCGCGGTGACGATCTGTGCGGGCGCACCGGCCTGCCGCAGCGCCCAGGCGGCCCGTGCGTGCAGAGCGCGGCGCTGGTCGGGCTCGAGCCCGTTGTACAGCGCCCCCCGCACCAGGTCGTGTCCGAACACCAGCCGGTCGCCGCGAGCGCGGACCACGCCGGCGGCCAGCCCGTGCCGCAGCGTGCGCCAGCAGTCGCCGACCGGGTCGCCGGCCAGGGAGGCCAGGTCGGCGATCACGAACGACGAGCCCAGCACCGACGCCTGACCCAGCAGGGCCAGCACCTCAGGCCCCAGGTACTCGACGCGCCGCCGGACCACCTCGTCCAGCGGCGTCAGCCAGCGGACGCCCGTCGAGTCGAGGACGCCGTCCGTGGTGACCAGCGCGCCGGCCGCCCGAGCCGTGCGCACCACGTCCGCGACCAGCCGGGGGTTGCCGCCCGTCGTCGCGAGCGTCCCGCGCAGCGCCGGACCCACCGGGGTGCCGACGAGGTTCTCGGCCAGCTCCACGGTGGCGCGCGCGTTCAGCGGCCGCAGCTCCAGGTACCGGGCGCCCGCCCGCGTCCACGCGGCGACGACCTCGGCGAGCTCGGGCCGGTACGGGACCGGACGCATGGTGAGCACCACCAGCGCCCGCGGCACCGCACCCTCGTGCGCCAGCTGGAGGAGGACCTCGAGCGAGGGGGCGTCGGCCTCGTGCACGTCCTCGAGCACCAGGGCCCACGGTCGGCTGTCACCGCGGCGGCGCAGGAGGGCGGCGAACAGCTCGGCGGCGCGGTCGTACCGGGCGACGGAGCGGACGGGGTCGGCATAGATCGCGTCGAGCAGGTCGGTCAGCTCCGCCTCCACGGGACCGCGGCTGGACCGGCCGGACCGCACCAGCAGGGCGTCGGAGAGCAGGGCGAACGGCCAGGCGCGCATCTCGGTGGCGCGGGCGGTGCGCAGCTCGACGTCGAGCAGCCTCGCCGAGCCGCGCAGGGCGTCGACCAGGCTCGTCTTGCCGACGCCGGCCTCACCCTCGAGCAGCACCGTCACGCCCACCCCGTCGGCGGCCGTCGACAGCAGGTCGTCGAGGTCGTCGAGCTCGGCGGCCCGGCCCACCAAGGGCCAGGTCCGCCCCGGCTCGGCCGAGGTGCTCATGCGCCCGATCGTAGGGCCGCGGTGGCGCGTCCGGGTCGGACGGACCACCACGAACGATCAGTCCGTGTACTCCCAGTGCCACGCCTCGGGCTTGCTGCCGCCGCTCTCGGCCCAGGACGGGTGCGTCCAGTTCAGCGCCGGGGCGTTGGCGGTCATCCAGCGGTACTGCTTGGTGCCGAACGTCTCGATGCCGCCACCGAAGTCGACCGCCACGCCGCTGCCGTGGTTGGACGTGCCGGGCGTCGCGCACAGGTAGCCCTTGGTGCGCTGGCACATCACCTGGCCCGCGTACGAGCGGTAGGAGTCACTGATCGAGAGGTTGGTCCCGAACTTGGCCCGGTAGGCGGCGTTGAGGATGTCCAGCTGCTCGGCGGCGTCGCAGCGCAGGCGCACGGACGAGTCGAAGCTGACGCCGCAGAGGGCGGAGTCGGGAATCTTGCCGTTGGCGTAGCCGAGCAGCGACTGCTTCCACGAGGCGCGTCGGGCTGCCTCCGCCTCGGCGGCGGCCTGCGCGGCGGCAGCGGCGTCGGCGGCGGCCTGCGCGGAGGCCGCGGCAGCGGCGGCGTCGGCGGCCTTCTTCGCCTCGGCGCTCTGCTTCACGGCGGCCGTGGCGGTCGCGACCGCGGCGACGGCCTCCCGCAGCTCGGCGGTCGTGGAGTCCTCCGCACCGGTCTTCGGCGCGACGGTCGGCACGGCGGCCGGCGTCTGCTCGAACACCGTCGCGGGGTCGGTCTCCGTCTGCGGGGCCGGGGTGCTGGTCGCGGCGGCGGTCGGCTCGGCCGCGGCCCCGGCGGTGCCCTCCATGCCAGCGACCTCGTCGCGGTCGGCGGTGCGGGAGGTGGCTGCGCCACGGTCGACGTCGGCGGTCGCGACGGCGAGCACCTCGTCGAGGTGGGCGGTCGCGACCTCCAGGGCCTCGAGCTGGGCGGCGTCGATCGCGACCTGCGTCGCCTCCGCCTTGACGGACTGGGCGAACACGATGGCGTCGGAGGCGACCTCGACCGCACCTGCCCGCGCCTGCTCGACCTGGGCGGTCGACCGGGGGGCCGGAGCGGCGCCTATGAACGCGCTCCCACCGTCACGGGCATTCGCCGACACAGCGACCATCGCGCACATGCTCACGGCGAGCGCCGCGACCACGGCACCCTGGGCGAGGCGGGCGGGGTGGGCGAGGGCACGCGTCGGCGCAGGGCGCGCCACAGCGTGCCGGCCACCCGCTGGCCGACCTCGGAACGGAATCTTGTTACTCACGCGTAACACGTTAAGTTCTTCGGACGGTCGCTCCTGACACTTGAGGCCTCAGGGCGGGGGAGATCTCGTGTGGATCTCGTCACGTCTCCGTCACACAATTCATAGGGACGGGCCGCTACGCTTTCGCCGTGCTCCCCGAACCACCCCCCACCCCGACCGCCGCGCCCCCCGTGCCGCACGGCCTCGACGACCTCTACGACATCGCCCGGCTGGCCGACCGGCTGGGGGTCGAGCACGCCACCATCCGCGTCTGGCTGTCTCGCAAGGTGCCGTGGCTGCCGCAGCCCGACGGGCGACTGAACGGCGGCGCGGTGTGGCGCGCGACGACGCTCGAGGGCATCGAGATGCGTCGCGAACGCGGCCGTCCGGGTCGCAAGCCGAAGTTCGTCCCGCCCCCGTCGGCGGCGGACGTGCCGCGCACGGGGATGATCCCCGTGGTCCCGGCGCGCGAGTCCGTCTAGAGCACGGTCAGGCGCAGCGCACCCGGGGCCGACGCCGGCACCGCCGGACGCACCGGTCGGACCGGTCGCAGCCGCTCGTACGGCTCCCCGGGCGCGGGCCGCGGATCGGGCTCCCCCACGTTGGGCCACAGCGAGAACGCCCGCTCCGCCTGCGCGGTGATGGTGAGCGACGGGTTGACACCGAGGTTCGCGGAGACCGTCGAGCCGTCCACCACGTGCAGGCCCGGGTACCCGAACACCCGGTGATAGGCGTCGACCACCCCGTCGTCCGCCGACCGGCCGATGGGGCACCCGCCGAGGAAGTGCGCCGTCATGGGCACGTCGGCCACCTCGCCCAGGCTGCTCGCGGCGAAGCCGCCCAGGTGCGCGGCCATCCGCCGGTAGGCCGCGTTGGCGGCCGGGATCCAGGTGGGGTTGGGCTCGCCCTCCCCCGGGGTCGACGTGAGCCGGGTGGTCCCCCGCCAGGTGCGCCGGGGTCGCACGGTGATCGACGCGCCGCCGGTCTGCATGACGAGCCCGATGACCGTCCGCTGCGACCAGCTGCCCAGGCCCAGCAGCAGCGACGCCACCTGTCCGGGGTGCCGCAGCACGTTGCCCAGCCAGCGCACCGGTCGGGGCACGCGCCCGCCGCCGTCGGTGAGGACCGTGCTGAGCAGGCCCATGAGGTTGGACCCGCGGCCGTAGCGGACCGGCTCCAGGTGGGTGTGGTCGTCCAGGTGGACCGAGGACGTGATCGCGACGCCGCGGGTCAGGTCCGGCCGGCGTCGCCACCCGCGCCAGCGCGTCGCCGCGCCGCCGAGCGACTCGCTGTTGGTGCGGGTCAGCGCGCCCAAGCGGTCCGACAGCCGCGGCAGGGTGCCGTCCGCCTTCATCCGGTGCAGGAGCTGCTGGGTGCCCCACGTCCCGGCCGCGACGACCACCTGGTCGGCGGTCACGGTGCGCCCGGGCCCGCGGCGACCGGTGCGCTCGGTCCGGACCTCCCAGCCCTGACCGCCGGGGCGCACGGACGTCACTGTCGTCTCCGCGACCACCCGCGCGCCCGCCCGCTCGGCCAGGTACAGGTAGTTGGTGGGCAGCGTGTTCTTGGCACCGTGCCGGCAGCCGGTCATGCACTCGCCGCACTCCAGGCAGCCGCGCCGCTCCGGTCCGGCACCCCCGAAGAACGGGTCCGGCACCCGCGCGCCCGGGACGCCGAACACCACGCCCACCGGGGCCAGCCGGAACGAGTCGCCGACGCCCAGGTCGATCGCGGCCTTGCGCACGATCTCGTCGGACGGGGTGCAGGTGGGGTTGTCGACGACCCCGAGCATGCGGCTCGCCTGGTCGTAGTACGGCGCCAGCTCGGCGCGCCAGTCGGTGATGTCCGCCCACTGCGGGTCCGCGAAGAACGCGTCGGACGTGGGCCGGTAGAGGGTGTTGGCGTAGACGAGCGAGCCGCCGCCGACGCCCGCGCCGGCGAGCACCACCACGTCGGGCAGCACGTGGATGCGCTGGATGCCGAGCCAGCCGAGCCGGGGCGCCCAGAGGAAGCGGCTGACGTCCCACGACGTGCGCGGCAGGGTCTCGTCGGTGAAGCGTCGCCCGGCCTCGAGCACCAGGACGCGGTAGCCCTTCTCGACGAGCCGCAGGGCCGCCACGGACCCGCCGAAGCCGGAGCCGACGACCACGACGTCGTAGTGCATGGTGCCTCCTCACGGCGTCCATGGCGGAACGCCCGATCGTAGGCTCACCTCATGGGTGAGCAGGCCGACCCGACGCGCGCCGCCGACGTGGCCGACGCGATGCGCGAGCTCGCGCGCGAGCGGTTCCTGCCGGCGCAGCAGCGTGCCCGCGCGGCGGAGGACCACCCGCTGCCGCTGTGGCACGGGCAGACCAGCTCGCAGCCGAGCACCGTGTCGTTCATGCTCCGCCTCCTGCAGGTGCCCGTCGGTGCGCGCGTGCTCGACGTCGGGTCCGGCTCCGGCTGGACGACCGCGCTGCTCGCCCGGCTCGTCGGACCGGGGGGCGTCGTGCTCGGGCTGGAGCTGGACCCCGAGCTGGCCGTGTGGGGTGCGGCCAACCTCGACGCGTGCGGTCTGCCGTGGGCGCGCATCGATCGGGCGACCCCGGGGGCCCTCGGCCGGCCGGTCGACGGCGGGTGGGACCGGATCCTCGTGTCGGCGGCACCGAGGCGCATGCCCGCCGCCCTGGTGGACCAGCTGGGCGAGGACGCGCGCATGGTGATCCCGGTGCGCTCGACGATGCACCTGGTGGAGCGGCGGGAGGGTCGGACGGAGATCACGACGCACGGGTCGTTCGTCTTCGTGCCCCTCCGCTGAGGCCACAGGTCACGAACAGGAAACGATCATTCCGCCTGAAGGTGACGAATGCCGTACCTGCCAGTAACGTGCACCGGGCGTGCGCCACCGTGTGACTACCGTCACGTCGTGGGCGCACGCACGTCGATCCTCCTCGAAGCCAGGGATGCGCACATGCCACGTCGACCCGTCCTCGCCGCCGTCACCGCCCTGTCAGTCGCGGTCAGCACCGCGTTACTCGGCGCCGGAGGCGCGTCGGCGGCTCCCCCGCCGACAGGGACGGGCTTCCAGATCACGAAGCCCTCGGGTCAGACCGAGCTCAAGCCCGGCCGGTACATCGTCACGCTCGCCGACGACGCGGTCGCCACCTACGACGGCGGCGTGAGCGGCTTCGCGGCCACCACGCCCGACGAGGGCGACCAGCTCAACGCGCGCAAGGCGCCGGTGAAGAGCTACCGGGAGCACCTCACGGAGAAGCAGGAGTCGGTGGCCGAGGCCGCCGGCGTCTCCATCGACGTGTCCTACACGCTGGCCCTCAACGGCTTCTCGGCGGACCTCACCGCCCGCCAGGCGGCCGACCTCCTGGCCGACCACGACGTGGTCTCCGTGGTCCCCGACGAGCTCCGCCACATCACCGCGGAGCCGTCGACGTCCTTCCTGGGCCTCGAGGGCCCGGGCGGCGTCTGGGAGGCCGTGGGCGGGGCCGACGAGGCCGGTGCCGGCGTCGTCGTCGGCGTCCTGGACACCGGCATCGCGCCGGAGAACCCCGCGTTCGCGGGGGACGCGCTGGGCACCACGCCCGGCGCCGAGCCCTACCTCGACGGCACCGCTATCACGTACCTGAAGGGCGACGGGAACGTCTTCCGGGGCGTCTGCGAGACCGGCGAGCAGTTCACCGCGGACGACTGCTCGACCAAGGTCGTCGGCGCGCGCTACTACCTCGACGGGTTCGGCGCCGAGAACCTCGGCGACGCGTCCACGGGTGAGTACATCTCCCCGCGTGACGGCGACTCGCACGGGTCGCACACCGCGAGCACGGCCGCGGGCAACGTCGGCACCCCGGCGGCCATCGGCGGCATCGACTTCGGCACCATCTCCGGCGTCGCCCCCGCGGCCCGCATCGCGGCCTACAAGGTCTGCTGGTCCGGCCCCGACCCGGTGGTGACCACGGACGACGGCTGCACGACGACCGACATCCTGTCCGCCATCGACCAGGCCGTCGCGGACGGCGTCGACGTCATCAACTTCTCGATCGGCGGCGGTGCCGCCACGAGCGTCGCCGCTCCCGAGGACCAGGCGTTCCTCGGCGCAGCAGCGGCCGGCGTGTTCGTCGCGGTCTCCGCCGGCAACGACGGCCCCGGTGCCTCGACCACGGACCACGCGTCCCCCTGGTACACCTCGGTGGCCGCCACGACGATCCCCAGCTACGAGGCCACGGTCACGTTCGGTGACGGCCAGGCCTTCGCCGGTGCGTCGATCACGGTCGACATGGACCCGGCCGCGGAGCCGCTCACCGGTGCGCTGGTGAACTCCACCGCCGTCGCCCTCACGGGTGGGACCGGTGCGGCACTGTGCGCCCCGGGTTCGCTCGATCCCGCGCTCGTCGCGCCGGGCACGATCATCGTCTGCGAGCGCGGCACGTACGCCCGCACGGACAAGTCGGCCGAGGTGGCACGGGTCGGCGGCATCGGCATGGTGCTGGTGAACGTCACGCCGGGCTCCATCGACACCGACTTCCACGCGGTCCCGACCGTCCACCTCAGCCACCTGGTCCACGACGAGGTCGTCGCCTACGCGGCCACCCCCGGTGCGACGGCCACGTTCACCACGGGCAACGAGCTGGGCACCACCCCGCCGGTCCCGCAGGTCGCCGGCTTCTCCTCGCGCGGCCCCGTGCTCGCGGGCGGCAGCGACATCATCAAGCCCGACATCGCCGCACCTGGCGTGTCGATCCTGGCGGCTGCGGCGAACGCCGAGGGCGC
Organism: Cellulomonas humilata; assembly: GCF_013359775.1. GTDB lineage: Bacteria > Actinomycetota > Actinomycetes > Actinomycetales > Cellulomonadaceae > Cellulomonas > Cellulomonas humilata. The sequence goes on along the minus strand of NZ_JABMCI010000069.1, from coordinate 37,484 downwards.
CGAGCCCACGTACGAGTTCCTCAGCGGCACCTCCATGGCGTCGCCGCACATCGCCGGCATCGCGGCGCTCTACCTCGGGGAGCGTCCCAACGCGACGCCCGCCGAGATCAAGTCCGCGATGATGACGACCGCGTACGACACCGTCGACGACGCGGGCGACCCCGCCACCGACCCGTTCGCCCAGGGCGCCGGCCACGTCGACCCGACGAAGTTCTTCGAGCCGGGTCTGCTCTACCTCAACGGCCTGACCGACTGGTACGCGTACCTGGGCGGCGTCGGCTACGACGTCCCGGTCGAGGCGATCGACCCGAGCGACCTGAACATCGCCTCGATCGGCATCGGCAGCCTCACCGCGCCGGAGACGATCACCCGCACGGTCACCGCGACGCAGGCCGGCACCTTCACCTCCTCGGTGCAGGGGCTCGCCGGCATCACCACGGTCGTCGAGCCGGCCACCCTGGTGTTCGGGGCCGCCGGCGAGTCGAAGACCTACTCGGTGACGTTCAGCCGGACGGACGCACCTCTCGACGAGTTCTCGACCGGCTCGCTCACCTGGACGTCCGGCGACACGGCCGTCCGCAGCCCGATCGCCGTGCAGCCCGTCACGATCGTCGCCCCGGCGTCGGTCGCCGGGACGGGAGTCACCGGGTCCGTCGCCGTCGAGGTGACCCCCGGTGGCGACGGGGACATCCCGCTGGCGACCACCGGCCTGTCCGCCGGTGAGCTCCTCGCCGACCCGACCGGGACCGAGACCGAGCACAGCGGGTCTGGCTCGACGGGCGACTTCGCGGAGTACCTCGTCGACGTCCCCGAGGGTGCGCAGTACGCGCGGTTCAACCTCGACGCGCTCGACGACACAGCCGACCTCGACCTGGTCGTCTACCTGCTCGACGCCGACGGCAACCCCGTCGCGGGCTGGCAGTCGGCGTCCGGGTCGGCCGACGAGCGGGTCAACCTGGTGCAGCCCGACGCGGGCACGTACGCGGTCCTCGTGGACGTGTACAGCGCGCCGAACGGCGTCACCTGGGACACCACCGTCACCTCGGTGGTCGAGGGTGGGGCGCCGCTGGCGCTCGACCCGGCGGTGCTGCCCGGCGTGCAGGGCGTCCCGGTCACCTACACCGCGTCGTGGGCCGACCTCACGCCGCAGACGACCTACCTCGGTCTGGTGAGCTACGGCGACACCGGCGTGTTCACGGTCGTACAGGTGGCCACCGGGGAGCCGGCGACGCCGACGACCACCACCCTGGCGGTCACGGGCAACAAGACGGTCGGCTCGGAGCTCACGCTCACGGCCACCGTCGCGCCGACGGAGGCCGAGGGCACCGTCACGTTCCTCGACGGACAGACCCCGGTCGGCTCGTCCGCGGTCACCGACGGCACGGCGAGCGTGAAGGTCACGCTCGGCGCCGGAGCGCACTCGCTGACCGCGAGCTTCGCCCCGGCGGACGCGAGCCTGTTCGCGCCGTCCACGTCGGAGGCCGTCCCGGTCGAGATCGCCAAGTCGACCTCGACGACCACCTTCATCCTGTCCCGGACCTCCGCCCCGTACGGGCAGTCGACGAAGGCAGCGATCGTGGTCAAGGGTGCGACCGCACCGCCGACGGGCACGGTCGAGATCAAGGACCGTGGGGTGACGATCGCCACCGGCACGGTCACGGTCACCGGTCTGCGGGGTGTCGCCGACGTGGTGATCCCCGGCACGCTCCGGTCCGGGAACCACCACCTGACCGCCGTCTACACCGGCAACGCGGACGTGTCCGGGTCGCAGGCGCAGCGGTGGTTCAGCGTGACCAAGGTGAAGGCCAAGGCGTCGCTCACGGCGACCTCATGGACCGTCTCCAAGGGCGCCAAGCCCGTGGTGACCGTCTCGGTCACCGGCCCGAAGGGTGCACCCGCGCCCACCGGTTCGGTGTCCGTCTCCCTGGGCCTCCAGCGGGTGGCCACGGTGCCCCTCACCAACGGGGTCGCCAAGGTGACCCTCCCGGCGGTGCAGCACTCGACCGTCGTGCTCGCCAGCTACAACGGCGACGGCGGGTACCTGCCGACCGCCACGTCGCACGCCCTGACCGTCAGGCGCTGAGCCGCCCGGCTCCGTGACGAGGGCCGCGTCGACCTCCTGGTCGGCGCGGCCTTCGTGCGTCCGGCGGTCAGTTGCCCGGGTGCACCGAGACGCCGTCCGGGCGATCCCGGGGTGTCGGGGGTCAAGCGCAGGGGTGACACCGTCGATACTCGGCACATGGGACTGTTCCGACGCGCCGAGACGCCGACCGACGGGTCGACGGTGCCGCACCCGCACACGCCTGCCGACGACACCCGCTCGGTACAGGTGGAGCCGCTCAACCCTGCCGAGCTTGTCTGGGCAGCCCAGCACCGGGAGATCATCACCGGCCTGTGCGCGGGCCAGGTCGACACGCAGACGCTCGGTGACCTGTTCGACCGCGTCCAGGCCATCTGGTTGCAGTCCGACGAGCGTGACCGCACCGACCCCGAGTCTCTCGTGCACGCGTTCGGCGTCACGCTGGGTGACCTCGTCGCGCAGCGCGTGCCCGGCCTGGTGTGGGGCTCAGCGCGCGGCGACGGCTCCCCCGAGCTGGTCCTGACGCACGCGGAGCACGACCTCGTGGTCTTCCCCGTGGCCGCCGTCGGGCAGTCGTGGGGCAGCGCGCCGGTCGGGTGGGTCTCCGAGTACGTGACCGAGGCGTCGCAGGGCGCGAAGGCGATCCTCTCCCGGAGCTCCCAGCCTCGCTGATCGCCCCCTAGAACAAGACGTCGGGCTCCGCGGCCGTCGCCCGAGCCGGAGCGTCGTCGCGCACGCTCCGCGCCGCGATCCCCGCCAGCTCGTCGGCCCGCTCGTTGAACTCGTCCCCGCGGTGACCGCGGACCCACACGAAGCTCACCCCACCCGGCCGCTGCGCGATCGCGGCGTCGATGGACTGGATCAGGGCGAGGTTCTGCACCGGTCCGCCGGCGGCAGTCCGCCAGCCCTTGCGCTTCCAGCTGTGCACCCACTCCGACGAGCACTTGATCGCGTACTGCGAGTCGGCCTGGATCACCAGCGGCTCGTCACCCGGGTGCGACCGGATGGCCTCGAGGACCGCCATGAGCTCGGCGACCTGGTTGGTGCCGGACGCGTGACCGCCGCTGGCGCTGCTGCCGTCGTGGTTGGCCCAGGCCCAGCCGATCGCCCCGCCGGGGTTGCGCAGGCAGGAGCCGTCCGTGCTGACCGTGATCACGGGAGGTGATTCTGCCCTGCGTTCGCACGGTCGCTGCACCCGAACGGGGGCATTCGGTGCACAGCCCCTCACGTCCGGCACGGATCACGTCGATGTGCACGGCATGACGACGTTCGACGACACGGACTTCTTCACCGACGCGTTCACCGGGTTCGGTGCCGACCAGGCGCCCCGGCGCAGGTCGAGCATGCTCACCGCGCTCGTCCTGGTCGCCGCGGCCGCCCTGGTGGCCAGCGGCATGATCTGGGTGCGGCTCGCGCAGATCCCCGTCGCGCTGCCCGCCGTGGACCCTGCGACCACGCTCGCCGTGTTCGACCACCCCCAGCGGTCGGTGGACACCGTCGACGCCGACGACCTGACCGGCAGCCTCATCGACCCCGCCAGCACCCGGTTCCTCGCCGCGACGGACGACACGCGCTACTACGCCGGCGTGTCGCGGACGCACCTGCTCTGCGTGCTGAGCCTGACCACCGGCGAGCTGCCGACCACCGGGTGCACGTCGACCGACGGGGGCGTCGTCGACCTCGTCATCGGCGACGAGCTGCTGGTCGTGAACGCAGGAGGACCCGCCCCGGCCGCCGCGGACGGCTGGCACGAGGCGGGCCCCCAGGTGTTCCTGAAGGACTGACGCCGCTCACTCCTGCGGGAGGCGCAGCCGTGCACCGAGCGCCGCGGCGCCGATGACCGCGCCCGCGCACGCGAGCACGATGTCCTTCAGCACGTACTGACCCGTCAGGGTCGGTCCGCCGGCGGGGAACAGCTCGCCGTAGAAGAGCACGATCGGCGACATGATGCCGACCAGCGCCGCGGCGAGGATGACCAGGCCGGTGCGCAGGAACAGTCCCGTGACCAGCGTGAGCCCGATGACGGTCTCCATGATCGCGGTCAGCAGCAGGGCCGCCGTGGGGCCGACGAGGCCGAACGTCAGCGTGCCGATGGTCCGCTCGGCCAGCTCCGCCGCCGGGCTCATGCCGGGGAAGAACTTCAGGACGCCGAAGCCGAGGAACACCAGCCCGAGGCTGATCCGGAGTGCGGTGATCGAGTAGCGGGTCAGCACGGTCGCCAGTCCAGCGACCGCGCGGTCGAGCATCGAGGCCGGGGGGACGGAGGGAGCGAACGTGTTGCTCGGCACGGGGGCCGACGTCCGTGGCGCGGGGTGCCGCTTCGACACAGTGGACGTCAGGGTGCGGGCAGAAGACATGGGACGTGCCTTTCCGGTCGAGACCCCGGGGGTCGGGGCGCAGGGTGCCGGTGATCTCCGGCGGGGCCGTGGCTACCGGTCGGTAACGCACGTCCGAGCAGGAGGACGCTTGTCCATGTCTGATACGTCCGATTCTCGGGTCGAGCCCGACTTTCACCCGGCGAGCGCGTCCACCACCCGCTTCACGCTCGACGACAGCCCCCACGTCTCGGCCAGCGCGACGAGCGCCCCGGCGTCCGCGACGACGCTCGGCAGCCGGTCGTCGAGCTCCCCGACGGGAGCGTCCGGCGCCACCCGCACGACCGCCGGCGCGACCGCCAGGTAGTCGGCCGACTCGACCAGCCGCCGACGCTGCGTCGCGGTCAGGCCCGGGTCGCCGGCGTCGCGCGCGGCGAGGATCCCCTGCAACGAGCCGTACCGGTGCACCAGCTGCGCGGCCGTCTTCTCGCCGATCCCCGGCACGCCGGGCAGCCCGTCGCTCGGGTCGCCGCGCAGCACGGCCATGTCGGCGTAGCCGGGTCCCGACGAGACCGCGTACTTCTCCTTGAGCACCGCCTGGTCGATGGCCATCAGGTCCTTGATGCCCCGGATCGTGTAGAGCACCCGCACCGGGACCGCGTCGTCGACCAGCTGGAACAGGTCCCGGTCCCCCGTGATCACGTCCACCGGGGCGCGGTCCTTCTTGGCCACCTCGCGTGCGACCAGCGTGCCGATCACGTCGTCCGCCTCGTAGCCGGGCACCCCGACGCGTGCGATTCCCAGCGCCTTGAGCACCTCGACGATGATCGGCACCTGCGGCGAGAGGGTGTCCGGCACCTCCTCGACCCCCGTGGTGCCGGGCACCTCGACCGCCACGCGGTGCGCCTTGTACGACGGGATCGCGTCGACCCGGAACTGCGGGCGCCAGTCGTCGTCCCAGCACATGACCAGCCGCGTGGGCCGGTGGTCGTTGACCAGCCGCGCGATCATGTCGAGCAGCCCACGCACCGCGTTCACAGGCGTCCCGTCCGGAGCCTTCACGGAGTCGGGCACCCCGAAGTACGCCCGGAAGTACAACGAGGCGGTGTCCAGCAGGAGCAGCTTCTCCGCCATCTCAACGCCCTCCGAAGGGATCAGTGACCCAGGCTGCCTCGCCTGACGAGGAGACGTGGTCGGCAGCGGCAATCCAGTCATAGGAGTCGATCGGGTGGATCTTCCCTCGCGAGACGAGGACTGCTGACGGCGCCATCGTCGTGTCGTTGAAGATCTCGCGGCTTCCCTCTGCAATGACGATCTCGTACACCGCGCGAATCTGGAAGAAGGGCCACGTGCGCCGTTGACCCACGCGGCGCATTCGGATCACCACGGAAGCGCTCCAGCGCGGAAGTACAGCGACGCGGTGTCCAGCAGGAGCAGCTTCTCGGTCCGTTCACCCATGCCCGCGAGTCTGTCAGCAACGACCGACGTGGGTCTGCACGTCCGGCCTGCCCGACGTCGCCGGGGGCCGCGCGTCCCGATCCCCGAAGGCGAGAACAACGTTGCACGCCGTATGACAGCGCAGAAGACGTCCAACGTTGTTCTCGCGCTTGTGCCCGGGAGGTTGACCGAGTCAGGTGTGGCGGGTGCGGCGTCGCAGGCGGCGAAGGTACTGGCCGGCACGGCTACGCTGCTGCCGGTTGAGGTCCCGGACGGCCGGGTCGGAGACCATCTCGTAGGCCTCGACCTCGGTCTCGTTCGCCTCGCCGGCGTCGATCATCCGGGCCAGGACGCGACGGTCGCGCTCGAAGGAGGTGATCGGTTCCACGTGTACCCGGATCTGCCCTCGTCTCCTCCGCCCATGCCGGTGAGGGTACTCACGCGCTCGCGCGGACCACCCGGGACGCCCGCGGGGTGAATGCCGCCGGTTCGGCGCCCTCGAGCGTCTGAGCGAGAACAACCTGGGTCGCGGATCGCGCGGTCGGAACGGCACCCAGGTTGTGCTCGGCGGGCCGTGCACCGACCGTCGGGCGTGACGAAGGCCGGTCGGCGTCCCTCCGACGCCGGCCGGCCTTCGTGCTTTCTCCGCAGGGCTTCCGGGGGGGTCAGCCCGCCGCGGAGAAATCCAGCTGGTCGTCCACGACCGCGATGACGCTCCACGTGACGCCGTCGGCGTCCGCGAGCTCGTACGTGGGCACCAGCACCGACGCGCCCGTCGGCAGGGTGGTCAGGGCGACGCCCAGACGCGCGGACACCAGGGTGACCTCCTGCACCGGCCAGGCCAGCGGGCTGCCGGCAGAGGGCGTCTCGGGGACCGTCGGCTCCGACTGGACCGGCGAGCTCACGGAGTCGTCGGCCACGCGCGCGCTCTCGGCGGCCAGCGGGATCACGCCGCCCCCTCCGGAGACGCCGAACCGCGGGTCGCCCAGCCGCTCGACGGCCTCGGTCGGGCTCACCACGTCGTACGTGCCCAGCTCCACCATCGGCGCCAGCGGGGCGTACACCGACTGGACCCCGTCGGCCACGACCGTGACGCTCGCCGTGACGCCCGTGAGCTGCCCGTCGAGCGTCTGGCTGGCGGTCACGTACGTCACCTGCGGGCCGGACGCCTCGGTCGAGGCGGTGAGCTGGTAGTCGGCGACGTCGATGCCGAGCGCGACGAGGACGTCCGTGGCCTGCTGGACCGCGGCGTCCCCCGTCGGTGCGTCCAGGGGGGCCGGGCACTTGGTCTCCCCGCCGTCGATCGCCGGCTCGGGCAGGGCGACCCCACCCTCGGTGGTCCCGGAGTCGGGCTGCACGGCACCGTCGGGAGAGAGCTGGCAGTTCCACGGGTCCCGCGTCGGGTCGTAGTACGACAGGCTCGACAGGCCGTCCGCGGACAGCGAGACCGACGGACCGGAGCCGTCGGTCGGCCCGACCGACCAGTTGCCGTACTCCTGCCGCGGCTGCCCGTCGACGCCCAGCGCCGCAGCGGCAGCCGTGACGGTCGCCTCCGAGTAGGTGCCCGCGGCGTCGAACCCCCACGCGCCGCCTGAGCCCCCGTCGGTGGACAGCCCGGACGCGGTGAACACCGTCCGGCCGCCGTACCAGGGGTACATCAGCTTGGCGGACTCCGGTCCCCCGGCCGCCATCGACGTCGCCGCCTCGTCGCGCGCGACCTCGGCGCCGGGCGCCTGCCCGAGCGAGATCGCCGGCTCGGCCGTCACTGCCGGCGGAGCGTTGTTGAGGCCGAACGCGTAGCTGCCCCCGCCGATCACCGCGACCCCGGCGACGGCCGCCGCGATCGTGATCCAGCGCGGTGCCCGACGGTTCCGGCGGGCCGCGAGCTCGTCCTGCGGGGCGGTCACGGCGATGCCGGTCCCCTCGGCGACGGCTGCGTACAGCGCCGGCAGGTTCGGCTCGCTGCCGGCGGCGGGGTCGGCCGCCTGGAGGCGGGCGAAGGCCACGTCCTCGGTGGGCTCGTGCTCGGTGCGGTCGTGCTCGCGGTCGTTCATGGACTGCCTCCTGGTTCGCGGTGCCCCTCTACCCCTCCTGTGTGCCGAGGGGCCCGCACCTTGCAGGTCAGGCCTCCGCAGCCGCCCAGACCTCACGCAACCGGGCCCGCGCGCGGCTGAGCGCGGCGTCCGCCCCGCCGCGGCCGATGCCGAGCACCTGGGCCAGCCCGTCGCCGGTGAGCCCCTCCCACGCGTTGAGCAGCAGGACCTCCCGGTCGCGGGCGCTCAGGGCGCCGAGCACCTCGCGGACGCGCTCCTCCTGCACCGCGCGGACGGCCGGGTCGTCGGAGTCGACCTCGTCGGGCACGTCCGCGACCGGGATGGGGCGGCTCTTGCGCCGGTGGTTGGCGACGACGAACCCCGCGGTGCGGTACAGCCAGGGCAGCTCGGCGCCGTCCGGCACGTCCGCGCGTCGTCGCCACGCGATCGTCAGCACGTCGGCGGCCAGGTCCTCGGCCTCCTCACGGCCCGCGCGACGGACCACGAAGCGGTGCACGGCGGTGGCGTGCGCGCGGACCAGCGCCTCGAACCAGGCGGCGTCGTGCGCCGTGTCCGCAGGGCCCCCAGCGTCCCCGATGCCCGTCGGCACGTCGCCGGTCTCGCTGTCCGGCGTGCTCGATGTCCGCGACGGCACGGTGCTCCCCTGGTGGTGGTCGGACGAAGGCCTACACCTGCACTCTGTCGCGAGCGCGTGGGATCTTGCACGCCCCTGCGGGCGAGTTCTCAGAGACCGTCGGCCACCACGGCGGTGACGCGGAGCCAGGCGTCGCGCGTGGTCGTGCTCAGGGCGTCGTAGTCGATGGGCCCGCCGGCGACCAGGGCCTTGTCGTGCGGCACCTCCAGCACGGCCCGCGTGAGGGCGCCGAAGTGGGACCGCAGGCGCTTCTGCAGGTCCTTGTCCACCTTGGGCTCGGGTGCCGACAGGACGGTGACCGCACGCCGGACCGCCTCGTCGTGACCGGTGGCGCGCAGCGCGTCCAGGGCCCACGCGGCGGACTGCGCGGTGTCCTCGCGGACGGTCGAGACGACGACGATCTGGTCGGCCGCACCCACGGCCGCCTGCCAGTTCGAGGCCCGCATGTTGTTGCCCGTGTCGATGACGAGCACGCGGTAGAAGCGCGAGAGCACCTGGTGCAGGGAGCTGAACGAGTCGGCGTCGACCGACGACGCCGACGCGGAGTTCTCGTCGGACGCCAGCACGTCGAACTGCTCGCTGGGCTGCGTGCGGACGAACCCGTCGAGGTCGCCGATGCGCACGGTGCCCTCGTCGCCGAGCACGGGCAGCGCGTTCAGCAGGTCCACCGCGGTGCGGGTGTGGTCGGCGTGCGAGGAGCGCCAGCCGAGGGTGCCCCGGGTCTCGTTGTTGTCCCACGCCAGCGTGTACCCGCCGCGCTGGAGCCCGAACGTCGCGGCCAGCAGCATCGTGGCGGTCGTCTTGTGGGCGCCACCCTTGGGATTGATCACCACGATCGTCTTGGGACCGTCCAGGGTGCGGCGCACCGAGGCCGACGCGATGCGCCGACGCCGCTCCACCCGTCCGGGCGCGGGCGAGATGCCGCCGAACGTCAGCCGCCGGATGCCCGCCTGCCACCCGTGCTCGGCGGGGCCGCCGGTCGCGGCGGGGTGACGCGCGGCGAGGAGGTCGTCCAGCGTGGGCAGCGGCTGCGACGAGCTGGCCGGCGCGGGAGAGCTCAGGCGGTTGCCGGTCAGGCTGCTCGTGCCGGCGGCGTCCGTCGTCGGGGTCGCGTCCTGCGGACGCGTGGACGCTCCGCGCGTCGCCGCGGGTCCGCGGGCGGGTGACGGCGGGGCCGTGGGCGCGCTCGCACCGGCGGGGGGCGCCGTCGTGACGGGGATCGGCAGACCGGCCGACGGGGTGGACGGGACCGAGCCGGCGGGCGGGGCCTCGGGGCTGGTGGTGACGGAGGTCGGGGTGGCGGGACGCTCCGGAGCGGGTGCGTCGCCGGGGCGCTTCTCGTCGGCACGCTTCTGGTCGGCGTCGCCGACCTCGTCGACCGGGCCGGACTGCGGCGCACCGTCGGCGTCGGCGTCGTCGGACGACGGGTCCCCGGGTGCCTCGTCGACGAGGCCGTCCGGGTGGATCAGCAGCGACCAGACGCCGTCGGGGTCCCGCACCTGCACCGGCACCGGCCGCCCGAGCGAGCCGGCCAGACCGGCGATGCGGCTGGTGATCGCCGCGCCCGCCTCGGCCAGGGTGGCCATGCGCACCCGCTCGATGACGCCGTCGACCGAGATCTCCCCCGTGCCGTCCTCGCGCACCTCGGCGCGGATGTCCGGCAGTCGAGTCGTCGTCGTCGACGAGTTCTGCCCGTCGGTGCGCTCGCTCATGGTGTGGTTGCCCCTCGCTCCTGGTCGTCCGCCACCGAAACTACGCTGCACAGGCCCGGCGCGCACTGTCGAGGCGCAGGCCAGCGCACTAGGAGCCCCCTCCGGGGCCGCCATGAGCAGCGCCCGAGGACCTCCGCGTGACATCCGGAACTGCCAGACATCCCGGGCGTGTCGGGCCGGCTCGTCCGGTCACTCGTCCGTCCGGACCTCGAACCACACCGTCTTGCCGTCGCGGTGGGGGTGGATGCCCCAGTCGGTGGACAGCGCCTCGACGAGCGCCAGACCGCGCCCGCTCGGTGCCGTCGGCTCCGGGTGGCCGACCGTCGGGGTGCCACCGCCGGTGTCGCGGACGCTCACGCGGACCGTCGCACCGTCGATCCGGACCTCGACCCGCACGTCGCCACCGTCGGGACCGTGCACGACCGCGTTCGACACCAGCTCGGCCGTGAGCAGCTCGACCACCTGGTTGGGCGCTCCCCCGACGTCGGCGTCGGCGATGGTCCGCATGACCCAGTGCCGCACGGCCCGGGGTGCCGAGCGCTCCGCCTGGACCACGAGCTCGCCGACGACGGCCTGGGCGTCTCGACGGCGCACGCTGGCCGCGCTCCGGAGATCTCGCACATCGCCCACCAGCCCAGAGTGCCCGACGCGGTCCGTTCCTGCCTGGGGGGACCGCCGACGCGTCCGGGTGAACGGGCCGCGCTCAGGGCAGCTGGCTCACGAGACCGAGCAGGTTCCCCTCGGAGTCGCGGACGAACGCGTGCCACTCGTCGGTGCCCGCGGGGCCGAGGGTGTCGTCCTCGTGCCGGAAGATCACGTGCGGCTCGGACTCGACGACCACCCCACGGGCGCGCAACCGCTCGGTCGCGGCGGCCACGTCGGGCACCCGCAGGTAGAGCAGCGAGGACGGGGCGCCCACGTCGAGCAGGAGCCGGACCCCGTCGAGGTCGAAGAACAGGAGCCCCGGCGGGTCGAACCGGGCCGTCGGCGGCGCGCCCAGCACGTCGGTGTAGAAGGCGGCGGCGCGGTCGAGGTCCTCCGCGTGCTGGGCGACCTGGACGAGTCCCATGCGCCCATCCTGCACCTGCCGTCAGCCCAGGTCAGCCCCTTCTGAGGTACCTCAGACGCCGACGGGCCCGCCTCAGGTCCGACGAGCCCCGCCTCAGGTGGTCCGCCGTCCCATCCCCTCCTCATGACCCGTCGACCGCCCGATCCGGCGACCGCCCCCTCACCACCAGAGTCGTGGTTGTCAACGAGAGCCGGGCAGATCGTCCGGCGTTCATGAGGAGGACACCATGCCTGACTTCTGGGGACCTGGCCTCGACGCCGAGCTCGCCTACCGTCACGAGCGCCTGTTCACGGCGCTGCGAGGGATCCCGAACCCTTCGGAGCGTGGCGACGACGACCACGCGCTGACTGCCACCGCCCGTCCCGACGACGCGCTGGCTGCCACTGCCCGCCCCGACGGCTCGCTGCGACCCGTGCACCCCGCGCACCCGTTGGTGAGTGCGGCGCGTGGGTGGCTGCTGCGAGGATCGGAGACATGGCACGTGGCTCGATGAGCACACCCTTCGTCGCCCGCGCGCTCCAGGTCGACCAGCTCACGCTGGCACTGGAGCGCGCGGGCGTCGGCGAGCCGTCGACAGTCCTGATCGGGGCGGACGCGGGCGTGGGCAAGACCCGGCTGCTGCGGCACGTCGCCGAGCTCGCCGACGCCGCCGGAGCCCGGGTGGTGGTGGCGCACTGCGTCGACCTGGGCGAGATCGGCCTGCCCTACCTGCCCTTCGCGGAGGCGCTGTCGCAGCTGCACGCGCTGGACCCCGAGGCGGTCGACGCCGTGGTCGCCAACCGTCCGGCGCTCGCCCGGCTGCTGCCCGGACCGTCCGGCACCGGCGCCGCCCCGGACGACCAGGCCAACCGGCTCCAGCTGTTCGACGGACTGGTGGAGGCGTTCAGCGCGGTCGGCGGCCCCGGACACCCGCTGCTGCTGGTCCTCGAGGACCTGCACTGGGCCGACGCCTCGAGCCGGGACGTGCTGCGGTTCCTGGTCTCGCGGCTGCGGGACCAGCACCTGCTGCTCGTCGCCAGCTACCGCACGGACGACCTGCACCGCCGGCACCCGTGGCGCCCGGTCGCCACCGAGCTCAGCCGGCACCCCCGCGTCGAGCGGCTCGACCTGTCCCCGTTCACCGACGACGAGCTCCGCGAGTTCACCACCGCGCTGTCCGGCGCCCCGCTGACGGAGTCCACGCTGCGCCGGGTGATCGACCGGTCGGAGGGCAACGCCTACTTCGCCGAGGAGCTGCTGGAGGCCGGCGCCGAGGCCGACGAGCTGCCGTGGTCCCTGGCCGACGTGCTGCGCGCCCGCCTCGAGCTCCTCGACCCGCCGGTCCAGCGCCTGGCGCGCATCGCGTCGGCCGCCGGCCGGCGCGTGTCCGAGCCCCTGCTGCGGGCTGCCGTCGCGGCCGCTGACCCGCAGCTCACCGCGCCGGGGGCGTTCGACACCGCGCTGCGGGAGGCCGTCACCCACCACGTGCTCGTCGGCGAGGACGAGCTCATCGCGTTCCGGCACGCCCTGCTGGCGGAGGCCGTCTACACCGACCTGCTCCCCGGCGAGCAGTCGTCGCTGCACCGGGCCTACCTGCGCGTGCTGCGGGACGACCCGACTCTGGGGCCGTCGTCGCAGCTGGCCTCGCACGCGCTGCGGGCCCCCGACCTGCCGACCGCCCTGCGCGCGTCCCTGGATGCGGCCGACCAGGCGCACGAGGTGCTCGCGCCCGCGGAGGAGCTGCGGCACCTGGAGGTGGTCCTGCGGCTCTGGGAGGCCGTCCCGGAGGTCACGGCGTCGCTCGGGGGTACCGACCACATCGACGTGCTCGTCGCGGCTGCGGCGGCCGCGAGCCGCGCCGGACAGGTGGACCGCTCGGTGCAGCTGGCTCGCGCGGCGGTCGAGGAGACGGCGTCGGACGTCCCGCGGCAGGCCCACCTGCGCACCAGCCTCGCGCGGTACCTGCTGGGGATCGAGAGCGTGCACGACGCCCTGGAGCAGTCGTCGCGCGCTCTGGCCGACCTACCGGACGCGCCGACGGCGGAACGCGCCTGGGCCCTGGCCACCTACGCCCGCTCCGCCCTGAACGCGGACCTGGACGACGAGGCCGTCGCGAGCGCCACCCGGGCGGTCGAGCTGGCGCGGGAAGCGGGCGCGGCCGACGCCGAGTCGGACGCGCTGACGACGCTGGCGGTGCTCGTGGTCGACGACGAGGACCGCGCGGCCGAGCTGCTGACCAGTGCGCTCGCCCGCGCCCGGGAGGCCTGCGACTACGCGACCGAGCTGCGGACCATGTACAACCTCGCCAGCAACCGCTACTACGCGGGTGACCTGCCGGGTGCCACGCAGGTCACGGCCGACGGGGTGGAGCGCGCCCGCTCGCTCGGGATGACGTGGAGCGTGTACGGCGTCGAGCTGCACATGTTCACGCAGCTCATCCGGTACGTGTCGGGCGACCTGCGCGCGGCGTCCATCGGCGGCGTCCCCGACGAGCTGGCCGACACGCTCATCGCCGTGAACCTGTACGCGGCCGTGGCCCGCGGGGACGTCGACGCCGCCGAGCGCGGGCACGCCCTGGAGCCCAGCTGGTCCAAGGACGGGCTGATCGCGCTGGTCGCCGGCGGGTGCACCATCGACGCGCACACGTGGCGCGGGGAGCTCGAGGACGCGATCACCCTCGCGCTGCGGCTCCTGGAGCACCTGTGGCGGGCGTGGTCGGACTACTTCCTCGGCGGCATCTGGCTGGTCGCGCTGGCCTTGAGCGCCCTGGCCGACGCCGCCCAGCAGGAGCGGCTGCTCGGTCGGGACGTGTCCGAGCGGCTGGCCCTGGGCGAGCGCCTGCTGGAGCGCGCGCGGACCACGGCGGAGCGCGGCCGGCCGCGCGGCGGTCGCCTGGGCCCGGAGGGGCGCGCGTGGCTGGCCCGCGCGCACGCCGAGCACTCGCGGCTCGCGGGCGCCAGCGACGTGGACCTGTGGCGCGCGACGGTCGCGGAGTTCGGCTACGGCTACCGCTACGAGATGGCGCGCAGCCGGTTCCGGCTGGCGGAGGCGCTGCTGGAGAGCGGGGACCGGGACGCCGCGCGTGACGAGGCCGGGATCGCGCTGAGCGAGGCGGACGCGATGGGAGCGGTGCCGCTGGCGACCGCCGTCCGGGGGCTCGCGCGGCGCGGCCGGCTCGACCTGCCGGGCGTCCGGGTGGGCGGCGTCGACGTGCTGACCGCGCGCGAGGCGGAGGTGCTCGCACTGGTGGCGCAGGGGCTGTCCAACCGGCAGATCGGCGAGAAGCTGTTCATCTCCGGCAAGACCGTCTCGGTGCACATCTCCAACCTGCTGGCGAAGCTCGGGGTCTCGGGCCGCGCGGAGGCCGTGTCCGTCGCGCACCAGCGGGGGTTGATCGGTGCGGGCTGACCTGGGCGCGGACCGACGCCTGCCCTTAGGTTGAGGGTCATGTCTCCGTCGAAGACCCCCGCGGTCGAGCTCGAGGTGCGCGGCCGGACGGTCCGGGTCAGCAGCCCGGACAAGGTCTACTTCCCGGAGCGCGGGCTGACCAAGCTCGACGTCGTCCAGTACTTCGTGTCCGTCGGCGACGGCATCCTCGGTGCCCTGCTGGACCGGCCGACGACGCTGGAGCGCTGGCCCAAGGGCGTGTTCGAGGGCGCCAAGCTGGCCACCCGGATGGACTCGACCGGCGACGCGTTCTACCAGAAGCGGGTCCCGCAGGGCGCCCCCGAGTACGTGAAGACCGCTCGCATCTCCTTCCCGAGCGGCCGGACCGCGGACGAGGTCGCCCCCAGCGAGCTGGCCGTCGTCGCGTGGGCCGCCAACCTGGGCACGCTGACGTTCCACCCGTGGCCCGTGCTCGGCGACGACGTCGACTCCCCCGACCAGATCCGCATCGACCTGGACCCGCAGCCGGGCACCGACTTCTCCGACGCCGCCCGCGTGGCACCCCACGTGCGGGAGCTGCTGTCCGAGCACGGCCTGGAGGGAACGCCCAAGACCTCCGGCGGCCGGGGCATCCACGTCTTCGTGCCCATCGAGGCGCGCTGGTCGTTCGTCGAGGCCCGCCGCGCCACCATCGCGTTCGGTCGCGAGCTCGAGCGGCGCATGCCCGAGCAGGTCACGATGAAGTGGTGGAAGGAGGAGCGCGGCGCCAAGATCTTCGTCGACTACAACCAGATGGCCCGCGACCGCACCATCGCGTCGGCCTACTCGATCCGCACCAACCCGCGCGCCACGGTCTCCGCCCCGCTGCGTTGGGACGAGGTCGCGGACGTGCACCCGAACGACTTCGACGTGACGACGATGCCCGCGCGGTTCGCGGAGGTGGGCGACCTGTTCGCCGCGCTGGTGGCGCACGCGACCCCGCGCTACTCCCTCGAGTCGCTGCTGGAGCTGGCCGACCGGCAGGAGACCGACCACGGCGAGGGTGACCTGCCGTACCCGCCGGAGTACCCGAAGATGCCGGGCGAGCCCAAGCGCGTGCAGCCGAGCAAGGACCGTGACCGCCCCCGCTGAGCCCACGGACGGCATCGTCTATGCGTCCGCGCGCGGCCGGTGGGTGCTGTTCGCGACGGTCCTCGGCTCCGCGATCGCGTTCATCGACGCCACCGTGGTCACCATCGCCCTGCCGACCATCGCCGACCAGCTGGACGCCACCACCACGGACCTGCAGTGGACGGTCAACGCGTACGCCCTGACGCTCGCGGCGTTCCTGCTGCTGGGCGGCTCGCTCGGGGACCGGTTCGGCCGGCGCAAGGTGTTCCTCGTCGGGGTCGTCTGGTTCGCGGTCGCGTCCCTGCTCTGCGCGGTGGCGCCGACCATCGGAGCGCTGAACGCGGCGCGGGCCCTGCAGGGGATCGGCGGCGCACTGCTCACCCCCGGCTCGCTGGCGATCCTCCAGTCGACGTTCAGCGGCCCGGACCGCGGGCGCGCGATCGGCGCCTGGTCGGGTCTCGGCGGCATCGCCGGGGCGGTCGCGCCGTTCCTGGGCGGCTGGATCGTCCAGATCACCACGTGGCGGTGGATCTTCGGCATCAACCTGCCGCTGGCCGCCGTCGTGGTCGCGGTGACCATGCGGCACGTGCCGGAGAGTGCCGACGCCAGCGCGGTGAAGAAGCTCGACATCGCGGGCACGGTGCTCGGCGCGCTGGGACTGGGCGGTCTGACGTACGGGTTCACGGCGTGGACGGAGCGTGGGACGCCGGACGCACTGGTCGTCGGCGCGCTGGCGTTCGGGGTCGCCGCGATGGTGGCGTTCCTCGTCGTCGAGTCGCGGGCGGCCGCCCCGCTGCTGCCCCCGGCCCTGTTCCGGTGGCGGCCGTTCGCGGGCACCAACGCCGCCACGCTGCTGATCTACGCCGCGATCGCCGGGGTGTTCTTCTTCCTCGTCGTGACGCTCCAGGTGGTGGCCGGCTACTCACCGCTCGCGGCCGGCCTGGCTCCCCTGCCGGTCACGGTGCTCATGCTCCTGCTGTCCCCGCGGGCCGGTGCGTTGAGCACGATCATGGGTCCGAAGATCCCGATGACGGTCGGTCCGCTGGTGTGCGCGGTCGGCGCGGTGATGCTCTCCGGCATCGGACCCGACGAGCCGTACCTCACGCACGTCCTGCCCGGGGTCCTCGTGTTCGGCCTCGGGCTGTCCGCGACCGTCGCGCCCCTGACCACGACCGCGCTGGCGGCCGCCCCCGACCACCTGGCCGGCGTGGCCAGCGGCGTCAACAACGCGGTCGCCCGCGTGGCCGGCCTCCTGGCGATCGCGGTCCTGCCGCTGGCCGCCGGCGTCGGCTCGTCGCTGACCGACCCGAGCACCCTGGAGCCCGCCCACCGGCTCGCGATGCTCGTGTGCGCCGGGCTGCTCGCCGCCGGCGGGGTGGTCTCGCTGCTCACGGTCCCGTCGAGCGCGGACGCGGTACGACCGGTCGACGTGGTCTGAGGTCAGCCGCGGTACTCGAAGTGCCAGTACTCCGGGTTGGACCCGTTCCGGCCGGCCCAGGACGGGGAGACCCACCCGTACGACGGCCCGTTGCTGACCATCCAGCTGCGCTGCGGGGTGTCCCACCCGTACTCGCAGGGGAGCTCCGGCACGTCGAGCGCCAGACCGGTGCCGTGCGTCGAGGTCCCGGGTGTGGCGGCCACCGAGCCGAGCGCGGCGCGCATGGCCACCTGGGTGTCGTAGTCGCGGTACGTGAGGTCGAGGTCGAGGTTGTGCCCGAACTCTCCGCGGAAGGCGGTGTTCAGCCGCTCGAGCGCGGCCGCGGCGGCGTTCTTCAGGAAGTACGGGGTGCCGTGCGGGTCGACGTCCCACGAGATCGCCGCCAGCGCCTCGGGGGGAAGCCTGCCGTTCGACCCGTCGCCGCCGGCGGTCGCGGGGGACGTGTAGAACGGCGGACCCGAGTAGGTGGTCCCGCACGAGGGGGCCGAGGTGGCGGGCTTGCCCGGGGTCGACGGCCTCGGGGCAGCGGCCGCCGCGGCAGCAGCGGCCGCCTCTTCCGCGAGCCAGGCGTCGTGCGCCCCGACGACTGCAGCGTCGGAGGCGGCGAGCGCGGCCGACAGCGACCGCAGGGCCGTGGCGCTCTGGCCGGCGCCCGGTCCGGTGGCGGCGAGCGCCGCATCGGCCCCGGCGAGCTCCGCCGCGAGCGCCTTCCGGACCGCGTCGTCGGCCACCGCGCCGTCGCTCGCGGCCAGTGTCGCGCGGGCGTGCTCGGCGGCGGCCGCGAGGACGGCACGCGCATCGGACAGGACAGCGGCCGACCGGACCCGGGCGGCGTCGGCGGCCTGGGCCTCGACCTCGTCGGCGTCGCGGACCTGCGCGGCGAGCACGTCCGACGCGCGGTCCTGCGCGGACGCCTGCTCGGCGGCCACGCGGTCCTCGTGCTCCGTCCACGCCCAGGCGCTCCCCGCGCCGCCGACCAGCAGGACGGCGGTGACGGCGGCGACGATGCTGCGCGATGGTCGGATGACGGATCTCCCGGGCGTACGACGGTCAGGACCGGGAGCCAGGGTAGCCGCCGGCCCGCGTGACGACCCACCGGGCCGCCCGCCGCCATCCGGTGGAACCGTCTGCGGCGCACTCAAGGACCCGGCCCTGGGGGCCGATCCCGCAGGCATGACTGAGGTGCGTCCGACGCTGTCCCTTCCCGCGTCCGACGTGCACGGCACGGCCCCCGGCGTACGCCCGCTGACCCCCGTCGAGCTGGCCCACCTCGACCGCGCGCGGGCCCACCTGCGGGCCAGCGGCACGGACCTCGCCGATGCCGGTGCGGTCGGCGCCCTGCTGCACACCACCCGTTCGCGCTGGGCCGCCGGACCCGCCACCCCCGTCCCGCAGGCGATGGTCATGGCGCTCGGCGTCGGCGTCGGCGACCTCGTCGTCGCGCGGGCACCGGGTGCCCGATGGGCCCTGCGCACCGGCGGTGCGGCACCCACGCCGGCGGTCGTGTCGGTCTCGGGGGCCGATGCCGCGCTGCCGCTCGCCGACGTCGCCTCCCGCTGGGAGTCGGGGTGCGGCCCGGAGTGGGTGAGCGAGTACGTCGCCGCCGCCTCGGCCCACCTGACCCCCGACACCGCCCCCGAGGTGCCCAGCCCTCGGACCCCGGCGCGCGTCGCGGCGGCGACTGCCACCTTCCGCACGCCTGCCGACCTCCCGTTCCCTCCGTCGCCGGCCGCGCAGGACATCGCGCTGGGGGTGCTCGACCAGGTGCTCGAGGCGGCGCTCACCCCCGGGGCGGCCGTCGTGCCGTTCGCGGTCGTCGACGGCAGCCCCGCGCAGGGCCACGACGTGCGCACGTTCGACGGTGCGCCCGAGCGGGCGCTGCAGGAGGCCCGGGCGTGGGTCCGCAGCTCCGGTGCCGCGCGGGCCGCGGTCGCCTGGTTCGGCCAGCTCCCCGCCGACGACGCCGACCGGCCCGCCGTGCTGGTCGAGGCCTCCGACGCCGGGGCGCCCAGCCTCGTCGTCGCGCACCGCTACACGGCCGCCACCCCGGAGGGCGACGGCCGGGCGCGCCCCGCACGACCCGTCGGTGAGCCGCTGGTGCTGGGGCAGGCCGCGCCGCTGCTCTGACGCGTGGCTAGTCTGCGACGGTGCGCCCCGTGCACCGGGCGCGGCTGCCGGCAGAGGAGGAACTCATGCGCTTTCGCACCACGGTGGAGCTCAGTGGCAAGTCCGCGACGGGCCTCCCGGTACCCGACGACGTGGTCGTGGCGATGGATCGCGGCGCCCGGTTCCCCGTCGTCGTGACCATCAACGGCTACTCGTACCGGAGCACCGTGACGCCGTACCGCGGAAAGACGATGCTCCCGCTGAGCTCCGAGAACCGTGCGGGCGCCGGAGTCGAGGCCGGTCAGGAGATCGACGTCGACATCGAGCACGACGACGCCCCGCGCACGGTCGACGTTCCGGCCGACCTGGCAGCGGCCCTCAGCGAGCCCGCGCGTGCCACGTTCGACGCGCTGTCGATCAGCAGGCAGCGCGCCCTCGTCGACCCGATCGAGGCCGCCAAGACCCCCGAGACGCGCACTCGTCGGATCGCCAAGGCGGCCGAGGAGCTGGGCGTCGGCTAGGACTGAGCGCGCACCGGGTACCAGCGCGAGCCGAACCGCCGGGTCACGCTGCGCCCGCTGATGTCCGCCAGCTCGTCGAGCCGCGCCAGCACCGCCCACCCGACGCGGCGGGCAGTCTGGTCGTCGTCGGCCTGGAACCGCACGGTCACCCGCGCCTGACCCCGCACGACGGCGACGTCGTGAGCCTCGACGGTGGTCATCGCCTCGGCGGTGGCCACGGCCTGGGGCAGAACGTCCGGCGCGGAGACCCCCGGCTGGAGCAGGCCGATGGCGGCGGTGACCCGGTAGGAGGGCATCGCGTCAGCTCTTGATCTCGGCCCCGCCCATGATGGCGGTCACGTGCACGACGAGCTCCGGGGCCCCGTCCTCGAGCGGGAGCGTCGTCTTGTCGTCCCAGCCCCCCAGCAGCGGCAGCCCGCTGGTCCGGACGCGCCACGTGGGCGGCACCTTGACCTCGACCCCACCCCAGAGGGCGAAGATCGCGATCTCCGCCTTGTCGACGATGTCCGCGTCCCGCAGGTCCACCTCGATCCCGCCCATGATCGCGGTCAGGCTGCCGCCCTTGAACTGCTGCGACCGCGTCTTGCGCTGCGACCCCCACCAGAACACGGTCGAGTTGATCGTGTCGTCGTCCAGGGAGCGGCTGCCGATGCTGGTGATGAGGGACAGCCCGACCAGGATGATCCCGACCGGCCAGAGGATCTCCCACAGGTGCACGTCGAGGATGCCGAGGGTCTGGAGCAGGAAGAACACCCCGACCGCCACGATCACGCTCGGACCGATCCACGCCCGCGGCACGGTGGCCAGCGCCACGAGGCCGACCCCGATCACGGCGAGCGGCCACCAGTCGGCGACGAGCTGACCGACGTTCACGTCCACCACGTCGAGCTGGGTCAGCAGGGCGATCAGGCCGACGCCGACGATGAGGATGCCGAGGAATACCTGCACGGGAGGGCGACGATCCATGGGCGTCACGGTATCGGGCTCCGACAGTGCTGGTCAGCCCGCTAGCGGCGCCGCGTGCGATCGAGAACCTGCGGGCGATCTGGCCCCGCTACGCGGCCGTCGCCGGGTTGAAGCTCGCGCTCCCCACCGTCGTCCGGGACGAGGACGAGCTGGTCTCGCTGCGCGCCGCCGCCCCGGGGCGCACCTTCGTCGTGTGCGAGCTCACCGCTCCCGTCGACGTGCTGAAGGAGCGCGTGACCGCCCGGGAGCCCGACGAGCTCTGGCGGGCGCGCCTGCGGGCGTTCGTCGACCTGCACGACGGGCGCACCGACCTCGAGCGCATCCGCGACGTCCTGGTCAGCACCCACGGCCGGTCCGTCGAGGACGCCGCACGCGAGGTGGTGCGTGTCGTCGGCTGGACCTCGCTCAGCCGTCGATCGAGGGCGGTCCGTAGTCGGGCACGTCGGCGGCCTCCCAGTCCGCGGCGTCGATCGAGCAGGCACCGACGACGCGCCCCTCCACGACGAGCCTGGTCCGCGCGGTCCACCCCGGTCCGGCCTCCGCCAGGTCGTCCGCCGAGACCTCGGCCCGGTCCAGGGACACCACGTAGCCGTCCCCGCTCGCGACCGCCACCTCCTGCTCGATCGCGATCACCGACCCGTCCGCCCGTCGGACGTCGGTGTCCACCCGCGCGCCGTCCACCTGCCCGTCCGGAGAGGCCATGGACCACGTGATCCGCAGACCCTTCTCCACGTGGTCGTCGACCTCCCGGTCGATCCACAACCGCCCCTCGTACATGCCGCCGCCGACGCGCGCCGCCGTCGCGGTGGCCGTCGGGGCGGCGACCGTCCCGTCGGCGACGCACGGCACGTCGGACTCCCACTCCCCGCCCCACGAGCTCGACGACGTCGAGAACCCGACGCCGACCACGCACACCGAGAACGCCGCCACGCTCACCACCGTCGAGCCGACCGCCGACGGCTCGCGCCGGAACCGCGCGAACCACGGGTGCGCCGCGGGCTCGCGCGTCTGGATCACGAGCGTCCCGATCATCGAGTCGGCGAACGTCTGCCTCCGCGCGTTCCACAGCGGGCGCAGGTAGCCGATGACGAGGATCGAGTCGAGCACGTGCGCCACCACCCGCAGGCCGGCGGCGACGATCCCCGCCGGCCGCCCGGACACCCGCACCACCGCGACCCCCGCCACGCGCTTGCCCGGGGTCGCGCCCGTCCAGCCCTGGAGCACGAGCATCGCGACGACGAGCCCGACGAGCCAGCCGCTGGTGTACCACTCGACCGGGTCGGCAGCGCCGGACGACGGACCGCCGAACGTGGGCTGCAGCGAGGGCGCGACACCGCCCGACCCGAGCACGAGCCACGTCGCGCCGGACAGGATCGCCCAGTCGAGCAGTGCGGCGACCACGCGCCGCGACCAGGAGGCGACCGGGGGCGCGTCGACGGGCGTCGCGAGGTCCGTGGACAGCGCCACCGTGTCGGTCACGCGCCGATCGTGGCAGGTCAGCGGCGTGCGCGTCCCGGGAATGGCGACGACACCCGCGACTGCTGCTCCCGGCCGATCGGGCCTTTGCACGACCCGAACATCCGCCGCACCTCTCGTACGCACGGCCGCGACAGGCTCCCCTCACGACACCCCGCCGGGGCGTCCTGCTCAGGGAGCCGATCATGACCGCACACCGCCCCGCCCTCGCCCGCCTGGCCGTCACCGCGGCCCTGACCCTCGGGCTCGTCACCGCCGGTGCGACGACCGCGCTCGCGGCGGACGCCGTCGTCGAGCCGGCACGTACCGACCGCTCGGCGACCCTCTGCGCGCGGGCCGACCAGCTCAGTGCCCGGCTGGAGAAGGCGCTCGACCGGATCCAGGGCGACGTCGACCGGCAGGGCTCGGTCGCGTGGCTGCGAGCCCGCGGCGAGCGGGCGTCGACGGCCGGCCACGCCGACCTCGCCGCGTCCCTGCGGGCCCGGGCCGACCGTCGCGAGGCGCGGGTGCCGGAGATCGAGGACGTCCTCGACCGCCTCGCGAGCGCGTCGGCCGAGCACTGCGGTGCCACCGCGACGCCGAGCACCCCGTGACCTGGCGCCACAGGTCGCGGACCGTCGCCATCGCGGTGGTCGCGGGCGTGCTCGCGATCGGCCTGGCGGGGTGCGGTGGGCGGACCGACCCCGTCGTGGGCGCGCCCACCACCTCGGGCGCCGCGATGCCACAGGATGTGCTCCAGACGCTCGACGCCACGGTCGGCGAGGGCGAGGCGCTGGCCGCGGCCGTGGAGTCCGAGCTGGCCGGCGACGGATGAGCAGGACGACCGACATCGACCCGACGGGAGGCACGTGACCACGGGGACCGGGCTCGTGATCGTGGCGGAGGACGACCCCGCCGTCGTCGCGCTGCTGCGGCTGTACCTCACGCGCGACGGGTTCGGCGTCGAGACGTACTCCGACGGCAGCGCCGCCCTCCAGGCCGTCCGCGCGCACAGGCCGGTGGCGGTCGTGCTGGACATCGGGCTGCCGGGGCTGGACGGCATCGAGGTCTGCCGTCGGATGCGGGCGGACGGCGACCGCACCCCGGTGCTCTTCGTCACCGCACGCGACGACGAGGTGGACCGCGTCCTCGGCCTCGAGCTCGGCGGGGACGACTACATCACCAAGCCGTTCAGCCCGCGCGAGCTCGTCGCGCGCGTGCACGCCGTGCTCCGGCGCGCGCGCCCGGTCGACGTCGAGCGGCTGGCGCTCGGCCCGGTCGTGGTCGACGTGCCCGGCCGACGCACGTCGGTCGACGGCGACCCGGTGCACCTGACCGCGACCGAGTTCGACCTGCTCGTCCACCTGCTGCGCTCGCCCGGCCGCGTGCACACGCGCGAGACGCTGCTCGGGGCGGTCTGGGGCTACGGCGCGGCGGCGGGCACGCGCACGGTCGACGTCCACGTGGCCCAGCTGCGGGCCAAGCTCGGCGCGCGCGCACCGATCCGCACGGTCCGCGGCGTCGGCTACGCGGCGGACCAGTCGGCCGGTGAGCCGTGAGGAGCACGAGCCTGACCGCGCGGATCACGCTGGTGTGCGTCGGCGTCGCGATCGTCACCGCCGTGCTCGCCGGGTTAGCCGGCGCACGGTTCGCGGTCGCGGAGCGCCGCGCGGAGGACGTCGCGACCTCGACGGCGTCCCGGCAGTCCGACCGCATCGAGCGCCGGGCCGGGTTGCGCGTCACGCGCGCGGTGCTGGTCTCCGTGGCGGTGGGGCTCGGAGTCGGTGTGCTGGCCGGGGGGTCGGCCGCGCGGGTGCTCACGCGGCCGCTGCGCCGCACCGCCGACGCCGCCCGGGCCATGGGGACGGGTCGGCGCGACGTGCGGGTGCCCGTCGAGGGCCCGCCGGAGATCGCGGAGGTCGCCGTCAGCCTCAACGCGCTGGCCGAGGCGCTGGCCGCGAGCGAGGGGCGTCAGCGACGCTTCCTCCTGTCGGTGTCGCACGAGCTGCGCAACCCGCTCACGGCGGTCCGCGGCTTCGCCGAGTCGGTGGCCGACGGCGTCGTGACCGGCGACGACGCCCGCGCCGCCGGGAGCGTGATCCTCGCGGAGTCGGGGCGGCTCGAGCACCTCGTGCGCGACCTGCTGGACCTCGCGCGCCTGGGTGCCGACGACTTCCGGCTGGACCTGGCGACCGTCGACGCCGCGGCGCTGCTCGACGAGGCCGCTCGGGTCTGGTCCGGCAGGGCGCAGGTCGACGTCGAACGCCCAGGGGTGCCGCTGCCCGTCCGCACCGATGCTCTTCGGCTACGCCAGGTGCTCGACGGCCTCACGGACAACGCCGTCCGCATGACCCCGGCGGGCCGCCCGGTCGTGGTCGCCGCCCGCCCGCCCGGACCGTCCGACCCCGCGGGCACCCGCGTGGTGCTCGAGGTCCGCGACGCCGGGCCGGGACTCTCCGCGCAGGACCGGGCTGTCGCGTTCGAGCCGGGCGCCCTCGGCGCGCGCTACCGCGACGAGCGGCCGGTCGGCGTCGGCATCGGGCTCTCGCTGGTGCACGGTCTGGTCAGCCGGCTCGGCGGGTCGATCACCGTCGGCGAGGCCGCCGAGGGAGGGGCGCGCTTCACGGTCGCGCTCCCCGATGCGGCCCCCGGCGACGCTGACGGCACGGGGCGGCACTAGAAGGCGTCAGCGGACGGGAGCATCCGTCTCCACGCGGACGACGTCGCCCGCGTCGATGCCGTCGGTCGACCACACCTGCGCGACCGAGCCGACGGCCACCGACGACCAGGCGCCGGGCGCGAACGTGCGGACGCTCGCCGGGTCGTTCGTGTCGAGGTGCTGGCCGGCGAGCCAGGCACTCACCATGAACGCGCCGGACGCGTGGTACGTGCCGACCCACCGTCGCGCCGCCTGGGTCCCGTCCTCGTCGTCGCCGAGGATGCTGACGAATGCCACGGACGCGTTCTTGGACTGGACGGTGAACGCGGTGACAGCCGTGGCGGCCGCATCCGTGACGAGCAGGAGGTTGTCCGTCATGACCAACCGGTCCGGGAACGCGACGTACATGTAGCTCTTCGGCTCGGTCATGGGTATCGCAGGCCTCTCGTCGTCGCACACGGCGTGTGACGGGCCCACCGTACGGCGGCCGCCCACCATCCACCGGCTCAGGTGCCCGTGTTCACCCGAGCACCTCCACGTCCACGCGGACGACCTCGCCCGTGCGCCGGAACACCCGCTCGCTCACGTCGGTGTCGAGCGCGCCGTCGACCCCCTCGACCCGGGTGCCGTCGGCGAGGTGCGCGACCACCGTCAGCGCCGCACCGACGGCGACGCGGCGGAAGACCACCGGCACCTGGCAGAACGTGAAGGCGAGCGACCCCGCGGGCAGTGCGAGGACGCGCTCCTGCTGGGCGACGTCGTGGAACGTGAACGTCGTCGGGGTCGTGGTCCACTCGTCGGCGCGCAGCAGCACCGGCCGCAGCACGATCCGCCCGCCCTCGACCCGCAGCCCCAGCTCGCCGAGCCGCGTGAGGATCTCCTCCTTGACCTGGCCGGTCATGCCGGGCTGCCGGGCACCCTTGCCTGCGGGGGTGTGCGAGTACGGGTCGACGGGGAACGCTCCGTACACGTCGGGGCTCTTGCAGTAGCCGAGGCCGAGGCGGACGTCCTCGTAGGCGTCGGCGAGGCCCGCCACGACGGCCGCGTCGGCGCCCTCCGCGACCGCGCGCTCGTGGTTCTCCTGCACGGCGAGCAGCAGCTTGGAGACCATGTGCCAGTAGATGCTGCCGAGTCCCTCGTACCCGAAGAACGACCCCGACCGACCGGTGAACTCGGCGTGCCGGAACACCTGCTCGAACACGTCGAGAACGGCCTGGCGACCGTCGGCCACGCCCGGGACGTGGCGACTCAGCGCGTCGAGGGCGGCGTCGAGGTCGCGCGCGTTGTGCAGGCCGGGCGCGAACCGGTGGTCGCCGCGCACGTCGCGCAGCACGAGCGACGTGTCCCCTGCGGCGACGAGGGCCGCCAGCAGCGGCGCTGACGCGGCCTGCTCCGCGGTGATCAGGTTGCGCCCCAGGAACGTCGGGAGCTCGCGGTCCGGGTAGAGCTGGTAGGAGTGCTGGTCCGCGCGGTAGAGCGCACTGCCGCGCAGGGCCCGGACCAGGCCCAGTGCCTCCGCCGGGGTCAGCAGGCCGGACGACAGCACCGCGACCTGGCCCTCGAGCATCTCCTGGAGGCGACCGATGGCCGCCCCGGAGCGCAGGTCGAGCAGGTTGTACGCGTGGAACAGACCGTCGTGGCGACGGTTGGCGCGCAGCGCGGCGTCGACGTAGACCTGAGCGTGCGCGAGGAACTCCTGCACCGCCGCCGCCGGCACCCCGGTGCGCGCGCCGCTGAACCCGGCGTAGACGCGCGTGCGGTACGCCGTGCCGG
Organism: Cellulomonas humilata; assembly: GCF_013359775.1. GTDB lineage: Bacteria > Actinomycetota > Actinomycetes > Actinomycetales > Cellulomonadaceae > Cellulomonas > Cellulomonas humilata. Next base: position 10,789 of record NZ_JABMCI010000069.1, on the reverse strand, counting down.
CTGCGCCGAGGGCGTCCATGACGGAGCGCCGGCCCCGGTCGTCGAACCCGGTGCCCGCCTGCTCGATGTGCTCGTCGAGCGCCGCGTGCACGTCGGTGAGCAGGCCCGCGAGCTCGCTCGTCACCGTGAGGTCGTCGGCCAGCAGGTCCCGGGCCAGGCTCAGGGCGCGGCGCAGGTAGGCGAGGGTGACGACCGACAGGCCCTTGCCGACGAGCGCGTTGTTGGCGTCGTTCCACTCGGGGCGCTGGGTGTTCATCCAGATGCCGCCGTCGGGCACCAGGTTGACCACCTTCGCCAGGATGGTCAGGAGCAGCTTCTCGCCGAGCGACACGCGCACCAGGTCGCCGTCGGGCCCGTGCACGAGCTTCCCGTCGGCACCCTCGGTCGCGACGCGCCACTCGACGCGCTCCTCCGTCGCGGTGTCGAACGCGATCGTCGCGATCGGCTCGACGACCGTCTCGTCGTAGGTCGCGATGCGGTACGGCACGTCGGCGTGCGTGAAGACGGCCCGGTCGACGAGCGCCTCCAGGCGACCCGGGTGGAACCGGCGCGACGCCTCCAGGAGCTTGACCAGGTAGATCACCTGGTGGTCGCTCCAGTAGCCGATGTTCGCCCACGGGTTCGACGGCTCGGGCACCTCCCAGTCGATGCCGGAGCGCGAGATGCGGTACGGGTTGTAGCCGTCGGCCGTCGTCGCGTCGAGGAACACCGCCACCATCGACTCGACGTACTCCGGGAACGAGAAGGCCAGCGCCTCCCAGTTCTGGAAGATGTCCCGCCAGTTGCCCTGGAAGTCGACGCGCGTCTCGCCGTTCGCGTCGGTGAGGGCGATCGCGAACTTGTTCCACGGGCGGCTCGGGTCGCCGTGCCGGCGGCTGAACGTCAACGGCAGGTACTCGCGCACCAGCCGCAGCAGGTCCGGGTCGCCGGACGCGTCGGCCCGCTCGACCAGGTCGTCCAGCTGCTCGGTCGCGGCGAGCGCGTCGAACCACGCACCGCTGCGGGACGCGGTCCGCGGGCTGCGCTGGCCGACGAAGGCCCGCAGGTCGGAGGTGCGGACGGCGTACCCGTCGACCAGGATGCCGCCGCGCATGACGTTGAACAGCACGTTCGCGCGGTGGTGGGCGGTGGCGAGCTCGTCGCCCGTGACCTGCGCGGCGTCGGCGGTCCCGACGAGCCGGTCGAGGTGCGCGCGGGTGCCCTCCACGTCCGCGGCGAGCGCAGCGGCGGCCGCGGCGGGGTCGGCGAGCTGGGTCTGGAGGCGCACGACGTCGGCGGCGCTCTGGTCGACGTCGGCGACGACGCTCCAGCGTCGGTGCTCGCCGGGGGCGATCGTGAGGCGCGCGCGGACCAGGTACGCGCCCTTCTCGCCGCGGACCTCGTGCTCCGCGACGACCGGGCAGCCGGTCGCGAACGCGCCGACCTGCCGCACGGACAGCAGGTGGTCGACGTCGTCGAGCCCGACCTGCCAGGCGACGGTCGTCGACAGCGACTCGCTGGGGTCGGCCTTGTCGGTGAGCGTCGAGTTCAGGTAGACCAGCCCGAGGCCGGTCGCGGCGTCGACCTCGGCACGCTTGTACGCGTCGAGCAGGCTGCTGAGCTCGCCCTGCGTCTGCACGGTGACGCCCGCGGGCAGCAGGTCGACGAAGCCGTCGAGCACCTCGGCGCGGACGTGCCGGTCGGTCGTCGAGGCGACCTCGACCTCGCGCACGATGCCGTAGCGGGCGGCGGTCTGCCACGTCACGCGCACGCGCAGGCCCAGGTCCGGCCGGGTCTCCTCGAACACGAGGGTCGTGCCGAGCGGGTCCTTGTAGAGGTGGCGCTCGGCGTCCGGGTCGCCTGGCCGGCGCGGCGCGAACGGCTGCCAGAACACGGTGCCGTCGGCCGTGGCGACGCGCAGGAGCGTGAGCCCGCCGGTCCGGCCGGCGCCCGCGGCGACCTTGTCCTCGGTCGTGTACGTGAACAGCGCGCGGTCGGCCTGCTCGCGGCCCGCGGTGACGCCACCGGTGCTCGAGACGAACAGCCACAGGTCGCTCGCGCCGACGAGCGTCATGAAGAACGGCGGCAGGTCGTCGAAGGACGTGATCCGGTAGAAGCGTCGTCCGTCGAGGTCGACGAGCCCGGACTTGGGGGCGTCAGGCACATCCGGAATCATGCCCGGCTCGTCCGTGGGTGCGGGCGTGATTGTCTGCGACGCCATTGCCGATGTCCTTCGTTCGTACGCGCGTGGGTCTGGTGTCGGCCGCGTCGGTGCGACCGTGGATGCGCTCCCATAGGGTGACACGTGTCACCGGAGAAGGCAACGACACACAGAGGCATCACCTCCGTGGCCCTACGCCACCGGGTGCGGGTAGTCGGCGGACCGGCCCTGGAACGTGAGGATCGCCTCGTTGCGGATCTGACCGTCCTCGATCTCCACCGCCCGCCGGATCGTGTCCGACGAGGCCCACGACTCTGGGCCCTCCATCACCGTGCGCAGGAACGGCATCAGCGCCTCGCTGACCTCCCACGTCGACGAGTTCCACAGCAGCGACGGGCTGTGGTCGACCGCGTAGTAGTTCGTCGTGTCACCCACCGTGAACATCGGGTCCGCGAACGCCGTCGGCCGCGCCCAGCCGAAGCCCATCCCCTCGTCGACGGACACGTCGACGATGAGGCTGCCCGGCCGGAACTCACCCAGGTCCGAGGTGCGCAGGTACGTCAGCGGCGCGTTCGGGTCCTGCAACGTGCAGTTGACGACGATGTCGTTCTCGGCCAGGTACCCAGGGAGCCGCACCGGTCCGTCCTCGGTGGTGACCGTGCTCTCGAACGGGTGCTCGGGGTCGTGGTCGAAGTGGATGATGTCCACCGACGGGATCGGGGAGCCGACGGCCGCGATCTCCCGGTTGGTCAGCACCCGCACGTCGTGGATCCCGTGCGCGTTGAGCGCCGTGACGGCGCCGCGAGCGGTCGCGCCGAACCCGATCACCACCGCGCTGAGCCTGCGCCCGTAGTCACCGGTCGACCCGCACAGCTGCAGCGCGTGCAGCACCGAGCAGTAGCCCGCCAGCTCGTTGTTCTTGTGGAACACGTGCAGGCCGAAACCGCCGTCCGCCTGCCAGTGGTTCATGGCTTCCCAGGCGATCAGGGTGAGCCGCTTGTCGATCGCCAGCTGGGTGATCCGGCGGTCCTGCACGCAGTGGGGCCACCCCCACAGCACCTGACCGTCGCGGAGATCCTCCAGGTCCGACGCCTGCGGCTTGGGCAGCAGCACGATGTCCGCCTGGGCGATGACCTCGTCGCGGTCGGACATCTGCCCGACCAGCGGCGCGATCTGGTCGTCGGCGATGCCGAAACGGGCGCCGTAGCCCCGTTCGAGGATCATCTGCGCCCGCAGGTCCGCGTCGATGCGCTCGAGGTGACCGGGGTGGATCGGGAGCCGCCGCTCGTCGGGCTTGCGCGACGTGGCCATCACACCCAGGCGCAACAACCCGGACTTGGCAATCGTTTTACTCATGCTCGATCGTAGTCGTGTGCGGTGCATGGCCACCTGCCGGGCACGACCGTGCACAATCGCCCCGTGAGCATCACCGGCTACGTCCGCAACAACGCCGAACGATTCCGGATCGTCGTCGGGATGTGGATCGTCGTCGGCTTCGGCGGCGCCCTGCTCTTCGGCTCCTTCGGCCTCATGCTCGTCACGGGTACCGGCGTGTTCGCCGACAAGGCGGTCGTCGACCCCGGCCTGGAGTTCTCCCCCGGCCAGGAGGTGGCGGTCGACGACGGCGTCGGCCCCGGCAACTTCATGGTGCTGGCCACCCCCGCCACCGTGGACCTCGGCACGGTCGAGTGCGCCTGGAAGAGCCGGGTGTACAGCACGGGCGAGCAGAGGGAAGGCCGCCTGGACATCGCCCACCCCGACGGCGTCGCCGAGACCCTGACCACCTACGACGCGACGCCGCGCAGCTTCGTGCCCCTTGCCGCGACCCGGAACACCGAGTGGATGGAGCCGGACCTCCTGACCTGCACCGGGGAAGGTGTCGAGTCCTTCGCGATCACCTCCACGGACGGGGTCCTGACCGACGGGTTCCGCTTCGGCGCCGGCGCTCTGCTCCTCGTGCTCGCGCCGGTGGTCTTCGGACTGGGACTGGTCGCCCTCCACTTCACGCGGAAGTGGCACCAGCACGGGATGTTCCCCGCGCCTCCGGTCCCGGCGTACTACCCGCCCCCGGCCCAGCAGCCGCTCCCGCCCGGGCACAACCCGTTCGGCCCGCCGAGCTGACTCACCCGACCGCCCCCCTCAGGTCACCGCGCCTCGGCCAACCAGGCCTCGTTGACGGTGCGGCGCACCTCGATCCGCTGCCGGGTCTGGACGATGAAGCCGACCACGGCCAGCACCACCAGCAGCACGTACCACACCCAGCTCGCGTCGACCGCGCTGCTGAAGCCGCCCTCGGAGAAGTCGGCGGAGTTCAGGGTGCCCAGCAGCAGCATCAGGCCGGCGACCACGCTGACGGCGCCCGCGAGGGAGCTGGCCACGGCCAGCACGACCATCGGCATGTTCCCGACGACCGCCAGCAGACCGAAGACCGCACCGATGGCCACGCCCACGAGAACCGCGACCCAGCTCCAGTCGATCCCCAGGGCGACGACCAGGCCCGCACCGATCGCATAGCCGAACGCCGCCATCGCGAGGATCACGGCCACCGCGTAGTAGAGGTAGGCGAGCAGGGCGAAGATCACGGCGAAGACGAACCCCGAGACCCAGCCGAGTGCGGTGCCGAGGAAGCTCTCGTCCGCGAGCTCGGCAAAGAGGCCTGCGCCGAAGGCGAACCCGGCGAAGAAGCCCCAGATCGGGAGCACGAGCCGCAGCACGAACTGCCCCGCGAACAACATGGCGCCCCCGGCGACGATCGCCAGGATGCCCAACAGGATGTCTGCCATGTCTGAAATGTAGAACTCTTCACCCCGATCCGCGGGCAAAATCGGACGACCCGCCGGGACGTCCGCCACTCAACCGGTCAGCCGTGCTCGGCGATGTAGGCCCGGGCGCGACGCAGGGACTCGTCCAGCGCGATCCGGATGACCGTCAGCTCGGAACGGTGGGCCGCGATGAACGGTGCCTGCCGGTCGGCGACCATCTGCGTGAGCCGCTCGACCAGGTCGACGTCCGCCTTGCACTGAGCGTCGATGACGGCGCTGTCGGGGCCGAGGGGTTCGCCGTTGTCGGCAGGGGTGTCCCCCGAGTTGCGCGTGCCGTCGGTGACGCCCCACCCTCCCGTCTCGTGCAGCCCGTGGGTCGCGAGGCAGGCATCCCAGTCGCGGACCGCGGCCTGGCCGGCACCGCTGTCCAGCGCCCGCTTCTGGAAGTCGGGCGTCGGCTCGCCCAGCTCAGCGTCCGGCCAGAACTGCTGAACCGTGGGAGTCCGGCCGCACTCGTCGAGGATCTCCCACTGCTCATCGGTCCGAGCTTCGCCCCAGAGTGCGTCGGCGACCCCGTAGTCGTTGCCGGGCGTGGACCACGTGGCGTACCCGTAGGTCTCTGCGGACGGCATCCACCACACCCCGAACCGCCGGTCACCGATCGGGTTGGGCTCCGTCGACGGCGTCAGGAGGGCCATGGATGCGGCGTCGGAGATGACGTACCCGCGGTCTGCGGCGCACTCGTGCATCGCGAGGGCGCTCGCGTGGAGAACCTCCGCCTGTTCTGTCTCGGTGAGGAAGTACCGGTCCAGGGGCAGGGTGATGGTGCCGTCCGTCGTGTCGATGACGACCTCGACGTCCTCCGGCTGGGTCGCCGACGGCGCCTCCGCAGCGCGACGCACCTCCTGCACCAGGGCCGGTCCGGCGAACCCGACGGCCAGGACCCCGCACAGCACCACGGCCGAGGTCCGCAACGCCCGCCGCCGTTGAGCGCGACGGCTGGCGACGAGCACCTGCTCGGGCCGCGCGTCGGAGTGCAGCTCGTCGAGACGCATCGAGGTACGCAGCCGGGCGGCGTACTCCTCATCTGTCGTGAGCGTCATGAGTCCTCCGATCGTGTCTCATCGAGCGTGCGCCGCAGCTGGGACAGGCCCCGCGCTGCTGAGGACTTCACGGTGCCGAGCGGGATCTCCAGCTCGGCGGCGACCTCCGCCTCGGACAGGTCGAGCAGGTGCCGCAGGACGACGACGCGGCGCTGCTTCACGGGCAGCAGGAGCAGGGCGCGCACCACGGCGTCGCGGTCGTCGACCGCCCTCGTCGACGAGCGGCTCGTGGCATCGGGCTGCTCGAGGCCGGTCAGCACCTCTCGGCGGGTGCGGCGCCAGGAGTCGATGCGTTGGTTGGCCAGGATCCGACGAGCCCACACCAACGGGTCACCGCGCCGCGCGCTGCGCCAGGACCGCCAGGTCTTCTCGAACGTCTGCTGGGTCAGGTCCTCGGCGCGGTGCCGATCGCCGCACAGTAGGTATGCCATGCGGAACAGCGGGTCCCGAGACGTCGCCACGAACGCCACGAACTCGTCCTCGTAGGTGGCACCCGTGGCCACCAGGACCCAGTCCTCACCGTCGCCGTGCTCGCGCGGAGGGTCGCCCTCGGCAAGCACCGCTGCAGCGTCCCCGGTCACCGTCACACCCTCAACACGCAGCATCTCGGCGAAAGGTTCCACGTACCCACGCGGTTCCGGTGCAGCGCGTCAGGCGAAGTCGAACAGCGGCGGGAACACGATCACGACGACCGCGGCCCAGGCGGCGTACACCGGCAGGTACCGCGTCTGCCAGCGCTCGAGCTCCGAGAAGGTGCCGTGACCGCGCAGGAAACGAGCGCTCCGCCACGCCGAGACCACGAGGTGCACCAGCAGCAGCAGGTTGAGCCCGAGCGCGGCGATCTTGTTGGGACTCGTGCCGAACTCCGCGATCCGCGTGAGCATCGCGGTCAGCATCACGACGTCGACCGCGAGGGCCGCCACCACCATGACGAGCTGGAGCCAGTCGGCGAGCGCGGGCGGTGCCAGCGGGTCGCGGGCCGAGATCGAGTAGAGGAGCAGCGCCAGGACCAGCACGAGGATCGCGTCCATGAGGATGAGCAGGTTGCGGTCCACCTCGACGAGGCCCCCCGAGGCGATCAGCGCCCCGAGGACGGCCACGAGCATGACGATGGTCAGCGGCGTGAAGATCCGGGTGAGCACGGGCGCGATGTTCTCGACGACGTCCTGCTTGGCCTCGACGAGCCAGGCAGCGACGACGAGGGCGCCGGGGACGGCGAACGGCATCACCCACTCGGTGATCACGGGCTCGGGGTCGATGCCCACGAGCTGCAGCACCCCGGCGGTGAGCCCCAGGAGGACCCCGCCACCCAGCGCGAGCAGCGTGTAGTAGATCGCGAGCTCGCCCGTGAACCGCACGAAGTCCATGCGTCGGCCGTCGGAGCGCCACGACTCGGCGACGTACGCGAGCCCCACCAGCAGCCACAGGATGACCGGCGCGTGGATGATCGCCAGCACCTCGGTCGATCCCTCAGGGACGAACGGGTAGACGTTGAGCGCGACGGCGAGCACGACGAAGGGCACGGCGATCGCCGCGACCGTCCGCACGCCGACCTGGCGCTTCCACCCGAGGTACGCGGCGAGGAACGGCGCCACGAGCAGGCCGACGTTGCGGGCGAGCGCACCCTCGTCGTCGAACCAGGCGATCCCGGCCCGCACCGCGACGCCCGCGCCGACCGCGAGCGCGATCACGACCGCGAGCTCGCGCCACCGCGGCGCCGGGGCGCCGGAGGCGCCGAGCGTGCTGTCGGGGACCAGCGCGAGCTGCTTCCACAACCGGTCCGAGTGCTCACGTGCGTACTCGCGGGACACGGCGTCCACGTTGCCGAGCCGCTTGATCGCGACGAGGAACGCCTCGTCGTCATCGAGCCCCGTCGCCCGCAGGTCGGCCACCTGCCCCCGCAGGTGGTCCTCGAGCTCGTCGACGTCGGCCGACGAGATGACCTGACGTCGGAGCACGTAGCCCCTCCACCGGTCGACCTGGGCCTCGAGCTCGTCGTCGTGCGCCATCATGCCCACGCCTCGACGACCGTCGCGGGCCGCGGCGCCGTTTCCCAGACCTGCCGGAGCGCGTCCGCGACGACGGTCCACTGCGCCTGCCGCTCGGCGAGCGCCGCGCGGCCGGTCGAGGTGATCGTGTAGTGCTTGCGGCGTCGGCCCGACTCCGACGTGCCCCAGGACGACGACACGTGACCGAGCCGTTCGAGCCGGTGCAGGAGCGGGTAGAGCATTCCGTCCGTCCACTGCATACGCCCGCCGGAGAGCTCACCGACGCGTTTGAGGATCGCGTACCCGTAGAGGTCGCCGTCCGCGAGGATCCCGAGCACGAGCGGTGTCGCCGAGGCGGCGACCAGGTCCTTGTCGATGCGCACGACGGCTCCTCTACCTTGATGTGCTAGGTATCAAACCCTAGCGCCTCTAGGTATGGAACGCCCTCCGATCGACGCCCTTCTCGTGGCTGAACGACCGCCGAGGCGAGTGTCAGGCTCTGGTCGTCGAGGTCTCTCCGGTCGACGCTCCCGTGATCGCCGCGCCCGCAGATCCGGGCCCGCCCTTGCAGCGCACCGAGCGGCGCTGTCTTGTGCGCCCGGCTCGGGTCAGGTCCGGGGTGCGTACATGATCACAGCGACGCCGAGCAGGCAGATGGCCGCGCCGATGACGTCCCAGCGGTCGGGCTGGAACTTGTCGACGGCCATGCCCCACGCCAGCGAGCCGGCCACGAAGATCCCGCCGTACGCCGCCAGGATGCGTCCGAAGCTCGCGTCCGGCTGGAGCGTGGCGATGAACCCGTAGGCACCCAGGGCGACTACCCCGGCGCCGATCCAGAGCACGCCGCGGTGCTCGCGGACGCCCTGCCAGATCAGCCAGGCGCCGCCGATCTCGGCAACGGCCGCGACGGCGAACAGCAGCAGGGAGCGCAGCAGGGTCATGGGAGCAGTCTCGCGCGGGTCCGCTCGCCGCCGCGGTGTGCTGACGCGGAATGGTCGGTCCTTCGACGTGCCCGGCGATGGTTGGTCGAGGTCAGCAGCGGCCGCCGCACCCGCACCCCGTGCCGCACGCGGTTGCCGCCGCCGTATCCCGACGCCGCCGCACCCACACCGCCGCTCCGACAAGCACACCGACGAGGACGACCACCCCGAGGGCCACGGCCTCCCCACCGAGGAGGAACGCCCCCACCCCCGCGACCAGACCGCCGGCGGCGATCAGCGGCAGCGAGCACACGACGGCACAGGCCACCGCGATGGCGATGCCGGCAAGGAGGCCCTTCTTCTTGCCGGTGGTCGTGTGGTCGTAGGTGGTCGGGGTGCTCATCGTGGATCTCCTCGGTGGTTTCAGGCAGGACGGATCGCGACCGGAACGGTTCGGGTGTCGGTCGGGGTCGTGCGGGCCGGCTCAGGCAGCCGTGCCGAACATGGCCGCGACGACGTCGGCGGCGGCGTCGGGAGCCTGGACCTCGAGGCGGACGTGGCCGGTGGTCATCTGCAGGGTGAAGGTGAAGAAGGTGCAGCAGTCCTGCTCGGCGGCGGCGAGCCGTGCGATCTCCGCGACCAGCTCGGGCGAGGCGACGAACTGCAGGGAGACGCCGCCGGTGATCGGTTCGCGGCTCGCCGCCCGGGCGACCAGCGCCTGCCAGTCGGAGATCCGGTCCGGCACCGAGCCGGCGTCGAGGGAGCACGCGATGACGGGTGAATCCGGTGCAGCGACGACCGGAGCGCGGGTCAGCGGGACGAACGTCCGTCGATCGGCCAGGGGCGCGGGTGCCGCGGTCGCGCACGGGCACCCGTCCCCGCAGGCACCCGACGTCGGTGCGTCAGCCAGCCGGGCCGAGGCCGTCTGCAGCTGGGCCGCCAGCGCCACGAGTTCGCCGATGCGCTCCTGGGTCTCGGCCAGACGTCGGGCGACCATCTCCACGACCTGGTGGGCGACGGTCGAGCACTCCTCGACGTCGTAGGCCTTCACCAGCTCGGCGACGTCGGCCAACGGGATGCCGAGGTTCTTGGTCGCGGTGATGAACCGCAGCCGCGCGAGATCGGCGTCGTCGTAGGACCGGTACCCGTTGCCGCCTCGGGCGGGCTGGTCGATCAGCCCGATGTCCTCGTAGTAGCGCAGCGTCGTGGCAGGCACCCCGACGAGGGCTGCGACCTCAGCGATGCGGTAGCTCATGCCGCGACCGTAAACCTTCCACTCGGGTCGAAGGTCAAGCCCTCCTTGGCGAGGACGGCCGCGAGTCACATGCGGTGGGCCATGGGCAGCAGGAACATCCACACGTTGATCGCGCCCAGCAGCACGATGATGGCGACGTAGGGGATCAAGGTCGACCGGCGGCGGCTCGCGGTGCGGTAGCGGCGGTGGGCGATGCGTCGCGCCGTGTAGAGCGAGCCCGCGACGCCCAGGGCGAGCAGGGCGAACTGCAGGACCTGGATGGCCCCCGTGCTCATGAGGGCAGGGTCGCCGCCGGTGCCGCCGACGCCGACCAGTGCGCCGACGGTGTAGTAGACGGACCCGCCCTCGGCGAGCAGGTGGAACAGGTTGTGCGCGAGGTGCGCGGCGACGTCCAGGGGGATGAGTGCATACCCGAACCGCGCGAAGTTCAGCTTGGTGTCGTCGAGGTTCCGACTGGCGGCGATGCGCGATGCCAGGGCCAGCAGGCCCACGGGCACCGACACGGCGACGGCGAACGCCACGGTGAAGATGACGGCGTAGCTGGTGATCCCGGTGAGCGCCTCGATCTGGGCGAGGACGCTGTTCCAGACCTCGAGCATGGTGATGTTCTGGATCAGGACG